>CATQIJ010000011.1 GCA_958296345.1 uncultured Rhizobiaceae bacterium
ACGCCTCATGACCATCGCAGATGTAGCTGCAGACCTATCCAAAGCAACAGGGCGTGAGATCAGATATATCGGTGTGCCACATGATGGCTTCGTCAAGGAAGTTGAAAATTCTGGCGCACCCAAGGATGTCGTTTGGATGCTGGATTATCTGTTCTCTACAGTACTAGACGGACGTAATGCCCATTTAACAGATGGTGTACAACGTGCGCTTGGTCGTTCTCCCAAAGACTTCGCAGATTATGCACGAGACGTTGCAGCAAGCGGTGTATGGAAACGGCAACATAGATACGAAAAATTCCTCCAGCTTATTACTCCTGGAGGAATTCTTTTTGAGGATCTAGCTGTTTCGTGGCACACTGGTGGCACAGTTGGCACCAAGAAACAGCAATAATGTGCCATAAGTTACAACACTTCATTCTTGCCAAGTCATTGATTCCATTGTTATAGTCAGTTGTGTTTTGTTGTTGTTATTTGTTTGGACAATGCTCATAACCTGAAGGTCGTAGGTTCAAATCCTACCCCCGCACATATCCACATACATAGATACATTTAACAGGGCATAAGTCCCATAAATAGCCAATATCGTACCTCATAAATCAGATACAAACACAAAAAAGCAGAGCTTTTTTCCCTCAGTTTATTGGGCGTGAATGGGTGTATTTACAGGTGCTATTAGGTCCTGATCTTTAAAATGGCCGCGATAACTAAAGCATTAGTTTATTGCTGAAGTCCATTTTAAAGAAGGCTCTCATTTTTTTTCGTCACTTTCTGAAGTTTTTGCAGACCTGTTTCTTACAGGCAAAAAACATAGGAGCTGATGAAATGTCGAAAAAGAAGAAATACAGAGAAAACAACTTGATAAAGAATGGTTCTGAAGCGTGTATGACGACAGGAGGTTATACCGTGAAAGAAGAACAAACATGGTAATTTTTGTCACAGCTACTGGCTGACAGCCAGCCGCACAACATGGATTTGTATTTGGTGCGCCAATATGCACGCCTGCGCTTGTGCGATCTCGATTTGTTGCGGGCGGAATATAAGTATGTGTTCAAGAAAACATGTCCTCAAAGCCGATATCGCGAGGATATCATTAGCCAGTTGATGGATCATTACACCAAGGGCGAACCAAACGATAATCCTCTGGCAAAAGCATCCCAAGGCTCAAGCACAAAATTCCGAGACGGCATGGTCATCACAAAAAGATACAAGGGCGAGGATCATATTATCGAATGCATCGATGGTATGTTTTCGTATCGCAATATGATGTTCAAGCACATCACAGCCGTGGCGCAGCATATTTCACAAACCAACTGTTCTGGCGTTCGGTTTTTCAAATCGAAGACCACTATTACGCAAGGAGGTGCTGATGAGTAACGACCGATTAAGATTTAATTTGGCCCAATGGCTGGAAACGCTCCAAGGTTTTCAGGAGCCACGCACAGAAGGTCAGGATGAAGATGATCTTTATCTGATCAAGCAATATGCGCGGTTGAGACTGTCCAGCATGAAACAAGTGCGCCACGATTATAAAATGGAATTTGGTGAGGATTGCTCGATCAATTTTACCTTTGACCAAATTGTGATGAAAATCATGGAAAAATACCATGCGGAATCAAAAAAGCCGATTAATCCTGATATGCATTTGCCGCGACACATCCATCCTATCGACTTTAATAGTGATGCATTGAAAAACAGCTCAAGAGGCGCGATTACAAAACTTATCCCAGGAACTGTTCTTGAACGGGAATATCACGGAGAGGTATACGTGGTTTATTGCCGCCAAGGATATTACGAATACAGCAGGCGTAAATATAGAACCCTGACAACCATCGCACGTGAGATTAGCGGCACATATTGCTCAGGGCCAAATTTTTTCAGTGTTAAAACGCGGATGTATATGCTGCCATCCAAGGAACTTTATCCCGAAAAGATGGAGTTTGTTGCGGACGAATAGAGAGAAAATTTTTTCTCTTTCGACCTCTTTATTTTGACGCTATGGAATAGAGGTATGCATCATTTTTTCGGCGGAGAAAATATGCTGCATACACAACCAAATCACTTTTGCTTAGCAATAGTGACAAAATATCTCCAAATTCATAAAACTATCAGCATCAGCTAATTCTGAAAGAGTAAGCGTATTTGTTTTGAAATAAATAATATAATGCTCAAAACGTGAAATATTTTTGATGTTTGCTTGGTAAATTGCCTATTATAACTGTAGATCGTAGGTTTAAACCCTACTACTCCTTGCAACCAAATTAATTGCCGCTTGATGCTATTCAGGCGGTTTTTTTGTGTCTAAAATTATTTCAAACATAAAAACCAATTCACATAAAAGGCTTTAAAATGTTCAAGTCATCTTACCATTTTACTCGTGCAATATGTCGTTTGCCAGCAAATAGCCTAATAGATGGCCTTCGGGCAGTAGATTTTGGTCGGCCAGATTATGAAATGTTTATGAGTGATCATGAAAATTATGTTGCAGCCTTAAGAAGTACTGGTGCGAATGTGACTGTGTTGGATGCACTTGAAGAGTTCCCAGATTCAGTTTTTGTTGAAAATGCAGCCTTATGTTTGCCAAAAGGCGCTGTAATTATGAAGCCAGGTGCTCCAAGCAGATTAGGGGAAGCGGAAGCAATAAAACCAGTAATATCAGCAGTATATTCAGAAGTAGCTCAGATAAGTGGTGCTGGATTTGTTGAGGGTGGCGATATTTTAACAACAGAAAGTGAAATTCTGGTGGGATGTTCAGCGCGAACTGACCGTGCAGGTGTAGAGGAATTGTCATCTATTGTTTCAAACTGGGGATATACCGTTCGAGAAGTAAACACACCAGAAGGAATTCTTCATTTTAAAACTGATTGTTCTTTACTAGATGAAAATACAATTCTGACAACTAAACGACTACTTATGTCAGGTTGTTTTGACGGATATAATACAATTCAAGTTGCGGATGGAGAAGAAGCATGTGCGAATTCTATCCGATTTAATCAATATGTTATTATGCCGAGTGGTTTCCCCAAAACTAAACAAATACTGTCTGATTCTGGATATAATATAAAAACTATAGGTAACTGTGAGGCAGCTAAGTTGGACGGTGGTATGTCGTGCCTATCATTGCGGTTTACTCCATCATAATTTTGTATTGCAGTAATCATTACATCTCTAATTAGATTTATTAAATGGATATTAATTACTTACCCTTACGTTAGTAGAGTTAGTACATATATTTAGGTTAGCAATTCATGCGATTACGCACAATTATGACGATAATTTTTTGCTTATCAGCAATTGCCCCTCTAGCTATCTTTTGGCTATGGCCACAATCTCGTGTTTTAGACGTGGAATTAAGAGATGCTAAAGAACGCCATATGGTTATTGCAAAAAACCTTGAGCTCTCTCTTGATCGCCATTATTTGGATATCATAAAAACGTTTAAATATTTCGTCAAAGACTTTGAAAATACAAGCAACTCAGAGGCAAGAGAAGTGCTTTTACAACATGTGGATATTAAACACATTTGTATGGTCAATAGCTCGTCAGGCAATGTTGTTAGATCAATAAGCAGCTTAGGACATAAATGTCCAAAAGCAGTAGAATCACATGACTTATCATGGATGAAAAAGCAGTTATTAGATAATAATCAAAAAACTGTTGTAACAGGTGTTGTCGAAGGATTTGATGGTACTAATGTGTTGTACGCCTTGTATAAAAGTAATAGCAGTATTTTTGTCGCTTCAATTTCTACTAAATATTTAATGGATATCGGTTATCAAGTTAAATTTGGTGAAAAAGGCTATGCAGTAATCCTAGATAGAAATGGAAACGCATTATTTCATCCAAAGCATGATTGGGTAAAACAACGCGCAAACTTAAGCAATATTAGCCCTGTTAAAAAATTACAGAGCGGTGAAAAAGGCGTAGATATATTTTATTCACCTGCTTTACTTGAAGACGTTGTGACTGGCTTTACCAAAACGAAATCTGCTGGTTGGGGTATTATGGTTGGTCAGCCTGTATCCGAGATATTTGATAAAACATCTGCAGTGAAGCACACCGCTCTTATTGTTATGGGTATAGGCTTCTTTATTGCGTTAGGTTTAGCATATTTTGCTTCAAAGTTTTTAACGCACCCTATTGAGCAAATGGTTTTATCTATGCGCCGTATTGGGAATGGTGAACTATGGGCTCATGAAAAAATGAGTGAAGGTCGTTTTCCTCCTAAAGAATTTTCTGATGCTCGGGAAAGTATCAAAACAATGGCTGCAAAATTACAAGAGAATATCGACACAATTTCTCGCCACGCATATCTTGATGGTGTAACCGGCCTACCAAACCGCGAATGTTTCAGGGTGTTGGCGCAAGAAGAAATTGAAAAGCTATCGATTAGTGGTAGTTCTGGTGCATTATTGTTTTTAGATCTAGATGGCTTTAAACAAGTCAATGATGTCTACGGGCATAGAGCGGGCGATGATCTTTTACTCGCTTTCTCACAACGCTTACACGAGTACTGCGGTATTTTCATGAAGCGTTATGCGCGCGGCGTTAATAATGCCCTTACTGTATTACCTGCTAGACTTGGTGGTGATGAGTTTGTGGTGTTTTTGGGGAATATTGCTGGCCCTGAAACAACATCAGAATTTGCGGAGCAATTGTTTAGTAAAGTATTTGGTAAATTCAATTTACATAATGGCGTTAGTCTAAATATTTCTGGCAGTGTTGGTGGGGCAATATTTCCTACTCAAGCTGGTGATTTTGATGAGTTATTACGTCTTGCGGATATTGCTATGTATGAAGCAAAAAATTCTGGTAAGGGACGATACTGCTTACACAAAGATGTAGATGATTATTTTAGTGATATTTCAATTTCTGAAAAATATAATACTGCATAGTAAGTCTTTCAAAGTAACCATGCTTTTTAGTTTACTTCAAAAATTTGTTATGTGATCTAATTTTGTTAAAGCAATGTATTTAGTATTGGCATTGAATACCAAGAGAAGAAATTCATTCACATCAATTAACAAGAAATAAGAGTGACTGCGAGACATTTTCCATTGCATGATTTATGCAGAAGGTAGAAACAACCTTGGAAATTAAAATGACTCACGATCTTATTATTGCTCCCTCAGTTCTTGCTTCTGATTTTTCTAGACTTGGAGATGAAGTTGAAGCTGTGGTTGAGGCCGGTGCCGATTGGATACACCTTGATGTAATGGATGGCCATTTTGTTCCTAATATCACTTTTGGCGCGCCCATTATAAAGTCAATACGTAATCGAACAGATAAAGTTTTTGATTGTCATTTGATGATTGAGCCGGTTGATTTGTATTTAGCTGAATTTAAAGATGCAGGTTGTGATATTCTTACAGTTCATGCAGAAGCGACCAAACACCTTGATCGTTCGCTGCAGGCGGTTCGGGACTTGGGTGTTAAGGCAGGGGTGGCGCTTAACCCGCATACTCAGGTAACTGTGATTGAACATGTTTTAGATAGGCTTGATCTGGTTTGTCTCATGTCAGTTAACCCAGGTTTTGGTGGTCAGAAGTTTATTCATGAAGTCGTTGAAAAAACAGCACGTGTAAAAGCGCTGATTGGCGATCGCCCAATTGATATTGAAATTGATGGTGGTGTTGATCCAACGACTGCACCACTTGTAGCAGGTGCTGGAGCAAATGTTCTGGTAGCAGGATCAGCGGTGTTTAAAGGTGATGGCGTTGAGGGGTGTCGCGCGAATATTGATGCGATACGAGCGAGTGTTGGCTAGCCGTTAGTTTGTATTTCACGCCGTAATTTTAAATGTGCTGAGTATAGTAAGGCTATAGAATACAGTTTGTGAAAACCAAGCAAAGCTGTGAACATAAAGCCTAGTCTGGGTTTGTCATTTTCTGAGCTTTTTACTGGAACTACAGCCGAACCAAATAAAGCCTTGTCGTATCAGCACTGATAGCCTCGATCATGAGCCATGAACGCGTTCTTTTACTTATGTCGCACATTAGGAGTTGAGTTGTACTCCTTTCTTCAACGTTCCATGCAGAAAAAGTATCAATTTTTGCATTTGCTAATTTGCCTGCCTCATTGTCTGTCGAAGGCTTTGAGATTGATAGCTTGAGTAAAACACGTTCCAATTTAAAAAGCGGTGTTGTGTAAAATGCATTTACGTAGCTTGCAAAATTTACAGGCTTGTTGATGCTCGTCGTATAACAATCTGTAAAGCACCCTTCAATTATTTCATATTTATTCAGGAATGAATCTTTCGGAAGTGGGCATTTTTCAATATTTAGCATACTAAAAATTTCTGTTTTTGATTATGGCTATTACTTACCCTTCCAAACCGGATCCCGTTTTTCAGCAAATGCGTTAAAGCCTTCCATCATATCTTCAGCATCACGCACCACTTCTTTTATGGCTGCATAAACGAGTGGTGGGCCGCTTTCTAATAGACGAGCCGTTTCCCAAGCCCTATCCATCAATTCTTCTGCTTTATGGATATGGTTCACAAAGCCCCATCGGTTTGCTTCTTCTGCATCAAGCCAACGACCTGTAAGTAAGAGTTCCATAGCAATATGATAAGGAATGCGTTTTGGTAGTTTAACGGATGCTGCGTCTGCAACAGTGCCCGAGCGTATTTCTGGCAGTGCAAAACTTGCATGTTCTGCTGCTAAAATAATGTCGCAAGAAAGCGCAATTTCTAAGCCGCCACCGCAGCAAATTCCGTTTACCGCAGCAATTACTGGTTTGTTCATTTGAGGTAGTTCTTGTAAGCCGCCAAAACCACCAACACCGTAGTCGCATCAACTGCATCGCCGTCACTACCATCGGAATTAGATGCTGCTTTTAAATCCCAACCTGGACAAAAAAACTTTTCGCCTGCGCCTGTAAGAATAGCCACACGCATTTTGGGATCATCTCTAAACTCTTGAAAGACTTTCCCCAGTTCACGGCTGGTTGCTAAATCAACGGCATTTGCTTTTGGCCGATTAAGCATGACTTCCAGAATGCCACCTTCTTTGCGTGTTTCTACAGGTCCGGTCATTTCGTTTTCTCCAATTTAATAAGGGCGTCTACGGCAATGGCATTATTTTCTTGTGCCATTAGTGGGTTGATATCGAGTTCGATTAGGTTTGGTGTATTCAAGCAATAGTTTTGAACTGCTTCAATAGCATCAAGTAATTTTTCCATGTTGGCAGAGGGCTTTCCTCTATATCCATTTAAAAGTTTTGAAAGTTTTAAATTAGATATTATAGCTGAGATTTCTTTTCTAGAAGCTGGAATTATAAGAGAGGCTGTATCTTCTAATAGTTCGGTCATAACGCCTCCGGACCCTACGGTGAGCATCATTAAACCAGTTGCATCTCCTGTTATGCCGACAAGAACCTCAGCAACTGATTCATGCACCATTTCTTCAACAAGATAACCTGTATTTCCTGTCATACCCTCAGCTGCAGTTTTAACTTCTTCCGAGTTTTGCAGCTTTAATATAACTGCGCCAGCCTCACTTTTATGAGCAATACCCAATCCTTTTAAAACAACGGGGAAGTTTAATTTATCAGAAGCTACGGCAATTTCTGTTGCTGTTTTGGCGCTCTGAGACTGAGGGAATCTAAGGCCGAATTTTGCGAGCGCTTTTTTAGATTGGGCTTCATCAAGAATTTCGAATTTCTCAGATGTTGATGATGTAAGCAGTGCTGGTTTTACATTTTGATTGATAATCTCGCCAGCATGAATGCTTGCATCAATGGCTAAAATCATTTCCTCCATCCCATGTAGTGGAACGATACCTAGTTCCATAAGTTCGTCGCCTAGGTTTTCTGGTAACGTCACAACCAAAGCAATGTTTGCGCCTGTTCGCAGTTTTGCTTTTTTTAGTGCTATAAAAGCACCATCCCAAGCTGTGGCATCGCAACGGTCTTCGGGTGGAATATCCATTATGAGGATGTTTAAATCAAATTGATCTGAGAATATTGCCGAATATACAGCAGTCATTTTATCTTCATCTCCCCAGATGAATGTATGATAATCAAGAGGGTTCGCTACTGTTACGATTGGGCCTAATATATCTTTTAAAATGCTCGTTTGCTGCGGACTTATGTCCCGAAAATTAATTCTTGAATCTTCTGCCATATCAGAGATCAGGCCAGCTTCTCCACCAGAGCATGACATGGATGAGATTGAATTACCTTTAAGAGGGCCGAAAGTATGAACTAATTTTAGCGTTTCTAAAAAGACAGCTAACGAATTAACTTCAATAATCCCCAATCGTTCCATTAAGGCTGAAGACGCAACTGCGCCGCCAGCTAAAGATGCTGTATGAGTAAGTGTTGCTTGCTTAGACTTTTCAGATTTTCTAGTTTTGATCGCAACTATTGATTTCCCGAATTTGCGGGCTTTCTCAGCCATAGTTTCGAGTTTTCGAATGTCTCCAAAACCTTCAATATAAAGCCCAATTGCTGTTACGCGTTCATCGTCCAATAAATACGAAGCGATATCGCTGAGTTGAGTTTGTGCCTGATTACCTGCAGCTACAGTATAAGCAATTGGAAGCGAACGCTTTTGCATGGTCATATTAATCAAAACATTTGAAGATTGCCCGATTATAGCAACGCCTTTTTCACAAGGCCTACCGCCATGTTGATCTGGCCAAAGCGTAACGTTGTCGAGATAGTTTAAAAGCCCGTAGCAATTGGGGCCAAGAATTGGCATGTCTCCTGCTGCTTTTATGAGCTGTGCCTGTAAATCTCCGCCCCCTGTTCCCTCAGACTCGCTTTCTAAAAATCCTGATGCAAAACACGTTGCACCGCCTGCGCCCATTTTTGATAGTGTTTTAATAACTTCGATGGTCAGCTCACGATTTACACCAACAAAACTTGCGTCAGGTGCTGAAGGAAGTTGGTTTATATCTGACAAACATGGAATACCGCAAATCTCTTTACGCTTTGGATGTACTGGCAAGATATCACCTGAGTAGCCAGATTTTTGAAGTTGTACGATAACATTCTCAGCCCAAGCGTCGCCAAATATAGCAATAGATTTTGGATTCATGAGGCGAGAGAGGTCAGTCATTTTTAGCGTCCACAGCAGGTATGGTTTTTTTCAGGACTTTGATTTCTTTAGCGTAGTCTTTCATGGCAGCTTTGCCCTTGGGCGTTATGTCATAGATGCCTTTGCCAACGCGCTCGAACCAGCCATAATGATCATGCGCCATTATGTTTCTAGCACGATCAACATCAATAGTTTTGGCTACAATGGAAGCTTTGGTCGCGCCATTAGCTGAAAGATGAAGAAGACATTTTAATGCGTCTTGGCGGTACGCTGTCATCAAAGTCGTTTTGGTCGATCCGCCTTTGTTCGGGTCGCCAACGCGCTTGGTAAATTCGCGTAACATGCGTTGCTGCTTTACTTTGGACTGGCGGGGTTTGTAGGGTGCTGGATCTAAATGAATTTCGGTGAAAGCATCTTTCATTCGCACTGTAATCAAACCAAGTCCTAATCGCCTACAAAGTGATTTGTTATTTTTGAGAGACTTAAGGAAGGGTTTCCCGCTTCCACGAGGAACAGCCACATACACAAAATCAGTAATGGCTTGTCGTTCAATGCCTTGATGAAAAAGAGCTAGTGAGAATGCAGTTTTAAGTTCAACGACCACAGGTGCTTCGGCGCCCCGAACCGCCATAACATCTGCCGCACCAATTTCAGACTTTACTTCATAGTCCTGGGCTTCGAGTAATGTCTTAATAGGTTCGTAAAGGTCGGTTTCTTTTGGCTTGCCTGTCATGATTTATCTATTTTGTGACCATTATTTTCAAGCCAATATCTTATGACTTTTAGCCTTCGATAAATTACTGCGGCTAAAATTACATAAAGGAAAAACTCAAGAAGTGGAGACGACAATCTAATCCAACCTATTAAATCTGGCTGCAGATTAGTAGCTGTAGTTTGATAAATGCCAATGGAGCGTAATAGATCTATGATCATATAAATTGTTGTTATTAAGAAAGTATCTCTTAGTGTTGCTACAATAATAAGCCAGATATTGCTTGAAGTGCCTTCGTTAAATTTCCATACGCCTTTTATAAGTTCATATGCAACAAAGATAAATAAACCAACGCATAGGATTATGGATAGTATCGTGATGGCAGAGAGTAGACTGGTGTAAAATGGTGATTGCATCATGGCGAAGAAATCATTGCTATAGTTATTCATCCTTTAAGCTCCCAAAGGTCTCAACAATGCACGACTGATAATGTGGCGCTGGATTTCCGAAGTCCCCTCCCAGATGCGCTCAATACGAGCATCACGCCAGATGCGTTCCAGTGGTAATTCATCCATCACACCCATGCCGCCGTGAATTTGAATAGCTTCATCCGCCACAAAAGCCAGCATTTCGGTTGCCTTGAGTTTTACCATTGCCATGTCTGTATCTGTGCAGGTTTCTGCCTCGTACTTCCAACCTGCTTCCCACGTTAGAAGTTCGGCTGCTTTCATTTCCATTGCCATGTCTGCAAGCTTGAAAGAGATGCCCTGAAACTTGCCGATTTTTTGACCGAATTGCTCGCGCTCTGCGGAGAACTCAACTGCGTGTTTGAAGGCACGTTCTGCGCGCCCCAAACACGTTGAAGCAACTTGAAGACGTGTCGCGCCTAACCAATCGTTTGCAACTTCAAAACCTTTGTGTAACTCGCCCAGCATATTGCGGGCAGGGATGCGGCAATCGTCAAACTCTAAAATTGAGTTTGTATAGCCACGGTGTGAGACGCTATTATAGCCATCGCGAACTGTATAGCCGGGCGTGCCTTTGTCGACGAAGAAAGAAGTAATCAGTTTTTTCTTACCGCGCGGTGTGTCTTCCTCGCCCGTTGCTACATAGACAATGGTGAAGTCTGCAATGTCAGCGTGAGAAATGAAGTGCTTGGTGCCGTTTAATATCCAGTCATCGCCCTCTTGTTTTGCGGTCGCCTTCATGCCGCGAAGGTCTGAACCCGCTCCTGGCTCCGTCATCGCCATGCAGTCCCATTTCTCTCCGCGAACGCACGGTTCAAGGTGTTTTTCGCGTTGCTCGGGTGTGCCAGCGCATAAAATATTAGAAGGACGCGCAACACCTGTCCAATGCAATGCGTAATTGGCTTTGCCGAGTTCTTTTTCATAAAGCAACCAAGTCAGCGTATCGAGGCCAGTTCCACCAAATTCTTCAGGAATGTTTGCCGCATAAAGCCCCGCTTCAATCGCCTTTTTCTGAATGTCTTTGATAACATCCATATCCAGATGACCGGTGCGCTCTACTTCCGTTTCGTGAGGGTAGAGTTCTTTTTCCACGAAGGCCTTCGTGGTGTCGATGATCATTTGTTGCTCTTCTGTTAATGCGAAGTTCATGTGTATAATTCCTTAAACCTTCGGGTCTGGGTTTTCGATATGGCCGTCACCGGAGATTACTTGGCCGGAAACCAGCTTTGCACCTTCGGAAGCTAGGAACACGGCCATGTTGGCGATGTCTGCATTTGTTACGAAGGAACGCATAGAGGTGCCTGCTTCATAGCCTGAGCGGATTTTTTCTGGCGTTGATCCCTTGGCGATTGCTTCGCGTTCAATCACGCCATCTATGCGTGGGCCTTCAACGGAACCTGGGCAGATAACATTTGCTCTTATGCCAAAAGGGCCTAGTTCCATGGCGACAGTTTTCATCAACCCATGGGTTGCCCATTTGGAGGCGCAATAGGGTGCGCGGTTTGGAAAGCCATGAATGCCTGCGGTGGAAGATGTAAACATCATCGCGCCATTGCTCTGCCGCTTCATAATGGGAGCAGCATGTTTTGCTGCCAGAAATGCTGCGTTGAGATTAACCTCAACGCATTTGGAAAAATCGTTTGGATCAATATCTTCAAGCTTAGCTGTTGGCCCAGCTATCCCTGTATTGGCGCAAAGTGCGTCCAGTCCGCCCCATTGTTTTTCAAGGTCAGTAAATAGTGAAGCCATGGCTTCAGCATTGGCACTGTCCACGCAGCTTTTGCTCCAACTATCAGGGCAGGTATCAAGTGTTGTTTGGTCAATATCAGTAATCCAGACATCGTATCCAGCTATATCAAAAGCCTCAGCCATTGCCTTGCCTACACCAGACCCGCCTGAAGTGATGAGAACCCGCATTCCCATCACCCCATGCTTTCCGGTTTTGGTAATTTGGTTTGTGCTTCGTGCAGTGCTTTCATCTTCGCAGCCATCTCGCCACCTGGTTCACAAGAGCGGCGAGTTTCTAAACTGACGTGAATAAGTAGCTGATTGCAGGTGCAAAGTAGTTCGCCGTTGGCGCGGTTCATCTCATGATAAAGGCGCAGCTTCTTGCCTTCGGCCTGTAGCACTTGTGTTTGAACGTGAATTTCTTCACCCGGATGCGTTTCATTGCGGAATTGGATTAGGTTTTCAACCGTGAAGTATGAAAGACCTGAATCAATGTAAGCCTGATCTGCGCCAATCATGTTCATGACCACATCGCCTGCATCGGAGAAGACTTGCCCGTAACGACTTTCATTCATGTGGCCGTTATAGTCTGTCCAGTCGATTGGGATGACGCGCTCTAATGTGCGAAGTGGCTTGTCGATTTGCGTTGGAAGCGCAGGTGCATTTGCATCATCTTGTTGTTTGATGAGTGCGCCTGCGCCCCAATTGCGCGCCTTTAGGGCGCGCATCATGGCTACCAGATTATCGTCACGGATGCGTTCTAATTCTCGGATTGTATGCATTCCTGACTGGGCATCAGATTGATCAGCAATCATATCGACCAATTCATCAGTAAGCTCAGGCACGTCCATTAGTTTTGTCCATGGCCAAGAAAGGCATGGGCCAAATTGTGCGATGAAATGTTTCATGCCCGCTTCGCCGCCCGCAACGCGGTAAGTTTCAAACAGACCCATTTGCGCCCAACGGATGCCGAAGCCGTAGCGGATGGCATCGTCAATTTCCTGGGTCGTCGCGATACCATCTTTAATCAGCCAAAGCGCCTCGCGCCAAACTGCTTCCAAAAAACGGTCGCCGATGTGTGCATCAATTTCCTTTTTAACAATCAGTCCGTGCATGCCGATGGTTTCAAGAGTGGATTTTGCTCTCGCACAAGATTGCGGTGCGCCAACCAACTCAATTAGTGGCAGTAAGTATACTGGGTTAAATGGATGCGCCACAAAAATTTGAGCAGGATTGCTTGCACCTTCTTGGAGTTCAGAAGGTTTAAAGCCTGAAGTTGAAGAACCAATCAGGGCATCCTTGCGGCAATGCGCTTGAATTTCAGCAAAGACTTTATGCTTCATCTCAAGACGTTCTGGCACACTTTCTTGAATCCAGTCTGAGTCCTTTACGGTTTCTGCAATGGTCTCAACAAGTGTGAGCGACCCTTCTTGCATGATACGGTTATCAGAAAGAGCAGGAAGTGAACGACGTGCATTATCAAGCACCTCACCAATCTTGCGCTCGGCCTCTGGGTCAGGGTCAAAGACATTGACGTTCCATCCGTTAAGCAAGAAACGCGCAGCCCATCCGCCGCCAATTACACCCCCACCAATGATTGCTGCTGTTTTAGTCATTGCTTTGGTGCTCTCTTTGTAAGTCCCAATCTTTCGCGTACTGCATCTGGGCCGATCACATTCGAACCCAAATTCTCGATAATAGTCACTGCGCGCTCTACCAATTGAGCATTGGTTGCGAGTTCACCCTTACCTAGCCATAGATTGTCTTCTAGGCCGACGCGTACGTTTCCACCTGCGATGACGGCTGCAGCGACCATTGGCATTTGGTTGCGGCCTAGAGAGAAGGCTGACCAGTTCCAGTCAGACGGTACATTGTTGACCATTGCCATAAAGGTATTGAGGTCATCGGGTGCGCCCCATGGTACGCCCATGCAAAGCTGAACGAGTGCTGGTGATTTTAAAATGCCTTCATCGACCAATGTTTTTGCCAGCCAAAGATGGCCTGTATCAAAGACTTCGATTTCTGGGCAGACGCCCATGTCTGTCATCATCTTGCCCATGGCGCGCAACATGCCTGGTGTGTTGGTCATGACATAATCTGCTTCGGCAAAGTTCATGGTGCCACAATCAAGGGTGCAAATTTCCGGGCGACATTCCGCAACATGGGATACGCGCTGCGTTGCGCCTATCATGTCTGTTCCTGCCGCATTGACGGGTAGAGGATTTTCTACATCACCAAATACCATGTCGCCGCCCATGCCAGCGGTTAGGTTTAGGACAACATCAACTTCTGAATCTCTGATGCGTTCTGTGACTTCGCGGAACATTTTTGGGTCACGTGATGGTGCGCCAGTTTCTGGATCGCGAACATGGCAGTGAACAATCGCTGCGCCTGCTTTTGCTGCATCAATGGCCGAATTTGCGATTTGCTCTGGTGAGCGTGGTACGTGGTGACTGCGGTCTTGTGTGGCGCCAGAGCCTGTGACAGCGCAGGTGATGAAAACATCCTTGTTGGGTGTAAGTGGCATGATATCCTCCAAAATCAATTTTGGATAGTGTTACTCAGATTTCGAAATTGATTTGACAAAATTCGAAAACAATTCAACATATTTCGTATGTCGATTTTTAACCCTACCAATGATGTTTGCAAGGTTCGTATTTTGGTTTTGCCAGAAAGTTCCATGATGTGCGTTGCTTCTGTTTTAGAGCCGTTACGTGCTGCTAACCGCGTATCAGGTAAAACGCTTTATGCGTGGCAATTAGTTAGTCTTACTGGTGAGCCTGTCTCGATGACTTGCGATGTGCCTTTGGCAATTGATGCGCAGTTTAATGAACATCTTCGTGGAGACTTACTTATTGTCATTGGTGGGTTTAATCAGCTTAAACATGTGTCGATATCCTCACTCTCAATAATACGAAAAGCGACAAGTGGGTTTTCTGTTATTGCTGGTGTTGAAGCGGGCAGTTGGGTTGTTGCTCGTACAGGGCTGTTGAACGGATTACAGGCCACGACACATTGGGAAGATTTCGAAACTTTTGCCGATCAGTTTCCTGAAGTTGATGTAAAATTCGACCGGTTTGTGGTGGACGACAAATGCATGACATGTGGTGGTGCCTCCCCTGCTTTTGATATGTTTTTAGATTTGATCCGTAAGCGTAATGGCCAAGCAGTCGCGATGGAAGTTGCAAGCGTATTTGTTTGTGATGAAGCGCATTCGCAATTTGATGCTCAGCCGCTTGTATCGCTCGGGCGATTAGCAAAGCAGGATGCACGGTTGGAACAAGCGGTACGTTTGATGGAGAAGTGGATAGAGCAGCCGCTGCCTGTTGCTGGTATTGCTAAGAGAGTTGGTGTTTCGTCCAAGACACTTGAAGCGGTATTCAAGAAACATGTTGGTATGACACCGGGGCGGTTTTATTTAAACCTGCGTTTAAAATCAGCCAATCGGATGGTGAATGATAGCAATCTTTCGCTACGTGAAATTGCCGTGCGATCAGGCTTTAATTCGTTGTCAGCTTTTTCGCGGGCTTATGGGCAGGCGTTTGGGAAGTCGGCGCGGGAGGTTAGGTTGAGCGGTGGCGATTCTTGATAGAAATACCTGCCCAAATATACAAAGCAAATGATAAACCACTGGCAATGCTGCGTACCCAATGGCGAGGCGCCCATTGATTAAGTAAGCTTTCAGTCTCCGACTCAGTCCGCTGAGAACTGTTATCCAGTAATTGGTCGTTGATTGGTTTAAGAATAATCAGTGTGTAAGGTATTACGAAAAATAAAACCGCAGCACCAACTGCCCAAAGAATACTGCCGCCTGCTAACCAGAGAATAAGCCCTGCAAGAGCTCCTCCAATAGCTGAAACAATTTGCATTGGTGCAGCGAGATTATACATTGGCGGAAAGAATTTTGCGGCAATGGGAATACCTGCTTTCATTGTGGCTGGGTGCTGCGCAATGGAAATGTAAACTGCTGCCCCGAAAAATGTTCCGCATAAGAAAAGTGCTATAAATTCTAATAGTAGCTTAAGAATATCCTTGTGGTTGTCCAGTATTCCTAATTTAGCCTCACATAAACTAGCATTACAAGTTAATGTCTCTATTCCTGACGGCGGCTTTATATAAAACCTAGATTTAAACCTGCTCATCGGATGATGAATGATAAGAGTTAATCATCATCCCACCGGAATGAATCTCCCTTTGCCGTAACACGTCCAATAGACGGCAATGCAAAATGAGTGCCGAGGACTTTCCAGTTAGCTTCAGATGCGTCTTCTAGTAATCGACGACGCGAAACTGCAGCCAAGTCACCATCCGTATCATATTTAAAGCGCCAATCTGGATACCAACATTGCGCAGTCGTATGTAATGCATCGCCGGTTATCATCGCTTCTGCTGTGCCACTTTTTACTAGTACAGAAACATGCCCTGGGGTATGTCCAGGAGTAGAGATTAATCTGACATAGTCTCCTAGTGTATGGTCAGATGTAACAAGCTCAACTTGCCCAGCTTCAATCACAGGCAATACACTTTGCTTATAAGCGATGCCAGCGTCCTTGCTGAAATGTTCTTCATCAGCTGCTGGTATCAAATACTTTGCATTTGGAAATGTTGGAACCCAACGACCGTCTTCAAGTTTAGTGTTCCATCCTATATGGTCTGTGTGAAGGTGAGTGCACATAACATAATCAATATCACGCGGAGTAACGCCTGCGGCAGTTAAGGCGGCCATGAAGCGACTATCTGATCGCATGTTCCAATCAGCGTGCGTGCTTGTTTTGTCGTTACCCACGCAACTATCAACTAATATGATGTGCGATGGTGTTTTTAATAAGAACCCTTGGATGGGTAATATTAGTTTTCCACTTGCCGAGCAAAGTTGGTGGGGTGCATGGGTTTTAATTGCTTCTCGAACCTCTACGCCGTCGGCTGGAAAGAGTTCTTCTGGGCTAAGATAAGGGCCATTCAGCTCAAGAATGCGCCATATTTCGACGTCGCCTATTCTGCAAAGCATGATAATTTATCCTGATTTGATTTGTGCTTGAACAAACAATAGTTATTTCTAGCATAAAGAAAACCTAACTAAATAACTTCTTATTAAAAAGCCGCCTTTAAGATTTCACCTAAAGCGTTAGCATCATGATGATTAAAATCATTCAAATTGTTTGAGTCTACATCAAACACGGCAATCAACTTCCTATCTTCATAGACAGGCAAAACAATCTCTGACTGCGTTGAAGATGAACATGCGATGTGATCTGCGACTGCATTTACGTCTGCAACGATTTGGGTTTCTTGTGTTCTCGCGCAAGCGCCGCAGACGCCTTTGTCAAAGGGGATTGCCAGACATCCATGCCCGCCTTGATATGGGCCTACCTTTAATAGGTTTGGCTCAACGACGCGGTAAAAACCCACCCAGTCGAAGCCTTCCATGGCGTGGAAAAGCTCGCAGGATATTGTTGCCATTTTGGTAATGGAATCGGCCTCACCTTCACAAAGCGCTGCGATGGTTTTTGTGACTTCTGTATAATCGCGCATTATTCTGCTTTTGCTATTTGGTCAATCGCTTCTATATATCCAGGAATGCCCTTGCCGACGATTGTGCCTTTTGCGATGTCGCTGATGTAGGAATGATGGCGAAACTCTTCGCGTTCGTAGACGTTCGAGATATGTACTTCGTATACTTTAGCTTCAACGCCGATGATTGCATCGCGAATAGCGATGGACGTGTGGGTGTAAGCACCGGGGTTCATAACGATGTGGGTATACACACCCTTTGATTGCTGGATGGTATCTACCAAAACGCCTTCATGGTTTGATTGAAAGCTCTCAAGGCTCATGCCTTTTGTTTCAGCGTGAGATTTACAAAGCGCTTCAACGTCAGCCAGCGTTTGCGAACCATAGGTTTCTGGCTCGCGTGTTCCCAGTAGATTTAAGTTAGGACCATTGATCAGTAAAATAGATTTTTTCATGGCTCTCCATTAGCAGGAATTTATTTTTCTGCAAAGAAACTTATCCCCGATGTCATGCCCCATGAGACATTTCTTACTTTAGGAGTGTCTTATGTTTGAACCTGAGCTGATAAAAGAAATTACGCAGATTGCTCGCGATAATGATCTTGAACCTGAAACCTTAATGGCCGTAGTTGAAGTAGAAAGCGCTGGACGGCTAGGTGCAAAAGTGAATGGCCGAATGGAACCTCTAATTCGTTTTGAGGGGCATTACTTTTATCGCTTGCTTTCAAATTCAAAACGTAATCTTGCAGTGGTGCGAGGTCTTGCGCATTCAAGGTTTGGCAAAGTGAAGAATCCAATTCGCCAAGTTTCGCGGTGGAAGTTATTAAGCCGCGCTAGTGATATTGATCGTCCTGCAGCTCTTTCTTCATGTTCATGGGGGTGCGGGCAGGTGATGGGTTCGCATTGGCGTTGGCTTGGATATGGTAGTGTTGATGCTCTTGTTGTTGAGGCGCGCGATGGTGCAAGCGGACAAATTCGTTTGATGATGCGTTATATTCAGAAAGCCAAGCTCATCTCAAAGTTGCAAAACCATGACTGGGCTGGCTTTGCTCGTGCCTACAATGGCCCTTCATACCGTAAGTTAAATACGATACGAAAATGCAAAGTGCTTATCGTCGGTTTTTAAGACAAAAAAGGAAGCCAGATTTATCCGCACCAAATTTGAAGCGCCATCATTTGCAGATGTTAAAGTTTGGCAGTTATGGGGTTGCTGTGCGCCAATTATAAAAGGATTTGTCCAGTTTGGGATTTAGTTTGCTTATAGATGGTGATTTTGGCTTTGCACCTGAACGTGCTTTAAAAACTTTTCAACGTGAAAGTCGTTTGCAAGCTGATGGTGTATTTGGATCTAAAACACTGGAAATGATGCGACGAAAAATGCCTGCGACAGCTTGAATGAAATTATGGCTTTCACAGCCAATTAACATGCACTAAAACAAATGCATGTTTCGATTACTAACCTTATGTCTATTCCTATGTTCGTTTTCTGCGCAAGCGGCCGAGCGTTTGCTTGTCTTTGCTGCTGCAAGTCAAAAGGATGCATTGGAAGAAATTGGTATGCAGTATGAAGCTATATGCAATTGCAAAGTTGTGTTCTCATTTGCTGCGACGTCTACGCTTGCTCGCCAAGTAGAAGCAGGTGCGCCTGCCGATATTTTTATCTCTGCTAACCAAGGTTGGATTGATTGGCTGGAAATCAAGGGTAGGCTTCCAGCTAATGAAAGTGCTGTGGTTGCTGGAAACCGACTTGTTGTTGCCTCTGCCGCCCGTACGAAAGATAGCTTTAATATTTTATGGCGAGATCGATTTTCCATGGCTGATCCGCAAAGTGTGCCTGCGGGTATTTATGCAAAAGAAGCGCTTCAGCATATGGGGATATGGCAGAAGGTAAAACCGAAAGCTGTTTTTGCAGAGAATGTTCGCGTTGCCTTAAAGCAGATTGAACGCGGTGATTTATTATCTGGAATTACCTATCAATCAGATTTGCATGGGCAGAAAAAGCTTCATGCGCATTTTATCTTTCCAGAAAATAGCCATGCTCCTATTCAGTATTTAGCAGGTGTCGTAAAAGAGAGTGCTGAGGCTAAAAGTTTTGTGCAATTTCTTACAAGCCAGCCAGCACAGGGCGTTTTTGTTCGTTTCGGCTTTCTATCTCTTTCTGTAGTTAATACGCAATGAGTAGTTTGTTTTCTCCTGAAGTTTGGCAGATTGTTACTCTTTCTGTGAAGGTTTCATTCGTTGCGATGATTTTTACTTTACCGCTTGCAACTGCGATTGCTTATTTGCTGGCAACAAGACGTTTTCGTGGTTGGCACTTGCTCAATGCGCTATGTCACTTGCCGCTTGTCTTACCGCCTGTAATTACGGGTTATCTTTTGCTGGTGGCTTTTGGACCAAATGGAATGATCGGTAGTTTTTTGAAAAGTGTGCTTGGTTTTACCTTTGCATTTAATTGGACAGGCGCCGCCCTTGCTGCCGGAGTTATGTCTTTTCCGCTGGTCATGCGGCCCATTCGGTTGGCATTTGAAGTGCAAGATCGGCAGGTTTTAGACTCGGCCAAGACATTGGGCGCAAACCGCTGGGCTGGTTTTTTCTCTGTTTCGCTACCGCTTGCCATGCCAGGTTTAATTGCCGGCTGCGTGCTGGGCTTTGCAAAAGCACTAGGGGAGTTCGGCGCAACGATTACGTTGGTGTCCAACATTCCGGGCGAAACGCAGACGTTAGCGCTGGCGGTTTATTCACTGCTGCAATCGCCAACAGGGGACGAAACGGCGCTGACGTTGATTGTGATTGGGGTGGTAATTTCGTTTGGAGCTATATTGGTATCGGAAGTGATTGCTGGGCGATTGGGACGGCGATGAATGTTTGGTATGTGTATAGGAGGTTATTGGAGCCAACGACAGATGTGTGCTAAAGTGATCAAGTTTCGAAATGTTGCCAATGACTACTTATAGCCTTTTGTTACAGCTTGAACAGTCGCCACTAGCTGCAGTGGTCATCTACTACGCAGCACGAAACTGCGTGCCAGTCGTAATGTGATCCCGCTCGTATCCGAGTACTGCTTCCGCGATGTCGTGCTGGCCTGCTTCCATGCACGAGATGTAGTACCACCAGAAGTCTTCCATGTTCAGCATCTCCTTAACCTTGGCGTGCTTCATTGTGAAAAGCCTATCTTGAGCGGTCGTGAATTTGGCTGGCATTTTCTCACCGACGTGGCTGTGTGCGTGTAAAAGACAGTTTTCGGCAAGTCTGATACAGTCTCGCGAAGCGGTAGCCCGGACGATTTCACGCGGCGTTTGCACCCTATCTGGGTCAGTCCTTAAATCGCTATACATTGAAGGTTCGCGCCCGTATTTAAGATGAAACATCAGATCAACCGCCACCTTCAACGCTTCGCTTGGATCAGGGCTATTAAAGGCCCAAATACCCAATGCGTAGTTGATCTTTTGCCCGTGGTTTTCCATCGATGTTTTCAACTTTTTGCAGACTAATGGATCAGTAAGGTTGCGGTGCTGGGAATCGAAAGCGAGTAGCGCCTTGCCCGTCTCTTCAATACAAGAAACAGCTCAGAAATAAGCCCGTGCCATGTGGTTATGATCACGTAAGAGCAAGGCTTCAACGAGCAGTTCATCCGCGTTGTGGAGCGCGGCTTCGCTGTACGATTGCAGAAGCGAGGCTGTCAGGCTGGGTAGGTGCGGCGAACCCATGGAGGCTCCTGATTGTTATAGAGATGGTATCATACCATAAATGCATATGGCTGATTTGTCAGTATAGCTGCCTGTGATTACTTAAGTCCAAACGGCAACTATGGGTCATAAGAAGGCATTATTATACTAAACCTCATTTATCTAGAAACGCCCCAATCCGCTTAATCGCCCTATCAATATTCTCCTCCGAGTTTGCATAGCTCAAGCGAATATACCCCTCTCCTAATATTCCAAAATCTGGTCCACCTATCGTTGCGACGCCCGCTTCTTCTAATAGGTTTGATGCTAACTCCTTGGCTTTCCAGCCTGTCTTTGAAATGTTTGGAAAAGCATAGAATGCGCCTTTTGGGGTGGCGCAGGTTATATTTGGGATTGCATTCATTTTTTCGACGACGAGCTTGCGGCGGTTGTCGAAGGCTTTCATCATTTTGGCAACATCATCTTGTGAACCATCGATTGCGGCGATGCCTGCCATTTGGGCAGGGGCGTTGACGCAGGACCATGCGTTTACGGCTAGTTTTCGCACGTTGTTGTAAAGTTCATCTGGCCAGATAGACCAACCCATGCGCCAGCCTGTCATTGCCCATGTTTTTGACCAGCCGTTGAGGACGATTAAACGATCTCGTATTTCTGGATAGGCAAGGAGCGATTGATGGGTCTCGCCATCATAGGTCATCACGTCGTAAATTTCGTCAGACATGATGGCAACGTTTGGCCATTTCTCCAGCCCTGCAACAAGCTTATCAATCTCGGATTTTGGTGTAACACCGCCACATGGATTTGCGGGGGAGTTGATGATTAGTAGTCTGGTATTTTCATTTATCAGCGATAGTGTTTCTTGCGCTGAAAAGGCAAAGCCATTTTCTTCACGGATTGGCACAGGGATGGGCGTCGCA
Source organism: uncultured Rhizobiaceae bacterium (assembly GCA_958296345.1). Lineage (GTDB taxonomy): Bacteria > Pseudomonadota > Alphaproteobacteria > Rhizobiales > Rhizobiaceae > JAALLB01. Next base: position 22,060 of record CATQIJ010000011.1, read on the forward strand.
CCTGTAAATTCAATCATTGAACGATAAATTGGAAAGCCTGGATCGGGGTATAGAATTTCGCTACCCGGTTCGCCAAACATCAAAATGGCTGCAAACATTGTTACTTTGCCGCCTGGCATGATCATGATGTTTTCAGGCGAAATTTCTGCACCTGTTGTGGTTAATGTTCGTCGGGCAACTGCTTCACGGCAGGCGAGTGTTCCGTTGGCCGGTGTATAACCGTGGTGACCATCTTTCAGCGCTTTAATGGCAGCTTCTACGATATGGCCTGGCGTTGAAAAATCTGGTTGCCCGATGCCAAGATTGATAACATCCATTCCTTGACTTGCTAATTGCGTGGCACGAGCAAGAACTGCAAAAGTATTTTCTTCGCCAATTCTTTCGAAACCAGAAACTGTTTTTAGCATTGTAAGACCTTTAAAAGCTGACTATCGTGAGAATAAGTATAGCGGATAACTGGAGTTAAAAGCCATGAGAGATTTATCAAATTGGAGCGGCTGCGAACGACCTCATCGCAAGGTGATGGAAGGTCAATATGTACGCCTCGAACCGCTTGATATTGAAAAGCATGGCGATGAACTCTTTGAAGCAGCAACGGCAGGTGACTCAGATGGTCGTTTTCGCTGGTTGCCAGAACATACACCGGAAACGCGCGAAGAATTTCAGGATTGGCTGGAGAAAGTTCAGGCCTCAAAAGATCCAATGTATTTTGCTGTAATAAATTTAAAAACAGGCAAGGTTGCTGGACGTCAAACCATGATTCGGATGGACCCTGCAAACGGCGTTGCTGAAATTGGGCATATACACTGGGGGCCTGAAATTCAGCAGACACCCGCTACAACCGAAGCTTTTTATCTCTTTGCCTGGCATTTGTTTGATGAGCTTGGTTATCGTCGTTTTGAGTGGAAATGTAATAATCGCAATATTCCCTCAAAGGATGCAGCGCTTAGATATGGTATGCAGCCTGAGGGTGTTTTTCGCCAAGCTGCTGTGGTCAAGGGTGAGAACCGTGATACTGCATGGTTCTCAATGTGTGATTACGAGTGGGTAAAGGCAGGAGAAGCCATGAAGCAATGGCTTAGGTCTGAGAACTTTGATGATGAAGGCAAGCAGATCAGACGACTTGAAGAAATACGGAGAAACTTGTGACCCCCAATCGTGATTATTCTCTTATGAATGAGGCAGATATTATGTCTGCTGATACTTCCGATTGGATTGCTGTTTTACCGTTAGGCGCGCATGAACAGCATGGCCCTCATTTACCGTTTGAAACCGACACTATTATTGCAAAAGGCATAGCTCATGCTTTGGCAGAAAATTTGCCCGAAGAGTTAGCTGTTACTTTTTTGCCAACTGAACCCGTTGGCTACTCTATAGAGCATATGGATTTTGAGGGCAGTCAAACATTTAGCTTTGATGAAACAGTTCACCGCTGGATTAGTATTGGTGAGAAGCTTGCATCACAGGGTATACGTAAGATGATGATCCTTAATGCGCATGGCGGTAATTCTGCGTTAATGACCATTGTTGCGACAGAACTTCGAGTGCGCTGTAATATGCTTTGTGTCGCTACGAGTTGGACGCGATTTATTGTTACTGGTGATGTCGTGAGCCATGAAGAAAAAGCTTACGGCATTCATGGCGGTGATATTGAAACGTCTGTCGTTTTGGCTTTAGCGCCTGAAACAGTTGATATGAATAGAGCCGAGAATTTTCCTAATTTCCAAGAGGTTTTGACTCAGAAAAATAAGCATTTGCGTGCATATGGTCCTCATGCATTTGGTTGGAAGGCTCAAGACTTAAACGCTCAAGGCGTAAACGGCAATGCCTCCGCTGCTACATCTGCCAAAGGCTTAGCTCTGATTGCACAAGCAACAAACGGGTTGGCCGAATTAATTGACGAGATGCATCGCTTTGATATGAGTATTCTAACTTAATTAGGTTCGACTACCTGCAAGTTTTTCTTCTAGGGCTATCACAGCATCTTGGGCTGCTTTGTTTGCTGGGTAAATTTCCAATACTCTATACCAAGCTTTAAGTGCATCTTCTTCGCGATCAATTCTTTGCATGATGACGGCTAGGCCTGACAAAGCTCCAAAGTGTCTTGGTTCAAGAATTAGTGTTTTTTCAATATCCGCAAGTGAGCGGCTATAATCTTGTTTTGCGAAGTGCAAAGTGGCTCTTCTGTTCCAGCCTTCTGCAAATTCAGGGCTTAAAACAACCACTTGATCCAGCAAATCTTCAGCTTTTGCATATTTTTGGGTGCGCATCGCTGTTATTGCCCAAGACATTAGCAAGTCAATGCTTCTTGAACCGGAGGCTGTCCATTCACGCCAAATCATGCGTGCAGTTGCTGTTGATGAGGTTTCTTTTGGATCTTTTTTCAGCTGCTCAAACAATCGATCTAACGTTTGGCTATTATCAATAACCGCATTATTGTTTTCGGGCGGAAGAATAGGTTGTGTTGTCTCTTCATCAGGGGGGGGGATGTTTTGCTGTGCAAATGCATTTGGTGAAAACACCAAGATGAAGCTTGAAATGAGAATTGCGTTAATAGTTTTCATAACTACAAGGGTAGCGCAGGTTTGCAAAACGTCAAATAGTGAATTTTATCTATTACAAAAGAGTGATGGCCGCTGTGAATAAACACATACGGCCATCTAAAATTTTAAATCGAAAAACCTGTAAGTTCTAAAGCTTAACCCTGACGCGCTTTGAAGCGTGGGTTTACTTTATTGATGATGTAAACGCGTCCTCGACGACGAACCATGCGGTTTGCGCGGTGACGACCCTTTAGGGATTTTAGAGAATTTCTGATTTTCATAGTACTATACCAATTTATTGCCATTGTGGCGGGGGTTACGAACCTTATTTTGCTGGTTCTTCCAATAATTAACGCGCCTGCAATTAAGCGGACGCGCTTTAAGTGAGTGGGTGATAGGCTGAAACGGCTAGAATGTCAAATCTTAGGTACTTATTTTACTGCGTCGTGATTGGCATGGCGCTCGTCGCAGAGTGTCGCAACTTTTTATGTGTAAGAGAATTTATTGCACCTTAACGCAGAGTGCTATATAACGCTGTTAAATCATCTATCAGGATCTTAATTCATGGCTAAATTTTCTGCCTTTGCAGTTGCAAAAGAAGCAATGCGTTCCAACAAAGGTTGGGAAAAACAGTGGGAAAACCCTGAGCCTCGTTCAAGCTACGACGTTATTATCGTTGGCGCTGGTGGACACGGGCTTGCAACCGCTTATTATTTAGCCAAAGAGCACGGCATTACCAATGTTGCTGTTTTGGAAAAAGGCTGGCTTGGCGGTGGTAATACGGGTCGTAATACAACAATTATTCGCTCGAACTATCTTTATGATGAATCTGCTGGCATGTATAACCACGCGATTAATCTTTGGGAAAACTTGTCTCAAGAATTAAACTATAATGTCATGTTTTCGCAGCGCGGTGTGATGATGATGGCGCATAATGTGCACGATGTTCAGGTATTCCAACGCCATGTTCATGCAAACCGTTTGAATGGTGTTGATAATAAATGGCTGACACCAGAAGAAGCCAAGGCATTTTGCCCGCCGCTTAGCATTTCAAAATCTGCGCGTTACCCTGTTATGGGTGCAGCTCTACAAAAACGTGGCGGTGTTGCACGTCACGATGCGGTTGCTTGGGGGTATGCGCGGAAAGCCTCTGAAATGGGTGTTCATATTATTCAACAGTGCGAAGTTAAGGGCATTAACCGCGATGCCAAAGGCGCTGTAACAGGTGTTGAAACAACCAGAGGTACAATTGGTGCAAAACAAGTAGGTGTCGTTGCAGCGGGTCATACATCAGTGTTGATGGATATGGCTGGCGTTCAAATGCCGCTTGAGAGCTATCCGCTTCAAGCCTTAGTATCTGAGCCTGTTAAGCCAATTTTCCCATGTGTTGTTATGTCAAATACGGTTCATGCTTATATTTCTCAGTCTGATAAAGGTGAGTTGGTAATTGGTGCGGGTACAGACCAATATACGTCATACTCACAAACGGGTGGGTTGCACATTGCAACGCATACGCTTGAAGCAATTTGTGAAATGTTCCCAATTTTCAGTCGCATGAAAATGCTTCGCTCTTGGGGCGGAATTGTGGATGTAACACCAGACCGCTCGCCAATTGTTGCTAAGACACCTGTTAAAGGTCTCTATGTAAACTGCGGTTGGGGAACTGGTGGCTTTAAAGCAACGCCTGGATCAGGAAATGTCTTCGCGCATACAATTGCAAAAGACGCACCGCATAAAATCAACGAAGGCTTGCATCTTGAGCGTTTCAGAACTGGCCGTTTGGTCGACGAAGCTGCCGCTGCAGCCGTGGCGCATTAGAGGATAATATCATGCTACTAATTCACTGTCCTTACTGCGAAAAAGATCTTCCTGAAACTGAGTTTCATGGGGAAGGTGAAGCGCATATTGAGCGTCCTACTAATATGGCTGATATTTCTGATGAAGCGTTTGAGAAGTTTTTCTTTATCCGCGAAAATCAGAAAGGTGTTTTGTTTGAGCGCTGGCGCCACCTTCATGGGTGTGGTCGTTTCTTTAATGCGGTGCGTCATTCGGTTTCTGATAAATTTATCAAGACCTATAAGGCACGGCAGGAGAAACCTAAGCTGACGAAAAAAGAAATCGATGCAGTGCTTCCGCCTGCAAAATCTACTCCTGCCAATGAACCTATTTATGCAGATGCTGTTAAGGGTAAAAAATAATGAGCGGCTCTACTCCAAACACAGGTGCAAATCGAATTGCTGGCAAGGGGCGTTTGTCTCCTGCAAAAACAGTGATGTTCACCTTCGATGGAAAATCTTATAACGCACTTGAAGGCGATACGCTTGCCTCCGCGCTTCTCGCGAATGGTATTCATTTAGCAGGGCGTTCGTTTAAATATCACCGTCCACGCGGTATCTTGGCTGCAGGTTCAGAGGAACCAAATGCATTGATGGATATCTCTCGTGATAGTGCGCGTCGTCAACCAAACATACGTGCAACAGTACAACCTGTTTTTGATGGTATGATTGCTAAAAGTCAAAACCGCTATCCGTCGCTTTCATTTGATGTTGGTGCGATAAATGATGGCATGGGGCGTTTCTTTTCGGCTGGTTTTTACTACAAAACTTTCATGTGGCCACAAAAAGCTTGGGATGCGGTGTATGAGCCGTTTATCCGTAATGCAGCTGGCTTAGGGGTTTCACCTGATGAGGCTGATCCAGATCATTATGCAAATCAATTTGCGCATTGTGATGTGTTGATTGTTGGGGCTGGTGCAACGGGTCTACAAGCAGCTTTGGTTGCTGGAAAGTCTGGTAAAAGCGTTATCATCTGTGACGAACAAGAAGAAATGGGCGGTGCACTTCTTTCTGATGCGACGTCTAAAATTGATGGCAAATCGGCTCAAGAATGGGCCGATGATGCAAAAGCAAAATTGGCGGAAATGAAGAATGTTACAATTCTTCCGCGCACAACAGCTTTTGGTTATTACAACCACAATATGGTGACTCTAACAGAGCTTGTCACAGAGCATATGGCGAACCCTGATCCTGATTTGCCGCGTGAGCGTTGTTGGCAAGTTCGTGCTAAAAAAGTTGTCCTAGCAACTGGTGCAATTGAACGGCATATTGTGTTCCCAGACAATGATCGCCCTGGCATTATGATGGCGTCAGCTGCGCAGACTTATTTAAATCGTTACGGCGTTGCAGTTGGTAGCAATGTTGCGATCTATACTTCGAGTGATAGCGCGTATTCAGTTGCGTTTGATTTAAAACGCGCTGGCATTGAAGTGCCTGCGATTGTTGATATGCGTGATACTATTGATCAAGCGTTATTGGATGAAGCGGAAGAACTGAAAATCCGCGTTCTTAAAGGTTTTGCGGTTGTTGGCACAAAAGGGCGCCTTCGCGTTACGGAGATTGCGGTTCAACCAGTGAATGGCGAAAACGTTGAAACTATTGCTGTTGATTGCTTGCTTATGGCAGGGGGTTGGACACCTTCAGTTCACTTGTTCTCGCAATCAAGAGGCCGTGTGAAGTTCGATGAAGCTACTGGTACATTCCTACCTGATATATATACGGAAGAATGTATCTCAGTTGGCTCTTGTAATGGTACACATGATTTAAGCGAAGCGATGTTAGAGGCTTCAACTGCAGCAAAAGATGCAGTTGGTGGTAAGGCACCTAAAGCTGTTAAAGTTGTAAATGGTCCTCGGATGAGTGGGTTTCATATTGGTTCTGCAAAAGGCGCTGGGCCAGAAGATTTCACAAAGGCGTTTATCGATTATCAAAACGATGTGACGGCAAAAGACATTCGTCTTGCTGTCCGAGAAGGTTTCCATTCAATCGAACATGTGAAGCGCTATACGACAACAGGCATGGCGTCTGACCAAGGTAAAATGTCTAACATGCACGGCCTTGCAATTGCTGCTGAAGCGCTTGATAAACCTATTCCTGAAGTTGGCCTTACAACATTTCGCTCACCGTTTACGCCAGTGACATTTGGTGCGTTGGTTGGTCATAACAAAGGTGAATTATTTGATGTAACGCGCAAGACACCAATGCATGAATGGCACGTTGAACAAGGTGCTGATTTTGAAGATGTTGGTAATTGGAAACGTGCTTGGTACTATCCACAAGCGGGCGAAGACATGCACGCTGCGGTAAACCGTGAGTGTAAAGCAATTCGCGACGCGGCTGGTATTTTTGATGCAACAACACTTGGTAAAATTGAAGTTGTTGGTCCAGACGCCGTTAAGTTCATGAATATGATGTACACAAACCCGTGGGATAAGCTCGCAGTGGGTCGTTTGCGTTATGGTATTATGTGCCGCGAAGATGGTTTCATCTATGATGACGGTGTTGTGGCGCGTCTTGCAGAAGATCGTTTCCACGTGACGACGACAACAGGTGGTGCGCCACGTGTTCTAAACATGATGGAAGATTATCTTCAAACTGAATTCCCTGAGTGGAAAGTTTGGCTAACATCTACTTCTGAACAATGGGCTGTGATTGCTGTCCAAGGGCCAAAAGCTCGCGAGATTGTTGAACCGCTTTTAGACGGTATTGATCTGGATGCAATGCAACATATGAGTGTTCAAACCGGCAAAATCTGCGGTGTCGAAACTCGTTTTATGCGTATGTCGTTTACAGGTGAATATGGTTTTGAGATTAATGTACCTGCAGATTATGGTCGTCAAGTTTGGGAAGCAATTTACGAGCGTGGTAAACCAATGGGTATGGCGCCTTACGGCACAGAAGCCATGCACGTTCTGCGCGCAGAAAAAGGCTACATCATTGTTGGGCAAGATACCGATGGCACGGTCACACCGCATGATGCAAATGTTGGCTGGGCGATTGGCAAGAAGAAAACAGACTTTGTAGGCATTAAAGGTTTACAACGTCCTGATCTGGTCGCCGAAGATCGTCGTCAATTGGTTGGTCTTAAGACAATGGATCCTAAAATTAAATTGGAAGAAGGTGCTCAGGTTGTGGATGATCCTAACCATGCCGTGCCTATTCCGATGATTGGTTTTGTGACCTCATCTTATTGGTCTGAGTGCCTAGGGCACTCAATTGCAATGGCGTTGATTGAAAACGGGCATAACCGTATGGGCGAAACAGTTCATATTCCAATGCCTGATGAAATTATTAAGGCTGAGATTTGTTCTCCAGTTTTCTATGATCCAGAAGGAGGCCGTACAAATGGCTAATGCACAACGCATAAACCCACTTGATGATCGCGTTTATGGCGGCAACGGTGTTACCCTTACTCCAGTTGAGGCGATGGAGCGAATTTCACTTCGCGCAGAAGATAAAGCAGTTGCTAGTCTTGGTAAGGCGATTGGATTTAGTTTGCCTAAAAAAGCAGGCACAACTGTGACCAAAGGAAGTGTAACTGCGCTTTGGATTGGTCCTGATGAGTGGTTGATATTAGGTGTTGAAGGCTCTGATCTTGAAGCAAAATTGAACAAGGTAAAAACGGGTCTTTACTCAGCAGTAGCTGTCAATCATCGAAATACGGCTATGACAGTTTCAGGTGCTAAGGCTATCAATGCCCTAAATAGTGGCTGTCCCCGTGATTTATCATTGGAGGCTTTTCCAATTGATGGGTGTGGCCGTACGATTATCGGAAAAGCTGAAGTTGTATTATGGCGCACAGCTGCAGATACTTTCCATGTTGAGGTCTGGCGTTCATTTTCAGATTATGTGTGGAAGTATTTAGTTGATTCAGCGCGCTCGGCGTAAAAATCTGACTTTCAACAAAAGCCGTGGTATCTCTCAAGTTAAGTGATTCTTGAGAGATGCGCATTGTACCCTATCAATCGGTTAGTTTTAAATTTTCCAGGTTTTGAAACCACAGATGCCGTTCATCAAATTGAACGTTTGTCTGCTGGTGGGCAAAAGACCGCGAAGCTTTGGGGGTTTGACCTTGAAGCTGGGAAGATTGCGTCTAAGAGTCAAAACCATAGAACTTCAATCGAATTTAATTCAAGTGCAGAAAAATGGACTGCAAAGTCTACCTATGTTCAGTTTTCATGGGATGATATAATCGCAAAATATGAGGATATGCCGTATCCACAAAGTTTGTTTGCTAATTTTCCGAAGTATCTTTTGTTTTTCCTAGATGGTTCAGTTCGCAAGTATGCAAAAGCTAGCAAACGCTATTGGGGATTTACGATTTACCCCATGTTGCTGATGATTGTGTTTGCAATATTCTCATGGTTCTTGATGCATTATACGGTGGGACAATACGGCCTTCATTGGGTGATGACTGCAATTCCTGCTTTTGTATTGTTCTTGATGTTATGTAGATTCCCTGGCGACAAAGCTTATCTCAATTTATCGATAAATGATTGGGGTTTTGCGCGGGACTTAGTCACTTTAAGTAATCCTGAGGTCGTAAAGCGAAACGCTCTTTTTGCGGATCATTTGATTAAAGAAATTTCTAGCTCAAAACACGATGAAATTATTATTGTTGGTCATAGTTTTGGTTCTGTTTGGGCTGTATCTGCTTTGGCAATTGCGCTTGAAAAAAAACCTAATCTTTTGAAAGGTAAGCGGCTTACATTTCTAGCGCTGGGCTCTAGTCTCTTGAAGATTGGGCTTGTTAAAAAAGCACAGTATTTTGATAAGTTTGTGAAATTGGTTTTATCTGAACCAAATATTGTGTGGCATGATATTCAGACAAAAACAGATTTTATTTCGTTTTATAAAACAGAACCTTTTGAGCCGATGAAAATCGTTGAAACTGTTTGCGAAGTAGTTGTCTCGCGCGTTAATTTTAAACACGCTCTATCGCCAGAACGTCATGCAAAAATGAAGAAATCTATGTACCTTGCGCATCGCCAGTACATACTTTATTCCGACAAACGCGTTCATCATGATTTTCAATTGCGGGTTTTTGGGCCATTTTTTGCAGATGATTTAGCGCGAGATAATTCTCTTTTTGAGAATAATGATTTTATTACAGAAGCAACGGGCGAAGCATAATGACATTTGATATGGAACTTGTAGCAAAAATTATTTGGGTTTTGTTTATCGTTGCTTGGGGTGTTATTCGCTACAAGCCAAATATTAAATCACGAAAGATTGCCAAATCGGTAGTTTCAAGAACGCTTAAAGAACGGTTTTCTATGATTGTATCTTCTTTTGGGCTTGGATATATTCCTGCTGTTTGGGTTTTCACCGATTTTCTAGATGGGTTTGATTACAATCAGAATATCGTTTTGATGGTTGTCGGTGCTTTGCTTTTAATTGTATCGCTACGCTTATTCCGCTTAACACATAAGGCGCTTGGTAAAATGTGGTCGCACAGTCTTGATCTGCGAGAAAATCATAAACTTGTGACCTCAGGAATTTATGAGAAAGTACGCCACCCGATGTATACAGCCTTTTGGGTTTGGGCAATTGGAGCTGCGTTCTTATTACCAAATTGGGTTGCTGGTTTTTCTGGACTGGTAGGCTTTGGCACTCTTTTCTTCTTACGAGTAGGACAAGAAGAAGAAATGATGAAAGCTGAGTTTGGTGAACAGTATGAAGCTTATATGAAACGTACCAAGAAGGTTTTCCCCAAGGTTTATTAGCTTTAATCAAGTGAGAGATTTGTATCATTCATGCAACATTCAGTTCTAATTTGATAATTCAGTTGATGAGAGAGCACTTTTTCAATTTTTGATATTGTCATCGTGTCACTCATTAAGCATAACGTACCGTAAGTCTGGGGCGTGAAAAATTTATATTAAATAGGGTGTTGGCAATCATGAGTTTTAAACTGCTTCGTATTTTAAAAATTGCAGGTGTGTTATTGGCAACAGTAATTGCTGTTTCTGCATGTAGCTCTTCTGCAACTTCAAGCAGCAATGCTGAGCTTAAGCCTATTGCAAGTTTTAATACGGCTCTTTCCCGGCTTCCTAGTGAGATAAACATTCCGGTAAAAGGTAAAATTACACGCACTGGCGAAGTTTATCTTCTGCGAGGCTTAGCAAATGTATTTTCACGTGGTATGGATACAATGGGAGCAAAAATGGTGCGTGCTGGACTAGATGCGCGCGTGTACAATCATTCAATTTGGAAATCACTTGCTGACAACATTATAGCGCGTGAAAAGAAGAAGCAGATTTCCTATCCTATAATTATAATGGGTCACTCATTAGGCGGTAACGCTTCTGCTCTTATGGCAAAATATCTGGGTGATAATAATGTTAAAGTACAATATGTTGTAACATTTGATCCAACGGTGACCACTTTTGTTGGTAAGAATGTTAATCGTGTTATCAACTTTTATCTGCCGAATGATGCAAACTCAAACGTTGTTAAAAGAGCGCCTGGATTTAAAGGTGCTTTGAAGAACATTAATGTAAGAGGTGTTCGAGGTCTTAAGCACACGACAATTGAAAAAGATTCTAACTTTCATAATCAAGTTATAAATCGTGCTATGTCCTATACAAAGAAGCGTCGTAAAAAACGCTAATCAATTTTACATAAATTATAAATAATTATTGATACAAAAGTGAACGATAAAACCTTAACCAATAGGTGATATCGTCCGATATACATTTATGGTATTAATTGAATTAGATTTATTTGGAGTATTGAAATGAAAAAGCAACTTTTTGCAACTGCCTTTCTAATTACGGCATCGTTTGCTACATCTCCTGCGCAAGCCGGAGATGCTGCGAAAGGTGAAGCAATCTTCAAGAAATGTATGGCTTGTCATATGGTTGGTGAAGGCGCAAAAAACAAAGTTGGCCCAATTTTAACTGGGATTGTAGGGAGTAAAGTCGCTAGTGTTGCTGATTATAAATACGGTAAGAGTATTATAGCTTTAGGTGAGACAGGTGCTGTTTGGACTGAAGAGGAACTTTCTGAATGGCTTATAAACCCAAAGAAATATTTGCGCGCCAAGCTTGATGACAAAAAAGCAAAATCAAAAATGTCTTTCAAGTTGAAAAAAGAAGATCAACGCGCTGATGTAATTGCTTATCTTGCAACGTTCTCTCCAAAAGCTGAAGAAGCTGAAGCTGTAACTGAAGAGCCAGCGGTAGAAGAAACTACAACCGAAGAAACAACGACAACTAACTAAATTCCTTTTTCACAGAAGTTATAAGGCCATTCTACTAAAGAGTGGCCTTTTTTATTTTATTAAGTTCGCTAGACTGATTATTACGATGATTATTTATGAGCGCTTTGTTGCGTAACTTGGAGTTTAGTAATGCAACCACTTGAAGGACTATTAGTTGTTTCAATTGAGCAAGCAGTTGCAGCCCCTTTTTGCTCTGCTCGTTTGGTTCAGGCGGGTGCTAGGGTCATAAAAATAGAACGTGAGGAGGGCGATTTCGCGCGCGGATATGATAAAGCTGCAGAAGGGGAAAGCTCTTATTTCACTTGGCTTAATCAAGGGAAAGAATCACTTAGCCTTGATTTTAAATCAGACGAGGGTTCTGATCTATTATGGCGAATTTTAAAGAAGGCGGATGTGCTTATTCAAAACCTTTCACCAGGTGCATTGTCTCGTTCAGGGTTTTCAACATCAAAGCTACATCAACTTAATCCAAAGCTAATTATCTGCAATATCTCTGGGTATGGTATGGAGGGTGATGTTTCAAAAAAACCTGCATATGATTTATTAGTACAAGCCGAGAGTGGTATCATTTCTGTCTCTGGTGCTCCAGAAGCGCTTGGACGAATTGGTGTTTCTGTATGTGATATCGGCGCTGGAATGACAGCATACAGTGGAATTTTAGAAGCTATCTTAAAACGCGCAATTAATGGTCAAGGGAGCGAGCTTTCAGTTTCTCTTTTTGATGTTGCAGCCGATTGGATGGCTGTTCCTTATATACATGCTGAGTATGGCTTCGGATCTCCTCAACCTGTTGGACTTAAACACCCTTCAATTGCTCCATATGGCGCATTTCAATGTTCGGATGGTCGACTTGTTTTAATTTCTATTCAAAATGAAAGGGAGTGGGAGCGGCTTTGTAAAAAAGCATTGTAATGCGATGAGCTTTTTGAAGATTCAAATTATGTGTCGAATAATTTGCGTGTCCAAAATAGAGATAGCTTAGAAGGAGATATTTCTCGCGTGACAATGCAACTTACATACAAAGAACTTCAGTCGAGATTGCAGGATGCTAGAATAGCTTACGGTGCATTAAATCAACCTTCTGATCTAAAAGGGCATGATGCCTTTAGAGCAGTTAACTATTTTAACTCCGATGGTAAAAAACTAGAACTTGCTGCTCATCCAGTAAAGTGGGCTGATTCTAATCAAAACAAATTAGGCCGAGCACCAAAAATTGGTGAACACACAAAGGAAATTACTAAAGAGTTTGGAATATAGTGGAACTAAGTCCATCCAAAGAATACTTGCTCTGCAGGTGTCAATCTATTGAAGCTTTTTAAAAGGTAGCTTCTGGTTCATGATTTACTTTGAAGCAAGTATATTGCAAAATCTTTTTCCAGTTTTGTCTTTTTCATACTCTAGCAACATTTCACCAAGCGACATTTCTTTCTTAAGATAATCATCCACTATGGTGATTTTTGAAAATCCTAAAGAATTTAAAAAGGATGGAAATTTTTCAGAATTATATCCTGCATTTTCCATCCACGCAGGAGCCCATTCAACAATCATTTTCAGATTATCGTTTTGTTCAATCAGTTTACGGCATCCTTCAAGCACTGCCACTTCATCACCTTGAACATCACATTTGATAAAGTCTACTTTGCCTTTGGAGTTGCCATGCTGTGAGAGAAGGTTATCTATTGTGTCGATTGGTATCGATATCTTTTGAGATTCTTGATTGAATGGATTTGACGCAACGCCTGAGTTCACGAAATCCTCTGTCATATGAAATTCAGTAACGCCAGACTTGGCACCAACAGCTGCGCCAATAACCGTTACATTACTAAAGTTTTTCAGATTATCTTCAAGCTTTGGCAAAATTCCAGGATGAGCTTCTATTGAAAAAAACTTTCCATCATTTTTAACTATTGATGCTGCTAGAACAGAAAAGAAACCAAAATTGGCACCAATATCCAAAAATACATCACCTTCTTTTAGATGCTTGGAAATCACACTTAAGGTGGTTGGTTCAAAATCTGTATAAATTTTTTCGTTTGATTCAGGTATTTGTATGAAATTATCGTCAATAACTTGAACTTTAGAAAGTTTCATTTTTTACTCCAATTTCGAACACCTATTTCGCATATCATCTTCTCAAACTATCCTCAATAAGTTTTAAAATGAAATCTGAGTTCCATCATCTCGGTCGAAATCATTTCTATACTTATCTAACAATTTTCAAGAATTGTGCTTACTGGGCAAGTAATGAATCGCATTTTATCAATCGCCCCTTTGACGTTTTAAAAGTGATAACTTCTGAAAACCCTTTCTCCTTAGCAAGCTGACAAAGGCCTACATCGTCCATATCTATGCTCGATGTATTAGCTAGGTCATAGTCCGGGAAGCCATAGTATGGGGTTATATCACAGTCAGTAGAAAGGGGGGCAAACCACGTAGCATGGGTATGGATGTGATTGCTGGTAATGCAAAAGACTGCACCCAACATATTTCGTTTTGCTTCCAAAATTCAGTAAATTGAGGGCTGACATGAGTTATCAATTTAACATTTTCACCTGAGCGTGCTGCTTGGATTTGATAATTCATTTTGCCTATCATTGTTTTATTTACGATTGCATTTGATGTGCTTTCTTTTTCGGCGTCATAATTCGATACGTTCTTTAGAAACGATATTTGGTTGAATAGTTTGTTTGGCACTGCCCAAACATCTTTTTCTACTAATGTGGCAACCGAGAATACTACCATTACGGCACATGCTTGCTTGCCAATAGACCAATTTTTGAAGAAAATTATTGGAGCACCAAGAGTGCCAATAAGGGTTAAGCAAATCCACATACCAGGGTTTGAGAAATAACCTGCAGCACCAGCAGGCAATGCTAAAATCATGCTGCTTGAAATAGCTGCTGTTGCCATAATCCCGAGAGTATAAACAAACATCTTTAGTTTTGTAGATTGGATAGGCGTTTTGACGACCAATAAGAAAACCAGAGCAAAAAAGATAAGATGAAAAATTGCATCTTCACCCCAATTTTTTACATAATGAAACAGTGAAAACCCAAAGGGAGAGTCAGCACTGCTAGCGCTTAAGCTTTCTGGAGAAGTAATGCTGGCAAGGGGCATGATAAAAAGGGACTAATGCAATCAAAAATGTCAGCAATACTTTCTTAGCAGAAATGCCGCCATGAAATGTTACCATAAACGCGGCGCCCGTAAAAAACAGCGCCCGTAGAAATTTTTGCGAGCCCACTTATGAGTACCGATAAAATAGGCAAACGCCGAGTAAAACCGTGTCTGTTTTTGTTGTTGCTTTAAATATCCAAGCGTAAAGCAAGGGTATGGCTAACATCATAACAATGAGGCTTAGAATGTAAGATTCTGATGCAAAATAAGCTCGATGGCTCAACTTAGCAAAAAAGATTGGCATAGCGAGAAAAAGTATTGTTCCAGGGATGCTTAAGAGCGGTTCCCAGTGAGCTAGACGGAGTTGTAAAGCAGAAAAAGTTGTTAATGCTAAAAGTAAGGGAACTGCAGTAATATATATAGGGCGCATAAACTGAGAGATAATCCAACTTAACCCAAGTAGATAAGCCTCCTATGAGGCGATGGCTTAGAACAAGATAGTTTAAGGGAGTTATTCCATCCAGACCAGTACTAGCTACATGGGTTTCAGAAATCATATTACTTATAGCGGAATGGAACATTATATCTTGGGCCATTTGACCAACGATAGCTAGCTCCTTTCCAAAAGGTGTAATATAGCCTCTCGCATAAATAAGCATGGACATTGTTAGCGCAAAAATAAGCAGCCATAAAATGTCCTGTTTTTCTTTAGGCCTATTTATAAAACACCAAGATAACCAACATAAAACGCTTAGGATTAGTACATCTAAAAATGAAGAAACCCATTTTTCAGGTAATATTAATGTTGCTAAATAAGGAGAAAATAAAAGAAATATAAAAGAAAGAAAGGTGCTGCTAATATATATAGCAGAAGCACTATTTTCTTGCCCCTTCATCACGCTTGGCCAGAGAAACGGAGCCCATAAAAGGCAAAGGCCGTAGCCAAGAATTCTTATATAAGCCTGTAATAATAAAAAGGCTTCTGGCCATGTAGAAAGTGGTAGTCGAGCCGACCATAACAACGTTGTAATCATACACATCGCCAAGCTAAAAAATAACGTAATTGTAATTTTAGATTGTAGAGGTTTACTGTTCGTCGAAGTGTGAGTTGTGGTCAAAATACTCTCAAAAATTTTAAGATTGAATTTAAATGGAACATAAGTTATTTTTTAAACTTAAAAAATTACATAATGTAATGAACGTCAAGTCTTTATTCTAGTTAGAAATATGTTTTCATGAGAGCCCTAGTAACCGGTGGGTGTGGTTTTATCGGTTCAGCACTCTGCCGACATTTAGTCCATAATCCCAGCTTTTCTATTTATAATCTTGATGCGCTTACATATGCTGCAAATGTTCAGTCGTTAAAATCTATTGATGGTAAACCCAATTACAATTTTATCGAAGGAAACATTTGCGATAGAGATTTAGTCAGCCAAATTTTAGAGCAAAATAAAATAGAAGGCATTATTCACTTGGCTGCTGAAAGTCATGTTGACCGGTCAATTGATAGCCCTGATGCTTCTTTAAAAACTAATATTATGGGTACATATACCTTACTGGAAGCGGCTCGCAGCTATCTTGATAAGGCGACAGAAGTAATTCAAAAGAATTTTACTTTTCTTCATGTTTCGACCGATGAGGTTTTTGGGGATTTAGAAGAAGAGGATCCTGCTTTTACAGAAACTACAGCATACGCACCCTCATCACCATATTCAGCATCCAAAGCTTCATCTGATCATTTGGTTAGAGCGTGGGGGCGAACTTTCAATTTGCCAATAAAGATTACGAATTGCAGTAATAATTATGGGCCATATCAATTCCCTGAAAAATTGATTCCGCTGATGATTATTGAAGCGTTGAATGGCAATGCACTGCCTGTTTATGGCAAGGGCTTGAATATTCGAGATTGGTTGCATGTTGATGACCATGTCAAAGCTTTGGAAAGAGTTTTTATCGAAGGAAAACTTGGTCAAACTTATAATATTGGTGGAAATGCTGAACGTAGAAATGTTGATATTGTGAAAACAATCTGCACGGTGTTGGATAAACTCAAGCCGCGTAGTGATGGGCAGTCGTATAGCAAGCAGATTGCTTTTGTAACAGATAGGTTAGGGCACGATAAACGGTACGCTATCAATGCTGAAAAAATAGCAACTGAACTAAACTGGCAGCCGAGTTATTCTTTTGAAGATGGACTTCAAGATACCATAAAATGGTATCTTGAAAACCAACATTGGTGGGAAGCATTTCTTGCGGGAAGAGAAAAATGAATATTTCTAACAGAGTAGGCGTCATTCTTGCTGGTGGTTTAGGAACACGTTTGCATCCTTTGACCCTACGACATCAAAACAGTTGCTGCCTGTTTATGACAAGCCGATGATCTATTATTCTCTCAGTACTTTATTACTGGCAGGGATACGTGAAATCGTATTGATATCTTCGCCGCAAGCACTACCACAGTTCAAGAGCTTGTTTGGTGATGGAAGTAATTGGGGTATTAAATTAAGCTATATTGAGCAGGCAAACCCTAATGGTATTGCTGAGGCTCTTCTGCTTGCAGAAAATAGCATTGAAGGAAAACCAAGTGTATTGATGCTTGGTGATAATATTTTCTATGGCAATGCGCTGACACAGTTTTTGCATCAAGCTGATCGTATTGAGAAAGGTGCAACTGTATTTTCTTATCGAGTTAGTGATCCACAAAGTTACGGAATTGTTGCGTTGGATAACCAAGGTAAAGCCACATCAATTGAGGAAAAGCCAAAAGAGCCTAAGTCAAATTTAGCGGTTACAGGGTTATATTTTTATGACGAACAAGCTTTGCAAATTGCTAAGAGAGTAACTCCAAGCGCCCGAGGTGAGTTGGAGATTACAGTTGTAAATCAAGCTTACCTTGAAAAAGGCGATTTACATGTCCAGACACTTTATCGTGGTTTTGCTTGGTTTGATGCAGGAACGATTGATGACTTAATGGGAGCTGCAGATTTTGTTAGGCAGATTGAAAAGCGACAAGGGCAGAAGATTTGTTGCCCAGAAGAAATTTGCTTAAATAACGGTTGGATTACGCCTGCTAATTTAGAGCAAAAAATTTCCAAACAAAAGCCAAGTGATTATAATAAGTATGTCATAAGTGTAATCAGTGATTATATGGATAAAAATCAGGGTCATAATTAATCAATGACTACCAACCAACCTAATCTAATTAAGTTCAATGTGCCCAATCTTGTTGGAACAGAAATCGAAGCTATTGAGCAAGCACTCGCTAATAATACTCTTCAGGGTGATGGGGTATTTACAAAAAGCTGTCAGGATTGGTTTTCTAAAAGCTTTCCTGTTCTAGCGCGCTAATGACCCCTTCTTGTATGTTAGCTCTTGAACTTGCAACGCTCATTTCGAATTTTAAAATTGGTGATGAGGTTTTAGTTCCTGATTTTACATTTGTGACCACAGCACAATCGGTCGCCCTTCGTGGCGCTACTCCAGTATTATGTGATGTTCGTAGTGATACTCTAAATATAGATGAAAGCCGCCTTGAGGAGGCACTTACGGCTAAAACGAAGGCAATCATGCCAATTCATTATGCAGGTATTTCAGCTGAAATGGACAGGATCAATAATTTTGCTAAAGAGCATAATTTACTGGTGATTGAGGATAGGGCTCAATAAGTATATTTACTCAAGAACTGAATATGACGGTGAATGTCAACTTTAGTTCAATTATTGGAAGATTCCTTGCAAGTCAAGTTCCGCTGAAATAAGAGTACTACAAATATATTTCTGTGATGTCAGAGTTTTAGAATTCTGCACTAGATTCCCAAATTACAAGAACTTTAGAGGTAATGATGAGCTTATATGCAACCTATTTAGACGAAGTTGAAACGCGGAAAATGCAGGGGCTTAATCCTAAGCCGATTGAAGACGGTACACTTGTTAAAGAGCTTGTTTCTCAAATAAAAGATCTTGGAAATGTTCATCGGAAAGATTCTCTACATTACTTTATTTATAACACATTACCGGGCACAACGAGTGCGGCGGAGGTGAAGGCTAAATTTCTTAAAGAAATTATTCTTGATGAAGCAGCAGTTGAAGAAATTTCTCCTACGTTCGCTTTTGAATTGCTATCGCACATGAAAGGCGGACCATCTGTTGAGGTTCTGCTTGATCTAGCATTGGGAAATGATGTTGGAATTGCCAAGCAGGCATGTGCTGTTCTTAAAACACAAGTGTTCCTCTACGAAGCTGATACGGATCGTATTAAAAAATCTTATGCCGATGGTAATGCAAATGCCAAAGACTTACTGGAAAGCTACGCAAATGCTGAGTTCTTTACTAAGCTGCCAGAGATCGAAGAAGAGATTAAAGTAGTTACTTACATTGCGGCAGAAGGTGATATTTCAACTGATTTATTATCACCTGGCAATCAGGCACATTCACGATCTGACCGTGAATTGCATGGTAAATGTATGATCACACCTGAAGCGCAGAGCGAAATCCAGGACCTACAAAAGCAGCACCCAGATAAACGTGTCATGCTGATCGCGGAAAAAGGGACTATGGGTGTGGGCTCTTCACGTATGTCGGGCGTTAACAATGTGGCTTTGTGGACTGGTAAAAAAGCAAGCCCATATGTCCCGTTCGTAAATATTGCTCCAGTTGTTGCTGGAACGAATGGAATTTCTCCAATCTTCCTTACTACCGTAGGCGTGACTGGCGGTATCGGTATTGATCTGAATAACTGGTCAAAGAAGCTCGATTCAGATGGTAATCCAATTCTGAATAATGATGATAGTCCAATTCTGGAGCAACAATATTCCGTTGATACTGGAACTGTTCTTACGATCAACACCAAAGAAGGAATGCTTTATGATGAAGAGGCCAGCCAGCAACTTGTAGATGTATCATCGGCATTCACTCCTCAAAAGGTTGAATTTATGAAGGCTGGCGGTTCGTACGCGATTGTCTTTGGTAAGAAGCTACAGAATTTTGCTGCACAAACTCTTGGTGTTGAGTTAAAACCTGTATTTGCGTCGTCTAGAGAAATTTCTCATGAAGGACAGGGGCTTACTGCTGTTGAAAAAATATTTAATCGGAATGCCGTGGGTGTTGCAGAAGGCAATGTGTTACATGCGGGTTCTGATGTAAGAGTAAAAGTGAACATTGTTGGCTCACAGGATACGACTGGTCTTATGACTTCTCAGGAACTTGAAGCCATGGCGGCGACAGTGATATCGCCAAAGGTCGATGGTGCTTATCAATCTGGTTGTCATACTGCGTCAGTATGGGATTTAAAAGCACAGGCTAACATTCCTAAACTTATGAAGTTTATGAATAAGTTCGGCCTGATAACCGCACGTGATCCAAAAGATGTTTATCATGCAATGACTGATGTGATTCACAAGGTTCTTAATGATATAACAGTTGACGACTGGGCTATTATTATAGGCGGCGACTCACATACCCGAATGTCAAAAGGCGTTGCTTTTGGAGCAGATTCCGGAACTGTTGCTTTAGCACTTGCTACTGGTGAGGCTACTATGCCAATTCCTGAATCTGTAAAAGTGACATTCAAGGGCGCGATGGCTGAACATATGGATTTCCGTGATGTTGTTCATGCGACGCAAGCTCAAATGCTGAAGCAGTTCGGAGATAATGTTTTCCAAGGTAGAATAATAGAGGTGCATCTAGGTACTCTATTGGCTGACCAAGCATTTACATTCACAGACTGGACTGCAGAAATGAAGGCGAAAGCTTCTATATGTATTTCAGAAGATGAAACACTAATACAATCATTAGAGATTGCTAAAAGCCGAATTCAGATCATGATTGATAAAGGCATGGATAATGACATCAATATGCTTCGTGGCTTGATCAAGATTGCAGATACTCGAATTGCAGAAATCCAATCTGGTGAAAAACCAGCATTAATGCCGGACGATAATGCAAAATACTTTGAGGAAGTGGTTGTTGACCTTGACGAAATCAGCGAACCAATGATCGCTGATCCAGACGTGAATAATATTGACGTTTCAAAACGCTATACTCATGACACGATACGTCCGATTTCTTATTATAATGCAGACAAGAAAGTAGACCTTGGCTTTGTTGGTTCGTGTATGGTGCATAAGGGGGATATGAAAATTGTTGCCCAGATGCTGAAGAACCTTGAAAAACAATCTGGTAGCATTGAATTCAAAGCTCCATTGGTTGTTGCAGCTCCAACTTACAACATCATTGATGAATTGAAAGAAGAAGGTGACTGGGCCGTATTACAAAAATACTCTGGCTTTGAATTTGACGATATTGACCCAAAAAATGAAGCAAGAAAAGAATACGAAAACATTCTTTATCTGGAGCGCCCTGGGTGTAACCTGTGTATGGGTAATCAAGAGAAAGCCGAAAAAGGTGATACAGTGCTAGCGACATCCACGCGGTTGTTTCAGGGCCGTGTAGTGGAAGACTCAGAAGACAAAAAAGGGGAATCTTTACTAGCTTCCACCCCAGTTGTTGTCTTGTCAGCAATTCTCGGTCGCACACCTACTCTAGAAGAATACAAAGCGTCTGTGGAAGGAATTGACCTCACGAAGTTTGCTCCTCCACTACAAAAGCCTCAAGGTGCTCGATCCACTCATTATTGATCGTAGGGATACATAGCAACTGTATAGTTGATAATATTAGCTCATCCGTCACCTTGAAAAAAGGTGTCGGATGCATTTCGTTGAGATCTCATAGAACCTCAATTGCTCTCGTTTTCCAAAACGACCGCCGCTCGGCATACTATTGATAATTCAGTACTCATTTCACTGTGTGATTAGTGAAATGGTGGGCGATACTGGGATTGAACCAGTGACCCCTACAATGTCAATGTAGTGCTCTCCCGCTGAGCTAATCGCCCATTTTGCGTGATTTGATTTCACGCGAAGTGGTTTTGTGCATACACCATAAAGAGTTGGTGTCGTCAATCATCTTAATTCGTTGTGGTCGAATTTGTTAGGCGGCAACTAACATTTTTTCAACTTCGTTTACGAGATCACGAAGATGGAAAGGTTTTGAAAGTACTTTTGCGTCTTTTGGTGTATCAGAATCGGGGTTGAGTGCAACTGCTGCAAAGCCTGTGATAAACATCACTTTCATGTCTGGATCAATTTCTGTTGCGCGGCGGGCAAGTTCAATGCCGTCCATTTCTGGCATAACGATATCTGTTAAGAGTAAATTGAAAGGTTCTTCACGTAAGCGGTTGTATGCGCTAGCGCCATTATCAAATGCCACAACGTTATAACCAGCTGTATCAAGCGCTTTTTCAAGGAAACGGCGCATATCGTTGTCATCTTCTGCAAGTAATATTTTTGTCATGGGTTTTTATATTTTCCATAGAAGCCAAGATTTCGGACATTTCACACTATTTTAGTAAACATGAGGTGAATGCTCTGCAAATTTGTGTATAAATGTTAGTGAATTTTTTGATTTTAGTTTCTAACTTTGGACAATTGATGACATTTGGCTTTGATCCTGTATCTAATCCTGCTTTTGAGGTTTTCGAACCTGAAAACCATAACACGCCTTTTGTTATAAACTCTCCACATAGCGGGCGAGTTTATCCTCCCTCATTTCTTGAACAATCCAGACTTGGAAATTTGTCTGTTCGAAAATCAGAAGATTTTTTGGTTGATATGCTTGTCTCAGGCGGTGTCGTTCAGGGTATGCCGATGTTAAGAGCTAATTTTCCACGTGCATTTTTGGATGTTAATCGCGAGCCTTACGAACTTGACCCCAATATGTTTGAGGGTAAATTACCAGATTATATAAACTCACGCTCTATTAGGGTTTC
>CATQIJ010000012.1 GCA_958296345.1 uncultured Rhizobiaceae bacterium
CAAGGGGGATGTGTTTCCTGATGATGCGGATATGATTGTTCTACCGGGTTCTAAGTCTACGATTGCCGACATGCAAGAACTTCGTGCCAATGGATGGGAAGAGCCGATAAAAACTTTTTCAGCTAAAGGTGGAATGGTGATTGGCATTTGTGGTGGATATCAAATCTTAGGTAAGAAGGTATCTGATCCGCTTGGCCTTGAGGGTGATGTCCGCGAGATAGATGGGCTGGGCTTGCTTGATATTGAGACAGAACTACAGTCAGAAAAGACAGTGCAAAATTCTACATCAAGATCTGTAGAGCATGACTTGCTATTGCAAGGTTATGAAATTCATATGGGGCAAACAAGTGGTAAAGATTGTACGCGTGCGATGATTGATTTTGGTAGTCACATGGATGGGGCGGTTTCAACCAAAGGCAATGTGCGAGGGTGTTATCTACACGGTTTGTTTGGCAGTGACGCCTATCGCAAAGCATTACTTCAATCTGCTGGATTTAACGGCAGTAGCGATGTTTCCTATATGGAAACAGTAGAACAAGCGCTGGACGAACTGGCGCAAGAAATGGAGTGCTGGTTGGATATTGATGGGTTGCTGGGGATGGCAGGTTAGGAATAGCTTTTAACTTATTAATTTCCATTGACCTCAACATCCCTTTCCCGATACACCATATTTCTAATCAACAAGCGGATATTTCATCATGACAGCAGAAACTACATTCGTTCTAGGCGGCGCGCGTTCTGGTAAGAGTGCGTTTGCGGAAGGTCTTGTTTTAAAGTCTGGACTGAAGCCCGTTTATATTGCAACTGGTCGCGCGCATGATGATGAGATGGTCAACCGTATAGAGACGCACCAAGATCGTCGAGGCGATGTTTGGGAGACGGTTGAAGAGCCACTGGCGTTGGTTGATGCACTTCGTCAGGCTTCGCATCTAGGGCGAATGATTTTAGTGGATTGTTTGACGCTTTGGATTACAAATTTGATGATGGCTGAGGCTAACTCTATTCATGAGTGTGCTGGGCTTGTGCAATTTTTGCAAGAATCTACTGTGCCGATTGTGATTGTCTCAAACGAGACAGGGATGGGCGTTATACCTATGAATAAAATGGCGCGAGAATTTAATGATATAGCAGGATCAGTTCATCAGGAAATTGCACGTGTATGTGACGTTGCTTATCTTGTGACTGCTGGTCTTCCTCAACGTTTAAAGTGAGTTAATAAAAATGGACGCTCAAAAAATTCCTGCAACGGTTATCACTGGCTTTTTAGGTGCTGGGAAGACAACCATCATCCGTAACATGCTGGCTACTGCAAATGGCAAACGCATTGCGCTGATTATCAATGAATTTGGTGATCTTGGTGTTGATGGCGATATTCTTGCCGGCTGCGGTGATGAAACGTGTAGTGAGGATGATATTGTTGAGCTGAATAATGGCTGCATTTGCTGTACGGTTGCTGATGATTTCGTGCCTACCATGCAAAAGCTTTTGGAGCGCGAAAATAAGCCTGATCACATTGTGATTGAAACTTCTGGTTTAGCACTGCCTCAACCTCTTGTAAATGCATTTAACTGGCCAGAAATTCGAGAGCAAGTAACAGTCGATGGCGTTGTCACCGTAGTGGACAGTCGTGCACTAGCTGATGGACGTTTTGCGCATGATCACGACAAACTGGATGCACAACGTAAGGCTGATGATGCGTTAGACCATGATAGCCTCCTAGAGGAGCTTTTTGAAGATCAACTGACATGCGCAGACATGATCGTCATGAATAAGGCCGATCTGGTCAATAAAATGGCTTATGAGAAACTTGAAGAAGAATTTAAAACAAAAATATCACCTTCGGTTAAAGTCATCAAATCGATGAATGGCTCACTGAGTGCGGATGTCTTACTTGGACTTGAGGCAGCGACTGAAGCAGAAGTGCATAACCGCAAATCGCATCACGAAAAAGAGCATGACGCTTTTCACGCAGAACATGGCGATGATGCTGAACATACGCACGATCATGACCACGATGAGTTCGAAAGTTTTGTGGTTGAGGGACGCGTTGTGAATAATCGTAAAGACCTTATTCGTGGTCTTGGCGCTATTATTGAGCACCATGATATTCTTCGTTTAAAAGGGTTTGTAGCGATTAAAGATAAGCCTATGCGTCTTGTTGTGCAGGCGGTTGGTAATCGTATTGATCACTATTTTGATCGCGAATGGCAAGAAGGTGAAGAGATTGGTTCGCGCCTTGTTGTTATTGGCCTTGAGGGCATGAAACAAAATGAAATTGCTAAGCAAGTTTCAAAGGCAATGGGCTAAGCCCAAATGCACCTTCTTTTAGCACAGCAAGGTTCCATCAATGAAAGCGATGAAGCTATTGATTTAGGTCAATCGCCAGCCGATATCGTTTTTATTTCTGCTGCTGATACAGAGCTTTCTTCTATTGCTGATGCGCATAAGGTACTTGGCTCTAACGCGCTTGATTTGCGCGTTGCTAATATGATGCAGCTTTCGCACCCTATGTCTATGGATGTGTATGCGGAAAATACAGTTTCAAAATCCAAACTAGTCATTGCCCGAGTTTTGGGCGGTGAAAGTTATTTTCAATATGGGTTAGAGAAACTGCTAGAAGCTGCTCAGGAAAATGGCTCTTCGTTGGTTGTGCTTCCAGGGGATGATAAACCTGATGCAAGTCTTGCAAGGTATAATACGGTTGATGGCGCGTTCGCAGATAAATGTTGGGCATATCTGAAAGAAGGTGGCCCTGAAAATATGCAAAACCTACTTCGGGTAGCAGGGTATCACTTGGGAAAGGGCGAAGAACCTTCAAGTGCTGTGCCTCTAATGAAAGCTGGTATCTGGTATCCGCAACTTGGCATTTCTAATTTAGAGGCGATTAAAGCTGAGTGGATTGAAGGACAGCCTGTTGTTGCTGTTAATTTTTATCGTGCCCTAGTTCAGTCTGGTGGTTTGCAACCGATAGAAGCAATGGTTGCAGCCTTGAAGTCACGTGGCATGAATGTGTTGCCGATGTTTATTTCTAGTTTGAAGGACGCGGTATCTGTAGAAATTGTACGCTCGGTATTTAGCGAAATTCATCCTTTGTTGGTTTTGAATGCAGCAGGCTTCGCGGTTTCATCTCCAACAGGTGAGCATGTTCCGACAGTTTTGGAAGAGGGCGGTGCTACCGTTCTTCAAATCGTATTAGCAGGTGGTTCACAAGAAGCTTGGGAAAGTTCTTCACAAGGTTTATCCGCCCGCGATCTTGCAATGAATGTAGCGCTTCCTGAAGTTGACGGACGTGTGTTTTCCCGTGCAATTGCATTTAAGAATGCGAAGACATTTAATGATGCGGTTCAGTCAAATATTGTTGTGCATGAAGCTTATCAATCCCGTGTTGATTATGTTGCTGAGCTAGCGCAAAAATGGGTACGGCTTGCGCAGAAAAAGCCTCAACAAAAGCGCGTTGCAATTATTCTTGCAAATTATCCAAATCGCGATGGGCGGCTCGGAAATGGTGTGGGACTTGATACGCCTGCAGGAACTGTAAATGTATTGAATGCTCTATGTGATAATGGCTATCATGTGGATAACTATCCTGATAATGGCGACTCTTTAATTGAGCATTTTCAAGAAGGACCAACCAATGCCGCAAGTGACGGGCGGGTTGTTCGAGAAGCGATTTCTCTGAGTCAATACAATGGCTTCTTCAATAAACTTCCTAAGCAGATTCAAGATGAAGTACGTGAGCGTTGGGGCGAGCCAGAGGCTGACCCATTCTATTTAGAAGACCAAAACGCTCTTGCGTTATCTGTCTCCAAGTTTGGGAATGTCGTTGTAGGGATTCAGCCAGCTCGCGGATATAATATTGACCCAACAGAAACATACCATTCACCTGACCTTGTGCCTCCGCATGGGTACTTGGCTTTTTATGCTTGGCTAAGAGACCAGTTTGATGCGGATGCAATTATTCATATGGGCAAGCATGGAAATCTAGAATGGTTGCCTGGTAAAGCGCTGTCTTTAAGTGAGACTTGTTACCCTGAAGCGGTGATGGGTGCGGTGCCAAACTTCTATCCGTTTATCGTCAATGATCCGGGTGAGGGAACGCAAGCCAAGCGCCGGCTTTCATCTGTTATTATTGACCACCTAACACCCCCGCTCACACGCGCAGAAAGTTATGGTCCTCTGCGTGATTTGGAAGCTTTGGTTGATGAATATTATGAAGCGTCTGGTAATGATTCTCGTCGCCTCGTTTATCTTAAGAAAAAAATTTTAGAGCTCATTGAAGATATTGGTCTTGATGAAGATGCTGGTATTGCGTCTGAAGATAATGACCTTGAGAAACTTGAAAAGTTAGATGGTTATCTTTGCGAGCTTAAAGAAATGCAAATCCGAGATGGATTACATATCTTTGGTTCATCTCCTGAAGGTCGATTAAAAGCTGATCTGGTAACAGCCCTTGTGCGTGTTCCACGAAATACAAATGAAGGTGGCGATCAAAGTTTGCAACGAGCAATTGCGAAAGATTTATCATTTGATTTCGATCCACTTGATTGTGAGATGGGCGAAGTCTGGTTTGGTTCTAAAACTCAAATTTTACAAGCTGTTTCCATTGATCCGTGGCGCAGTAATGGCGATACCGTCGAACGCATTGAAATTCTAGCAACACAGTTTATTTCTGGCCAAACAAATTGCCCTAATGATTGGGTGCAAACAAATGCTGTTCTGACACATGTTCAAGATGTTGTTTTACCAGCAGTTGCAGCTTGCGGTGACCAAGAAATCCAAAATCTTCTTATTGGACTTGAGGGTAGGTTTGTACCTCCAGGGTCTTCTGGTGCACCGACACGGGGACGTTTGGATGTTTTGCCTACTGGCAAGAATTTTTTCTCGGTGGATAGCCGTGCTGTGCCAACCCCTGCGGCTTGGGCATTGGGACAGAAGTCTGCTGAATTGCTTATTACACGTTATCGTCAAGACCATGGTGAGTGGCCTACTTCATTTGGCCTCTCAGCTTGGGGTACATCAAACATGCGCACAGGCGGCGATGATATTGCTCAAGCCATGGCACTGATTGGTGTAAAACCTAAATGGGACATGGCCTCTCGTCGTGTCACAGGCTTTGAGGTGATTACACTTGCGCAGCTTGGTCGACCTCGGGTTGATGTTACGCTTCGCATTTCAGGTTTTTTCCGCGATGCTTTTCCAGCGCAAATTGAACTGTTTGACAAAGCTGTTCGTGCAATCGGTTCTTTAGAAGAAGAACCGCGTGATAATCCGATCGCTAAGCGTATGGGTGATGAACAGGGTAAATTTCTTGAAGAAGGTTTGAGTTTTGAAGACGCAACACGCAAAGCAGGGTTTCGCGTCTTTGGTTCAAAACCGGGGGCTTATGGTGCTGGCTTGCAGGCGTTAATTGATGAAAAGGGATGGGATAAGCGCGATGATCTTGCCAATGCCTATATGGCTTGGGGCTCTTATGCCTACGGTCAAAAGGAAGAGGGGCAAGAAGATCGTGAAGGTTTCTCCAAGCGTCTTGCTGGCGTAGAAGCTGTTATTCATAACCAAGATAACCGCGAACATGATTTGCTTGATTCAGATGATTATTATCAATTTGAGGGTGGTATGACGGCAGCTGTAGAGCAAGCCTCAGGCGAACGCCCTGCGATTTATCATAATGATCATTCACGCCCTGAAAAACCTGTTGTACGTGCATTAGAAGAAGAAATTGCGCGGGTCGTACGGGCGCGGGCGGCTAATCCAAAGTGGATAGAGGGCGTTATGCGTCATGGCTATAAAGGCGCGTTTGAGATGGCTGCAACGCTTGACTATATGTTTGCGTTTTCTGCTACAACGGGTGCTGTGCGCAATCATCATTTTGAACTTCTTCACAATGCCTATCTGGTTGATGAAGATGTTCTTGAATTTTTAAAAGACAAAAACCCCGAAGCACTTAAAGAAATGGCGGAGCGCTTTCTGGAGGCTGAAGAGCGAGGCCTATGGACACCGCGCTCTAATTCAGCCAAGTTTCAATTGGAAGAATTAGTAAAACTGAACGAGGCATCATAATGGCTGAAAAATCTGATCGACTAAAGAACATGACCGAAGAAGAGCTAAACGCGCGTCATGCTGATAAGATGAAAAAGAAGAAGGCTGCACGTGATAAAATTATTGCGACCAAGACAATCGAGAAAGGCCTTACCATTGTTCATACAGGTAAAGGTAAAGGTAAATCTACGGCCGCTTTTGGCATGATATTCCGTGCACTTGGTAATGATATGCGTGTTGGTGTTATTCAGTTTGTAAAAGGCAAATGGGGAACGGGTGAGCGCGTTATTTTAGAAAAACTTGGTGCGCAGGTTGAGATGGCGACAATGGGCGAGGGTTTTACTTGGGAGACCCAAGATCGTGCTCGTGATATTGAGGCTGCGGGGCAGGCTTGGGAAAAAGCTAAAGCCATGATTATGGATCCTGATATCCATATGGTGCTTTGCGATGAGCTTAACATCGTACTTCGTTACGATTATCTGGATGTGAGCGATATCATCGAAACGCTAAAGAATAAGCCAGAGATGAAGCATGTTATTATCACTGGCCGTAATGCCAAAGATGAACTGATAGATTTTGCTGACCTAGTAACCGAAATGGAAATGATTAAACATCCTTTTCGCTCAGGTGTTAAAGCGCAGGTGGGTGTTGAGTTTTAGGAAAAAGAGTACCTTAAAAAGATACCCAATTATTTGGTTCTTAGCTTAGCAGAAACTCCTGAATTGCATGAGCATAATCTACAGGTGTTTCTAGCATTGGATAATGACCTGATGGGCAAATATATTCTGTCAGGTTTGGCAGCCATTGCTTGAATAATTTCCCTGTTGCTGTTTGGCGTAAACCTTCATTGTCATGGGCGCCATATATAACCAAGAACGGTGTTTTGTTACCGTCCAGTTCTTGAGAAAAATTAGATTTTGACCACATGCTCGTATACATTTTCATGGCTTCAGGTAAGATACTTTCGCGGTTTTGCTTTAATTTGAAATTGACCCAGTCATTACCGTAATGATTGCTTGTCAGGGCATGCATACCTTGTTTGAAAGCTTCATCATCGGTTGACATTGATTCAAAAAAGCAAATGTTTTTTCATCCAATGGGAAGCCTGATGCTGGTATCGGTACGGTGGCGACTACTTTGTTTAGTCGTTTCGGCATATCAACCGCAATTTTTTGAACTGCCATACCTGTCATTGAATGGCCAAGGATTGAAAATTTTGACCAACCCAGAATATCTGCTAGAGCCGCGATGTCGTTTGAAATTTCTTCCAAAGTATATGAACCAGTCATGGCTTTAGACATTCCATAACCTCTGACATCAGCAAATGCGACCTTTAACTCTTTGTCATTAAGAAATGGCAGAAGTGCTGTGTAATCTCCATCGGTAGAGACTGACCAGTCATGAAGGAATATAACCTTATTACTGCCACTGCCCCATAATTTGTGGCCTATTATTTCCGCATCAGAGGCTAATGCAGAATTAGGAGTAGCCGAGAGAATCCCTGCTGTAGTTCCAGTCAAGCCTGCATAGCCCGCACCCTTGATTAATTGGCGGCGGCTAAAGTGCCCTTTTCATCCTCAAATACAATAGAATTTTCTGACTTAGTTGAAGGTTGGGCTTGTTTTAAGGTCTTTAAATGGTTCGGTTTACTCATCTCGTACTCCTATTGATATAAATTCAAGCTTTACAATTAAGGTATCGAGTGGAATTCTAAAAATGAATGTTTTTCATAAAAGGTATAAATAAATGAATATCAATGGAATTAATCTTAATCTATTGCGTAATTTTGCTGCTATTTATGAATGGAAAACTCTGAGCAAGGCAGCTCAACAAATTGGCCTTAGCCAACCGGCCTTAAGTCATTCCCTGCGACAAATGCGTGAATTATTTGAGGATGAACTGTTCGTCCGTGAAGATGGCAAATTCAAGCCCACAAGAAAAGCTAGGGAGTTGGCTCCACCAATAATGCAGGCTCTTGGCAGTTTGGCTGAAACGCTTGAACGTCCAGTTAAGTTTGAACCTAAAAACTGCGACCGTACATTTAGGTTGGGGCTTAGTGATTTTGGCTCAGAAACAATATTACCACTGGTGGCGGAACGATTAATTGTCGAGGCACCCAATGCATCCTGTGTCGTTTTGCAATTGCATCAAGGACAAATTCCACAGCGTTTTAATCTTGGAGATATCGATTTGTCTCTCATGTCGAGGCAATCGAGCTGCGATGAGTTTGACAGTGAAACCGTGCTACAAGAATCTGTGGTATGTTTAATGCGTGAGAGTGAGATTTTTGAAGAAGAAAACTTTGACCTTAATGCTTATGCTTCAAAAGGGCATGTTGCTGTGAACTTGACCGGGAAGCTGAAAAGCATGGTTGACGCCAAGCTTGATGTTTTGGGTTTTGAGCGAGATGTCAGGATGGTAGTCCCTTATTTTAATGCGGTGCCTGAAATTGTGCTAAGAACGGGTTTGTTTGGTCTTCTACCTTCAAGGCTAGCTATGCAAGCATGTGAAAAATATCCGT
Source organism: uncultured Rhizobiaceae bacterium (assembly GCA_958296345.1). Classification (GTDB taxonomy): domain Bacteria; phylum Pseudomonadota; class Alphaproteobacteria; order Rhizobiales; family Rhizobiaceae; genus JAALLB01. Next base: position 8,561 of record CATQIJ010000012.1, read on the forward strand.
TAAAGTCGCTACCATTGCCTTTTGAGTTTCCAAATATGGAGTTTCGTTTATATTGGCACCCTCGTAGGAGACGTGAAGCAGAATTATCTTGGTTTCGGCAAATAGTTTCTGAAGTTTGTTTGCAATTGTGATTGTTCAATCGAATTAAGCTAACAAGCTTGCTGGATCTGCTTATGCATATAAAATAGCCTTTGTTCCTTATGGGGTAGGGGCAGAAGGAAATTGAATTTGATTGATAATAATTTTGTTGCTGATGTAAATTCTGTACACAAACGTTTAAGCGAGGTTCTTGAGCCAACGCCGTTGCAACGTAATAAATATTTGTCTGATTTATATAACGCCAATATCTGGTTGAAGCGCGAAGATTTGTCTCCTGTGCGGAGTTATAAAATTCGTGGCGCTTATTCGTTTATTATGCAGGCTTTGGATGATGCGCCTGAACAGAAAAACTTTGTTTGTGCTTCTGCGGGTAATCACGCGCAAGGGTTTGCTCATGCTTGCCGTAACTTTAAATGTAAGGGTGTTGTGTTTATGCCTCAGACAACACCGCAGCAGAAGGTTATGAAAACCTCTGCCTTTGGTGCGCCTTATATTGAAATACGTCTTGTAGGTGATGGGTTTGATGCGGCAAATAAAGCAGCTCTTGCTCATTGTGAAGAAGTAGTAGGTGGGCAAATGGTACCTCCGTTTGATCACCCAAAAATTATGATGGGGCAGGCAACTGTTGCTAAAGAAATACTTGAACAATTTCCTGATGAAGAAACCATCGACCATATCATCATGCCTGTTGGCGGTGGAGGATTATCATCGGGTATGACTAAATATCTGCAAGGTGTGGGCATTGGTTGTGATTTTACTTTTGTTGAACCAGATCTCGCGCCCAGCCTTCATACTAGTTTAGTCAAAAATGATCGTATTAAGCTAACTGATGTTGATAATTTTGTTGATGGAGCGGCTGTTGCCCAGATTGGCGTCAGTAATTTTAAACAACTTCAAAAATTCGATACCAAACAAGTAAACTTGACTCCAACTGACCGTGTTTGTGAAACAATGATCGCTCTTTTAAATGTTGAGGGCATCGTGCTGGAGCCGGCTGGCGCTTTGGCAATTGACGCGCTTAAAGACATGCAAGAAGAAGACTTACGCGGTAAAAATATAATCTGTATTGTCTCAGGTGGTAATTTTGACTTTGAACGTTTACCTGAAGTCAAAGAACGCGCACTTAAGTTTTCTGGATTGAAGAAATATTACATCCTACAATTCCCACAACGACCAGGTGCCTTGAAAGAGTTTCTGATGGCACTTGGGCCAGAAGATGATATTGCGCGGTTTGAGTATCTGAAAAAATCTGCACGTAATTTTGGCTCTGTCTTGATTGGCCTTGAAACATCACGTGCAGATAATTTTGATATTTTAACTGGCAAAATGGATGCAATGGGAATGCGTTGGCAGGATATTACAGATAACGAAGTTTTAGCTAATCTTGTTGTCTAGATATAAGCAAAAAGCCGAGGGTTTAACCTCGGCTTTTCTTGTTGTTTTCATTTCAATGTTATTTTGAAATTGTATTGCCTAAATTGACTTTTAACCACTGTTCTATTTTCAAACTCAGTTTGTTTGGTGAAATAGGTTTTGATAAGTAATCATCCATACCAGCATCAATACACGCCTCCATGTCGCCTTTTAGTGCATGGGCTGTAACACCAACAATTGGCGTGCGGATCATGTCGTTTTCACATTCATATTTTCGAATTGCAGTTGTTGCTTCTTTACCATTCATTTCTGGCATTGAGACATCCATCAATATAAGACGTGGTTTTTGCACCTTATAAGATGCAAAAGCTAGGCGGCCGTTCTCTACAATTTTGAAGTTTAATCCGGTCTCTTCCAAGATTTAGCGGAAGACGATTTGATTTACTTCATTATCCTCCGCAACAAGGATATCTAATTCTTGATTGCCTGTGATTACAGTATTGTTTTGTTGCGATGCCGGAAATGAAATGTTGTCTTGATTGATTATTGGTTTAGCGGTGAGATTATTAATGCTACGCGTTTTTACATCCGCACGTTTATTTGCAATAACCTGTAAGGCTGTTTCTAGCAGTATTGATGATCTTGTTGGCTTTGTAAGGTTTGCTTCTGCACCAAGTTTTTGGAGTCTTTGATTGGTCTGAGAACTATCGACTGACGTTAACATAACAACAGGAATGTCTTTTAGTGTTTCATCACTGCGCATCGTTTCAAGAACTTCTTCGCCACTCATGTCAGGCATTTGATAATCTAAGATAACTAAATCAAGTTCCATACCATTTGCTATTACTGCCCGCATCACTTCTAACCCTTGTGGGCCAGTACTTGCTGATGCGCCATCAAAGTTCCAAGCTGCCATTTGTTCTGCAAGTATAGAGCGATTGACTTGATTATCATCAATCACAAGAATGCGTGCACCAGTCATGTCACCAGGAACTACATGCTTGTCTTCGTCCTGACTATGAATAGGAAGATCTGCTGTAAACCAGAAGGTCGTTCCTTTGCCCACTTCACTTTCAACGCCAATATCTCCGCCCATTAATTCTACTAGGGAAGATGAAATTGAAAGACCAAGGCCTGTGCCTTCGTGCTTGCGCGTAGCTGATGTGTCTACCTGACTGAATTTCTGGAATACTTGCGAACATTTTTCTTCTGGTATGCCAATGCCGGTATCTTCTATAGAGAATCTTAAGTTTGCTATATCTGAAGTGATTTTTCCTGTCTTGCTCTCGATGTTTACAAAGACATGACCTTTTTCTGTAAATTTAACAGCGTTACCAAGAAGGTTAGTTACAATTTGACGAATACGGCAACATCACCAATCATCATTTTAGGTAACAGGGTCAACGCTAACGATTAATTCTAAGTCTTTTTCAGCAACTTTTGAGGATACAAGCGTAGCAACATCTTCTATGGCTTCAGCTAAATTAAATGGAGCTGGGTCCAGTTCCATTTGTCCTGCATCGATTTTTGAGAAATCAAGAATATCGTTGATGATGGTCAGTAGCGAAGCACCAGATTTTACAATAACATCCGTAAACATTTTTTGCTTTGCATCTAGTTCAGTCGACGCTAAAAGCTCCGCCATGCCCATTACACCGTTCATTGGCGTTCTGATTTCATGGGACATATTAGCTAGGAATTCAGATTTTGCACGTTCAGCTGACTCGGCTTGTTTCTGAGAACTCTCTAGCTCAATTGCACGTTTTCGCTCTTCTGTTACATCAGTATATACTGATACCATGCCGCCGTTCTTTCGAGGTAGAATTTGTGATACAACTATCCTGCCATCAGGAAGTATGCGTTCTAGAGAGAAAAACTCTCCGCGATTGCACATGTCTTCGGATAACTTAAGTTGCTCTTCTACGTCTAGATCACCCTGATCGCCTCTTTCTAGAAGGAATCTTGCAAACTCTTTTAATGAACTGCCTGGACTAATTAAGCTTTCAGGAACATCCAATATCTTAGAAAGGTCTAAGCTGGCACGTTGAATATAATCTTGATCATGTATCAATAACCCCTGTGGCATCGCATCAATAGCTTCATCTAGCAAAATCGAAGTTTCTTCATTTTCAAGATGAGCAGCTGCGAGTTCTAATTCATGGTTTTTTATATTTGTTATGTCGCGACCTGAGCCTAGGTAACCTTCAAAATTACCTTCTCTGCTAAAAACAGGGTTTGCACTGACAGAAAGCCAAGCTGTCTTACCATCTTTTTCTCTGGAATGGATAAAGTTACGGAATGGTCTATGAGCATCTAAATCATCCAAATGGTTTTGGAATGCCTTAAGATCTATTCCTGGTGGTGGAGACCCTTTACGAGTTGTGCCAAGTAGTTTTTCTGGAGCAACACCCGTCACAGCTTCAAAAGATTCTGAAAAATAACAGAACTCAAGATCAGAATTCATTTCCCAGAACCAGTCAGTGTTTGTTTCCGCAAATGCTTTAAAACGCTCTTTGCTTTGTTCGTTTTCGTTAAGTGCAGATTCTAATTCTATTTTGGCTGTGTTTATTTCATTTTCACGGTCTTTAATTGATGAGATGTCTGTAAAAGTAAGAGTTAAGCTATTATCATCATTGTTTGGAACGCCATCAACACGAATTGTTTTGCCGCTCCTAGTTTGACGCTCTAACTGATATGGAATTCCAATAGAAACAACATCAATATGTTTGTTGACGAAGTCTTCGCCTTCTTGCTCAGTTCCATAATGACCACCATTAGCTTACAAGTTCAGGAAATTTTTCAAAAGTCTGCTCTTCAAAAAGAATGTCATCTGATAGTTCAAGCATTTCAAACGCTTGTTTGTTATAAAAAATAACTTTTCCATTCTCAAACATTATGATGCCTTGAGCGATGGCATTAGCAATTTTTGATTGACGTACTAGAGATGCTTCGCTCTCGGCACGAGCGGCCTCAAGTTCTATCTCGCGGTTTTTAATATCTGTGATGTCCGTAAAGGTAATCGTAAGGCCACCAATATTGTTGGCTACACGATCAACCATTAAAATAAGGCCATTAGCACCTTTGCGTTCTACAGTTTTAGTTAAGTTTTTGGTAAAATTAGCATTGAGCTTTTGTATGTATTTTTCTGCTGCTGCAGGATTGCCAAGATCTCCTCGATCAGCCTGATATTTGAAGAAAGGTTCCCAAGGTTTGCCAATGGCCATTAATTCGTCTGGAACGTCCAGCATTTTCATTGCCTTTGGGTTGAAAAACTCAATGTTTTCTTCTCCCAAAACAAGTAAGCCCTGACGGCTGGCATTAGTTGTTTCTGAAAAAAGTTGTGAGGCTTCTTCAATTTCTTTCTCACGATTCTTTAGTTTAGTAATATCAGTTCTTATGCCAACTAGGTCACCAAATTTAGTGTGCTTGTCACGTTGCAGTATCCACCGATTATCATGAGTTTAAATGTTTTTTCATGACCAGCTTCATTCTTCCGCTTTTCAATGAGGTCATCAACGAATTCTTCTTCTTTGCCTTTGATGCCTGGAATTATTCCAGATTTGGCGATGTTGATCATCATTTCCTTGAAAGTAACACCAGGAATAATAAATTTTTGTGCTTCACCAAATGAATTGAGTTGTGCTTCGTTGCAGAGAACTAATTTGTCTTGTTTGTCAAAAATAAGGAAGCCGTCATCCAGTGCATCAAAGGCAATTTTAAATCTTTCTTGAATATCGGTTGTTTCTGACTTTGCTAAGGCAAGTGATTCGTGCATGCTTGTAAGGCTGTTCAGCAACTCTTGAATTGCTTTCGGATTGTTGGCTAACACATTGATGTCAATGTCATAATCGTTACTTTTAGTCATTTTACCTTGGAGCCCCTATCCTGAGTTTGCCTACTCTAAATAAACCTAGCCAATAATTAATAATCTGTTATTCATAATAAATGGTTTATTTTAACAGTTTTGGGCTGTTAGAATTAATTTCAAATGGGGGATGAAATGATTGTAATTGATAAAATTAAAAGCTGGCTTGATACGGATAAGTCTGTTCGAAAAGTTGCCGAGGATTTGCAACTAACGAGCGAGCTAATCTTACTTGTTAGGATGATGTTTGCTGATGGTACTTTACGCCCAGAGGAATTGGAAAATTTTAAACGTATCTGCAAAATTGCTTTTGATATACCAGAAGAAGATGTGCCTAAGGTTATTGAGTACCTACAAGACTTTGGTTATGAGACCAGTATTGATGATGCTGTTGCCATGTTTGCTGAGCTTGAATGGGAGCGCAAGAAAACCTTACTTGTGCATTTATTATCTATTGCTAAGTCAGATAATGTCATTCACGCAGAAGAAGCTGAGTTAATTCGTAAGACATCTGCGCTTATGGGAGTAAGTGCAGAAGAAATTGCTAAGCTTCGCGAGGGCTAGCCTTTAATCAAGGTGTCGTAATTATTGTGGCTGGTGACGGGAAACTGTTTGACCCATGCGATTCTTATGCTTATCTTGATTTTCAATTGATGATGCCACAATATTTGGCTGAGAAAGACTCTGGTGCGGTTGACCCAAATAGGGAACTAAAACAGAAATCATCCTAGATAGTAGCTTTATAATTAGTACGGCTGCTGCTTTCTCATTTCTAATTTTGATATGCATATCGCCTAGTTACAATGGAGCAGTTTATGTTGCGTACATTAATGATTTTTAGCGGCGTCTTTTGGGCGTCTCCAGCTTTTGCTCATTTAGGGCATGTTGGTGAACTTGCTGGTCATGCCCATTGGGTTGGGCTTGGAGCTGTCGTGGTTGCAGGGGCACTCGCTGCTGCAATTGGAAAGCTGAGCGATAAGGTCTGCGAAGAAGATGAGAACGAAGAAGAGTTGGAGCTTGGTGAAGAAGCTCCGGTAGAGGGATAATTAGCATGGCAGAAAAACTTGGGATCATGGTTTGTGGTCATGGTAGCCGCAATCAAAATGCAGCAAAAGAATTTTCAAAAGTGGCTAAAGGTTTGAAAGAGCTTTTTCCGACAACACCCGTTGAATATGGTTATTTGGAATTTTGTAATCCTGTTATTCACTCAGGTTTAGATAGTCTGCGTGACCAAGGTGTTACTAAAGTTCTTGCGGTGCCGGGTATGTTGTTTGCTGCGGGGCACGCGAAAAATGATATCCCATCTGTGCTTAATACGTATGCAGCTCAAAATCCAGAAATGGAAGTAGTGTATGGCCGTGAGCTCGGAGTCGATTTAAAAATGATCCGTGCTGCCGCAGAACGTATTCAAGAGGCAATCGATGCTTGTGAAACAGAAGTAGCACCTGAAGAAACATTATTGATGGTTGTAGGCCGTGGATCATCAGATCCTGATGCTAACTCCAATGTTTCAAAAGTAATGCGCATGGTCTGGGAAGGTATGGGTTTTGGTTGGGGTGAGACTTGTTATTCTGGTGTAACTTTTCCGCTTGTAGAACCGGGCCTCGAACATGCAGCTAAACTTGGCTATAAGCGTATTGTTATTTTTCCGTATTTCTTGTTCACGGGCGTTTTAATCAAACGTATTTATTCATATACAGATCAAGTTGCAGAGCGCCATCCTGATATTGAATTTGTTAAGGCTGGTTACTTAAACGATCACCCACTTGTGCTTCAAACATTCCGCGATCGTGTAAATGAAATCGTTGAAGGCACGGCAGTGATGAACTGTCAGATGTGTAAGTATCGTGACCAAGTGCTTGGATTTGAAGACCAAGTTGGTTTGGCGCAAGAAAGTCACCATCACCACGTTGAAGGCATTGGCGGTGGGTTAGAAAACTGCCCATGTAAGGGCGATTGCGATGCTTCATGTCGAGAAGAAGAGTTTTGTAAAAAGCATGATCTTCCGTGGACGCCGTTACATACGCATGACCACGCACATGATCATAGCCATGATGACGGTCATTCTCACGACCACGATCATTCACATGAGGACGATCATCACCACCACCCATATCCACATGCCGGCCACCCTCATGGTCCAAACAGCATGAAGAAGAAGTAGGTTACGCAAATGAGCGTAGCAGATTACATTAAAGACCCTGCGGAGATTTATCGTCAATCGTTTGCCACGGTTGAGCATGAAGCCATGCTTGATGAATTACCGCAAGAGATGCGACCAATCGTGACGAGGCTCATTCACTCATGTGGGATGATAGATGTAATTGATGATTTAGAGTTTTCACAAAATCCTGTTGAAGCAGGGAAGAAAGCTTTGGCTGATGGTAAGCAGATTTATACGGATGTGGAAATGGTGAAGGCTGGCATTATTGAAAGGTTTTTACCTGCTAATAATTCTCTTATCTGCACGTTGAATAATGCCCAAGTACCTGATCATGCCAAAGAGATTGGCAATACTCGCTCTGCGGCAGCAGTAGATTTTTGGAATCAACTTGAAGGTTCAGTAGTCGTGATAGGTAATGCACCGACTGCATTATTTCGTTTGTTGGAGCGTATTGAAGAAGGTGCTCCAAAACCAGCTTTAGTGATAGGTATTCCTGTTGGCTTTATCGGAGCAGTGGAGTCAAAACAATCACTTAGCAATAATACTTCAAGCTTGGAATTCATTACCGTTCATGGACGACGGGGCGGCTCTGCCATGGCTTCAAGCGTAATTAATGCTCTATGTGTTGGAGCAAGTGCATGAGTGTTTGGCTTGATATTATAGGCATTGGTGAAGATGGTGTTGATGGGCTTTCCAAGTCCGCGCTTGATAAACTATCTCAAGCTGAAGTGATTGTTGGCGGAGATCGTCATCATACGCTTGCACCAAATGATACAGCAAAACGGATTGCTTGGCCTTCGCCTTTTAATGCAATGATTGATGATATTAAATCTCATAAAGGTAAGCAGATTGTTGTGCTCGTAACTGGGGATCCTCTTTGGTATTCCGTTGGTGCTCGCATCCTTAAAGCTATCCCAAAAGAAGAAGTTTGTTTCCATCCTCAGCTTTCTGCTTTTCAGTGGGCGTCTTCTCGTATGGGATGGAGCTTGGCTGATCTTGAAACGCTTACTATCCATGGTCGTGCGGATAGTCAGATTTTACCGCATCTAGCACCTAATGTTCGTATGCTAGTTTTAACGCAAAATGCTGACAGTCCAATTGCTGTTTCTAAACTTTTAACCGAGCGTAGATTTGGCGAAAGTAAAATCACTGTATTGGCTGCTATGGGCGGTGGGCGTGAACAACGTTTTGATGGGGTTGCGAAAAACTGGGTGCACGAAGTTCCTGATTTCCATACTTTGGCAATTGAGTGTAAAGCTGGCGAAGATGCAAAGTGGTGTTCACGTGTTGGTGGTCTGCCAGATGATGCGTTTTTCCACGATGGGCAAATGACGAAATGCATTGTGCGTTCATCAACACTTTCTGCACTTGCACCTTACCCGGATGCATTGCTTTGGGATGTAGGCGCTGGCTGCGGTTCTATCGCGATTGAATGGATGCGTGCTGCACGTGGTGCAAGAGCAATTGCGATTGAACCAAATGATAAGCGTATTGGGATGATACGTAAAAATGCAATTCAACTTGGTGTTGAAAAAATTCAAGTCGTTGAAGGTAAAGCACCAAGTGCGTTGGCCGAATTAGAACAACCTGACGCCATTTTTATTGGTGGTGGTTTAACAAGCGATGAAACATTTGATGTTTGCTGGAAAGCCTTGCGTAAAGGCGGGCGGTTGGTTGCTAATGCCGTTACGATTGAAAGCGAAACCAAACTTTTTCAATTGTATGAAAAACATGGTGGCGACTTATCGCGGATTAGCGTACAGCAAGCAGAACCTGTAGGGCACTTTATGGGGTGGAAACCTTTTATGCCAGTAACGCAATGGATGGTTGTTAAATGAGTGGAACATTATATGGCATTGGCGTTGGTCCAGGTGATCCCGAGCTTATTACGCTAAAAGCACATCGTATTTTGCAGAGCTGTTCAGTGGTTGCTTATCCTGCACCTGATGATGGGGATAGTTTCGCCCGCTCCATCGTTGCTGATTATATATCGTCTGAACAAAAAGAAATTCCAATTGTTATTCCAATGCGCGTTGAGCGCTTTCCTGCGGCAAATGTATATGATGAAAAAGCCTCGGAAATTGCAGTGCATCTAAACGCAGGTGAAGATGTTGTCGTGCTTTGTGAAGGGGACCCATTTTTCTATGGGTCATTTATGTATTTGTTTGAGCGGTTGTCTGGTGATTTCAAGTGTGAAATTGTACCAGGGATTTCATCTCTCATGGCTTCTGCTGCTGCACTTCAAAGACCACTTGCGGCACGCAATGATGTGCTGACGATTACACCAGCACCGTTACCAGACGAAGTTTTGCTTGAGCGCTTTAAGTCTGGCGATGCGATTGCTATCATCAAAATTGGACGCCATTTTGCCCGTGTTAGAAAGTTGATTGAAGAAGCTGGGTTAATGCATCGTGCGGGATACCTAGAGCGCGTTTCACTTGGTAATCAAAAGGTTATGCCCTTGTCAGAAGTGGGCGAAGATAAAGCGCCATATTTTTCTATGATCTTGATTTATAAGGGTGCAGAAGATTGGATAAAAGGGCTTGAAATGCCGAATATGGAGGGGAAGCAATGATACCCAATATTATTATTCTTTCTGATCGCGCTTTTGACGTTGCTGCTAAAATAAAAAAAGAAATTGGCGGGACGATTCAAGGACTTGAAGGGCGTTGTTCTAAGTCTGATTCAAGCTTCTCTGATGTGCGTTTGCATTTGCAATCTTGTTTTAAGGGCGGCGAACCGGTTATCGCCATTATGGCTTCTGGCGCGATCATCCGATTGTTGTCAGATGTCTTAGTTGATAAACATTCTGAACCACCCGTTTTGGCAATTGCAGAAGATTCATCGTCTGTCGTACCACTTTTGGGTGGGCATCATGGGGCAAATGAATTAGCAAAACAATTGGCTGACGCTCTTCAATCTCATGCAGCTATTACAACAGCAGGTGATCTGCGTTTTGGTTTGGCGCTTGATAATCCGCCTGAGGGATGGACACTCGTTAATCCAGAAAATGCAAAGCCAGTTATGGCCGCACTTCTTGGCGGCGAAGATGTTCGCCTACAGGGGCGATATCTTAATGCCGCAAAATGGTTGATGGAAAGTAATCTTCCGCTTGATGATGATGGTGAGTGTGTCATTAGCATTGCAGAGCTTGAACGTGAATATTCGCCGTTTGAACTTATGTTTCATCCAAAGCGACATGTAATTGGTGTTGGTTGCGAGCGTGATACATCACCTCAAGAAGTGATTGATTTAATCGATAAAGTCCTAAGTGAAAATGCCATTCCAAAAACTTGCATTGCAGGAATTGCTTCAATTGATTTGAAATCTGATGAAGCGGCAATTCAAGCCGCAGTTAAAGTTTTAAATGTACCTGTGCGGTTTTATACAGCGGCGGTTTTGGAAGAAGAAACGCCTCGCTTAGTCCACCCTTCTGAGGTGGTTTTCGCAGAAGTAGGCTGTCATGGCGTGTCAGAAGGTGCAGCACTGGCGAGTGTTGGAAAAGATGGCGAACTGATAATTCCAAAAGTAAAATCAAAAAGGGCTACCGTTGCTGTTGCGCGAAGTCAGGAGGTCGTAGAAATGAGTGAATTGGGGCGTAGCCAAGGACGGTTGTTCGTGGTGGGAATTGGACCTGGTCAAGAAGCATGGCGTTCGCCAGAAGTGACCCGTATGGTTCAGGAATCAACTGATCTTGTTGGTTATTCACTTTATCTGGATATCATCTCGGAAATTTCTGAGGGTAAGACACGCCATGATTTTGATCTTGGAAAAGAAGAAGATCGTGTGCGTCATGCTATGGAACTCGCAGGTGAGGGCAAGGATGTAGCGCTTGTTTGTTCAGGGGACGCTGGTATTTATGCCATGGCAACTTTGGTGTTTGAGCTTTTGGCAGATGGCGGTCTAACAGATGCCGCTTCGAGGATCGCGATTGAAGTTTCTCCAGGTATCTCAGCTTTGCAAGCAGCGGCAGCGCGTGCTGGCGCACCGCTCGGGCATGACTTTTGTACGATTTCGCTATCTGATTTGCTCACCCCTTGGGAAGCTATTCAGATGCGAGTAAAGGCTGCTGCCGAAGGTGATTTCGTAATTGCATTTTATAACCCAGTTTCAAAACGCCGCCGTACGCAACTTGAATATGCAAAGGGTGTTTTGCTTGAACATCGTCCTGATAATACTCCCGTAATTCTTGCCACCAATCTGGGGCGCGAAGGCGAGTTGGTACGCGTAGTGCCGCTTGTGGAATTAGATATTAATGAAGTGGATATGTTGACGGTTGTGATTGTCGGTTCATCTGAAACAACAACGGTGGATACAGGCGATGGCAAGACTTGGGTCTACACCCCGCGCGGTTATTCCGCCAAAGAAGGAACTGGAATAAAAGTATGACCGTCTATTTTATTGGTGCAGGGCCGGGTGCTCCTGACTTGATTACTGTCCGTGGACTTAAGCTTATCGAAAACTCTCCTGTTTGTATGTATGCAGGTTCTCTAGTGCCAGAAGAAATTGTGGCTGCAGCTCCTGACGGGGCAGAAGTAACTGATACAGCACCGCTTAATCTTGATGAAATTATTGAGATGATCCGTGTTGCGACTGAGCAAGGCAAAGATGTTGCTCGTGTTCATTCTGGTGACCCAGCAATTTATGGCGCAACGGCTGAACAAATGCGCAGGCTTGATGTACTTGAAATTGATTATGAAGTTGTGCCTGGTGTGCCAGCTTTTGCAGGTGTTGCTGCTAAGTTGAAGATGGAATTAACACTGCCAGAAATTGCCCAAACAATTATTATCACGCGCACAGGCATGAAGGCTTCTTCGATGCCAGATGGGGAACAATTGGAAATTTTGGGTCAATCAGGTGCAACGCTTGCGATCCATTTATCCATTCGCAATCTGGTCTATGTCAGGGAAGCGCTTGAGCCTTATTACGGTGATGATTGCCCTGTGGTGATTGCTTATCGTGCGACTTGGCCTGACGAACTTTATATTCGTACAACTTTGGCTGAAATGAAAGACGAAGTGCGCAAGCACAAGATTACTCGCACAGCGCTTATTTTGGTTGGCCCAGTGCTAGGAGCAGCAGAATTCCGCGATAGTGATTTGTATAATGCAGATTATGCACACGTGTTGCGCAATAAAGGTAAGAAGAAAGCTAAGGCATAATGGGTACTGCAGCCATTAGTTCCAATGTTAAATTAGGTGTTGGACTGATGGTTGTTGCAATGCTTACCATCCCATTGGTTGATGGTATCGCCAAACATTTGAGCTTTGATTATTCTCCTCTTTTTATCAGTTGGGCACGATATGCATCGGCGACGCTAATAATATTACCGTTCGCTTTTCTAAAGTTTGGTAGGAATATTCTTCCATCAAAGAATATTGGAGCTCATGCAATTAGAACGGTATTCCTTGTTCTTGCTATGACTTGTTATTTTGTAGCTATCTCAATTATCCCTTTAACAACTGCAGTTACTGCATATTTTGTCGGCCCAATCATTGCTGTTGTTCTTTCTGTTGTTTTCTTGAAAGAGCAGATTACGTTCAGAAAAATTGCTAGCCTTGTTTTGGGGATTATAGGAACTTTATTTATCTTAAAACCCAGTGGTGAAATTGAACTTGGAATAGTTTTGGCACTCTTGGCAGGTTTCTTTTTTGCTCTCTACATGCTTGCAACTAGGCAGGCAGCACAAAGTAGTAATCCTATAAAAACACTTGTTTTCCAATGCCTTTTGGCTGTCGTTCTTTTATCTCCACAAGCGATTATTACGTTCAGTTCACTACAGAAAGCTGATTTATTATTCTTTGCTGGAATGGGGTTGTTTTCTGTTATTTCTCACTTTCTGTCTATTACTGCATTCAAGTATGCAGATGCTTCTACGTTGGCTCCGTTGGTCTATGTTGAACTAATCGCAACCAGTATAATTGGTTATGTAATATTTTCTGAAGTTCCAGGGATAGCAACGGTTATTGGTGCGCTGTTAATAATGTTTGGTGGGTTGATTTTGATTTTAAATATGAAACCTTCAGTATCTGATTGAGAGCTATGAAATAGTAGAAATTAGCTTGAGGTTTTGGCAATTTAGATGTCAATGTAATTTCATGAAAACACTCTCTCCTTTTACCATTGCTGCTTTTATTATGGGCATTGGAATAGCTGGTATTCCGCTTGGCGATACTGCTGGTAAGTTAATGTTCTTACATACATCTGTTGAACCAGCTTTTATTGCATGGAGCAGATACGGGCTTGGTATTTTACTTGTTTGGCTGGCATATGCAGGGCGTGGTTTTGATTTTACTGCAATGAAAGATTGGCGCTTATGGTTGCGTTCTTTCTTCGTAACAGCAGCCGTTTTTTCAATTCTTAACTCAATAGCAACTGAACCATTAGCTAATGCATTTGCAGCCTTTTTTATAGGGCCTATCTTTGCTTATTTTGGTGCTGCGTTTTTTTTAAGAGAACAAATTACGTGGTTTAGAACTGTTACTTTAATCATAGCTTTTTTGGGCGTTATAATTGTGGTTCGTCCAAGCATTAATATGTCACCTGGTTTAGTCTACGCTTTAATGGGCGGTTGTTTTTATGCAGCTTTTTTGGTTTCAACGCGCTGGCTTGCTCATGTTGCTAGGCCAAGGATGTTGTTGTTGTCCAACTTAATTATGGGAACATTGTTACTAACTCCTATGGGAATTACTAGCATTCCTAAAATCGATGCCGAAATGTTTGGGTTAGTGATTTGGAGCGCCGCTGCATCAGCTATCGGTAATCTTGCTATTGTTCTTTCAAGTTCACTTGTCGATGGAAGTCGCATAGCCCCTTTAATTTATATGCAGGTAGTTTACGCGACTTTGTTTGGTATTCTTTTCTTTGGTGATCTCCCAGATAAGTGGGCATGGGTCGGGCTTGTCGTTCTGGTTATATCAGGTTTTGCATCATTTTTTGCGCAGAAGAAGCAATAAGTACTTACAATGAATATATAATATAAAAAGAATCTGGAATTTGGGTGGTAAAGGTGACGAAGAAGAGCATGGTGATACACCTGCGTAAATTATCGACTAACCATTATTATTGGTAGCTTAAGTTTTCGTGCTGCTTCAATTTTTGCATAAGCACCTGTGCCGCCTGAGTTGCGGCACACAATATGTGTGATTTTATTTGCCTCAAGAATAGCTTGTTCCTGTTGCAAATCGTTCGATGGTTTCCCGATGAGTAGTTGATGATCATGAAGGCTGATTTGTGTTTCTGGTTTATCAATCATTCGAACAAGAAAGAAGACATCTTTTCGGGTTTTGAATAGATCAATATACTGGCTACCTAATGCCAATAATATGCGGGCATTTTTTGGAATATAGTCCCGCGCTTCATCTAGGTTTTTAACTTCAATCCATTGGTCGCCAGATTGTTTTTGCCATGGTTCGCGGCTGTTAATTTTGAGTTTCACACCCGTAATTTTAGATGCTTTAATTGCGTTAACAGAAATCTGTTTTGCAAATGGGTGTGTGCAATCAATAAGAAGTTCTACCTCGTTTTCTTTGATGTATTTAACGAGGCCTTCAACGCCGCCAAAACCACCAATACGTGTTTTGCCTTCTACTGGTTTTGGTTCTTTTGTTCTACCTGCAAGTGATGATGTTACATCGTGACCTTCGTTGACTAACTTGATCGCGAGTTGATAGGCTTCTTTTATGCCTCCAAGGATTAGAACTTTCATGCTTTCCAATCCGTTCTAGCAAGTAGCTTTCCATCTCTTGCAAAGATGATCACTTCTACTTCTACAGGTGCGCCACGTAAAGTTTCCAAAGCCGAGCTTTGTGCTTTGTTTGCAATTATCTTTGGTAAGTCGATCCCGCTTTCTTGAGTCAATTCAAGTGCTTCTAAGGCTGTGTTGGCATTTTGAATCTGAGATTTTACGTTTTGATTCACGTAAGGTTTTGCAATATTTGCTAACCAATCAAAGTTTACTTGGCTTCTACCTGAGTGTAAGTCCATTGAACCTTGAGCAAGTTTTGTGAACTTTGCGAATCCACCTGCTAATGTGATTTTGGGTATTGGATTTGCGCGTAAATATTTTAACAAGCCGCCGACAAAATCCCCCATATCTAACATGGCGCTTTCTTCAAAATTATAAATTTCGCAAGCAGCAGTTTCTGATGTTGAACCTGTGGCCCCAAGGACATGGGTGGTGTTCTGCGAGCGAGAAACATCTATACCTCTATGAATTGAATGTATCCAAGCAGAGCACGAGAATGGATGTACGACGCCAGTTGTGCCTAGAATGGAAATTCCACCTATAATGCCAAGACGCGGATTCCAAGTTCGTTCGGCAATTTTTTCGCCTCCCGGTACAGAAATAGTTATTGAGATATCGGGTGCAAACTTATGTGCTTTGCAGAGTGTTTCGACAACTTCTGTCATGAGCTTTCGGGGGATCGGATTGATGGCCGCTTCACCCTTTGGGATGGGTAATCCTGACTTGGTAACCATACCGACACCATCGCCTGCGTGGAATGTTATTCCGCTTCCTTTTGCACCAAATTCTACTCGTGAAATAATGGTTGCCCCATGTGTTACATCGGGGTCATCACCAGCGTCTTTTATAATGCCTGCTTCTGCAAAACTATCGCCTGATTTTTCACTATGCTTTTCATAGGCGAGAGCAAAAGAGGGGGTGTCGCCTTTAGGCAAAGAAATGGTGACAGGATCAATAAAATCAGCTTTAAATAAAGCGGATAATGCTGACTTTGTAGCGGCGGTTGCGCAAGCGCCGGTTGTCCAACCTCTACGCAGAGGAGTGGCTTGTTCATTTTTAGGTTTTTGTGTACGGGTGACCTTGCTCATACATGCGTTATAGGTGAAATTAGTCGAATGAAAAAGCAAGATTTTATGTCAGATCTTCCTACCTTTGAAAAAGGGCAAGTTTGGCTTGTGGGAGCAGGGCCTGGGGATCCTGGTTTGCTAACGCTACACGCGGCTAATGCTATCCGTCAGGCTGATGTGATTGTTTACGATGCCTTGGTGAATGATTCTATTCTTGAATTAGCCAGTCCTGATGTTGTTTTGCATTATGCTGGCAAGCGCGGGGGTAAACCTTCGCCAAAACAGCGTGATATTTCTTTACGGCTTGTTGAATTTGCCCAAGAAGAAAAACGCGTACTTCGTCTTAAGGGCGGTGACCCATTTGTGTTTGGACGTGGAGGTGAAGAAGCTTTAACACTTGTTGAACACGGCATTCCATTCCGCATCGTTCCAGGCATTTCCGCTGGTATTGGAGGTCTAGCTTATGCTGGTATTCCTGTAACGCACCGCGATATCAATCACTCAGTCACATTTTTAACGGGACATGATGCTTCTGGCCTTGTGCCTGATGCAGTTGATTGGAAAAGTGTTTCTAAAGGATCACCTGTTGTTGTTATGTATATGGCAATGAAGCATTGGGCTAATATTCGTGAACGGTTTTTGGCCGCCGGCCGCCCTGCAAGTCAGCCAATGGCTTTTGTTTGTGAGGCGACAACGGAAAATCAACGTGTTTTGGAAACAACGGTTGGCGCATCTTTAGATGATTTAGCTAAGAGTGATATCAAGTCACCTGCGATTGTTGTGGTGGGCGAAGCTGTTCGGTTACGTTCGGCACTTGATTGGTTAGGTGCAGTGGACGGTAAAATTCTAACACCTGATCCACTTGGTAAAAAACCAAATCAAGAAGTCGTATGAGAGATCAACTAAAATCAGGGTTATTAATTGCTGCGCCTTCTTCTGGAAGTGGCAAGACTGTTCTGACGCTTGCTCTTTTACGTGCATTAAAAGACAAAGGAATGGATATTGCTTCAGCAAAGGCCGGGCCTGATTATATTGATCCAGCTTTTCATGCTCTCGCAAGTGGCTATTCTTCCGTCAATCTCGACCCTTGGGCAATGACATCGTCAAGGTATTCGGCACTAGCTCAAAGACAAAAAGGAACGCACCTCTTAATTGAAGGGATGATGGGGCTTTTTGATGGTGCGGCCGATGGCTCAGGTTCTGCAGCGGAACTCTCTAAGTCACTAGGTATACCTATTGTTTTAATTATTGATGCTGCAAAACAGTCTCATTCTATAGCTGCTCTTGTGCGAGGGTTTCGCGATCATGATGAGAAAATCAAAATTGCCGGTGTAATTTTAAATAAGGTTGGCAGTGCGCGTCATAAGAAAATGCTTTGTGATGCTCTAGCTCAAATCAACGTAGATGTTTTAGGCGTTATTCCGCGCGATGATAGTTTTCTATTGCCAGAGCGTCATTTGGGTTTGGTTCAGGCAGGAGAGACGGAAGACATTGAGGCTTTTATAACGCAGGCAGCTGTAACGCTGAGTAAAACTTGTGATCTGAAAAAGATAGCTGATTGTTTTTCTTCGATTAAAGAACGTAAACGGCAAGGTTCTCTTGTTGCGCCTTTAGGCCAAGAAATTGCCATTGCTCAAGATAAGGCTTTTTCTTTCATTTATCCCCACTTACTGGAGGATTGGCGTCAACAAGGCGCTTCATTAACTTTCTTTTCGCCACTTTCCAATGAAGCGCCTGAAACAGGTGTTGATGCTATTTATTTACCGGGTGGTTATCCAGAATTATATGCAGCCCAACTTGCACAAGCAGATGATTTTAAGTTTGCCTTGGCTATTGCGCGAGACCGCGAAACGCTTATTTATGGTGAGTGTGGTGGTTATATGGTTTTGGGCGATGGCATTATTGATGCTGATGGTAAAATGCATGAAATGGCTGGGTTACTTCAACTTGAAACAAGCTTTCAGCAAAGAAAACTACATTTAGGATATCGTCATTTAGAGGCTGATGGTTTTATCTTTGGTGATGTACTTTGTGCGCATGAATTTCATTATACAACTGCACTAAAAGAAGATGGCGAACCACTCTTTAAAGCGCGTGATGCTTTGGGTAGTGAACTTGGCAATGCTGGGTTAAGAAATAGGAATGTTATGGGTTCTTATATGCATGTCATTGATGGGTGCTAAGTATGAGTATGATAATTCATGGCGGCAAACTTGACGCTGCAATTATGCAATACAGTGGAAGCAGAGAAGATTGGCTGGATCTATCAACTGGCATAAATCCGAATGCTTATCTACTTCCTGAAATACCTAACGAGAGTTGGCAGAGATTGCCTGATGAAGATGCTCAGCTAAATTTAATCACGACCGCAAGACAGTATTACCGAGTGCCAGACAAGATGGCTCTTATTGCAGCCAATGGTACTCAAGCAATTATCCAAAACTTACCATTTTTATTGAAGCATAAGAAGGTAGCTATTCTTTCTCCAACCTATGAAGAACATCAAAACTGTTGGGAGAAGGCAGGACGTGATGTCCTGCAAGCGAGCAGTCTTGAAGAAGCTGTTGCGGTTGCTGATATTGTTGTTGTTGTTAATCCAAACAACCCAACGGCTAAAACTTATCGTCCCAGTGAACTTCTTGCTGCAGCGAAAGGTTTACAAAATAAGTCTGGGTTCTTGATTGTTGATGAAGCTTTTGGGGATTGTGTGCCAGAGCTTTCTGTTGTGTCTGATATGAGCAATAATATAATTGTATTGCGATCGTTTGGTAAGTTTTTTGGGCTTGCTGGTCTTAGGCTAGGATTTGCCATTTGTTCAAAAATTCTTGCTGATGAATTGAAGTCAAGGCTAGGGCCGTGGAGTGTGTCGGGCCCTGCACTTATCATTGGAGCTGAAGCCTTAGGTGATGCTCAATGGGCATCTATTATGAGGTTGCAGATTGCACAAAACGCAAAAGACCAAGTAGAAGTAATAGAAGCTTGTGACTTAAAGCTGATAGGCAGCGCTGGTTTGTTTATGGAATTTGATCACCCTAATGCGCAAAAGCTTCATCATGTGTTATTGAAAGAGCATATTTTAGTAAGGCAGTTTCTTAACAGGAAAACACGCCTTCGTTTTGGGCTTTGTAAAAATATTGAAGAGCTTGAACGTCTTGCATGGGTTTTGAAAAAGAATGTTTGATCCGCTCGTCATTTTGCTGATTGCATTTGTTCTGGATTGGTATTGGGGGGAACCTGATATTTTTTGGAAACGACTGCCGCATCCAATTGTTCTTTTTGGGAAGGCGGTTTCTTTTGCTGATAAGCAATTAAATAAACGAAATGATTCAGAGCGAGCTCAATACAAAAAAGGTGCAATTGCTATTTTACTTTTGATATTTGTTGTTCTCTTTGTCTCGTTTTTGATTGATGGCGCCGTTAGTTATCTGGGCCCTTTTGGGCTGGCTTTGGAAGTGTTTATTGTCTTTGTTTTACTTGCGCAAAAGAGCTTGTCTGACCATGTTGAGTTGGTCTCAAAAGGCTTGAAAGAAGATGGTCTTGAGGGAGGGAGAAAAGCGGTTGGCATGATTGTGGGGCGTGTTCCAAGTCACCTTGATAAATCAGGTGTAAGTCGCGCATCAATTGAAAGCCTTGCGGAAAATTTTTGCGATGGGGTTGTGGCGCCAGCGTTTTGGTATGCAATCTTTGGGCTTCCAGGTATTGTTGTTTACAAAATGATTAATACAGCAGACTCTATGATTGCATATCGTAATGAGAAATATCTTTGGTTTGGGCGCGTTGCAGCTCAAGTTGATGATCTTGCAAATTGGCTTCCTGCACGATTTTCAGCGATGCTGATTGCTATTGGCGCTGGGATGTTAAGCGGGATGGATGCTTTTAAGAACGCGCTAATTGTTGCCTTGAGAGATTCAGGTTTGCATCGCTCCCCAAATGCTGGTTGGCCAGAAGCTGCTATGGCTGGTGGCGCAGATTTAGCGCTTGGAGGGCCACGTATTTACCCTGAAGAAATAGTCCAGCAAGCCTATTTAAACAGCTCGGGTAAGCGAAAGCTTGGTGCTAGAGATATTGACAAAACAATCAGAATTTTTGCGTTAGCATGTTTTGTACTTTGGTTTGTTACTGGTGCTCTGGCGGTATTATTCTAATAGGTTCTGCGTAAGGCGGCATTGCTTCAAAGACTTGTTTGAAGGTTAAACCCTCCCATGCCATCTGAGTTGCTCTAATAACACCTGCATGGCAGACGATTGCTGTTTCTAAATCTGCTTGTTCTAAGGCTTCTAGCACGCGTGATTGAACATCCGCGAAACTCTCGCCATTTGGCGTTGAATTATTCATAGGATTTTCAAGCCATTTTTCAGATTTTTTGCGATCAATTTCTGTCCACAACTGACCTTCAAAATCACCCATATTCATTTCCCAAAGGCGCTCATCGTATATTGGCGTAAGGCCATTCCGATCTGCGATAGAAATTGCGAGCTTACGACAGCGAAGGGCAGGGCTTGCTATAATGCGTTTTACAACTGGGGTTACTTTGATTGCGTTGGCGATTTGTTCATGACCAATTTTTGCAATGTCTAAATCTGTTCGACCATAACATGTGCCTGCGGGTACATCAGGTGTTGGGTGACGTAAGAAGATCAAGACCAAGCACCTGCTAATGTAATCAGAATAGTAATTTCTGCGATCTGCTCCATAGCGCCTAGACCGTCACCAGTATAGCCTCCAAGGCGATGTTCTAAACGTTTTAAGAAAAGCCAAGCCGTTAGACAGGCTAAGATTAATGCGATGCTCCCCCAGAGCCAACCGCAGATGATTGCTAAGATAAATGCAATCAGTATAGCCTGTACGAAGCTTGATTGAGGCATGTTGTTTGCTTGTTTGCCTAATCCATTTTCTCTTGCGTATTGAGATATCTGCATGGCAATTGTCATAACAAAACGAGAACCTGAATTGCAGATTAGAAGCGCTAATACGCCGTTTAAAGGATCAAGGGTTGCGAGTGCTGTCCATCTTAAACCTATACTTAAAATCAATGCCAAACTTCCATATGTTCCTATGTTACTATCGCGCATGATTTCAAGTGCACGGTCCCGATCTGGCGTTGCGCCCAAGCCATCTGCGCAGTCCGCAAAACCATCTTCGTGCAATCCACCTGTAATCAATAGGCCACAACCAAGAGCTAAGCCTGCAGCTATTGTTGCTGGTAAGTATAAGCTGGCAATGAACCAAACAAGAGCAGAAGGAATTGCGATTAGAAAGCCTACAATCGGGAAGAATGCTGCGGCTTGACCAAGATTTGCTTTGTGCCCAATTTGGTCGCTAAGCCTTGAAGGCAAGGGAATGCGAGAAAAGAATGCTAGGGTTAAAGCCAAATTTTCAACTAGCTTATCCACTTGATGCCTACTCTTCTTTACCAGAGACGTTGGCGCTTTCAAACGTTGCCATCTCGTTTAGCATAGCACATGCACTGCGTAAAAGAGGATAAGCAAGGAGTGCGCCTGAGCCTTCACCTAAGCGCAGGTCTAGGTCGAGTAATGGTTTTGCATTAAGCGCTTCAAGCATTGCTTTGTGGCCTGGTTCTTTTGATTTATGAGCATAGATTACATTATTAGTTAGTTCAGGATGCATTCTTAGCGCGCATAGTGCTGCTGATGTTGCAATAAAGCCATCCACTAATACAACTGCATTTGCTTGTGCTGCGCCAATCAATGCGCCCGTCATACAAGCGATTTCTAATCCGCCAAATGCACATAATGCATCCATTGGTTCTAATTTTCCGGGCCTTCGATTTGCAGTTTGTTTTAAAATTTCAAGTTTTTTGTTTACGCCATCAACATCAAGCCCAGCGCCTGGACCAGTTAGGATATCAAGTGATATGTCTTCAACTGCATGAGCGAGTAGAGCAGCTGATGATGTGTTGCCAATCCCCATCTCGCCCAGTGCTATAACTTTTGTGCCAACGGAAACTTCATCACTTGCCAGTTCTTCACCAAATACTAATGCAGCGCTGACTTCTTCTAGTGTGAGAGCGTTTTCTTTTAAGGCATTTCTAGTGCCTTTACGAATGTTGGCGCGATATAAGTCTTGGTGATCTGGAAGCTCAGCAATAACACCTGCATCAATAACGGAAATTTCAATGCCATTTGACCGTGCAAAAACGTTAGCTGCAGCTCCGCCAGACAGGAAGTTTAGAACCATTTGTGCGGTTACTTCGCTTGGCCAAGCAGATACGCCTTCTTCAACCAGCCCATGGTCTCCAGCAAACAATAATAACCGCGCAGGGTCTGCAATTGGATTGTCAGATTTTTGTGCAATAGCCATTTGAAGCGCAAGTGTTTCAATTGCACCAAGAGAACCTGGTGGCTTTGTTTTCATATCAATTGCTTGTTGAACGCGTTCGGTTCTATCTTGGTCGTTCGTCATACTTTTTAAATTCCATATTGTGCTGCTAGCTTACTCATAACGAAAGCTGTGCGCATCTACCATACGTCATTTCATGAAACGCACACGTCATTTAAGGTTGTGGCTGTGCAATAGGAGTTAGAAGTGTGTCACAGACTACAAACCTTATTATAAGAATGGCGCCGATTATATTTGTCTTTTTGTGGGCAACGGGCTTTCCTGCTGCAAAGTTTGGTACAACTGATGCTGAGCCGTTTACGTTTTTAGGGATTAGATTTGCTCTTGCATTTCTTTTGTTAAGCGGAATTGTGCTGTTTATTTCAAAACCAAAAAACATCGACAGGATGCAATTTATTCATTCGATGGTGATTGGTGTATTAATGCATGGGTTTTATTTAGGTGGTGTTTTTTATGCAGTTTCAAAAGGCATGCCTGCAGGAATTTCCGCTTTAATTGTTGCGCTGCAACCCTTTTTTACAGCACTTATTGCATGGGTTGTTATGGGAGAAAAACCTAGCTTTATAAGAATTGTATTTTTTGCTTCTGCTTTATTTGGCGTGTTTATGGTGTTGTTTCCAAGCTTTGATGTTAGTGAGGCAATTCCTGGTATCACAGCAGAAACATTCATTGCTGGGTTGTTTGCAATTCTTGGTATTAGTATTGGCTCTGTTTATCAAAAACGATGTGTAACCAGTCTTAATTTATGGGTTGGTACCAATGCTCAATTTTTAGGCGCAGGCTTATTAATGTTAGCGTTATCATTGCTAACAGAAACGCAACATGTGGTCTGGACTTTAAACACTGTGTTATCGCTGGCTTGGCTTGTGTGTGTTTTGTCAATAGGGGCGGTGGCACTGCTTATGTATCTGATAAAAAAAGGCGACACTTCATCAGTAGCTTCTTTGTTTTTTCTTGTGCCAGTTGTCGCATTTGCCATGACTTGGGTGTTGTTTGGAGAGGCAATGAATTCAGTTCAAATTTTGGGTGGTTTGATTGTTGTTGTTAGTGTTGCTATTTCCAGTCGGTTTGGGTGAGTTATAGACATAAAAAAAGCCCGCTCTAATGAACGGGCTTTTGATTTGATTGTAGTTTACTTATTTAGCGATGCGAATTGCAGAGATAGAAGAAGCAATTTTAGCAAATGTATCATCTAAAGTAGCCCCATCAGCTTCATGATAAAACTCTACACCAGCTATCGTTGTTGAGCCATCGATAATACCTGGGCCTGCGCAAGCCTCCATTAAATCTTCTGTGGCAGTATCATTAAGATCGTAAACAATCGTATAAATTGATACACCGTCTTGCTTTACGTTTTCGCATGATTGAGCTGTGTGTGCATTCATGATTTCATTAAAATCACCATGAGAGTTAGGTGTTAAATCAAAAGATGTCATTGTATAAATAGTATCAGTCAAATCAGTTGAACTTAATCCCTCAGACATCCTGTTATGCGTAGCTTCATTACTGATTGCATGTTTTAAACTGTGTGAATCTGGCCTTGCATAACCCCAAGCACCATATTCAGATTCGTTTGGTGTACTATCACCATCAGTATCATAGAAGTTATTGCCGTCAGTAAGTAGGATAATGAACTTAAGGTTGATGACGTCAGATTTTGGTCTTCCTTGGTCAAAGGGTAAACCTTCACTCAATGTTCTCCAGCCCCAAGTTAAGCCTTGTTGGATGTTTGTAGTTCCATTAGCTCCCATAGCGTTAATGGCAGAGTCTACAGTTGACTGTGTTGGCGTTAAAGCTGTTATCGGGTCTGTGGTACAGCCATAATTTGGACCAGACCAGCTGCCATAGTTTTTGGTTTTATTATTGTTCTGATATTTAAACATCCAGTTTGTACGTTGAATTTGTTTTGTTGACCCTTTTATTTGATATGCTGGGTCACTGGATGATTCATCTGTATAAAGTTGTTTGCCATCAGAATCCTCAAAGTCGTATAAATAACTGTTCCAGTAGACATCATCATCATTATAGTGTCTTACTGAGGTGCGCCCCCAGCGGATTCTTTTATTTTTTGCGTATTTACTATCAGGCTCATCCGGCGCAAAAGCTGGCACGAAAAGTGCTTTTGCACCATCATTTGTACCATTTCCATCGGCATCCATTGAATTATTGATTGCGCTATAACTTGTACTTTGATTGCTTACGAATGTATCAAGTACGTTATGTGGCCAAGGGCGCATTTCTACGCAGCCTTCCCAAGTTTCACCGAGCATATTATAGACATCGAAGCGGTTTTTGAAATCGCTACCAACTTTCACAACATGATTACTAAATGGTTTTGTTATAGTACTGCTTGTTCTGAAGGTGCCATCCCAATCTAGGTTCTCATTATGCGCGGGATTAAAGCCATTTACGTCAATAAAATTGCCATCTAAATTTGTATGCCCAAGTGGACCAACATTTACCATGCCAGCAAAAGGTACTAGGGAGAATTGAACTGAGTCTGGAAGAGGCGAGTCAGCCGCAGATTTATACAAATCATCAACTAATTTTAATGCAGCAGTTTTCATGCTTGAAATTTTTGTTGAGCTTCCACCAGATGGAGTTCCGTTCATGGAACCTGAGTTATCCATAACCAAAGCTACTTCAATTGTTCTGTTTCCAGTTGTTATTAAAGATGTAAGTTTTTCAGAAAGCTTATCATTGAATAATAGTGGACCACCATCCTGACCATTTATGCCACCGAAGATTGTATCGTATTCAATGTTTGCAATGATTTCTACGCCGCCATCAGTGTTGGCTGTAGCAGGGATGTAAGTGATATTAAATGTGTAACTATCTTTAGCAATGTTACTTGTAATGTTTGCTTCAAGAAAACCCTGAGCATATGTTTTAAGGTCAGTTTCTACTTTTGCGTTAAAAGCGCTACCCGTAAGATTAGAAGGAACGTTACCTTTAATATTTGGAAGTTCAGCAATACTTGCAATGCCTGCAGCATCAATACCAGCCTGAACATCGGTGCGCACGTTCACATAGCGAGTGTAGTCAACTGCCACACCAACTGCCATCCCTAGTGGGATTATTAATATGCCCATGGTTGGCAGGATGCTACCTGATGTGTTTTCTAAAAAGTTTCTGATTTTTTTAAGCATAACATTACCCTGCTTTTGGTGTGCTATCGGTCAATTATTTAGCAATTTTTTACTATACTAACTTGAAATTACTGCTAATTATGCTCTGCAAATTTTCAGTAATACATTAATCATTCATTTACCCTGCTTATCGAACTAACTGCGGACAGTTTTTTCTAAAAGATGAATGTTGCCTTGAACTTCCTCAAGTTGAGGGTCAATTTGCTGAGCGCGGTTTAAAAGACGTCTTGCTTTTTGATAGTTGCCACGAAGTAATTGCGAATATCCCATGTTGTTTAATACACGAGCATTGTTCTTTTTTAACTGTACGAGCTGCTTGTAAGCGCGATCTGAAAACTCGAAACGGCCTAGTTGGTCCAATGATGCAGCAAGGCCTAGCCATGCTGATGCATTGTCGCTACGAACTTCAACCGCTTTACGAAAGTTTTTTTCTGCAAGGCCAAAGTTTTGATTTGTAAAATGTTCTTGACCTGCTGACAAAAAGCCTTTTGATTTATCTCCTTTTAGAGAAACATGATCTGACTTTGGGCGTAATAAGCTTCTGCTACCACGTTCTTCGTTATGAACGTTATTACGATTAGTGCCAGAATGATCCAAGGCATTTGAATGTGTTGATATGCCACTTGTGCTGCAACCTGCTAATAGGCCAGTTACAATTATGGATGCAAGAATGCTCTTAACATTGGATTTCATGATTATTCCCCGCTTGGTATTGTTTTATTATTATTGTTGAGAATAACTTAGTTCAAATGCGTTTAAACAACGTTCAAGAGATTGGTTAAATTTTAGAGTCTATGTAATAATTCATTTACCAAAGAATATTTCAGGGCTTAAAATAAAAAACCCCGCTTCCATTTTTACAAAAGCGAGGTTGTTGAGTTTCTTATTATTGATAAATTTAAATATTATAACGCACGATTGTTGGAATGATCGCTATTCCAATAACAATAGGCAAAATGAATAGTGTCACTGGGATCGACATTTTAGCGGGTAGGGCATAGGCCTTTTCTTCCGCTTTCATCATGCGCTTGTGCCGCATCTCTTCTGAGTAAACACGTAGCGCATCTGATACGCTTGTCCCTAATTCTTTTGCTTGTTGCACCATCGTTGCAAAGCCCTTTACTTCATCAAGGCGGAGTCTTTCACCAAATGCGCGAAGCGCTTGGTCGATTGGTCTACCCGCTCTGATTTCAAGTCCTGCCATATTAAGTTGAGTGCTTAGGTTTGGATATGTCTTTTGGATTTCCATAGAAATGCGTTCGATTGATGCTTCCATTGTTAAGCCAGCTTCAGCTGATACGACCATTAAATCTAAAATATCTGGAAAGCCTTGGCGGTTTTGTGTCTCAATAGCCTTGCCACGATTGCTGATGTAAAAATTTGGACCAAAATACCCAAATGCAACGGTAAGAAGTAAAATACACATTTTAAATGTGAAAGTGTCAGTTGAATAGGGAACAAGTACTAAGAAGCCACCTATTGCCATACCTATGATTGCACCGATAAATCTGCTTGCAATAAAATATCCTACTGCGCTTGGGTTCATGTAGCCTGCTTGCATAAGCATCATGCGAAGTTTTTTTACAGAGTTAGGATCTGATATTGAATAAAAGTCGTTCGCTTTTTTTGCGACTTTGTTTGAAAGTTGTTTCTGATTTTTAGTTTTCTTTGCTGTTGGCTCATTCAAGTCCAACATAGAGCGTCTTGGCTCATCTGCTATTAGACGCTTTTTTACATTTGATCTTGATCGTGTTTCAGAAAAAGCTTGGCTGGCAAAATAGATGATTGTAAATAATATTATTCCACCCACACCAGATGCAAGTAATAACGGATCTACGGTTTCGAATAGTTTTTCCATTTTCATAAACCTAAAATTTAAAGGATACCATTTTGAGAATTAAGAGATTTCCTAATGTCATCCAGAAGCCTAAACCACCTAAATAATACCAAGTCAGGGTTTCATCCCAAATTTCTGTGTAATAGCCTGGTACGATGAATTGCAAAGCAAAGAACAACATGATTGGCATCGCAGATAAGAACATTGCAGACATTCGGCCTTCTGCAGAGATAGCTCTAATTTTACGCTTCATTTTGAAGCGATCACGAACAACTAGAGAAAGCCCCTCAAGAATTTCTCTTAAGTTACCACCCGTAGTTGACTGAATTGAAATTGATGAAATGAGTAGCGGTAGATCTGGTAAATCTACACGGTCATGTAGATTGTTTAGTGCTGTAACTAAATCTGAACCATAGGTTACTTCATCAACGACTAGACCAAATTCCGTACCAATAGGATCAGCCATTTCGCGTGCAACCATAGAAATGGCGACGGGTACTGGATGTCCTGCTTTTAAGCTTCGTGTAATAAGATCTATGGCATCAGCAAGCTGAGCTCCAAATGCTGCAGTTTTCTTGTTTGCTTTACGCTTTAGCCAGAAGTAGGGCAGTAAAAATGTATAGATAGGAAATGCAATTGCGCTAAATGTTGGTGACTTCCAATAGATGAAGACCCCAACTGTCATAACGGCTAAATATATTGCGTAATAAAGACCAAGTTTTTTTAGGCCAAGGGTCAGTCCTGATCTTAAAATAAGTTGGTTTAGGCTTTTCATTGGCATAACCAACATGCCGTTTTCATCAAGGCCACGTTCTTTACGTAGTTGAACCAGAATGTTTTTCTGACTCATCTTTTCTTTGCCATCGCCAATTGCCATGCGCCTGTTGATACGCTTTTTGTTATTTTCATTGGGTGACATCACGATATAGCCAAGCTCGACAACCACAACCGCCAAAAAGACAGATGCAAGTAGCATAGCGTGTACGGGCGTGAAGCCGTTCTCGAAGAGTGTGTTTAGGCTCATACTAGCTCAACACCTGGTTCGAAGATTTCACTATCAAGTTCAATGCCCATTGCTTCAAGTTCTTCTAAGAAACGTGGACGGACGCCAGTTGCCTCAAAATGACCGAGGATTTTATGATCTGCTGTCATGCCAGTTCGTTTGTATCGGAAGATTTCTTGCATCTGTATGATGTCACCTTCCATGCCAGTAAGCTCGGAAATACTTGTAATTTTACGTTGACCATCAGATAGGCGAGTTAGCTGGATGATTAAGTGCACAGCGCCTGCAATTTGACTTCTGATTGAGGCAACTGTCATTGGCATACCTGTCATGCCCAACATTTGCTCCATACGAGAGATGGCATCACGACAAGTATTTGAGTGAATTGTAGCCATAGAGCCTTCGTGACCAGTATTCATGGCTTGAAGCATGTCGAAACATTCTTCGCCGCGAACCTCACCAAGAATAACGCGGTCAGGGCGCATCCGAAGGGCGTTTTTTACCAAGTCACGTTGTTTGATTTCACCAATACCTTCATTGTTTGGTGGACGTGTTTCCATCCGACCTACGTGAGGGATTTGTAGTGTTAGTTCAGCTGCATCTTCAATTGTTAGAACGCGTTCTTTTGGGTTGATAAATGCAGACAAGGCATTGAGCATTGTTGTTTTACCAGTGCCTGTACCGCCCGAAATAATCGTGGTCATACGACATGCAACCGCATGACGTAGAACTTCAGCCATTTGAGGGGCAAGTGCGTTAAAATCAACTAGCTTTTCAAGTGTTAGTTTGTCTTCTTTAAATTTACGAATGGATACGAGCGGCCCATCGATCGTAATAGGGCGGATAGCTGCATTGAAACGCGAACCATCTGGCATACGCGCATCACACATTGGGTTTGATTCATCAATACGGCGACCAACGCCTGCAACAATTTTACCGATGATACGAACTAAGTGCGCTTCGTCTTTAAACGGAATTGTGATGGGTTGAAGAACGCCATTAATTTCTGCGAAACAATTGTTTGGACCATTAATAAGAATATCACTGATGTCATCATTGCGCATCAAAGGCTCGAGTGGGCCAAGCCCTGTCATTTCATCAACAACAGTCCCTACGAAGGCTTCAAGCTCTTGATTATTAAGTGGTAAACGTTCTTTTGCTACGTAATCAGTTACAAATTTCCTGATTTCGTCGACCAATTGGTCACGTGGCAATTCTTCAAGTGCAACCAAGTTGAACTCTTCAAGCATTTGCCTGTGAAGTTTAATTTTTGCATCGAGAATTTTTTGTTTTGCAGGCGTTATTTCTCCTGCACCGATCTCATGAACAGAAACTGGTTTTTTGTTTTTTACTTCTTGGAGAATTTCATCTGGCGCAATTGGAGCGCTGCTTGCCTCTACTTCGGGTAGGGGGGCATGTGCTGCTCTTTGCGTTTGTGTTGGCATTGGTTCGTCGAAGTCGAAATCATCGTCGAAGCTTTGAAGACCTGAAAAGCGATTACTCATGTTTTAGTCCTAACCAGCTTTACGCTTTAAGAGATTGCGGCCCATGCTCATAAGTCCAGCTTTTTTTGGTTTTTCAGCTTCGTCTAGCACCTCACCAGCAAGTACGATTTCTGAAAGCGTTTTTGTTACATTATTATCTGGCTGAACGGAGTTTAAGGTTACGCCTCTATCTACGGCATCACGAACTAACATATAATTGTTTGGAACACCGCCTGCAAAATAATCACCAAGTGCGGTTTCGACATCGCTAGCATTAAGGCCAGATGCATTTTTGCGGAAATCCATGCGATTTACTATGATTTTTGGCGTCGCTTGTTTGCCAATACGTTCTTCAACAGCCTTTACCAACCTGTGGGAATGGCGAATTGAAGGTACTGTCATGTCCGCAACGACAAAGAGTTTGTCTGAGCCTGTTATTACTGTTTCTGTCCAAGGAAACCATGTGCGGGGGAGGTCGATTACAACATTATCGAAATAAGCTGAAACAAGATCAAGTAACTTAACAACAAGTGCGCCTTTAAACGAGCGCATCTCTGTTGGTTGATTTGGTGCACAAATTACTGAAAGGCCACTGTCGTGTCTTGAAAGCATAATGTCTAAAAGTTGCCTATCAAGACGTTCTGGCGAATTTTCAATTTCTGATATGTCAAAACGAGGCTCAATGTCCAGATATTCTGCACAAGCTCCGTGTTGGAAGTTTAGATCAACGATGCAGGTTGTACGGCCCAGTTTTTGTCCGTGGGCATTTAGTATAGCTGCTGTTTCAATCGCCATAGCTGTTGTACCAACACCGCCAGAAGCTGGCATGAATGACATGAACTGTGGTTGTACTTGAGCCTCTTGCGTATTGATTTTCATTGCATTGTTGCAAGAGCGAACTAGGTCTGATGTTTGAACTGGTTTTACTAAGAAATCAGAAACCTTAAGCTGGATAAGAATACGTGCTGCGGCAGGGCTAAAGTTATTTGAAATAACAATGATAGCCATGTTGTTATCAGCCATGCGTTTGATTTTTTGTAAATTCTCAAAATCTTCAACTTTTGTCGCGTCAATATCAACAATCATTGCTGTCGCATCTATTTCACGCATACCTGCTAGCATTTCAGCAATTGGTTTACTGATAATTTGCATTGTTTGCTTTTCAGTATTTGGAATGGCACCCTTTACTAGGTTCACCAACTCAACATCCTGAGAAACAAGTACTAACTTACTCGCCTGATTGTTTTCATCTTTTTGTGACATATTCCGTATCCCCGCCGGTTTTTCCGATTCTTATTTTTAGCCAGATGTTGTGCTTACAGTACCTATTTCTTGTATTTCTTCTTGCTCACCTTCTTTGTAGCGCTTGACTGTGTCCCCCAGTCGTTCGCCATCGCCTTCAATTTTATTGTTGTAGGCGTTTTTATTCCAAGGGTCTTCAGTTTGCTTGGCTTGATTAATTGCCTGCGCATCACCCGCAAAGTTTGTTACGCCGTCATTGCGATCAAGGTATGAGCAACCACCAAGTGTAAAAATAAGGCCAAGTGTTGTTGCTATTAAGGTTTTGTTTTTATTCATTGTTTTTACTCCAACTCAATCACGTGACCAGATTTTATTACGCCACTTCTTGCTTCTGCTAAAGTTCGTAAATGACTACGGCTTACTTCAAGTGTGCCATTGGCAAAAAATTCAGCTTCGTTTGCAGGTGCAGTAGCATCAAGCGGTGTTGCTGGAGTTTCACCTGGGCGAAGTGGTTTGACCAAACGTGGTGTCACGATGATGACAAGGTCTGTTTCTTTTTTTTGAAAATTTGAGCTACGGAAGAGGGCACCAAGTATTGGTACATCACCAAGCCATGGTAATTGACGTTTATTGTAAGAGGAGCTTTTTTGAAGCAGGCCACCTAGTACAAATGTTTGACCATCACGTAATTCTAAGGTTGTTTCTGCTCGGCGTACCACAAGTGCGGGAATTGCAACGTTCTCAGAAATATTAATTTCATTAGCTGTATCCAGTTCACTAACTTCAGGTGCTAATTTCAAGTTGATTAGTCCATTATCCAATACTGTTGGAGTAAATTTTAACCCTACGCCAAACGGCTTGAATTCGACACTAATAACGCCTTCTTCCTGAGCGACGGGAATAGGATATTCGCCACCTGCAAGAAAGCTAGCTGTGTCGCCTGATAATGCTACCAAGTTAGGTTCAGCAAGGCTTCTTGCTACGCCCTGTTCTTGTAGTGCATCAATCACTAGATCTACATTTGTACCATCTTTAATGATATTTGTTACGAATTGACCAAAAGGAATTGAACCTGCAACTACGCTTGCTAAAGCGGAGCCTCCTAGTGCTGATGTTGTTGTAGAAGTTGTTCTGCCGCCTGATAGGTTTACTCTAAGTCTCTTATCATTGTTGCGACGAGCCTCAATAAAGCGAACTTCAAGGCTTACTTGCTGAGAACCTTCAATTTTCACAGTATCAACAAGTTCTGGATCGAACTTCTTAGCAATTTCGCGCGCCTTTGCAGCGGCAACTGCGCCTTTGGCTTTACCTTTTAGAACAACACGGCCATTTGAAGTTGTTGCTTTAACTGATGATTTTGGCAAAGCGGCATTTAATGCTGCATTGATTTGGTTTGTATTTGCACCTACTTCAATATCTAAAAGACCAACTAAGTTGCTGTCTTTATCATAAAGCGCGATGCCTGTTGTACCTGGTGCTGTACCCACAACATAAAATGAACGATCGGTTAGGGGGCTAACAGTTGCAACTTCTGGATCACCCACAACGATTTCGCTAAAAGAACGGTCAGTGCGAACTGTTTTCGGTTTTGCTTTGGTGATTTTCATCGTCTTCGTATTTTGCGAAGAGCTTAAATGAATAACACCGCTTTCAGCGTTTGCAAAACTTGTAAAAGCAATTGGTGTTGTTGCTGTCATGAATGCAATGCCAGTCGCAATCACGCATTTGCGTAATTTGTTTTTCGTATTCCAGCTAAAATTTTTCATTCTAGTCCCCATAAGCTTGTCTGCTTAGTTATTGTTATTAATTTTCTTTTTAGGCTTTTGAGCGCCTTCAATTGCAACATTATATTCCGTTACTTGGTCACCCGATGTAACTTTGATTGATGTTCTCGTTGGTTTTTCTTCTTCTGTAGAAAAAAGATTCCCAAATAATCCAGCTGATTCCTCAGCTGTATCGCCTGCACCTCTTAATGAGAGTGAAAGGCTACCTACATTTAGACCCCAAGTGATTTTTTTGGCGCCTTTAGTATTTGTTTCGATTGTTACTGAGCTTGCAATTTGTGCAGTTTCGTTTCTTGTCCCTGCATTTTGGTCAACTGATAAAACCTTGATGTTACTCATCATAACTTCTGATGTTGTATCTTCGTCACCATTTTTGGTAAGTAGAATGTCGACGCGATCTCCAGGCTGAATGAAGCCACCAACACCATTTACGCCATTAACCGGAATGGTTACGGCCCTCATGCCTTCAGCTATGATGCCTGCTAGACCCGCACGGCCATTTTCGCCAGTGATTTTTGCTAGAATAATTGGCTCGCCTGGGAAAATTGTTGTTAGTACGCGGCGATTACCATCACTGATAACTTCTGATGTCGCTGTAAAAGCGCCTTCAGGAAATGCATCTTGTGGCCAATCGACGATCTTCAGCATTGAATCATCAATTGCTTGCCCAAACTTAATTTCTGATGTTGCAACAACAACTTTTGCGAGTTCTACTGCTTTTACGACAGGACGATTTGCATCCAGCTCTGTCATGCGCGCTTCAGTTAGGGCTTGTGTTTGGCTTTCTAGATAATAATTGCCGCCAACATAGCTTGTTGCACCGAATGCAACTGCCAAGCCTGCCATGATGATTAATTTTCCACTCACGTTGGAATACCCCTGCTAAGTTATATTTCCTTCGCTGCAAACTAATGCGCGGGTTTAATGAACTCGTTAACATCGGTGAGTTAAAAGCATTAAAAGAAGATATATGGGGGTGTTTTGAAAGTTGTGGTAAACAAACCCTTTCGAAATGAGACAAATTGAAATATTTATAAACAAAGCGGTAACCATAACGATGCCAAACGTATAAAAGTTTATGCAATTAATTTAAGAATTTGGAGAATTTGATGCTTGAAATATTAACAATCGACAATTTACTGACCTTGTTAATGCTTATTTTGCTTCAAGTCGTTTTAGGCTTTGATAACCTTCTTTATGTGGCAATTGAGTCCAAGCGAGCACCAGCAGAAAGCCAACGCAAGGTTCGCCAACTTGGTGTTGGCATGGCAATTGTAATGCGTATTGTTTTGCTTTTTGTCATCATTCAAGCGATTGGTTTTTTTCAAGACTCGCTCTTTAAAATTAAATTTAAAGGTTTTGTAGAGGGTGATTTCAGCGGCCATGCTCTTATTGTTTTATTTGGTGGTGGGTTCATAATCTGGACAGCGATCAAAGAAATTATGCATATGCTTTCAGTCCATCATATTGAAGGTGATGATAGCGCTGGGCTCAAATCTGTTCCTTCTGTCGTCTTTTCTATTGTTTTGATGAACCTTGTATTTTCATTTGATTCAATCCTATCAGCCATTGCGCTCACGGATGTATTCTGGGTTATGGCTGTGGCTATCATTATTACAGGTGGCCTAATGATTATCATGGCTGACAAGGTTGCTGATTTTTTAAAGAAGAACCGTATGTATGAAGTGTTGGGTTTGTTCATTCTGTTTATTGTTGGTATTTTGCTTGTATCAGAAGGCGGCCATCTGGCTCACATCAAGCTCCTTGATTATCCAGTTGAAGCTATGTCAAAATCAACCTTCTATTTTGTGCTGATTGTTTTAATCGTGGTGGATGTGGTGCAAAGCCAATATCAAAAACGCCTAATGAAGCAACACGAAGCGGAGATTAATGATCCGAAGATTTTGGCTGATTAGGTCTTAAGCAAACCTTATATCAAGCCAATCCACAAAATCCTGCATAACCACATCACGATTTAGCTCGTTCAGTGCTTCGTGGCGGTTTTCTGGATGGATGGTTAGGTTGATGTCTTTGATGCTCATTTTCTTTAAGCGGGCATAAAGACGTTCTACTGCTTTGCCATTATCAGAGCAGGGGTCTTTGCCGCCTGCAAGCATATGAATGGGGAGGTCATTTCTTATTTTTGCGATCTGTCTATCATCAGCGCCAACCCTGACGCCTTCTAATACATCGCCCCATAATCCGTTGCTGGCATCAAAACCTGATAATGGGTCGTTGAGATATAAATCAACTTCTGCCTCATCTCTTGTTAGCCAATCGGACTGAGTTCTGTTTGGCTTAAACTTATTGTTCCAATCCTCAAAGGCTAATTTCTTAGCGATTTGGCTTGGAATGTCTGAGCCTTTGAACATGCGTTCTATTTTTAGCAAGAAACCATAGACGGTTAATAGCAATCCACTATCGACACCCGAGTTCCATAACGCACTTGCCGCAATTTTGTTTGAATGTTTGATGCAGTAACTCAGTCCTACAATTGCGCCCATGGAATGACCGAAATAAACAATTGGTAAATCTGGATAGAGCTTGCGGATTTCATCGTTTACGGCATCAACGTCTTGGATAACTTTGTTCCAGCCATCTGATTTAGAAAATGTACCTAAAGGGGCGTCACTTGCTGTTGTTAAGCCGTGGCCTCGGTGGTCGTGTGCAACAACATTGTATTGATTATCTGCAAGAACATTTGCAAAACGTTCATATCGGCCAATGTGTTCACACATGCCATGGGTAATATGAACGACGGCTTTAGCGCGGTCTTTTGACTTCATTTTATAGAGCTGTAGCTCTGCACCTGTAGAACTTTTAAGTTTTGACTTGGTAAACTTCATTACGCAGGCGTAGAGGCAATAATTGTTTTAATTTCCGAATCTGAAAACCCAAGTGCTCTTCCAATTTCCATAATGCGGTTTTCTTCTGAGCGAACGATCTCCAGATCGCTTACCATTACTTTTTGGCAGCTTTGGATGATGGTGCGCTTCATGGTTGGGCTGATGAAAGCGCGATTGCGTTCTAGGCGTTCTTCAATATCAAAATGATCATCAAATTCGGATAGAATTTCACGGACTTCTTCATCATGGATTTTCATACCTAGCATTTCTTCGTAAATGCTGGCGATGGTATCTATTTCTTCTTGTCTGATGCGTTTGTCTGCAACAGCTACAACTCCCATAGCTTGGATGATTGCATGGATTTCTATTGCGCCATCTTCTTCTTGAATAGCATTGTCGTTTTTGTAGGAATTGATGGAGTTTGGTGTGCCTGTCATTTTCTTACTCTTTGTTCTTTGGCTTAGTCCAAATAGGCTAAGCAGTGCCCCAATTATTATAGAACCAAAACCAAATGCAGCGATTGTTGGTTTTTCTAATTCGTAGCCGCCATACAGATTATATGCACCAAAGCCGATGAATAGAATTCCAATTGTTATATAAAATAGCATACGCATGTTTGATTATAGCTCTTAAATCTCATTGTATAGCAATACAACGCTTGAATTTATGCGCTTCAAAGCGTAAATCGTTCAATAACTTATTTAATCACAATTTCTGTTGCACGGAGAAGCATTTATGGCGCGCCAGTTTATCTATCATATGGCAGGACTTTCAAAGACTTACGGTACAAAAAAAGTGCTGGAAGATGTTCATCTGTCTTTTTACCCAGATGCAAAAATCGGTATTCTTGGGCCCAACGGTGCTGGTAAATCTACCGTGCTTCGTATTATGGCAGGCCTTGATAAAGAACATACTGGCGAAGCTTGGCTTGCGGATGGTGCTACTTGTGGATATCTGCCACAGGAACCTCAGCTCGATGAGAGTAAATCCGTTGTAGAAAATGTGATGGAAGGTGTTGCTGATAAGAAAGCAATTCTAGACCGCTACAACGAACTCATGATGAATTATTCTGATGAGACAGCCGACGAGGGTGCTGCCCTTCAAGATCAGATTGATGCGCAAAATCTTTGGGATTTAGACTCACAAGTTGAAATGGCGATGGAGGCGCTACGATGCCCTCCAAGTGACTCACCTGTGACTGACTTATCTGGCGGTGAAAAACGCCGTGTTGCGCTTTGTAAGTTACTTTTATCTGAGCCTGACCTTCTATTACTCGATGAACCTACCAACCACTTAGATGCAGAAACTATTGGCTGGTTAGAAAAGCACCTTCGTGAGTATAAGGGTTCTGTTTTGATGATTACCCACGACCGTTACTTCCTAGATAACGTTACGGGCTGGATTTTAGAACTCGACCGTGGTCGCGGCATTCCTTATGAGGGCAATTATACTGCTTATCTTGAAGCAAAAGCTAAACGTATGAAGCAAGAGGGGCGTGAAGAAGCCTCTCGTCAACGTGCAATTCAAGCAGAATCTGGTTGGATTTCTTCGAGCCCGAAAGCACGCCAAGCAAAATCAAAAGCGCGTATTAAAGCCTATGATGAGCTCGTTAAAGCATCGAATGATCGTACACCGCAGAATGCACAAATTATCATCCCAGTAGGTGAGCGTTTGGGCGGCGTTGTTATTGAGGCAGAAGGCGTTTCTAAATCATATGGCGATAAGCTTCTAATTGATGATCTAACATTCAAACTTCCTCCTGGTGGGATCGTGGGTGTTATCGGACCAAACGGTGCTGGTAAGACAACGTTGTTCCGCATGATTACTGGGCAAGAACAACCTGATAGCGGTACAATTACCATTGGTGATACGGTAGACCTTGGTTACGTTGACCAAAGCCGCGATGCGCTAGGTGCTGATAAAACTGTTTGGGAAGAAATTTCTGAAGATAATGACATCATCAAACTTGGTGCGCATGAAGTTAATTCACGTGCTTATTGTTCTACGTTTAACTTTAAAGGTGGCGATCAACAGCAAAAAGTTGGAACGCTATCTGGTGGTCAAAGAAACCGTGTACACCTTGCTAAGATGTTGAAATCTGGCAGTAATGTTATCCTACTCGATGAACCAACAAATGATTTGGATACGGAAACCCTAGCGGCTCTAGAAGACGCGCTAGAAAGTTTTGCAGGTTGCGCCGTGGTCATCTCGCACGATCGCATGTTCCTAGATAGGCTAGCAACGCATATTCTGGCGTTTGAAGGCAATTCTCATGTGGAGTGGTTTGAGGGTAACTATGAGGATTACGAGCAAGACAAGATCAGACGCCTAGGCGCTGA
Organism: uncultured Rhizobiaceae bacterium; assembly: GCA_958296345.1. Classification (GTDB taxonomy): domain Bacteria; phylum Pseudomonadota; class Alphaproteobacteria; order Rhizobiales; family Rhizobiaceae; genus JAALLB01. The sequence goes on from CATQIJ010000012.1 coordinate 46,921, forward strand.
TGCAGTTAATCCGAAAAGGGTGACTTATAAGCCGTTGACACGGTAGAAAATGAAAACTCTCTCACCAAAAATTCTACGTACATCAATATCGAGTAGAATTTTTGGTGGAGATATTATTCAAAATAATTACCGAAGCGAAGTTGTAGAAGAAATAATCTCAATAGCCCTTCCAAAAGGATGGTGCCATTGTGCCTATGATTGGGCTAGTTGGGATTTTGAACATCAAGACGGCTTTCACTTGGAAGTTAAACAGTCCGCAGCAAAACAAACTTGGCAAGCAGCTCGAAAATCCTCTCCGCGTTTTGATATTGCAAAAAGAAAAGGCTTTTGGAACGGCTCTGATTGGCAAGAGTCGATTAAAGAAAAGCGTTTTGCTAATGCCTATGTTTTTGCTTGGCATTCAATAATTGATGAGAGCTGTAATCATTTTGATGTGCAACAATGGGAATTTTTTGTAGTTGATGAACGAATGCTTCCTGATACTAAATCTATAGGTTTAAATGTTGTTAGAGCCATTGTTGAACCTTGTAGGATAAATAGTCTTGCAGAATCCATTGAAAGCATCAGGGCACGTGTTAATTTATGAGTTTTGTTAACCTACCTAGCACTCGATTTTAGCTTTGATATTTTTCTTTATTTTAATAAATGGAATTCTTAAGGTAATACAATCGCTTACCATAAAAGATACAGGCAAGTTTATAGACTGGGACGGTGTTCCAAGATCTTGGTAGTAAACAGATAATTATTGAATTGTTGACAACCAGAGAATCGATTCAGTTTTAGGTGTTTTTTAGGCTAAACTATTTAGGCGTTATAAACGTGCGGTCTCAAAGCGCAGGTAGTTTTGCTTTATTATGTCTGGTTTTGTTAAAACAATACTATTTTATACTATGTTGGTACTAGCAATAGTTCTGCCATCGTATTCGTATGCGCAGGTTTTGAATGGTGATTTTAGTGCTGGCGGAGCTAATTGAACTGTAACCGGACCAGCAGATAGTTCGATCGCATTCACAGGCGGGCAAGCTGTTGCGACAAGTGATAATAATGGCGGAGGACAATCCACGACGTTAGCTTCGCAAACATTTACAGCTGCTGACCCTGGGTATTTATCCTATCTATTAGTTAGTTATACTTCTACAGATGTTGCGGACTGGGATTGGCCACTTTTTCGCGTTAATGCAACTAACTTTAGAATTTCTACGACAGGTGCGTTGATCGCGTCTACTCCAGGTGCAGGGGGGGTGTTACTAATGGGACAGGTGCTACTAGCCTTTCTGGTTTTACAACACTTGGTGCTGGTGTGAATACAATAGGACCTGGTGTATTTTCACAGGATTCTTTTTTTGGAGCAGGGGTTGCAACTTGGGATAATATCGATTTTCAGGAAATTACCCAATCCCCTGTCGCGCAGACGACGCTTGAAAATAATGCGCTTACTTTAACAGGTGTTAACGCGCCACAGACCGCGACGAATACGACTGATACAATCACGGTTACCTTGAGCGTCACCAGCGGAATAGTAAACTTGGGTTCACCTGGGTCGGTCACAATAACAGGTGGTGCAGATGGTAGTTCTACTGTCACATTCACAGGGTCACCAGCAGCAATTAATACTGCTATGAATGGTTTGGTCTATACACCGAACGCAAATTTTTCTGGCGGTGATACGCTTGTTTGTACCGCCAGCGGCGTGGGTATTACGGATACTGATAATATTCCGATTACAGTAACCCTAGGTACTCGAACAATGAGTGTTACAAAAGTTGCCAATGACACGACTGATGTCACACTTGGCCAAGTCATTACATATACATACCAAGTTACAAATACGGGCAATCAGGTAATTAGCAATGTTACCTTATCAGATGCGCATAATGGATCAGGGCCAGCACCTACACCTAGTGGAGAGGTGCTTGATGTTGATAATTTGCCGACGGGGGATTCAACGGATGCAAGTGTGAATGGTAGTTGGGATGTTTTAGCGCCTGGTGATGAGCTTACATTTACCGCAACCTATACAGTAACTCAAAGTGATATTGATACACTCCAATAATTGATCGGACTTTATATGGTTTTGTGAATCTTTGAGTAATAATTAATCGCTATGACTACCATTGTTGAAGAAAAACTAAATAATTAAAGGCGGATCATGTCTGATCTCAATGTACAAAGTCAGGTTTCATTCGAAACCAAGCCCTTCTCATTTACAGGTAATACAAAAGAATATTTTGGCATTTGGATTGTAAATTTATTACTGAGTATCGTTACTGTGGGTATCTATACAGCTTGGGCGAAGGTAATGCGTTTGCGATATTTTTATGCAAATACTTGGCTTGATGGGCATAACTTTGAATATCATGCAAAACCAATGCAAATTTTGATTGGTAGAATAATTGTGGTTGCCTACCTGATCTTCACTCAGGTTATGGCAAATATTTATCCTATCGCGGGGCTTATTCTTATCCTGCCATATTTTATTCTACTACCTTGGGTGATTAATAAAGCTTTGGCCTTTAATGCCCGAATGACCAGCTATAGAAATGTACGGTTTGGTTTTGAGGGAACTTACTGGCGATCATTGGGTATCTTCATTTTAATGCCTTTAGCTGTTTCTCTTGCGGGTGGCTTTATTGCACCAATCGCTTCGCAAATGGCAATGGACTATCTTGGCAATAATACTCGATATGGTAACTTGAAGTTTGAAACAAAAACGCCGCTTGGTGCACTTTATGGTAATTTTGGTGCAACTATTGTTTTCATAATAGCTGGTTTTGCCATCATGGCATTTGCTGTTTTCGGTGTTTTTGCTGGTACTGGAGCTGGGTTTGAAGATTTACTAAACGATTTTGATCCAGATGGCGCCACCTCTGATATAATTGCTACGATTGGTGTTTTTGGCGGAATTATAGTCCTTTATTCAGTGATCATATTTGCTTTTATTTTCTATAATGCTGGTGTGCGTAATGTTGCATATAACCATACTTTATTGGATGGGGTTCATCGTTTTAAGTCGACTTTATCTCGCATTAAATATGTTTGGATTATATTCTCGAACTTCGTTGCTGTGATATTAACAGTTGGTTTGTTATGACCATGGGCGGCTATTAGAACTTGGCGTTATTTAGTAACCCATACAGCTCTTATTCAAGCAGGAGATATCCCAATCTCTAAGAATGTTGTTGATCCTGCAGGAAATGCTGCAACCGCAGAATATCTTGATATTGATGGCATTGATTTTGGTTTGTAATTTCCTGTTTAAAGGGATGAAAGGAAACTCAGTTGAGTTCATCTGAAATATTAAAAGGTCGATATTACCGCGACGGTGCTTCAGAGTATCTAGAAGCAGAGCTTCACCATATTGGTGAAGCTCTGTATGTTGTCTTGGCTGGTTCAAGTCAAAAAATCCATGTTCAATTAGAAGAGGTAGCTGACAGATTAGGCAATGTTCCGCGTAAAATTTATCTTATGGGGGATAGTGTTTTTGAATGTACAGATAACACTGCAGTAGACGCCTTTTTTAAAAGTGATGATCACTTCTTTTCTCGTCTTACGAGGATGGAAGGTTCTTTAAAGTTCGTTGCTGTTGTAACAGTTGCAACCTTCATTTGTTTGTTTGGGTTATATCGTTATGGTCTTCCTGCTGTTGCTAATGTTGCTGCTAAGGCAACGCCCGCGGGTGTTGTTGAGGCTATGGATTCCAGCACGCGTGAAACCGTCGATAAAGTGTTGTTTTCAGAAACCAAATTAAGCCAAGCAAGGCAAGATGAGTTAACCGTCATTTTTGATGAGCTTGTTGAAATCTCTGGACAATCAAACCCGCCAATGAAATTACATTTCCGCGATGGGGGGGCGGTTAGGTGCTAATGCTATTGCACTTCCAGGTGGCACTATTATTCTTACTGACCAACTCGAAGCACTAGCGAAAAATGATGATGAACTTGCTGGTGTCCTTGCTCATGAAATTGGGCATGTTGAACACAAACACTCATTACGCCAACTGTATAGAGCATTTGGTATGGCCTTTATGATTGGTGTGATTGGCGGTGACTCAGGGCAAGTTGTCGAAGATGTGGTTGCTAATGCTGCATTACTCGATACGTTTTCATACTCGCGGTCATTTGAGACAGAATCAGATATTCACAGTGTAGAAGTCATGATGAAAGCTGGCCGTGATCCTATGGCATTTGTTGACCTACTAGACAGTATCTTAAAGTCGCACGATCTTGATCCTGAAAAATCAGATACGGGATGGTTATCATCTCACCCTGGTAACAAAGACAGGCGTGCAAGTGTGCAGGCTCAAATCGATCAAATCAAAGCGGCTCAATAAAGGATTATCTATCCAGAGAGTGATATTCGTCATTGGGTTGTTTGTCTGTTGCTGCACTCATGCGGTTTGACATGTTGAAGAAGGCAGCTACTGCTGCAATGTCCCAGATTTCACGATCGCTCCATCCCGCATCGCGCAGAGCTTGTCTGTCTGGGTCGTCAATGACAGCAGGTTCTTTTGTGAGTTTATATGAAAAATCTAATGCTGCTCGGATTTTTGGTTCTAGTTCTGCAGTTCGATAATTCATAACCAATTGCTCACCCAAAATTGGGTTGCCAGATAGTTTTCGAACAGCTGCGCCGTGTGCTGTTAGGCAGTAATAACAATTGTTTGCAGATGAGACGACAACGGCAATCATTTCGCGTTCTAGTTTTGAAAGGCCTGAATTACCAAGCATGAGATCGTTATAGAGTCCTGTAAAGCCATCGAACTTTGTGGAGTTCCAAGCGTAAGCTTGTAGCACATTAGGAACGAAGCCTAGCTTTTCGTCACAAACATCAAGGTATTTTTGTTGACGTTCAGTGAGGGCTTCCTCTGATTTCGGCATATCAAGTGCAACGATAGGTTTGTTGGGCATATTATTCTCCTTTGTCGTAAACTTATGTTGAATGGAATCGTCAATTAGGACAAGTTCATAATATTGCACATTCAAATTTTAGGAATAGTTTGATGAAAATAGTTCCAGCAAAAAAATGCAGGGCAAAGTTACTCGCGTGTTACAAGCTAAGGGAGTAGATTTTATCTCTGAAGAAGTAACTAGCCTACCACTTTCATTTGGTGGAATTGCGGGTGATTTTCATGAAGGATTTACGCGGAAGTCTGGCGGCCGTGAGCCTTGGTATAAGCGTGGGACAGAAATGCGTAATGAGCGTCAGCTTTCTATCTTAAGTGAAGAAGAGCTTTGTGACATTGCGACTAATATGAAATTGTATGTTGTTGAAGCTGGGTGGATCGGGGCTAGCCTTGTTTTTGAAGGAATTCCTAATTTAAGTTATTTGCCACCTAGAACGCTTATCATGTTTGAGAATGGAACGACGCTTCGAATAGATGGCTACAATTTGAAGTTCTGCCAGCCCTATGAGAATTAGGCCCATTAGTGCATATTCTACAAGATTTCCTTGAGCGCGAATGCGGCGTTCCAGAGTTTGACTTTCGCCACTTCCCAGAGACACTTTTTCTTTACCGCGAACATTAATTATTCGTAGGGAAAGAATCCCGAGAAGAAACCCTAAAATGCATGCTGAAAGTGTTGTGATAGGTAGGTACATATTCTTAATCCTTTGCTGGAATGTTGGCTGACTTTTCAGATGCAGGACGCGCTATACATTTCTTGTACCAAGCATCAATGTTCGAATGTTTTGACATCTCAAGTTCTGTAGAAGCGTCATAAAACCCTGTCAGCGTCCTGATCCAAGGCCAAAGTGCAAGATCAGCGATAGAATATTCATCACCCACTATATATTCGGTTTTTTCCAACTGAGCATTGATGACACCCAATAGTCGTTTACTTTCATTTTGATAGCGTTCATACGGGCGTTTGTCTTCAATTTCCTTGCTCGCAAATTTGTGAAAGAAACCGAATTGCCCGAAAATTGGACCAGCGCCGCCCATTTGGAACATTAGCCACTGGAAAGTTTCATGGCGTTTTGTAGGATCAGTTGAAAGTAATTTGTCACTTTTCTCTGCTAAATAGATAAGTATTGTGCCCGATTCCCATAAGCCGAAAGCTTCACCGTTAGGGCCATTTGGGTCAATGATTGCAGATTGCAGGGATTTTATTATTTGGATTTAACGAAACAAACTCAGGTGATAGTTGGTCATCTGATCCGAAGTTTACCAAGTGAGGCTCATAGGCGAGGCCTGTTTCTTCAAGCATTGCAGAGGCTTTAATGCCGTTGGTGTTGGTAGAGAATACAACTGAATGCGCTCAGGATGTTGTGCTGGCCATTTGTTTGTAATTGGAAAATCTGAAAGCTTCATTGTTAAAAGTCCTTATGACATTCTATTGATACTTCTGTTTTTCCAGAAGCATCTTTTATATGGTAGGTTAAATCCAAAATGTTATAGTTCATCTTGAGAAATTGTTTTCGTAGATCCCCATTCAAGCAATTTTCATTGATTTCATCAAATACAAAATGTCGTGCCGTGTCTTGATCGTACCCGTCTTTTAACATTTCGTCATATTCTGTATGTGTATGGCGGATATGACTTGTAAGAGCTTGCCATGCTCTGATTGAAGGGGGTAAGTGACGTAAATGCCCCGCATCAGCTCTGTCTTCGACTGCCAAAAATCTTCCATAGTTGCGTTTGGTATGAGCTCTCGCAACCTACGTTTCACTTCCTTGGATTTTCCTCGTGTTTGCATTTATCTGTCTCATGAAACTTTATCTCTACTTGATACGTTATATAGAGTAAGCTTGATTGCAAATAAAAAGACTAGGAAGAGATTAAATGGAAACGATTTCAACTACACAATTTGTAAACAACTTCCTGTTTTAAAAACTTTTTATGATGCTCTTCCTCAGACAAATTATGTTTCTATTCCTGACGGTTGGTTTGTAGCTGTAACGGATGTTGTTCAGTCACGAGCAGCGATTAAAGATGGCAAGTTTAAAGCTGTAAACATGGCTGGGGTTGCTATGATTACTGCTGTTATGAATGCACTTGGACATCAACAAATGCCATATGTTTTTTGGAGGAGATGGTTCTGCGATTGCGTTCTCACCTGAAGATTATGATGTGATCAGTGACGTTTTGGCACGAACTAGAGCGTGGTTAGTGATGAACTGTCCTTGGAATTACGAGCTGCAATTGTGCCTGTTCATGCAATTCGAGATTTAGAGTGCGATATTCAAGTGGCTGGTTTGTTTGTTTCACAGGCTATTACGAATTATGCATTTATAGGTCGCGGCGTTGCCATAGCTGAAACATTGATGAAAAAAGGCGAGTATGAAATTGCTCGTGCGGCTGAAGGTGAATACCCCGATTTATCAGGACTATCTTGTCGTTGGCTACCAATTGAAAAGCAGGATAGCAAAATTATTTCGATGATTGTTGAGGCGATAGATGGGGAAAATCAAATCCCAGATGACGTCATGAAAGACTTACTCAATATTATCAACGCGGACAAAGCAGATGGTCATCCGGTTTCAGAATCTCAAGTGAAAATCAAGTAGCCAGCAGAAAATGTTGTTCTTGAAGCCAAGGCAACTGGTTCAAGCAAGGTCAAGGCTTATGGGATTGGGTTGTTGGCATGGGTTTTGAACAAAACGGGTTGGCCCATGGGAGAATATAATCCAGACCACTACCGAAAGCAGTTATCACTGAATGCCGATTATCGCAAAATTCAGGACGGCATACGTATGACACTTTCTCTTGATTTAGCTGAGGTTGAAGAGTTGAAAAACTTTTTGGAAAAACAAAGAAGTGCAGGTCATTTAAAATATGGTTTAAGTGAACAAGATCAAGCTATTTTAACTTGTTTCGTACCATCTATTACTTCCGATGATCATTATCATTTCATGGATGGGGCTGGTGGTGGTTATGCCGCTGCGGCCGATAATATGCATTAACGCTTATTCAATCGCGACATTGTATTGGTTGTAAATTAAATATAAAGATATGTTTATCTTATTTAAGGTTGGATCAAGTTGCCTAATGAAAATACCCTCTCACTAGATCATTCTGTAAACCTACTTCGTGCAGCTGGTGAATCTACTCGGTTACGGTTATTGGCTCTTTTATCAGAAGCTGATTTAACTGTTTCTGACTTGATTGAGATTTTGGGTCAATCACAACCGCGTATTTCGAGACATTTAAAGTTGCTACGAGGCAGGGCTTCTTGAACGATATCAAGAGGGGGCTTGGGCTTATTTTAGGTTGGTTGATCAAGGAACAGGGGCTGGATTAATTCATTCTATTATTAAGCAGTTTGACCCATCTGATAAAGACATTGAACGTGATACCGAACGCTTGCAAAAGGTTCGTAAAAAACGTGCAGCAAAGGCTTCTGAATATTTCAGTAGTAATGCGAGCGATTGGGATAAAATCAGATCTTTGCACATTGATGAAGCAAGTGTTGAAGCAGCTATGCTTGAAATGGTTGGTGAAACCAAAATAAACAGTATGCTTGATCTGGGTACTGGTACTGGACGAATGCTGGAATTGTTTTCAGGAATATTTGAAAAAGGCGTGGGCATTGATGCAAGCCGGGACATGCTTTCAATTGCGCGTTCTCGGCTTGATGAAGTTAATTTGTCACGCGTGCAGACTAGGCAAGGGGATTTGTATACTTTACCGACCCCAACTTCTGCTTTTGATTTAGTTACAATTCATCAGGTTTTACATTATTTGGACAATCCATTGGGAGCTATAACGGAAGCGACTAAGGCTCTTGTTCCTGGCGGGCGTTTGTTGATTGCCGATTTTGCACCACATGAGTTGAATTTCTTGAGAGAAGATCATGCGCATTTGCGTCTTGGTTTTTCTGAAATACAAATGGCTGATTGGTTAAATGAAGCGGGTTTGAAATTGCGTTCAGTTAAGCATTTACCCCCCCAAAACAAACAAGCCAACGACGCACTTACTGTGAGTCTCTGGCTTGCAGAAAAATAACGCTCTTTTAACTAGATACTGGCGTTGGAAAATTGTTTTAGCTAATTAAGCCAAAAACAATTGCCGATACAAAAATAAAGGCAGCGAGTGTAATCGCAAAGTTTGCTTTTTGTATTAGTTCCATATCAACCTCCTCTTGTTGATACCCAGCCCTATATGAAAGTCTAAGTGAATCTATCACTCATGCAAGTGCCTTCATAGCAATTAGAATGTTGATTTCTAAGTATATGAATTTTTTATAAAATATTGCTTTGAATATTTGTGAAATAATTTTCAAATGGGCGAAAATTACTTGAAAATAGGAATTAGCGCCTAACTTTCGTCATTTTTAAAATACGCCCATCGACTAATGCTAGGCCTATAATAATTAATATCATTCCAATCATATTACTGGTTGTCAGTGTTTCATCCAACCAAATTATACCTAAAATAATTGCGCTAATAGGTACGAGAAACGTTACTAAAGATACGTTGGTTGCACCTGCGCTGCTTAGGATTTTGAAAAACAGAACATAGGCATATGCTGTGCAAATTACTGCAAGACCTAACAAGGAGATAATCATTTCTGTGTCTGGCATTGATAATGAAAATGGATCTTCAAGAATAAAAATGATTGGTAACATAACAATACTTGAGGCCGTTAATTGACCGGTTGAAATGATAATTGGATCATGCCCTTTAAAGCGCTTACCCCATACACTAGCAAACCCGTAAGAGATGGTTGCTCCCAATACTGCGCCTTGCGCCCATGCTGATGCAGTTAATTCTTGTACTAAATCTGTGCCGATTAATATTGCTACTCCAATAAATCCAAATAGTATTCCTGCAATTTTGTTTGATGAAAATTTTTCATCGGAGGTGAAGAAGTTGGCGATAATTAATGTCCAAATCGGCGTCATGGCATTTACGACGGAAGCTAGTCCTGAGCCAATTTCTTTTTGCCCTATTAAGATGAGCGAGAAGGGAATTACATTCTTCAAAATTCCCATCACTAAAATTGCCTTTAATAGCTCTTTGTTTTTTGGAACTTTCTTGAGGTGAATAGCAGAAAAACCCAAAGTGCTATTGCTGCTAAAAACACCCTTAGAAATACAATCGTAAAAGGTGGCCACTCAATCATTAGTATTCGGCCGAATAAAAATGAACCACCCCAAATCATTGAAAGTAATACGATTAAAAGCCAGTCTTTGGTAGAAACGTTTAATTCTGGTGTGGTATCGGATTGTGTCATTACATACCCTTAAATATGAAAGGTTTTATTTACCACCCGAAACTTGCTTTATATTGGATTAGTTTTTTCTTACATATTGTGCACTGCTTGTAATCAGTTATTGTCGAAAATATTGAGATGAAAGAAAGGATCCAATCATGTCACAATCAGGAACTGTTAAATTTTTAATGCCGAAAAAGGTTTTGGCTTTGTAACACCAGATGATGGTGGAAAAGATGTGTTTGTTCATATTTCAGCGCTTCAAGCTTCGGGTATGGAAAGCTTATCTGAAAACCAAAAAATTACATTTGAAACTGAATCAGATAATCGCGGCAAAGGGCCAAAAGCAATTAATATTCAAGCTGTTTGAGTGTTGAATATCAAATGAGTTATAAACCGGCTGGATTTATGCCGGTTTTTTTATTTGTGTGAAACTCTGACGCTACTTCTGCACCTCACTACGTCGTAGTTTTAAGCGTCTCATAAGGATGCAGGCACGATGTATCGCGAATGAATGTGGCCTATGAACAATATAAATCGTTTAAGAAAGGCTGCATAACGTTTAACGAACGAGATTATGTAACCCAACATTTTCGATGTTGTTTTCGCCACATAAACCCATGGTAACATCCAGTTCTTTTTGGATGATGTCCAATGCCTTTGTGACGCCTGGTTTGCCCATTGCTCCCAGACCATAGATATAAGAGCGCCCGATGTAAGTGCCTTTTGCGCCCTTTGCCATGGCTTTGAAGACATCTTGGCCTGAGCGAATTCCGCCATCCATATGTACTTCAACTTTATCGCCAACTGCGGCCACAATTTCTTCAAGTATATCATAAGAGGCAAGCGCTCCATCTAACTGACGACCACCGTGATTTGATACAACAATTGCGTCAGCACCAATTTTTGCTGCAATTTTAGCATCTTCAACATCATTGATGCCTTTTAGAATAAGCTTGCGTTTCCAGTGCTTTTTAACCCATTCAATGGATGACCAATCAAGAGTTGGGTCAAACTGACTTACAGTCCAATCGCTAAGCGAAGACATATCATCGATGCCGCTAACGTGACCAACGATGTTACCAAACTCACGGCGTTTGGTTTGAAGCATATTCCAACACCAACGCGGCTTTGTCGCTAGGTTTGCCATTGCTGCTAGCGTTGGTTTTGGCGGAGCAGATAGACCATTTTTAATATCTTTATGACGTTGGCCTAGTACTTGAAGGTCTAGCGTTAAAACAAGCGCTGAACAATTTGCATCATGAGCGCGTTGCATTAAGCTTTCAGAAAAACCTCTGTCGCGCATTACATAAAGTTGAAACCAAAATGGGTTTTTTGTATGTTCAACAATATCTTCGATGGAGCAAATGCTCATGGTTGTAAGCGTAAATGGAACACCGAATTCTTGCGCTGCTTGAGCTGCTAATATTTCACCATCAGCATGTTGCATACCTGTTAAGCCAACAGGGGCAAGTGCAACAGGCATAGAAACGTCTTCGCCAATCATCTTGGTTTTAAGACTACGATTATCAATGTTCACGGCAACACGCTGGCGTAATTTTTGACGCTCAAATGCCAATTCATTATCGCGGTAAGTGCCTTCAGTCCAAGCACCACTATCTGCATAATCATAAAACATCTTCGGAACACGGCGTTTAGCTAAAGCTTGCAGTTCATGAATAGTTGTTATTGTAAACATAAAAACTTCCCTAATTCTGCTTTAGTTAGCACCATACTTTAAATGCTGTAAATTAGTATAATTACGGATATTTTAAACTTTCCCATATCCGCCGGCGGCTGGTGTGTTCAGGATAACGGCTTCACCTGATTTAACTTCTGTTTGATCGCAATGGCCTAGTTCTTCCGCTTCTCCGTTCAACCTTCTTACCAGTGTTGAGCCCACTGAGCCATCACCTCCGCCATCAAGTCCTTTTGGAGCTAATTTGCGTGAGGAAGATAGAATTGCGTAAGTCATGTCTTCATTGAAACGAAGTGTTCTTGAAACACTATCGCCGCCTTTATATTTTCCATCACCGCCCGACCCTCTTCGAATAGAAAAGTCTTCTACGGTTACAGGATAACGCATTTCTAGGATTTCTGGATCCGTTAGTCTGGTGTTGGTCATATGGGTTTGTACAGCGCTTGCACCGCTAAACGGTCTACCATCATTCATTTGACCGGCTGGTGCGCCGCCGCACATTGTTTCATAATTTTGATAGCGTTCATTGCCGTAGGTTAAATTGTTCATCGTACCTGGGGCATTTGCGAATGCACCGAACGCCATTAATAGGCAATTGGTTACGTGTTGGCTTGTTTCTGTATTGCCTGCGATTACAGCTGATGGATATTGCGGTTTTAACATGCAGCCGTCTGGAATTATGATGTTTAATGGCTTTAGACAGCCAGCATTCATAGGAATGTCGCCTTCTACCATGATGCGGAAAACATAAAGAACCGCAGCGCGACAAACAGGTTCTGGTGCGTTGAAATTATTTTTTGCTATCGGCGAGGTTCCAGTAAAGTCTACGGTTGCTTCACGATTCTTGCGGTCAACAGTTACCTTAACGCATATTTTTTGGTCGTTATCTGTGAAATACGTGTGCTCACAATCAGAGAGACGATCGATAACACGGCGTACGCTTTCTTCTGCATTGTTTTGTACATGCTTCATGTAGGCTTGAACGACGGGTAGTGAGAAATTTTCTACCATTTTGCGTAGTTCCGTTACGCCTTTTTCATTGGAAGCTATTTGAGCACGAATATCTGCCATGTTGTCATCAGGATTTCTAGCAGGCCATGGATGGTCTGTTAGAATTTTTCTCATACCTGCTTCATCAATAATACCTGCTTTTACAAGCTTGAAATTATCAATGAGTACACCTTCTTCATCAATATGTGTTGCAAGCGGCGTTGCGCTACCAGGAGCCATGCCGCCAATATCTGCATGGTGACCACGGGCAGCAACGTAGAACAGAAGCTCTTTGTCATTATCGTCGAATACAGGTGTTACAACTGTAATGTCTGGTAGGTGTGTACCGCCATTATAGGGGGCATTTAGAATGAAAACATCGCCAGGGTTTATATCCCCTTGATTGTTTGCAATGACGCTTTCAACTGAACGATCCATAGAGCCTAAGTGAACGGGTACATGAGGAGCATTGGCAACCAATGTTCCATCAGCTGCAAAGATTGCACAAGAAAAATCAAGGCGTTCTTTCATGTTGACGGAGTAAGATGTGTTTTGAAGTGTTACGCCCATTTGTTCAGCAATGGTCATGAAGAGATTGTTGAAGACTTCAAGCATAACAGGATCAGCAGTAGTGCCGATTGCTGCTGTTCTAGTTTTGGCGACTGAGCGGCTTAAAACGATGTGATCAAGTGCATTGATATGAGCGTGCCATTCGGGCTCAATCACTATGGTTTGGTGTGGCTCAATGATAAGAGCAGGGCCTATTACAGTATTGCCAGGTTTTATATTCTTGCGGAAATGAATTCCTGCTTCATGCCATTCGCCATTTGAAAATATTTTTGTCTTCTGATCTGCTTTATGAGTAATTTCATTGAGAGTAGACCTTTGCTCTTCTAAGCCAGCGCCGCCGCCAATTGCTTCAACTTCAATTGCTTCAACAATTAATTTTTTGTTTTCAAAGATAAAGCCAAATTGTTTTTTATGCAGCTCTTCGAATGCCCGTATCATTTCATCTGTATTCTCTAAGGGAACTGGTAAGGCAAGGTCCGTACCGTCATATCTGATATGAATTCTAGTAAAAGATGTTATTTCAGAAACGCTTACACCTTGTTCTGAAAGTTCTGATTCCGTTTCAGACTTCAGCTCTAGGCTAATTTTAGTGAGCTCGTTTTGTAATGAAATCGTTAGATCGTTGATTAAAGTCTGTGACCTTGTTGCGCGAACCTGAGCTAGCCCCATTCCATAAGCTGATAGGATTCCTGAAAATGGGTGGATTAAAACTGTTTCCATTCCAAGCGCATCTGCAACACTACATGCATGCTGTCCGCCAGCTCCGCCAAAGCAGTTGAGTGCATATTCTGTTACATCATAGCCACGCTGGACTGAGATTTTTTTAATTGCATTGGCCATGTTTTCGACAGCAATTTTTAAAAATCCATCGGCAACTTCTTCAGGTGTTGTTGTTACTTCTTTTGCGAGTTCTAAAAATTTTTGCTTGACGATTTTAGTATCAAGTTCTTCATTTTGGTAAGACCCAAAAATGGAAGGGAAAAATTCTGGTTGTAATTTTCCTACCATCACATTTGCATCTGTTACCGCTAGAGGCCCGCCTCTGCGATAGCAAGCCGGGCCAGGGTTTGCTCCGGCTGAATCCGGACCAGCTTGAAACCGCCCATCTTTGTAAAAGAGAATCGAGCCGCCACCTGATGCAACTGTATGGATGCGCATCATAGGTGCACGCATACGCACGCCTGCCACTTCAGTTTCAAAGGCGCGTTCTAACTCTCCGTCATAATGAGAGACATCCGTAGATGTGCCACCCATATCAAAACCGATCATCTTATCGAAGCCAGCAAGTTTTGATGTTTCAACTGCACCAGCAACCCGCCTGCAGGACCTGAAAGAATGGCGTCTTTACCTTGAAATAAATCTGATGCAGTCAATCCGCCTGAGGACATCATAAAAGACAGTTTTGGTCCGTCCCCAAGCTGACTTGATACTTGTTCTACATAACGGCGAAGAATAGGGGAGAGATAAGCATCAACAACCGTCGTATCACCACGACCAATTAATTTAACGAGTGGCGAAACCTCGTGACTGACAGAGACCTGACTAAAACCCATCTCGCGAACTAATTTTGCAACTTGTGCTTCGTGCGCTGAATATTTCCAAGCATGAATGAAAGTAATGGCTATTGAGTCTATGCCAGACTGTTTAAGTGCTTCTAATTGCGGTTTTAATGCATTGGCATCAGGTGCTTGTTCTATTGTTCCATCCGCAAGAACCCGTTCGTCAACTTCTAGTACCTCTTCATACAAAAGTTCTGGCTTTAAAATTTCTTTGGCAAAAATATCTGGTCTGGCCTGATAGCCAATTTCCAACATGTCTCCAAAGCCCTTGGTAATCAGTAGGGCAGTTCTGTCACCCTTACGCTCTAGTAGTGCGTTTGTTGCAACCGTTGTGCCCATTTTTACATGTCCAACAGATTGCGAAGGCACTTTATCTTTTGCAGTTAAGCCCAAGATTTCTTTTATGCCTTGAATGGCCGCATCTCTATAGGCTTCTGGATTTTCAGAGAGTAATTTATGAGGATGTAGGGAACCGTTTGGAGCGCGTCCTACAATATCTGTAAATGTACCGCCACGATCTATCCAAAAATCCCCATTTAGCCATTTTCATACTCCGATATTAACTGAGTATTTATAGCTGTGGATCAGATTATGCACAATTCAATTCATTGGCAGTTTTATATTATTCACGGTTCATTAACCATGTTTTAGAACTGCACGTTAAGGATGTCTTGCTAGGTTTTGGCTAGGAATAGCAATCTTGGGAAATTCGTTCGAACATGACAACATCTGATATACATAACGCTTCTGGATTAACTGTAAAAACAGTACCAGAGCAACGTGCAACATCTAGTACTCGAGCAGACGTTGATTTAATGGCGGGTGAAAACCAAGCAGTTCTTGAAAAAGAGTTTAGCCGTGATAGAATGCGTGCCTTTGTTATTAGGTGTGATGGTGAATACGCAATCATTGCCGCAGATATTGAACAAGGTTCTGATTCAAAAGAGAACTATTGGTCAGTTGGCCAGTTAATTTCTATCAAAGTTGGTAGAAATCGCGTAGTTGGAATTACGTGTAGCGTTGAGGTTCCAAATCACGATTGGGATATGTCAGGTAAAAATGAAGTTCATGTAACGCTTGAACTTGTTGGTGAGATTGTTGCTTCTACAGAAGAGGGCAAAGAAGATAAGTTTAGCACTGGTATTGCTAGCTACCCACAGATGGGCTGTGTTGCACATAGAATTCGTGGAACTGACCTTGCTATTATCTATAAAAGTGAAGGTGATACTGTAGTTAAGGTTGGTCAACTTACACAAGATCAGTCAATTGATGCTAAAATTGAAATAGATATGCTTTTATCACGTCACTTTGCTGTTGTTGGGACAACAGGTGTTGGTAAATCTACTTCTGTAACTTTGATTTTGCGGAAAGTGATTAAAGCGCGTCCTGATATTCGCATTCTAATGCTCGATCCGCATAATGAATTTGCCTCAGCATTTCCAAATGATTCAGTTACAGTTGATTCAAGTAATCTTATTTTGCCGTTTGGCTTTTAAGCTTGAAGAATTTTCTGAAGTTGTTTTCCGTGGCCAAAAGGGCTTTGACTTAGAAATTGAGATTCTTCGCGATCTCATACCACTTGCTAAAGAGCGCTTTCGTGTTGACGCAGAAAAGAACGCTTCAACTTTGATGAAGAAAAAATCAAAGAGTAATTTAACAGCAGATATGCCTGTGCCTTATAGAATGGTGGATCTTTTAAAGCTGATTGACGAGCGATTAGGTATGTTGGAAGGTAAAAGTGACAAGCCAATACTGAAGTCTCTTGAATATCGCCTCCAAAGTATTTCAGAAGACCCACGGTTTCGCTTTATGTTTGATCAAACAAACGGCAATGGTGGGGATATTATGGAAGAAATTATTTCCAAGATTTTCCGTGTGCCGCATGAAGGTAAGCCAATTTGCGTGCTAGAAATGCCTGGCCTACCAACAGAAGTTGTTAATTCTGTTGTTTCTATTTTGTCACGTATGGCATTTGAAATTGCGATGAACAGTGACGGCGGTATTCAAACGCTTCTTGTTTGTGAGGAAGCGCACCGTTATATTCCCGCTGATCCAAATGCTGGTTTCTGGCCAACACGTCAATCGATTGCCCGAATTGCGAAAGAAGGCCGTAAGTATGGTGTCTTCTTATGTATTATTACACAGCGTCCTGGTGAGTTAGATCCTACAATTTTATCACAGTGCAATACGCTTTTTGCGATGCGCTTGGGTAACCAAAAAGACCAAGAAATTATCCGAGGTGCTGTATCCAACGGCGCGAAGAGTACGATTAGTTTTTTGTCTTCGATTGCTAACCGTGAATGTATTGCCTTTGGTGAAGCTATTCAAACGCCAATGCGAATGACGTTTGAAACTATGCGTCCAGAAGACCTTCCTGGTGCTCATATCTACGAGCAGCAAGAAAAAGTAAAACAAGGCATGACCGTCTCGCTTAATTCTGTTCTTCGTCGTATGCGTATGGAAGATAGAAGACCTGTAAGTCAGGATTCTTATGCAGGTGTTGATAATGATGCGGCTGCCGCTCAAGCTTCACAAAATGAACAGCGCGTTGCAAGGCATCCTGGGGATGAGATTAATTCTATTTTGAATGCTGCTCATTCAAACCCTAATAGCTCGCTAACTGCGCAGCAAACGCCATCAATGGCACCTGTTCAAACGGCACCTCCTCAGCCTTTGAGGCAACCGACTCCTGCACCAGCAGCGCCTGTTGCACCAAAACCTGCAAGTAAGGCTGGCAGTTTAATTAATTCCTTTAGAGGAAAGTAATTAGCAAGAAGAATTAAATGCGATTAGCTATAAAAACGTCTTTCATCTTGCCTATGGGGTACTCAGTGCATGTTAAATTTATTCGATTTATAAAATAACAACAAAACGCGTGAATCTGGCGCGTTTTTTGTTTCCAAAGTAAAGTGACATGCACTAGACATACGGCATGTCAATTTGGACTCAACTTGGAGAATTCCTTTCTGGTATTGCGGTAGATGCATTTTCTTCCGTAATTGAGGCGGTGCGAACTGTTTTTGAAGGAGACCCTGAAACACGAAGACAAGTTGGGTTTTCAGTTGCAATGATTGCCTTATCAGCAAAAATGGCAAAGGCTGATGGTGTTGTGACTGAAGATGAAATTAAAGCATTTCAGCAAATTTTTGATATCCCTAATGACGAGTTTAATCATGTTTCAAAGCTATATAATTTAGCTAAGCAAGACGTTGCTGGATATCATGCCTATGCGAAAAGAATTCGCCGTTTATTTCCAGAAGATCCATTTATCCTTGAAGACGTCATGAATGGGTTGTTTCATATTGCAAAGGCAGATGGGCTCGTTCATGAAAATGAAATGTTGTTCATGGATGATATTGCCGAGATATTTGATATTAAAGGGCGAGAATACGAACGTATTCGCTTAAGGCATATGGAGCCTGAGGGCGGTAATCCATATATATTCCTAGATGCAGATCGTAGTTGGGAAGATGATAAGTTAAAATCGCATTATCGTAACTTAATTAAAGAAAACCATCCCGATCGTTTTATTGCTAGTGGCTTACCGGCAGAATTTGTTTCGATTGCAAATGATAGGCTAGCACAAATAAATGAAGCTTGGGCGAGCATAAAATTGGAGCGTGGATTGTGACATTTGAAGCGGATACCAAGTGCAAATGTATAATTCAGCCTGCAATGAATTTTGGTGAGCGAGCTAGCCATTTAAAAACTGATATTTTACTTCTGCATTATACGGGTATGGAAAGTGGTGTGGCAGCTCTGGATTGGCTTTGCCGAGAAGAGAGTGGGGTGTCTTGTCATTATTTTGTTTGCGAAGATGGTCAAATAGTTCAACTGGTCCCAGAACAAAAAAGAGCATGGCATGCAGGTAAATCATGTTGGCAAGATGAAGTGGATACGAACTCACGATCGATTGGAATTGAGATTGTAAATCCAGGGCATTCTGGTGGGTATCCAGAGTTTTCAGAAAAACAAATTAGTTCTGTTGTTGAACTGTGTAGTGATATTTTAAAACGTAACCCTGCGATCTTGCCTCAAAATGTTTTGGCACATTCAGATGTCGCACCCGGCCGAAAACATGACCCTGGGGAAAAGTTCCCATGGCAATACTTGCATGAAAAAGGCGTTGGGCATTGGGTTGCTTCTCCTACATCTTTAAAGGGTGGTTTCCTTCAAATGGGAGACAATGGTGAACCTGTTGCAGCACTTCAGGCTATGCTTGTTTTATATGGGTATTGTTTAGAAATATCAGGTACTTATTGCAAAAAAACACATGATTGCATCTTTGCATTTCAGCAGCACTTTAGACAAAGCAGAGTAGATGGTGTTGCCGATGGGGAAACAATTTCTACTCTAAATGAACTCATTAGAGTGCTCGATTAACCGTGTGCATTATCCATGATATGTTACGTTGGGTAATAATACGTGACTTGTTTTTGACACAACTATCTTATTAAAGCTTTCCAAGAATGCGGCCAACAATAATTGTTGAACATGAAAAATATAAAGATCCAAAGGTTTGGTTCTAGTCTGCAGGGAAAATAATTTTAATGAGTAATTTTTTAAAACCGATTAAATCGATAGCAATTCTTTCAATATTTAGTGCCACTCTTGTTGGTTGCCAAAGTATATCAACGACAGGTACGTCTACTTATTCGCCTGAAGCGAAGCAACAACAAACAAGCACACAAGTAGAACGTAAAGAAAAATGGGAAGCACGTGTTGCTTCTATACGTGAAAAGCGACAGGAAAGAATTCTTGAAGCTCGCGAGCGCCGTTTAGAGCTTGCTGAAAATAGAAAAGTAGCTTCAGAAAAGCGTAAGATACAATCAGAGCAAAGACGCAAAGAAGCGCAAGAAAAACTTGCTCTTAGAATGGCGTCTAAAAAAGCAAAGCCGGCTAATAATCAAAAGACAATTAACCGAGCATTTGGCAAAGTTAAAGATACTAAGAATACATCACTTAGAACCGGATGGGTTAAGATTGACGGTAAGTTTGTTTATCGAAATGCTAGAACAATCAAAGCTGAACAAGAGGCTGCAAAAAACAAAGCTAGGCGTAAATCAAATCCAAAAGGTAATTATGGAAAGTTGATTGCAAAATACGCTGCTCAACATGGTGTTCCGTACCGCCTTGCTCGTGCGGTTGTTCAAGTTGAAAGCAGCTTCCGCGCTGGTGTTACTGGTGCTGCTGGTGAAATTGGCCTTATGCAAATCAGAATGTCCACAGCGCGTGGCATGGGCTACAAGGGAAGTGCAAAGCAACTTTATAATCCTGCGACTAATTTGTATTGGGGTATGAAATACCTTGGTAAAGCGCATCACTTAGCTGGTGGTTCTACTTGTGGTACTATCTTGAAGTATAATGCGGGTCATGGTGCTAAGAGCATGAACCCAATTAGCAGAAGATATTGCAACCGTATTAGCCGCATTATCTAATCTGAATTTATATTGAAGTTACTGAAAGCCTGATCGTTACGATTGGGCTTTTTTATACGTTTCGATTTAATACATCGCCTAAAAATGTATCAACAGCGGTTGTTAGCTTGCCGCGCTCTGAACCTATTTTGCTGTTGATTGAGATATGATTGTATCTTCGTTTTCCGTCATAGCGATGAACTTCTGTGCCATCACGTTCAAGTGCATCGGCAAAGCGTTTTGAAACTTTGTCGCGCCCACTTCCTCCAGACCATGCCACGAGTGTCGGGGGTTGTTGTTTTAAGCCTATATAAGAAATTGGCGACCATGCATCCCACATTGCTTTTTTTCTAAAAGCAGGTGCGTAGAGTGCAGGTAGAGAACCACCACTTACTTTTGCTAAAAATGGTAAGTCGTAGGCTCGTGTATCATTGCATATGAGTGCTTTAACAGGAATTGCTGCTCCCGTAAGTGTTGCAAGTGAAGATAGGTGACACCCTGCAGAATGCCCCATAAGAGCAATTCGGTTTGGATCAGCATTTAACCTTGCCGCATTCGCGTGAATCCAGTTTACCGCTTCGCCAACCTGAAGAGCCTGTGTTTGCGCATTTGCAGCTGGAAAAAGTGTATAGCTTACTGAGGCAAAATTATAACCTGCTTGAGTAAAGTGCTTGGCTTTGCTGCCCACTTGTCCACGATTGCCAAGCGCCCATGCGCCGCCATGAACAAAGATTAGAATAGGTGCGTTAGCTGAATTGTTTACAGCCGGATACCAATCTAATTGATTTGAGCCATAATCAAATACTTGTTTTGAAGCGGCTTGTGCTTGCAAGGATGGCAATAATAAACCCGCAGATACTCCGCCTGCCATACTGCTTTTTAAAATTTCGCGACGCGTAAACTTCATGGCCATGCCTATGTTTATATCAAAGTCTTGGCGATTTTCCGATAGTCTTATTAAGGCTCAGTTAACTATGAGAAATGCGGTGTAATTTTGTTTATCCGCAATATTTATCAACTACCTTCTGTAGCATCGGCGCGTAGTGCTGAAAATCAGGGGTGATATGGTTTGGAACCTTGTCTTGATCGTCCCAAATTCTGACTGTATAATGTCATTAAGATGAGGGTTCATCTCGAACTCTTTGGCTTCTTCCTCATTCATTGGGTCACCTTGAAGGCCAAGGGGGTGGACAGAGGCATCTGATAGTTTTCCGAAATACTCTTTATCCGTTGCACATAAATACCGTTTTGCAGCCACATGATATCGAACACAGTCTGTCACAACTGTTGGAAAAAATTTAGATAGTATTGCCGCACCAGCTTTGTCGTGATGATTGTCTATGCCTTGGGCTAGCGCATCATCTGGAAATTCATTTGTGTAGTGACCGATGTCATGGAGGAGGGCAGCAGCAATAATCTCATCTGAGCCACCCGCTTTTTCTGCCAGTTCTGCGCCTTGTAACATGTGTTCTGACATAGTGACTTGTTCGCCTAAATATGAGTCTGCACCGCGCCGTTCGAAGATGTCGCCAATGAAGGCAACAATTGTTTCTGGCGCAAGTGCGTTTGTATCGGGTCTAGGCATTATGCAATTTCCAATTTATGTTCAATGGCCGAAAGTGTGGAGTATAATCCATCCTTGTCTGCGTAACAGCCTTGC
Organism: uncultured Rhizobiaceae bacterium; assembly: GCA_958296345.1. GTDB lineage: Bacteria > Pseudomonadota > Alphaproteobacteria > Rhizobiales > Rhizobiaceae > JAALLB01. The sequence continues at coordinate 68,970 of CATQIJ010000012.1, forward strand.
AACTAACGTGCGCCAGCACCAGAGTATCCTTTTCGGGCGTGTAGCACACGGGTGTTATCAACAATAAAGCTTTCGCCAGGCTGAAGCTTAAACGCTACCGCCATTTCAGGATCATCTACTAACTCACAAAATCTTCTATAAGCAGCGTAATAGGTTGGCATAACTTCAAAAGGCACATCGGTAATTGGCGCGCAGGAACGGTTGTTGAATCTGATCCCTATGAGTTCACCATCTGGATTAAGTTCAATCATCGGACGTTTAGACGTAAGCTTAACACCTTCTTCACCAGCATACTCAAATCGTGCACAATAGTTAGCAAGTGCATCAAAGCCTTCGGGCATTTCTTCTCTTAAAGTTTGAGCAATTTTAAATCCATCTACTACCATGCTGTCTCCACCTTCGGCAGAGTTCTCCAAGCAGTATAGGATTTGTAAGGTTGGCACTGGGTTGCGGTAGGGGTTGTCTGTGTGCGCTTGAAGGCCAAGGTCTGTGTAAGCAAGGTTGGTTGGGTTAACTTCAGTGCGAACTTCAAACCATTTGCCGTAGTTTGTCTCGCGAATAAAACCAAACAGGTCTGCTACTTTTGTTAGTGCGCCATCTTCTACTGGGCCATTTTCAAGCTTTGCAAAGCCATATTGTTTAACTGCATTAAGCCATTGCCCAAGTTTTTGTTTGTCCTTTGCAACTTCGCTGAAATTGGCTGTTAGCACTGCGTTGTTTAAATCTGAATCCCATGTTTTCGTTATGGATGGCAACCAGCCTTTTTCATCCTTTTTTTCGTGCTTGTCGTATGCATTTTCTTGCAACCATTGAATTGGGAACTCGGTTTTTTTTACCATCTGGGCCAAATTCGATACTGATGCTTGTATTGCCGCATAAATTTGCAGCTTGAACTATACTGTCTTTGGGTATGTCGTTTAGCGTGATGAGCCGTTGGCCATTGGCCGCACGAGTTTCCACATCCAATGCATTGTCGCGTAACCACATGGCATGAAAGCGGGTTTGGTTTTCACTGTTATCAGTAAGTAATAGTGTGTTGCCGTTATCAATAATATCCGCAGAAATATATGTCATTTGCAAAGCTCCATATTTGTCGCTTGTAGAGTTGTCTGAAAATTTCGATTTTGTAATATTTTTGTTTTGATTAAGGGTGATTGTGTGAATTACCTCCCCCTTGAGAGGAGGTTGGTGAAGCGAAGCTGAGCCGGTGGGGGATGGTACTTGCATCACGGTATGTGATCCCCCCTCTTGAAGTTTCTAAGGTTTGGCTACGCCAATTCCAAGAAACTTCATTCTCCCCCTCAAGGAGGGAGAAAACATACGCAATCAGCACTCGCCCATTGCTGAACGGTGTTACTTAATTTCTTTTCCGAAAGCATATCCATGCTTTCGTCCGTTCACAGGCTGGCGTTTTGGCTAAACGCCTCAGTTTTGCTCTGCCACGGAGGGAGCGAAGCAAATCCTCTCGATTTGTTCGCCAACAAATAAGTAAACATGCGGAGCTTTCGATTGAAAACCTCTAATGTTTGTAATGTGTGGCGTTCATTCGAAAGCTCACGTAGAGATTTTTAGTACCGCCTCACGGGATAAATCCAGCGGGTCGGCCTTCTAGGAGGGAATATATCCGAAATATATTCCTTACCGCTCTACTGTCTCTGATCTCATTTAACTTCGGTGGCCAAACTGAGTTTTAGCAAAGCAAGCCCTTTTGGCTTGTTCGCCAGCAAAAATGCATGATCAGACGATAGAGATATTATGCAGGTAGTTTTTGGGGCGGGGATAAGTTTTTTGATAATTTATTTGCATATAAAATATAAATGAATATAAATTTTCCTTCTGAGGAAGTTTAAGAAAAGTTTTAATACATTGAAGAAATTACTATATATTTTTACATTAGCTTTGTTTAGTACTACTAACTTTGCCCATTCAGAGGCAATAACGGGTGATGTTAAAGGTGGTCAAAAAACCTTAATCTATAATTATTCGAAATACGATCCTACCCGATGTAGCGGCATGGCTCTGCCAAAGCTGGGCACTGTGAAAACTGAAAATGGAAAAATTACCACGCGTATAAGCACTCAAAAACTCGATAAGGGTTCATGCAAAGGTAGAGTAATTAAATCGTTGGAAGTTTTTTATACGCCTAATCGTGGATTTAAAGGTAAGGATAAGGTTTCTGTTATTCTCACCTCATCAAGATATGTTGATGGGACAGGACACACCTCTACCAAGTTAAAATATAATTTGAATGTGAAGTAAGTTTGTTAGGCTTTTTCTTTTATAAAATGTACTAATATCCACCCAGTGACATTCGTATGCAGTTTACCTTGTGCTGTGCGAGGAACCTCAAATTTGCAATTATACTCTGTCACTATTCTAACAATTTAACGTTTGCCGTTTAATTAATACTATAGCCCCGTTCATAAGTTGATTTGATCATTGCCAAAGCCTTCTCTTTGCTCAATTTTGCATTAAAACGTGCAGGGTGCACAACAGGAAGATCATACTCAGGTTCATTTTCCATAATCCAATGGGCAAGAAAACCACCTGCTCCTCCACCAGTGCCGATCCCTACGGTAAATCCACTGGCAAGCCACAGTCCCTTGTGCCCATCGATAGGGCCAAGTAAGGGGCAACCATCAGGGGTGTAGCAAATGGGACCATTGTTGACCGTTTTTATCCCAGATTCGCCGAAAGCTGGTATGCGCTCAATAACACGCTCCAACTCTGGCAAGAGACGATCAAGTTCAGGTGAGAGTAATTCTTCCTTGAAATCCTTGGGGATTCCATCAGTGGCCCAAAACTTAGGTCCTTGTTCATAAACGCCACACAAAAAACCATCATGTTCCTGACGAATGTTTGCAGGCGCAGCGGGGTCGCGAACGGTGGGTAGTTCTCGCCCGATATCAACAAGCCCAGCAACGGTTCCCGTAATTACTTCGTGATGTTGCAACGCATAGAGCGGCAGGTTCAACCCGAGTTGTAGTGCTAATTCACGGGTACAGAAGCTCGCAGCAAGAACAATGCTTTCAGCTATAACCACGCCCTTTGTTGTTGTTATTTTCCAACCATTCGGTGATTGCTCAATTTTTTCAGCAGACGTTTCAGTTTGAACAGTTGCCCCTAACTGACGAGCTGCTTTAGCCATTGCATAGGTCGCCCCTGAGGGGTCCACATGGCCATCAGTCGGCGTATGCGCTACTCCAGTTAAGTCGCCAATCTCCAGCAACGGATGAGCAGCCTTCACTTCAGTAGGTGTAAGAATGTTATAAGGAATACCAAGCTCGCGATACATAGGGATTAAAGCCTCATAGGCCAGCAATTCATCCATAGATGTGGCAAGACGTAAACTGCCAGTTTGATGAAATCCTACCGAATGGTTCGTTTCTAATTCGGCTGCTAGGTAAGTTCTGATCGACGCTGTGAATAGCCGCGTCATGGCAGCATAGGGTCCGAAATATGTTGTATTTCCTGCTGCATGCCATGTTGATCCAGAAGTTAGTTGCCTCCGCTCTAGCAAGGTCACATCTGTCCATCCACGTTTCGCTAATCCGTATAGAACAGCGCAGCCAACAATCCCTCCACCAATTACAGCTACTCTTACATGTTTGGTCAAATTGAGGTCCTTTGTTCAAGATGAATTGCATAGGCCGAGCGAATTTTTGCATCTGTCTCTGCGTTGATTTTGAACGTTGGTTCACGACTTAATATTTGGTCAGCATGTAGACTAGCCCGGACCCAAACATCGTTACTTCCTGCATCTTCCCAATCACTGGGCGAGGCTCGATCTGCATGTTTTGGATAAACAAATTCAGTTTCCATAAGTTCAAGAGTTTGCTCTTCCCCAAGATAGTGCCCAGCACCTGTTACTACTTTCTTGATCGTATCAACTGGCAGGCTATCAGCATTTGGAATGTGGGTGATATTCATCATAATTTATCTAAACTACGCCATAGCTAATTTTGTCAAGCTGAGCTTAAAAACAGACCTTGTAACATTTCAAAATTTAATCACTTCTGGTTACCACCTGCCATACAGTTTTTGTGAGAATTCCTTTAATCACAATCAGTAGATTGATAATTTTAGCCAAACTTGTAGAGTGATTTTAAGAATAATTTCCTGATTCATTTTTGATATTGCTATGACACCAGACGCTGCCACATCCATTGCTATTTCCGGCTTGCAATTTATTGCAGGTGATGAAGATCAGATTTCTCGTTTTATTGCGCTTACTGGTATTTCGCCTGACGAAATGCGGAAAGCTGCTGGCTCGCAAAGCTTTTTGATCGCTGTGCTTGAGTTTTTCATGGGCGATGAACCAACGCTTTTGGCTTTTACAGCTAGTCAAAATATTGATCCTAATGATATTCAAAGGGCACTTCATACGTTTTCACCGCCAGGTTTAAATTCTGGCGAAACTGAGTGGTAGGATGGAAAAGCTTAGCGAAGCCCCAGTTGAAGGACTTTGCCGAGATTGTATAACTTGGCAAAAGCCTGAAAATAAATCCAGATGCACTAAATGCGGTAGCCCACGTGTTATTCGCCACCCAGAGCTTAAGACTCTTGCAATTGCTCACATAGACTGTGATGCGTTTTATGCTTCTGTTGAAAAGCGTGACGACCCATCTTTAGCGGACAAGCCCGTTATCATTGGTGGTGGTCGTCGCGGTGTTGTTTCTACCTGTTGTTATATTGCCCGCATTCGCGGCGTTCATTCTGCCATGCCAATGTTTAAAGCGCTCGCAGCTTGCCCTGATGCAATAGTCATTCCACCCCATATGTCAAAATATTCAGAGGCTGGCCACACCATTCGAGAGATGATGCGAACGCTTACACCCATGGTTGAACCGCTTTCGATTGATGAGGCGTTTCTTGATATGAATGGCACGCAAAAATTGCATGGCGCCTGCCCTGCAGAGGTTTTGGTGAGGCTGGCAAAACGCATTGAAGACGAACTGAGCCTGAGCGTCTCAGTCGGGCTATCTTATTGTAAATTTCTTGCAAAAGTTGCTTCCGACATGAATAAACCACGAGGGTTTTCGGTTGTCGGCGAAGCGGAGGCTGTTTCATTTCTTCGTAAGCAGTCAGTTTCAATTGTTTGGGGGGTTGGTAAGGTGACGCAAAAAATGCTTGCTAAAGATGGCATTACCGAACTCTCAACCGTTCAAGATATGGCTGAGATAGACCTTATTCGACGATATGGCTCTATGGGACAGCATCTTGCACGGCTTTCACGCGGGGAAGACAGCCGCAGTATAAAACCTAGTAGTGGCTCAAAGTCTGTGAGCAAAGAAACAACTTTCAACGATGATAGGTCTACGCAAGAACAACTATTGCCAGTTTTGCGTAAATTATCACAGGGCGTTTCTTCTCAGCTAAAGAAGAAGCATATCGCGGGGCAAACAGTTGTCGTAAAACTCAAAACAGCCGACTTTAAAACACGAACTAGATCACGCCAAATTCCTGACCCAACACAATTGGAAGATCGTATTTTTCGCACAGGTACGGATCTGTTATTACCAGAGCTTGACGGAACAAAATTTAGACTGCTTGGTATAGGTGTTTCAACACTTGGGCCAGATGAACAAGCTGACCCTGATGATATGCTGGATCCTGATGCAAACCGCAGAGCGGATGCAGAACGTGCTATTGATAGCGTGCGTGAGAAATTTGGCTCTGATGCTGTAAAATTTGGCATTAATTTTAAAGGTGATAAAAATGAACGCAAATGATGTATTGGAATTTTGGGCACGCATTGGTAGTAAGGGTTTGTGGACTAAGAACCCAGAAGTGGATGCGCAAATTCACGAAAAATTTGGCCAGCTTCACGAAGATGCTTGCACTGGTAAACTAGACCATTGGATCAGCACACCCGATGGTGCGCTAGCGCTCATCATTGTCCTTGATCAGTTCTCAAGAAACATGTTTCGAGGCGCTGTAAAAAGCTTCGCTCAAGATGCAAAAGCTTTAAAAATTGCTAAGTCAGCCATTAATAATGGGGTAGACAAAGACGCAAGATCAGAGTTGCGTTTGTTCTTTTATCTACCTTATGAACATTCAGAAAAACTCGAAGATCAAGAAGAGTCAGTGAACTTATTAAATACATTCAACGATTCACCTGAGTTCATGAAAGCCGTCATAGAACACCACGACATCATAGAACGCTTCGGCCGCTTTCCCCATCGCAATGCAGTTTTAGGTAGAGAGACTACACCAGATGAACAAGCATATTTAGATGGTGGTGGGTTTAAGGGATAAACTTTACTGGAAAATGTTCTTTCAATAATAATTCCTAATTAATCGAAATTCAGCACGTGTTGTTAAATGAATACTGTAGGTATGATATTTTTACGCACCAATGACCGTTGCTGACCTAAGGTTGCCGTTCAGGTTTATATATCCAAAGTCAGGTGTGCGGACAAAGCGCGATTTTCATTTTTGATTAGTTGCTACAGAATCCGAACAAATGGAAGATGCCAATAGCAGACGCAGCAAGTGTGTCTGTGCTCATACAAAATATGAATCTAGCGGTGTCTTCGAGTTTTCCGCAAAACCAGCCGAACCATGAAATACTGGTAGTTAGGTTTCCTCTTCCACAAAAATTTGCCTGCGTGCCCTGAATTCGTTTACCAGAAAATCGACTAACGACCGAACGCGTGTTGTCTTTCGTAAATCAGTATGGAGAAGTAGCCAGATAGAACGGTCAGGGACGATTTCTGTGCCGGGTACACGAACCAACTGCGGGTATCGACGAGCAATAAAGCAAGGCAAATAACTCATGCCTGCTCCGTTACTGACCATATGCGTGATGAGCGTGGGGGATCGTATGCGGTTCTTAACCTGTGCTTTTGGGAAAGGGCTGTTCTTGACCCAGTTCATTTGCGCACGATCGCTGCCCCAACCGAGCCAGCAAAGGCCTTCGCCTAATTTTCCAGCTTTTTCATGATGCTGATCCAGATAGGCCTTGCTAGCATAGATGCCTTGGTCATATTGCACGACCTTTCTGCCAACAACATCATCATCTACATCGTGTGCGACCCGAACAGAAACATCTGTTTCAGAGCGGTTAATGCTGGCAAGCCGGTTGGTGACGGTAACTTCTAGCTCGATTTCAGGGTATGTTTTGCTAAAGTCGACGAGGATCTCGGGCATTATCATTGAAGCAAATACCGTTGGAATCGAAAGACGGACGGTGCCTGCCGCCTCGTGATCAAGCCCCTGAAATGATCGAGCGTTCGACCTCTTCGGCAATAGGAAGCAGCGTTTCGCCAGCAGCGGTCAGTGTCAGTCCGTTGCGCGAGCGGTCAAATAGACGAACCCCATACTCAGATTCGAGCGCCTTCAGGTTTCGATCTACTGTTGCATGTGTGCCTCCTAATGCGTCGGAGGCTGCACGCAGACTACCTGAGCGCGCCACCTCCAAAAAGTAAGGAATACGAGCCCAATCCATTTTGTTCTTCCTCCAGAAAAATTGACAGATATATTCTTAAGTAGCAATAAATTCATGGTCTGTTTTTGAGCCACTGTGTACCAATTTTAGGGGTATCGGATCAAAAAAGAAACACATAGTTTCTCACGATACAAGTATTCATACTTCAGGAGATTGACCATGAATCGAAGAGAACTAATGATTTCAGCCGCCGCTGCTGGCGCGATCACAGCGACGTATCCGGCTTGGGCGGCATCGGGTAGCAAGTTTGTTTATAAAAAATCACGTCTTGCGGTATTAGGCTATGAACTTGCTTATGTTGACGTTGGCAATGGTGATCCGGTGGTGTTCCTGCACGGCAACCCGACATCGTCGTATCTATGGCGTAACATTCTGCCTAGTATTGAGAAAACCCACCGGGTTATTGCACCAGATCTGATCGGTATGGGTGATAGCGACAAGCCTGATATTGGCTACACCTATTTAGACCACGTTGATCATTTGCACGGGTTTCTTGATGCGCTGGATTTGCAAAATGTCACCTTGGTAGTTCATGACTGGGGTTCGGCACTAGGCTTGGATTGGGCTGCAGTAAATGAAGATCGGGTCAAAGCGGTTGCGTTCATGGAGGCAATTTTACCGCCCGGTGCACCTGCGCCAATCTATGAGGCTATGGGGCCATTTGGTCAGCTATTCAAGTCTTGGAGGACACAAGGCGTTGGTGAACAGATGATCCTGGAAGAAAATTTTTTCATCAACGAAGTGCTAGCCAAGATGGGTGTTGCAACCCCACTCGACGAAGATGTTCTGGCGCATTACAACAGCTATTATCCGACACCCGCATCGAGACGACCGCTACTTCAGTGGTCTCGTGAGGTTCCTATTGGTGGAGAGCCAGCACATAGTGTCGACGCAGTAAACCGGTACTCCAAATGGTTCTTTGATAGCGATATCCCAAAGCTGATGATCCACGCCGAACCAGGCGCGCTGATCCCGCCTCAAGCTGCTGAATATCTGAAGCAGAAGCTCAAAAACCTAACTACCGTGAATATCGGGGCAGGTGTACACTATCTGCAAGAAGACAATCCTGATGCGATCTCGTTCGCCTTGGCGAATTGGTTGGAGACCATGTAGCAATGGAGAATGTCAGCGTTTAACATATTTATCCATCGACGGTGTTCTGAAGGGCATCTGACATAAAGGTCGGATGCCCGCTGTTAGGAACTTGTATGATGAATGTCTGCCTTGCTTTTAAGGTTATCGAATAACTCAAGCCCAATTCCCACCTTGCTCATGAACTACTTCCCGCCTATACCACTTTTACCAGTCGGTCGGGTGATTGCTGCTGCTAGTTCTGAAAAGACGTAGTGGAGGAAAGTCCGGGCTCCATGGAAACACGATGCCGGATAACATCCGGCTGGGGGAGTGGGTAACCACAAACTCAAGGGATAGTGCCACAGAAAGCAAACCTCCTTCGTTTCGGCTTAGGGAAGGGTGAAAGGGTAGGGTAAGAGCCTACCGCACGCGTCAGCAATGGCCGTGGCAAGGTAAACCCCATCGGGAGCAAAACCGAATAGGGACAATGCGAGATAGCAATATCTCAGCCTGTTTCCAGGTCAATTGTCCGGGTAGGTTGCACCGAGGCGACAAGCAATTGTCGTCCCAGATGAATAATCACCGCGTCTCTTTCGAGAGGCCATACAGAACCCGGCTTATAGACCGACTGGTGTTTTTATATTGTGAACAGTTCAATGCGAACTGCTTCTTTCTTGGCGAACAAATCAAAAGGATTTGCTTCGCTTTTTTTCTTTCTGCCAAGGCATCCGCCTTGCCGTCCGTTCACGAACTGCACTTCGGCTAGTCGCCTCAGTTTTGTTCTGCCACGGAGGGGGGAATTAAACTCAGATTTTATTAAGACACTGGCTTTGCGCAGCTCTTTTCCCCTCTCCCCTTGTGGGAGAGGGTGGGCTGCATCGTTAGATGCAGGTCGGGTGAGGGGTAAAACTAACAGCGATTTCATTGCCTCAAGATTACCCCTCATCCGCCAGCTACGACGCCCCTTCTCTCACAAGGGGAGAAGGGGAATTTTGTTCTTCATTCTCTGAGTCAAAATGACTCATTCTTCTAAAACCGATAACGGGTTAGCTTGAGGTATGTGGAGTTTATCCGCACCAAACATTCCGGAGCGAAATTCCTAATAAATCCCTAATATCCCATTGACCCCCAAATTTTCCCATGATATCCCATATTTCACGCTTAATCTTAGCCATTAAGGCTTGAGAAGCTCTGGGGGGGTGGCTTGCCTTAGTGCGGTTATCAATAAATTTGGAAGGTGGGTTATGGATCGGTTCCTGTCGAACACGATCAATAAGGTGGATAAAAAGGGTAGGGTTTCTATCCCTGCTTCTTTTCGTCCGATTTTAGGAAATACCAGTCATCTTTATATTTTAAACTCTGTCGATCAACCAACGGTTGATGCGGGCGGAGTTGAGTTAATTGAACGCAAAGAGCGTCAACTTGAGAGCATGGATCAGTTTTCTGAGGAGTACGAGTTGCAGTCGTTTGTACTTCATGGGGATTCAACTGAATTAAAAATTGATGGTGAGGGGCGGATTGTGCTTACTGATTTAATTCGCGAGCAAACTGGAATTGCAGACCGCGCTGCCTTTGTTGGGCGTGGGCATTTTTTCCAGATTTGGGAGCCAGAAAAGTTTCGTAGCTATCGCGAGGAAGCGCGAAAAAAAGTCGCTGAGATGCGCCGCGCAAAATCTGGAATGGCGCTGGGGGGCGCTAACGGTGGTGTTGCAACAAGACAGGAAGAGCAAGGTAGATGAAGGACAACAATATCATATCTGATGTTGTAGGCGGACCTGTTCGTCATGTGCCGGTTATGCTCAACGAGGTCTTGTCTTGTTTGCAACTCACTGCTGAAAATCAAGCGCCCTTAAAAATTGTTGATGGTACTTTTGGAGCTGGTGGGTATTCATCTGCAATGATTGAAGCGGGTGCGGACGTTATGGCGATTGACCGTGATCCAAATGCTATTCGTGATGGCGCGAAATTAGTTTCAAAATTTGACGGTAAATTATCGCTTGTCTCAGGCGAGTTTCGGTATTTAGATACGCTGGCTCATGAAAATAATTTTGGCGCTGCGGATGGTGTTGTTTTAGACATCGGTGTTTCGTCTATGCAGTTGGATGAAGCAGAGCGTGGGTTTTCGTTTCAAAAAGATGGCCCTCTAGATATGCGTATGTCACAGTCAGGTGTGAGTGCGGCAGACGTTGTGAATACGATGAAGCAATCTGATTTAACGCGTGTTATTGGAATTTTAGGTGAAGAACGTAGAGCTTCACATGTTTCGCGTGCGATTGTGCGCGAACGCGAGAAAGTGCCGTTTTCGACAACGCTTCAATTGGCGAATGTAGTTGAGAAGACTCTAGGGCGGCGCGCAACAGATAGAATTCACCCAGCAACTAAGACGTTTCAGGCTTTGCGAATTTTTGTAAATCAAGAACTAGAGCAATTGGGTGAGGCGCTGTTTGCAGCCGAGCGCCTGTTGAAATCTGGTGGCCGTTTAGTCGTTGTTACCTTCCATTCACTTGAAGATAGATTGGTAAAACTATTCTTTAAAGACCGCACAGGCGGGCAAGAAGGTTCGCGGCATTTACCTTTGGTAAAACCTTTGGTAAACCATAAAGATGCAACATTCATGATTCATGGCAAAGGTTTGTTGAAGGCTAGCCGGGAAGAAGCTGAGATTAACCCAAGATCGCGTTCTGCCAAACTACGGTGGGGTGAGCGTAATGAAACTCAAGCAAGTACGCTTGATATGTCAATTTTTGGGCTGCCAAATCTCGTTCCTCTAGGCGCTTTGCAACCCAAGGGAGAATGAAGCAAAATGCGCTTTGCACCGGTTTTTAGAAGTATTGATATTTTGATGGTTGCAGTGCTTGTGGCTTCTGTGGTCTGGACCTTCAAAATAAAGTACGACAGTCAAGAAGCAATTGACAGTGTTGCTAGGTTGCAAAAGCAGATTGAAGCTGAAGAAAACCGTGTTGACCTTTTAAAGTCGGGATTGGAGCTTGCTTACAAGCCCATCACGCTTAGAGAAATTAGTGAAACACTATGGCGGGCAATTGGAATTAAAGCCGATTGAGCCAGCACAGCTTGCAAATGATAATTCTTTACGGGGTTTAAATCACCAGAAATTATTATTGGAAATGAAGATGGCGATGGATTTGCTGAAATTGATAATACGGTAAGTACAGGCAGTGTTGGTATTCCGACGAAACGAGATGCAGGAATGAATTTGCGTTTTAAGCCACCGCGCGATGCTTCTCACCTGAGTTTTGATGGTTCAGGAAAAGCCGCTGATGTGCAGGCAAAGTCTCGTATCTTTCTATCAATGATATTACTAGGTGTCGCCTATACGGTGATTGTTGGCAGGCTTGTAATGTTAGGCTTTGTCGAGCCGGGTGAAGCTTCTGCTGGTTTGCGCCCTGATATTTCTATACTGCTAGGCGCCCTGATATTAGAGACAGAAATGGTGAAACACTAGCAACTGATATTGTAACGTCATCTTTGTTTGCTGAACCTAATAAAATTGTCGATGTTGATGAGGCGGTGGAGAAACTACAATCCGTCCTGCCAATTATTGATGTTAAAAAAGTTCATCGTCGACTTAGCAGCAAAGCCGGTTTTGTGTGGTTGAAACGTGAGTTGACACCCGCCAAAGAAAGCCAAATTTTGGCGCTTGGTATTCCAGTTTTGGATTTCGCAAAGAAACCAGACGATTTTACCCTAATGGTGAAACCGCTTCGCATCTCGTCGGTCATGTGAATATTGATAATGTTGGTATTGCTGGTCTTGAAAATATATTGATGATCGCGGTCTTAAAGAGCTTCGATCGTTAGGTCTTGCAAGTAATAAGGACATGCAGCCAGTTCATCTTTCAATTGACTTGCGTGTTCAGCACTATGTTCGTGAAGAACTTGCAGAAGCGATGCGTCGTTATAAGGCAATTGCTGCTGGTGCTGTTGTCTTAATGCAAAGACGGGAGAGGTTGTCGCGATGGCATCTCTGCCAGATTATAATCCAAACAAACCCGTTGATGCACTTAAAAAAGAGAACCTTAACCGTGTGAGTGCTGGGCTTTTTGAAATGGGTTCTACCTTCAAAGCTTTTACAACTGCTATGGCGCTTGATAGTGGCAAGGTTAGTATGGGCAGTCGTTTTGATGCACGAAAAGCGCTTCGGATTGGTGGTCATACGATTAATGATTTCCACGCCAAAAGAAAATCTTAAGTGTCCCAGAGGTGTTTATCTATTCATCAAATATTGGTACCGCAAAAATGGCAGACGTGGTTGGTGTTAAAGGTCATCGTGAGTTTTTGCATCGTATTGGTCTTTTAAGCCGTATGCCTTTTGAATTACCGGAGGTTGCACATCCTGTTGAACCAAAGAAATGGAAGAAAATTCATTCTGTCACCATCTCATATGGTCATGTGCAACAACAACGCCGCTGCAAACCGCTGTTGCTGTGCCGCACTTGTTAATGGTGGCAGGCTTATAACGCCAACATTATTCCGCGCTTCGCAGGCTCAAGCTGATGCGGAAGCCGTTCAGGTTATTTCAGCTAAGACGAGTAAAAATATGCGCGATTTGATGCGTATGAACGTTGAGAAAGGTTCAGGTAAAAGAGCAGAAGTCCCTGGATTTCGAGTAGGTGGCAAAACAGGTACTGCCGAAAAGGTCGTAAACGGTCGTTATTCTAGTAAAGTTCGATTTAATGCATTCCTTGCAACTTCCCAGTTGATGACCCTCAATATGTGGTTTTAGTGTTTGTTGATGAACCAAAGCCTGAAGAAGTAAGAAAAGTGCAACGGCTGGCCTCAATGCTGCCCCTGTTGTGAGAAATATAATTAGACGCTCTGCTTCGGTTTTGGGTGTGCGGCTGAATTCGGAAATGTAGCGAATCCCTGTTAATTGCCAATTAGACAGGCAAACAAGATAATATGTTAAACGTGATTCGTGGGTTATTAGGGAAGCTGCGCATATGAAACTAGAAAGAATTGCAGAATTGAATCTGGATGTCCAGAAGAAATCGCTGCTATAGATATTTCTGGTGTTGCTGCAAATTCTCTGATATCAAAGATGGCTATCTGTTTTTTGGGTTAGCTGGTACGAATTTTGATGGCGCTAAATTTACATCTAATGCTCAAGAGAACGGTGCGGTTGCTGCTGTTGTGTCAACCAAATCTGATATAGGTGATGTTTCAATTCCTGTCTGGCGCTGCGAAGATCCAAGGCGCATCTTGGCTTATACGGCAGCACAATTTTATCCAAAGCAACCCGAGATTATTGGCACTGTAACAGGTACTGCTGGAAAAACTTCAGTTGCAACTTTTCTTCGTCAAATTTGGGATGCTGATAGCCGCGTTGCGGCTAGTCTTGGTACGACAGGTGTCGTTGCTCCTGGACGCGAAGATTATGGAAACCTAACAACACCAGATCCAATATCACTTCACCGATTGCTTGATGAGCTTGCCAGGGATGGCATCATGCACGCAGCAATGGAAGCGTCTTCGCATGGTTTAGATCAAAGACGACTTGATGGCGTAAGACTTTCGGTTGGAGGATTTACCAATCTTGGCCGAGATCACTTGGATTATCACCCAACTGTTGAAGACTATCTTGAAGCTAAGATGTTGTTGTTTCGTGAGCGCCTTCCCAAAGGAGCACCTGCTGTAATTTTTGCGGATGATCCTTTTTCTCAAGCTGCGATTGATGCGGCGAATGAGGGGGGATGTGAGGTTTTAACTGTGGGACGGGCTGGTGAATTTATTGCGTTGAAAAAAGTTGAGCATCTTCAATTGGTCAGGTTGTTGAGTTGCAACATTCTGGTGAGCACTACCGTATAGATTTTCTCTAGCGGGTGATTTTCAAATTGCAAATGGTTTGGTAGCTGCTGGTATGGCTATAGCAACAGGCACTTCTGCTAAAGTTGCTTTCAAAGCATTAGAAAAACTTCAGGTGCTTCTGGTCGATTAGAACTTGTTGGGAAGTCTCAAAAGGTGCGCCTGTTTACGTGGATTACGCTCATAAGCCTGAAGCACTTGAAAATGTTTTATCTTCGCTTCGTCCATTTACGTCTGGTAGGATTGTGCTTGCTTTTGGGTGTGGCGGTGATCGCGACCCTGGAAAACGCGCTATTATGGGCGAAATTGCTTCACGTTTAGCAGACGTTGTTATTGTGACAGATGGACAATCACGAACAGAAAATCCGGTTGAAATTCGAGCAAGTATTATGGCCGCTTGTGAAGGTGCTGTTGAAATTGGTGACCGTGCCAAAGCCATCGAACACGGATGCGGAATTTTAGAAGAGGGTGACTGCTTTGTAGTTGCTGGCAAGGGGCATGAGCCAGGCCAAATTGTTGGTGATAAGATATTACCATTCTCTGACCATGATGTTATTCGTAGCGTTTTAAATGGAGTTTCCGCATGAGCTATCTTTGGGAAACTGATGCAGTCTTGGCAGCAACTAATGGTAGGCCTGTTGGAAATATGCCAGAAGGCATTACAGGAATTTCAATTGATAGTAGAACGCTTAAAAAAGGCGAGGCATTTTTTGCTATTAAAGGTGATCAGTTCGATGGGCATGATTTTCTTGCTGCTGCATTACGAGCAGGCGCCGCCTTCGCCGTTGTTGATGAAAATAGGCTTGTTTCGCTCGGTGGCTTAAAAATTCCTTTGATCGTTGTTCGTGATGTTTTGGAGGCTATGACTCATTTGGGGTTAGCTTCGCGTGCACGTTCAAAAGCACAAATTATTGCTGTAACAGGTAGTGTGGGTAAAACCTCAGTTAAAGAAATGCTTCGCACTGTGCTTTCAGTTAGTGGTGAAGTTCATGCTTCTGTTGCCTCATTTAATAACCATTGGGGCGTGCCTTTGACGCTGGCGAGAATGCCTGAAAGTGCCAAATTTGGTGTTTTTGAAATTGGTATGAACCACCCTGGTGAAATTAGGCCACTTGTTAAAATGGTGAGACCGCATGTTGCTCTCATAAATAATGTTGCGGCAGCTCATATTGGCGCTTTCGAGACGATAGATGATATCGCTAAAGCAAAAGCTGAGATATTTGAAGGTGTAGTGCCTGGCGGATACGGAATTATCAATCACGATGATAAGCGTTATATTTTACAACGCGATTTAGCCAAGGCTGCTGAAATTGAGCATTTGATTTCATTTGGCCAAAAACGCGGGTCAGATATTTGGCTAAGAAACCTTGAACAAGCTGATGGTGGCTTGAAACTTGATGTTCGTATTAAAGGTAAAGACTATATCTACGAATTGCCTGTAACAGGCGAGCATATGGCGATGAACTCTCTTGCGGTTCTTGCTGCAGCTAGCCTTTCGGGGGCGGAAGTTGTGAAAACGGCTGATGCAATGAGCCGTGTTGCGCCAGCCGATGGCCGTGGAACGCGATATACTATAGGTGGCCCTGGTGCTATGGGCATTACTATTATTGATGAAAGTTACAATGCAAATCCTGCTTCTATGGAAGCTGCTTTAAATGTATTAGCAAGTTTTGGCGGCGTGAAGACAAAGCGTAGAATTGCAGTTTTGGGCGATATGATGGAATTGGGCCGTCAATCGAAAAAACTTCATGAGGGTTTAGCTAAGTTCATTTCTTCATCAAAAGCGGATCTTGTATTTTTAGTGGGGCCAGAAATGGAACATCTTGCAAAGATTTTGCCGAATGAAAAGCTTGGCGGACATTATGTTGATACCGCTAATTTGTCTGAGCGTTTGAAAGTTGTTTTGAAAGCTGGGGACGTTGTGGTGTTTAAGGCGTCCAACAGCATGAAGTTTTCAAAAATTGTACAAGAAATATTGGAATAAATTATAGCCTTGAGGCTACGAAGGGGAAATATCGATGCTTTACTATCTTGGACAGGAATATTCGTCTGACGTTTCCGTTCTGAATATTTTTAGATATATCACCTTCCGAACTGGTGCAGCACTTGTTACCTCTGCCCTTATCGTATTTTTATTCGGGCCACGCATTATCGCTGGTTTGAAAATTCGTCAAGGTAACGGCCAACCGATTAGATCTGATGGCCCTGAAACACATTTTGCAAAAGCTGGTACACCGACAATGGGCGGCTTGATGATCCTCTTTGGACTGATCGCATCATCGCTTCTGTGGGCAAATTTATCCAGTATTTATGTTTGGGTGATTTTGCTGGTAACGCTAGGGTTTGGTCTTATCGGCTTCTATGATGACTATCTAAAAGTATCTGCTGCAAGCCATAAAGGGTTTTCTGGTAAAGCAAGACTAACGTTAGAGTTCTTAATTGCCGGGATTGCTTGTTATGCAATTATGACAGCTGGTAAAGAACCATTTTCATCGTCACTTACGTTCCCATTTTTTAAAGATTTGCTGTTAAACCTTGGTTGGTTTTTTGTACCATTTGGCGCATTCGTAATAGTTGCGGCAGGTAATGCGGTTAATCTAACAGATGGCCTTGATGGTTTGGCGATTGTACCTGTGATGATAGCTGCGGCATCCTTTGGAGTAATTGCTTATCTGTCTGGTAATGCTATTTTTGCGGGCTACCTACAAATTCATTTTGTACAAGGTACAGGCGAAATTGCGGTTCTTTGTGGAGCGTTAATTGGTGCAGGTCTAGGTTTCCTTTGGTTTAACGCACCACCTGCTGCGATTTTTATGGGTGATACGGGATCGCTTGCTCTTGGCGGCATGATTGGCGCAATTGCTGTTGCGACGAAACACGAGATTGTTTTGGTTATCATTGGTGGACTTTTTGTAATGGAGGCATTGTCAGTCATTATTCAAGTTGCATCGTTTAAGTTGACAGGAAAGCGCGTTTTTAAAATGGCACCCATTCATCATCATTTTGAGAAAAAGGGCTGGACGGAAAGTCAGGTTGTTATTCGTTTCTGGATTATCTCAGTCATGCTTGCACTCATTGGTCTTGCGACCTTAAAGTTACGTTAAGGGGTAATTCTAAATGATCCCCGTCACCACACGCAAAGGACAAAGAATAGCCCTCTTCGGATTAGGCGGTTCTGGCATGGTTACTGCCGAAGCCTTAGTTGCGGGTGGTGCTATGGTTGTCGCTTTTGACGACAATCCTCAAAGGGTTGAGGAAGCTTCTTCAAAAGGCATTCCAACGGGCGATTTGCGTGATTATGATTTTTCTGAAGCTGATGCCTTAGTACTCTCACCTGGTGTTCCGCTTACGCATCCAAAACCTCATTGGACAGTTGAGCTTGCGAATGCACATGATGTTCCGATTATAGGCGATGTAGCTCTTTTTGCAGATGAACGTAGAGCGCTTTCTCCTCAGTCGCATTTTGTAGCAATTACAGGAACGAACGGTAAGTCAACGACGACAGCATTGATTTCTCATGTTCTTACAACTACTGGGCGCGATGTTCAAATGGGCGGCAATATTGGCCGCGCAGTTCTATCACTTGATGCACTTTCAGATGATAAAATCTATGTGGTTGAATGTTCGTCTTATCAAATTGATTTGGCACCTGAGTTAGATCCATCAATTGGCGTATTATTAAATTTAGCACCAGACCATTTAGACCGTCATGGCACAATGGATCATTATGCCGAGATAAAATCTCGATTGGTTGCTCACAGTGCGACTTTTATCATTGGTAATGATGATCAATATTGCACAAACATTTCTGATGAACTTGAAAGGAGTGGTGCGTCTGTTATTCGGATTTCAAATGATAAACTTATATCAGGCATCGCTACTTTACGAGGAAAACATAATGCGCAAAATGCTGCTGCTGCGATCGCAGTTTGTAAATCTGTTGGGTTGAGTGATGATGAAATTCAAACTGGATTAAATTCATTTCCGGGACTAGCTCACCGAATGGAAATTGTTGGCAGTGTTGGTGACGTGCTCTTTGTAAATGATTCTAAAGGTACAAATGCTGATGCAGCTGCTATGGCATTGGGCAGTTTCGAAAATATTCATTGGATTGCTGGCGGCTTGCCAAAAGAAGGGGGCATAGAAAGTCTGCGCCCGTTTTTTAAACGTATTCGTAAAGCATATTTGATTGGAGAAGCTGCTCCTGAATTTTCTGTGACACTTGGTAGTGATGTTGCTTTTGAGATTTCTCAAACACTGGACGTGGCAGTTGAAAATGCGGGTGCTGACGCAACTCATAGTAATGAAAAATCAGTAGTTATGCTGTCTCCTGCTTGCGCCAGTTTTGATCAGTTTGCAAATTTTGAAGTTCGTGGAGATGCTTTTCGGACAGAAGTTGAAAAGCTGAATAATTTAATTCCATACGGGGAAAGTTAAGATGGTAAGTCGCGCAGATAAAAGCCTTCTCGCTGAATGGTGGCGGACAATTGATAAACCTCTTTTATCAGCATTGCTATTTTTAATGCTATGTGGGTTTTTGATGTCTTTTGCGGGTAGTCCTCCTGTTGCAGAGCGTATTGGCGTTGGTGAGTTTCACTTTATAAAACGCCATGCTTTCTTTTTAGTACCTGCAATTGTGATTATGATTGGCTTTTCCATGTTCTCGCCTAAACAGGTGCGTCGTGCCGCTTTTATAATGTTTGCTTTTTCTGTCATAGCACTTCTTGCAACCTTGTTTATAGGCTCGTCCGCAAAAGGCTCTAGTCGTTGGATTTATATTGCAGGCTTCACACTCCAGCCGTCTGAGTTTGTTAAACCAGCCTTTGTAATTATAACGGCTTGGCTCTTTGCTGAGAACTCTCGCCGGCCAGATATACCAGGAAATTTATTTTCAATTATTTTGTTTGGTATTGTTGCGGCTTTATTGATTGTGCAGCCGGACTTTGGACAAACTATGCTGATTGCAATTGTATGGGGTGCTTTGTTCTTTATGGCCGGTATGCCTTGGATTTGGATAATGGTACTTGGTGCTATTGCTGTGGTTGGGATGTTAACGGCCTATCTAATGTTCTCTCACGTTGCCAGTCGTATCAATCGCTTCATTACGGGTGAGGGTGATAATTATCAAGTTGATAGAGGAATTGATGCACTCGTCAATGGCGGATGGCTTGGTCAAGGGCCAGGTGAGGGTACTGTGAAGAATATCTTACCCGATAGTCATACGGACTTTTTGTTTGCAGTAATTGCAGAAGAATTTGGTATTATAGCCTGTATGCTTTTGGTTGGTCTCTTTGCTTTTGTTGTACTTCGAGGATTAGCAAAATCATTGCACGAGAATGACGCTTACGTCCGTATGAGTGCATCTGGTCTTGTATTGCTCTTTGGGTTTCAATCGATGATTAACATCGGTGTTAATCTCAAGTTACTTCCTGCGAAAGGTATGACGTTACCGTTTATTTCATATGGTGGTTCTTCGATGATTGCGATGGCAATGGGAATGGGCTTCTTGCTTGCGCTTACACGCTCAAGACCAGAACGCAGACAAAGTTCATCAATTGGGTTTGGTATTCATATTGCAAAGCCAGCTGAATAAGGGTGGAGTAGATATGTCTAAGGGTGTTATTCTTTTATGTGCTGGTGGTACGGGTGGACATTTGTTTCCTGCCGAAGCGGTTGCGCATGAAATGAAAAAACGTGGCTATACAGTTCATTTAGCTGCTGATGATCGCGTTGAACGGTTTGCTGATAAGTTTCCTGCAGAAGAAATTCATCAGATAAAGTCAGCAACGCTTGGTTCTAAAAATCCAATTGCAATTTTGCGAACTTTAAAAAGCCTTTGGTCTGGGTATAAGCAAAGCCGTAAATTGCTTGCTAAACTTCAGCCTGTTGCGGTCGCTGGTTTTGGTGGCTACCCAACTGTGCCACCTCTATTGGCTGCTACTCGTTTGAACATCCCAACGCTTGTTCATGAATCCAATGCAGTTCTAGGTCGTGCAAATCGGTTACTCTCAAAGAAAGTAAATAAGGTTGCAATTGGATTTGGTGATACAAAGCATATGGGAGATGTTCAGGTAAATGTAACTGGAAATCCTGTTCGCCCTGATATTTTAAAAGCTGCTATTCAAAAATACCCGCAACGCACAGTTGGTGCAAAATTTAATCTACTAGTATTTGGCGGAAGTCAGGGTGCTGCATTTTTTAGTGAAGTAATGCCCGCCGCTTGTAAGTTATTAAGTGCTGAAGAGCGTGGACTATTAAGTATTGTTCAACAAGCAAGGCCAGAAGATAAAGACGAAGTTATTTCTGCCTATAAAGATATGGGGATAGATGCTGAAGTAGAAAGTTTTTTTGGTGATATGGCATCCAAACTGCAAGCCTCTCATTTGGTGATTAGCCGAGCAGGGGCCTCTACTGTGAGTGAACTTGCTGTTATGGGGCGGTCATCAATTTTAGTGCCATACCCACATGCGCTTGATCATGATCAGGCCACTAATGCTGCAGCTGTAGCAAAAGAGGGTGGTGCGACTTTGTTTGATCAATCTGCATTAACACCAAAATTGTTGGCGGATGAAATCTCTCGTGCTATCGCAGACCCGAAAAAACTTGCACTTGCTGCAAAAAATGCCAAAAAGACTGGCAAACCCGATGCGACAAAAGCTTTGGCTAATATGCTAGAAGCGCTTGCCGTTTAAGACAAAGATCAGACTCAGGAAAATACTCTCATGAAAATGCCCGAAAAAATTGGCCTAGTTCACTTCGTTGGAATTGGCGGTATTGGTATGAGTGGTATTGCTGAAGTGCTTCATAATCTTGGTTACGAAGTGCAGGGATCTGACATGAGCGTAAGCGCTAATGTTCTGCGTCTACGTGAAAAAGGTATAACTGTTCACATTGGTCATCGGGCAGAAAACCTTGGTGATGCTGAAGTGATTGTTGCTTCAACTGTTATTAAACAAGATAATCCTGAACGCATTGCCGCGCGCGAGCGTAACCTTCCTATGGTCCGCCGAGCTGAAATGTTGGCAGAGTTGATGCGATTTAAGAAATCAATTGCGATTGGTGGGACGCACGGCAAAACAACTACGACCACCATGGTAAGTACATTGCTTGTAGCTGGTGGTTTAGACCCAACGGTTATCAATGGCGGTATTATCAATGATATTGGAACCAATGCTCGTATGGGTGATGGCGAATGGATGGTTGTTGAAGCGGATGAGTCTGATGGTACTTTCTTAAAGCTTCCGGCAGATGTGGCGGTCGTAACAAATATCGACCCTGAGCACTTGGATCACTACGGTGATTACGAAGCGGTTAAAAAAGCATTCACGACCTTCATTGAAAATGTGCCTTTTTACGGATTTGGCGTGATGTGTTTGGATCATCCTGAGGTTCAAGCGCAGGTTGCAAAAATTACGGATCGACGTGTTGTAACTTATGGAGCGAACCCTCAAGCAGAGGTGCGATTTTGTGATGTTGTATCAAAAGGTGCAAGTTCGCATTTTTCTATCGAAAGACGCGATCGCAAAACAGGAGAAGTTGAACGGATAGAAAATCTCGTTCTTCCTATGCCGGGTCTTTATAATGTTTCTAACGCTACTGCAGCTATCGCAATATCATTAGAGCTTGGTGTGAGTCATGATGCTATTCGAGATGGACTGTCATCATTCGGTGGTGTTAAGCGTCGCTTTACGCATACGGGTTCATGGAATGGTGTTGAGATTTATGATGATTATGCGCATCACCCCGTTGAAATAAGCTCAGTTCTTTCTGCTGCCCGTCAGGCAAGCTCAGGTAAAGTTATTGCAATTAAACAACCCCACCGCTACTCGCGTCTTGAAAGTCTGTTTGGTGATTTTTGTTCGTGTTTTAATGATGCTGACCATGTGCTTGTTGCGCCTGTTTATGAGGCGGGTGAAAAGCCGATTGAGGGGATTAACTCAGTAACGCTTGCAGAAGGTTTGCGTTCTGGCGGTCATAGGAGCGCCATCGCAATTGATGGACCTGAGGCAATTGCTGCAAAGGTTGCGGAACTTGCTGAGCCAGGAGACTTTGTAATCTTCTTAGGTGCTGGCAACGTGAGTTCATGGGCTTATGCGCTTCCTGATGAGTTGAAGGCGTTAGGCTAGATTATGTCAGGTGAGGCGCTTTTAAAAAAGCTTGGATCAAACCTAGAGGGCGTGCGAGGTCGTTTAACGTCTGACGCTTTGATGTCTAAGTTGACTTGGTTTCAAGTTGGCGGTCCTGCTGATATTTTATTTCAGCCAGCGGATGAAGAAGATTTAGCTTTGTTTTTGAATCGCTTACCGCAAGAAGTTCCAGTGATGGTTGTGGGCGTTGGTTCTAATTTGCTTGTGCGTGATGGCGGTTTGGATGGTGTTGTTATTCGTCTTTCCGCCAAGGGATTTGGGCAGGCTGAGGAGGTTGGTAATAATCGTCTTATGGCAGGAGCTGCTATTCCTGATAAGCGATTGGCAGCAAAAGCTTTGGAAGTTGGTCTTGGCGGTTTTGAATTTTATCATGGTATTCCAGGCGGTATTGGCGGTGCACTTCGAATGAATGCAGGAGCTAATGGAACCGAGACAACCAACCGCGTGGTTGAAGTTCATGCAATTGATCGTAAGGGTGAAAAGCATATTCTTTCTCATGAAGATATGGGGTACACATATCGTCACTCAGATGCAGCAAATGACTTGATCTTTACCAAGGCAATCTTTGAAGGTTTTCCTGATGAAAGAGATGTAATTCAAGCGCGTATGGATGAAGTGCAACATCACCGCGAAACGGTACAGCCTGTTAAAGAGAAAACTGGTGGTTCTACATTAAAAAACCCAGAAGGGCATAGTTCTTGGAAACTGGTTGATGAAGCTGGTTTGCGTGGATTTCAAATAGGTGGCGCTCAAATGAGTGAAATGCACTGTAATTTCATGATTAATACGGGTGATGCAACTGCTAGCGATCTTGAAGATCTTGGGGAGCATGTTCGCGCTCAAGTTCTTGAAAAAACAGGAATTACACTTGAGTGGGAAATAAAGCGGATAGGTCGCCGCTAAGACTTCGTATAAAAAATACCTCTTTCTCATTATATGCCTTGGAAAATTCTCAAACTTCGTTAGAATCACCAAAACAAGTGATTTGCTTTTGCAGGTCGTTTGTTGCGGGATGTTCTCTTCGTTTGATGGATGCGGCAAACAATCAGATTTCGAAGAAAAATTGGGCGAGAAGCTGGAAAAACCAGACCGTCTTCATAGTAATAGTAAACAGGCAGGTATTATAGATTTTTTTGCGAGATTGCTCTCGTTAGATCGGTGCTTTGTATTTTGGATTCAGGGGAATTCGAAGTGCAGGTAGGTTAGTAGTTGTAACGGGGGTGCGTTTTATGGCGGGGAAGCATGTAGCAGTATTAATGGGAGGTTGGTCTTCTGAAAGGGAGGTTTCGCTTTCTTCTGGCAAGGAATGTTCCGATGGTCTTCGTAATGCTGGGTATAAAGTTACTGAAGTTGATGTTGATCGTAAGGTTAGTTCTGTTCTTCGTCAGCTAAACCCTGATGTTGCATTTAATGCTCTGCATGGTCCTTACGGAGAAGATGGTCTTATTCAAGGTGTGCTTGAATTCCTAAATATACCTTATACGCATTCTGGGGTGCTTGCTTCTGCTTTAGCGATGGATAAGCAGAAGGCTAAGAAAATTGCTAAGGGTGTTCGTATTCCAATTGCTGAATCTCTTTTGATTGACCGCCACCAAGTGGCAAAAGAACATCCTATGAAGCCGCCTTATGTGATTAAGCCTGTCTCGGAAGGGTCTTCATTTGGTGTTCTGATTGTGAATGAAGGTGCGTCTCATCCTCCGCAAGAATTAACCCGTGATGATTGGCCTTATGGTGAGCATTTGATGGTGGAGCGATTCGTTGGTGGACGTGAATTAACCTGTTCTGTAATGGGAAATGTTGCCCTTGCGGTAACTGAAATCCAGACAGGGGGTGAAAAATTCTATGATTTTGATGCAAAATACAGCGAAGGTGGTTCAAAACACATAATTCCTGCAGAAATTAAACCAAATATTTACCAAGAAATACTCAAGTTGTCTTTGAAAGCCCATGAAGTGATGGGATGTCGGGGTGTTACGCGTTCTGATTTCCGTCTTGATGATGGGCCAATGGGGTCGGTGAGCTTATTTGGTTAGAGATTAATACTCAGCCAGGTATGACTGCTACGTCCCTTTTACCTGAGCAGGCTGCCCATGCGGGGCATTCCTGGAAGAATTGTTAAGTTGGATGGTGGAGGACGCTTCTTGCAACCGTTAGGCGGAAATAATCGCCATAAAGAAATGGATCAAAGCCTGCTTGCAGATGCAGCGCAGGATCGTTCTGTTGTGGGTTCAGGAAATTCTCGCCCCTGTACCAAGGTTTGTACGAAGAGCAATTCGCGCAGCTCAAGGTATGACGCCAATGCAGTTTATTAAAAACCGCGCGCTGCGAGCGATTGCTCTTGGTGCGGTTGTTATTGTTGGCTCTGGTTATTTAATTCAAAATGCAGATAAGAGCAGCATGGTTGCATCTGTCACTTCCTACATGGGTTTGAGGCTAGCAAACTTGTTGTAAACGGTAATCGTAATCTTGATATCAACGTTCTGCAGGCTCGATTTGCAACACAGCTTGGTAATTCATTGTTTTCTTTCAAAGTTGATGCTGCACGCGATGAAGTTTTAAATGACCCTTGGGTTAAGTCAGCAACGGTTAGAAAAGTTTATCCTGATACGATTGTTGTTGATGTCGTGGAGAGGAAGCCTGTTGCGCTTTGGCAATCAAAGGGTGAAATACATTTAATCTCTCGTGATGGATTTGTCATTTCACAAGCCGGTCCTAAACATATGAACTTGCCGCAGGTTGTCGGCGAGGGTGCTAACATGGCCGCAGCTGAGTTTTTGTCAGTGATCGGTCGTTTTCCTAGTATCTCTCAAAAAGCTAGTGCATACGTTCGTGTTGCCGGTCGTCGTTGGAATGTTCGTATCAATGATGGGCCGCAGGTTTTGCTACCAGAAGCTGATTGGCAAGTTGCTTTAAATGAATTGCAGGTTTTGCAAAAAGAAAAAGAATTACTGGACCGTGATGTGGTTCAAATTGATATGCGTTTAGCTGATCGACTTGTTATTAAACTTGATCCTGATGCGGCGGAAATCCGTAAAACTGCAATTCAAAAATCGCTTAAGCGTGATTGGCACAAAACATGAGTATGCTGCGTTCAGATGGCCTGTTGCCACGCATGAAGCCTTTGTCGGACAAACGTTCGACAATTGTTAGCGTTCTAGATATTGGTACTTCAAAGATCTGTTGCCTTATTGCTGAAATGACGCCGCGCGACCCTGGTGAAGCAGTGTTAGGTCGTACTCATAAAATAAAAATTCTGGGCCTTGGGCATCAACAATCGCGCGGCATTAAGTCTGGTGTGATCGTTAATCTTGAGCAGGCTGAGCAAGCCATTCGTCATGCAGTTGAGAGTGCTGAGCGTAATGCTGGTATGACGGTTGATAGTCTGATTACGAATGTTTCTTCTGGTCGTTTGGTAAGTGAGGCTTTCTCAGCTGATATTTCTTTAGGTGGTCATGCGGTAGAAGATCGTGATGTTAGTCAAGTTTTACTTGCTGGTGCTCAACATGCATTAGCACCAGAACGTTCGGTGGTTCATTCAATTCCAATTGGTTATTCGCTCGATGGGGAACATGGTATTTCTAACCCACAAGGCATGGTTGGTGATCGCTTAGGCGTTGATATGCATGTTGTCACAGCAGAAAACGCACCGCTCAGAAATTTGGAACTTTGCATTAATCGTGCCCACCTTTCTGTAGAAGGAATGGTTGCTACGCCTTATGCAGCTGGTCTTGCAACACTTGTTGATGATGAAATGCAAATGGGGTGCGCTTGTATTGATATTGGTGGAGGCACAACAACGCTTTCTGTCTTTATTGATGGTGGATTTGTGTTCTCTGATGCAATTGCTATCGGTGGATCGCATGTAACCATGGATTTGGCTCGTGGCCTTTCAACGCGTCTTGATGATGCGGAAATGATAAAGGTTAAGTATGGTTCTGCACTTCTTGGCTCAAATGATGATGAAGCAATGGTGACTATACCGCCAATTGATGAAGCTGATCGCGATGCACCTATGCAGGTAAGTCGTGCACAACTTACGCGTATTATTCGCCCAAGAGTTGAAGAAACACTCGAAATGATCCGTGATCGCCTAGCAAAATCAGGTTTTGCAGATGCAGTTGGTAAGCGCTTGGTGCTTACAGGTGGTGCAAGTCAATTAAATGGAATGTCAGAAGTTGCGCGCCGTGTTCTTTCACGCAATGTGCGACTTGGACGACCTATGGGAATTGCGGGTATGCCAGAAATGGCTAAAGGCCCTGTATTTTCTACTGCGGTAGGTCTTTTGATCTATCCGCAAATATCAAAGATTGAAAACTTTTCTGCTCAGTCAAAGTTCGGCAACGTGCTGGCTACAGGAACCAACGGTCCATTGGGGCGTTTGGGCAATTGGTTTAAGGAAAGTTTTTAAGGATGACACCTCATAAGAGGTGACATTCAAGACTAATGTATTTTTCAAAAACGTGACAAGCGGTGTCACAGGAAAATACAAAACGAAATGCGGCAGTGATGGCAACATCACAAAAACTAAGTTCTGGCGGGTTTTCCCCGTCTAGCAAATGGAGACGAGGAAAATGACTATTAATTTGCAAAAGCCTGATATTACAGAGCTTAAGCCAAAGATCACTGTGTTTGGTGTCGGTGGCGGTGGCGGTAATGCTGTCAACAATATGATCCATGGAGGCTTGGAAGGTGTTGAGTTCGTGGTTGCGAATACAGACGCACAAGCTTTGACCATGTCAGCAGCAGAGAAAATTATTCAGCTTGGTAGTGATGTAACTGAAGGTTTGGGCGCTGGCTCAATGCCTGAAGTGGGTGCTGCAGCTGCAGAAGAATGTATGACTGAAATTCAAGATTATCTTGCGGGTACTCATATGGCATTTGTGACTGCAGGCATGGGCGGCGGCACAGGCACAGGTGCGGCTCCTGTTGTAGCTCGTGCTGCGCGTGAAATGGGTGTTCTTACCGTTGGTGTGGTCACAAAACCATTCCAGTTTGAAGGACAAAGACGTATGAAAACTGCCGATGCAGGTATTGCCGAGCTGCAGAAGCATGTTGATACATTGATTGTTATTCCAAACCAGAACCTATTCCGCATTGCTAACGATAAAACTACTTTTGCTGATGCATTCGGCATGGCTGACCAGGTTCTTTATTCTGGTGTTGCTTGTATTACTGATCTGATGGTCAAAGAAGGCCTTATTAACCTAGACTTTGCAGATGTTCGTTCTGTGATGCGTGATATGGGCAAAGCAATGATGGGTACGGGTGAAGCTGGCGGGGAAGGTCGTGCTAGACTTGCTGCTGAAGCTGCTATTTCAAATCCACTACTTGATGAAACAACAATGGCTGGCGCTCAAGGTCTTCTGATCTCAATCACTGGTGGCCGTGATATGACGCTCTTTGAGGTTGATGAAGCAGCTACTCGTATTAGTGAAGAAGTTGATCAAAGTGCAAACATTATTGTTGGTGCAACGTTTGATGAAAACCTTGAAGGTGTTATCCGCGTCTCTGTTGTTGCAACTGGTATTGATGCAGCTTTACGCAAGGGTGAAGCTGTTCCACAAAAAGCTGTTGAAGCAGTAGCGCGCGCGCTTCCAAAAGCTAATCCAGTGGCAACACCGCAACCTGCAGCAGAAACAACACAAGAAGTTTTAGCTAAAATAGAGGAAACTGCTGCTGCAATGGCTTTGCCGAATACAGCAGAGCGCGTTGAGCGTGATGGTGTTGGCCTTGAGCCATTTAAACCAGCTACAAAGCTGTTCTCTGATCCACAGGTTGAAGAAGAGTTTAAAAGTGCTCTTGAAGAAGAACTTATGCCGCAAGAAAATGACTTTGTATTGCCTGCAGCAGAAGAGCCTCAAGGCGTTGTCCAAGCAACTGTAATTCCAAAGGTTGAAGATTTTCCACCTATGATTCAAGCAGAAGTTGCGGCTACTGCAAAGCCTGCACAACAGGCTGAGAAAGCGGAGGCTTCTCATGGCCCGATGGGGCTTTTAAATAAATTGAAGAATAGCTTTGCTGGACGAGAGAACGAAGAAGACAGACCTGTTGCACAGGCACCTCAACCCGTTGCGCCTAAGCCTGTTGCTCAAGCTCAACCTGCTGCACAACCGATAGCACCTGCGCCAGCAGCACCTGCTGCTAGAGTAGATGATAACCCTTATGCACCAAAACGCGGCCAGCTTGATACTATGGGAAGAATCAATCCAGTTGAAAAACCAGCCTCAGATGATGATCAGTTAGACATTCCTGCTTTCTTGCGTAGGCAATCAAACTAATTAACTACCTGTTAAGAAACCCCGTTTGTTACATTCAGTAACAGGCGGGGTTTTTTCTATCTTATTGAAATAATTGAATAAAGTTTTTTACCCATTGTTTTTTGGTAACAAAAAGTAAGAAAGCGTGATTTGGAACTCATTTAACACGAGTCTATAAAGCTTGGAGAGATTAGATTGTATGCGGCAATCTTACTTTATCTGAATAATCGGTTTTAAGATCGTAACTTTCAGAAAATACTGGGTAAATTGGGGAATACATTTGTTAGGTCATC
Organism: uncultured Rhizobiaceae bacterium; assembly: GCA_958296345.1. Taxonomy (GTDB): domain Bacteria; phylum Pseudomonadota; class Alphaproteobacteria; order Rhizobiales; family Rhizobiaceae; genus JAALLB01. Next base: position 98,013 of record CATQIJ010000012.1, read on the forward strand.
AAACAACGCTACGAGACAGCTTGGAATTTTCAGGTGTTGGTGTTCATTCTGGTCAAGAAGTGAATATGGTTCTTCTCCCCGCTGATGCAAATACTGGCATTGTTTTTAATGTAACTGACCCATCTTCCCCTGATAAAACAATCGATCTTCCTGCAAATTTAAGAACTGTTGGTGCTACAGACCTTTGTACTGTTCTTGGTTCTTTGAATGCAGCTCATGCGGCAACGATTGAACATTTAATGGCAGCACTTCGTGCTCTTAATGTTGATAATGTTATAGTAGAGCTAGATGCTGGCGAAGTTCCTGTAATGGATGGTAGCTCAATTGTTTTTGTTGAAGCAATCCGTTCTGTTGGACTTATTTCTTTAGCAGCTCGCCGTTGCTATATTCGTGTGAATAAGCCTGTTCGTGTTGATATGGGGGCGTCTTGGGGCGAGTTCATTCCCTACGAAGGTACACGCTTTGAAGTTGAAATTGACTTTGACTGCGAAGCAATTGGGCGTCAAAGTTTTGCTTCTGACATTACAGAAGATGTCTTTTGTACACAATTAAGTCGTGCACGTACTTTTGGTTTTATGAAAGACGTTGAGCGTCTTTGGGCTGCTGGTTTTGCACTTGGTTCTTCTCTAGAGAATTCAGTTGTTATTGGGGATGACAATAACATCATTAATCCTGACGGTCTTCGCTACAAAGATGAGTTCGTTCGTCATAAAACTTTAGATGCTATCGGTGATTTAGCACTAGCTGGCGCGCCAATTATTGGTTGTTACCGTTCTTATCGTGGTGGCCACAAGCTTAATGCGATGGTTCTTTCTGCGCTTTTATCTGATAAAGAGGCGTTCGATTTTGTTGAGCCGCCAATGTCTCGTCCAAAAATTATGCATGGTGAATTGGTTGCTGTAAGCGCTCCTGCTTATGCTGCTGTGCTTGTATAGCTTTAACGTTCTAATTACTTGGTAAGTTTTGGTAGGTGCGCCATAAAATAGCGACATTCTTGACTGAAAGAGTGTGGAAGTTTTTTGACACATAATGTATTGTTTATTTTGGACAAAATAGAAGTACTAACTTCAAGTAGGCTGGTAGCAGGTGAAAGTATGATATTTTCAGGTTTTAAAAAGATAGCTCTTGTAGCTTGTATCCTTGCTATTTCAGCTTGTAGCAAGACTGATAATAATTCTGATTTTGCAGTAGATGAAATTATTGCACCAGATACTCTTTATAATCAGGCACTTGCAAATCTTGATGCCGGTGATTTATCTGAAACGCAGAAACGCTTGAGTGATCTTGATAGTCAACACCCTTATTCTGAATATTCACGCCGTTCACTTATTTTGAATACATTTATTAACTACCGAAAAGGTGCTTATGCAGAAGCTGCAAATAGCGGTAATCGTTTCTTGCAACTTTATCCTGGTGATAAAGATGCTGCATATGCTCAATATATTATCGGTATGTCTCATTTTAAGAGAATTCCACATATCACGCGAGATCAGTCAACAACAAGTAAAGCGTATAACGCGATGAATGCAGTTGTTGAGAAGTATCCTGAGAGCGAATATGTAGAGGATGCTCAAGAGAAAATTCTTATTACTCGTGACCAGCTTGCCGGTAAGCAGATGCTTGTTGGCCGTTATTATCAAGAGCGTAGAGAGTTTCTTGCTGCAATTAATCGCTACCGCAAAGTTGTTGAGACTTACCCTAGCACACGTCACGTTGAAGAAGCCTTGGCTAGATTAACCGAGAGCTATTATTCGCTTGGCCTTGTGCAAGAAGCTCAAAACTCTGCCGCTGTTCTTGGGCATAACTTCCCTGATAGTAAATGGTATGATGAATCTTATAAATTGCTTCAAACAGGTGGTCTTGAGCCTCGCCAAGCTGAGAATTCATGGCTAAAGGGCCTCTTTGGGTTAAATGAGAACGAGACCTAAGCTAAATTAATAATCGTGCTAACTCTTAATAACGTAAAACAGCACTGCAAAAATGCTTCAAGTGCTGATATGAATCTATAAATTGATTTGTTTCTCTGATTATTTTGCGGTTTCAACCTAATGCTAGCACAGCTTTCCATCCGTGATATTGTTTTGATCGAAAGGCTCGATATAGAGTTTTCGAACGGATTATCTGTGCTAACTGGTGAGACTGGTGCTGGTAAATCAATTTTATTAGACAGTCTTGCATTAGCGCTTGGAGGACGAGGTGAGGGCGGACTTGTTCGCAACAGCGTTGATGAGGGCAGTGTTACTGCTGTTTTTGACCCTATAGATGGTCATCCTGTCCATAAGGTTTTATCTGATAACGGTATATCTACTGCTGATGGTTTGATTTTGCGCCGTGTGCAGAAGAAAAATGGTAAAACTCGTGCTTTTATTAATGATGCACCAGTTTCCGTTGGTCTAATGAAGCAAATCGGTAGCCAACTTGTTGAAATTCATGGGCAGCATGATGATCGAGCTATGTTGGATGCTTCAACTCACCGTAATTTATTGGATGCTCATGGTGGTCTTGAGGCGCAAGCTTCAATAACAGGTAATGCTTGGCGGGCTTGGAAAGAGGCTGAAGATAAACTTGATATTCTCAAAGCTGAAGTTGAAGAAGCACAGCGCGAGGCTGATTACCTTCGATCTTCATCAGAGGAATTAAAGCTTTTATCGCCAGAATCAGGTGAAGAAAATAAACTTGCTGATCAACGTCAAAAGATGATGAAGGTGGAGCAGGTGGCTACCGATTTATCAGAAGCAAATGATACGCTTTCTGGGAATAGTTCGCCTGTAACGACCATATCAAACCTTGCTCGTAGATTAGAGCGAAAGCGCCAACAAGCGCCTGAGTTAATTGATGAAACTTTGGCAAATCTTGATAACGCACTTAATGCACTTTATGCAGCACAAAACTCTTTGGAAACAGCCTTTCACGAAACACATTTTGACCCGCAAGAGTTAGAGTCTTCAGAAGAAAGGCTTTTTGCGCTTCGTGCGGCAGCGCGTAAATACAATGTTGCGGTTGAAAACCTCCCTGATCTTGCAGTGCAAATGTCCGATAATCTTGCGATGCTTGAAGATGGTGAGGGGCGCCTTTCTAAGCTGAATGCTGAAGTGAAGGCTTTGAAGGAGGAATTCTACAGACTTGCAATTGATTTATCTCAAAAACGCGAAGAAGCAGGGGAGATCCTAACACAGTCTGTGATGAAAGAACTTCCCGCTTTAAAACTAGAACTTGCTAAGTTTATTGTTCATCAAGAAGCGGATGAGGCAAATGCAGGGCCATCTGGCATTGATGCGCTGGAGTTTTGGGTACAAACCAACCCTGGCTCAAACCCAGGTGCTATGCGCAAGGTGGCTTCAGGCGGCGAGCTTTCAAGGTTTATGCTCGCGTTAAAAGTTGCATTAGCGGATAGGGGATCAGCGCCTACATTAGTGTTTGATGAAATAGATTCAGGCGTTGGCGGGGCAGTTGCTGATGCTATTGGACGACGTTTAGCGCGGTTATCAGATGCTGTGCAGGTTTTATCTGTGACCCACGCGCCACAAGTTGCCGCAAAGGCTTCAGGACATTACTTAATAGCAAAATCTGCCGTTAATGGTAGTGAACGTGTTGCAACTGCTGTTACGCCTATTGTTGATGATGTAAGACTTGAAGAAATAGCTCGTATGCTTTCTGGCGCAACCGTTACAGATGAAGCACGGGCTGCTGCAGAAAAACTGATTAACCAGCCTACTGCATAAAGATAGGTAAATGTGTGACACAAGATAATTCCAAAATTGCTATTGAAGCACTCAATATAGAGGATGCTGAACAGGAATTAGAGCGCTTAGCCCTAGAGGTTACGCGTCATGATGAGTTTTATCATGGTAATGATAAGCCTGAAATATCAGATGCTGAGTATGATGCTCTTAGACGTCGAAACTTAGGTATTGAACAGAGATTTCCAAGTTTAATTCGCGAAGATAGCCCATCCAAAAAAGTAGGATTTGTTGCGCTTGATAAATTTGAAAAGATTACTCATGCCATCCCTATGCTGTCGCTTGAAAATGCCTTTAATGATGAAGACGTTCATGATTTTGCAAAGCGGATGCGGAGGTTTTTAAACCTGTCAGTAACCGAAAAAATGCCCCTTACTGCAGAACCAAAAATTGATGGCTTGTCGCTTTCTCTTCGTTATGAGCGCGGTCGATTGGTGAGCGCAGCCACGCGCGGTGATGGTGCAACGGGTGAAAATGTCACTGAGAATGCCAAGACTATTTCGGATGTACCTACGGTTCTAGCAGGTGACAATATTCCTGATGTTGTTGAGATACGCGGCGAAGTTTATATGAGTCATGCTGCATTTCAGGACTTAAATAAACGCATGGAACTTGAGGGTAAACCGACTTATGTGAACCCACGTAATACGGCTGCGGGATCGTTACGCCAACTTGATAGCGGGATCACGGCAACGCGTCCGTTGAACTTCTTTGCTTATGCTTGGGGTGAGATGCGTGCTATGCCGGCTGGCACTCAAATGGGTATGGTTGAGTGGATGAAAGCGTGCGGATTTAGAATCAATCCTCTGATGCAAAGCTTTGAAAATATTGATGAACTTCTAAAGTATTACCGCAAAATTGAAAAAGATCGTCCAGAGCTTGAGTATGATATCGACGGGGTTGTTTATAAGGTTGATAATCTGGGGTTACAGGGAAGGCTTGGGCTTAAATCTCGTGTTCCTCGTTGGGCAATAGCACATAAATTCCCTGCGGAAAAAGCTTGGACAATCTTACGTGATATAGAAATCCAAGTTGGCCGCACTGGTGCGCTTACTCCTGTTGCACGGCTTGAGCCAGTTACAGTTGGCGGTGTGGTCGTGACGAATGCAACGCTCCATAATGAGGACTATGTCAAAGGGCTGGGTAGTAAGGGCGAAGTGCTACGCGATGGGAAAGACCTTCGAATTGGAGATCATGTAATGCTTCAACGTGCTGGCGATGTGATCCCACAAATTTTGGATGTTGATTTATCAAAGCGTCCAGAAGGTGGGGAAGAATATATGCCCTTAACCAAATGTCCTGTTTGTGGGAGTCATGCGGTACGTGATGTAAATGAGAAAACTGGAAAAGCAGATTCAGTGAAACGTTGTACGGGTGGTTTAATTTGTCCTGCACAGGTAGTTGAACGTCTCAAGCATTTTGTATCGCGCGGCGCACTTGATATCGACGGATTAGGCGATAAACAGGTAGAAGCATTATACGAAAATAGAAGTAATCTCGATAGTGAAGGACCCGTTGGTATTTTGAATGCTGCCAATATCTTTACTCTACGTGAGCGCGATGCAGGTGCTTTTAAGAAACTTAAAGACATGGACGGTTGGGGTAGTACAAGTGCTACTAAACTTTTTGACGCTATTGATGCGGTGCGCAACATTGACATGTATCGCTATATTTTTGGTCTTGGCATTCGTCATGTGGGTGAGCAGACCGCTAAAGACATAAGCAAGACTTACGGCGATATTGAAACGCTAAACATAGCTATGTTGAATTTGAATGACCAACAAGTTTACGATGAGCTTCTTTCCGTAGATGGCATTGGAACGACGGTTATTGAGGCTTTGAAAGAATTTTTCTCGGAGCCTCGCAATCTTGATGTTTGGAATAGATTGCTTTTGCAAGTTAATCCAAAGCCAGTTGAGCAAGTCGCGAGTGATAGTCCCGTTGCGGGTAAGACGGTAGTATTTACAGGTTCACTTGAGCAAATGACGCGCGATGAGGCTAAGGCTATGGCTGAGCGGCTAGGTGCTAAGGTTTCTGGCTCTGTTTCGAAGAAGACAGACCTTGTTGTTGCGGGGCCGGGGGCTGGTTCTAAACTCAAAACAGCTGAGGACTTAGGTGTGGAGACGACCGATGAAAATGGTTGGTTTGTACTGATTGGACGAGCCTAAGTTTAATTCATAACAGCTTTCAGAAATTAGCACTGGTAATTCGTTTTTGCATCACTACATATTCTTTAATGAAAAACGAATCTGAATTTTGGACTGGAACAAAAGACTCGCTGCCAATTATGTTTGCAGTGACTTTTTTTGCCATGTTATTTGGTGCAACAGGCGTTAATAATGGTCTTACATTTGGTGAAACTGTTTTATCAAGCGCATCTGTTTTTGCTGGTGCAAGTCAGTTTGTGTTTTTGGATTTATATGGCAAACAAGCACCAGTATGGTCGATTTTGCTTGCAGTTTTTGCCGTAAACTTTCGCCATGTTTTATATTCAGCCTCCTTAGGGCGATATATGGGGGAGTTTACATTTTTCCAAAAGTATTCAGGTTTCTTTTTGCTGGCTGATCCTGTTTTTGGTGCAGGTGAAATTCGTGCTCAAAACCAAAAACTGACACCTGCTTATTACTTTGGCTTTGGTCTCCCGCTTTATCCAATTTGGGTTGGATTTACTGCGCTTGGAGCTGGATTTGGAAAGCTAATTACAAATCCTGAAGCTTTTGGATTTGACATGCTTTTGTCGATTTATTTCCTGTCGCTTTTAATGGGGTTTAAAGCACGTCCTAATTGGTTAGCAAGTGTTCTTGCAAGCGGTGTTGCGTCTGTTTTAATTTATAAAACAATTGGTGCGCCTTGGCATATCATGTTGGGTGCGCTTGTTGGAATTACGCTTGCTGCAATGATTGGTAAGCCAGTTTCTAAGGGAGAAGAAGATGTTTGATTTTTTCTTATCTCCTGCAACGGCACATAATGTTTGGTTTGTTATTCTTTTAACGGGTGTTGTTACATATATCACGCGCTCTGCTGGCCATGTGGTTCTAGCTCGGTTTAAGAATTTACATCCTCGTGTAGAGGCTGCGCTTGAGGCTGTTCCTGGCGCAGTTCTTGTAACAATTGTTTTGCTACCTGCGTTGATCAATGGTCCTGTTGAAGTTTTGGCGATGTTAGCAGCACTTATTGCAAGTTTCAGGCTATCGCCAATTGCAGTTTTGGCTGTTGGTATGGCGATCGTAATTGGGGGTAGGGCATTAGGTTTTTAGTTTAGCGACTTTTTGGTGTAAGCACGTAACCTGGAATTTGTCTTTTCGTGAAATTATTACGAGAGTGAAAACCATTTCGCGTGACGCTAGCATCAGATCGAGCACGAAAATACTTGCTGCTATGTTTCCAAAACTAGGGGTTTGAACTTGGCTTTCTTTGGCTGTAATTTCTGAAGTTTGAATTTGGCTATGATTTAAAGGGGCGGCTTTTGCGGCAATAACGCCTAAGCCTCCAATCAAGAGCGCAGAGGTAGCAATAATTACAATGCTTGTTTGTATGACTGTTTTTGAAAACATTTTGAATTACCTTCATGAGAAATGAATTTTTGTCTGTTGCTGTGGTAATTTATGGACAATGTTTATTGTAGAAGAAGTGCATTAATACACACTCAGAGCAAAGTACGAGCTAACCTTAGTTTCATAGTTGTTATGAAATTGAGCTTCTATAAATTACTATAGATCGTAGCGTTATCATGAAGACAAATGCAATGGCTAGGCTGGCGGCTTCAGGCATATAGTTTAACCCGCCTGTATAGAGTATGCCGCCAATGATTGAGATGGTTGCATATAGGTCTTGTTTTAGGATGGAGGGTTGTAGACCACAAAGTACATCGCGGAACATACCACCAGCTACACCCGTAATACAGCCTAATACAACTGCGCTAGCCATGGATAAGTCATTTTCTAGAGCCGCTTGCGCACCAGTTAGCGTGAAGAGTGCTAGACCCATTGCATCAAAATACAGGAGCAGCCTCATTCTTCGGCCATTTCCCTTTTTGAGTTTTCTTGCCAGAAAATAAGTTAGCAGGCCTATGGGGATTGCTGTTGCCAAGTAACTCATATCTGTTAGCCAAAATACAGGTGTTGCGCCGATCAATAAGTCACGAAGTGTGCCGCCGCCTACGGATGCTACAATAGCTAGAACGATAGCGCCAAAAGGATCAAAACCTTGTCGGCTACCCTGAATAGCTGCAGAAGCAGCCATTACTGCAGTTGCAATAATTGCAAGGATAGGGGTGAGAGAGGAAAAATCTGGCAACTCGACTACAGCCTCCTAGTTGCTTGTTCTAGCCATGATAATTTATCGCCTTCTAAATAGGACGAAACTTTATCGAATACTTGTTTATGATAGCAATTGAGCCAATCTAATTCGTTTTGATTTAGGAGTGATTTGTCAATTAAGCGTAAATCAATTGGTGCCCAAGTGATGTTTTCAAAACTATGCGTTTCGATATTGCCGCCAATGTCTTTAGCATCAGTGACAATCACTAGGTTTTCGATGCGAATGCCATATCTTCCTTCGACATAATACCCGGGTTCATTTGAAAGTATCATGCCGGGTTGTAGAGGCTCCATTGAGCGTCGGTGAATACCTTGCGGACCTTCGTGCACGTTCATGTATGAACCTACGCCATGCCCAGTGCCGTGCGCATAGTCTTTGCCATGTTGCCAGAGTGCATTGCGGGCAAGTACATCAAGATCAATTCCGCGCGTCCCTTTTGGAAAGCGTGCTTGGTCTATTGCGATATGCCCCTTTAAGACAAGGGTGAAATCTGTAATGGCTTCAGCTGATGGTTTTCCAATTGCTATTGTTCGCGTGATGTCGGTTGTTCCATCATCATGTTGAGCGCCTGAATCAACGAGGTAAATTTCGCCTTCTGCTAACATTCGGTTGCTGTCTTCATTCACACGGTAATGGGGAATGGCGGCGTGTGCTCCGCTTGCTGAAATTGTATCGAAAGAAATTTCTTTCATTGGGCTTTCCATTTGAATAGCGTTTTCAATGCGGATCGCTTCAAGCTTTTTTGCTGCATCAATTTCAGTTATTGAGTTTGGCTTTTGTGCATCTATCCAACACAAGAATTTTGCCATTGCAACGCCGTCTCTAATATGAGCGTTACGGGTGCCGTTTTGTTCAACTTCATTCTTTATTGCTCGTGGTAGAATAACAGGATCGCGTCCGTGTATAATCTTTCCATTCGCATCTTCAATGATTTTGGCAAGGCTAACCGGGATACGATCTGGGTCACAAAGAACGGTTTTATCCTTTGCAATTTGATGAAGCTCAGTTTCAAACTTCTTAGGGGCATGGATGTTTGAAATATTGCTTAGATAAGCTTGAACGGTGGTATTTAGTTTTTTTCCATCCATAAATAGCATTGGCTTTCCCGTTGCGGGAATAATGGCAAAGCCGAGAGCAAGTGGGTTGTGGACTACATCATTGCCACGAATGTTAAATAACCATGCGAGCGATGCAGGGTCTGTTAGAATGGTGAAATCGCAAGTCTTCTCTGTAATTAGTTTTTGAACCTGAGAGATTTTATCTACTGCGGATTTACCTGCGAATTGAATATCATGGAGTGATACAGTTCCCATTGGTGGAGCAGGTTGGTCTGGCCAAATTCTATCAATTAAGTTGTCTATTGGCTGTAACTTGCTTTCAGATTTTTTTGCTGCGTTTTCAAATGTTTTGAGCTGGTTGATGGTGAGTAACCACGGGTCATAGGCAATGATGTATTTAGAACCCATGTTATCTTGCAACCATTTAGAAGGTGGATTTTCAATTAGGCTTTCAGCAGAAAACTCTGGCTTGTGAATTTGTTCATTTACTTGAACAGTATATCTGCCATCTGCGAAGACAATTGCCTTATCAAGCGTTACAATGCAAAATCCTGCTGAACCCGTGAAACCGCTTAACCACGCCAAGCGTTCGGCTCTTTGTGGCAAGTATTCATTTTGATGTTCATCAGCATGAGGTACTAGGAAAGCAGTTGTGTTTTCCTTACGCATTTCTTTGCGTAGTGCAGAAAGTCGCTCAGGAGTTTTTGATTTTTCAGAACTTGAAGTGAAATTTTGAAACATGAATTCCTACATATGTTTGTGACATTTAATTAACAAATAATTTTTAAAGGGCTGCATTTTTTGCATGGCTCATTTGCGTTTGCCCCTCTACCTAAACCTTTCTGCATACCTCATATTCTAATCATCGGAAGCAATAATTGCTGAAGAAAAAAAGGAACAAAACTATGTCAATGTTTTCTAAACTAATTAGAGCACGCGAAAAACAGGCTGAACTTAGTGTTCACGCATATCTTGCACAGTTTGATGATTCTACATTGTCTCGTATGGGTGTAAACCGCAAGAGCTTGAAAACTGGTGGTTCTATCAATCACTTCATCTAAGGTTTGTCTTGGATGCGTTTTGAAAAAAAACGGGCGGCCGATGGGTCGCCTTTTTTGTTTGTGTATCTGAGTGTTGGCAATGGCCAATGTTAGCTTTTGGCCAGAAGCTAAAAAATTTCGAGAATGCTTAAATGGCTGTTTGTCACTTCAAATTAGCTCGCTAACCTATACTCTGAACTGTTCAATGAATAATCGATCTTTCCCGCTTGGGCTAAGCCTCATATGCAGGGTTTAGGATATTCCCAGTCTATCATTGCTATGTAATATCCTAATAGTTTTACTATTTGTGCATGAGGAGTTAAGAACAACGAACTGATGGCTTTTGTCTACCACCAACTTTAATGAAGGCTTCCTCATGGCCACCAAAACTAAGCTGCACCGCCGAAATCAACATAGAGAAGGTTACGATTTTGTGCGTTTAGTGACGCATTCATCTGAACTTGAGGCGTTTATGATCAGCAATCCTGCAGGTCAGGCGACTATTGATTTTCAAGACGTGAATGCGGTTCGGATGCTTAATCGCGCGCTGCTAAAGACTCATTACAATGTAAACTTTTGGGATATTCCTGACAATTATCTATGCCCTCCGATTCCCGGTCGTGTGGACTATATCCACTATTTGGCGGATTTGCTTGCCTGCAGCAACAATCAAGAAATTCCTCGTGGGCGTAATGTTAAAGCGTTAGATATAGGAACCGGTGCTAGCTTGGTTTATCCCCTTGTTGGCCAGAGTGAATACGGCTGGCACTTCACAGGCGTCGATATAGACCCAAATGCTATCAAATCGGCACAGCAAATTTGCCAATCCAACAAGCTGAAAATCACACTCAAACGACAAAGTATAAGTGAAAATATCTTTAGAGGAGTGATCGAACCCGGCGATGTTTTTCATATCACCCTGTGCAATCCACCTTTCCATGCTTCCATTGAACATGCCAATAAAGGCACCCAACGTAAGTGGCGTAACCTTGGTAAAGGGTATTCAAAAAAACTTAATTTTGGCGGTCAAAGCGTTGAACTTTGTTGTCCGGGTGGCGAGGTGAAATTTATCGCCAGCATGATTGAGCAGAGTATTGAATTCGCGGGCCAGTGTCTGTGGTTTAGCTCGTTGGTGTCGAAAAAAGATAATCTCCAGCCACTCTACAAAACTTTGAAAAAAGCTAAGGTTGCTGAATTTAAAGTATTTGAAATGGCACAAGGGCAAAAAACAAGCCGTTTTATTGCTTGGACTTACATTAATAAAAATCAGCGGCTGGGGTATATGCCTGTAAGGTAAGTGCTTCGTATCGCGACTGTTAAAATTTCTTTATGACTAAAATTATGGCTTCTTAAACACTAGTACCAACCACCCATCTCTGATGTGTGAATATTCTAAATGCAGTCCTTGCAGTCTGAAGTTTGCAACGATTGGAATGCGTTGGTGGGGTAATAATCCAGATAAGATTACTGTTCCGCCTTTTGCTGTATGGCTTACAATATCAAGCGCCATGGATTGCAGGGGTTTTGCTAAAATATTGGCGATGATTAAATCATAAGGCGCTTGTTGGTGCATTCTTGCTTGTGTGAAGCCTACGGATGTCAGGCATTCTACTTGGGCTTGAACGCCATTTTGCTTGGCGTTGTATTTTGCAACCTGTGTCGCTACTGGGTCAATGTCTGTAGCTAATACAAAGCAAGGCATTGCTTTTGCTGCTGCGATTGCCAATACGCCAGAACCTGTTCCCAAATCTAATACATTATGAAATTGTTTGCGTTTGCAGATGCGTGATAGCATATCCAGACAACCTGCTGTTGTGCCGTGGTGGCCTGTGCCAAAGGCTAGGCCAGCATTTATTAAAACTGGTATTTCATGCGGGCGAGGGGCGTCAGCCTCATGGCTGCCATGAATGATAAACCTATCTGCACGTACTGCTGTTAAATCACGGAGTGTTTCTGCAACCCAATCGATGTCTGGAATATCTTCGCGGCTAAATGTGACATCAATCCCATGTACTTTGCAGAGCGCTACCATTTTTTCATTGGTTTCTTCGGCTAGCTCTGTATTCATATAGACAGCAATTTCCCAATTTACTGGATTTTCTAAATCTTCAAAACTGGATACTGGAAACCCATCTTCTTCAAATGTATCTTCAAAAAGAGCTTGAAGTTTTAAGGCTAGGCTTTTTTCAATTTCGGCACGAAGGCAGGTCTGTTGCATAAAAGTTCCTTGAATGAAAAAGCCGGAAAGTGATTTTCTTTCCGGCTTTAGTAGCGCATTTGAGTGTAGGTTTAAAGCGTATGTTTAGCGATTGCCTTATTTACAAACGGTAAGCAGTTTCACCGTGGTGGCTGAAATCCAACTCTTCAATTTCTTCATCATCGCTTACACGCAATCCAATGAGTGCTTTTGTAATCAATACGATAATTACAGTTGCTATTGCTGAGAATACGCCTACTGAAACAATGCCAATTAATTGTACCATGAACTGGCTTGATGGTGTCATGCCCACTGCAAGGCCAGTACCGCCATCTCTAAAGCCTGCTAGAAATGCTACAAGTAGCGTACCAGTTGCGCCGCCGACGCCGTGGACAGCAAGCACATCAAGTGAATCGTCAATTTTCATCTTGTGCCTTACTAGGTCAACTGCGAAATAACAGATAATACCGCCCGCTAGGCCAAGGACTACACCTCCAAGAGGGCCGACAGAACCTGATGCAGGGGTAATGGTTGCAAGGCCTGCGATTGTGCCTGTTACAAGGCCAACAAGGCTTGGTTTTCCGTATTTGATTTTTTCAATCACTAGCCAAACAATTGATGCGGTTGCCGCTGAAAGGTGTGTAACTAGCATTGCCATTCCAGCGTTTTGATCTGCAGCAACTGCTGAACCTGCGTTAAAGCCGAACCAACCAACCCAAAGTAATGATGCACCAACCATTACCATCCAGGGCGCGTGGGGTGGTAATGTTTTTTCTGGAAAGCCTTTGCGCGAACCAAGCATAATAGCGATAACAAGGGCTGATACACCTGCTGTTACATGGACGACGATACCGCCTGCAAAATCAATCACGCCCATTTCAGCTAACCATCCACCGCCCCATACCCAATGGGTAACGGGTGCATATACTACAATAAGCCATAATCCGCTGATGAGCATTACTGACCCAAATTTTATGCGCTCAACAAAAGCACCGACCATTAGGGCTGGGGTGATGACGGCGAAGGTCATTTGGAACATGGCAAAGACTGATTCAGGTAAGGTGCCGGAAAGTGTTTCGCGATCGATGCCAAGGAGAAATACTCTATCCAAACCACCGATGAAGGAGTTTCCTTCTGTAAATGCGATTGAATAGCCGATGCCGAACCATAGCACAGAAGCAAGACAAGCAATCGCTATACAGTGCATCAAGACGGATAATGCGTTTTTGCTTGCACGAGGCCTGCATAAAATAATCCAAGCCAGGGAGTGTCATTAACAATACTACTAGTGCTGTTGCTGTTAATATCCAGCTAGTATCTGCAGCATTCATTTTCGTAACTCCTCCAAGAGTTTCAAATTTGTATTTCTCGCGAAAGTTTGCTTCGCGGAAAGTTTTAAATGTGGCGATACTGCTATCTTATAAGTTTTGTTACGTAACCTACTCAGCTCATTCCTAAGCCTACAAATTCTGCGTTTTTGACCTATTAAAGAGTTTTGATTAAATAATAGGCTTCTAAAAAGAATTTGCTGATTAAATTTTAGGCAATTAATACCCGTTACCGGTTCGGATAGTTTACTTAATTTTTACCCTGTTCTGCGTATTATCCTTTTATGGCGTCACGTTTAACTTCAAAAATTTCTCGATTCTCAACGGGTATGACTGCCTTTGTTGTGTCGGGTCTGCTTGTCTTTTCGATATTGCAGGGCAATGGCGGGGTAGGGGGTAGTCAAAAAAAATGGGAAGAAGCTGCAAAGCGCGCGATTCCGATTGAGCGAAGTGGTGGTTATCTCGACCAGCTAATAGAAAACAAAGTGCCTCAATATATTGATCAAACTACTACGGGTGCGATTTCTCAACAAGTAAATCCAAGCACTGGGGCGCAAGCTGACGCTGATGCTAATAGAGAAGTCTCTTCTGTTTTAGATTTAATTCGTGAAAATGCTGATGTTGCTCCTGGGGTTTCTTCCGGAACGGCCCGTGTTAGTGTTGTTGTAAAAAAGGGCGATACGCTTTTTAATATTAGTCAGCGCCATGGATTAAGTGTGGCGGATATTGCACGCCTTAATGGCTTAGATGAGCCGTATACCATTAAAATTGGCCAAACTTTATATGTTGCTCGATAGTGCTTGTTAGAAAGTTGACTTTCTAGCTTCAAAATATTTACAAAATTTACAAATTTACATTACGGGTCAGACTTCTCGTCACAAATTTACACGATACTTGCGCTTTTAGCCCAGATATCATGTGCATATATCCTCAATCTCATTGTAAGTAGCACCAAGAAGCGCAGGCAGGTATTAAAACTCCAGCGCACTCTTTCAAATTTAGTACCTGTAATACGCATTTGTATTACAATATTTACAGTCTGATTATAACAGACGCTCACTCAAGGAGAGTAAAATGTCTTATTCTGATGAAATCAATGCAGTTACTGGCATGATCGCTGACCAAGGTAGTGCTTGGGATGCAATTAGTGCTGAGAGCGTTGCTCGCATGCGCCTTCAAAACAAATTCAAGACTGGTCTTGATGTTGCTCAATATACAGCAGACATTATGCGCCGTGATATGGCAGCTTACGATGCTGACCCATCACAGTACACGCAGTCTCTTGGTTGCTGGCACGGTTTTATCGGTCAACAAAAACTGATCTCAATCAAAAAGCATTTCACAACTACTAAAGGCCGTTACTTGTACCTTTCTGGTTGGATGGTTGCTGCACTTCGTTCTGAGTTTGGTCCTCTTCCTGACCAATCAATGCACGAAAAAACATCTGTTCCTGCACTTATCGAAGAGCTTTACACATTCCTTCGTCAAGCTGATGCGCGTGAACTTGGCGGTTTGTTCCGTGATCTAGACGCTGCAAAAGAAGCTGGTGATGCGAAAAAAGCAGCAGAAGTTGAAAGCGCAATCGACAATTATGAAACACACGTTGTTCCTGTAATCGCTGACATCGACGCTGGTTTTGGTAATGCAGAAGCAACTTACCTTCTTGCAAAGAAAATGATCGAAGCGGGTGCATGTGCACTTCAAATTGAAAACCAAGTATCTGACGAAAAACAGTGTGGCCACCAAGATGGTAAAGTAACTGTTCCTCACGAAGACTTCCTAGCTAAAATCCGCGCTTGTCGTTATGCATTCATGGAACTTGGCATTGAAAACGGTGTGATTGTAACACGTACAGACTCTCTGGGTGCTGGCCTTACAAAACAAATCGCTTATTCAACAACACCTGGCGATCTTGGCGATCAGTACAATGCGTTCCTTGATTGTGAAGAAGTAACGGCTGACAACATGGCGAACGGTGATGTTATCGTAAACCAAGGCGGCAAGATGATGCGTCCTAAGCGTCTTCCTTCAAATCTTTACCAGTTTAAAGCTGGCACTGGCGAAGCACGTTGTGTTCTTGATTGTGTTACATCACTTGATAACGGTGCTGATCTTCTTTGGATCGAAACTGAAAAGCCTCATATCGCACAAATCGGCGGCATGGTTGATGACATCCGTAAGGTTCACCCAAATGCGAAGCTTGTTTATAACAACTCTCCTTCGTTCAACTGGACATTGAACTTCCGCCAGCAAGTATTTGATGCTTGGGAAGCTGAAGGTAAGGATGTTTCATCATATGACCGTGCAAAACTTATGAGTGTTGATTATGATGAGAGCGAACTATCAGCAGAAGCTGATGAGCGTATCCGTACATTCCAAAAAGACTCATCACGTGAAGCAGGTATCTTCCACCACCTTATCACATTGCCGACTTACCACACTGCTGCATTGTCTACGGACAACCTTGCAAAAGAATATTTCGGCGATCAAGGCATGCTGGGTTATGTGGCTGGCGTTCAACGTAAAGAGATCCGTCAAGGTATCGCATGCGTGAAGCACCAAAACATGGCTGGCTCAGACATGGGTGATGATCATAAAGAATACTTCGCTGGCGATGCTGCTCTGCTTGCATCAGGTGAAGACAACACAATGAACCAATTCGCAGCTGAGTAATTTCTTCTCCCTATTATTCTAGTTGTTACCTTAAGGGCTACCCTCTCGGGCGGCCCTTTTTTTGTGTCTACCTTTTTACAGGGGGAGGCAGACATGCTTACGCATTCACTCGCCCATTACTGAGCGGTGTTACTTATTTTATTGGCGAACAACGCAAAAGGCGTTGCTTCGCTAAAGCACAACAGTGAGGGCTGATAACCTAAAAAGACCCTATGTGCTGGGCGTTCAGCCCTCACGCGGAGATTTGATGTCTGTATCGGACTACTCAGGCATACCGTTCCGACAAAGCCTCTTAGGTAATTTCGTACCCGTAAGCGATCCAAGTCCCGCCACCCTTTGATATAAAAACATCAATCCAAGTGATAGATATGGCTACCGCCGCTCCGCTGTCAGCAAAACATAAAACGATGGTCGTACATTCCATGGTTGTGCATTTTGCTGATATGAGAAGTATGCTTGAGGTTTATGAGGCGGGGATAAGTTAAATCTAGTTCTTTCTTTCTCCCCTTGTGGGAGAAGGTGGCAGCGTAGCTGACGGATGGGGGGTATTCTCTCAACTATATTATGATGTTAGAGTTCTGAAATGCCCCATCAAAAAGTACCTTCCATCAACCGAACCAACGCAAAACAAATGCGATCAGAGCCAACCGAGGAGGAAGATATCCTCTGGCAATCATTGCGTGGTAGGAAGCTGGAAAAGCTGAAATTCAAGCGACAAGTTCCCGTTGGTAATTACATTGTAGATTTTGTCTGCATGGAAGAAAACCTCATTGTTGAAGTGGATGGTGTCCAACATGCTGATAGCAGTTATGACAAAAGACGCGATGATGACTTAAGTGAAAGAGGGTTTACCATTCTGCGGTTTTGGAATGATGAGGTGCGTAATGAGTTAGTGATGATGTGTGATACGATATTGGCAGCTACTAAACGGCTTTAATGCTTGTGGATAGTCTTGCCCCCTCATCCGAGTCTTCGGCCCACCCTCTCCCCCTGTGGGAGAGGGTGGGCTGCTTCTCAAGAAGCAGGTCGGGTGAGGGGTAAACTTGCGGCATATTGCGTATGTGCGCTTGATATCAATGGATATCAGTTTGTATTGCGAACGGGATGACGAGCGTGGTGAGTTGCTACTAAACGGCTTTAGTGCATGTGGATAGTCTTCACCCCTCATCTGAGCCTTCGGCCCACCTTCTCCCACAAGGGGAGAAGGGAAAAAGAAAAACTACCTCCCCCTTGAGGGGAGGTTGGTGAACGAAGTGAACCGGTGGGGGAATTGTACTTGCTTCACGTTATGTGTTCCCCCCCTCTTAAGTTTCTAAGGTTTGGCTTCTTAACGGCGCTGCGCTTGTTTGCCAGCCGGCGGCTTAAGCCAATTCCAAGAAACTTCATTCTCCCCCTTAAGGGGGGAGAAGACTTGCGGCACGCTATTCACACCATACCGCCTCCCATAGGAGGGGAGGCACACGATTGGTCTTGCGAAGCAAGAACAGAGTGGGTGGGGGTAAACCTCTCGTAGAATAATGAGTGTATTTATAATCAATGGATCCCGGTTCGCATGGTAATCGGGATGACGGGGGTGAGTTGGTTTGTTGAAAAATATAATAAAGTAATATTAGTGTATATAAAATGTGTTATGTCAGTTTTATTTATTAAGTTCTCACCTAAATTCATGGAGATTATATGACGGTAAATACATTGTTCCTAACTCCTTCTATTGATGAAGCAATTAATGCTGAAGCTGATATGTTTGGTAGAGATGCATTTAGAGACGGACTTATTAATTTGTTTAAGAATAGTGCTAATCCATTAGTGGTTGCACTTGATGAGCCATGGGGTACAGGTAAAACAGTTTTCTCTAGAAGATTGCAAAATAAAATTAATGAGGAAGACGAATTCCAAGCAATTTATTTTGATGCTTTTGAAAATGACCACGAAGAAGATGTTTTCATAGCAATTGCTTCTGAGTTTTTATCAATCTTAAAACCTTCAGAAAAAGCAACTGAGGTGAAAGAAAAAGCGAAGCAAGTTGGAAAAATTCTTGGGCGTGCATTATTAAAAAGCGGAGTTCGGTTTGCCACTGCTGGTATTGTTCGTTCGGGAGACTTTTCTGAAGCAAATGAAGAATCTGCTAATGATGTTGGTTATCAAATTGAGGCGGAACTTGATCAACTTATTGATCAAAAATTGAATAATTTTGCTAAAGATAAATTAGTATTTAAATCCTTTAGAATAGCACTTGCTGAGTATGCATCAGAAAAGCCTATTGTTTTTATAATAGATGAACTTGATAGGTGTAGGCCTGATTACGCATTGTCCGTTTTGGAGACTATTAAGCATTTTTTCTCAGTAATTGTTGTCCATTTTTTATTAGTATCAAACTCAAAATCATTAGTTGCTTCTGTTGAGCATCAATACGGTGAAATTGATGGGTTTGATTATTTGCAAAAGTTTATTTCATTGCGATTGAACTTTCCTATTTCAAAGCGGTATGAGCAGGAAAATAATATTAAATTATATATAAGAAAATGTATGATTAGTGTTGGTATTAAAAACACTGATAAAAGATTGCTTGAATATTTGCAGGACTTTTTGGTGGAAAGATTTCATAAAGCAGACTATTCGCTCAGAACGTTGGAAAAAATGTCATTTTTAATAATAGTAGCTTTGAGTTTTTCTAATGATAAAAGTTTAAAGCTTGCACCAATTATTGCGGTATTAATTGATTTAAAATTAATGTCCCCCGATTTGTATAGAAAAGCGAAGTATGGAAAATTAAAGTTTTCTGATTTGCAGAAAAGATATAATTTTGACCCCCATGTTACTCCGGAAACGAATGATCGTAACTGGTATGATATGTGGTGGAAGTATTGTTTGGATAATCCAACTGGAGAAGAATGGGATAAACTTGGAAAAGGATTATGGCAGTATAATCTAAGAAATCCAAAAGACATTGTTCGTCATACAGTTGAAAGTGTAGTAGATGCACTGCCAACTGTAACTAGCTCTTCCCCTCAATAAACGAATCCAAAACCCGTTTCTGCCCGGCCTTATCAAAATCAATCGTAAGCTTATTCCCATCGACTAGCGCCACGTTCCCATTGCCGAATTTCATATGGAACACACGGTCACCGACTTTGAAGTCTGAGGTGGGCTCGTTTATGGAGGAGGCTACTAGGTTGCCTTCTATGGTTTTGCCGCCGAAGCCTGAGGCCGAACTTGAGGGTTTTGCACCCCATGTATTGCCGCCAGATGAAGTTTTGTTCTGTGCGCGTTGCCAGCCGGGGCTGGAGTAGGTTGAGTCAAATGTATCGACATTATCAAAACGGCTCGAGCCGTAGCGGCCTCCGGCGTTTGAGCCTCCGTAACCACCGTATGAGGTTTGGCTTTCGGCTACTTCTACATGGGCTTCAGGGAGTTCATCAATGAACCTTGATGGCAGTGAAGATTGCCATTGTCCGTGAATTCTTCTGTTCGAGACGAAATGGATATGGCACTTTTGGCGTGCTCTTGTGATGCCGACATAGGCAAGGCGGCGTTCTTCTTCTAGGCTTGATCTACCCCCTTCATCAAGCGAACGCTGGTGCGGGAAGAGGCCTTCTTCCCAGCCGGGTAGAAAGACTGTGTCGAACTCCAAGCCCTTCGCAGAGTGAAGAGTCATGATGGAAACAGCGTCTAGGTCTTCGCCGCTATCAACGTCCATGACGAGTGAGATATGTTCAAGAAAGCCGGGGAGGTTTTCAAACCCTTCCATCGAGCGAATGAGTTCTTTTAGGTTTTCCAAGCGGCCTGGTGCGTCTGCTGCGCGATCGTTTTGCCACATCTCTGTGTAACCGGATTCATCCAGAATTGTTTCTGCAAGTTCCGTATGCGGCGTCGATTTAAGTTCTGTGCGCCAACGATCAAAATTATCTAATACGGTTTTTAGCGTGCCGCGAACTTTTGGTTTTAATTCTTCTGTCTCTACCAATTGACGTGCGGCAACTGTAAGTGGAATGCTTCTGGCTCTGGCGTTATCATGGATGGTGCGAATAGTAGCATCACCAATGCCGCGCTTTGGTTTGTTGACGATACGCTCAAAAGCCAAATCATCGGCTGGTTGGCACACGACACGGAAGTAGGCCATGGCATCACGGATTTCCATGCGCTCGTAGAATCTGGGTCCGCCAATTACACGGTAGTTTAGGCCCATGGTGACAAAGCGGTCTTCAAATTCACGCATCTGGAAAGATGCACGTACGAGGATTGCAATTTCGTTTAATGGGTGTTTCTTATTTTGAAGCGCTTCAATTTCTTCGCCGATGGAACGGGCTTCTTCTTCTGAATCCCAACCTGCCTGGACAATTACCTTAGAAGCGTCTGGATCAACATCATCCGTGAAAAGTGTTTTGCCGAGGCGGTCTTCGTTATGGCTAATCAAACTTCCTGCTGCGCCTAAGATATGCGCAGTTGAGCGATAGTTACGCTCTAGACGTATGACTTTTGCTGATGGAAAATCTTTGTCAAAACGCAAGATGTTATCAACTTCCGCACCGCGCCAACCATAGATGGACTGGTCGTCATCACCCACATAGCATAAATTTGGGCTTTGTGGATTTATTTGTTTTTCCGCTAGCGCATCCGCGCTATCGTCCGTTCGCGGGCTTGCACTTTCGCTAGTCGCGAAAGATTGCCCTGCCACGGAGGGACTACCTCCCCCTTGAGGGGAGGTTGGTGAAGCGTTAGCTGAGCCGGTGGGGGGTGTGCCGTTACTTTGCGCTAACAATCTCAGCCACATATATTGGGCAACGTTTGTATCTTGATACTCGTCGACCAGAATGAATTTAAAGCGGTTATTGTATTCAGCTAATACGCTTGGGTTTTCTTTGAATAATCTGATCGACTCCGTTAGGAGATCGCCGAAGTCACAGGCGTTTAGGGTTTTTAATCTGGATTGATATTGGCGGTAGAGGTCGCGCCCCTTACCATCACCAAATGCTCTTGCATCACCTTCTGAAATTTGTTCTGGGTTAAGGCCTTTGTTTTTCCAGCTATCAATATGCCCTGCTAACATTCTTGCTGGCCAGCGTTTGTCGTCTATGCCATCCGCGCGGATTAGCTGTTTGAGCAGACGGATTTGATCATCTGTATCAAGAATGGTGAAATTAGGTTTAAGGCCAACAAGTTCTGCATTGCGGCGTAAGATTTTTGCGCCGATGGAGTGGAATGTTCCAAGCCAAGGCATTCCCTCAACTGCATCACCCATGTAGCGGCCGATACGTTCTTTCATTTCTCTGGCCGCTTTATTGGTGAAGGTCACCGCTAGAATTTGTGATGGATAAGCTCTGCCCGTTTTGATGATGTGTGCTATACGGGTGGTTAAAACGCGCGTCTTTCCAGTGCCTGCACCAGCCAACACAAGAAGCGGACCATCCAGCGTCGCAACGGCATCAGTTTGCTCTGGATTTAATCCTTCAAAGTAATCAGATGCATTCGCACCTGTTCGCGCTCCCATAGCACGCGCAGCAATGCCACCACCGCTTGGTGGAGCAGGTGCAGGATCATCAGGAATAGAATCAAAAGGGTTCGACATTTGTTCTATTTAATACTTTTGGTGGGAAATTACAGTATCTCTTCATCAACATTAGTGATTTTTATTCATATCAAATTATTTTATCTTTTTGCCAAGGATTTGCCTTTGAGGTACGTCATATTGATATAACCGCAAAAAGAGATCTGATCTTTGGATGTAAATACTGCAGATAACGACTTGGCTATGCTGGCTGCCAAGGGGGACGGGGATGCTTTTCGAGCCTTGCTCGAGCGGCATTACGACCGCGTGTTCAGAATCGCGCTTAGGTTCTCTGGCAAGCGAGAAGACGCAGAAGATGTGGCGCACGACGTTTGCATGTCGCTTCCTGCCAAGCTGAAATCATTTCGTGGAGACGCTGGTTTTACGACTTGGCTTTATCGGGTTGTCGTCAACCGTGTGCGTGATGTGCAGCGCAAACAGATAACGAGTGAACGCATTAACAATGATTATGGTGAGGTGGAAGAACTTCGCCGAGGAGAGGCAGCGGAAACTGCTAAAGAAATGGAATGGCTGAATGAAGCGATGAGCCATCTAAGCGATGATTTACGGGAGACTGCTGTGCTGGTGGTGGGTGAGGGGCTTAACCATGCTGAGGCCGGAAAAATTATGGGCATCAAGGAATCTACCGTCTCCTGGCGGATGCATGAATTGAAAAAGCAATTGAAAGTGATTGCGAAGGAAGAAGTGTTATGAGCAAAGAAATCGATAAACTCGAAAGCGCTTTCCGCAAACAGAGCGAGGTTTCGCCGCAGCCAAATGCCAAGGCTGATGCCATGAAGCTGGCCATGCAGGCTTTTGAAGAAGAAAAAATCTCAAGTGCCTCCCAAGGAATTGAGAGCGAGGCACGTCTTATTAGACAAGGTAATGAAAAGAAACCCTTGTTTGATTGGAAAAATAAAATGAAATCGCTTAATTCGAAATTTGGTTATTCACTGATGGGCGGTGCAAGCCTTGCCGTGCTGGCCTTTGTGATGATTGGCCCGAATATCTCGCAGTTTACAACGCTGGATGATCAGCCACAGAAACTTGGCATTGATTTACAAACACAAAATGAGGTGGTGGTTGAACCAACAGTTGATTTGGCTGATGAAGACCAACTGCGCATTCAACAAACTCCTGTGCCCGAACCAACTACAGAAGTTGCGTCAGAAATATCAAAAATTCCTGCTGCACGCGCGGAATCTCCCGTTGAAGATGGGGCGGTTGTTGTTGAACAGGAAGCGAAGGAGTTTGCTGATGATATTGTTGAGAGTGAGCTAACACCAAGTGTAACTGCTAAACAAAAGAGAAAAAAAATGAAGCTTTTAGAGGCCGATGGGAGTAATCAACCTGCTCCTCAGCCTAAAGAGAACAAGCTGTCTGTAAAAGGCTTAAGCCAACAACTAAGCCGTTTAAACTCACTGTCGCCGTCTCAAGAAACGCATACTACAATTCCAAATGGAAGAGTGTTTCATGGTGGAAAAGCTTTAGTGCCTCAAGATGGTATTGTTATTCCTGAAACTCAAAATCGGGATAGATTTGAAGAGGTAGAATCCAACCCAGTTAAATCTGTTTTGGCTGATCCCGTTTCCACTTTCTCTGTTGATGTAGACACAGCTTCTTACGCTTTCATGCGCTCATCGCTTAACAATAATCAGATGCCTAATCCTGACAGTGTTCGGATTGAAGAGCTTATCAATTATTTTGATTATAAGTATGAAGTGCCCAAGGATAAGTCTGTTCCCTTCAAAGCCAATGTTCACATTATGCCCACACCTTGGAATGAAGGCACGAAGCTTATGTCGATTGGCATTAAAGGATATGAGTTGGGAGAGCTTGAGAAGCCAGACTCTAATCTTGTATTCT
This sequence comes from uncultured Rhizobiaceae bacterium, assembly GCA_958296345.1. Classification (GTDB taxonomy): domain Bacteria; phylum Pseudomonadota; class Alphaproteobacteria; order Rhizobiales; family Rhizobiaceae; genus JAALLB01. The sequence goes on from CATQIJ010000012.1 coordinate 121,780, forward strand.
TGATTGATACGTCTGGCTCTATGAACCAGCCAAACAAACTGCCATTGCTTCGCAATTCATTCAAGCTCTTGCTAAACTCGCTAAAACCAACGGATACAATTTCGATTGTTGCTTACGCAGGGAGTGCGGGTACAGTGTTGGAGCCGACGCAAGTCAAAGATAAACGTAAGATCTTATCTGCTCTTGATCGACTTCATGCGGGTGGTTCTACGGCTGGTGGGGCAGGGCTTCGCCAGGCTTATGCCTTGGCTGAGGAAAGCCAAAATAGCGATGGCGTGAACCGTGTAATTCTAGCGACTGATGGCGATTTCAATGTCGGTATTCGTGATCCTGAGCAATTGAAACGTTTTGTTGAGAAAAAACGTAAAACGAGTGTAACGCTCTCTGTGCTTGGGTTTGGTCGTGGTAATTATAATGATGAGTTGATGCAGAAGCTTGCGCAAAACGGTAATGGTAATGCAGCTTACATTGATACGCTTTCAGAAGCGCGTAAAGTGCTTGTTGAAGAAGCGGGTTCAACGCTCTTTACGATTGCAAAGGATGTGAAGTTGCAAGTTGAGTTTAATCCAGGGCTTGTCAGTGAGTATCGCTTAATCGGTTATGAAACTCGCGCCTTAAAGCGTGAAGACTTTAACAATGATAAAGTAGATGCAGGTGATATTGGAGCTGGGCATAAAGTGACGGCGCTTTATGAAATTACGCCCGTTGGTGCAAAGTCTCAAAATGTTGACCCACTTCGGTATGCACAAGCTAAGGAAGCTGAAGTAGTGCCTGTTGTGAATGCTAATCCTAATGAATATGGGTTCATGAAAATTCGCTATAAACTGCCTGATAGTGGCACGAGTACGTTGATCTCTACGCCGATTACGCTGGCTGATGAAGTTGATACCGTTGAGGCTATATCTCAAGATGCTCGATTTGCTTCTGCCGTGGCAGGTTTTGGGCAATTGTTGAAGGGTGGTGAATATACAGGTGAGTATTCTTATGATGAGATCATCGCACTTGCTCTGTCTGCCAAGGGCGAGGATGAGTTTGGCTATCGTGCAGAATTTATAAATCTGGTGCGATTAGCTAAATCTGTTGAGGGCGTTCAATAAATAAAAGCCACCGCAGTTTCTTGCGGTGGCTTAGTAATTCTAAGGGAGTTTAGAGTTATTTGATTTTTGCATAGCCTAGTGGCACAGAAAATTTTCGACACCAAACGATGACCGTATCAAAGTCAGCTTCATTCATACTTGATGGAATAGAATAAGTTTGTGCGCCTGTATCTTTTTTCAGGGGCGTAAAGTCGTTTTTTGAGCCTTTTTTGAACTTGCCGCCATTGCCAAGTGCTATGCGTGGGTCTGGGGCGCCGTCAAACCAAAAATCACTGCCAAGAATGATTTTTCTGTCTTTTACAGTTACAGAACCCTTTGTTACGTGATTGCTTTGGCCTTTAAATTTGCCAGAGCGTCCTGCAGCAAATGCTGGAAACGAAAGAGCAGATGTTAGTGCCAAAGCGGCGGTTGAAGTGATAAAAACACGACGGTTCATTTGGAAAGTCTCCTAATTAAATTACAAAATACTTATCAGAAATTTTTGCTTCATATGCAAATAACAAGCTCTAACACTCATTCACAAAACAATGATACATTGTTCAGGGTAGGTTCAGCTTTGTTTGCGATCTTCCCAAGCTTTTCTAGCGCGTTTTAGCATTAGCCAGACGCTCAGGAATACAAATGGAACTGAGATGGCCGTTAAAAGTGTTGCTGAAAACGGCATCCATGGTTGTTTTGCTAGCGCCTTGAGTAAGTATGAAACTAGCCCAACGGCATAATAGGTAATTGCAACAATCGAAAGGCCTTCAACTGTTTCTGAAATTTTGAGTTGTTGGTCGTGACGCTTGTCCATAGATTGTAATAGCGCCTGATTACCTTTGTTGAGGTTTAATTCAATTCTGGTACGTAATAAGACAATCGCACGCGAAAGATCACCTGTTAGGATTTCTTGTCTTTTCGCTGTGCTTTCAATTGTTGCGATGGCTGGTTCAACCCTGGAGCGTAAAAAACCACTCATGGTTTGAATGTCGCCAAGGACCTCTTCTTCCATTGAATCAGTTCGGTTCTGAAAAAGAGTAAAATATGCACGGCTGGCTGCAAACCTATAACGTGTTTTATTTAGCAAAATATTGCTACGTTCTGACAAATCTGAGAGTTGTTGAAAAAGCTTTTCGTCTTCTGTTTGGGTTGAGTTTGCTGATTGCCCTAATAAGAGCGTGAGATCTTCTAGTTCTTGCTCACATTCTGTGAGCTCTATTCCAACTTTTCTTGCAATGGGTAATCCAACCAAACTCATCGTGCGATAAGTTTCCATCTCGATTAAGCGTTGGATGCGACGCCCGAGCTCGTCTCTTGTTTGGTCTTTGCAATAAATGCCAAAATTTATTATCCCATTTTTATCTGGGGTGAAAGTAGACCTAACGTCGATACCATCACGCATTTTGCCACCATAAATACGTTGCTCAATCGGCAGGATTTTTAACATCTCTCGAGCTGAATTTACTAAATTTAATTTGAAGAGAACATAGATTTCTGTTTCCTTAATAGGGAAATTACGGTCAACTATTGTTATTAACTCATCATGGTTTTTCTTTGCTCCAAGTTCTTGAAAAAACGTGCATGATAAAAACTCCGTATGCTTTTCTAGTTTTACATGAATGTCATTTAATTTTCCTGTCCTGTGACGTGGGCCAGTTTCAATTTTGTCATTGTCAAGGACTTCAAAAAAGCGATCTGCTATTTCATCGGAACATTTTAAGGCTACATGGATTATTTGCGCAGGTCCCGTTATCGCATGAGATGGACGTGCGTGAGTCTCCGCAATTAGCTGAGAGTGTGTAGCGTGAAATTTCAAATTTAGTTGGGTGTTATTTGTAGGCATGATTGCTTTGATTTTAGCTATAATAATGATTCTAAATGTAGAGTAATTTTATATCACTTCACAGATGTATGTTGTCATGAATGTAAATTGCGTCACACAAACGTAACTGATCATTATAAATAAGATTATCACATTTACGTTTGTCCTTTGTAAATGAGCTTTACTAAATTGCCGTATTATAGCTAAATCTTGACGAACAATTATTCACGTAGATTAAGTTTGCCTGAGGCGTTCAAATATTAAAGGTTTTGCTGTGTTTTATATCAATCGTATTTTCTTCTTATTATTCTTTGTTTTGATATCTGCATCAGGCTTAAGGGCAGAAGATCGTCATGCTGGATATTATTATCCCAAACCTCTGTCTGAAGAAACATATCAAGCGCCTCTGCCTGTATTCCAGGGGGGCAGTAGATTGTCACGCGTTGGGTTTGTTACGGGGGTAGATCAAGAACAAAAAAAGAAACCTTACCCACCTATCTATCATATGTTTGCTAAAGGCAGTGACGCGGAGAAACTCATAATCATTTCTACAGAAGAGGGACGCTATAATAAGCTTTACCGATTGCGTGGCCTTTTAGCTTCTATTACGGCTGATGCTCGTACTTCGCCAGTCTTTGCAAAGATTGGCCATGTCGAGCAACTCAATTTTTTCGACCTGATTAAGATTATTGGTTTTCAAGAACTGACGATTACAAATGGCAATGATGTTTCTCACCGAGTGATAATCGAGTAGGTCTCAACTAAGTTGGAGAATTAGTTTTATTGGCGGCTTTGGTTAGTAACCTTTGATAAAATCTGCCAACAATTATCAGACTTAATCCAAGCCCGATGAAGGAGATAGCTCGTAAGAATCCTTCAAGCTCAGACATATCTAGCAAGAATACTTTGAGGATTGTGAGCATGATTAAAATGCCTGAAGCTGCTCGTATTACAATGGAATTATAACGAAGACCAACGGTCAATATTAGAGCACCTAAGCCAAGCCATAGGGGTGAATACATCCAAAACTTAAGGTCGGAGGTTGCTTTCCAACTGGCAAGCGTTTCGCCTTGAAAAGATTTTCTTAACATTAGGCTTGTGTAAGTAAACAGTAGGGCGCCTGAAAGAGCTGCGTACATGAGTGTGTACCAGCGAGGGGCATTGCCTCGGGAGTAAAGTGCAATCGCTGCTGAGGTCAAACCAGTTAGCAAATAACCAGGCAGAAGCAGGTTGAAAATTAACCCAGTGCCGACACTCTCACCATCAAAGAACGGGTTGAAGTCTGCAAGAAGACCAAAGCAAATTATTGCAACACTCATTGCAGACGCGAATAATGAAGCGAAGGTAAACACACTTTGCCCAGTTGCTTTTGCGACCCTGCGTAGTCCTATGGCAAGGAATAGTGCGGCAAGAGCATGACCAGACGTTTCAGCTAGTGATTGCTTTGCGTTGGCAAGATCGCCATTGTTTACAATGTGTACCACTTCTACTGCGATGAATAAGCCAAGGACTACTAGACCAATTGCGGTGAGGGCATTTGCTGGAATTTTAATTTCACCTTGTTGAGTGAAGCGCATCAGTTCACCAGCAAAAATTAGGCATAGGGATGGGGTCGCTAATAGCAGGATTAACCCGTTAAAAATTAAGGTTGAGGATACGCTTGGGTATTCAAACGGCATGTTAAACCAAAGCGTGATTCCAGCTAAAATGCCGGATGCGAGTGCTAACCAAGGAATAGTGAATAATGGGCGTGTGATATAGATGCCTGTGATGCCAAGTGCTGTTAAGCTGAAAGCTAGTGGTAGCCAACCTAGTTCAAGCGCAATCGCAAGGGAAAGAGAAAGGCATGAAACAGCTCCAACGGCATAAGCTGCAGGACTAGGTGCTTCTACGTCTTGGTTCGTTCGTTTGGTAAAGGCCTCGGTCAATAATACCAACAGTAGGGCAATGCCCATGCCAATCGCTCCAATTAGCGGGCGTGTCTCAAACGGCGCTATTCTTAGGTATGTAAACAACAATCCGAAAAACGCGATGGCTGATGCCGCTGCAGCAAGCCATCCAGCTTGGCGTTTCGCATCTGGAGCGCTTCGCCAACTGCCCCAAATAGCTAGGAGTGCAGGTGGTAACCCAAGCATAAATGCAGTTCTTAAAAATCCATAAGTATCAATAGGGACGATGCCACGTAAAAAGTCATCTGTTGTATTTACACTTGGTAGGTAGTCAAAGTTTAGTTTTGTTATGAGTATTGTAACTAGTGTCATAACGCTCGCATGAATGGCCGTTGTTGATAGGGACGCTGCCATGCAGGCTCCGCCCATAATGATTAGAGCAGTGAGAAGGCTAGTTGTTGGTTTGCTATAAGCTGAATTACAAAACCGATGGTCAATAATGCAAAAGAAAAATTGCTGACCCAATTCGGTGAAACATCAATAATCTCTCGCTTTTGAAACTCGCGATATCCGTAACTTATGACAAAAATTGCAGTAATGGAAATGACCATCATTGCGCCTGCTAATCCGACTGAGGGGCCTGGGGTTATTGCTGCAATAATAATCCAAAGAGTAGAAAAGATACTTGCGGCTACTGCTAACCATGTCCATTTACGCAGGCTTGCCATTGCCATAACTACTGCCGTGACTGCGATAACATGCAGAGCGAGTGCGATTGGGTTTGGTGTTTGGCTGTCAACCAAAAGAGGCGCAACGTAGGCGCCAAGAACACCAATGGCTGCAAGTTTTGGTCCGTGAATAGAAGAGAGCAACATAGTTGCTATTCCGATTAACGTAAGACCAACGAATGCTGTGCCTTGCCCAACAAAGCCATATAATGCATGTGCAGCATAAAGGGTGGTGAATGCGCCAATTGCGCCTGCTCCTGTTAAAATACCGGGTACGTCTGCTTTTGCGTAAATGGGTAAATCAAAATCTTCATCACTACGACGTAACCACTCACCTGCTCCAAAGAGCAGTCCCGAGAATAGAAAGCCGAGAATTATACGAGGGCCAAGGCCGAGCAAGCCAGCCTCAATTGTATATTGAACAAGAAATATAAGGCCAAGCGCTAGAGCAAAGCCGCCTAGCAAAACGCTCCACTGTCCACCAATCAAGCTTTCGAAATCTAACTTAGCAGTTTTTGGATTATAAGTATCTGTGCTTTGTGCTGCTGCGAATGTCTCTTGCTCTGACATTTCTTCGTTTGCAGCTATCTCGAGTTCATTTTCTTTATCTTCTGCCGACTCGAGCTTTGATGCTTCATCTGTTGCTTTTTCTAAGACAGGCTCTTCATCTGGTATTTCTTCTGTAATGGGTTCTGAAACTTTATCATCAACAGATTTTTCAGGCATGGAAGAAGGTAGCGGGATCTCTCCGCCACTATATAAATGACCTTCAATGGCTTCCAGGCGAGTTAACGTTTCTTCATATAAATTTGCGTGGCGTAAGGCAACTTTTGCGGTGTTTTTAAAACGGTCCTCCATTCGCTTTAAACGGTTATTGGCGTTTAACACCATAACGAAGCTAATGAGGGGAAGTGCGATGAAAAACAGCGCAGCTATGATTAGCAAACCTTCCATTAAATATCCTAAAGCTCAATTGAATAATGAAAGCTTAGTTTTACAGACAGGCAAGTAAAGTCAATGATTCGAATATTTATAGTGTTGATAAACCATGGCTGTTAAATTTAGTTATTCACCACGTGGGAAGCGGTTTTGTTCTTCTAAAATATTTAAGTCCATATGGTTTCTCATATAACGTTCTGAAGCTTTTTGTAGAGGTTGGAAATCCCAAGGGAAGTAGTTGCCATTGCGCAATGCTTCGTAAACTACCCACCGTGCAGCTTGGCTGCTTCTTACTTCACTATCAAATTTATCCAAGTTCCAGCGTTCATCTGCAAGTTTGGAGAGTCTATTGAATGCTTCTGCATGAGCGGGATCAGTTGCTAGATTAATTAACTCGTGTGGGTCGTTCTCAAGATCAAAAAGTTGGGGGGCATCTAACTTGCATTTTGTATATTTGTAATTGCCATCAGCTAGGCATACCAACGGTGAATAAGAACCTTCGGCTGCATATTCTATTGGCACTGGTGTCGAGCGTTTTTTGCCGTGAGATATTGGCGTAATATCTTCGCCATCTGTCCATGGCATTATAGAACTCATATCAACACCGGCAAGCGCGCATAAAGTTGGATTAATATCGAGATTTGAAACGGGTTCTGTAATTAAACAAGCTTTTATTTGTGGGGCGCAAATCATAAGTGGTGTTCTGGCTGAACCTTCAAAAAAGCTCATCTTAAACCACAGGCCTTTTTCACCAATCATATCACCATGATCTGAACAGAAAATGATGATTGTATCTTCATCCATGCGCCCGCCTTCAAGGGCTTCCATAATCTCACCGATTTTATCATCGATGTAAGAAATATTGGCAAAATATGCGCGGCGAGATTTTTTAATGTCTTCTTTTGTAATATTAAAATTCTTATAGTCATTTGCTAGGAATAGACGTTTTGAATGTTCGTCTTGTTCTTCAAATGGTATTTCAGAAACCTCTGGCTCAAGATGGGTGCAGTCTTCGTATAAGTCCCAATATTTTTTACGTGCAACATATGGGTCGTGCGGATGGGTAAAGCTGACTGTTAAGGACCAAGGGCGATCATCAATACGGCGCGAAAGGTTGCGTATCTTTTGACATGCGTTGAAGGCAACTTCATCATCGTATTCTAATTGATTGGTGATTTCCGCAACACCTGCACCCGTGACTGAACCGAGATTATGATACCACCATTCACTACGCTCACCTGGCTTGCGGTAGTCGGGTGTCCAACCAAAATCAGGTGGGTAAACATCTGTCGTTAAGCGTTCTTCAAAGCCGTGTAGCTGGTCTGCGCCGACAAAGTGCATTTTGCCAGAAAGACATGTGTAGTAACCAGCGTTGCGAAGGTGATGTGCGTAAGTGGGAACGCTTGAGGGAAACTCTGCGGCATTATCATAAACGCCAGTGCGTGATGGCAATTGACCAGACATAAATGAGGCACGAGCGGGAGCGCAAAGCGGGCTGGACGTGTAGTTTTTAGAAAAGCGTGCGGATTTTGCAGCTAGCTTGTCTAGGTTTGGTGTGTGCAGCCATTGCGCAGGGCCATCAGGGAAAAGTGTTCCGTTTAATTGATCTACCATGAAAATGAGAATGTTTGGCTTTTTAGACATGGTAGAATCCTTCTTATGTTACTTGCCTTGTGTATCACACTTAATAGTTAAACTAGCTTTCTTGGCAACGCCAGCGATTGCCGCACGGAATTTATTTTAAGTACTTGTATTTAGTTTAGTATTAAACTATATTGATTTAAAGTTAAACTAAATGGAGTTTATGATGACTGATAAAATTGAAAAATCCGGACGTCGTAGTTTTTTAAAAATCCTTGGTGGTGGTGTGATTTTAGCTGCTGGAGCAGGGGGAGTTTTTGTTGGTACAAGAACGCCAACTAAAGCACTTGAGCCGTGGGAGTTGGCTCTAGAGCCAAACGCGGGTGTTGATCCAAGGCATATAATTTTGTCTCATGCTATTTTAGCGCCTAATCCTCATAACCGTCAGCCGTGGGTTGTTGACCTTGAAACAGAAAATGAGATTACGCTTTACTGTGATTTAGATAAGCGCCTTCCGCATACTGATCCTTATGACCGTCAAATTACGATTGGTTTTGGTTGCTTTCTGGAACTTGCAATAATGACGGCCAAAGAAATTGGTATGAAAGCTGAACTGCAGCTTTTTCCTGAAGGTGAAAATTTCCCAAGATTGGACAAAAAGCCTGTTGCTCACATCAAACTTTCTAAAGATGAAAATGTAAAGCGGGATCCTTTGTTTGCGCAAATATTGGAGAGAAGATCTAATAAAGAAGTATTTGATACAACAAAAACCGTTCAAGAAATGGATGCACTTAATATTCTGTCAGCCGTTGATGCTAATCTAGAAACAGGCAGTGTGATGAAGCGTGATCGCATTGAAAAAAATGAGCGAAGTTACAAAACAAGCCGTGTTGAGCGAAATGCACACCCATAGAACGCATAAAGAAAGCGTCGACTTGATGCGGATGGGCAAGTCAGAAATTGAAGCCAGTCCTGATGGAATTGATATGGGTGGTGTATTTTTGGAAACGCTTGGTCTTTTAGGCCAGCTTGAAAAAGATGATCTTGTTAATCCAGAAAGTTCAACATTTAAGAACGGCATACCGCTTATTCTTGAGCCACTGGAGACTGCGATGGGGTATGTTTTCGTAAAAACAGTTGGCACTACACGAAAAGATCAAATTGATGCTGGTCGAGGTTATGTTCGTATGAACCTCAAAGCCACTGAGCTTGGAATTGCGATGCACCCTTTGTCTCAGGCGTTACAAGAGTTTGAAGAGGTCGCTCCTCAGTTTAGTGAAATTAGAAAACAGCTGAGCGTTAAGCCGCAAGAAACTCTGCAAATGTTTGCTCGAATAGGGTATGGTGGAAAACCGAATCCCAGTCCGCGCTGGAACTATGAAGCTAAGGTTAGGAATAGTTGATGAGCAAAGATGGAGAAAAAGCCAAGCCAGCTGGTGAAGTTTATTTTCGACTCTTCAACGAGATTGGTATTATTAATCAACTCGCTTCAAACCGTGCGGAGCGTGCCATGCCGCATGGTCTTACCATGTCGCAATTTACTGTCTTAAATCACTTTGCACGGGGGCTTCCCCCTAAACCACCGCTTGAACTTGCGAATGCTTTTCAGGTGACCAAGGGTGCGATGACCAATACGCTCAAGCAGCTGGAGAGCAAAGGGTTTATCGAAATTGTACCGCATGAAACAGATAAGCGATCCAAGGTTGTTTCCATGTCAGATAAGGGTAGGGCAGCTCACCGCGATGCGCAGATTGAGCTTGCAAGAGTATTTAATGATTTTTCTGATGCGTTCACAATAGATGAAATCGTAAGCCAGTTACCCGGCTTAGAAAAATTACGTATCTGGTTGGATGAAAACAGGCCTTAATTAAAGTTTGTAATCAGGTTCTTCTTTATCAAGTATTTCTTTTAAATCAGAAAAGTGACGACCTGATTGATCATCATAGTCTTCGATTTCTTGAGCTGTTTTTTCTGCAATTTCATCTGACAAAATGCGTAGAGGCTGGCCTGTCCAAAGTGCTTTTATGTAGGTCTCAGCCGCACGTTCAAAATAGTAAAGTCTATTGAAAGCTTCGCCCACATTGTCGCCAATTACCATGACGCCATGATTGCCCATTACCATAACTTGAATTTTTGGGTCAGCGAGAAGTTGTGCGCAGCGCTCGCCTTCTTCTTCGAATGCAAGACCGCCGTAACTGTCATCTACGACATGACGGTTATGGAAAATGGCACAGTTTTGATCGATAGGCTTAATTGTTGAGTCTGCTAGGCTTGCAAGAATTGTTGCATGGATTGAGTGCACATGAAGTACACAACGCGCATGTTTGCAATGACGATGTACGGCGCCATGCAAACCCCAAGCTGTTTCTTCTGGTGCATCTGGCCTGTCCATTGTTGATGGATCATTAGCGTCTAATAGTAATATATCTGATGCTTTAATCAGTGAGAAATGGCGCTGGTTTGGATTGATTAAGAATTGTGTGCCTTCATCGTTTACCGATAATGAGAAATGGTTGGCGACTGCCTCATGCATGTTGAGGCGAACTGTCCAGCGAAAAGCTGCTGCAAGATCAACGCGCTCTTCATAATAAGGCATGTTTGATAGATTATCTTTGCGTAGCGGTTCAACAGACATGGCACTTCTCCCTGATGCGATATATTGATTTGAAAGTTGTCATGGATTTTATCTTGCGGCAAGAAGGATTTTGCACAAAACCTGCAAGCTTCTGCCAGATGCTCGCCATTAATTTACTTCATATTATAATTAATTGAGGTATTGAGAGGGGATGAGAATGTTGCGGAAATTTTTACGAAGGTTTTTTGTCTTTTTAATAGTGTTGTTCATCTTGCCAGCACTTGCCTCTCAAGCTTCTTGGCAATTGCGAGGCAATCACGCAAAAAGTTGGAATACGGCTGATTGGACAAGTGCAGGGATATTTCCATCCGTTGTTAATCAGCCTGAAGCTGTTGTTTATGTCATGGCTGCCAAGACAGGGCGTTGGAAGGGTGTTTTTGCGGTTCATACTTGGATTGTAACCAAGCAAGAGAATGCTTCACAATATAACCGATATGAAGTTGTTGGATGGGGCAGACCATTGCGCCTGAATGCTTATGCGCCTGATGCAAGATGGTATTCTAATGAACCTGAGATTGTGAAAGTTATTCGCGGTAATAAAGCCAGAGCACTTATTCCCAAAATAGAAAATGCTGTTGCCAATTATCCTCATGCTCAAAGAGGTAGTTACACGCTTTGGCCCGGTCCCAATTCTAACTCTTTTGTTGCGCATGTTTTGAATGAAGTGCCTGAGATAGGGCTTGTTGCACCTGCGAACGCCGTTGGTCGTGATTTCTTATCAGGCGAGCGATACGTCAATATCGACCCAGATTGGATGAACGTGCAAGTCGCTTATAAAGGATATTTAGGGTTTGCTATGGGGCGACGTAGTGGGCTTGAGTTACACTTTATTGGGTTAACTGCAGGATTTGATGTTTTAAACCCCGCGATAAAACTTCCAGGGTTTGGCCGTATAAAACTTTTGTAGTTTAAAATTACTGCTTTTATTCTGATACATACTTGAGCAGTAAATAAACTATTTATAAACTAACAAATTGATTTCATAGCTTTTGGCAGAAGTAATTTGCATGTCGTTAAGTTAATTTTAGCCGCCTTCCTGATAGATATTAAAACTGACTTCTAACAGTAATAATTATGGCCATATGGTACTATGCTTGAAAAATTGACTAGTAATAAGCGATTGATCGAAATTTCTAGTATTGCAGGGATTATGGCTTTTTGCTTCTGGATGGATAGAAGTTTTGGAATTCTTGATTGGGTTATGAATGAGCTCATTATTATTTTTCCTGGCCTACAAAAATATACTTTAAATTTGGCAGGTGTTGGGTTTGTTGGTTTAGCTTCTTATAGTTTTATGCAACGGGTGAGAGGCCAAAAAGAAACGATTGCTCGCGAAGCACTTTAAAAATTTTTAAAGCAACAAGATTTTGTCGATACGGTAACAGGTCTTTCAAATAGGCTTGGGTTTAAGCTCATGCTTGGAGAACTTCGAAATAATCAGGTTATGAATTGAACTTCCATCATTGCCTTTGAGGTGCGTAACCTAGATTCTATAGCTAGTGTTCATGGTGCAGAAACTGCTGCTAAAATAAACAACCTTTATTCAGAGAAAATACGCTCGTTATCTAAGGGTAATGACTTTGCCGCTCGTGTTGAAAATGGCCGCTTTTATTTACTTATTAATTCCAACGATTCAGATGAAAATAGTTCACGCATTGCAGATGTACTAAATGAAATCAAAGAGCACTCTGGAAAAGGTATTCAGATCAACGGACAAACTATGAGCACGCATCTTAATCTTGGAGTGCTTGATATTTCATCGGATAAGAAACTATCTACCAAATGGGATGAAGAAGACATTGTACAACGTTTAGATTACATGCTGTTTTGTTCACGTAATAAGAGCCATAACTTTATTGCTTCTTATAACGTGAAAATGGAAAAATCGCTTAGACAACGCGCACTAGTAGAAGGTGAATTGCTTGATGCTTTAAGCTCTGGTCAAATCACTCCGTATTTCCAACCCTTCATCGATATGAAAACAAACGAGGTGGCGGGCATGGAAATTCTCGCTAGATGGGAACATCCTAGAGAAGGTTTTATTCCTCCTGATGTATTTGTGCATATTGCTGAAGATATTGGCGCTATGCGTGATTTAACACTTTTAATGTTGAGACGTGCTTGTGAAGCAGCTGTTGATTGGCCTACTCATTTAAAACTTGCATTTAATATTTCACCCAATGAGCTTCGTAGTGATGAAACTATGGATAGGTTCTTTGAAATCTTACAACAAACAAGAGTTTCTTCTGATCGTATAGAAATAGAGATAACAGAAAATGCATTTATTGAAGAGGTGGGTGAAATCTCAGAAGTTATTGCTAAGTTAAAAAAACGTGGCGTTCAAATTTCTATTGATGATTTTGGAACTAGGTTTTCAAATTTAACTCATTTAAAAATGCTGCCTTTTGATAAGATTAAAATTGATCAATCTTTCATTAGAGATATGGATTCTAACCCTGAAAGTGCGGCAATTGTGAAAAACGTAATTGCTTTAGGTAAGAGCTTAGGTTTGCCAACTGTTGCTGAGGGTATTGAGCTTAAGGAAAATAGAAAGACGCTTCATGAACTTGGTTGCTCTGTTGGGCAGGGTTATCTTTTTGCTAAGGCTTTAAAGGGCGAAGACGTTATTCCGTTTATCGAAAACTATCAGACTGAAATTGTCTACCTAGATAAAGTTGCTTAAAAACAGATTATTCTCGCGTGGTGTGATCTGATATTATTTGACTGGCAGCTGAAAGAGCATCTTTTCCATGTGGAATATTAAGTGCCTTTAATGCAGTTTCTATTGTGCCCAGAGTGCCTAGTATCATAGGTGGGTTTAAGTGGCCCATATGACCGATACGCAGATGGCAATTGTAATCATCACCTTCAAAACCAAGGGGGATGCCAAGTGTTAGGCCTGCATTTTCTTCGCACCACTCTCTGATTTTTGTAGCGCAAGCTTTGCCCGTTTTAAGCGTTGTAACGGCTGTTGAACGTTTGTTCTTATCTTTTATATTATGCTCAATTTCACCACCTAAGCTCCAGCGATCAATTGCAGTCCAAATTGCATTTGAAAATGTCGTGTGACGCTTCCATGCAGCTTCGATGCCTTCTTCATGAACTAAAATATTCAGAGCTTCACGCAGTCCATAAAGATGTTGGGTTGGGGCAGTTCCATCAAATTGGTGATAGAAAAGTTCTGGTTGAGTGCGACGAACCCAATCCCAATACTCACCGGGGGTTTGCGCGTTCTCGCGCCTTTTTTGCTTTGTTATTGAAATAGACAAATGCGATGCCAGCAGGGGTCATAAGACCTTTTTGGCAGGCAGCAATGGTTACATCTGCTCTCCATGCATCCATATGATATTCATCACAAGCCAAGGAAGCTATACAATCGACTATAAAGAGGGCGTCATGTCCTGATTCATCAATGGCTTTTCTAAGGGTTAGAATGTCATTTTTTACAGATGAGGCGGTGTCCGTTTGAACCGCAAGTACTGCTTTAATCTCGCCTTTGGTATCTTTTCGCAGGGCATCTTCCAAATGACTTGGGTCTGCATCTGTTTGCATACCATAGTGTATAATCTGCGTTTCAATGCCGTGACTTCTTGCCATTTCACCCCATGTGATGGGAAAGCGTCCAGTGCCAAGAATAAGAATTTTGTCACCTGCATTTACTGTATTTTTCAGAGCTGCTTCCCATGCCCCGTGGCCATTCGAGATATAGATGGCAACGTCATGTTTTGTTTGTGCGATGGTCTTTAAATCCGGATAAAGCGTCTCTACCATATCGACGAGCGCGCCTTCGTAGATATTGGGTGAAGGGCGATGCATGGCATTAAGTACGCGATCGGGGATGATTGAAGGGCCAGGAATTGATAGTTGAGGGCGACCAAAATTCAGCGACACTTATTATTTTAACCTCTGTGTTCTTCTTCACTGGCGGCGACTAATGCCATGTTGAAATGTGAAAGTGCTTTTATTTGTGTTGCATGACCTATGATGATGTTATCGCGCTTGCTGTCAACAACAGGTAAGTCAGGAAGTCCGCTGTCATCAAACATACGCAGGGCTGCTTCTAAGCTATCTGTCTCTTGTAAAAATACAGGCTCTATTTCTTCATTTTTTTCTAAATAAATAGGCTCTGCATCTTGTTCTAATAGGGTCATGAAGTCTTTTACTTTGTTCGAGCGCATGACGTATTTATGAGGGCCGTCTTTAAAGAATAAGCCACGCATTTCTAATTGCCATTCAAAGAGTGAGTGGCCGTGAATTGCTTGATTGATACCTGTAGCAATTGATACTGCTAAAAGAAGTGCAATAGTAAGTGTATAGCCGCCTGTTAATTCAAACACGATCATCGTCGTTGAAAAAGGTGCGCCAAGAACTGCAGCTGCAACTGCACCCATGCCTAAAATAGCATATAACCCTTGGCTTGATGCAAGTTCAGGAAAAACATTAGATGCCATCAACCCATAAGCTGCACCAGTCATTGCGCCAAGGTAAAGCGCTGGTGCAAATACGCCGCCACCAAAGCGTGATGCAACAGTGATTGAAATAGCAGCCGTTTTTGCAACCAATAAAGCTAGAAGTAATTGAAGGCCTAATTGATTTTTTAAGGCCATATCTGTGGCTTCGTACCCAACGCCTAATACTTCAGGGAAGAAGATTGCAATTGCTCCAATTAAAAACCCTCCAATGACAGGTCTCCAGAAGAGCGGGATTTCAATGCCTCTGGCAACATAGTCAGTACCCACAAGCGCAAATTGAAAAATGACTGAAACTAATGCACAAATTAAGCCAAGAATGGCAAAAGCAGGAAACTCCCAATAGGACGTGATTTGATAGTCTGGAATTACAAAGGCTGCGATGTCACCAAACCAAAGCCTTGAGAATATGGTGCCGCCTACTGCTGCAATCACGATGGGTACAAAAGAACGCCTTGAATAATGTCCCAAGATTATTTCGTGTGCAAAGAGTACGCCTGCGATGGGAGCATTAAATGAAGCTGATACGGCTGCTGCAGCCCCACTTGCAAGTAAGGTGCTCTTTGACCAATGAGGAAGATTTAGCCAATTGGTTATATATGTGGCTATTGCGGCACCCAAGTGAACCATTGGCCCTTCACGGCCTGCACTGGCGCCAGCACCAAGCGAGACTGCTGTTGCACCAGCAGAGATTAATGCAGATTTTATTTCGACATCTCGTCCATCAATTGCGCGAGCTTCCATAACATCAGGGATGCCACCTGTACGGCGAAGTGGCAGAAAGTTTGTAATGATCCAACCCACAATAGCCCCACCAATTACTGGGGCAATTAAGATAACGTACCATGGTCTATCTAATGCTGCGGTAACAACGTTTTTCACTTCGGTCATAAAGCCAAGTCCATTTGAATAAGTCCAATTAATTCACCGAAATAAAATAGCGGCTATGGATACTGCACTTCCGATGATTAAAGCAGAAACCCATACGGAAAATTTGCCTATCTGCATTGAAGCTCGACAGGTTTGGTTCGATCCAATTGTAGATCAGTGTAGGAAGGTTTTTAAAATTTCCGGCATTTTCCCCGACCGAGTTGTTTCTTTGACTTTTTCATAAGCATTGAGTCGAAGCAAGGGGGCATAAATTTTCTTTGATTGTGGTTTGCAACTAGTAGCAGTGTTCTTTATTCATAAGATTATACAAAAGCCAATGCGTGAGGAGAAGCCGTGGCCTTGAATGATTTAGAAACGTTGGATCGTAATGAATCTGGCATTCAAACTGTGATTTCTGTTTTAAAACAGAGGTTTGGTGAGCAATTAAAGACTTCTCATGCTTTACTTGAGCAACATTCGCACACAATGACTTATATACCTTCGCAGCTTCCAGATGCGGTTGTTTTTGCAAAGTCGACAGAAGACGTTCAACAAGTTGTTAGAATTTGTGCGGAATATAAAGTTCCTATTATTCCTTTTGGGGACGGGTACTTCTCTTGAGGGAGGTGTTAATGCACCTGCTGGGGCATCTCGATTGACCTCAATGATATGAATGAAATTTTGAAAGTGAATGCAGAAGACCTGGATTGCGTCATCCAACCTGGTGTGACGCGAGAAGCTTTAAATGAATATTTGCGCGATACGGGATTGTTTTTTCCTATCGACCCTGGTGCGAATGCTTCTTTAGGTGGGATGGCCGCAACCCGAGCATCCGGAACAAATGCTGTTCGTTATGGCACAATGCGTGAGAACGTTATAAACATGAGCGTCGTCATGCCAGATGGCCGCATTATTAAAACAGCGGCACGTACTAGAAAATCATCAGCTGGCTACGATCTTACTAAATTGATGGTTGGGTCTGAAGGCACGCTTGGCATTATAACAGAGCTTACATTGCGGCTATATGGAATTCCTGAGCAAATCTCTGCAGGCGTTTGTCAATTTGATAGTGTTGAAGGTGCTTGTAATACTACTATTTTCGCGATGCAAACTGGATTGCCGATGGCTCGCATTGAACTGTTGGATGGACTGCAAATTGAGATGATCAACAAATATTCTGGTCTTGAATATGAGGCAAAACCAACCTTGTTTCTTGAGTTTCATGGCTCGCCTGACGGAGTTCAAGAACAGATTGAAAGCTTTAATGCAATTGCTGAAGATTTCGGTGGCGGTAATATTCAATGGGTTGAAACTATGGAGGCGCGAAATAAACTTTGGAAAGCGCGCCACGATGCTTATTACGCAATGCTTGCCTGGCGGCAAGGGAGCCAAGGTATTGCAACCGATGCTTGTGTTCCTATTTCAAGATTGGCTGAATGTATTGCTGAGGCACAAAAGGATGTTGCCGAATTTGGCCTTGTTGCCCCTATAGTAGGTCATGTTGGGGATGGGAATTTTCATATTACACCGCTTGTAATGATGGATGATCCAGATGAAGTAATACGTGCAGAGAAATTCATTGAACGGCTTAATATGAGAGCAATTGCTATGGAGGGCACCTGCACAGGTGAACATGGTATTGGTCAGGGTAAGCGCCGTTTCTTGAAAATAGAACATGGAGCAGGGGCCGACATAATGGCGTCAATAAAATTGGCTATTGATCCTGATAACATAATGAACCCAGGTAAGGTTGTGAGTTTTTATGAGTAGGTTTTGTGTTGGGGTTTAGTTCTGAATGAATATTTTATTTCGTTTATTTATCTTTCTAGGAAGTCTGGTTGTTATTGCGCTTTTCTCAGCGTTAATTGCGCCGTACTTTATTGATTGGGATGAATTTACGAGTGAGTTTGAGGCGCAAGCATCTCGGGTTGTTGGTCAAGAAGTAAAGGTTGGCGGCAAAACTAATTTGCGCCTTTTGCCTTTGCCGTTTTTAAGTTTTGAAGATTTGCAGGTTGGTAAAAATGTTGATGGCTCACCGCTTATGACCGTTGAGCAGTTTTCTTTTAATGCAGAGTTGTTTCCATTTCTCTCTGGTGAGATTCGAATTGTTGAAATGTCAATGCGTAAGCCAAAAGTCAATTTACATGTTGCGCAAGATGGAACGATTGCTTGGACCTCTCCAAGAGAGCTGCTTGTTAACCCTGAACAAGTGAATATTGAAAAGTTGAATATTGAAAATGGATCAATCCGTGTGACGGGCTTGATTGGTGAGCGCAGTTTAGAGCTTGATAATATTCAAGGTGATTTAAATGCTAAATCAATTTTAGGACCATGGCGTATCAATGCGGAAGCAGATGTTGAAGGAATTGCTAGTAAGATAAAAATTGCAACAGGAACTTTTCAAGAGGATGGTTCCTTACGCTTGAAAATGGACCTTAATAGAAAAGATCAGCCTTATAATCTCTTGTTGGATGGGCCCGTGAAACTTCACAATAATGCGCTATCATGGGATGGTGAGTTTCGGGTTTCGCAATTCTCAAAGTTGCAAATTAAAGAAATGGCTAAAAAACTTGAACCCCTTCCTGTCTTCTCAGCTGGCACTTTTCTAGCAACTCCTAAGCAAATTAATATCAATGAATATCAGTTGGATATTGGTGCTAAAGAAGATCCTTATACGATAACAGGGCAGGGGGTTGTTAGCCTTCAAGATAATATCTATTTCAAAATGCAAGCAGACGGACGTCAAATTGATGTTGATCAACTGCAGCAAAAAATAAATAATGAAAAGAATAGATTAGAAAACAGGCTGTCTGCTCTGCATAGCATTTTAAAGCGTGTTCCTGTTCCAACAGCTAAGGGTGAAATTGACATTATCCTTCCTGTTATTGTCGCAGGAGATACATTTATTAGAGATGTTAAAACGCTGATTAGTTCTACGGGAAAAGGTTGGATACTTCGCAGCTTGAAAGCGACTTTGCCAGGGAATACAGCATTAGAAGTAAAGGGGCGTTTTGGTCTTCAAAATGGGTTTGGTTTTTCTGGTAAAGTATTGATTGCATCACGCCAACCATCAGGCTTTGCTTATTGGGTTTCTGGTAATGTTGATGAGACTTTCAGGCGGTTAAAGTCTGTCGGCTTATCAGCTGATATGACTATCTCACAACGCCAAACGGCACTTGAGAATGTAGAGTTAAGGCTTGATGATGCTTTGCTAAAAGGTAAGTTACAAAGATTATCTTCTAAAGATGGACGCCCAGCGATATTAGCAGAACTTACGGGTAACCGCGTGAATGTTGATGATCTATCGGCAATTTATTCACTAACAAAAACTGCGGATGAAAAAGAATCAGCTCATGATCTTAATATTAAAATCAAAGCAGATGTTTTTGAAGTAATGATTGCAGATAAACCGTTTGTCGCAAATGGTTTGGATGCGCATGTTCAGATTAATGATGGTACTCTTTCTATTGAACGCTTAAACGCGAAAAACCTGCTAGGCGCTAGCGTTGTAACCACAGGCCGAATTGAAAACATTTTAGCTAAACCTAACGGCAATATGAAACTTGAATTAAATGCAAAAAATGCAACTGCATTACTTGATTTTTCTAATCACTTTTTAGGCCAAAATAGCTTTATAGAAGGGTTGAAATCTCAAGCTAATTTGACGGAAAATACACAGCTTAATTTAGAACTGGATACGACTGAAAATGCCGATGGTGCTAAGGGACGGGTGAACGTCAAGGGGGTTGTTGGTGGTACTGATGTTGCACTGCTAATTGGTTTTGATGGCAAGATTGATGAACTTGCAAAAGTTCCGCTGAGTATCAATGGGAGTTTTTCCAAAAAAACTCCTTCACAATTGATGCGTCAATTGGGTGCAGACACCTTGCCCACTGAACTTTATGGCGAAATTCCAGGTTTGTTGAAGCTTGATTTTGACTTTGGAGGCGTCGCTGAAGAAGGATTTGATACTCATATCTTTTTAGATGGTACGGAATCTACCCTTTCGGCCGTCGGGAAGGTGATTACTAATGACTGGAATAATTACGACGCTGATTTATCCGTAACGTTAGGTACAAAAAACCTAGCGCCTTATATTTTACTTGCGGATGTTCCAATACCTTCTTTTGATGCGGATAAAGCTATGCCTGTTTCTGTTTCCTTTGATTTGAAGAAAACCAAAACAGATTTTGAATTTAATAACCTTAAAGGGCAGGTCTCTGATAATCAGTTTTCAGGGAAGTTAAAGCTAAAGCAAGAACAAGTTCTCCGCCCGCAAGTTTCAGGGGCCTTAGCTTTGGCCCGCATTGATTTGCCATTTATTGCTGAAGCTGTTTTTGGACGCACAACGCAGCTTGGTGGCTCTCTTGGGGTAAGCAATGCAATTTCATTGGATGAAAATAGTATATTTGGCGAGGCCATGTTTGCTGGGCTCGATGCAAATGTTTTAATGACATCTGATAAGCTCATTCTAAGTGATAAATTTGTTGGAGAAAAAG
Organism: uncultured Rhizobiaceae bacterium; assembly: GCA_958296345.1. GTDB lineage: Bacteria > Pseudomonadota > Alphaproteobacteria > Rhizobiales > Rhizobiaceae > JAALLB01. The sequence goes on from CATQIJ010000012.1 coordinate 142,288, forward strand.
CTAAGTTTCAACTTGCCATGATTGATGGTGCAATTGATTTAAATGCGCTTTCGTTCGGTTTGCTTGGCGGCCAAGTTGAGGGTGGGGGTAATCTAAAAAATACCGCTGGTAATGTTCTTGCAAATTTAAATTATTCAATTCTAGGTATGGATGCAAAGCAGTTTACCCATGCCGTTGGGTTGAAAGATTTTATAACTGGAGCACTTGTTCTAAATGGTTCTGCTGAAACGACAGGTGAAAGTTTTGCAGCTTTGATTTCAAACCTTTCAGGCAATGGGTTTGTAGCTCTTAAGGATGGCGAAGTTAGTGGGATTAATTTAGACGCGTTAGATGGAATCTTAACTTCATCTGGCGTTGATAATTATGAAATTACTTCTGGAAAAGCTACGGCACTTTTTTCAGAAACCACTCTGACTTCGAGTTTTAAGGTTTCTAAGCTTGATACTCCTTTTTCCATAAACAGAGGGAAATTGCGTTCTCGTAATGTGCGTTATGTTTCTAACCAAACATCGATCACATCTGATGTCGAGTTTGATTTATTAAACCGAAACTTGGAAGCAAGTACGATTATTGGATTTGTACCCAATAAACGGGATCAAATTTGGGCGCAGACCCGCAAGCTACTGTTACTTGGAAGGGGCCAATAGCTTCTCTTGAAAAATCTATTAATGCTGATCGGTTAGAGGGGTATTTGTCATTACGTGCGTTTGAGATAAGTCAACGACGTTTAGAAACGCTTGAAGCTCAGGTGATTGAGAAACAGCGTTTACGCAGTCAAATTGCCTATGCTTTTGTCAAAGAACAATATAACGAGCGCCAACGCCAAGAAGCTTTGAGGCTTGAGGAGGAGCGTAAGCTTCGTGAAATAGAAGAAGCCAAACGCCTAGAAGAAGCGCGCAAGTTACGAGAGGCTGAAGAAGCAAAACTGGCTGAGGAAGAACGAAAACGAAAAGCTGTTGAAGCTGAAAGGCAACGCAAAGTTGAAGAAGCTAAGAAGCGCGAAGAAGATGCTCGCATTGCTCAACTCAAGGCTGAAGCAGAAGAAGCTGAATTAAAGAGACTTCAGGCGGAGACAATACCACCCAGCAGTATCTTCGATAGCATCGAAGAGTTTTTAAATTCTAATTAGGGTGGTTTTGTTAATTACTTTAATGGCGGGTTTGGGGGTGAAGTGACCATATTGAAATGTAAGCCTAACTGCTGCTCTTGATACTTTGTTAGCATTATAATTTATACGGCCAACGGCAGGCAATGGGACTTTGCCGACTTACATCGTCACCGCAGCAAGGTTCTGCTTCATCCTGTCAGCGGTGCTCGTACTCATGGTTTAAATTGAGCATATGAGGATGCACCTACCAAAGCTGGTCAACCACTCTTTTGGCCGCCAAGGCAGCATTGTGTACCGAACCCCATTCTTCACCGTCGGTATAAGCTTCCCCAGCAAAATACAGACTTGAACCGACTGAGTTCCCGAGTTGACGAACACGTTTCCAGTCTTCATGATCCTGGATATAAGCTCCGCCAATATGGGGTTCGTTCGACCAGTCTTGGGTAATGATTTTACGAAAACTCGGTGTCGCCTTACCGTCGAAAATTTCATCAAGCTGGCTTAAAATAAGTTGAGCAACAACGTCTTCAGACATTCTTAAATAGGGCCTTGCTGCGCTCCCCACCGCAAATAGTCCCAAGATGTGGCGCTGCGTGTTCTGTCCATAGGATGCATCGTAAAAACCATGTTGTCCTGATGCACTTGGAGTGACGCCAATCTCGGTATATGCCGGATAAAACTGTTCATCAAATTCCAGAAATGCTTTATAACCTTCCCAAAATATCGCGGTGTCTATATCATGGGTTTTCGATTGTGTGAGGTGAGGAACGAAGGTAATTCGCCGCTCTTGCAACATCTTCAGTGGAACTGTGACGATGACCGCATCGCCGGAAAACTCTTGGCCTGACTGGGTTTGAACAGTTGCACGTCCCTGTGGGGTATCAATTGTAGTCACTGGGTTTTGAAATTTAATTTCATCGATAACAAAAGGAACAATGTAATGTTCAAAAAAGTCGAACCAGCTGGAGTTGATGAATTTCAGATCAGTTTCCCCGCTTAGGTTTGCTCGTTTTAATACAGTGCCATCCCAAAATGCATAGACATCATTTTTGTCGTAGCCCAATGTTTGAACCGCAACTTTTGTAGTGGAATTAGCAATGAGCATGTCAAATACCTCTGGTCGGGCATGCAGCCATTCCGCGCCCATCGGTAATGGAAAGTCTGCGAATCCTAAATTTCGTTTCATTCGCCCGCCAAATGTAGTTGACGCCTCCAATATTTGAAAATTGATGCCACGTTGTTTCAAGCGATAGCCCGCAGTCAAACCAGCTGCGCCTGTACCAACGACTATGACATTACGCGGTTTTTTAGCATGAAGAACTTTTGGTAAAGCGAGCGTGCGAAGCTTAGCAAACCGGGCATCGCTAAAAATTCCTTTCGTGTCATCGCTAGCCTTTGTTCTTGGATCTCAGAAATTGCACACTAGACGTGTTATTATACCGCTTATCACAATAATCGCAACGGAACATCAGCATCAATAGCTGCCGTTCGATAGCTTGCACGACGTTGATGAGAAAGGGCTCAATGCAGACCTTAGGCTATTTAAATCCAGTCGCTTCTGCCACTAGAATCAAATTTTAAAGGCATCAGAAAGCCTCTAAGCTGTCGCTGAAGGGGAGGTGTGCTTTAAATTCTTTTTAATTTCGTTCAAAACAAATACGCGCAATGTAGAAGAGAGGTTGCTCTCTTGCGGGCGGGTTTCATCCAATTGTGTTATAAGCTTTATTACGCATCTGCGCAATTTTTTTAAGCTCAGAATAAAACTCTTCTTCAAGAGAATAACTGGTTTGATGACCTTTAATACTGATGGAATGTTTTTGTAGCAAACAAGCTAATCCTTGTTGTTCAGCTTCGCGCCATCAAGCTTTACCGTTGATAGATGTTTATCTGCTTTTGCAGCTTTTCGAATATGGCTAGATACACCAAATTTTTTACGGTTGTCATCTGCCAGCTTTTCTTTATCAGCGCGTATCTTGCGCTTTTTAAATTGCCTGAGATTAATTGGCTCAACCATGAACGTTACTGCTTTTTGCGGAATTGATCCAAAGATACGATTTCAGCGCTTTCAGTATTTTCTTCCTCAGGTTTGTCGTCTTTTTTCTTTGCTTTAGATTTTTTACCTGATTTTGCCACTTCGCGTTTTTGAGCGACCTGCGGAAGGTTTTCAACTTCACCATTATCATCGCTGCTTTCTATCGCGACTTTTACATCACCGTTAGCTGCTTCTAGGTATTCTGCATCAAATTGTACGCCAAATTTTACATATGGGTCAAAGAAACCTTTAAGCGATGAAAAGGGAACACGGAGACGTTCTAATATATCATCGAATGAAAGATCAATCTCAAAATATGTATCTGTAATTTTTAAATCCCAGTAGGAATGCTGCACAACAATTGTCATTTCTTCTGGGTAACGCTCACGCATACGAGCCGAAAGACGCACACTAGGGTGGTCTGTTCTGAACGTAATAAAGAAGTGATGTTCGCCGGGTAGGCCAGAACTTGCAACTTCTTCAAGCACTTTGCGTATTACTTCACGCAAAGCTTCCTGTGTTAATACGTCATAACGGATTAGATCTTCTGGTTGTTCTTCTTCGCTCATAATATTCCACATGACGTTAACAAAAATAAGTGAAGGCTTCTGTTGCCAGGTGCCTTCGGACCCCGCCCCACAGTGCGAACCGTAGGGAGTTTAGTGTGAAACTGTCGAACCGCAATTAAGCAGCTAGACGAGCTTCCGCATAGTTGTCATTTGCAACTAGAATATAGCCCGATAACGGCGGTACAATGCCGAACGAAAACACAGTCTTTACACCCTCGTCGATCCTATTTCGCCCCCATCAAAAGCCATTCGGAGCATGTGCTCTATTGGCGGAATGGTTTTTGGTGGAGGCGCCGGGTACCGCCCCCGGGTCCGAATGGTTTATTTCACAGGCAATTTATCGTCATGTCTGGCAAGCCAGCACTCTTAATATAGGTGATGTGTCAGCAAATTCAAAGTTTAAATCGAATAATCTTGTTCATGGTTATCTGTTTACTGTTTGATTTTTAACGTGACCTAGTTAGTTTAATTTGATAATTTTTTGGTGTGCTGGTTTTTGGCGAGGGAAAACGACTATTCCATAGTTATTTAATATGTTTAGTGGAGAAATTATATGAGTGATTATTTAGCAGACGTTCAACGTTATGATGCAGGGGCAGATGCAGACGTAGTAGCAAAAATTGTTAAGCATCTTGGTATTGCACTACAAAGTAGAGACGCATCTTTGGTTTCTTGTTCAGATAAGTCCGAGTTAGACCGTGTTCGTGAAAAATGGTGCATGAAGAAGCTTGGTCACACTGATGAAGCAAAATGTGATGAAGTAATTGCTTCGATTTGTGAAACAATGTCCGGTGATCGTAATAAACAACGAGTTACATTTTATTATCTCGTAGCCAAAGCAACAGGGCAATTAGGTGACTTGTAAGCTTTGATAAATTTGATATTAAATCCCCGTCATTGACGGGGATTTTTTTTGCCTATCTCGCATATATTTTTACAATTGTGATATTGTCGCTTGTGAATTTGTATATAACTAAAGTAATTTTAAATGAGCAACTCTTCTCAGGACCTCTTAATTATGTTCCCACTTTCAAGTTTGATGAAAACTTTCATACAAAAAGGCTCACTTACGGTAATTGATGCCGATGATAAAAGACATGTGTTTTCAGGAACACCTGGACTTGAAGTGACCATGAAGCTTCATGATAAAAAGCTATATCGTTCGCTTGTGACTAATTCTGAGTTAGCGGCAGGGGAAGCTTATATGGATGGTACAATGACCTTTGAAGAAGGGTCTTCACTTCGTGATTTCTTGCAACTCTTTTCGCATAACCGTTTATCACTAGCTTCTCACCCAGCGCAGAAGCTTATTCGCGCTTTTAATATGAAGTTTCGTAAGAAACAGCAGTCTAATCGCAGGGGACAAGCTCAGCAGAACGTTTCGCATCACTACGATTTGGGTAATGAATTTTATAAGCTCTTCCTTGATAAGAATATGCTTTATTCGTGTGCTTATTTCCGAGAGGAAGAAGAAACGCTTGAAGATGCACAGCGCAATAAACTTCGCCTATTAGCTTCCAAGCTTGACTTGAAGCCAGGGCAAAAAGTTCTTGATATTGGTTGTGGTTGGGGTGATCTAGCGCTTTATCTTGCGTCTTTAAAAGATGTAAGCGTGGTTGGTGTTACGCTTTCGACCGAACAACAAAAACTAGCTTCTGAACGCGCACAAAAAATGGGATTATCTGATAAGGTTGAATTCCGTCTGCAAGACTACCGCGAAGTTCCTGAAAAGTTTGACCGTATTGTTTCAGTTGGCATGTTTGAGCATGTTGGCGTTACGCATTATGATGAGTTTTTCAAAAAACTGAATGATCTCATGCCTGATGATGGTTTGGCTGTTATCCATTCTATTGGTCATATGTCACCTCCTGGAATGGCGAGTTCTTGGCTCCGCAAGTATATTTTCCCAGGTGCTTATTCACCAGCACTGTCTGAGGTGTTTGAGGTAATTGAACAAAACAATCTTTGGTGTACAGACCTTGAGTTCTTGCGTGTTCACTATGCTACCACGCTATTACATTGGGTTGAGCGCTTTGATAAAAACCGTGATAAAGTGGTTGAGCTTTATGACGAGAAATTTGCTCGAATGTGGGAGTTCTATCTCATCTCATGCGAATTGATGTTCCGCACCGGTAGTCAGCATGTCTTCCATATGCAGTTATCTAGAAGTCGTGATGGAGCGCCTATTGTTCGGGACTATATTACGGACACACAGCGAGAACTTGAGAAGCTTGAGAAGAAGCTTAAACTGGAGTTATAAGTTTTGAGAAAACTAGCGCTTATATTTATCTGTATATTTATAGGCGCTATTTTCTTTGTTCAGCCTTCTAAGCTTAAGGCGCAAGGACAGCCCTGTGATCTAGCACTCGTACTTGCAATAGACGCTTCGTCTAGTGTGTATTCTGATGAATATGCACTTCAAATGAAGGGGATGGTGTCTGCGTTATTAGATGCAGAGGTAACGGAGGCCATTTTATCTCTTGGCGGTATGTATATGGCTGCCTTTGAGTGGAATGGCACCAGAAACTAGAAGATGCTTTTTGAGTGGTCACAGCTTAATACCGAAGCTGATATCTTTGCCCTTGCACAAGCTTTAGCAACCCATGAACGTAATTCTGAGAAATCGCCCACGGCTCTTGGGTCTGCCCTTGGTTACGCGCATAGGCTTTTTCCCCGTCTTCCAGCTACATGCTTTAGGCAGGTGATTGATGTTTCGGGAGATGGCTTAAACAATGATGGGATTCAGCCACGGCAAGTTTTGGCGATGTGGGACTTTTCAAATATTACTGTTAATGGACTTGCTATCAATGGTTCTGACCCATTACATGACAGTGCACACCAAGATGTCATGACTTATTACAGGCGAAACGTCTTACACGGAAATGGCTCATTTCTAATTATCGCAGAAAACTTCGAAAGCTTTGAAGAAGCTATGAAGAAGAAACTTTTGAAAGAGATAGTTCCAGGTGCTGTGGGACTTTTAAAGTAAGCTTTATTTGCGCTTTTTTGAAGTAAACATGATTGCTGCTGCTAACGCCGGAAAAAGTGATGATGTTTTTTTACGTTGCATGAAATGCCTCATTTATTAATCAAATAAAGCATGATTTATTATGATTAATTGATCCTTAACAGATTTGCTAAAAATGTAGGAATAGCACTATGACATCTCAACAAGAAAAAGCTAAACTCTTTCAATCTCTCCATACAAAAGGTGACCCAATTGTCCTTTATAATATTTGGGATGCGGGAAGCGCAAAAACTGTTGAAGAAGCTGGTGCAAAAGCGCTTGCAACTGGTAGCTGGCCTGTAGCTGTTGCTCAAGGTTATGGGGATGGGCATCAAATTCCGATGGCAGACGCAATTGCGAATGCAAGACGTATTGTTGATGGTACTGAACTGCCTGTAACATTGGATTTTGAAGGTGCTTACAGTGTTGAAGAAGAGGGCATAAAAGTTAATGTTACGGCTGCGCTTGATGCGGGGGTCGTTGGTTTTAACTTTGAAGATCAAGTTGTTGGCGGTGAGGGGCTGCATGAAGTTGTGCTTCAAGCTAAGCGTGTTGCAGCCGTTCGTTCTGCAATTGATGCAAGTGGCGTGGATGCCTATCTTAACTCAAGAACAGATTTGTTTTTGAAAACAAATCCAAAAGACCATGATGACACAATGTTAGCGGAAGCCATTGACCGCGCTAAAGCTTATGAAATTGCAGGAGCTAATGGATTCTTTGCGCCAGCTTTATTGGATGAGGCTTTGATTGGTAAATTATGTGAAGCAACGAGCTTACCTGTAAATATTATCGCTATTCCTGGTTGTCCACCAAAAGCAAGACTGGCAGAACTTGGTGTTGCTCGTATCAGCTATGGACCAGTGCCTTATCGTCAGATGATGGCAGCGTTAGGTGAAGGTGCAAAAGCTGCTTTTGCCTAAAGACGTGGATTGGGCGGAGTAAGGCATTTCAATTTTGGTGCTATGCTTTAAATTGTAGATTTCAGAATCAATTTGGAATAATCAATGCAAACTTATCTCGACCTACTGTCTCATGTGCTTGAAAATGGAACCGATCGCGGTGACCGTACGGGCACAGGTACACGTTCTGTCTTTGGGCATCAGATGCGGTTTGACCTAAGTAAAGGTTTTCCTGTTACTACGACCAAGAAACTTCACCTTCGTTCTATTATTATCGAACTGTTATGGTTTTTGCGTGGTGAAACGAATGTTAAATGGTTGCAGGATAACGGCGTTTCTATTTGGGATGAATGGGCAGATGAAAACGGTGATCTTGGTCCTGTTTATGGGTATCAATGGCGGTCTTGGCCAACACCTGATGGCGGAAGCATTGATCAAATAAAAGGTCTTGTTAAGAGCCTTAAAGAAAATCCAAATTCGCGCCGACATATTGTTAGCGCTTGGAATCCAGCTTTGGTTGATGATATGGCCTTGCCGCCTTGTCATACGATGTTTCAGTTTTATGTGGCGGATGGAAAGTTGTCTTGTCAACTTTACCAACGTTCTGCGGATATCTTCTTAGGTGTGCCGTTTAATATTGCCTCGTATGCGCTGCTAATCATGATGTTAGCGCAAGTTTGTGATTTAGAAGTAGGCGATTTTGTTCATACGTTTGGCGATGCTCATATTTATCACAATCACTTTGAACAAGCCAAAGAGCAGCTATCACGCTCGCCATTTAGTTTGCCAGCGATGAAGATTAATCCTGATGTAAAAGATTTATTTGATTTCACCTATGAAGACTTTACCTTAGATGGGTATGAAGCACACCCAAGCATAAAGGCGCCGATTGCAGTATGAGCGAATTTCCAATCTCCCTAGTTGTGGCCATCGCCAAGAATAATGTCATTGGTATGGATGGCGATATGCCGTGGAAGCTTTCGACGGATTTAAAGCGTTTTAAGCGCGACACGATGGGAAACCCTATTATTATGGGTCGCAAGACATTTCAGGCAATCGGTAAGGCGCTGCCTGGTCGTTTGAATATTGTTATTTCGCGCTCTGAATTTATCGCTGAGAATACAGTCCATGCTAATAGCATAGAAGCTGCGCTCTTTTTGGCAGAAGGCTGGGCAAAGGTTAACGATTCTAAAGAAATTTGTATCGTTGGTGGGGGGCAAATTTATGCCGCTACATTGCCCTTGGCAGGCAAGCTTTATGTAACGTATGTCATGGCTGAACCTGATGGTGATACAAAATTTCCTGAAATTTTAGACGCAGAATGGCGTCCGATTGACCGTGAAGAAGTGCCAATAGGTGAAAATGATACAGCTGAGACCTTATATGTAGTTTATGAGCGAGTTTAGAAACTGATTCAGTTTAACGTTTCAAAATCATGTTTTTGTTGAATTTTTTGTGAGATTTACAAAATATCTTAACTCTGGTGACGAATAGCGCTTTCAACACATTGAAAGCATGGCTATGCATCACTATAACGAATACAGATTAAATTTTTCCGATGGATAAAGGATTTTAGATGCCTTGGAGTAATCAAAGTGGTGGAGGCGGCGGCCCTTGGGGCGGCGGCGGAAATAATGATAATGGTGGTAATGGCGGCGGCGGCGGCCCTTGGGGCGGCGGCGGAAATAATCGCCCACCCAATAATGGTGGCGGCGGTCAAGGCGGTGGTACACCTCCTGATCTAGAAGATATGATCCGCAAAGGCCAAGACCAGCTTAAAAAAGCAATGCCAGGCGGCGGTGGTTTTAACGGTGCTACGATCGGTCTTGGATTGGTTGCTGCTTTATTCTTTTATATCTACCAATCGGCTTATACGATTCAGGAAGATCAGCTCGGTATTGAGCTTCGTTTTGGTGAGTCAAAACAAGAAGTATCAACTGCGGGATTGCATTTTCATCTTTGGCCAATTGAAACTTATGAGATTGTAGAAACTAGCGAGAAACAAATTCAAGTTGGTGGCGCTGCGCGTTCAAACACATCTGGTTTGATGTTGTCTGGCGACCAGAATATCGTAGATGTGACCTTCTCTGTTCTTTACGAAGTAGTTTCGCCTAATGATTATCTCTTCAATGTGAGTGATCCTGAAGGCATGGTTCGTCAGGTTGCCGAGAGTGCGATGCGTGAAGTGGTTGGTAAACGTCCAGCTGATGATGCGCTTCGTAATGACCGTGATGGTATTGCAGAAGAGGTACGTTCTATTACTCAAGCCACGCTTGAAAGTTATGGAACTGGCATTCAGATTAACGGTTTGAAACTTGAAGATGTTGCTCCTCCTCGTGAAGTTGCAGATTCATTTGATGAAGTTCAGCGTGCTGAGCAAAATGAAGATCAGTTCATTGAAGAAGCAAATCGTTATTCAAACAGAGTTTTGGGTGCTGCACGTGGTGAAGCTGCTCAAATTCTGGAAGATGCTGCAGCTTATAAGAGCCGTGTTGTTGAAGAAGCAAAGGGTGAAGCTCAACGCTTTATCTCTGTTTATGATGAGTATGCGAAAGCACCAGAAGTTACTCGTAAGCGTTTGTTCCTTGAAACGATGGAAAAGGTTCTTGCTAAATCAAATAAGGTTATTGTTGAACAAGGAAATGGACAGGGTGTTGTGCCTTATCTTCCATTACCAGAAATCAATAATCGCAGAACACCATCAACTACTAGCACTGAGGGAGCAAACTAATGGGTAATCGTGGACCATTTTTTCTGGTTATATTAGCGCTGGGTTTTTACGTTTTATATAATTCTTTATTTGTGCTGAATGAACGTGAGCAAGCAATTGTTCTACGTTTTGGTGAAATTCAGAGTGTTAAAACAGACCCTGGTTTGTATTTTAAAGCACCTCTTACATTTGCTGGTTTGGATAATGTTCAAATCATTGAAGATCGCCTTTTGCGTTTTGATTTGGATGATATGCGTGTTCAAGTTTCAGACGGTAAGTTTTATGAGGTTGATGCCTTTCTTACGTACCGTATTTCTGATGCAACTAGATTCCGCCAACAAGTTTCTGGCAGTCTTCAGCTTGCAGAACAACGACTAAAGACACGTTTTGATTCAGCACTTCGCGGTGTTTACTCGCTTCGTGGGTTTGAATCAGCGCTTTCTGAAGAGCGTTTGGAAATGATGCGTGAAGTTCGCAATCAGCTGCGCCCAGATGCAACATCTTTGGGTTTGACGATCGAAGATGTTCGAATTCGTCGTACAGATTTGACCGCTGAAGTATCTGATCAAACGTTTGCTCGAATGAATGCTGAACGTCTAGCGGTTGCTGAACGTTTACGTGCTCGTGGCCAGGAAGCTGCGCGCCGTATTAAAGCGCGTGCTGATCGTCAGGTTATTGAGACTAAAGCGGAAGCTCAGCGTGATGCGGAAATTCTTCGCGGTGAAGGTGAAGGCGAACGCAATGGTATCTTTGCTGATGCATTTGGCCGTGACCCTGAATTCTTCGAGTTTTATCGTTCTATGACGGCTTATACTGCAGCCTTGAATGATACGGGTACTACGATGGTGCTATCACCAGACTCAGACTTCTTCCGTTATTTCCAAAACCCTAACGGCAAGTCACAGTCTAACAATGCTCAATAAAAATATAAATCAGGTCAGATATTATGTCTGACCTGATTGTCGGTATTGGATTGGTGTTTGTGATTGAAGGGCTGTTTTATGCAGCTTTTCCAAATGCCATGCGTAAAATGGTTGAAGATATTACAAAACTCCCAGACTCTAATATCCGTATGATTGGGTTGTTTGCTCTTCTTATTGGCGTTGCAATTGTTTGGGCAATTCGAGGTTGAATGGCCTTTAACTTGCAACAATTCTCGTGTGGTCTGGGTAATTATAATAACATCTTTTACAAGAGTGCGTGAGTTGGTGAGTTTTTTCATACAACCGCCTATTTTGATGGTAAAAGTAGATTGAAATTTTTAACGGGCAATTATGAAGCCCGACTGATAAGTGGAGGATCTTTATGATCTCTAGAAATATTTTGAAATCAGCACTTAAGCTTCCTGTAGCATTGGCATTTGCAACTGCAATTGTCGCGGCGCCTACAATTACGATGCCTTCAAAAAGCTACGTTCATGCACAAGGGCCTGTGTCTGTCGCTGATTTGGCCGAAGGTTTAATGGCAGCTGTGGTCAATATTTCTACCTCTCAAAAAGTTGCAGATCGTGGTGGGCGCAAAAACTTACCGAAAAACCTACCGATCCCTAAAGTACCTGATGGTTCGCCATTCCAAGAGTTTTTTGATGACCTTTTCCCTCGTGAGGATGGCGAAAATGGAAATCGTGGTGGATCTCCAAAAACGCGTAGCTCATTGGGTTCAGGCTTTGTTTTGGATGCTAGCGGTATCATCATTACAAACAATCACGTGATTGCAGATGCTGATGAGATTGTTGTTAATTTTAGTGATGGCTCAAAGCTTGATGCGGAACTTGTGGGGACTGATCCCAAGACCGATATTGCAGTTTTACGCGTGAAACCGATAACACCTTTAACGGCTGTATCTTTTGGTAACTCAGAAAAAGCACGTATTGGTGATTGGGTTATGGCAATTGGTAATCCATTTGGCCTAGGCGGAACAGTAACACTTGGTATCGTTTCTGCTATTGGCCGTGATATTAGTTCTGGACCATATGATAACTTTATCCAGACAGATGCTTCGATCAATAAAGGTAACTCTGGTGGCCCACTGTTTAATATGGATGGTGAAGTTGTTGGTATTAATACAGCGATTATTTCTCCATCAGGGGGGTCGATTGGTATTGGTTTTTCTATTCCTTCTAGTCTCGCAACCAAAGTAGTTGACCAGCTGGTCGAGTTTGGTGAGACGCGTCGTGGTTGGTTAGGTGTTCAGATTCAAACTGTGACTGATGAGATTGCAGAAAGCCTTGGCCTTGAAGAAGCATCAGGCGCACTTGTCAGCGGTGTTGTTAAAGATGGTCCTGCTGAAAAGAGCGGAGTTCTTTCAGGTGATATCATTCTTGAGTTTGATGGTAAGACCGTTGTTGAAATGCGTGATCTTCCTATCATCGTTGCTGATACCGCTGTTGAAAAAGAAGTTGATGTTCTTGTTCTTCGTAAGGGTAAGAAGCAAACAATTGGTGTAACGCTTGGTCGTCTTGAGGATGGTGAAAAAAAATTAACGTCACTTTCTAGGGGTAAAGACCCAGAGGACAACAAGCCAGAAACTAAAACATTACTTGGTCTTCAGCTTTCAGAGATTGACGACAAGACACGCGAAGAAGCAAAAATCACTGAAGACCTAAAAGGCTTATTCATTACTGATGTTGAAGGTGGCTCTGCTGCTCAAGACAAGGGAATTCAAAAAGGTGAGATTATTGTTCAGATTGGACAAGAGCCAGTTGAAACTTTGGTTGATGCAGAAAAACAAATTGCGGCTCTAAAAGAACAAGGCCGGAAGAACGCACTTCTCATGGTTGCAAGTCCAACAGGTGATATTCGCTTTGTTGTGGTTGTGATTGAATAAATTCTAAAGCCAAAACTTTGGATTTGAGAAGGGCGGTTTATCCGCCCTTTTTATTTGGGTTCTTCAAAACATAAAATAAATGTGGTTTTAGGTGAGGGTGTGTTTCAGGAACGCGGGGGTGATCAAAATCTTTGCTCTCGTCTCGAGTAAACCCAAGCCGCTCCATGACAGCAAATGATTTTTGATTTTCATTCACGGCAAATGAAATAATCTCATCTAGTTGTAATTCATTAAAGCCAAATTCTAATATTCGCACCGCGGCTTCAGTCACATAGCCCTTGCCCCAGAACTGCGGTGCAAGACGCCAACCTATTTCTATGCCGCTTTCCTCAAGCCCATCTTCTAAGTGTGCATCTGCCAATCCGCAAAACCGATACATTCACCTGTTTGCTTAATTTCAAAAGCTGTAAATCCATAACCATTTTTTGTAATGCTAGCTGTCAGTTCATCCATCATTTTGTCAGAGGCTGCTCGATCTCTGCGAAACGGGAAGAACTCCATGACCGTATCATCAGAATTTATGAAGTGAAAAAACTCACGGTCTTGCTCTTTCCAATTTCTGATAATCAATCTTTCTGTTTCAAGTTGAAAATCAGACATAGCAAAAAGGGCTTTCTTTGTGTTAGTTGGCAGTCATGAAACTTAACGAAGACATTATTCTGATTGCAGGACCTACTGCAAGTGGCAAGACATCTGCTAGCATTAATCTTGCGCAGGCTAATGATGCGGTGATCATTAATGCTGATTCCATGCAAGTCTATGAAGATTTGCAAATAGTTTCTGCACGTCCATCAGATGAAGAAGCCAGCCAAGCACCGCATTATTTGTTTGGGCACCGAAGTGGCTTAGAGGCTTATTCCGTTGCCCATTGGCTCGAAGATGTTCGTCCTCTTTATGACAAATTTCTTTCTGAAAATAGAAAAATGATTTTTGTTGGAGGGACGGGGCAGTATTTTAATGTATTGCTTGAGGGGATTTCGCCTATGCCGGATATTTCACCCGAAGTTCGCAATAAGTTTCGTTCCATGGAGAATGTGTCATCAGAAGCGCTTCATGAAATGCTGGATGAAAAAGCTGCAAATGAACTTCGTCCAAGTGACCGTCAACGCATTACGCGCGCTCTTGAGGTTTTTGAAATGACTGGGAAGTCAATTGTTGATTGGCAGTCAGAAAAGGGTGTGCCGCTCATTCCTGCTGAAATGAAAGTTAAAAAATTTTTAGTTATGCCGCCGCGTGCAACTATTCATGAGCGCATTAACATGCGGTTTGATAGGATGGTGGAAGAGGGAGTATTGCAGGAAATCGAAGCACTCCTCAATAAAAGATTCTCTAAAAGCGTTCCTGTAATGAAAGCAATTGGCGTTCCGCAGTTAGCAGCTTATCTTGCAGGTGAAATGGAACTTGATGAAGCAATAGAAAAAGCCAAAGCAGCCACAAGACAATATGCGAAGCGGCAGAGTACTTGGTTTAATAATTCGTTTGGTGAGGGGTGGGTGATTTTGTGATTCTATATTTATTATAATTTAATATTTACCAGTATTTAAACTAATAAATTTCATAATTTATATCATTCTTTTAGAGAGGTGTTTGTATTGGCTTTTAAAATGCTTTCAAGTCTGATATAAAGTTCTTTCCAAGCTTTTGTATCTGATGCTTTTTTTGGTTTAGTAAATTTTTGTATTTTGTTTCGTACCCATCCAATCTTTTTAGCTCTATTTCTTTGCTGTTATTGCTTAATGTAATTTTATAAGTTGCCGTAGCCGTTACTGCAGAAATTAGTACTGTAATGAGAACTGTATATATAGTTGTCTTTAACTTGATTGACCCAATATTTTCTGCTGTTAATTCCATATTTTTCATTTTATCCTCATTATTACTTAATAATCTAAAATTATATATTTTTCATTTATAATAAATCAGCAAAGTAGTAAATTGTACTAATAGTTATGTTGGGTACTTTCCCCATTGACGTATCCAAATCCCATGTTAATGTCTTAATTGTAATTCTAAGAGGGTAACTAAAATAATGTTGCAAAAAATTGTCGTGGTTATGGTGCGTACACGCGTGATGGTTTAATCAAGCCATCGCGAAAGCAGCGTGTGCGCCGACAATAGCTCCCAAAGGGGGCTTTTTTTATGCCCAAAATCCTGTAATGAACATAAGCAAAAATATTTGAGAGAGACTATGAGTAAAAAACGAGAAATGACTGGCGCTGAGATGGTGGTTCAAGCCTTAAAGGATAATGGCGCTGATACGCTATTTGGTTATCCTGGCGGTGCGGTTCTACCGATCTATGACGAGATTTTTCAACAAGATGATGTAAATCATATCCTTGTGCGCCATGAACAAGGTGCAGGCCATGCAGCAGAAGGTTATGCGCGTTCTACTGGTAAAATTGGTTGTTTGCTTGTGACATCAGGGCCAGGTGCTACGAATGCAGTGACGCCTTTGCAAGATGCGCTGATGGATTCAATTCCTTTGCTTTGCATTACTGGTCAGGTGCCAACACCTCTCATTGGCTCTGATGCTTTCCAAGAAGCTGACACGGTTGGAATTACGCGCCCATGTACGAAACATAACTGGCTTGTCCGTGATGTGAATGAACTTGCGCAAGTTTTGCACGAGGCGTTTCATGTGGCGCAAAATGGTCGCCCGGGCCCAGTTTTGGTTGATATTCCTAAAGATGTTCAATTTGCTACAGGAACTTACTTCCCACCTGAAGAGGCTGACCTTTCTGGTTATGCGCCAAAACTAGCTGGTGATATCGCTCAGATTGAAGCGGCTATTGCCTTGATGGCGACGGCCAAGAAGCCTGTAATTTATTCAGGTGGCGGCGTGATTAACTCTGGTGATGAAGCCAGCCGTTTGCTTCGTGAATTGGTTGAACTTACGGGCTTTCCTATTACCTCAACCCTGATGGGTTTAGGTAGCTATCCTGCAAGTGGTGATAATTGGCTTGGCATGTTGGGTATGCATGGCACATACGAAGCGAACATGGTGATGCATGATTGTGATGTGGTGATCTGTATTGGTGCGCGTTTTGATGACCGTATTACAGGCCGCCTTGATGCGTTCTCACCTAATTCAAAGAAAATTCATGTTGATATTGACCCGTCATCAATTGGTAAGAATGTTCATGCTGATGTTCCTATTATTGGTGATTGTGAACATGTGCTTGAAGATATGGTTCGCTTGTGGCGGGCGCTTGACAAAAAACCAACGACTAAAGATTTAAAGCCTTGGTGGGATCAAATTGATGTTTGGCGTGAGCGTAACTCGCTTGGTTACAAAGAAAATAATGATGTGATTATGCCACAATATGCGATTGAGCGTTTGTATGAGCTTACGAAAGATCGCAAGACTTATATCGCAACAGAAGTTGGCCAACACCAAATGTGGGCTGCGCAATATTATCATTTTGAGGATCCAAATCGCTGGATGACTTCTGGTGGTTTGGGCACGATGGGTTACGGGCTACCTGCAGCGCTCGGCGTGCAGATTGCTCATCCTGATGCGCTTGTGATTGATATTGCGGGTGATGCTTCTATTCAGATGTGTATTCAGGAAATGTCAGCGGCCATTCAATATGGTGCGCCGATAAAAATCTTTATTTTGAATAATCAATATATGGGCATGGTTCGCCAGTGGCAGCAATTGTTGCATGGTAATCGCCTATCCAACACATATACAGAAGCGATGCCTGATTTTGTTAAGCTGGCAGAGGCTTATGGTGCTGTTGGTATCAGGTGTAATAAGCCTGATGAACTTGATGATGCGATTCTAGCGATGATTGAAGAAGAGCGTCCTGTGATCTTTGATTGCCGCGTTGCAAATCTTGCAAATTGTTTCCCGATGATCCCATCTGGTAAAGCCCATAATGAAATGCTCTTGCCTGATGAAGCAACGGATGAAGTGATTGGTTCTGCGATTGATGAAAAAGGCAAGTCGCTGGTTTAAAGGATATTTACTATGAAAATTGCTGTTGGTAACAAGCTTTATTCATCCTGGTCTTTACGAGCCGGTATGCTTTTGCGTGCGTTTGGCATTCCTTTTGAGGAAACTGTCATTGCAATGTATAAAGAAGATACGACCGCACGCATGTATAGTTTTGGCCCTACGGGTAAAGTGCCTGTCATTCAGGATGGTGATATCACTGTCTGGGAGAGTTTGGCGATTATGGAATTTATCGCTGATAAGTTTCCAGACAAGAACATCTGGCCAGAAGACTTGGTAGTCAGAACACATGCAAGAGCTGCTTCGAGCGAAATGCACGCAAGCTTCATGGGTATTCGCTCATCTTGTCCGATGAATTTAACAGCAAATTTTAAGCCTAAAGATAGAGGTGAAGAGGTCACATTTGATCTCGCGCGTCTTGATGAGCTTTGGCATGAGGCACGAGCCAAGTTCGGCAGTGGCGGGGAATTTTTGTACGGTGAATTTTGTGCTACTGACGCGATGTTCATACCCGTTGTTACGCGGATTGATGCGTATCAACTTGATGTAAATGACAGTATGAAGCCATATATTCAGTCGATGTTAAATCATCCTGCATTTATTCAATGGAAAAATGAGGCTTTTCAAGAGCCTTGGTTCTTACCGCACTACGAAGAAGGTGAGAGCGTTGATACACGGTTTTACATGCCTGAAGAGGGACGTTCGTGAGCTGTAAAGTAAATGTATTTTTATTATCGTTTGCAGCTGAAGAAATTAAATGACAACCAACGGAACAAATATTATGAACGCAAAAAAAGTACACGAAAGTGGAACAGGGTCAGCCTACTTCATCGTTGAGAATAAAGAAATACCTCGCACACATGTTTTGGCGGTTATTGTTGATAATGAACCGGGTGTTTTGGCGCGTGTCATCGGCCTTTTCTCAGGCCGAGGGTATAACATTGAAAGCCTTACAGTTTCTGAAACCAGCCATGATAATAAAGTTTCTCGTATTACGGTTGTTTCGTCCGGTACGCTTCAAGTGCTTGATCAAATCAAGAAACAATTAGAACGCATGGTTCCTGTTCACCGTGTGGTTGATCTGACTTTGAACGCAGAGTTGAATGGTCATGAGGAGCCGATTGAACGTGAATTAGCGATGGTAAAAGTTGCTGGTCTTGGCGACAACCGTGTTGAAGCGATGCGACTGGCAGAAGCTTTCCGAGCGCAAGTGATTGATGCTTCAACTGAGCATTTTACGTTTGAGATCACTGGTCGTATTTCCAAGATTGAGCAATTTATTTCAATCATGGAGCCGCTTGGTCTGGTTGAAGTTTGCCGCACCGGTGTAGTTGCTGTTAGCCGTGGCAAGGACGGGATGTAATGTCTGACTTGCCGAAAGGTTCGTTTAGACTGGAAGGCCATATCGACGTACCCGCTGAGCGTATAGCTCGGGTCAACGAAGCGCTAAAAGACCATATCCGTCTGACCCGTGAAGAAGAGGGCTGGATCTTTTTTATTGTTGATGCTTGTTCAGATGTTAAGGGGCGTTTTCTGGTTTCAGAAGCTTTTGTCGATGAAGCTGCGTTTGGTGCCCATCAAGTTAGAGTAGGAGCATCGCCTTGGGTTGAGGCGAGTAAAGATGTTCCTCGCGAGTATAAGGCTTGGGTGGTTGTTTAATAGATGAGTAAATACTATCATTATAAGTATATTTTATAATATATCTGTATAGTAGTGTTTAATATGAGTGTATTTCAAATATATCTCTTAAATTATGCTCAAAAATTATTAGACAGAGGGTTTATTGAAAAAGCTCTCGATAAGTTTTCTACGCTTTATAAATTTGATCAAAATAATATTCAAATTCTTGTTGGATTAGCGCATTGTAACTTAGAAATCAGTAATACGAACACGGCATTGGATTTTGCAAGTAAGGCAATAGAGTTGGCGCCAGAGTCTCTTGATGCACAAATTTGTTTTTGTGAAGTGCACTACAGTATCAGTGCTTAACACGATTTATTGATGAAACATAGCAGCCTCATTAGTGCTTTGGAAAACGGAAAATCGTACAGTGCGGCGCTCTTATATGACCTCAGAGAAAGTGATATAGGCAAGGATGAATTTTCTCAAATAACTGGCAAAATTAATTCTAAATATTTCCAGTCATCAATGGTATTTTCTAGACTAGGTAATGCATTAATAAATAGAAAAGAATATGAAAGTGTGCTGGAATGCGCTGAATTAGGATTGCTTATATATCCTGATAATGCATTATTATTATGATTAAGAGCAAATTCTAACCTTAATCTAGAAAATTATAATGAGGCAAAATGCGATTTGCATCTGATACTTTATCGAAATAATCGTAATTATCTTGCTAATCGTAGTTATGGGTATCTTTTCAGGCAACTTAAAAACTTTAGACAAGCCATCACTTGTTATAAAGATGCCTTGGAACTTCGCCCTCAATCACCTGATTGTTGGCTGGGGCTAGCAACTTCTTATAGAAAAAACTCTCAGTATGACGAGGCAATTGATGCGGCTGAGAAAGCTTTAAAGTATTCTTTTCCACATACCAAATTAGCTTGGACGTTTTATGAGCTTGGATTTTGTAATTGGAAGATGTTCAATGTTGATCAGGGAGAAGAGTACTTACTAGAAGCAATTAAACATAATCCAGGAGAATATTGGTTTCATAAAAACCTTAGCGAATTATATTATGAAAAAGGTGATAAGTCTTTAGGTGAAATACATTTCAATATTTCTGAATCTCTTTCTATGGATAATATGCGTAAGAAAGATATGAATGCTATGTTTGATGCTAGTGATGGAGTTTAATAGTTTGTTACCGTATCGCACAACGTTTTCGAATAGCTTCATCTCTTAAACTAACATCATCGCCGTCAAACTCCCTCGCGTCTTTTGTCGCTAACCAGCAAATGGCTTCCGCTACCCATTCAACTGGAATATGAACAGACGGGTCAAGTTTAGAGACCGGGTTTATGCCAGATGCCTTTATATTGACTTGCATGTCGGTTGCGACGGTGCCTGGTGACAAGCCTACAACGCGGATGCCTTTTTCAGCGTATTCCAGATGAGTTGCTTTTGTAAGCATCAAAGCAGCTGCTTTTGATGAGCAATAATGGCTCCAGCCCTCCATTGGGCCATAAGCAGCGCCTGATGATATGTTGATGATTGTGCCTTCGCTGCGTGCTTCCATTCCTGGTAGGACAGCATGGAGCATGTTGTAAATGCCTTTGACATTAACATCAATCACCTTGCCCCAATCTTCAGGCGAGATATCTGTAATGCGTCCAATAGGGTCAATCAGACCAGCGTTGTTTACGAGAATATCGATTTTACCAAACTTCATTATGGTTTGGGCAACGGCGCTATTAACTTGATTGTAATCGCTGACGTCGCAAGCAACTGCAATAGCTTCGCAGCCGTTTGTATTTATCTCGTCTGCAATAGCTTTGATTGCATCTTGTGAGCGTGCGGTTAAGACGACTTTGATGCCAAGTTCACCCATGCGTCTTGCGGTTGCAGCGCCTATGCCTTTGCTTGCACCTGTTATCAGTCCGACTTTGTTCTGAAGTTCTTGCATAAAAATTCTCGCTCAATAATTGTTACTCACAACTTATGCCGAGCGGATATGAATTTAAACAGGTAATGTTGTTTCTTCGATAATTTCTTCTTGCGTATCTGATTCAATCTCTTCGTCTAAGTCACTGATTTCAGATTCGTTTTCTGGAAGCTCTTCTTCATTGTCCATCGTTTTATCCAGCGCTTCATTGGCTTTCTTTATGCCTTTTGAAATCTCAGAACTTGGGCGCATGAACGCACCTTCATATAGTGGCTTAACTGCTGAATGTATGCCGAAAGAGTTGGCTTGTGCACTGATAACCCCTTTTTCCAAGAGCTGTGATTTTAGGGCAGACGCTGTTGCGCTGTCAACTTTTAGTAATCGCTCTAACATGCCCGGGCTTATTTTTTTGTGGGCGCGGACAATCATCTCAGCCCATTTATAAGTATGGCTAGATACAGCAGTTGTTGCAGATGCTGCTGGGATAATGGATGAAACGGGGATCATCGGCATCACGCCAAGAGCTCCGATAGATTTTAATAAGTTACGTCTGTTCATAATGCTCAATATAAGCATTACTCTAATTGTTTAAAAGGGCAGTTGACAGTTATTTGTTAATAGGTCAGCATTGCTGACCTATTAGGATTTTTGTTATGCCGTTAGATGTATTTTTAGCCTTGCTACTATTTTCCTTCGTTTCATCGGTCACGCCTGGCCCAAATAATATTATGTTGCTTACATCAGGCGTGAACTTTGGGTTTAGAAAAACTATCCCTCATATGTTTGGGATAGGTTTTGGATTTGGCTTACTTTTGCTTGCGGTTAGGTTTGGTCTGCGTGAGGTTTTTCAGCAGTTTCCCATCATGGAGCTTGTTCTCAAGATTATTGGCGGTGTTTATCTGCTTTATCTTGCTTGGAAGATTGCCAACTCTGGCTCTATTCAAACTGGGGAGAACGTAGGTAAGCCGATGACTTTTCTTGCGGCATCACTTTTTCAATGGGTAAATCCAAAAGCTTGGGTTATGGCAATTTATGCAATGACCGCTTACACAGGGCAACCTGATTTTACGACGAGTGTATTCATCGTTACTTTTGGTTGCCAGTTTATGGCCGATGTTAAAATAGATGTTCAAGTAAAACAGCTTTTTTGAAGTTTAGAATCATGTCATTGGTTTTAGATGGAATTTTCACCTAAACAAGACGATGCACTCTTGGCTGCTAGTCGCTGGCTAAAGGCTGGTGACCGACAAGTATTCAGACTTTTTGGATATGCAGGTACGGGCAAGACAACACTTGCGCGTCACCTAGCTGAGGGTGTCGATGGTGATGTTTTATTTGCAGCTTTTACAGGCAAGGCTGCTCAACTATTACGCACTAAAGGCGCAACAAAAGCATCTACCATTCATTCTCTTATTTATCGTCCAAAGGGTGAAGATGTTGTTGAAGATGAGGAAACCGGTAAAAAGGAAGTTTTGCCAACGTTTTCTTTAAATCGGCAAAGTGCGCTTTCCAAAGCTGATCTTATTATCATTGATGAATGTTCGATGGTTGATGAAAACCTAGGACGCGATCTTCTGTCGTTTGGAACGCCTGTTCTTGTGCTAGGTGACCCAGGTCAGTTGCCACCTGTTAGTGGCGGTGGTTTTTTCACTGAGCATGAACCAGATACTTTGTTAGAAGAGATACACCGCCAAGCTAGAGATAATCCGATTATAGAACTTGCCCGCCAAGTGCGTGAGGGTAATCAGGTGATGATTGGAAATTATGGCGATGCTGCTAAAGTTATTTCCAAGGCAAATGTAGACACAGATGAGGTTTTAGAAGCAGATCAAGTTTTGGTTGGCACGAATAAAACTCGCAGGCTTTATAACCAGCGATTGCGTGATCTAAAAGGTTTTGAAGGGCCGTTACCTGCTGCTGGCGATAAACTTGTATGTCTTCGTAATGATCCCAAGAAGGGGCTTTTAAATGGCTCGCTTTGGCAAGTGACCAGTGCGGCTCGAACCGTTAAGCCTGCCATGAATATCCTTATTCGAACTGAAGACGAAGGTGTTGACCGTCATTCTGCGAAGGTAAAGCTACTTAAGGCTGCTTTTGAAGAGCCTGAACGTGAAATTCCTTGGCAAATTAAACGTCGTCATGATGACTTTGACTATGGTTATGCTCTCACGGTTCATAAGGCTCAGGGCTCCCAGTGGGAAAATGTATATCTTTTTGATGAAAGTTATGCGTTTAGAGAGCATCGTGATCGTTGGCTTTATACGGCGATTACACGTGCTGCCGAGAAACTTACAATCGTAAAGTGAAAATAGATGGTTTGCTTTAAATTGTAGCTTGCCTGTCATAATTGGTGCTTCAGCACTTCAAAATATACTAATTATTAACATTAACAGATTACTAAATTATCAGACAAGTTTTTTGAAGACCATGTTTTGCATGAACTCCAAAGAAGTTTTTAGTATTTGGTGGGGCGGTATTATGAACATTCATTCTTTGTATAAATGGACATTTAGAGGGGCGTATTTAGGCTCAATTACGGTATTAGCCGTACTGTCTTTTTATTCTTACAAAGCATTGGATGAGCAAACGCAGTTAAGAAACAATGCGCAAGAGTTGGCTGCTGAATATTTCAACATGTCAACAATCTACTCTAGTTTTATAAGCTCAGTTAATGAAATTAGCCAAAGTGGTTCTAATGCAAGTTTAGATGCTCTTCAAACCGCATTTAATAATAAATCCCAACCCGTAAAAGCGTCCGTTGACCTGGTAGAAAAGCTTTGGCTTGGTCAATCTGAAAAATTTAAAAACGAATTGCAAATTGCTTCTAAAAATATTTTTGCGCAAACGACATTTAAAGCCCACCAAGAATTACTGGATGATACATATATTCAGAACACCAAATTTTCTTCGGTAGCGCGAGAACTTATTAAAGATAGAGCTAATAAATATATTAATGGCGTTCGTACTACAGACAAATACGCAATACTTGGATTGAATGCATACTCAAATCAAATATCGCACCGCCATAGTAAGCTTGTTTATGATTTAATGATTTATATGCTTGCAGGATTGGGGTTGATTGGCTTTTTAGTGTTTCTTCCCATCGATATATTCCTTCAAAAGTTTTTTACTAAACTCAAAGATGAAAACTTAAAGGTTCAAGAAGCAGTTAACCGCGCTGAGTTAGCAGATCGTGCTAAGAGTGAGTTTTTGGCTAATATGTCTCATGAGATACGCACGCCGATGAATGGTGTTATGGGTATGGCTGAGTTGTTGATCAAGACTGATCTTGATTTAAAGCAGAAGACGTTTGCGGATATCATTGTAAAATCTGGTGCAGCGCTTCTTACGATTATCAATGATATTTTGGATTTCTCGAAAATTGATGCGGGCCAGATGGAGCTTGATCCTGCTCCGTTTAAAATGGGTGAAGCGATTGAAGATGTAGCAACGCTTGTTTCATCGAAAGTTGCAGAAAAAGACCTTGAACTTGTTGTACGTATTGAGCCATCTTTGCCTGAGATGTTTGTCGGTGATGTCGGGCGTATTCGCCAGATTGTCACAAATCTTATGGGCAACGCAGTAAAATTCACTGAAGAAGGTTATGTCTTTATTGATGTCAATGGGGTGGTTGAAAACGGAGAAGCCAAGCTTAAAATTGCCATTGAAGACACGGGCATTGGTATTCCGGAAGAAAAAGCCAAGCGTGTGTTTGAGAAGTTTAGTCAAGTTGATGAAAGTGCGACGCGCAAACATGAGGGCACGGGCCTTGGTCTTGCGATCTCGTCTTCGCTTGTTGAGTTGATGGACGGTGAGATTGGAGTTACATCAGAACTTGGTAAGGGCTCTACCTTCTGGTTTGAAATCTCGCTTCCAGTGCATGGTAACTCTAAGCGTAAAAAGCATGTGCCTGTTGATGTAAGCGGCGCGCGGGTTCTTATTATTGATGATAATATGGTCAACCGTTCTATCCTGCTTGAGAACATGCAAGCTTGGAAGTTTGACAGTGCAGCGGCGGCTTCTGGCCCTGAGGGACTTGCGGTCATGCGTACAATGGCTAGTCAGGGCATTAAGCTTGATTGTGTTGTATTAGATTATCAAATGCCAGAGATGAATGGCGGCGAAGTTGCTCAAGCCATTCGCTCGGATGTGGTGATTAGCGGTGTTCCAGTCATTATGCTGACGTCTGTTGATCAAACAGAAGATGGTCAGAACTTCTCTTCTCTTGGTGTTCAAGGGCACTTGGTTAAGCCTGCACGTTCATCGCTTCTGCTAGAGACAATGATCCGCGTACTGCAAGATGCGCATGATGAGAGCAGTGAGACGCGTGAAAGTGTTGCTATGGTGCGTGCTATTGGCAATAAGGCGATGGCTGAGTTGCCAAGTGTAACTCCTGCGCCTGAAGCTGTTGCGTCTTTGTCCCTAAACGATGTGCCTGCATTGCGGGATGCGCCGCAACCAGCACAAGAGGCGCCAAAACAGGCTACGCAAGTTGAACGCCCGTCAACGCCAGCAATTACTCCGCGCACTGAACCAGCGGGTGAAGCAACAAACGTGACAAGCAAAGGCGTTACGATGACGCAAGAAGATGGCATCCGTCGCTTTACGTCAGTCGCCAGCGCAAGCCATGCGATTGATGTTTTGATTGCAGAAGATAATGAAGTAAACCAAATCGTCTTCCGCCAGATCTTACAAGGGGCTGGTTACAACTTCTTAATTGCCAACAATGGTAAGGAAGCGGTTGAGCTTTATAAAAAGCATACCCCAAAGGTTATCTGTATGGATGTCTCGATGCCTGTGATGAATGGCCATGAGGCAACACGGGAAATCCGCGCACTGGAAAAAGATAAGAACACACACACTCCCATCATCGGTGTGACAGCACACGCCATCAAAGGCGACATGCAAAAGTGCTTCGATGCAGGAATGGACGATTACCTATCAAAACCAGTATCACCGGATAAACTCGAAAAGAAAATTAAAAACTGGATCGAGAAAAAGAATAAGAAAACTGGTTGATTCATTTTAAATCATCCCCCAATGATATGGGTGTTGATTTTTGAATGAGAGCCGATGATGTCTGCTAAATTATCTGTTAATTTAAATGCTGTTGCATTACTACGAAATCGTCGTGATCTGCCATGGCCTACTGTTGTTGGTTTGGGGCGTATTGCGCTAGAGGCTGGTGCGCATGGCCTTACAGTGCACCCACGCCCTGATGAGCGCCATACACGGTTTTCTGACTTACCTGAACTGCGGGCATTAATTGATGATGATTTTCCGCAAGCTGAATTTAATATGGAAGGCTTTCCTGAAGAAGGCTTTTTACAACTTTGTGAACTTAATCAGCCCGAACAGGTAACGCTTGTTCCTGATGATCCTACGCAAGCTACATCAGATCATGGTTGGGATTTTGAAGGGCAGGGCAATTTCTTGCGTGATTGTGTTCAACGTCTAAAAGGCAATGGGTTTCGCGTCTCTCTGTTTTGCGACCCTGATGCAAGTGAGCAAGCTATAAATGCTGCTGCCCAAACCGGTGCAGACCGTATTGAACTTTAT
Organism: uncultured Rhizobiaceae bacterium; assembly: GCA_958296345.1. Lineage (GTDB taxonomy): Bacteria > Pseudomonadota > Alphaproteobacteria > Rhizobiales > Rhizobiaceae > JAALLB01. The sequence continues at coordinate 168,518 of CATQIJ010000012.1, forward strand.
ACAGGTCCTTATGGATCTTGCTATGATGCCCCTAAAAAAGAGAAGGCAGCTTTGGATGATATGGCGTGTACAGCTCAATTTGCAGAGCAACTTGGGCTTAAAGTCAATGCGGGGCATGATTTAACTGTTGCTAATTTGTCTGCGTTATCAAAAGCAATTCCAAATCTGGCTGAGGTCTCGATTGGCCATGGGTTAACAGCTGATTGTTTAGAGTTTGGTATGGCTGGTTCTGTTAAACGGTTTCTGGATGCTTTGGCTTAATGAATAGATTACTTTCAGCATTCGTGAACTCAATAGCTGCTTTAAAGCACGGCTTTAAAAATGAAGCTCCGATTAGGCAAGAAATCATACTGCTTTTTATAAGTCTACCAATCGCGCTATTTTTAGCTGAGGATGCTTGGCATTTTCTCTTATTGGTATCAGTAATTCTGTTGATTTTGATTGTCGAACTTTTGAATACAGGCATCGAAGCACTTACAGATGAAATTACGCTCGAACATTCAAAGCAAATCAAGATTGCAAAAGATTGTGGTTCGGCAGCTGTGCTGGGTTCGACACTTATTGCAGCTAGTGTTTGGTTGTTGACGCTTTGGCAGTATTTTACTTCTTAGCAATATCATACCGCTGATAGCCATCCTGTAGTTTTGTTTTCTTTGACGAAATAACACCTGTAGCAACGCCAGCCCACCCGATCTCTCCACACAATCTTGCATATTCAATTTTAGGGCAGCGGTTCATCACAACTTGAACGCCTCTATCTTCAGCAAGTTTTGCTGCCTCATCATTGCGTACTTGAAGTTGCATCCAGATTACTTTTGGAAGTGGCTCTAATTCTAATGCCTCTTCTACGACGCCGAAAGCTGCATCTGAATTGCGAAAAACATCAACCATATGAATCGGTTGCGAGATATTCTTTAAGGATGCGTAACACTCAGCACCAGCAATTTTATTACCTGCTTGACCCGGGTTTATTGGAAAAACTTCGTAGTTTTTTGAAATCATATATTGGGTAACAAAGAACGAAGGACGTGAAGTGTTCGCGCTCGCGCCTACAATGGCAATAGTTTTTACGCTTTCTAAAATACTTCGAATATATTTGTCTGAGTAATGGTCGTGGTTCATTTAACTTCTTTCGCGCGTTCGCGTAGAACAAATTTTTGTATTTTACCAGTTGAGGTTTTTGGCAGGCCTTCGAAGATGAAATTCTTTGGAACTTTGAAGGATGCCAGATGGGTTTTACACCATGCTTTGAGTTCTTCATCAGAAGGGGCATCTGTGTCTGCATTTAATTCTATAAAGGCACACGGCGTTTCACCCCATTTATCATCTGGTTTTGCTACAACGGCTGCTGCAGAAATTGATGGGTGTTTATATAGTGCGTCTTCTACTTCGATTGATGAGATATTTTCACCGCCTGATATGATAATATCTTTGGACCGATCTTTGAGTTGGATATAGCCATCTTCATGCATGACGCCGAGATCGCCCGTATGGAACCATCCGCCCCTAAAAGCTTCATCGCTTGCTTCTTTGTTTTTCAAATAACCCTTCATGACGACATTGCCTTGCATCATGACTTCGCCAATGGTTTCGCCATCTTTAGGTACGCTTTTCATTGTGTCAGGGTCTTTGACATCTAGGCCTTCAAGTGCTGAATAACGAACGCCTTGTCTCGCTTTCATCGCTGCTTGGCCTGCGTTATCTAATGTGTCCCAATCGCTATTCCAGTCATTTACAACCGATGGGCCATAGCTTTCTGTTAATCCATAAAGATGCGTAACGTTAAAACCTGCTTCTTTCATGTTAGCTAAAATAACCTCTGGAGGTGGAGCAGCGGCTGTAAAAAATTCTACGGTGTGTGGAAGCTCTCGTTTATCATCATCACTTGCCGATAACAGTGTGGACATTACAATAGGCGCTCCGCAAAGGTGCGTTACTTTGTGATCTGCGATTGCGTCCCACATAGGTTTTTGACGTACAGCGCGAAGACAGACGTGCGTTCCAACGATTGCAGATATGGTCCAAGGGAAACACCAGCCGTTGCAGTGGAACATTGGGAGTGTCCATAGATAGACTGAATGCTTTGGCATAGAAGCGGTGAGGGCATTACCCTGTGCTAAGAGTGAAGCACCACGGTGATGGTAGACAACGCCTTTTGGGTTGCCTGTTGTGCCTGATGTGTAATTAAGCGATATTGCATCCCATTCATCATCTGGCATTTTCCAAGCGAAGTTTTCATCTCCGTCTTGGATGAAAGTTTCGTATTCTTCGCTTCCAAGCAAGTCGCCATCGCCATCATATTCTGGATCGTTATAGTCAATGATGATTGGCTTAACTTTAGTAAGTGCTAGCGCTTCTTTTATGGTGGGTGAAAATTCGCGATCAGTAATAAGCAATTTGCATTCTGAGTGGTCTAGCTGAAAGGCGATTACTTGAGCGTCGAGCCGTGTATTCATGGAATGGAGTACACCGCCTGTCATGGGCGCACCATAATGACATTCAAGCATTGCAGGGGTATTTGCGAGCATAACGGAAACCGTGTCGCCTGTTTCAATACCATGGGTTGCAAGTACGGAAGCCAAGCGCTTTGAGCGTTCGTAAAATTCAGAATAAGTGCGGCGCAGTTTGCCGTGAATAATTGCAACATGATTAGGAAAAGTATGCGCTGCTCTTTCTAGAAAAAGAAGCGGTGTAAGGGGTTGATAGTTGGCTGGGTTACGATCTAGGTCTTCTTTAAAAATATTCATAGTGTTTACTTATCCTGCCATTCTGGGTGGCGCTTTTCCAGGAATGCGCCAATGCCTTCTTCTGCGTCTTGCTTTAACATGTTTTCTACCATCACAGTGCTGCAATAGTCATAGGCTTCAGACAGTGGCATTTGTGATTGGTTATAATAGGCCTGTTTGCCAATTTTAATCGTCATGGTGGATTTTGCAATGATGCGGTCAGTGTACCATTTAACGGTGTTGTCTACTTCTTCTGACGCTACAGCTTTATTGATAAGGCCAATTTCTTCAGCCTTTTGCGCGGAACAAGGTTCTCCAGTTAGGAGCATTTCTAAGGCATGTTTATTTGATACGTTTCGGGAGAGCGCTACCATTGGTGTTGAGCAAAATAGACCTATGTTAACGCCTGGTGTGATAAATTTGGAATCGTTGCTGGCAACGGCTAAATCACAGCTTGCCACGAGTTGACATCCTGCGGCAGAAGCAATGCCGCGAATGTTAGCTATTACAGGCAGGCGATGATTGATAATCTTTTGCATTACTGATGAACAAAGCTGCATTGTCTTTGTAAAGAAAGCTTGTCCACGATCATCTGAATTTCTTGCAGCGGTTAGTTCTTTTAAATCATGACCAGAAGAAAAGGCAGGGCCGTTTGCGGAAATCACAATGACGCGTGCGTCTTTGTTTTGGTTTGCTTCATCTAAAGCATTAGATATCCCCTCCAGCATTTCAATAGAGAGTGCATTACGCCTGTTGGGATTGTCTAAAGTGAGGTAAAAAACGTTCTCTTCAATGTTTGAGCAAATTAGTGCCAATTTAATCACCTTCTTGATTACTATTCTTCTTGCAGGCTATATTACGCTTCTTGGGAGAGTTACAAAGCCATGCGCTTGTTTTATACGATTATATTCACCGCTTTAATAGGCGCTGTGACGATTGCGGCATATAATGTCAGCTATAATCGTTTTGAAAAAACGGCGCTTGATACGTCCTCTGAGCGCCTCTCACTTTATCAAGAAAGTTTGCGTTCTACGATTAACCGCGTTTCTCATTTGCCGCGTGTCGTTGTTTCTCATCCTTACACCGTTGAGATGCTTCGTGATGGTACAAAAGTTGGGGTGCTTAATCAGTATTTAAAAACTGTAAGTGATAAGGCAGATAGTGCTGCACTTTATATTTTGGATGCCGATGCAACAACGGTTGCTGCCAGCAATCATGATACATCAGAAAGTTTTGTTGGAAATAACTATCGTTTCAGGCGTTATTTTTTGGATGCCGTGAAAAATGGTCAGGCAACATTCTTTGCAATTGGTGTAACCACGGGGCGGCCTGGATACTTTTTGTCAGAGGCGATTGTCGATCATGGCAAAGTTCTTGGGGTTGCTGTTGTTAAAGTCGAGTTTAAAGAACTTCTTGAAGCATGGAGTGGTGCTGGTGAGCATGTTCTGATTACGGATCAAGATGATGTGACCGTTTTAGCCAGTGATCCTCGCTATCTATATAAACCACTTAAAATCCTGTCGCCTGAACGATTGTTGCAAATGCGGGGAAGTCAAAAATTCACGGGTTATGATTTAGCAAAGCTTGATTTTACCTCTGATGATGGTTCGTTTCGTGGGCGTGTTGATGTTGATAATGAAGATTTTTCAATTTCTACTGTTGGAACTTCTGAACTTGGTTGGAAATTGCATTTTTTAACGCCGCTCGCGCCCGTGCAAAAATCTGCTTATGTTTTTGCTGCATTCGTTCTTTTGTTTTGTGGTCTTCTTGCTTCGCTCCTGTTGTTCATGCGCTCTAGAGAAAAACAAGGAATTTTAGAAGCAAAAGCAATTGAGGCTGAGAGAATTACTGAGATCAACACTCAATTAGAACTTGAAGTGCAAGTTAGAAAACAAACTGAAAAGCAACTTAGGGATGCGCAGTCAGAGTTAATACAGTCTAGTAGGTTGGCAGCGCTAGGGAAAATGTCTGCTGCTATCGTGCATGAAGTTAATCAACCTGTTTCTGCCATTAGGTTATTCACCTCGAGCGGATCGCTACTTGTTAAGGAGCGAAGGTTAAAAGAAGCGGGTGGCGTTTTTGAAGATATCAAAAAGATGACGGAGAGCTTAGGTGCAATTACGTCAGACTTGTTGATCTTTTCTAGGAAACCAGTTTCAAAACCTAAGCTTTGCGATTTAAATGAAGCTGTTGAGAATATATTACTTCAATTCAAACCTGAGCTTGAGTTGCTCGGTGTTCATTTAGACTTAGAGTTGTCTGACCAGGCTGTCTTAGTTAAGGGGAGTAAAGTTCGTTTTGAGCAAATTGTTAGTAATCTTCTTAAGAATGCAATTCAGGCTTGTGAACAAATTCAATCATCAAATATTAGACTGAAAACTTGGGTTGAAAAAGAACTATGCTGCTTGTCCGTTACGGATAACGGGAAGGGGGTTCCTCCTGAAATTATGGGACAACTTTTTGATCCGTTTTTTACCACTAAGAATGTAGGCGAGGGTGTTGGTCTAGGGTTGGCGCTTTGCTATGCGATTGCTGATGAAGCAAATGGTAAAATAACGTGCGAGAATATTGATGAAGGAGGGGTATGTTTCTGTGTTAAATTTCCTTCGCAATCACTTGCAAAAACTACTCTTACAGATACTGTGAAAGAGCTTGTCGATGGGTGATGCGCAACCAACTATTAATGTATCTGATTGCAAAGTTTACTTTGTCGATGATGACCGAGGTATGATCCATTCAAGCGTTCAGTGGCTCACGTTATCTGGCCTTAAAGTACAAGCATTTGTTGATCCAAAAGTATTGCTTCGTAAGATTAAACCTAACAGTACATGCATCGTTGTATCAGATATTAAAATGCCAGATTTAGATGGGATGTCGTTGATGCAGCATCTACACGCTAAGGACAAAAATTTGCCTGTTATTTTAATAACGGGACATGGTGATATTCCACTTGCGGTAGAGGCTATGAAGAAGGGGGCTTTTGAGTTTTTAACAAAACCCTTTTCACCTGAAAAGCTTCTTGAAATTATAAAAGCTGCGCAGGCAATACGAATTCAGCAATTAGCATCCTTACAAGGTAGCCTTGATGAACCTAGTATTCAGGAAGAAACTCAAGACAGTTCTGAAATAAGTAGTATGGGTGAAGCTGGGCCGCTTAATGAATTGGTAGATGATTATGAAAAGACAGTGATCGAATCTGCCTTAAAAAAACACAGCGGTGATATTGTATTGGTGTTGAATGACTTAAACCTGCCACGCAGAACGCTTAATGCTAAAATGAAAAAGTATGGAATTGCACGACGTAACTATCGCTAATGCAGTTTAAAATTTGGCAGTTTTTTGCCTATTTGATTTCATAAAATATCCTGTTACGTTTACTTATCTTTTCTGGAGGAGAAAACATGTTTAAGAAATTTACAAAAGTAGCACTGCTTTCTACAGCAGCATTTTCGGTAATGGGTCTAGAGGCATATGCAGCTTCAACGACTTGGAATGTATCTGTTTGGGGTAAACGTCGTGCCTTTACTGAGCACGTTGAAAAACTAGCGGAACTTGTATCTGCAAAAACAAATGGCGATTTCAAAATTAACATTTCATATGGTGGTCTTTCAAAGAATAAAGAAAACCTTGATGGTATTTCTATTGGCGCTTTTGAAATGGCCCAATTTTGTGCTGGTTATCACCGTGACAAGAACCCAACGATCACTGTTCTTGAATTACCATTCCTAGGTGTCACAACCTTGGAAGAAGAAGTAAAAGTTGCAACTGCGGTTTATAACCACCCAGCTGCTCAAAAAGACTTGGCACGTTGGAATGCAAAACTCTTCATGACATCACCAATGCCTCAGTACAATGTTGCGGGCGTAGGCGATGCACCAAGCACACTGGCTGATTTTGACGGTATGCGTATTCGTGCAACAGGTGGTCTTGGTAATGCGTTTAAGACTGTGGGTGCAACGCCTACTTCTGTAACGGCTACTGAAGCTTATACAGCACTTGAGTCTGGTGTTGTTGATTCCGTTGCATTTGCTCAGCACGCTCACTTGGCTTTCCGTACTATTGATGTAGCTAAGTGGTGGACTGCAAACTTGAATCCAGGCACAGTTAACTGCCCAGTGGTTGTAAATACTGATGCTTATAATGGTTTGTCAGACGAACACCGTGCAGCATTGGATGGTTCTAAAGATGAAGCAATTGCGCATTATCTTGCTAACTATGCAGACCTAATCACCAAGTGGGAAGGTATCTTAGCTGAGAAGGGCGTTGAGAAAATTGAATTCTCTGACGCAGAACTTGCAGCCTTTAAAGCAAAAGCTGCGACGCCTGTTCGTGAAGCTTGGCTTGCTAAAATGAAAGAGTCTGGTGTTCCAGGCGAAGAGCTATATCAACTCGTTGTCGACACACTCGGCAAGTAACTTTCAAAGCCCTGTTCCTTAAAAAGAATAGGGCTTTTTACTTTCACTCTTAAAATTTCCAAGGCAATTTATAATGGCTGGTACATCATCCGTTTTAGTCGACGATTCCACATACAGTAAGTTGGAGCGAAAGCTTTATTCGCTGGAAGGCGTTATGTGCTTACTCAGTGGCGTCGCAATTTTTTCATTAATGGTTTTGGCTGTGATTTCAGTGGGTGGCAGAAACGCGATTGGGCAACCGCTACCTGGCTACGTAGATTTCATTGAACAAGTATTACCGATGATTGCATTTTTAGGGATCGCTTATACTCAGCGTGAAGGCGGCCATATCCGCATGGATATTTTGGTTGGCAAGTTAAAAGGCCGAGCGCTTTGGCTTGCAGAAATTATTATTGTTTTTTTTATGATTGTTTTGATGGTCTTACTTGTGTGGGGTTCTTTCGAACATTTTCTTCGAGCCATTAATTTTGATGCGCCTTTATGGAGTAATGATAGCTCTGTTGATTTAAATATTCCGCTTTGGCCTGCAAAGCTTTTGGTGCCTATTTCATTTGGCGTTTTAACACTTAGGTTATGCTTGCAATTTTACGGTTACGTAATGGCTTTTGTTCGTAATGAAACTCTTCCAGTTGGTTTGCCTCTCATAAAAGATGCTGCTGCACAGGCCGCCGAAGAAGCTATGTCAGTTTCTGGTGGTGCAGTTGATAAGGAGCAAAACTGATGGAACCAATTGAAATTGGTATTGCTGTTTCATGCATCTTGTTGGTTATGGTTGTGCTCGGAATGCGCGTTGCTTTTGCTGCGGGGCTTTCAGGGCTAATTGGGACTTATTTGGATTTTTTGGGCGAAGAAGGGCTATGATCCTGAAGCATTTTTTTGGGCTTTGACGGTTGCTACGAAAACCGCTGGGCAAGTACCTCACTCGAAGATTACAACGAATGCACTTTCGCTTATTCCGACATTTATTTTAATCGGTTATCTTGCCTATCATGCGGGACTAACCAAGGCGCTCTTTGAAGCTGCTAAGCGATGGGTTGGTTGGTTGCCAGGCGGTCTTGCAGTTGCGACTGTATTTGCGACTGCAGGCTTTGCTGCTGTATCGGGAGCCTCTGTGGCAACATCAGCAGTGTTTGCGCGTATCGCAATTCCTGAGATGTTAAAGGTTGGGTATGACAAACGTTTTGCAGCCGGTGTTGTGGCTGCTGGTGGTACACTTGCTTCTCTAATTCCACCTTCTGCGATTTTAGTTATTTACGCCATTATCGTTGAGCAAGATGTGGGACGCTTACTGCTTGCTGGTTTCTTGCCGGGTGCATTTTCTGCCATCATTTATGCAGGATTGATTGTTTGCATGGCGCTAGTGATCAAAGACTTTGGCCCGCCAGTGGGGGATATAGCTGGAAAGAACGTCTTGTATCTCTTCCGCCGACCTTGCCGATTGTTTTTGTCGTCGTGATTATCATCTCGTTTATTTATAATCCGTTTGGCGGCGATAGCTGGGGTACGCCGACAGAAGGTGGTGCGCTGGGTGCTTTTGTTGTTTTCTGTATTGCTATGATGAAGGGAATGCGTTGGGGACAACTGAAAGAAGCTTTGCTTGAAAGTGCTAAGCTTTCTGTGATGATTCTTACTATTATTTGGGGCGTTTTAATTTATGTTCGCTTCCTAGGTTTTGCTGACTTGCCATCCGCTTTTGCAGATTGGATTACCTCTCTTGAGTATAGCCCTATGCTAATTTTGATTTGTATTCTTTTGGTTTATGCTGTGCTTGGAATGTTTATGGATGCGATTGGAATGTTGCTTTTAACACTGCCAGTTGTTTACCCAGCGGTGCTAGCTTTAAATGGCGGCGAAGGGGTGTCTGTTGCTGATAGCACATTTGGTTTATCAGGTGCTGAGTGCGCGATCTGGTTTGGTATTTTGGTGGTGAAAATGGCGGAACTCTGTCTTATTACACCACCGATTGGGCTCAACTGTTTTTGTGGTTGCAGGTGTGCGTGATGATATTAGTGTGCAAGACGTCTTTACTGGGGCTTCGCCGTTCTTTGTAGCGGATGCGCTTACGATTGCAGGTTTGGTCGCTTTCCCAGGAATCGTCCTTTATTTACCAAGGCTGCTCCTTGGTGGCTAAATAAAAGCTTTTAAGCGCACTAGATACCCTTAAAGAAATTGCCAATTCGCTCAGCATATTTTGCTGCATCATTTTCGGCAAAAACATCAACTAGAGCTGGTTCTGCTTGATCTTTAGGAATGGTTACGCCAGCACGGCTTTTTATTAAACCTTCCATAAACTCATGCGTAAACTCTGGATGCGGTTGGAAGCTTAATGCTCTATTTTTGTAAGCAAGGCCTGCCATTTTGCAAAAGTCGTTTGAAGCAACAATTTCTGCTTCTGGCGGTTTCTCGATAACTTGGTCTTGGTGCATTGCGAGCAGTTTAGATTTTGATCCATCAGGATGGGAATATTCTTGTGTACCCATTCCCCAAAGTCCGCCAAATTTTTCAACTTTTCCGCCTAGAGCTTGCGCCATAATTTGATGGCCAAAGCAAATGCCAACGATGGGTAGGTTTGCTGCGTAAACTTCACGGATAAACTCTTCTAGAGGGTGTATCCAGTCATGGTCTTCATAAGCACCATGCTTAGAACCCGTTACAAGCCAGCCATCACATTCCTCAATTGAATTTGGGAAGTACCATTGACTACCGAGTAATCTTTGAACTCAAAGTCGTGTTCACCTAAAAATGTTTTAAACATGTCTGGATACTCACCATAATTTGGTGAAAGATCTTCAGGTACAATGCCTGTTTGAAGTATGCCGATTTTCATGCCAGTTCTCACTTTAAGAATTGTATTCTACAATTTATGGTTATTGTTCATTTTTTAATTTTGCAAGGATAATTTATGCTTTCTGGAGCTTGTGTCGGTACGAATAATATTAAAGATGCAAAGTTTTTTTATGATTTTGTGCTGCCCACGATTGGTATGACATGCATTATCAGTCTTGATCATGAATTAGGTTATTGACTTGTCGATGGTGATTCCAACTTCTGGGTTGTTAAGCCATATAACGAAGATCAGGCTTACTTTTGGTAATGGTACGCAAATCATGTTTCAAACTGAGACTAAGCAAAAGGTACATGCTTTTTATGATGCGGTGATAAAAATGGGTGGTTTAGATGAAGGAGCGCCAGGTCCACGTGATTATGCGTCAAATTACTATGGTGCTTATGTCAGGGACCTTGATGGTAATAAACTCCATATATCAATCAAGCTTTAATCAAGATATTAATAAGTTATTTAATTTAATCGGCTATATTATGTTGTAATTACATTAGGTGGATCAAAAAAATGTTACAACAAACATCAGGCCAAGGGCAGCAACGCGTATTAAAAGTTCTTGCTACTAAGCGTCAGGCTGAGCGCGTGAAATCAAGTTTTTCTGGCGCAGTACTTACAGATGAGGGTTTTATTTGTCATTGCGTAATTACAGATGTTTCAAACACAGGTATGCAATTGTCTTTGCCTAAGGGCACTGAGCTTCCCGCTCAATTTAAGATAAAAACACCAGCAGTTGCAGAGACGCTACTTGTTAATAAAGCATGGGTAACAGGTACGAATATGGGCGTTGTTATTGATACAGTGGGTGCGTAATTTTATAAGAAACGCTATTCTAAAATAACATCTTCTTTTACAGCTTCCATGGATACATAAGTTGAGGTTTGCTCAATATGGGGAAGGCTAGAAAGTTTTTCGCCCATAACGTGTCGATAAGAAGTTATGTCGCGCGTGCGTACCTTCAAAAGATAGTCGTAACCACCTGCTATCATATGGCATTGTTCAACTTCAGGTAGTTTGCAAACCGCTTCATTAAACTGCGAAGTGCTTTTGCTCTTGTATCTGAGAGTTTTACCTCGACAAATGCAATGTGATCTAATCCCATTTTTATTGGATCAAGCAAAGCTCTGTAGCCGAGGATTACCCCTTCTTTTTCAAGGCGTTTAAGTCTTGAGTTACAAGGCGTTTTTGATAACCCAACTTCTTGCGATAAATCAGTAATTGTTATGCGCGCATCGCGGCTTAATGCGTGAAGTATTTTTATATCTATTGCATCAAATTTGCTGGTTTTTGGGTTGATTATTTTCATAATGACTAAATTTCTTCTCTGATATAGTGAATTTTCCTATTATAATGATTATTCCAGCATAAATGCAAAGCATATTTATGGGATAATGTCAGTGTAATTTCTTTGGAGAATGGGCATGTCATACCAGCGTACAGCATTTAGAAACGCAAAAACACTCGATGAAAATGGAGCTCTAGAAAAGCTCATTGCTTCTACGACAATTAATAAGGCTTTACGTAAGAAAATCTCTGTTCGTGGCATTGAACTTGTTGAACGCATTCGTGAGCGTGATGATACGGGCATGATGGAGCTGTTTTTAAGTGAGTACGGGCTCTCTACAGATGAAGGGGTTGCCCTTATGTGTCTTGCGGAAGCGCTATTACGCGTTCCAGATGATGAAACAATTGACGCACTCATCGAAGATAAAATAGCTCCAAGTGAATGGGGGAAACATTTAGGTCAGTCACATTCGTCTCTAGTGAATGCATCAACTTGGGTATTGTTTGTAACCGGTAAAGTGCTGGATGATGATAAAAACTCAGGCATGGCTTCAATTCTGCATGGTGTGATTAAACGGGTTGGAGAGCCTGTTATTCGTGAGGCTGTTACGCGTTTGATGAAGGTTTTTAGGGCAACAATTTGTCTTGGGTGAAACTATTGAAAAAGCCATGAAGCGAGCAAAGTCTCAAGAGCAAAAGGGGCTTACTTATTCTTATGATATGCTAGGTGAGGCTGCATGTACTAAGCAAGATGCACAGCGGTATTTCTTGTCGTATTCAGATTCTATAACCGAGATTGCCAAGGCGAAGCTATCAGATGACATTCGTGAAAACCCAGGTATTTCGATTAAGCTTTCTGCGCTTCATCCGCGGTATGAAACGCTAAATAAACAACGTGCCATGGATGAACTCGTCCCTCGTGTAACATCCCTTGCGATTCTAGCCAAGTCAGCAGGTATTGGGCTTAATATTGATGCGGAGGAGGCGGGGGCGACTTGATTTGTCTCTGGATGTTATTGAGGCGGTACTTTCCAATCCTGATCTTAAAGGCTGGGATGGGTTTGGCGTTGTTGTTCAAGCCTATAATCGACGTGCTTCATATGTGCTTAAGTGGATTTATGAGCTTGCAGAACGCTTAGACCGAAAGGTTATGGTGCGTCTTGTAAAGGGAGCTTATTGGGATACGGAAATCAAACATGCTCAGGTTGAGGGGCTTGATGGGTTTCCTGTTTTCACTCAAAGGCTGCAACGGACGTGAGCTATATCTGTTGCTCAAAATTACTGCTTGCTATGACTGATCGTATCTATCCGCAATTTGCAACGCATAATGCTCATACGGTGGCCAGTATTTTGGAGATGGCAGAGGACAAGTCAAAATTTGAATTCCAGCGCTTGCATGGGATGGGTGAAGCGCTTCATGATACGGTATTTGAACGCCAAGGGAACGCGCTGCAGGATTTATGCACCAGTCGGTGCGCACAAAGACTTGCTAGCATATCTCGTGCGCCGGCTCCTTGAAAACGGAGCGAACAGTTCTTTTGTAAACCAAATTGTTGATGAAAGCATTCCGCCATCTGTTGTTGCGAGCGATCCATTTGATAAGATTGGTGTGAATGATAATTTGAGCGTTTTACAACCAAGTGGGCTATTTGCCTCAACTCGCAAAAATTCAAAGGGATTTGATTTAGAAGACCCTGCAACACTAGAGAACTTAGCGGCTCAGGTATCTAAGTTTAACGCTAAGACTTGGAAAGCAAAAACGGGTTCTGGTGATGTTTTGGATGTTGCAAACCCAACTATGGGCGAGGTTGTTGGCACTGTTCAACAAGCCACAGTTTCAGATGTTGAGATTGCCGCCAAAAAAGCTAAGTCTTGGGAGAAAGCAACGCCAATTGAACGCGGTGAGGTGCTTAGAAAAGCTGCTGATTTATATGAAGAGAATGCTGGTGAGATTTTTGCCTTGCTCATACGTGAAGCGGGTAAAACATTGCTTGATTGCGTTGGTGAGTTGCGTGAAGCGGTTGATTTTTTTGCGCTTTTATGCGGACGAAGGTGAAAAATACCCGAATAATCTAGCTGGCGTGTTTACTTGCATAGCGCCTTGGAATTTTCCCTTGGCTATCTTTACGGGACAAATTTCTGCGGCCCTTGCCGCAGGTAATGGTGTACTTGCAAAGCCTGCTGAGACAACGCCTTTGATTGCAAATTTTGCAATTGGTTTGATGCATAAGGCAGGGGTTCCCAAAGCTGTATTGCAATTATTGGCTGGCACTGGGCGTGAGGTGGGTAGTGTCATGACATCTCATAATAAAGTTGATGGCGTTGCCTTCACCGGTTCAACTGCAACTGCGCAAATTATTAATCGTTCAATGGCAATTAATCTTGCCCCATCTGCACCTTTGATTGCTGAGACGGGAGGATTAAACGCCATGATCGTGGATAGTACGGCTCTTCCTGAGCAAGCCGTTCGCGATATTGTTGCTTCAAGTTTTCAATCCGCAGGTCAGCGATGTAGTGCGCTTCGTTGTTTGTATCTTCAAAAGGACGTGGCGGAAATTTTTAAAACCATGTTGTTTGGTGCAATGGATCAATTGCGTGTTGGTGACCCGATGGACTTTAGCACAGACGTTGGTCCGATCATCGATGAAGCAGCTAAATCAAAAATAGATGCTTACATTGAGGTTGCCAGAAGCGAGGGGCGCTTAATCAAGCAATTAGATGCGCCAGAGCAGGGAACGTTTGTTGCGCCTGCTGTCATCGAAGTGGCTGGCATTGAGCAAATGCAAGAAGAGATTTTCGGCCCAGTACTTCATATTGCAACCTATGAGGCAGATGAATTGGATGATGTTATTACAGCGATTAATGCGACTGGCTATGGCCTAACATTTGGCTTTCATAGTCGTATTGATGATCGTGTTCAGCATGTAATCGATCATGTTGAGGCAGGTAATATTTATATCAATCGAAACCAGATTGGTGCGGTTGTTGGTTCTCAACCGTTCGGCGGCGATGGTATGAGTGGTACAGGCCCAAAGGCTGGTGGGCCAAAATATATAAGACGCTTTATGAAGCCTGAGGTTCATTCTCACCCAGATGCTGATGGCAGCCAAGTGTCGCTTGGGTCTATAGAGCAAGCCTTTGAAAAGATTGATGATATTCTAAAAAAAGAATTAGAAAACCAACAATTGCCAGGGCCAATAGGCGAATCCAATCAGTGGTCTTTGCATCCTAGAGGGCGTGTGCTTTGTCTTGGGCCGAGTGTTGATGATGCGGAGGCTCAATTAAAAATCGCACGTGCACTTGGTTGTCGCGCTATTGCAGTTGCACCTAATGTTAAAGACGGTGTTGATGGGGTGATTTCTCATGAAACCCTGGCGCAAGTTTCACGTTTGGATGCTGTTGTTAGCTTCGCTAAAAATGCGGTTTGGATGCGAAAGGCATTAGCCGAAAGAGAAGGCGCGATTGTGCCTTTATTATCAGAAAAAGATTATGCCCTTTGGCTAACGCGAGAGAAGCACGTTTGTATTGATACAACTGCCGCAGGCGGTAATGCTGAGCTTTTGGCGGGTGAATAAGTAAATAACCACCCAATACTTAAGTAATGGGTGGTCTAGTTTTGTTATTTTTTTCCAGAAGATCTGCTAAATAACCCTACGATTATTATAGTTACAATCTCCAAAGAACGATTTGCAGCTTCAGCAAATTGTTCCAGTTCGTTGATTGTTATCCATGACATAATAAATATGCATACAATCAAGATTGTCCAAAGTGATGTTTTCTCAAACATGAGCACATACCTTTCGGTTAGTGCCTTGATATCAAAGCTATTTTCACAACAACTTATGTTCTTGTGGCGCAATGTCAGTTTGGAGGTTTTTTGACGAAAAAGGGTTTTTTGTAGATCTCTTTTAATATCGTTTGAGAGGTGGGGTTTGTTTTAATGCGGTTACATTTTTGTTGGTGTATATATGTTTCATTTAGTTCTGTTATGTTTTCGTATCAATTTAAATGCATGTAATAAAAGCAAAAAAAATGTTTGTTTGTTTGTTATAGTTGAGTTTTT
>CATQIJ010000013.1 GCA_958296345.1 uncultured Rhizobiaceae bacterium
TAATGTGTAAGTAATAAATTCAAATAAATCAATTACTTACACTAAAATAACTACTCCCATTCAATCGTGCCCGGTGGTTTAGACGTCACATCATAAACCACACGATTAATGCCGCGCACTTCGTTGATGATGCGCGTTGCTGCTTTTCCTAGGAACTTCATATCATATGGGTAAAAGTCTGCTGTCATGCCATCAACGGAGGTAACAGCTCTTAGCGCGCAGACGAATTCATAGGTTCGCCCATCGCCCATTACACCTACAGTTTGAACGGGTAGCAGCACGGCAAAGGCTTGCCAGATTTCATCATAGAGACCAGCGTTTCTAATTTCATCAAGATAGATTGCATCCGCTTTACGCAAAATTTCTAATTTATCTCTTGTAATACCACCTGGACATCTGATTTGCTAGGCCTGGCCCAGGGAATGGGTGACGCCCTACAAATTTATCAGGCAATCCAATTCACGACCCAAGACACGCACTTCATCTTTGAAGAGTTCACGAAGTGGCTCAACCAATTGCATATTCATACGCTCAGGTAGGCCTCCAACATTGTGGTGGCTTTTAATCGTCACAGAAGGCCCGCCTGTAAAAGATACACTCTCAATCACATCAGGATAAAGTGTTCCTTGCGCCAAGAATTCAGCGCCGCCAAGTTTCTTAGCTTCTTCTTCAAACACATCAATAAAAAGTTTTACCGATGGTTTTGCGTTTTGTTTCCGGATCAGCTTCGCCTCAAGCGCATTGATAAACATATCTGCGGCATCAACATGGATAAGCGGGATATTGTAATGTTCGTTGAACATAGAGACCAACCTCTTCTGCCTCGTTCATGCGCATCAAACCATGGTCTACTAAAATACAAGTTAGCTGATCGCCAATTGCTTCATGAATTAGTAAAGCAGCAACGGATGAATCTACGCCACCTGATAGGCCACAAATTACTTTTTTATCGCCAACTTGTTCACGAATAGCTTCGATTGCTTTGTCTTTATAAGCAGCCATTGACCAATCACTTTCAATGCCCGCAATCTTATGAACAAAGTTAGCAAGAATTTTTGCCCCATCTGGTGTGTGAACAACTTCTGGGTGGAACATGGTGGTGTAATATTGGCGTTCTTCATCTACTGCAATGGCACAAGGCGCATTGGGTGATGTTGCAACGACTTCAAAACCATCCGGTAATTGTGTGACGCGGTCTCCATGCGACACCCAAACAGGATATTTCCCATCTTTTTCCCAAACGCCTTCAAACAAAGGACTGTTTTTATGAATTTCAATATCCGCTGCACCAAATTCACGGTGGTGACCGCCCTCAACAATACCGCCTAGTTGAGCACAGAGTGTCTGCTGACCATAGCAAATAGCCATAATTTGGCAGACCGCTATCAAAATTTCTTGCGGAGCACGAGGCGAACCTTCTTCTGGAACGGAAGCTGGGCCACCTGAAAGATAACCGCTTTTGGATTCATATTTGCAAAGGCAGTAGAGGCTGAATTGAACGGGTGAATTTCACAATAAACACCTGTCTCGCGAACACGTCGCGCGATTAATTGTGTTACCTGAGAACCGAAGTCGATGATGAGGAGAGAGTTTGATGATGTTGTCATATTGAGGATTTAAATTATCAAGCCACATGTGGCAATTGCTGTTTTAGGGTTACACACCGTTTGAAGGTGATTTATTTATATCACTTGCATTAGACTTTACTAATTTGTCAGCAAGATTTCGATTAAATGATGTTTCAAGTGCGTGGCGAACTTCTGTATTTCTAGCCAAATGATCCCGTAATCTTTCTCTGTCAAATGCTAAATATCTTACGGCCTCTTGTGTCGTAACCGTTGCTGAGGCTTTTTTACCAGATAGATAGCTCATCTCACCTAGAAAATCTCCTCTGTGAACTTCACCAATTATCCGTTGTGAATGAGCAACCGCAGCTGTTCCACCTACAATAAATTTTAAATGTTCAGGTGTTGTATCTTCCACGATTAAAACCGTATCTTCCTGTACTTCTGTCCAAGCACCTAATTTCATAAGACGTCTAACATGAGCGCGCTCAACATTAGATAGGCACGTTTGAATGAAATATTTTTCATCCTCGCTAAAACTACCACGCCTATTTTTTACCTGAAGAATTAAAAGCTGACCTTATATTTACTAGAGTAAAGAGCGATTCCCAAAACATGGAAACCTTGTCATCAAGTGTCCAATAATAAAATGCAGAAATTGAACCTGCAAGAATTGCCAGTGCTCGCAGCCAATTAATATTACGCATCATCATGGATGAGATCAGCAACACGTAAGCCAAATGGCCAACCATGTTTTCAGGCTTAGAAAATCTACCCAAAATTCTGAGAGATACTCACTCATGACATATGATGCTCGTTAGTTAGATTTACGTTCCATCACACAGAAAAAGAAACCCATCCGTATTTGTAGAGGCTGGCGTAAGCGTAACTGTTTTCATATCTGACGACCAAGGTGCTGGTTTTTCATCTCCAAACAACTCTTGCCAAACTTCGCCTGCAGAAACAATTTCAAATTCTGGATTATCTTCTGTGAAACTATAAACTTGGTTCTCATTTTCTTCTGGAAAAATTGAGCATGTGATGTAGATAAGATGCCCACCAGACTTCACGAAAGGTGATGCTTCACTTAAAACCTCTTCTTGTTGTTGAAGTCTTGTTTCTAGGTTCTTTTCGTCAAATCGCCATTTCGCATCTGGGCGTCTGCGCCAAGTACCTGAACCCGTGCATGGTGCATCGATAACAACTTTATCCATTTTATCAACCAAGGTAGATAAATCTGATCCTGGTGAATGAGTCTGCACATTTCTAGTCCCTGCACGCTTCAAGCGATCATGAATTGGAGCTAGGCGTGATTTATCTGAATCATAAGCGTGAATTTGGCCTTTGTTTTCCATAGACGCTGAAAGCGCCAACGTTTTCCCGCCGCCGCCAGCACAATAATCAAGAATGCTTTCGCCAGCTCTGGCAAAAATTAAATCACCAACAATCTGACTGCCCTCGTCTTGAATTTCAAAACGCCCCTTTTGGAAAAGTTCTTCTGCTTGTACATTGGGTTGTCGAGCAAAAGGTTTGTTTGATTCAATTCTAATACCATGAAGTGCAATCGTAGTTGGATTAGCGTCTGGGCGCCTTAACTGTTTTAAAACTTTGTCGCGATTAGATTTTAGCGTGTTAACACGAATATCCAAAGGTGGGCGTTTGCCAAGGCTTTTGCTTCTTCAATCCAATCTTCATCAAAATTTGCTTCAAAACTTGGCACACACCATTCAGGAATATCTGCCTGAATATGTGGTTCTGCATCGTCTAAATTACGAGCTGCCATTGCTGCAAAATCTTCAGGAGAAGGTAATTCTGGTGCAAATTTATCACCATCCAAAGTCTCCCGTAATTCTACTTCATCCATATTCCAGCTGTTAACAAGAAGCGAGAAAACAAGCGCGTTATTTCCTTCCTTGCCTGCCAGATAAGCAAGTGATTGCTTTTGACGCAAACAATCATAAACGACATTACCAATTGCCGCACGATCACCTGAGCCTGCGAACCTGTGTCCCAAACCCCAATCGCGTAATGCATCACCCGCAGGGCGTTTGCGATTATCAATATCATCTAAAACTTCAACGGCTGCTTGCAGCCTGCCACCTAAACGCATTAGGAAAACCACCTATCCATAAAAAGTATCAACCACATACAAGCCAAAGCCAGGAAGTTGATCGTAAACACTTTACCGCGCAAGCTAACATTATCACCTGTGACTTGAACGATTGTATGAACAATTCGTCCGAACAGAAATAGAAAAGCAAATGCCACATAAATCCAGTTAACAGAGCCTGTAGCATAAAGAAGTGCGATTAGTGCATAAAATAATGTAGGAACTTCAAATTGATTATTAAGATTATTTGCCCAGCGACGAGAGGCCTCCGGTTCATTGGTTTTGTGCGCTAAATCATCCGTTTGAATTTCACCGCGTCCTACCGCTTGCATTCGTTTGATGGAGACCATCACGAACAGAAAAAATACCGACATCAAATGGCCAAACACAGGCAGTAATATAATGTCGGGTAATGCAAACATTTTTAAAGCTGCAGGAAGAAAAGAGTAGAAACGAGAAGTTCAATTAAAAGCAGAAGAAAAACTTGCATCGAACGGATAAAAAGGCGGCGCCGTTTAAAAACGAGGCTTTCACCAATCATCTCTCTCGCATGAATTATTCTTATAATTAAAAACAACACAGCTAAGATAACGGTCAACCAGCTTGAAATCTTGAGCACAATTCCTGTCAGAATCACGACATAGAACAGCACAGGTAATTCAAATTGGTTGGAGACTGCCCTTGAAAAAATACCTGATTCCTCTGGTTCAGAACTGACTACAGAAAAATCTTCTGGCTTGGCTTTGCCAGCCTTGATTGCTGAAATACGAGCTTTGCTAATTTTAGTATATAGCCAAATGGTAAGTACCATTTGAACTATAATCATAATCACAAGAAGCTTTAACTTTCAAGCGATTGCAAACGTCCATAAAAAATCAAGCTCCATTTTACTGGCCCGCCTTATGTTGTTCTATGATAGTTCGGGCTCTCACGCGTGATTGTTACATCATGGGCATGACTTTCGCGTAGACCTGCGCCAGAGATACGAACGAAAGTTGCTTTTTCTTGATAGTCGACGATGTTCTCGCCACCAACATAACCCATGGCTGCTTTTAGGCCGCCAGCAAGTTGATGGATTACTGCGCCAACTGGACCTTTATAAGGCACTTGTCCTTCAACACCTTCTGGGACGAGTTTCAGACTATCCGTTACTTCTGCTTGGAAGTAACGATCAGCAGAACCACGCGCCATTGCACCAACGGAACCCATACCCCGATATGACTTATAAGAACGACCTTGATGAAGGTAAACTTCACCGGGGCTTTCTTCAGTACCTGCGAGAAGTGACCCAACCATTACAACTGAAGCTCCCGCAGCAATGGCTTTTGCGATGTCTCCAGAATATTTGATACCGCCATCTGCCACGACTGGAATGTTAGCTTTCTGCGCAGCTTCAACCGCAGACATAATAGCTGAGAGTTGTGGAACGCCTACACCCGCAACAATACGTGTTGTACAAATTGAACCTGGGCCAATGCCAACTTTCACAGCATCTGCGCCTACATCAATCAAAGCTTTTGTACCGTCGGCAGTTGCAACATTACCTGCAAGAATTTTTACCGGGTTTAATTGTTTTTTGATATGAGAAACCGTATCGAGAACTTTTTGTGAATGGCCATGCGCTGTATCAACAACAAGCAAATCAACACCTGCATCTATCAACCGCTCTGCTCGCTCAATACCATCATCCCCAACAGTAGTTGCGGCAGCGGCGCGAAGACGTGCCTGTTCATCTTTTGCAGCATTTGGGTTTAGTTTAGATTTTTCTATGTCTTTAACTGTAATCAAACCCACGCATTGATATGCTTTATCTACGACAAGTAGTTTTTCAATTCGATGCTGATGAAGAAGGCGCTTTGCTTCTTGTGGGTCAACACCTTCGCTCACAGTAATGAGGTTTTCATGCGTCATCAGCTCACGAACTTTTTGACCTGGATTAGAAGCAAAGCGTACGTCGCGGTTGGTAAGAATACCAACTAGCTTACCTGTAACGTGCCCTCCAGTGCCGGCATCTTCTACTACAGGTACGCCAGTGATCTTATGGTCTTTCATAAGCGCCTTAGCATCAGCAAGCGTTGCGTCTGGACCAATGGTCAGTGGATTGACGACCATGCCTGATTCAAACTTTTTAACTTGGCGAACTTCTTCTGCTTGCAAAACTGGGGTGAGGTTTCGGTGAATGACACCCATACCGCCAGCCTGCGCCATAGCAATTGCAAGGCGCGATTCTGTTACTGTATCCATAGCAGCGGACAGAATTGGCATATTAAGACCGATACCATCAGCAACGCGTGAAGAGATATCTACCTGACCTGGCATGACAGTAGAATGACCTGGTTGCAGCAGCACATCATCAAATGTGAGTGCGATTTCACCAGTACCGGAAGTGACTATTTTTGACATATTATTCTTGGCTGACGCCAATCCCAAATTTAAGACTTGTGGATAGAATTATCCGTTACCCGTCCGTTTTTTAAACATATGGATTGACGATTGTCGTTAACACGAGGAATAGGCATTGCAAAGGGCTTTTTTAGTTTGTGCGTATTTTAAACACACGAAATCTCTCTCCTTGCGGAGAAAGCTCTTCTAACCAGCTTGGAATATTGCTTCTGAGTATCTTTGCAGTTACTGATTCCGAGCCATAATCATCAGTGCTATTTGCATTCTTGGCTGTACAAAAACCCAAATAAGTTAGCTCATATTTTTCAGCAACAGCCTTTGCTTTTATTTCTGTGGTTCCCATAAAGTCTAACGTATCTAAAATGGCCCTCTCATTTCGATGATATGGGCCGGCCACAATAGAGTGCTGAGTATGAAACATGATAGCTGTGCTCGTTGCGAGGTCTGATACCATGTTTGCTCTTGGCAGTGTGTTTAAAAATTTAAAATCTAGATTTGCTAAACAATGTGTAGGCTCTCTTCTATTGATCGATGAGAGGGAGGCTTCACTTGCTTCAGTTTTATTTCGATCGTTACTATTTTTAGAATCTTCTAAAGGGAAGAATATCGCACCTGCGATGTACCAAAATATAGATATTTGGAAAAGAACTACACCTGATTGAAAGCCGTATAAGAATAATTTTTCAGAATGATATTTTTCTTTGAAAAAATTCCAACAAATCGCAGAAAATAACACGCAAAATGGAACGACTAAGAAGGCTGCTGTTCTAATAACACGAATTTGAAAAACCATGCCTAATACACATGCAAGCATAATTATATAAAGGCTGATCGTTTTTGTTGTTCTATATTCTTTTTTAAATAAAACAAACGCGCCAATGAGCAATACGAAGAGATAATAGCCAACTGTTGCAAGCCAATGGAATGGGAAATCATTTAATACAACGCCAAGTGATTTGGCTTCGCTTACTTTGTTTAACCACCTTAATTTAGCCTCATCACTCACATTTCCATAAGGGTCACCTAAGCAATCTGGGAATGCTAAATATAAGATAATTAAAGCAATGCTCGCCATGAGCGCACCAAGCAAAAGCCTACTCAATATTTTTTTTGTTCCATTGATTTTTGTAAAAAGCGATGAGATTAACCCCAAGGTGCAAAATGCAATACCAATCAATGAAAATGCGCTTAGAAAGAAAAGAGAATTTGCGTCACACCTTGCATTAAAATAATCGTCAGGGGCAAAGTTTAAGGCATAAAGAGTAATGCTAGAAACAATCAGAGCGATGCCAACTTTTAAAATTCCTTTTCCTTGCTTATCCGATCCTGTAGCCCACTCGATGCCTACTACAGCCAACACAAGAACAAGTACGATTAAAGTTTCTGCGCCTATGGAAATTGAAAACGCGACTGAGAAACCAATTAAATAATCTCCCCATTTTCTATCTCGATTGACCAAGCCCAAAACCATCAATCCGAATAATAATATTTGAACATTATGATGATCTACGCGGCCTGCAGAAAATTGATTTATTGATGAGATGGTCAATATACCAAATACAGCAGGCAACCACCTTCGATAGTTATTCAACAAACGATCGCAGATTAAAGTCCAAACCGTGATTGTTATTAACATCAACGTCATAGGCCATATGATAGATGCCAAGTAAGTTGCTTTTTCAAATCCAACGAAAACCTCTAGTCCATAAATTAAAGCTGCGATAGGCACATCTACTAAACGCGACCAATGGATATCTCCCCCATGAGGCGGCACCATTTTGTGGGCAGTTATATCAAACCAGCCTTGCCCCTGCATCCACGCATGAACTTGTGACATACGAAGAAAATCATCTGGCCCTGTTAGTTCTCCATTTAAATAAACGTGGGAAAAATCAGACCAATTCCAAAAACACAAATAGATGAAGCAGAGCGCCAAAATCACTGGTAAAGATGATAATATAGAGCGGTGGTTTTCTTGTTGGCTCATCATAAACCCCTTATTGAGTTACTTTTAAGACAGCAAGTGATGCATTGGGATTTGAAACCCACTCTAACCACTCTGGTAACTTATTCATTGCGATTGCAGTCGAAATTGTGAGCTTTGCGTCATCTGAGATTGAAGGAGAACCTTCTTGGCATATTACAACAAAACCAACGCCGCGTTGATCTATAATCTGCTTTGAGTGATCAAGCGATCCTTCAAGGAATGAAACAACATTTAAGATGCTTTCACCATTACGATGATACGAACCTGCTTCAACACTGTGAGGTGTATGAACTAATAAAGCCGTTGAAGTATTGAGATCAGATATGATGTGACTGGGCATAATGTCTAGCAACTCACTCATTGCTAAGTCGCTCGTACACTCTAACAGATTTTCGACTTCATTATTATTTGCATTAGTCTGCACAGTTGCAAGCGTTGCTTTCTGACTTTTAAAGCTGCCTGCACTTAAACCAATCACGAACCAAAAAGTTGATGTGAGCGCTAAGCAGATTATTGACTGAGCTAGATAAGTGAACACGTTACGATTTGGAAGTTTTTTAGATAAGCAATCCCAACTCATGCTCACAAAAATTACACAGAATGGAATGATGGAATAAATTCCAGTTCTTAAAATTCTTGTTTGATAAAAAGAACCCAAGATACAAATTAAAACAATAAACCCAAGAATTGCTAATACAGGAGACTTTGCTAGCCGCTTAAAAACAACCCATAAAGTGATGAATGAAACGATGCTTAGATAGATCGCTTGAGCCCCCCAATATGATGGGTTGGTTTCAATGCGCTCTACTAGGTCTTTTGCTTCTGTAACTTTATCAAGCCAGCGTAATTTTAGTTCGGGGCTTACGTTGCCCAATGGACCATCGAGACAATGTGGGAAGAAATAGAAAAGTGGCACTATAATTATGCCAGCTAAAACAACTCCAATGATTAGCCTAGATGCTAAATTATCTATCTTTTCAAAAGTGCTCCACTTGGAAATAGCTACCAAAAAAAGAAATGAGATTGAAAGAAGGACTAAAACACTGACATAAAATGCTGAGTATGCATCACAGGCATTATTGCTTAACCAATTTTCAGGTGCTGTGCTTATGCCGTAAAAAATCAAGCTGGAAATACCAATTGCCATACCAGTTTCGAACAAACCTTGTCTTGCTTCACTTTGATTAAATGCCCAATTAAGAGCAAGAAAACCAAGCGCACCAATAATCAAAATTATGGAATCAAGGCCGACAACTAGGGACAATGTCATCAGAACGCCAACCCAATAATTTGAGTACCGTCCCAGCCCTTTTGCAAGACCTAGCATTATCAATATCAAAAGCACAATTTGAACGTTGTGATGGTCAAGACGGCCAGGTTTAAACTCAGCCATTGTGTTAATTGATAACACAAAGAAAAACAGAGCAAGTAAACGATGTTTCTTGCCCGCAAGGCGATCGCAAAGAGCAATCATAGCTGAGATAGCAATTAAAAATAAAGTTGCAGGCCATAAAATAGCAGCCAAGCGAGATGCTGTAACGGAATCTGTGAAGAATTCAAAGAATACAATTATTGCTGCAATTGGAATATCAACTAGTCTAGACCAATGAATATCCGCGCCAATTGTGGGTGACATTCTGTAAGCTGTTAGATCATACCAATCCTGCCCTGTGAGCCAATTTTGCACTTGATGTAATCTTAAAAAATCGTCTGGCCCTGGAAGTACACCTTGTGAAAAGACAAGCGCCATGCTTTTCCAATTCCACACCAAATAAAACATGAAAGCCCAAAGCAGAACTTTTTTCCATGAGTATTCTATAGGCTGAGACAAGGTTTGAGACATCAATTTATTCGAATCATTATTCATTTAACTTGCCGTGAATATAGTGAGTAATGATTAATGCTATTTTTACTTCGTAAGAATATTGTGCCTTCAATATAATTTTTATGGTGGGCAACCGTGGCTAAATATTCTGATGTAGCAGTGATTATTCCCTGCATGAACGAAGAAATTGCAATCGCGAAGGTTGTCAAAGACTTCAAGGCTTCATTACCAGGCTGTAAAGTCTATGTGTATGACAATAATTCTACAGATAAGACTGCAGAAGTAGCTAAAAAAGCTGGCGCAGTAGTGGGATATGAACCTCGCGCTGGTAAAGGCAATGTCGTTCGCCGCATGTTTTCTGAAATTGATTCAGAAATTTATCTTATGATTGATGGGGACGATACTTACGACCCTGAAGCTGCACCAAAACTGATTGAAGCCGTCAGAAACAGAGTAGATATGGTAGTTGGCACTAGGTCCGGTGCATTGGAAAAACATGAGCGCTCAGGCCATGCTTTTGGTAACAGTCTTTTTAATGTTCTTTATAATATGTCTTTGGGCCAAGAGTTTTCAGATATCTTTTCTGGTTACCGTGGCTTTAGCAGAAGGTTCGTAAAAAGCTTTCCTGCGTTATCAAGCGGATTTGAAATTGAGACTGAACTCTCAGCTCATGCATCTCAGCTACGCTTGCCTGTGATGGAAATCCCAACAAAATACTCTGATCGTGCAGAAGGTTCAGAAAGCAAACTTTCTACTTTCAGAGATGGATCACGCATCTTAAAAACCATCATTGTATTAATGAAAGAATATAAGCCGCTTTATTTCTTCGGGTTTATTGGTTTCCTTGGAATGCTATTTTCAGTGTTTTTATTCCTGCCTGTTTATTTATCGTATCTTGAAAACTCAAGCGTTTCACTCGTACCAACAGCTGTTCTTTCAACAGGTATTATGCTCGTCGCAATGTTATCGATTACAGCCGGCGTAATATTAGACTCCATCCGCCGTTTCCGCGCTGAAGTTAAGCGTATGTTCTACAATATTACTTGATTGGAACGATTGTGACCAACTACATCATTATTATCGCAGTCGTCAGCATTCTAGCTGTGGGGCAGCTTATGTTTAAAACCGTGGGTGTTCGCATGGGTGACAAAGGGTTCATGGCTCTTACAACAGACCATACCGCTTTGGCCATTTTCATTGGCTCACTTGCTCTTTACGGCATTGCAACAATTGGATGGATTTGGGCATTGCGCCAAGTGCCACTTTCAACAGCATATCTGTTCATGTCACTTGGCTTTATTTTTGTGCCCATCATGTCACATTATGTATTGGGCGAGCCGCTGAGTTTTCGCATTGCCATCAGCAGTGCTTTAATCATATGTGGAATTTTAGTTGCCGCAACGGCTTGATTATAAACCAAGACCGCCAATGCAAACATACTTCTCTTCTAAATAATCTTGAATACCTTGATGGCCACCTTCTTTGCCAACACCAGATTCTTTAAAGCCACCAAATGGTGCTTCAACTGCTGTAATAACGCCTTCATTGACACCAACTAAGCCATACTCAAGACCTTCCATTACTCGGAAGGTACGACCGAGATCTTGCGTGTAGAAATAACAAGCAAGACCGAAGTCGGTATCATTTGCCATATTGATTACTTCTTCTTCTGTCTCAAACTTATAGACAGGAGCAATCGGCGCAAATGTTTCTTCTTTTGAGAACTTCATATCCAATGTAGCGCCCGTAATAACCGTTGGTTCAAAAAAGCCATGGCCTAGTGAATGACGTTTACCACCTGTTATAATCTTGCCACCTTTGCTTACAGCGTCCTGAACAAACTCTTCTGTTTTTGAAACAGCTGCATCATTGATTAATGGGCCCTGAACAACACCATCCTCGTTAGATTGGCCAACTTTCATCGCTTCACTTGCTTGAGCAAATTTTTCTACGAACTTGTCATGGATACCAGACTGAACATACAGACGGTTTGTACAAACGCATGTTTGGCCAGAATTACGATATTTAGAAGCCATTGCACCTTCAATGGCACGATCAATATCTGCATCATCAAACACGATGAATGGTGCATTTCCTCCCATCTCCATAGAGATTTTCTTTACAGTTGGAACAGACTGGGTCATCAAAATTTTACCCACGCGCGTAGAGCCCGTGAAGGTAATCTTACGTACAAGTGGATTGCTTGTTAGCTCTTTACCAATTTCAATTGGATCACCGGTCAAAATGTTTACGACACCTGCTGGAATTCCAGCCATCTCACATAATTTTCCCCATGCAATACCAGAGTATGGTGTTGCCTCTGCTGGCTTACACACGATAGTACAACCTGCTGCAATTGCCGGTGCAATTTTGCGTGCGAGCATTGATGATGGGAAATTCCAAGGCGTAATAGCACCAACAACGCCCACAGGCTCTTTAGTAACCAGAATCCTGCGATCAGCCCAAGGCGAAGGAACCGTGTCGCCATAAACGCGCCTCGCCTCTTCCGCAAACCACATAACATAGGAGGCTGAAAAGCGAACTTCTCCGCGTGCTTCTGCAATTGGCTTTCCCTGTTCTGCTGCCAAAAGTTGAGCTAGAGGCTCTTGATTTGCAATAATTGCCTTCTGCAACTTGCGCAGCATATTTACGCGGTCTTTTACAGAAGTTTTCTTGAAGGTCTTAAAAGCTTCATGAGCAGCTTCAATTGCGCGCTTTGTTTCACCGCCATTTGCATTTGGTACAACGCCAATAGTTTCTCCCGTCGCAGGATTATCAACGCTAAAGGTTTCACCGCTGTCAGCTTGAACCCATTTACCATCAACGTAATTGGCGTCTAACTTAAATTCTTCTGCAATTTTTTGCATAATTTTCTCCGAAGATTTCTTAGCGCTCATCTTTCCTAATGACGCTCATATTTAAAAACTGTTTTAGGCTATTAGGGCATCAAGGCAAGGGGGCATTTGCATTTTCAAGAGCAAGTGAGGTTTTTGAAGTGTAAAATCAAGATACAGTTTAGAAACTCAAATTAATTTGCATAAACTGTTTCGATGTTTTTAAAGCCTTTAACCTCAATTGGGTTACCTGAAGGGTCTAGAAAAAACATGGTAGATTGTTCTCCAGCCTGACCTTTAAACCGAATTTGAGGCTCAAGTACAAACTTTATTCCCTCAGCTAAAAGCCGAGCTGCAAGTGCCTGCCAATCTTCTTGAGGTAAAACAATACCTAAGTGCGGCATAGGTACCATATGATCGCCAACCTTACCTGTATTCGTTGTTTTAAAAGGCTCGCCCAAATGCAGTGAGATTTGGTGGCCGAAAAAATCAAAATCAACCCAAGTATCAGTACTTCTACCTTCTTGGCATCCTAGTAATTCGCCATAAAATAAACGCGCTTTTTGTAAATCAGTTACATGATAGGCGAGATGGAATAAGGACTTCATTAAAAACATCCGTTTTTGACTTTATAGCCTCATTATATACATGCAAAAGAATCCGACCACCTTTTCTTGATAATCGGATCAATTTATCATTTGAATGGAAATTTAGCGTTATTTTACATTAATTGTAATCTGCTCTGTAAAGATTGGCGGATTATGTGGAATGTGATCCTTATCTGCAAAAACCAACTGAATTGTATGTTTTCCAGGTGTCAGCTCAAGTTTCTTTTCTGTTTGTCCGCCTCCAAAATGAATATGGTTTTCATCAGCTGGAATATTGGCATCGTATTCATCTTTTCCCTCTTCACCTTCACCAAAAAGAGGTCGGTTTAAGAAGATATGATGGTGACCAGTGTGTTCTTTTTCAACACCGGCAGGTGCAACCCCCATCCCTTTTATTCCAAAGATGACTGTAACAGGGCTTGTGACCGTGTCTCCATCTTTCAAGTTTACAATATACTGCATTGCTCCTTCAGGAGCAGGCGTGTCTCCAGCATTAGCAGAAACCAGTGTACAAAAAATTGTAGCGGCTGTGAGCGTCAAAAGTCTTTTCATTTTCTTGTCCTCTTGATATCAATTGTTGTCATTCATGTTGATTTACACGATGATGCTTAGATAACGTTCGAACACGGATTTTTATTCATTGTTTAAAAATAAAAATTATAGAACTGAGATTTCCAAAGGCATTCCCTCTCTTTATCCAAGGTTATGGAGATATTGCCTTGCTCTCACTAGCAACCCAGATCAGGCAAATGATTTGGCTCAATCAGCTTGTTTAAGAGCAATTGAAAAAGCTGACCAGTTTGAAATGGGAACCCATCTCGACCGATGGTTATTTAAGATTGCCCAACGCCTGTGGATTAATGAATTGAGATCGGCAGCTGTTCGCCGTGGAGGCGGTTTGATTACGATTGATGAATTAAAACTGCCTGATACAACAAATTCAAATCAAGAAACGAATTTATTTGCTCGTCAAAAGGTAATGGAACTGCCAGAAGCACAGCGCGTGACCGTAATGCTTGTTTATGTTGAGGGGTTTAGTTATCAAGAAGCTTGTGAAATTTTGGACATACCCATTGGAACCGTTATGAGCAGACTTGCTACTTCAAGACGAAAACTCGCAAGTAGTCTGGAAGACTATAAAGGCAAGGTAAAGCAATGACTATAAAATTTTCAGATGAAGAGCTAACATCTTATCTTGATGGCGAGAAAAAGCACGGCCCATATCAGGAAATTGAACAAGCGCTTAAAACCGATAAAGCTTTACAATTACGTTTGGGCGAATTGAAAATTGGTCATTTAAACATTTCTCAATCCATGGATGGTTTGTTGAAAAATGCACCACTATCACCTGAATTAAATATAGAAAACACAGCTAATATTACGCCTTGGATTAAGAGGTTTCTACTGGCCAGTTGTGCAGCTTCAATCATGCTTTTTAGCGGCATCGTCGGCTACAGTGTTTCAGATAGACAGATGGATAGTTGGCGCGAATATGTTGCTGCTTATCACTATCTTTACATTACCAATACCTTAACTAATATTGATAGCACTGAAACTTTGGTTCGCGACGAACTAACACGCGTTGGCGCTGCGATCGGTAAAAACCTCTCATTCGCTTCTTTGAAAAACTTTTCAGGACTGGACTATAAACGTTCACAAATTCTTGGGTTTGAAGGAAAACCTCTTGCGCAAATGACCTTTCTTTCAAAAATGGGTACACCTATTGCGCTTTGCGTTATTCGTTCTGGTACTCATTCAGAAGAGGTTATTTCCAATATGACGATGGAGGGGATGGCCTCAGCTGCATGGTCAAAGGATGGGTATGAATATTTGATCATCGGCGGTAAGGATAAAGCACTTATTGATGAAGCGGCAAAACACTTTGCAGCAAGCATCTAAACACTTCCACTCAACGTTAGAATCGAAGATAATAGTGCTATGAATACGCACGCTCAAAACTCAGATACCACCGCACCATCTGTCATTCGGCTTAACGAAACTGTTGTTAATCAGATTGCTGCTGGTGAAGTTATTGAACGCCCAGCAAGTGTTATTAAAGAGCTGATCGAAAATGCAATTGATGCGCATAGTACGCGCATTGATATTGTTACTTCATCAGGTGGTAAAACAATGATGCGCGTTAGTGATAATGGGCACGGCATGAGCGTAGAAAACCTAGCGCTTGCAGTTGAGCGTCATTGCACTTCTAAACTTACAGATGACTTAATGGATATCAAAAGCCTCGGATTTAGAGGCGAAGCACTCCCTTCTGTTGGATCTGTATCAAGGCTAACAATTACCTCTCGTATAAAATCAGATGAGAGTGCGTGGAAGATCAATGTATCGGGCGGCAAAATTACTGGGCCATCACCAGCGGCCTTAAGTGAAGGCACTGTGGTTGAAGTTTCTGATTTGTTTTATGCAACCCCTGCCCGACTTAAATTTTTAAAAACAGACCGCGCGGAAACCAATGCGATTACCGATGTTTTCAAAAGGGTAGCATTAGCTTTTCCACATATCAGGTTTTCGATTTCAGGTGATGATCGCTCTTCACTAGACTACCCGGCAACGACTCAGTTTGACCGCCTTACACAAGTGTTGGGTAAAGACTTCACTGAAAACGCAATGAAAATTGACGCAGGGCGTGAGGGTGTTTCACTTCAGGGTTTTTCTAGTGTTCCAACGTATCATCGTGGCAATGCGCTTGCACAATATTTCTTTGTAAATGGCAGGCCTGTTAAAGACAAAACATTGCTTGGCGCTGTTCGAGGTGCATATATGGATGTATTGCCACGCGGAAAACATCCTGTGCTTGCGCTATTTCTAGACCTTGACCCTCATATGGTTGATGTCAACGTACACCCTGCAAAGGCGGATGTTCGTTTCCGTGATGCGGGGCTTATTCGGGGTTTAATTGTGGGTTCACTTCGCCAAGCTATTAGCGCTGATAGCGAAGAAGATGGCCCGCTTACTAGCCGTGCAGGTGCAGAAGCTATGATGGGTGCTTTTAAGACGCAGCAACCAGTAGGTGGACAAGGCTTTTCTGGTTATCAGGAGAGTTTTACAAATGCGTATCGTCCAACATCAAGAGAGGCACAGGCATCAAAAGATTGGGCAAGGCCTTTAGATCAGGCGCCTCAATCTTATGGCGCATTAAATGAAAGCCAAACTGGCTTTGATATTACAGGCGCTCCAAGCGGCAATGTGGCTCACGAAATTTCTGAAACAGCTTCAAGTGACTTCCCCCTAGGAGCAGCGCGTGCGCAACTTCATAAGAATTATATCGTTTCGCAAACTGAAAAAGGCTTGGTGATTGTTGACCAACACGCCGCCCACGAACGCATTGTCTATGAGACATTAAAATCTGGTATGGAAAATGGCATTCCAAGTCAGCTTTTACTTGTGCCAGAAATTATTGACATGCCGGAAGAAGATGTAAATCGTCTTGCAGGTTTTGCAGATGAATTTCAAAAACTGGGTCTTGAGATTGAAGCTTTTGGCCCAGGTGCTATTGCAGTACGAGCAACGCCGGCACTTTTAGGTGAGACAAATTCACAGCAACTCTTACGCGACCTTGCCGATGAGATTGCTGAATGGAATTCAGCCGAAGGGCTAGAGGCAAAACTTCATCATGTTGCAGCCACTATGGCATGTCATGGTTCCGTGCGTTCTGGTCGGCTCTTAAAGCCCCAAGAAATGGACGTGTTATTACGCCAAATGGAAAGCACACCGAACTCAGGTCAATGCAATCACGGCAGGCCAACCTTCATAGAGCTTGACCTAAAGGACATTGAGCGACTATTTGGTAGATAACAAATTTATAGGTGCAACAAATGAACCGTTTTGAAAACGCTGGCGAAGCTAAAATTGAATATCAGGATGGTGATTTCCAAATCCTGTCCGCAGGTACCTATGTCAGTTGCGCCGTCACCAAAAAACCTATTCCAATCGATGAATTAAAATACTGGAGCGTAGCAAAGCAGGAAGCTTATGTAGATGTAGAAGCTTCGGTTAAGGCATCGCAAGGTTAGGATAAACTTACAGTTTGAGTTTTTAATAGAAACGACAAACTGCTTTTATTAAAATCTATATCAATTATACTAACTAATATTAAAGCTCCTAAACAGTTAGTTCATAAGAATGCTCATTGAAAAACTAAAAACTAATCACATTGATGTAGACATCAAAAAAAACTTAGAATTATTGCTATGTGCAATAGAAGCAATAATACCATTTTCCAGAAGTGCTGGAACAGTAGTGGATGAGTTTAATGCATATGATGAATGGGAAGATTTAATTCAACAAATGTTTAAGTCTTATATTTTACATGCGATATGTGACGAATTTGGAGATTATTGGTTTAGAGAATTTCATAAACTTGGTTGTAAAATTGATCGTTCTTTAAAACAAACTTTTATCTGTGCGAAAAAAAATGATTATACCTATTATTTATTTGATATTTTGTCTCCAGATGGTTCACAAATAACATCAGAATGGATCAGAACAAGTGACAAACTTTTAATAAGGTTTGGGGTAGATGAAGTTTCAAATTTTGAAGAAGTTTTTATCGCTAAAATCCATTGATTTTTGAACTCTATCTCTGAGTTAAGAGAAGCGATTAGCAACTAACTTAGCCTACCCCAAAACAACCATTCCCATTCAACCAGAAGCACCACGCCCTGAGGTGAATGGTGAATTTGCTGATGGTATAGTAGCCAATTGCTCGTCTTCAATTCGTGCTTTTTCAGGTAGTTTCTTTAATTCTCTAAAGCAAACTACAACCGATAAAACACCGAAGACAATGCCGCCCAAACCCCAACCAGCAAGCACACCTTCTGGCCCCCAAGCTTTACCAATCCATACGAATGGAATGACGCCTAGAGTTGCTCTGCCCCAATTGAAAACCGTTGAATAAATCGGGAAGCCAAGATTATTAAAGGCGGCGTTGGCAACAAATAATGCTCCGTTGAAGATGAAACTACCCGCTACGAACAGGCAGAAGAAACGGATTAAGTTTGCAGCTTCAGCCTCGGCGCTAAAGGCTTGAGTTATGAGCGGCCAGCTGAGTGCTAAAATCAACCAGACAACGACACAATACACCAAGCCAAACAAAAGACTGTCCCACATGGTTTTTGTAACTCTAGCAAAATTTTTCGCGCCGTAATTTTGACTTAAGATTGGCCCTACGGCACCAGATAGAGAAAAGACAACTGCAAAAGCCAATGGCATTAAACGCCCTACGATTGCCCAGCCCGCAACAGCATCATCGCCAAACTCAGAAATGCTCGCGGTGACATAGGCATTACCAACAGGTGTCGCAATTTGTGTTAAAACAGCCGGAATACCAATTATCATAAATGGTTTTAGGTTATTTTTAAGGGAGCTTAATCTTGGCATCCCAATTAAATTGTGCACTCGAATGGCGAAATATAACCCAACGCCTAGCATGAAAATTCGTACAAAAATGATAGCGATGGCAGCGCCGTTTACCCCCCAACCAAGGCCGAAGATAAAAAATGGATCAAGCACCAAGGCTGCACCACCCACAGAGAGCGTCACATACATCGAACGTTTTGCGTCACCCTTTGCGCGCAACAAACCAGACAAACACATACCAAGACCGAGTAATGGAAACGAGGGAATTGCAATCTGCATAAAAGTGAGTGAAATCTGTTTCGTTTCCCCCTTCGCCCCCAATAAATCTAGTAAATAAGGCAAGGTTGGCATGACCGTAATTACGACCAGAATAGAAAAGACTAACATATAAACAAGTGACGTTGCTGCTCTTCGTTTTGCAGCCGCCTCATTGCCCTCTCCTATTGCACGGGCTGTGATGGCTGTTGCAGAGATTGCAAACCCGATCCCAATCGAGACTGTAAAAAACATAATAGTCGAAGCATAACCAATGGCAGCCGCTAGCTCTTGTTGCCCAAGCAGGGAGATATAAAACAGGTTTATGACATCAACCAGAAAAATTGAGACAAGCCCAATCGCGCCAGTGGATGTCATGGTCATCACATGGCGCATAGTTGAGCCTTGTGTAAAAACTGCTTTTTGAGTTTCTTGAACCTCAGTCATTATTCAGCAGGTGTACTTTCTTTAGCTTCGTTCAGTTTTTTGTCTTCTTCCAAAACTTCGCTGGAGCGTTCATCGAGTGCTTTTGCTTGGTGGTGTGGTTTAACCAAAGGTTCAGGTTGAACATTGGGCTTGTTATGCAAAATATCCATACCTGCATATAGACCTTCACGGTATTGAACCATGAGACGGTCATGGTCCAGCCTTCTAACATCTTCCAGTATTTCCGAGACTTGCTCTGTTTCATGGCCAAGACCTTTTAACATCTCTCCTCCCATTAATAGTGCGGATTCAAAAGTTTCCCGGGTGTGGTACTTCACATCTTTATCCATCAATTGAAGCGTATGGGCTCGATCATAAGCTCTGACATACATCGATTTTTCTGGAAACTCGCTCGCTATCATATCAACAATACGATTTGTAATTTCGGGTGTATGTGTCGCAATACATACTAATTTAGCTTTACGTATCCCTGCTGAAATTAAAACTTCTTTTCGAGCGCCATTACCAAAATAGATTCTAAAGCCAAATTTTGCCGCCTGTTTAATAACACCTGGATTATTATCAATCACAGTTACATCTGCACCAGATGCCAATAGTGCTTGCGCTGCAACCTGCCCCATTCTTGAGAATCCAATCATGAGCACAGGCGATTCTGCACCATAAAAATCTTCCTCAGGCTCATCAACTTCTGAACTTGTTTCTAGTAATTTATTTCCAATCCAAACGGAAAGCGGCGTCAGGGTCATCGATAAAACAACCATAGCAACAAGAAACGAGGAGGTTTTAGTATCAAGCACACCAATGCTTGTTGCGGAGGCAAACAATACAAACCCAAACTCGCCGTGCTGGGATAAAATAGCTGAAGTCTTTGTGCTCTCTGAATGAGTTGAAGAAAACAGCTTACAAGCTAGATAAATCACCAGCGCCTTCACAACCATTGCGATTAAGACGAACCCAATGATTGCAAGCCAATTTTCAAGCAGGACCGTCACATCAAGCGATAGACCAACTGCCATGAAAAACAGCCCAAGCAAAATCCCTCGAAAAGGTTCTATGTTTGCTTCAAGTTCTACACGGTATGATGATTCCGCCAGTAACACGCCCGCAAGAAATGAGCCGAGCGCCATCGATAAGCCAACCGATTGCATCAACATTGCAGAGCCAAACACAACAAACAGCGCAGTTGCCAGCATTGCTTCATCAGCACCTGTTCTGGCAATAACACCCAGTAGAGGATTCAATAAGTATTGACCTGCGAAAACCGCAATGCCGATCGCTAATAGTCCAATCCAAAACGCAGACCAATCTGCTCCCATTTCTGCTGATGATGAGAGTAGCGGGACAATTGCCAAAAGTGGAATAATCGCTAAATCTTGGAACAAGAGAACCGAAAATGTTTTTTGCCCATAGCTACTATTCACATCGCCTTTTG
Source organism: uncultured Rhizobiaceae bacterium (assembly GCA_958296345.1). GTDB lineage: Bacteria > Pseudomonadota > Alphaproteobacteria > Rhizobiales > Rhizobiaceae > JAALLB01. The sequence goes on from CATQIJ010000013.1 coordinate 20,843, forward strand.
ACTCTAAGGTTTGGAGGACAAAAGCTGTCGAAGAAAGCGCCAACCCAAAGCCCGCAACAATTGCCATATTGATGTTTGGAGCGACCATCCAAGCAAGCAATGATAAGACCATGCCACAGAGCATTACTTGAGCTGAGCCAAGCCCTAGAATGTCACGCCGCATCGACCATAACTTAGAGGGCTTCATTTCCAGCCCTACTATAAATAGAAGAAAGACTATTCCAAGCTCGGCAAAATAAAGAATGCTCTCGCCATTATTTACGACACCTAGCAATGGGCCAAGAAATACACCTGCAGCTAGATAACCAAGTACGGTACCAAGACCAATGCGTTTAAAAATGGGGGCAGCAACGACGGCCGCACCAAGAAGTAATACAACTTGTGTGTATATTTCAGGAGTTGCTTCTAGTGCCATTTCGCTTCTCCTTTATTAGAAAGAACATTGAATTGATTATCAAAAGCCTTCTTACCTTGCTTAGATAACCTTAGAGGCTTATGTGTTGGTTTGAAATAGTTTCTCACTGATTTCCTTTCATTCGTGGTAAAAATTATGAACGATCTCAAAAAGCTTGAAGCCGACGCACTAAATTTGGTCACCCTGGCAAAGAAAGCAGGAGCTGACGCTTGTGATGTTGTGGTTGCAAGCGGTAATTCCTTATCTGTAGGAATTCGCGATGGCGCTGTAGAGAACAGCAACCGCTCAGAGTCCGATGCTTTATACTTACGGGTCTTTTGTGACGAAAAGATAGCAAGCGTCACATCAAATACAAAAAATAATCCACAAGCCCTTGCGGAACGTGCAATTGCTATGGCGAAAGTCTCCCCAGAAAATCCGTTTCAAGGGTTAGCTGACAAAGACAGGCTTTTTCCAACTGACAAGATAGAAGCAAAAATTGCTGAACTTGATTTATTCGATGGAACTGAACCCGACCCTGATTATATGGAAAAGCAAGCGCTTGAAACTGAAGCAGCTGGCATGAATGTTGAAGGTGTCACAAAGTCACTAAGCTGCGGAATGAGTAGTTCCACTTCAGGGTTTGTACTTGCATCATCAGATGGTTTTTCTGGTAGCTACCAACGTTCTGGTTTTTCGTTGGTTGGTTCTTTTGCGGCCGGTGAAGGCACAGGCATGGAACGTGATTACGATTATGATACAGCAATTTATTTAAGCGATCTAAACAATGCAGAAGCCATAGGTAAAAATGCTGGTGAAAGAGCTGTAAAACGACTTAACCCTCGCCAAGTAAAATCAGGCTCATACCCAATCGTTGCAGATCCGCGCGTATCAGCAGCTTTATTAGGGGCACTAACAAATGCCGTAAATGCATCTTCGGTTGCTAGAAAAACAAGCTTTCTGCGTGATAAAATGGACAAGCAGATTATGGACAAAAGCATTAGTATTGTTGATGATCCACATATGGTTCGAAAATCTGGCTCATCAGTTTTTGATGGTGAGGGCGTACTCAATGAAAAGTTAAAGCTTGTAGAAGATGGCATTTTGCAAACTTGGTTGCTCGATAGCGCAACTGCGAGAGAGTTAGGTTTACAAACTAATGGTCGCGCAACACGCGGTGCATCTGGTACGCATCCATCCACGACGAATTGTTATATGGAAGCTGGCGAACAAAGTGTTGAAGACATGATTGCTTCTATAAAAGATGGCTTCTTCTTAACTGAAACCATTGGTCATGGTATCAATATGGTAACAGGGGATTATTCAAAAGGTGCATCAGGCTATTGGATAGAAAATGGTGAAATTTCCTATCCAGTTGCCGAGATCACAATTGCAGGGAACTTAGCTGACATGTTTATGAACATGACACCGGCCTCTGATCTTGAGTTTAAATTTGGTACAAACGCCCCAACCCTACTTCTGGAGGGAATGACGATTGGCGGTAAATAATAAACATACCAAAGATGCCGAGCTACTTTTACAAACAGCACTTGCAGCAGGTGAAATAGGGTTAAAATATTTCAAATCAGAAAATAAAGTTTGGTTCAAAGCTGGCAACTCTCCTGTCTCACAAGCAGACAAAGAGATTGATGATTATCTTCGCACAACATTTGCAACTCAGCGACCTAGCTATGGTTGGCTTTCTGAAGAAACAGAAGACAATGCTGATCGATTAAAATGCGAGCGCGTTGTTATTGCTGATCCGATTGACGGGACACGCGGATTTATTGATGGGCGTGATGAATGGTGCATCTCAATTGCAATTGTAGAAAATGGCTGTCCAATTGAAGCCATCTTACATTGCCCTGCAATGAGTAGAACATTTATTGCCAGTAAAGGCGCTGGGCTAGAAATAATTGAAAACCTACCAGTATCACCAAAAAAAACCGACAAACCTCTAGTTACTGGATCGAATAAACTTATTGAAACGATGAAACAACTTCCCGATGCACCTTTTGAGGTGATGGAGTTCATTCCTTCACTTGCTTATCGTTTAGCGCTTGTGGCAACAGGTGAGCTCGATGGGGCTTTTACAAGAGGTGGCGCTAGTGAATGGGATATTGCTGCAGCTGATCTTATTTTAGAAGAAAGTGGATGCAAACTTACAGACGCTAAAGAGCAAATACTCGAATATAATAGGCCCAAAGTTCAGGTGCCTGAGTTAATTGCAGCGCATAACAATCGTTATGAAGAAATATTCGCTCTTGCGAAACAAGCCGGATTTCTTCATTAATCAGCCAGAAACATAAATATCCAATCTCGGAGAGACTTATGAGCGAAAATAAAGACACGCAGCTATTGCATCTAGTATTTGGCGGCGAACTTGAAAATCTGGATTGCGTAAACTTTCGCGACCTAGAAAAGCTGGACATTGTTGGAATTTATCCAAACTATCAGCAAGCGCAACTTGCATGGAAATCTAAAGCGCAACAAACCGTAGACAATGCTCATATGCGTTATTTTATTGTTCACATGCATAAATTACTTGATCCAGACGGTGATGGAAAATTCGGCTAAGTTCGAATAATTATTAAATGAATGAACCTGTAAAACCTTCACGCCCAAAGCGTAATAAGCGACTGCGCAATATTATTCGCAATATTGGCAGAAGTGAATTTGCGCTGAGCACTACTTCGCGTTTGATGATTTGGTATCTTGAGTGGGTTCGAAGAACGAATAAAATTGTTGTTGAGCCTGCAGATATCCTAGACACGCTCACACCACAACAGCCGCTGATTGTTGGTGTATGGCATGGGCAACATATTTTAATGCCAGCTTTGCCAATTGGGCTTAACGCATCAGCTATGATTTCTAAAAATTTTGATGGTGAGGTTACTGCGCGAGTTGTTGAATACTACGGTAATCGTACTATTCGTGCTTCTGGAGGCCGCAATCAAAAACAGACTTTGAGAAAAGGCGGGATGATTGGTTTTCTTGAAATGCTCAATACATTACGAAACAAAGATAATGTTGTTCAAACGGCAGACATACCAAAGGGAGTCGCAAAACGGGTTGGGCTTGGGATTATTACGCTGGGACAAAAATCTGGTGCGCCAATTGTTCCTTTAGCAATAGCATCAAGCAGAAGGCATATCTTTAAAAAATCCTGGGATAAGACTGCTCTTAATATGCCATATGGCACAACGGCAATCGTTGTTGGTGAGTTGGTTCATATTCCACAAAATGCAGATGAGGCAGCTTTAGAAGCTTGCCGTGAAAATTTGGAAAACGAGCTTAATCGTGCGACAAAAAGAGCGTATGAACTCACAGGAAAACCTGAATGAAACCCAAGCCAGATCTTTTTAGCAGAATAGTGCTACGAATTTATCGTGGCTTTGGGATGGTGCTGTACCCGTTCATGGGACCCTTCTTACGTCTGCGTGCAAACAAGGGCAAAGAAGATCGCAAACGTCGCTATGAACGTTATGGCTATCCAAGTGCAGATAAACCTTCTGGGCCAATCATTTGGTTTCATGCCGCAAGTGTTGGTGAATCCATGGCAGTAATTCCTGTTGTCGAACACGTAAACTCTCTTGGTATTAGTACGATCATGACCACAGGCACGGTGACATCTGCTCAAATTGTTCGCAAAAGATTACCTCGCGGTTCGTTTCACCAATATGTTCCACTTGATCTAAAGCCAGCGCTTGAGCGATTTCTTGATCATTGGCAACCAGACGCTGCTATTTTTACTGAGTCTGAAATCTGGCCAATAACTATTTTGGAATTAACCCAACGCAATATCCCTCGTATTCTTGTTAATGCACGGATGTCTGACAGATCCTTTAAGCGCTGGAAGAATGCCTCTGGTTTAGCTGAGACACTGTTTGAAAATTTCTCACATGTAATCGCACAATCTGACCTTGATGCAGAACGTTTCAAGACACTTGGTGCAAGACCTGTTGAAGTCTCTGGCAATCTAAAAGTTGATACAAACGCGCTGCCTTATGATGAAGTTGAATATAATCAACTTCGCAGTCGTATCGGCAATAGACCTTGCTGGGTAGCTGTTAGCACCCATGAGGGCGAGGAAGAGTCTGTTGGTAAAATTCATGCAACACTCAAAAAGAATATTCCTAACCTACTGACAATTATTGTGCCACGTCATCCTGACCGTGCTCCAGGTATTGTTGCCATGCTGAGAGAAAATAAATTAAAAGTATCGCAACGTAGTCAAAGTGAAAATTTTGACGGTCAAACAGATATTTATATGGGCGATACAATCGGTGAGATGGGGCTTTATCTACGCATGGCACAAGTAGCCTTTGTTGGAAAAAGCCTTAAGTCTGATGGCGGGCAAAATCCACTGGAGCCAGCAATGACTGGGACCGCAATTATTTCTGGTAAGCATGTTAAAAACTTCCGTGACTCTTATAAAAACCTTTTGAAAGCTGGTGCAGTTCGTCTAGTTGCAGATGAAAAAATGCTAGCAGCCAATGTAGAATACCTTTTGCGCAACCCGCAAGAGCGCGAAAAGATGCAACAAGCAGCATTTGAAACAATTAATCAGATGCGCGGTGCTTTAAGTAAAACCAATCGTGCTTTGGATTCATACTTATTCCCACTGACCGTAAAGCGCGATCTGGAAGGGTTGAGTTAATACCATGGCTTTGGATGAGGCACCTCCGTTTTGGTGGAAGAAGAACAGCTGGCAAGGCTATGTTTTATCACCTATCTCATACATCTATGGGCGAATTGCCGCGAAACGTATGGATGTGGAAGCCTCTGCAAGAGTAGAAGTGCCTATTATTTGCGTAGGCAATTTTGTTGTTGGGGGTGCTGGAAAAACCCCAACTGTTCATATGCTTGCAAAATTTGCTCGTACGCAAGGATTCAAAGTAGGTATATTATCACGCGGACATGGCGGAGCGATTACAACACCCACGGTTGTTAAACTAGAAAAACATAATGCCCATGATGTTGGAGATGAAGCACTGCTTCATGCTGAAAACTCTACCACAGTGATTTCTACTAATCGTGTTGCAGGGGCTGAACTGTTACTTAAACAAGATTGTACAATAATCTTGATGGATGATGGATTTCAAAACCCTGCCCTACATAAAGATTTTAATCTCGTCGTTGTGGATGCCAAGCGCGGATTAGGCAATGGATTTGCTATGCCTGGCGGACCAATGCGCGTCCCTTTCAAACACCAGCTATTACATACGGACGCTGTTTTCATTACGGGCAAGGGCAATGCAAGTGATCAAGTGATCAGAAAAACTGCTCGTGCAGGAAAACCTACCTTCCATAGCCGTATCGAAGTTATTGGCCGAACAAAATATAAAGGGCAAAAAGCTCTGGCCTTTGCTGGCATTGCAGACCCAAGTAAATTTTTTGACACGTTAGAAGACATTGGCGTTGAGCTTAAAGCACGCCAAAGTTTTGGCGACCATCACGTCTTCACAGAAGAAGAATGTGGCGACCTAATTGATCGTTCTAAAAGCCAACAGCTACAACTCTTCACAACAGAAAAAGATGCTGCGCGACTAAAGGGCATGGGCGAAGCTCAAGATAAAGTTAGGGAACTATCAGAAGTAGTTCGTATCGCTCTTAAACCAGAAGACCCTGCTATGCAAAAACGCATCTTTAATACGACAGTAAAACGCTTTAATGCACGTAAAAAACCAGCAGAACCTATTGAGTAACTGCAGGGCCAACTACAACAATTGTTGGCTTTGTTGAGAAAAACTCTTTAGCCATACGGTTTGCATCTTCTAAAGTCACATCAGCAATATATTTCTCGCGCTTTTCTATATAATCAAGCCCAAGGTTTTGCGTTTGAAGTGCTACGAGAACGCTTGCAATTTTACTGGATGTATCAAGATTTGAAATTGCATATGAGCCGGCTACATAGCGTTTTGCTTTTTCAAGTTCTTCGTGGGTAACACCATCAGATGCAATTTTATCTATTTCTTGTTTGATAATATTAATTGCTTCATCGCGATTTTCTGCACGCGTAGAAGTACCCGCCGCAAAATACGATGTATTATCAAACGTTGCTAATCCAGATGAAACTCCATAAGCAAGACCACGTTTTTCACGGACTTGCGTATAAAGTCTTGATGAAAAAGTACCGCCACCCAGAATATGATTCATCAAATGGGCGGCGAAAAAATCTGGATTATCGCGCTTAATGGCCGGGTAGACAATTGAAACGGACGCATTTGGTACAGGCATAACAATTGAAATATCTTCGCCCAATTTTGGTGAAATTTCTGCAATCTTGCTGATAGCGGTTTCTTTTGGTAGATCGCCAAAAATGTCATCAAGTGCAAGTTTTAATTCTTCTTCGCTAATTGCCCCCACAACACCCACTGTTATTGTGCCACGCGACAATATTTTTTTATTCATAGCAACGATGTCATCTCTGGTAATTGCATCGATGGATTTTTCTGTGCCACTTGAACTACGACTATATGGATGACCTTCAAAAATAGCTTCACGCAATGCTTTGCTGGCAATGGAAGATGGGTTTTTCTGACTGCTAATAATATTACTACGGATAGCATCTCTCATCCGCTCAATTGCATCCTCATCAAAACGCGGTTGATTTACAGCAAGCTTCATAAGCTTAAAAACTTCATCACGCTCTGAGCGTAATAATCTGCCGCCTCCAGAAAAGCTATCTCTGGATACATTAAATCTAAACTCCAGACCAAGCTCCTCTACCTTTGCCTGAAAAGCTGTACTATCAAGATCCCCAGCGCCTTCATCCATCAAAGCCGTCATCAATCTTAGTGTTCCCTCTTTCCCTTTAGGGTCTTGTGTCGTACCCCCTTTGAAGGAAACAGAAATTGCTATGATTGGCAGCGTATAATCTTCAACCAATAAAGCTTTGATGCCTTTGTCCGTTGTTATTTGTTTTATATCAATTGCACTTGCCTGAAAGGTAAAACCAAGAAGGAATGCGAGTGTGGTTATAAAAAGTCTCATGTACTTACCCATGGGTTTATCCTTCTTTCGGCAATAGACGGCTTGTAATCGAACGGTTTCGATCAAGATATTTTCGTGCAACTTTATTAATGTCTTCTACCGTTACTTTGCGCAGGCGGTCTGGCCATGACGTAAAATCATCTACACTGCCACCAATCGTTAGGACAGATCCAAAAATACGAGCGAGCGTTATCTGACTGTCTTGACTAAAAATAATTGTTTTCAAGTAAACTTGGCGCGCTCTGTCTAATTCTTCCTGAGTGACACCATCTTTTAACAGCTTATCAACTTGGGCTTCTACGGCTTTGGCTACATCTTCGAGCTTAGTATCGCCGCGAGGTACTGCGTAAAAACCAAACGAACTCATATCACGTGATGAACCTTGATAAAAAGCTCCTGCTGCAGTTGCCAACTCTTGCTCAAGTACGATTTCTTTTTGAAATCTGCTTGTTGCTGAGCCGCCCATAATCGTACTTAACAGATCAAGTGCTTCTGCTTCGCCTTCTTGCGCAATTGAATATGAAGGTGCACGAAATGCTCTTTGCCAACTTGGTTGCGTAACGCGCTCATCTTTATATTCTAAAGTTTGCGCAACGACCGATGAAGGACTTGATGTCCATTCACGCTCTGATGGCTTGGTTGTTGCAATAATCTTGCCATAAGTAGCTTTAGCTAACTTCAATGTTTCTTGCGGATCAACATCACCTGCCACCACAATAATTGCATTCCATGGCTGATACCATTTTTCATAAAAAGCGATTGCATCAACCATTTTTAATTTAGCTATCTCATGCTCCCAACCAATTATTGGTATTGCATATGGGTGGTTTACATGGAGTGCAGCACGGCTAAATTCAGATAATATGGCAGAAGGGCTTCGGTCTACACGTCCACTTCTTTCTTCCAAAATTACATCACGCTCAGGTAAGAAAAGCTCTTCAGTTAATACTAAATTGCGCATTCTATCAGCTTCAAACTTCATCATATCTGCAAGTGCTAATGGCGAAACTTTTTGATAGTAAGCTGTGTAGTCCCAGCTGGTAAACGCATTTTCTTGTCCGCCAATAGCAGAGACCGCAGATGAAAACTCTCCATCTTTATAGGTTGACGTTCCTTTGAACATGAGATGTTCAAAGAAGTGTGCAATACCAGAACTACCCTGTGGGTCATCAGCAGAACCCACTTTGTACCAAGCCATATGCGTTACAACTGGCGCACGCCTATCTGGAATAACAACTAAACGCAGTCCATTTTCTAGTGTGAATTCTGTAATATTTGGCTTTGGATCATTCTCATTTGAAATTGCATTTGACGCTGTAAAAAAGACGAAAATCAAACTTAATAATAAACGGTGCATATATAGATTCCAAATCATTGTGGTAGGCGTTGATACTTATATAGAGCCAAGCGGATAACAATCCAATCAATCAATTGTGGTAAATTAATTCACTACAGAAAATAATCCGATGGTTGTTTCGCCATAAGTTCTTTTATCATCCAAGTCATAGCCTCTTAGCTCTTCCGGAAACATATCTGTTGCCTCCTCTAAAATGAAGATTGCATCCTCTTGTAGCCAACCGCCTTCTCGAAGTGACCTAGCTGCTTTTTCGCCGTAGCTCTTTCGATAAGGTGGGTCTGCAAAAACTAGATCAAAAGGCTTAAGCGTGCCTATTTTCCCAAGGCGGGTAGCATCACGTCTAAAAATTTTAGTTTTTCCTGAGAGTTGGAATTCTTCGACGTTTTCTCTTATTGCTCCGCGTGCATTACTTGCTTCTTCGATGAAGACACAAAATTCGCTTCCACGCGATATTGCTTCTAAGCCAAGCGCACCAGTTCCTGCAAAAAGGTCAAGTACTCTGGAATTTTCAAACTGAACTTTATGGGTCAGTATGTTAAAAAGGCTTTCTCGAGTGCGGTCTGTTGTTGGGCGTGTTCCTGTACCTTTTGGGCTTTGAAGGCTTCTACCTTTTAAACTTCCACCTACAATTCGCATTCTTCTAATCCGTGCTCATTTTTTGCGCTGAGGCTTACCAGAACGAGTCGTTCCTCTGCCTGCATTTTCTTTTGATTGCTTTGACCATTTACCGCCAGACTTGCCGCCGCCAGATTTACCACCTTTGCGATCCGCATAACCACCTTTTGATGTTGTAAGACGCGATAACGTATCGTCACGAACTGTACCATGCTTGTGTTTTTCGCCGTGCTTGCGAGCTTGTTTTTTACCCTGCTCTGCGGCCTTTGTTGCAGTACGCGCAACTTCTGGAGCAAGATTGATAATTGGGGCATCAAAATCAGCGCCTGATTGTTCAATTAGTTTTTCACCTAACTGATCACGTAACATACGGCTTCTGATTTCACGAACAGATCCTTTTGGCAGGTCACCAAGCTGAAATGGTCCAAACGAGATGCGAATTAGCCTTGTAACTTCCAATCCCAAATGGCCTAAAATCTTTTTAATTTCGCGGTTTTTACCTTCACGCAATGCCACGCTTAACCAAGCGTTGGTGCCCTGTTCATGCTCAATCTTTGCTTCGATTGAGCCATATAAAACACCTTCTACAGCGATGCCTTCTTCCAGTTTATCTAATTCTTCCTGACTTACACGGCCATGCACGCGAACACGGTAACGGCGTAACCAACCCGTGGCTGGCAGTTCCAATACTCTGGAAAGCCCGCCATCATTTGTCATTAACAACAGGCCTTCAGTATTAATATCAAGACGCCCAACACTCATGAGACGTGGAAGGTCATCAGGAAAAAGCTGAAAAATCGTCTTGCGCCCTTCAGGGTCTTGGTTGGTTGTGACCGTACCCGATGGCTTATGAAAAAGCCAAAGTCTTGTACGTTCTTTTTGAGAAACTATATTCCCATCAACTTCAACTTTATCGCGGTCAGATACCGTAAAAGCAGGTGTCGTCAAAAGTTTGTTATTTACTTTAACGCGCCCATCCAAAATCCAAGCCTCTGCTTGTCTTCGAGAGCATAACCCCGCGCGTGCCATACGTTTGGCGATACGCTCTTGTGGTTCTTTTTCTGTAGAAACAGCCCTGCTCGCATCAACAGTTTTTACACCGTTTGTTTTTACCGAAGGTTTGTGATCTTTATTAGCTGATTTATTATTCATATGTGATATTCAATTCAAAGCTGAAAAACGAAGCGTTACTTGCTTCTAACTCTTGGTGAGGCAAATCTGTGTCAAAAGCAAGTTTTATGGAACATGCACTCAAAGAAGCAAAGCTTACTAGCCAGCGAGGCGAAGTGCCAGTTGGTGCTGTTTTAACCCATAATGGTGAAATTATAGCCTCAAATGGTAACAGAACATTAGAATTAAAAGACCCTACTGCACACGCAGAAATATTAGTTATTCGTGAGGCTGCGAGAAAGCTTGATACTGAACGCCTTTATGATTGTGATTTGTATGTAACGCTAGAACCCTGCCCTATGTGTGCAGGTGCAATCTCTTTTGGCCGTATTAGGCGTCTTTATTTTGGGGCAAGTGATCTTAAGTCTGGAGCTGTTGAGAGCGGCGTACGTTTTTATTCAAATGAAACCTGCCATCACAAGCCAGAAGTTTATTCAGGTATTCTTGAAAGTGAATGCAGTTTTATTTTAAAAGAGTTTTTTAGCCAGAAACGATAGCTAAAACAAAAATGGCTCCTCACGGAGCCATTCGACATTTCCTGTAGATAATTTAGAATGCGCCAGTATCTGAGCCAACAGAGTTAGGGTTTGCGCGGTCTTCAGCCTGTTCTGCCTTCTTACGTGCTTCCAACTCTTCCTCGCTGATACCAAGATCACCTGTTTCAGCTGTTGCTGCTGGTGAGCGATACTCAACTGGTGGTTCAGTAAGATACTTACGTTTTACACCTGTAGAGTATGCAATTTGATTTTTAATCTTATTAGCTTTCTGACTTTCAGAAATACCGTTAGCATCATTGCTAATATCTTTGAGCCATTGCTCTTCCGCAGCATGAATGTTTGTCCTTGCGGATTTTTTATCAATAGACTTTGAAATGCCTTCTTTCTCGCTTTGGAGATATTCTACTGGCAACTCGCCTGACTTATGGTGACTTGCATCAGGCGCTGCTGAGCGTACTTTTGCAATGCGCTCTTCTGGTGTTTCTGGCCATTGTTCATTACTTAAAGCGACTTGTTCTGCAACAGGGGCTGGAAGAATATTCTTATTTGCTGGCATCACCAACTCTGGGCGGTGATTATAATCAATGCTCGTCTTTTGAGGCTTCAAAGAAAAAATATTGCTTAGGCCCTTCATGGTCGCAGCTTCATGCGTTGTGCCAGTGCCATACGTTGTACCACTAGTACAGCCTGCAAGGGCAAGTACCGTTGCTACCAAACCCATTGAAAAAACAGTTCTTTTCATGACTTCCACCTGATTTAAGTCGACAATAATACTAGCAAATGCCTAATTCTCGCGAATGTTTGGCTCATAAATAAGGCAACAAGGCGACGTATCTGAGGATTTGATACCTCAAATACGCTTATTTTACAAGATTTAGCGCATCACTGTCTGTTGATGGTTAACGCCCTTCAATCTCACGCATTGCAGCTGCATCACGTAGTGAGATATCTGGATAATCAGGATCAGTCCCAACTTCTGGCAATACCCGCCATGAGCGCGCGCATTTTTTACCCTCAGCAAGAGCAGGTACAACGCTCACACCTTTAACTTCATCAAGTGTAAAAATCTCACCCTCAAACGCATCAGCCGTTATGGAAATATCACTAGTGATACAGATTTCAGCCATATCCTGACCTTCAATTGCTGCCATCAAACTTTCATCAGACACAGAAACTTGCGGAGCAGCTTCCAATGAAGAACCAATGCGCTTTTCACGGCGTTCAATTTCCAACGCGCCCGTTACAACACGGCGAACCGCTCTGATCTTCTGCCATTTGGCTGCAAGTTCTGGATTAGCCCATTCAGCAGGTACACTCATGAATTGCTCCATGTGAATAGATGCATCATCGTTGCCGCGCTCACTCTGGAAGCTTTCTTCCATGGTAAATGTCAAAATTGGTGCAAACCAACGCACGATGTGATCGAATAATTGCTTCACAACATAAAGAGAAGCTTTACGTTTCTGGCTTGAAGGCGCATCGCAGTAAAGGCTGTCCTTACGGATATCAAAATAGAAAGCTGAAAGCTCTATATTCATAAAGTTTGATAGTTGCGCAACAATGCGTTTAAAATCAAAACTGTCGTAACCTTCGCGCACAATGCCATCCAATTCATGCAAACGATTCAGCATGAGTTGTTCTAACTCAGGCATTTCTGCGTGAGCAACTTCTTCACCTTCGTAATGCGAAAGCGTACCAAGCATCCAACGAAGCGTATTTCGCATTTTGCGATAAGCATCGATGTTGGTTTGAAGGATTGTTTTACCCAAGCGCAGATCTTCTGAATAATCAGAGGACGCCACCCAAAGGCGCAGGATATCTGCGCCAGATTGTTTGATCACTTCTTGAGGTGTTACGATGTTGCCCTTTGATTTAGACATCTTCGTGCCATCCTCCGCCATGACGAACCCATGAGTCAACACTGCATCATAAGGGGCGCAGCCTCTTGTGCCACAAGCTTCTAGCAATGATGAGTGGAACCAACCACGGTGCTGATCTGACCCTTCAAGATATAAATCTGCTGGCCATTTTAAGTCTTCACGTTCTTCTAGACAAAAAGCGTGTGTTGAACCTGAATCAAACCAAACATCAAGAATATCGCGAACTTGCTCCCAGTCAGATGGGTTTTCTACAATACCATCAAGAAAGCGCTCTTTAGCGCCATCAGCAAACCAAGCGTCTGCACCTTCACTAATGAACGATTGCTCTATTCTTTGCGATAGTTCATCTGATTTATCAAAATCTGGCCCTGGAATAACCTGATTGGTTTCAGGGTTGCGGAAGACGCAAATTGGAACACCCCAAGCGCGTTGGCGAGATAACACCCAATCCGGGCGCTTTTCAATCATATCACGCAAACGGTTTTGACCAGCGGCTGGTACGAAACGTGTTTCATCAATTGCTGCTAAAGCAGTTTGACGCAATGTGCCATGATTTGAACCAGCGTCACCCACCACACCATCTTTATCCATATAAACAAACCACTGTGGGGTGTTACGGAAGATGATCGGCTTTTTCGAACGCCAAGAGTGTGGGTATTCGTGCCTTACGCGGCCACGGGCGAAGAGATTATTCTGACCAATCAGGGCGGTGATCACCTCTTGGTTTGCCTTACCCTTTTTGCCTTTGTCATCGATGACACGTGCATCGCCAAAGCCCGGAGCTTCGTCTGTATAAGAACCATCGTCAGCAACCGTAAACGGGATTTCAGATGAAATGCCTTTGGCTTCAATCTCATTGCGGCGTGCAACCCAGATTTCAAAATCATCACGACCGTGACTAGGAGCCGTATGCACGAAACCTGTACCTGCATCGTCTGTTACGTGGTCGCCGTCTAGAAGCGGAACATCGAACGCATAAGCTTCGTTGAAGCCGCGCAGTGGGTGCGCGCAGGTTACAGAACCAAGTTCATTGCCAGATACATCACGTAGTTTCTTAAACTCAAGCTTAGCTTTTGTGAAACATTCTTCTGCAAGCGCATCAGCAAAGATAAGCTTGTCACCAGCTTGAGGGCCAAACTCCAATTCAGCACCTGTCACTTCATAAAGACCATAATTGATTTTTGGCGAATAACAGATTGCTCGGTTGCCAGGAATTGTCCAAGGCGTAGTTGTCCAGATAACAACTGAAGCTCCAAGCAAGTCTATTGGCGGTGCAATTGTATGCTTCGTAATATTATTGTTCTCATTTAGTTTTTCATTATTTACAGGAATAATGACAGGAAACTTCACCCAAACCGTATCAGACTCGTACATCTCATATTCGATCTCGGCTTCTGCCAGTGCAGTGCGTTCTACAACCGACCACATAATCGGTTTTGAACCGCGATATAGCTGACCTGACTTTGCAAACTTCAAAAGCTCGCCAGCGATTTTTGCTTCTGCTGGAAAGTTCATTGTTTTGTATGGCGTTACGAAATCACCTTCTACGCCCAAGCGCCTGAACTCTTCTGATTGCACACCGATCCAATGATCAGCAAATTCACGGCACTCTTGGCGGAATTCATTGATAGGCACTTCGTCTTTGTTCTTGCCCTTAGCTCGGTATTGCTCTTCAATTTTCCATTCAATCGGAAGACCATGACAATCCCAGCCTGGTACATAGTTTGAATCAAAACCGCGCATCTGAAATGAGCGCGTGATTGTGTCTTTCAAAATCTTGTTGAGTGCATGGCCGATATGAAGCGTGCCGTTTGCGTATGGTGGGCCATCGTGCAGCACGTATTTTGGACGGCCTTTGGATTGCTCGCGAAGCTTTTTATAAAGCTTCATTTCATCCCATTTTGCGATCATCTCTGGCTCTTTTTTCGGCAAGCCAGCACGCATTGGAAATTCTGTTTTTGGGAGATTAAGCGTCTGCGAATAATCGCGCTCTGTAGTGTTATCAGTCATTTTTAAACTTTTTTGTTGGCAAACAAATCATAAGAATTTGCTTTGCTATTTTATTTCCATTGCAAACAAACCAAAAGGATTTGCTTTACATAGCTCCAGATATTCTGGAGAGAATCTTTATAGTGTGAGATTTACCCTGTTCGCCAGGCAATGTCATGCCTGTTATCAGCCGAGGGTCAGGCTTCCCCGGAACCTCAGCTAATCAAGCGAAGTCCGGGTAAATAATTCGGATTATTATTCGAATATTAAAAAATTGGTTCATGACATCTTTTAAACGGATAAGGACAAAGAAATCAACTAAGATTTATTGACTATCTTCATAAAGCCAAACCATACGATCAACGAACCAGACCTTAGGTAATATAGTTGCAATCAATCCTGCAACAACTGCCCAAAACGATAGAACGATTAAGCCATAAATTAAAATGGCAACACCCATCACTGAAAGAGCCGTCAATATATTCGCCATATCAAGATTATGTTGAGAAATGGGTTTGTTTTTACGCTCTAAAAATGCACGTTCCCCCATAACCCCTTTTGAAGCCCAGCTATCAAGGGATTTTGGTTCACTAAACAAACGAGGATTAAGCCATATCCACAAAATGGCAAGCGCAAGAGGCAACAAACACCACCAACCAAGCCAAACCCTGCTCCAGATTGCCAGAATAATCAAAGGCAAACAGCTAAAGCGTGTATAAACACTCCAAGGATTAGCATGACACTTCCAAGCCGCATCATCCATGCCCATAAGCTTTTCGGCAGACTTGTAAAGATCCATGATGCCTGAAACTCCTAATCGGAAATAAGCTTTCTTATTCTATCACGGTTATAGAAAATGCCTCAACTTGATTATTTCAGCCAAATGCGGTATATTAAACGGCAAATGGCTCGTATAGGGTAAATTTAATTATGAACATTCAAGCAACTGCAGATCAATTCAGAATAGATACTGCCCGCATAAACGGACTGATTAAGCTTGGCTTTAGTAAAGCAGAAATTCATCAGATCGTTGCGCCACAGCGCACTTTGAGCAGACGAAAAAACAGGCTTTCGCTTGATGAGTCTGACAAGGTCCAAAGGCTGGAACATATTTTACAATTTGCTACTCAGGTTTTTGGAGAACATACCAAAGCTAATCTTTGGCTTCGTAGAGCTAATCGTGCTTTAAACGGAACCATCCCCATTGATTTATTGGTTTCGGAAACCGGTGCCAGAACCATTGAGATGCAACTCCATGCAATCAGTCATGGTATGTACGCATAGATGCGTGTCTGGCGAATATCCAATCATCAAGATTTATCAGGTATCGGGGGGAAATATTCAGACGGACGCTGGAATAATCTTGGTACAAAGATTGTCTACTGCTCCGACCATCCCTCAACTTGTATGTTGGAATTACTTGTCAGGTTTGACCCTGACCTTACCCCTAATACATTCAAGTTATTGGAAATTGAGCTTTCAAAAGACAGTGTATTTGAAGATGTAAAGCTGCCAAAGGGATGGGAAAAAAAGCCAGAGGTTACGCGCAAAATCTGGGAGAGGTTTTGCAAAATAAATACAGCACCAGTCTTAAAAGTGCCATCAATTGTGATGCCTCAAGCAAGTCATTATTTATTAAACCCGCATCATTCTGACCATGGCAAACATGAGGTTGCGCAGATTTATGATAATTTTTTGGATGAGCGGTTTTATGTTTGAGCGTGGATTCATTAAGAGAGTAAATTACTAGGGTAATTTGACAATTCTCAATGACTACTGCTGATCCTTAGTTACCATTATGATTTATACGGCTAACGGCAGCTAATGAGATAAAGTGTCTATATTGAAAATGAACTTGTTCAGCTTGCGACACTATACATAGAGGTAAATTTTTCCAAAATTGGAATTAACATGACCCTCAGCCTGGAAACTTGCTGTGTGATAACATAGATCGCAATTTCAAAATGATTTATTGAAGGTAGGTGACTAAAAATAAAACTTGCACTATTGTTTTGAAGAGATTTCGAAATTGAAAGTTACTGCAATGAAAAAATGCAATGCATGTAGTAATGAAATCCCAGTAGATGCAAAAAAGTGCGCAGAATGTGGAGCGTATCAAAATTGGATTCGCTATGTAAATTCACTCAACGTTTTGATTGGTGTCGCGGCATCCATTATAGCATTACTAATCGCAGTTAATTCTAATTTTCTACCTATATTTCAGGGGAAAGCTGCGTCGCTAAAATTCTCGGAAATTGACGTTTTTGATATCGACGAATTTGATTCAAACAAGAGTTTTCAGATATCAAAATTAAGCAGTGTGCTTAAGGTTGTAAATTTGGGAAATACTGACGCAATTATAGACGGCATTATAGTTGAAAATACGGCGGTTGCCTCTCAATTGTATTTTGCAGAAGGGTGCGGCGAGTCGAAATCAATACAAGGCAATATAATTAGTTCTAAAAGCGGACTGAAGTCGATTAATTTTACAATGCGATACTCCATTGGCTTTATTGAGCAATTAATCGATCCAATTATCGGAATAGATGTTCAGCATATTGATTTGGGATATGCGGCAACACAAGCAAAGCAAAACATTAGAGAGACCGCAAATGTATATGTACTTTGGTCTGATCCGAACGGCCAGTTTTTATCAATTGTAAGACAAAAAAGCATTAAACGATCAGTTCAATATAAGCAGTCCGATGGCGAAATGTGGACTGGCGGAGCGGACGCCACGTATTGCTTTACCGCAGACCTCAGGCAAAGACTGGGCTTAGGGAAAAGCTTCAAAACGGGATCAACCATCAAAATTAGCCCCAGATAGACATTGGATTGCCAGTTCGTAAAATTATTGTTGCCTTCAGAATTGGTCTATTATGCTTCACCACCAAGCATAGAACTGTTTATTTGTGCGACGTTTGAAGTTTGAATGATAAGGGGCTCAAAGAAGACCTTGGCGTGTTTTCAGAACTCGGTAGCTTCTGGCCAACACCTGCCGTTTAATGGAATTGAAGAATGGCCATTAAATAAGTGGGTTAGTTTATATAGGCAAATACTGTTTTTTTGAAAAAGCAGTCGCTTCATGATTAAACCACAATAGCCCAAAGCCCCTGCACTGGGCCTAGCGCTGATAACATCGCTCTTGCATCCATGCTGTCTTTATCCATTTGCTCAACGAGCGCTTCAACGCTATCAAATTTTTCTTCGCCGCGTATCCAGCCGTATAGGTAGATCGTTAGCTCTTGGTCGTAGAGATCACCTTCAAAATCGAAGATGAATGTTTCCAGCAAAGCTTCGCCATTATCAAAGGTTGGGCGACGGCCGTAGCTTGCGACACCGTCATGGATTGCACCGTCTGCTAGTTTTGCGCGCACTGCGTAGATGCCGTGTTTTAGTGTGCTTTCGGCTGGCATGTTTAAATTGGCGGTTGGATAATTGAGTGTGCGGCCAATTTGTTTGCCTTTTTGGACAATGCCAGAATGTCTGAATGCAAATCCGAGCAGGCCATTAGCTTCTACAATTTCTCCGCTTGCAAGACATTCTCGGATGCGACTTGAAGAAACCACACCGCCGCCTTCATCGTGGAAGGCTTGCACAATGGTTGTTGCAAAGCCTAAACGCTCGCCGTTGGCGGCTAAAAATTGCGGACTGCCTTCGCGATTTTTACCGAAGTGAAAATCGTAGCCTGTCACCACATGCGATGCGCCTAGCGTTTCTTTAAGAGTCTTTTCGACAAAATCAATTGCATTGGTGCTAGCAAAATCTTTATCAAATTTATGTTCGACAACACAGTTAAAACCCAAATGCTCTATCAACTCCGCCTTGCAAGGGGCTGGTGTCAAACGCGAAACGGGTTTATCTGGCGCAAAGACTGTGCGTGGATGCGGCTCGAATGTCAAAACCGTTGCGGGAACGCCTGCAAGTTCAGCCAGCTTTACAGCTGTTTGCAATACAGACTGATGCCCACGATGGACACCGTCAAAATTGCCGATCGCAATAACGCCGCCTTTGAGGCTTTGCGGAAAATCTGTTGGATTATTAATGCGCGTAAAACTCATCACGAATAAATGCCGTAAAGCTTGCTACCAGACAAGGCTTTTTATCCAATAAGTTGGGCTTGCATTATTATCTTTCAAAAATGACTGAAGCTTATCGTTATCAACATCACCTGATGTATAGTCTGCTGCGTGAATACCATTGGTGATGAAAAGACCATCGATTCCATTATCATGAGCGCCTAGCACATCCGTTGGAAGACCGTCACCAACACCCAAAACACGTGACTTATCAAGCTTACGACCCAAGATTTTTTCACCGCGCTCAATCGCTACATCATAAATTGGGTTATACGGTTTACCAACAATTTGTGTTTCGCCGCCAAGCCTGTCGTATTCGCGTGCAAGCGCCCCTGCACACCATAAAAGCTTATCGACAACTTCAACGACAATATCAGGATTGGCGCAAATGAGAGGGAGTTTTAAATCAACATACCGCTTAAAACGCTCAATGTAATCATCTGGATGCTCGTTATAGTCATCAAACAACCCTGTACACACAATGCCAGCTGCCTGTTCAGCTTCAGAAAATTCGACATTAAGTCCATCATAAAGTGCGTAATCACGTTCAGGGCCGATATGACACACGGGACCATCTAAAGCCTTGATGAGTTCACGCGTAACATCACCTGATGTAACAAGGTCATCAAATACACCTTCAGGACAATTCATGTACGCAAGTTGATCAAGCACTGGACCTTGCGGACGCGGTGCGTTGGTAATCATGATGACAGGAACACCAGCTTCACGTGCTTTAATAAGGGCATCAGCTGCGTCCAGCCATATCTCTTTACCGTTATGCAGCACACCCCACACATCGCAGAGAATGCAATCATAATTTTCTATGATTTTTGAAAGGCTTTGCGCGTGCGGAACAGTTGTCATTATAGTAATACTTTCAGGATATTGAACAGCGTGACTTCAATTGCCATATCAATTGGAGACTGACAACTAAAGATTTTATGCTTTTGTTATCACTGAAACTCTTGACTCTTATCCACAGACTCCCTATCTAACTTGTCGTTAGCACTCTTCAATTACGAGTGCTAATTTGTTTCAAACGTTAGTTGCGCAATACCGCGCATATAATAATGGGTAAATTAACATGGCAAAAATGAAATTTAAGCCACTACATGATCGTGTAGTAGTACGTCGCGTAAATGCTGAAGAAAAAACAGCAGGCGGCATTATACTTCCTGATTCAGCACAAGAAAAACCTTCTGAAGGTGAAGTTGTGGCTGTAGGTTCAGGCGCACGCAATGAAGCGGGCTCAATTGTTGAACTTGATGTTAAAAAAGGCGATCTCGTTCTTTTCGGCAAATGGTCAGGCACAGAAATTCAGGTTAACGGCGAAGATCTGTTGATCATGAAAGAATCTGACATCATGGGCATCATCGGTTAATCCGAGACGCTCTTACTTACAAATAATTCTTATAAATTTAAGGAGCTAATAACATGGCTGCCAAAGAAGTAAAATTTGGAACTGACGCACGCGAAAAAATGCTTCGCGGTGTAGATATCCTTGCAAACGCTGTAAAAGTAACGCTTGGCCCTAAAGGTCGTAACGTTGTACTAGACAAATCATTCGGCGCACCGCGCATCACGAAAGATGGCGTATCTGTTGCAAAAGAAATCGAGCTTGAAGACAAGTTCGAAAACATGGGCGCTCAGATGGTTAAAGAAGTTGCTTCTAAAACCAATGATGTTGCTGGTGACGGAACAACGACTGCAACTGTGCTTGCACAAGCAATCGTAAAAGAAGGTGCTAAAGCAGTTGCTGCTGGCATGAACCCAATGGACCTTAAGCGCGGTGTTGATATGGCTGTTGAAGAGGTCATCGCTGATCTTATCAAGAAGTCTAAAAACATCAAAACTTCTGAAGAAGTTGCTCAGGTTGGTACAATCTCTGCAAACGGCGAAGCACAAATCGGCATCGATATTGCTGAAGCAATGCAAAAAGTTGGCAACGAAGGCGTTATCACTGTTGAAGAAGCAAAAACTGCTGAAACAGAGCTTGAAGTTGTTGAAGGTATGCAGTTCGACCGTGGTTACCTTTCACCGTACTTCGTAACGAACCCAGAAAAAATGGTTGCTGATCTTGAAGATCCTTACATTCTTCTTCACGAGAAAAAACTTTCAAACCTACAAGCTATGTTGCCGCTTCTAGAAGCTGCTGTTCAGTCTTCACGTCCACTGCTTATCATTGCAGAAGATGTTGAAGGTGAAGCACTTGCAACTCTAGTTGTTAACAAACTACGTGGCGGTCTTAAAATCGCTGCTGTTAAAGCACCTGGTTTTGGTGATCGTCGTAAAGCAATGTTGGAAGATATCGCTGTTCTAACTGGTGGTCAAGTGATCTCAGAAGACATTGGCATCAAGCTTGAAAATGTTACTTTAGACATGCTTGGCACTGCGAAAAAAGTGAACATCTCAAAAGAAAACACTGTAATCGTAGATGGCGCTGGCAAGAAAAAAGACATCAACGGCCGCGTTGCACAAATCAAGCAACAGGTTGAAGAAACTTCTTCTGACTACGACCGCGAAAAACTACAAGAGCGTCTTGCAAAACTTGCAGGCGGTGTTGCTGTTATCCGTGTTGGTGGTGCTACTGAAATCGAAGTTAAAGAGAAAAAAGACCGTGTTGACGATGCATTAAATGCAACGCGCGCTGCGGTTGAAGAAGGTATCGTCCCTGGCGGCGGTGTTGCTCTACTTCGTGCTTCTAACGCTGTTAAATCAGAAGGTGCAAATGCAGACCAAGACGCTGGTATCGCTATCGTTCGTCGTGCGCTTCAAGCTCCTATTCGTCAGATTGCTGAAAATGCAGGTGATGAAGGTTCAATCGTTGTGGGCAAAATCCTTGACGAGAAAAAAGGGGCTTTCGGCTATAACGCACAAACTGGCAAATATGGCGACATGATCGACATGGGCATCATCGACCCAGTGAAAGTGGTTCGCCACGCACTACAAGACGCTGCATCAGTTGCTTCACTGTTGATCACAACAGAAGCAATGGTTGCTGACGCTCCTGCAAAAGATGCAGGCGGCGCACCAGCAATGCCTGACATGGGCGGCATGGGTGGAATGGGCGGCATGATGTAAGCAATTGGCTTCGCCAATTCTGCATTAAACGTTTATTCGTGCTTAGGTTTAAAGGCCACTCTTTGAGTGGCCTTTTTCTTTGCCATATCCCCATTATTCTTTTATTTGTAAACGATGCTTTGCATCGCTTCAAGGTCGTCATGGATGAAATGAAGACTTTGAGGAACACATTTCGACATGTGAAAGAGATAAGTTGTGGGGTGTTAGCTTCCCTTCCTTCGCCCTCTACAAATACAAGCCCAAACAAAAAAAACAACACTATTACCCATATATTAACCACCAATATTCACATGTCATTTATCCTAAAAATGAACTCATCAAGGAAAATGGAAGCTTATAGCTGAAAATCACTAGTTATTAAGAAAGGTAAGATAAGTTCCCAAAAAATTATCTATCCAACTACAGGGGTAACGGGTAGGAATGATAGAGCACACAAACACAATGTTAATGACTTGCAGCGCTTGTATTATCATACCTTTGATAATTGCACTGGCCGTGTATTTTAATAAATACAGGAATAACAGTACGACTCTTTCAAACACCAGAGAACTTATCAATAACCTTGAAGAAGGTGTTTACCATTCAAGCCTTGATGGGAAACAGCTTTCCGCCAACCCAGCGCTTGTTAGGCTTAATGGGTATAAGACTGAAGCCGAATTTTTAAACGCTGTAGAGGACATCTCGCGCGAATGGTATGTAGACCCCAATAGACGCGAAGAATTCTCAAGGCAATTAAGCAAAGACGGGAAAATAACGAACTTTATATCTGAAATTTATCGGCACAAGACGCGTGGGCGTATCTAGATATCTGAAAATGCACGATTGGTCTATCACGCAAGAACCGGCAAACCACTGCATTATGAAGGTGCTGTTCGAGATATTACAGATACCAAAACGAGAGAACAATCCGACAAGTTATTAAAAAACCGCACTGACAAATTGCCGACAGGCCTCTTCCAACTTATACGCCGACTTGATAATAGTTTTACTTGTCCTTATGTAAGCCAAAAATTTCGTGAAATGACGAACCTCAGCGAATTTGAGAAATTTGACCCTGATGATTTTGTTAGTCGTATATACCCCGAAGATGTGAGTGATTATTTACAAAGCTTAAAAACTTCTGGTCTTGAATTAACTGAATGGAATACTGAATTCCGATTTCTAAATCCGAATGGGCAGATGGAATGGTGCAAAATTCAGGCAAGCCCCGAGACCTGTGAAAGCGGAGCAATCGTATGGCATGGGCAGCTAAATAATATATCAGAGCGAAAAGCAGCAGAAGAGCAAGTCGAAAAATTGACATACTTCGATCCTCTTACTGGGCTATCAAACCGCACTCATTTTGTGGAACAGTTAAAATATCGCATCAACAAAACAGAAGATGAAAAACCTCATTCCGCTCTTTGCTTTATAGATCTAGATAATTTTAAACTCTTCAACGATTCTCATGGACATGGGCATGGCGACAAACTCCTTCAAGCAGTTGCAACACGTTTGGAGGAAAATCTGTCTGATAATGATCTGCTTAGCCGGTTTGGCGGGGATGAATTTGTTATCATGCTAAATCATCTTGGGTCAAACGCGAAAGAAGCGCACAAGAAAGCTGAAGAGATATCGCAAACACTATTACACAAAATTCAAAAAGGATTTGTTATTGAAGGGATCGATTGCCCAATAACAATGTCGCTTGGCATTGCTATGTTTAACAGATCACAGGTAGGTAAAATTAACGACCTTCTAAAAAGCGCAGATATTGCAATGTATGAAGCTAAGAAATCAGGCCGTAATAATGCAATATTCCACGACATCGGAATCCAAAAAACTATAGCAGACACCTATAGTCTACAGAGAGACATACAGTCTGCAATTAAAGAATCTCAATTTGAGCTTGAACTACAGCCACAGGCTGACCGAAACGGTAAAATTAAATGTGCAGAGACCTTAATAAGGTGGAATCACCCTACTCACGGAAGAATCATGCCAAGCGAGTTTATCAATATATCTGAACAAACAGGGCAAATTGGGTACCTTAATGATTGGGTACTCAGTGAGAGTATCGACATCTTATCAGGCTGGCAATCTGAGGAAGCATTAAAAAATATAGTGCTCAGCGTTAATATAAGCCCTAGGCAAATGTTAGATCCAGAATTTATCTTGCAGGTTGAGCTTTTACTAAAAAAACACAACCTCCCTGCCCGAAACCTAATGATAGAATTAACTGAACATGTGATGGCAAGAAGCCCAGAATGTGTTGAGCGCCATATGCGAGAACTACAGGCAATAGGTGTTAGGCTTTCATTGGATGATTTTGGAACAGGACACTCTTCCATCTCGCAACTTAGACAATTCCCGTTTGATGAGTTAAAAATTGATGGGGCATTTGTAACTGACATAACTGAAAAATCAGAAACAAAGTCTCTTGTTACAGCCATATTGAAAATGGCCCAAACCTTGGACCTTAAAACTGTGGCAGAACACGTTTCAACCCAAGAACAACTGGATTTATTATTGTCTCTGGGATGTGATTTATTTCAAGGATACCACTTCTCACGCTCTTTGCCTGTTAAGGATTTTGAAACATTAATTCGAGCACACAATCCATCACAAGCACCAAAGCATCTTAACAAGGTCATATCTGCGTAAATTGCATTCTTTATTCTTACTTCCCTTCCGACACTACTTGCATAGGACAGGTAGTCTTTTTGTTGATGATAAGGGTGTATGAGAATTAAAGTTGAAACAAGGCGCAATACATTTTACTTTATTTTTATCTTCGTCATTAACGAAACTGATACCAAACCGTTTAAGTAAATAAAAAAAACTATGCTGCTAGTATACTTGGAAATAAGGGGAGTAAAATTATGAACTTATTATTTAGTTTTCAAGGTAGAATTGGCCGCGCGCAATATTGGCTGACAACATTTGGGGTTATTGCTTTTTATGTTGCCGTGTTTATGGCGCTTGGTATTTCATTAAGTGTTGATCCTGCAACAAACCAGCCGACTATGTCGGGTTCTGGAATGTTATTGATATTTGGCGCCATGATTATTGGCATGTGGATAAACTTAGCTGCTATGGCGCGCCGTTATCACGACCGCAATAAAAGCGGCTGGTGGTTTTCATCTGCCTCGTGCCGATTATTGGCCCAATCTGGCAGTTTGTAGAGTTAGGCTTTTTGCCAGGCACACCAGGCGGCAATGATTACGGAGTTCGTGGTCAATCGCAATCAGATTGGGGGCGTCCGGATGATGAAGATGGTTATAATTCAAACAATGGAAACTTGGATGATCTCATTCAGCAACGTTTGTAAGAGCGCCAGCAACATACTCCAGCAGTCCAACGAACATCATCCGTTGGCAATCTGCAAAATGACAAACCTATCTTTGATCGTCGCACATAATATAACGCGAAGCAAATCATTCTGATTTGTTCGCAAACAAAAAAAGGGCGGTGGAAGTTTTCCCCGCCCTCTTTTTATGTACTATCCTAAATTTAGAATCTTTATGCGCTGTAGCTTTTCTTTACCCGCATCACTCTAGCATATGACGCTTTGATTTGAGCAGATGAAACACGTCCCTCTTTTACAGCATCTGTAATCCAGCGTGTTGCTTTTACTGGAAGCGCTTCATCGTAATTTAATGAGTTTGATAAAAGGAGTAAATCATTGCCTGCAGCAAGAGACAAAATAATCGCCTCGCGCAGTTGGAATGACTTACGGATTGCGCCCATGTCGAGATCGTCCGTTAAGATGACACCTTTATAGCCAAGTCCGCGACGCAGTTTATTTGTCAGTGCTTTTTTCGAAAAGGTTACGGGCGATTTACCGTTTGAAAATTCTGGGTGGAACAAATGCCCACCCATAATCATTGGCGAAATGCCAGCCAGTTTTTGGAACGGGACGATTTCATCAGCCGACCAAGTTTTAGAAATATCAACAAAGCCATCGTGGCTGTCTGAGCGAGATGAACCATGACCCGGGAAATGCTTAAGCGAACAAGCAACACCTGCAGAAGAAAAGCCTTTTACGAAAGCGCCAGCATAAGCTGAGATGCGCTCTACGTCGGCTGAGAAGCCACGGTCGTATTTGCCGATGACTGGATTTTTAGGATCATGAATATCAACCGATGGTGCCATGTTCATGTTAAAACCAGCGGCGCGAAGCTCGCGACCTGCTTTTGTATAAAACGCTTGTGCTTCCGATACAGATTTATTTTCTGCCATCCATTTTGCAGTAGGGATTGATGTGAAGCCATGTTTTTTACCAAGACGCTGAACCTTGCCACCCTCCTGGTCAATAGCGAGCAAGCTTTGGCGACTAGCGCCAATCATTGATGCTGCCATTTGCTTAGTAGCTTTGCCGCTTTTTACGTTGTGGCGAAGAAAAAGTGCGCCGCCTGCTCGGCCTTTGGCAATGTGAGCCGCAAGCGCTTTGGTAGATTTATCACCAGCGCTACCGCCTGGAAAACCTGTTATCAGCAATTGCCCAGCCATAGCTTGGATGCTGGCAGCATTAACGCGTGTAGCGGTTAGAATTGCTGGTGCTGCAAGTGTAGATGCAGCCGCTAGGCTCATAAAACGACGGCGGTTCAATTTTGAATTACTCAAAGTAATCTCCATTTTTGTGGCTAACATTTCAAAAGGAAATGCTTTGCGGGCGAATCAGTTTGTTATTCAGCCACAACCATGGTCAAAGAATGACAAATTTTCCTTAACGTTTCCGTATGGTCAGTTACTGCAGCTATTTTTTTTGAAATTATCAAATTCGCCTGTGACTTTAATATAGTGCCATCTGGTAGAATTTTGAGGCCATTTGCTCGCAATGTTGAACCGGTGGAAGTGATATCGACGATCACATCAGCTTGTCCTGCTGCAGGTGCTGCTTCTGTTGCCCCTAAGCTTTCTACGATGCGGTAAGCATCAATGCCATGGTCTGCAAAAAAGCCTTGGGTTAGTTGCCAATATTTTGTCGCAATGCGTAATCGTCTGCTGTGACGAGCGCGGAAGTCTGCGGCGACATCATCAAGGTCTGCTATTGTTTCGACATCAACCCAAGCTTGTGGAGAACGCCAATAACAACGTCTGCATGTCCAAAGCCTAGCTTAACGGCGAAGTCTAGATAATCGTCCGCATTGTTAATGGTTTCACGAGCCAAATCTTCGCCCGTAATGCCAGCGTGGATATTTCCGCTTACAAGTTCACGGGCAATTTCTGAAGCTGAGAGGAATACTAGGTCGATTGACTTGTTGCCCTCAACACCGTGCAAACTACCTTGGTAGCTTCTAGCATTTTCCGGTAAGCGAATTTCAAACCCAGCTTTAGCAAATAACTCGACGGCATTTTCTTTTAGGCGCCCCTTTGAAGGAAGCGCGATGGTCAAATTACTCATGCACTCATACCTCCTTCGTTGCCTTCAAGACGATCTGTCCATATTGCAAAGCCCACGGCAGGAATTTCTTGCGGTGAACCAAGCAATGTTAAAAGACGATCATAACGTCCACCACCTACTAGGGGATTAGTTTGTTCGCTCTTATAAACTTCAAAAACAAAACCGGTGTAATAATCAAGGCGGCGTCCGAAACTTGCACGATATCGCATGTTTACGTCACTATCTTTTAGGCCTTCATATCGTGCATAGAGTTCGTCGCGTGCTCGCGGCAACATGATGCCATGTTTGTTTTCATAGGCTTCAATTGTGTCACAGGCATCTTTGAGATCAACGTCGATGGCTAAGAACTCTTCCAGTGCGGCACGCTTATCAGTATCCAATTTTTCAGATGCTAGTTCAGCTTTTTCAATCAAGCGTTCAGCAATTGCAGCTGGTGTGCGCCCACCGCTCAAGGGTAAACCTTGTTCCAGCATTTCACCTTCAATGACGTTTGTTAATGTCTCAAGGTTTTTTGTTTCCAAAGCCGCTTTAATTTCTTGCGAGAGAGAATCAAAAGATTTTTCTTCACTAGAAGACATGAGGTCAAGATATTGCTTTATCATCGCATCATCACCGAAAGCGCGGATAAGTTTTTTGCGCCAGGCTTGCGGTATGCGAAGGGCTTCCAGTGCTGAGACGAAAATAGCTTGATCGCCTAGAACGAGCGATAAATCTTTTTGGCCTGCTTGCTCTAAAACGTGCAAAGCAGTTTTAATACAATCAATGTCTGCATCATTTGCGTTTTCGCTACCTAAGTTTTCAAAACCTGCTTGGGTAAACTCGTGCGTCTCATCACCGCGCTGGCGGAAGACTTTACCCGAATAAGCATAGCGCGCTTTTATCCAACCTTTTTCTAGGTGGCGTAGACAAACAGGGATAGTGAACTCTGGACGAAGGCAAAATAGCTTGCCTGAATTTTCTTGCGTAATAAAAATACGGCGGCGCAAGTCTTCGCCTGCTGTGTCAAGAAACGGGTCTGCTGGTTGAAGCAGATCAATTTCTGGGGTCATGCAACCCGTTGATTCAAGGGTTTTGAGGATGGTCATTGCGCGTACTCTTCACCCCCCTTGAGGGGGGCGAAAGATACTGAACTATGTTTCACGTTATTCACCTTGCTCAGCCAAAAGCTTTTGCACTTCTGCGACTAAATCATCTTCTTCAATTTCGAATTGCCCCGGACGTGCGGCACGATATGCTTCATTGCTTTCAATCGCTGCGGCTTGGCGCTTGCCTTCGATCATATCTTTGAGTTGTATTTTACCCGCATCACGTTCGTCAGAGCCTTGGATGATTACAATTGGGCAATCTCGTTTATCTGCATAGCGCAGTTGGTTTGGAAATTTCTTCCAATTGCCTTGATACATTTCTGCACGAATGCCAGCATTGCGAAGCTGTTGAACGTAGGATTGATATTGCCCCATCGCATCGCCATCCATGACAGTGACAAGCACAGGCGCAAGGGTTTTTGCCGTATCAAGTTTGCCAAGATTTTTCAGCGCAGTCATTAGGCGTGAAACACCTATGGAAAAACCCGTTGCAGGAACAGGCTGCCCCATAAAGCGGGAAACGAGGCCATCATATCTCCCACCGCCACCAACAGAACCAAAGACGACTTCTTGGCCTTTTTCATTGGTGACTGGGAAGGTGAGTTCAGCTTCGAAGACAGGACCTGTATAATATTCGAGACCACGGACGCAGGCTTGGTCAACAACAATTCTATTACGCTCGTACCCACATGATTCAAATATTTTGTTCATCTCTAAAAGCTCTTTAGCACCACCACGCATCGCTTGAAAGAGGCCAAAATAATTAATAGGTTTATTTTTTGATGGTGCACCCATAAGACGACCACTATACTTTTCGTCATCCAAGTCTTTGAAAAAATTTTGTTTTTGTAAAAATTCAATAATGACGTTTATTGAAATATCTGGAAGCCCAACGCCTTCAGTTCGATCGCCACTCTCATCTACACGTCCTTCACCAAGAAGTTCACGGACTCCTTCGACACCCAGACGATCCAATTTATCAATCGCCCTCAACACATTCAGCCGCTTCTCAGCATTCTCGTCACCACCAAGACCAATCGCTTCCATCACGCCATCAAGCACTTTGCGGTTGTTTACGCGGATAACATAGTCGCCGCGCTTGATACCTAGCGCTTCCATAACGTCTGCCATCATCATGCACATTTCGGCGTCTGCTTGGACGCCGGGGGCGCCTACGGTGTCGGCGTCGAATTGCATGAATTGTCTAAAGCGACCTGGACCTGGCTTTTCATTTCTAAAAACATAGCCAGCGCGGTAGGTGCGATATGGCAATGTGATATCGTTGTAATTTTCTGCGACATGTCTGGCAAGCGGTGCGGTGAGATCATAGCGCAGGCTCATCCATTGGTCGTCGTCTGTTAGCGAAAATACGCCTTCGTTCGGGCGGTCACTGTCCGGCAAGAACTTTCCCAAGCAATCAGTATATTCAAACATCGGGGTTTCAACCGGATCAAACCCATAACGCTCATAGACTTCAGAAATCTTCGCCATCATCGAATTAACGGCGCGGATATCGTCAGCTGAACGATCAACAAAACCGCGAGGCAGGCGGGCTTTTAGTTTTTGTGGTTTTTTGTTCTTCTTGGACATGAATTTTTAGCCTGTTGGCGAATGAAAATATACTGGCCGTTACCTAGCTTATAGGGTGCGTCGGGGCAAGTCCTGACACTCTTTGAATGCGACAGAAACCTGTCGTCCATCGGTATAGATAATTGAACCTGTTGCAACCATAGTGGCTGAGATACCATTTAGTATAATCAATGAGTGATAGATTGAAACCTACAACACCAAATATTGCTGCCCCTAAATCCATGTCAGAATGGGGTGCTGTTCTTGTGCTTAGCTCTGCACTTTTATGGAGTTTTGGCGGGCTACTTGCAGGCTTGGCAGATGTTGCCAACCCTTGGGTTACGGTGTTTTGGCGTACGATAACTGCTTCTGCCTTACTGCTGTGTTTTATGTTATGGCGTGATGGCATAAAAGGTACAGCAGAACTGTTTCGCGAAATGGGGTTACCAGGCCTTAGCGTAGGTGTCTGTTTTGCATCTGCTTCGACCATTTTCATTGT
The DNA here is from genome assembly GCA_958296345.1 of uncultured Rhizobiaceae bacterium. Lineage (GTDB taxonomy): Bacteria > Pseudomonadota > Alphaproteobacteria > Rhizobiales > Rhizobiaceae > JAALLB01. The sequence continues at coordinate 51,440 of CATQIJ010000013.1, forward strand.
CGCGCTTCAATTTACTACCGTTGCCAATATCTTATTAATGCAGGCTGGTGTTCCTCTAATTGCAGCGGCTATTTCTCGTGTTTTTTTTGCTGAACCAATCCGTTTTACCACTTGGGTTGCTATTGCGATGGTCATCACTGGCATAGCGATCATGGTCTCAGACTCATTGACGGGAAAAGTTTCACCCATCGGGGATACACTTGCCATCTTGATTGCTATTGCATTTGCTATAGCAACGGTCATCACAAGGCGCTATTCCAACATACGGATGACACCCGCTATTTTTACGGGAGCAACTCTTGGGCTAGTGGCATCAAGTTTCATGATATTTATATCTGGCAGTACAATAGTTGAACTTTTGCTGCCTATTGATAAGTTGTTTATTCTGTTCTTGTTTGGCCTCACACTGGCGGCTGGTATGATCATGTTTACCACAGGCGCTAGAACAATTCCTTTTGCTATGACTGCGCTGATTGGAACGGTTGAAACTGTGGCAGGCCCTGCTTGGGTATGGATATTTCTTTCTGAAAAACCAAGCCTACCAACCATAATTGGGGGCGGCATCGTTCTTTCCACGATCATCGTTTATCTCTTGCTACAACTTATGGAAAAAAATAGAGCAAGACGGATTCCACCAACGATTAATTAAGGCCTTACAAACTCAGCACGTGCTTTTTCAATACGCGCATGACAATAGCACCCCTCAAGATGGTCATTGACCATGCCCATTGCCTGCATGAATGCATAGGCTGTTGTGGGGCCTACAAAACTCCAACCACGCTTTTTTAAATTTTTGGAAATTGTGGTTGAGATATCCGTAGAACCAGGAACATCTGATATTAACTTAAACGTCGCTCTGTTCTTTGGTTCGTAACTCCAGAAGTATTTGGCTAGCGAGCCTTTTTCTTCGATGAGCTCAATTGCTTTTTTGGCATTATTGATCGTGGATTTAATCTTGCCTCGGTGACGAATGATGTCAGCGTTAAGGACTTGTTTTTCAATATCTGCATCACTCATGCTAGCTACTTTTTCGATATCAAAACCATGGAAAGCCTCTCGGAAGTTTTCACGCTTGGATAAGATCGTGTACCATGACAGTCCTGATTGAAAACCCTCAAGACAGATTTTTTCAAACAGGCGCGTATCACTTTTAACAGGATTGCCCCACTCTTCATCATGATAAGTCAGGTAATCTTCTTGTGGCCCTGCCCAGAAACAGCGCGTCAAACCATCATCACCAGTAATTAACGGAGCTTTTTCAGTCATTTTGTGTTTCCATCATATTTCAATCAATTTTGTGCTTAACCCAAAGTAATTGTTTTACGTAGCTTTGTGAAATGGTTATTTAATACAAAATAAGAAATTAATAGGCAGTAATGGTTTTGTTATCAGCTCAATTTATCAAACGTAAATCCATGATGTTTGGCTTTTTGTGTTTGCTAATCAGTTCGCCTGCACTTGCATTTAGTGATTAAGAAATAAAGCGCGGCTTTAATCTAACCGTATTTGGCTCTGAAATTTCGCCATTAGGCATTCAAGCAAGGTATGTTCACAAATTCCGTGGTGAAGTTAAATTCCGCATCCATAACCTTTCTTCAAAAAATAGAACTAAAGCAATTAAGCGTTTTATCAATGGACTTGAAAAACAGATTAAAGGATTGAACGTTCGAATTGTTGGGGAAAATGAAGAGGCAAATTTTAACATTTATGTAGCAAATCGTGCTAATTATGTAGCTACAGTTCGAAAGCATGTTGAGCGCAGTATATTCACAAAAGTGCTTGGTATGTGTATGGTAAAGTCTCACTTTTCTCCTAAAGGCATAACTCGCTCAAATGCAGTTATTGTTGCAGATGAAGGTGCTAAACTTTTCAGACGCTGCCTTGTCGAAGAAATATTACAAGGCTTAGGCCCGCTTAATGAAAATACCAGTCTTGATAAAAGCATTTTTAATGACACTTCAAAACATACGAAATTTACTGACTTTGGCCAGCTAATTATGAACATGCTTTATGATAAGCGTGTCAAAAACGGTGATAGCCTAAACACCGTTTCTAAGGTGCTGGATGAAGTATTATCAGATGCCAAACGACGCTTAGGGCTTTAAGGTTTTGTTAACTTAATCCTCAAAGTATTCATTTACCAAGTATTACTAAAATTTTAATTTCTTTGTAATGATTCATAATTTCGAACACCTACTTGTGCATTCTATGGTCACCTACGGAGGCTAAACGCTATCCGTTCAATGATGATTATGTAGTGAGTACGTCATGAATAAGAAACCTATACTGCTGTTAAGCGCAGCACTTTTTGCTGTTCCTATTGGAATTGCTAATGCAGGCGAGCGTTATTCAACACCGCCAGCGGCTACACTTTCTCAAGACCTAGCTTCGCCTTGGGTTTTGCAACTCAAGAGGCCAGCGCAAAATGGTCAAAGAGCACGTGTGGGACTAACGGCACCGAGGGTAAAAGCAACGCTTAAAGTTAAAAAGCGTAAATCTATCTGGGGTGTTAAAAAGCAACGCGTACAAAAGCGAGCTGTAAAGCGCCAAGTACGGGCAACAGGTATTTTTGCTGGTCTTAATACAGCCCCTGCAACAACACCTAAAACAATTTATCGCAAGAAGAAGACAACGACTTATAACCGTGTAGCTTCTGTTAAGCCACGGGCTCAATCGCCTGCACAACGTCCAATTGAGCCACAATTCCTACCCACAATGGTTTCTTATCAAACAAGCCAGAAACCAGGCACTATAGTGATTAATACGAATACGCGCCATCTTTACTTGGTGATGGGTAATGGCAAAGCGCGTCGTTACGGCGTTGGTGTTGGCAAAGAAGGCTTTGAATGGAGTGGTACTGAAAAAGTTACCCGTAAAAAAGAATGGCCATCTTGGACACCTCCAAAGGAAATGATTGTTCGCGAACGTAAAAAAGGCCACGAACTACCAGCCTTTATGGAAGGTGGCCCTGCAAACCCATTGGGTGCGCGTGCTATTTATCTTGGAAGCACTCTCTACCGTATTCATGGTACAAACCAGCCTTGGACAATTGGGCAAGCTGTATCATCTGGCTGTATTAGAATGCGGAATGAAGATGTAATGGACCTTTATGAGCGCGTTCAACGCGGTGCAAAGGTGATTGTTTCTTAAAAGCACCACATCTACGTTAGAACTCCCAAAGGCAGAAAAGTTAATTTTTCTGCCTTTTTGTTAACTAATTGAATTCATTATTAAAATAAAAAAAATTTGAACCCTCAACACTATTTTGATTACTTAGAGTCATTTCTTTCGCTTGTTTGTGATGGTTTTTCCTACTAAAAAGAATTTTATTAGGAATAATAAATTCATAAGCAGGTGATGTTGAGAAAAATGGTTTCAAGAAGAGATACCTTAAAAGTACTTTTGGGTGGCACGATAGCTGCAACTAATTTTGGGCTAATCGGCAATGCTTTTGCTCAAAAAGAGCGCGTTTACAACTATGCAGATCAACGTTGGGAAGAAGTTGACCTTAGCATTATTCGTACAGACCGCCGTGTTCCTTCGAAATACAACCGCAAAAATGTTAATATCAAAACTCAGCATCCTGTTGGATCAATCATCGTCCATACAGACAAAAAGTTCCTTTATCACGTGACAGGAAAGAACAAAGCGACACGTTATGGCGTAGGTGTTGGGCGTGAAGGCTTTGCATGGAATGGTGATGCAACTATCAAGCGTAAGGCAGAATGGCCGACATGGACGCCTCCTGCTGAAATGCGTGCTCGTGAAAAAGCAAATGGAGTTATCCTGCCAATCACACAAAAAGGTGGCATTGATAATCCATTAGGTGCGCGCGCACTTTATCTTTATGAAGGCAACCGTGACACGCTTTTCCGCATTCATGGTACGAACCAACCGTGGTCAATTGGCTTAAACCTATCTTCTGGTTGTATCCGTATGCTGAACAAGGACATTGAGCACCTTTATGAAAAAGTAAAACTCGGTAGCAAAGTAGTTGTAGTTGGCCCTGGCCAAAAATCTTCAAGAGGATTTTCTGAAAACATAAACCCATTTGCTGCTATATTTGGCTCAAACTAAGCTACACTAAATTTAAGTTTATAAGCCCGCTTCTTAGCGGGCTTTTTTGTTTGGAATAAGTATCAATGCAAGATAAGTTTTTTTAATGAGCCGTTTTGATGACATGGAAGTGTTTGCAAAAGTTGTGTCAGTTGGCAGTATGTCAGGGGCTGCTCGTGAAATGGGCCTATCGCCGGCTGTAATTTCCAAACGCTTACAACGACTAGAAGAGCAACTTGGGACTCGGCTTTTAAATCGTACAACACGCCAGATATCACTGACAGAAACAGGTGAAGGATATTATGACCGTGTTGTTGCTATTTTGGCTGGCGTTGAAGATGCTGAGTCATTTGTCGGTCTTGGATCAACAGATGCACGAGGCCTTTTAAAAATATCTGGCCCTACCTCCTTTGGGCGAATGCACCTTGCGCCTAACCTTATTAAATTTATGAAGGCCAACCCAAATCTAACACTCAACCTCGACTTATCTGACCAATATATTGATATTGTTTCAAGCGGTGTAGACCTTGCTATTCGCATTGGGGAATTGCCAGATTCCACTCTTGTTGCAAGAAAACTTGCTCCTGTCAGACGTGTTTTGTGTGCGGCACCTAAATATCTGACAAAAAATGGAATCCCCACAAAAATTGAAGACCTCGACCATCATGCATTAATTGCACCCCATAATCAGGGGCCATGGAAATTGGAAGGTAAGGAAGGCACAATCATCTACCGACCTAATTCAACCTTACAAACTAATTCATCTGAAGTCGTGCGTGAAACCGTTATTGCAGGACTTGGAATTGCTCTGCGTTCAACATGGGATGTTGGTGAAGAGCTTAGTGATGGCCGTTTACAACGCATTCTTCCTGATTATTCTGCCACAAAAGGCCTTGGCATTTACGCTGTTTATCCAAGCCGTAATTTTCTCCCTGCAAAAGTTAGACTGTTTATTGATTATTTAGCAGAACTTTTTGGGCCAACGCCTTATTGGGACAAGACCTATAAGATAAAGAAAACCGCAAACGAAAAAGGCTTTGGCAATGGCTGAAAGTGTTCGCGTTGGTCTGTTTGTGACCTGTTTAGTTGATATGTTTAGACCTAGTGTAGGTTTTGCTTGTATTAAAATTTTAGAAGATGCTGGATGTCAGGTACATGTTCCCGTAGCTCAAACTTGTTGTGGGCAGACGGCTTGGAACTGTGGTGATAAAAAAGACACAAGAGAAATTGCAGAGGAAGTCATTCAAAACTTTGAAGGTTTTGATTACATCATAGCACCATCAAAACCTTGTGCTAAAATGCTTAAAGATAATTACGCAACGCTTTTTAAAGATGATCAAAAGTGGGCGTATCGTGCAGAAATTTTTTCTAGTAAAACTTATGAACTTGTTTCATTTTTAGAAAATGTTCTTGAAATTGAAAACCTAAAAAACCACTTGATAAGAGAGCCGACATTTTAACAAGTAATGATATGGGCGAACTCTTAGAGATCGCGAATAATTTTAAACGCCAAGGTATAAAAAAAGAAATTCGCCACGTAGCAGAAGTTCTGTCAGGCATGACAGATAGCCCTTCCATTGGAGCGCGGTGAAAATATGCCCCTTCAAAACCGTGTAACACCTGATGCAAGAATTGTTAGTGAGAGCTGGCGCGGTGATTTTATGGGTAATCGCGGTGGTCGAATCCATGACCCAGCTACCAAAACTTTGCTCAAGCGCAAATGGGCTTCCAAACGCTGGATTAGCTGCGTAACCAAATTTAAACAACGCCATCGTGAGTTAATGGGAAACAGCTATACAGAACTGTTTTTCCTAGATGAGGTTTCTGCGCTAGCTGCTGGTCATCGACCATGTTTTGAGTGTAGAAGGAAAGATGCAAACGCATTTGCAAAAGCTTGGGTTCAAGCTTATGGCAGACCAAAAGGCAGTCTAGCTGATGCCATGGATAAGCTTCTGCATGAAGAGCGCACTCGTGAGGCCAAATTAATTACTGCAAAAGAATTAAATCTACTTCCTGAGGGGGCTATGGTGAAAATAGGTAAGCTGTATTTTGCCAAAAAAGATGAGTATTATTTGGCATGGTCAGGAGCCGGTTATAATTTATCTGAGCTGCCTAAAGGGAATGTATTATTGCTTACGCCTCCGTCGATAATTGAAGCCTTGAAAAACGGTTTTAAACCTCATTGGCACAGGAGCGCTAATTAATGGCCATTCATGACTTTAAATCTCAACGTTTATTTGTTGAAAAAAGCCTAGCACAAGACAAAGGATTTGAGGCGACGCGTGAACAAGCAAATTACCTACTTAATGTTCTTCGCATGAGTGATGGGGATAACATTTTAATATTTAATGGGCGTGAAGGTGAGTGGCGAGCAAATGTTGAGGCTACAGGCCGCAAGAAGTGCAATTTGAAACCTGTTGAGTTAATCCGCGAACAGCCTGAAGCGCCATCGCTTGTTTATTGTTTTGCCCCCTTAAAGCAAGCTCGTCTTGATTATATGGTCCAGAAAGCCGTTGAAATGGGTGCTGGTGTCTTACAACCTGTGATTACTCAATTCACGCAAGCACGTAACATAAATGACAAACGTATTCTCTCAAATGCCATAGAGGCTGTTGAGCAATGCGGAATTTTGACACTGCCTGAAATCAAACCAGCACTTCCTATTAATCAACTGATCAAGAGCTTAGGCGAAGAATGTCATTTGATATTTTGTGATGAAGCTGAACATGATGCTAATCCAACAATTGCATTAAGTGCTAAAAAACCAGAGAAAATAGCCGTGTTGATTGGGCCAGAAGGCGGATTTAGTGAAGATGAGCGCAGAGCACTTGAGGCTTATCCAAATGTCACTAAACTTGGCTTAGGCCCTCGAATTTTAAGGGCTGACACCGCTGCAGTCGCAGCAATGGCTATTATTCAAGCTCATATTGGTGATTGGTACATAAATTAGTGAACAGTTGTTTTTAATTATTTTATTGCAGACCCATATGATTTTCGGTTAGCACATTTATTAAGAAAAAGACTTTTAAGAAGGCTATCCCATGGCGCGTGATACAACTGATGACAGACCAATTGAAAACCATTCTGAACTAGTTGAATGGCTGTCTATTGGGAATAAACCCAAATCAGAATGGCGCATTGGTACAGAGCACGAAAAATTTGGGTTTTGCTCGAAGAATTTAACGCCCGTCCCTTATGAAGGCGAGAATGGTATAAAAGCTATTCTGATTGCAATGAAAGACAAACTTGGCTGGGAAGCCATTGAAGATGAGGGGAATATTATTGGCCTTTTCAATGAGAAAGGTGGGGGAGCCATTTCTTTGGAGCCAGGTGGGCAATTTGAACTTTCTGGCGCACCATTGGAAAATATTCATCAGACTTGCCGTGAATCTAATAAGCATTTGGAACAAGTTAAAGAAATTTCCCAAGAAATGGGTATTGGCTTTTTAGGATTGGGTGCATCGCCCGTTTGGACACTTGAAGAAACACCGATGATGCCTAAAAGCCGCTATAACATCATGAAAAACTATATGCCTAAGGTTGGAAGCCAAGGGCATGATATGATGTTCCGTACGACAACAATTCAAGTAAATTTAGACTTTAGCGATGAACGCGACATGGTTCGCAAAATGCAAGTTTCGCTAAAACTACAATCTATGGCATCAGCACTTTTTGCAAACTCACCTTTCACACACGGCAAACCAAATGGCATGTTGTCTTGGCGAAGTGATATTTGGCGTGATGTTGATAACCAGCGCGGTGGCTATCACCCGTTTATGCTGGAAGATGATTTCAGCTTTGATAAATATGCGAGCTGGGGACTAGATATTCCGATGTATTTCATCATTCGTGACGGCAAATACATTGACTGTACTCACATTACATTCCGCCAATTTATGGACGGTGCTTTAAAAGGTGAGATTGATGATCCGGTTGCCAATATCGGTGATTGGGGCAATCACATGAGCACGCTTTTCCCTGATGTTCGTCTTAAACGTTTCCTTGAAATGCGCGGCGCAGATGGCGGCCCTTGGCAAGATATTTGCGCGTTACCTGCTTTTTGGGTTGGGCTTTTATACAGTGAAGATGCACTTACAGCTGCAGAAGATTTGGTAAAAGACTGGACGCCAGACATGGTGGGTAATTTGCGTGATGCAGTGCCAGAAAAAGCCTTACGCGCGGAAATTAATGGGCGCCAATTAATTGAATATGCAAAAGAAGCATTAGGGATTTCACGCCAGGGACTAGTTGACCGTGCACAGCTTAATTTTGAAAATTTCGATGAAAGTATTTTCCTTATCCCGCTTCAAGATACTGTAGCTCTTGGTAAGACACCGGCAGAACGAATGTTGGATAAATACTACAAACAGTGGAATGAAGACATTTCAAAAGTTTTCACAGAGTATGCTTATTAAGCAGTAACTGATCTGTATCGGACACCCTGTTCTACTTCCGTGAACTCAACTTGAATGTTGCTGCCTTTGCGAGAAAGAACTCGGCAATTTGTGCGGATACTGTCTGGCTCAATGTAAAGTGTAAAACTTGAAGGTAAACCCATCCAACCGCTCATTGTTAGAGTCGCATGTTCATCTGTAAAATTTTTAACATTACAGTGAACCGGAGCGCTTGCAGGGCTGAATAAAACGCGTCCAACTCTTGGAAGACGTTTGTTTAACTGATTACGATTGGTGTTAACTCTACGTCGTTTAGTTGTTTCTTCAGCGCCTATAATCATAAAAAAGTAACCTGTTTGCCCATCAAAATATGTAAGCTTCGCATACAAAACCAAAATAATGCTAATGTGGTTAATGTAGAATTAAGCCTCTGAAATAATGTAAAAATATCCCCTAAATAGCTAAATTATGCGATATTTATTCAGATAAGCTGGTGTTTAAACTATGACTAGTGATCAAATCTTGATCTCAACGAAAACTTGAATAAATACATTTACTGTTGAGAAACTTAAACGAGGCATCTTCATTTAAGGATTTAAATGGGGTTCAAAACAGTAATGAGTAATCACGCGTTAGAAGTTTCTCATCTATCAAAAACGTTTGATAGACCAGCGGTTAATAATTTATCATTTTCAGTGCATGGCGGTGAGTTCTATGCACTGCTTGGGCCAAATGGTGCTGGCAAAACAACATCGCTGAGAATGGTAGCAGGTCTGCTTCAAGCTGATAGTGGTGATATCAGTGTTTTTGGTGAGAACGCTTTAACAAATCCGATTGAAGTTAAAAAGATGATGGCATGGGTGCCAGATGAACCCATGATTTATGATCGCCTCACACCGCTAGAATATCTTGAGTTCGTTGCGGGGCTTTGGGAAATTGAAAGTATTCAAGCAAAGAAGAATGCTAATGAATTACTGGACTGGTTAGCCCTTGCCCCGCACGCACATGAGCGATGTGAAGGATTTTCAAAAGGTATGCGCCAGAAGGTAGCGCTCGCAGGCGCACTTGTGCACGACCCGCGTCTGATTATTCTGGATGAACCGCTAACAGGATTAGATGCAGGCTCCGCTCGTCTAGTAAAAGACGTCCTTTTAACACGTGTTGAAAAAGGTTGCTCTGTGATCATGACAACTCATATTTTGGAAGTTGCTGAACGTATGGCAGAGCGCATTGGCGTTATTTCCAAAGGCCGCTTGATTGCTGAGGGCACACTAGATGGTTTACGAAATCAAACTGGTGATAAAGCAAATAGCCTTGAAGAAATATTCCTTGAGCTTGTTGAAGATGACAATGATATTGAACTAAATGAGCAAGCTGCATGAGTTTTGCAAACCCTAGTGTAGGGTCACTTAGCTGGTTTGCGCGTCATGAGTTTAATTTATCATGGCGTGATTTTGTTCGTATGATGAGCGCTGGGAAACCAGGTCGCGAGAAAGGTGTGATTGCTTTCATCAGCATTGCAGTTTTAATCATTCACGCAATTGCCTATGCCATCATTGTTCCCAAAATTCAAAGTGGTCTTGTAATAGACAAAAGCTTCATGGCTATTATCAGCGGGAGTATTATCCTCACACTTTCTTTGATGATGTCACAAGCTTTAGAGCTTGTAACAAGAGTATTTTATTCGCGTTCTGATTTGGATTTGATTTTATCTTCTCCAACCTCTGCAAAAAAAGTGTTCACCATTCGCATTGGTGCAATCGCAACCTCTACCGCGATGCTTTCTCTTTTACTGTTTGGCGCAGCGATCAATGTTCTTGCTATATTTGATAGCGCTCTTTGGTTATGTGCCTATCTTGTTGTCATTGCTTGTGGTGCAATTTCAACAGCGGCATCGCTTAGTATAACAATACTAATGTTCAAAACCTTAGGTGCAAAACGTACGCGATTAATCTCTCAAATAATTGCAGCAATTGTAGGCGCGGGTTTTATTATTGGTATTCAGCTCGCGGCGATTTCTTCTCTTGGCAATTTATCAAGTATTGAGTTTTTATCATCGCAAAGCGTTGCGGAAGCAGTTCCAAACTTAGATAGCATGTTATGGATACCCGCACGCGCTGTGATGGGTGAAACTAATCCATTGCTAATAACAATGGTTCTTTCACTTGGCTTATTGCTTGTTAAAATTCTCGCATTTGCGGGAAGATTTGGTGAATATGTAATCAAAGCAGCTGGTGTTAGCCAGGCTGCACAAGTAAGTAAACCAAAAGAGATTAACTTCAAAATGAGAAATATCTCATCAACTTTAAGGCACAAAGAATGGCGCTTATTGTTACGTGACCACTGGTTATTATCGCAAACATTAATGCAAGTTCTGTACTTAATTCCACCAGCCTTCATGCTTTGGCAAAATTTTGGTCAATCAAGTTCAATTGGGGTTGTTGTTATCCCCGTGCTTGTTATGGCTACGGGACAACTTTCTGGTGGCCTTGCATGGCTTGCAATATCCGGTGAAGATGCGCCTCAACTCGTACAAACGGCTCCTGTTGCAAAAGGTGCGGTCATTAGAGCTAAAACAGAAGCAGTGCTTGGTGCAATTGCAATCATAGCTGCGCCAATTATTTTGCTCATGGCATTTATAGAAATTGAGATGGCACTAATTGCAGCGGTTGGCATAACCTGCGCAACCATATCAGCAACAATGATCCAACTTTGGTTTAGAAGCCAAGCAAAGCGTTCTAACTTCCGCCGCAGACAGACTTCCTCAAAAGTTGCTACTCTATCTGAAGCATTCTCATCTATCATGTGGGCAGGTAGTGCAGCCCTTGTTGCAGGTGGTTTATGGTACTTTGCTGCTGCTACTGTGGTGCTTGCACTTGGAGTTCTGTGGATAGCTAGAAGTTTCCGTCCTATTCAGGAAATTTGATTGCATACGTTTGACGCAGTTTTTGCTAAAAGAATTGTATGAACGAACCTAAAAACTATTCTGACACTGGAAATGCAAAGTCTAATCAGACTGAATATACAGTCACTGAAATTTCTTCATCTTTAAAAAAGACAGTTGAAGAACGGTTTGGCTATGTGCGAATTCGTGGCGAGATAACAGGTTTTCGTGGTGCACATTCATCGGGGCATTGCTATTTTGCACTCAAAGATGACCGAGCTAGGATTGAAGCGGTTATCTGGAAGGGGGTAGCTAACAAACTTAAGCATTTCCCTGAAGAAGGTCTTGAAGTCATTGCATCAGGAAAGCTTACAACATATCCAGGCTCTTCTAAATATCAGGTTGTAATTGATAATCTAGAACCAGCAGGTGCTGGTGCACTGATGGCCTTATTACAAGAGCGAAAAGCTAAACTGGAAGCTGAAGGTCTATTTGCTCCTGAGCGCAAACAGCTATTACCGTATATGCCAAAAACTATTGGTGTAATTACTTCGCCTACTGGTGCCGTTATACGTGATGTCCTTCACCGTATCTCTGATCGATTCCCATTGCATGTGATTGTTTGGCCTGTTCGTGTGCAAGGTGAGACAACGGGTGTTGAAGTAAGCAATGCGATTAATGGTTTTAATACCATGAAAAACAAACCAGATCTTATTATTGTAGCGCGTGGTGGTGGCTCTGTTGAGGATCTTTGGGGGTTTAACGATGAAATCGTTATTCGTGCTGCTGCCAATTCTGATATTCCACTTATCTCAGCCGTTGGTCATGAAACTGACTGGACATTACTTGATCTTGCAGCCGATGTTCGAGCTCCAACTCCAACAGGAGCGGCCGAACTTGCTATCCCTGTAAAAGCCGAACTCGATGCAACGGTTGCTAGCTATAAAGCACGGCTACAATCTGCCTTATCAAGACAATTAGAAAAAGCCCGCAGCAACCTACTTGCAGCAACACGGGGCCTTGCTTCTCCTGATATGTTGCTTGCAATGCCAAGGCGCAGATTGGATGAGGCGACTGGTAGGCTTGGACGCGGTCTTGATATGGCAACAAGACGCAAACGCACAAGTTATGAAAGTGTTTCAGGCAGGCTTTCTCATCGCGGATTATCAGCATCTATTGCAAGAAATCATGACCGTCTTGATGCATTAGGGCGAAGAGCAAATGCTGCACATCTAAATAAAGTTCAAACGACTAGTAGACTTGTTTCAGAACTAACGCGCCGCAATTTTAATGCATTTGAAAACCAGGTTACTCGAACTAAAGCACGCTATGACCAAGCTAATCGCTTGCTTGGAAGTCTTTCTTATAAAAGCATTTTAGAGCGCGGCTATGCCGTTGTGCGCAACGCAAAAAATACACCAATTGCCTCAACGGAAAAAATTAAAGCTGGTGACGCATTTAGTGTCGAGCTAAAAGACGGGCGTATTTCTGGGGTTGCAGCAGGTGGTGATTTAAAACCATCAACACCAAACAAACTTATTAAATCACCAACGGATCCATCTTCACAAGGCGATCTTTTTTAAGATTACTCTTCTGTAAATGCACCGCGAAAGCTATCTGTAATTGGTTTCACCAAATACTCAACGAAAGTTCTATCACCTGTCTTGATAAATGCGTCTACTGGCATACCTGCATAAATTTTTTCAGCATCAAAACCTTCTGGAAGATTATCTGTGAGTTTCAAGCGTGCATCAAAATACACTTCTTGTGTTGCTTGATCGACCAAGCGATCAGCTGAAATATATTGAACAGTTGCTGGTACTTCTGGGGTCGTACGCGCATTCAAAGCAGAGAACCGAATGCTCGCCTCTTGGCCTATTGTGACTATATCAATATCAATAGGCGAAACACGAGCCGAGATAATCAGATCATTTGAAGTTGGTAAAAGCTCTAAAACTGTTTCACCGGGACGAATGATGCTGCCAATGGTATTTTTTTCGATTTTTACAATAACACCATCTACCGGTGCGCGAATAACCATACGCTGCAAAATATCTGCACGCGAAGTTAGCTGTTCATCAAGATCATCGATTTGCGTGCGAAGTTCATTAATTTGGCTGGAAGCTTCTGAACGACGGGTTGCACGGATAGTTTCCTGACGCACTCGCACTTCTGAAATTGATTTTTTTCGCTGGCCTATTCTAGCCGTTAAGGCACCAATTGCACCTTGAGTATCCGCTTCTTCGCGCAGCAACGCGTTGTATTGATTTTTAGGAGTTAGCCCTCGATCAAGTAAAGTTTTCTTAGATTTAATTTCATCTTTTAAGACCGCAAGCTTGGTATTTTCTGCGGTTATCTGCAGTTCGATGCCAGACATTTCTTGTTCAATTGCACTTACCTGCTCATCAAGCACGCTTAACTCAGACTTATGTTGAATGAGGCGTGAATCAAATTCGGCTTTTTGTAACTCTAAAGATTGAGATTCTTTATTTTTATTTGCTCGTTCTAATAGCGCATCAGGAAACTGAATATTATCTGCTCCAGTCATTTCCGAGGTCATACGAGCAAGATTTGCTGAAAGCGAAACCAAAGATTTTTCCACGCGGTTACGGTTTGATGCCGCTTGTGTTTGATCAAGATAAACCAGTGCGTCACCTTGCTTTACAGACGCACCATTGCGCGTAGAAATTTCTGAGATTATACCGCCTTCTAAGTGATCAATACTTTGATTTTGACCGCTGGCGATCACCACACCGGGAGCAATAGCTGCACCTGCGATAGGCGCTCGAATGGCCCAGTAACCAAAACCTGTCAAGAATACCCCAATTACCAAAAGACCCATTATTAATGGCTTTTTTATGCTTGTTGGAACTCTCTCACGCCAATCATTTTGAGTGATCATGTTTGATATATTTTCCATATCTTATTTCTCACCCTTTTCTGTTGCTTTTTGATCTATTGCTTGCTGGCGTTGTTGAGCTGCTTTTTGCGCACGCTCTTTCGTAATTTTAATAACCTCTTCACTTGGTCCGTAATCAACAATCTGCCCGTCATTCATACGCATAATATTATCAACGACTTTTATCACACTGTCGCGCTGAGTTACCAAAAACACTGTAATATTATTTTTTTTGGCTTCCAATAAAGAACGTAGCAGAGCATTTTCACCCATTCGATCAAGGCTTGAATTAGGCTCATCCAAAACCAAAATTTTGGGGTCTCCAAAGAAAGCTCGAGCTAAACCAATGCGTTGTTTTTCACCGCCAGAAACAGATACTCCACCTGGACCAATAGGGGTGTCATAGCCATATGGCATTTTTTTGATGAGGTCTTCTACATGTGCCATTTCAGCAGCACGTCTAATATCTTCATCTTTTGCATCAGGTTTAAAACGCGCAATATTTTGAGCAATTGTACCTGGAAGAAGTTCTACATCTTGTGCAAGATAACCAACGTGTTGTCCTAATATTTGAGGATCCCAATTTATGATATTATTACCATCAATTCGAACATCACCTGCAAAGGGTTTAAATGCACCAATAATAATACGAGCAAGTGTGGATTTACCCGAACCTGAAGGCCCAATTACTGCAACAGACTGACCTGCTGGAAGCTTAAACGATACGCGGTTGAGGATTGGTGGTTTCTTACGGTCAACTGGATTTGGTTGCAAAACTCCTTCAACCGCAAGCTCCCCAATTGGTGTCGCAACTTCTGTGTAGTTTTCCCTGTGTTCAGTGCTTGATACGAAGTCTTTGACTTTATCCCAAGACCGCTTACCAGCGCTTAGTTGAGGCCAAGAATTAATGACCATATCAATTGGCTGCAATGCACGGCCTGATATAATTGATGAAGCAAAAATCATACCTGCTGTCATTTCACCTTGTTGAACAAGATAAGCACCATAGCCCAACATTGCGGCTTGAATACCAAAGCGTATTGTGCGGGATATTCCCCCAAAAAAAGAAATTCGATTTGCTGATTTATCAGCTGCGATTAAAGAATTTGCATTCCAGTTACCCCAACTAGCGACAACATCTTTCATCATGCCCATGGCGATGATGCTATCAGAGTTACGAGCAAAAAATTCGGACTGCTGGTAAGCAATTACATTTGCTTGGGATTGCTCACCAGAGGATTTTTCTGTGAATTTTAAATTTATAATTGCAACGATCATTAAAAGAAACCGCGCCAATGACTGTTAGCCAGAATAAAGAAGGGTGGACGAGATAAAGACACGCAATGAAAATCAATGAGAATGGAAAATCTATTACGCCAAATAATATCTTTGATGAGATAATATTTCTAACAGCTTGCAAGTTTCTTAATGGCTGGACGTCACCATTTGTTTTATGGCCTTCAGTGATAACACGTTCCAAGACATCATTTGCAAGTACGGCATCTAACTTTGCCGCTGCCCTCGTTGCAAGAATTGGCGAACCATTTCAGTTAGCCCGAGTATGACGAGAGCAAATGCGGCAAGAATTGATAAGAAAATTAGTGTATTACTAGACTGGGATGGCAGAACCCGATCATAAATTTGAAGCATATAAAGTGGTATTGTAAGCTGCAATAAATTTGCAAAAAATGAGAAGAACGCAATGATGATCATTGTTCCTCTAAACCCGCGTGTTGCCTTCGCAAGATTCTGCATTTTCTTAAGTCCCTTTTATCGCTATATCCGATGAGTGCTGCGCACCTATTCCCCAAATAGACTTTTATCTTAGAAAGCTTAATTCAGACTTACGAAATAACCTAAGTAAGAAAATAAAAAACCCCAGATTTTCATCCAGGGTTTTAAAGTTGTATTATTAGAAAAATTACTTTTTCTTTAGAAGGTCACGAATTTCTGAAAGAAGAACTTCTTGTGCTGGCGGAGCAGCTGGGGCTTCTTCTTCAGCCGGCTTTTCAAGGCTTTTAACAAATTTAACCATCATGAAAATTACGAAACCGATGATTACGAAGTTGATGAGTGTTGTTAGGAATGAACCATATGCAAGTACTGCACCTTGTTCTTTTGCAGCTTCAAGTGAAGTAGCTGTTACACCATCACCAAGTGCGATGAAGTAGTTTGAGAAGTCTAGACCGCCAAATACCCAACCGACGATTGGCATAATAATGTCACCAACTAGTGATGCAGTGATCAAAGCAAACGCACCAGCGATAATAACAGCAACAGCCAAAATCCATGACGTTGCCTTTCATAATAAAGTCTTTAAATTCGTTAATCATTTTGTTTTCCCCTATAGATAATTAAAGACACCATAATTGATGCCGTAACGTACTTACGCAATTTAAACCCACTTAGTAAGGGCTAAATTCGCAAAAACAAAGAAAAAAGTCTCATTTTTTAATTATTTACAAGCTTACGTTAGGGAAAATGTAAATTTGACAAAAGATTGCAGAATGTACTGATATCAATGTAAGTATACTAGATAATACAGTCGATTATTTTGAGGGGTTCTTAAGCATGATCCAACCCTGGATCACTTTACTAGTTGCGATTTTCTACGTGCTACTTTTGTTCGTTGTCGCAAGTTATGGCGACCGTAAAATAGTTGGCATGAAAACACTCGTAGCAAGCCTAATATCTATGCATTTAGTTTGGCTATTTATTGTACCACATGGACGTTCTTTGGCTCGGTTGGTTTAGCTGCGACTAGCGGCATTAATTTCTTAGCGATTTATGTTGGGCCCATACTTGTAGTAACGCTTGGCTTCCCTCTTATGCGCAGAGTTATTAAACTCTCCAAAGAAGAGCGCATTACTTCTGTCGCCGATTTTCTTGGCTCACGTTATGGCAAGAATATCAAAGTTGCTGGTGTTGCCGCGATCATCGCCGTTATCGGTACGATCCCCTATATCGCCCTTCAACTGAAAGCAATTTCCGGGTCAGTTGATACACTCTTGGTCAGTTTTGATAATGGCTTTCCGTCTGGCTCCCCTCCTTTTGGCGATATTTCTATTTTTGTTGCCATTGCTCTTGCTCTCTTTGCAATTCTTTTTGGTACGCGCCATGCCGATGCTACAGAACACCAGCACGGATTAATGCTGGCTGTTGCCATGGAATCAGTTATTAAGCTGATCGCATTTTTATGTATTGGGGTTTTTGTAACCTGGTTTATGTTCAATGGTATTCAAGATTTATTTTCTCAAGCAACTCAAGATATAAATATCCAAAAGATAATTACAAAGGGTTTTGATTTTGGTAACTTTTTGATTTTGACCTTCTTGAGCTTAAGTGTATTTCTCTTATTACCTCGCCAGTTTCATGTTGCTGTGGTTGAAAACAATTCAATCAAAGAACTAGAAAGAGCAAGGTGGTTATTTCCGCTATATTTGGTAGCAATCAACCTATTTGTTATTCCAATTGCTGTTGCGGGCACACTCCAGTTTGGTGTTGCAGCCAGTGCTGATGACTATGTTCTTTTATTACCTTTACTTGAAGAGCAACGCGTTCTGGGATTGATTGTGTTTATTGGTGGATTGTCTGCTGTACAGCCATGGTGATTGTAGCAGCTGTTGCACTTGCCATAATGATTTCAAATGATTTGGTGCTGCCACTTATATTGCGCTCTCGTGCGAAACTTGGGCAATCTGAACCAGAAAATATGGAACGCAATATTCTTAATATTCGCCGCACATCAATTTTCGCCGTTCTATTTCTAGCTTTCATTTATTATAAAGCTGCTGATAATTCAGCTGCTCTTGCTTCTATTGGACTTGTATCTTTTGCGGCAATTGCACAATTAGCACCGGCTTTTTTCGGAGGGTTGTTTTGGAAAGGCGCTAATGCGCGTGGTGCAATGTTTGGTATGACTACGGGCTTTTTTGTCTGGGCATATTGTTTATTACTCCCGACGCTTCTTTCGGCTGATAATTCATTTGTCACCAGTGGTATTTTTGATATTGAATTTCTGAAACCAGAAGCGCTTTTTGGTAGCTCCTTGAGCCCTATTGCAAATGGCGTAATTTGGAGTTTATTCTTTAATTCAATTGCTTTTGTCATTGGTTCATATAGCCGAGAAGTAGACCCTCAAGAACGTATACAAGCTTCACTCTTTGTAACATATCAAGCACCCGTTGCACGATACACAAATATTGGAAAATCGACTGTTCGCGTTAGCCAACTTAAAGAAACTATAGCACGCTATATCGGTAAGAAACTTGCCGAACGCTCGTTTGAAGCCTATTGGGAAAGTAAAGGTTTAAAACCTGATGATGATGAGAATGTTGATAATAACATTTTGAGGTTTTCAGACAATTACTTGCTAGTGCTATTGGAGCGTCCTCATCAAGGCTGGTTCATACGCTTTTGTTAAAACGCTATGATGAAAGTAGCTCAACGAATATCGAGCTTTTGGATGAAGCATCGCGTGCATTACAATTTAACCGAGACGTTTTACAAACTGCGCTTGACCAACTTGAACAAGGTATCACTGTTTTTGATGGCAATTTTCGACTGGCCTCTTGGAACAAGCAATTTCGGAATATCTTAAACTTACCTTCAAAAATGGGACAAGCTGGCCTCCCTTTTTCTGAAGTTGTTCGTGAAATTGCACACCGAAACGAATTAGATAAATTTGATGCAGATGGTGAGAAGCTAGGAGAAAAACTCATAAATCAATCTGATTCTTGGCAGCTTGAGCTACCTAACACCAAAGAGGTACTTGAAATCAGCACTAGCCCGATGCCTGAGGGCGGTATTGTTGTTACATGGAATAACATCACACAAAGGGTAAAAGCGGACGAGGCATTAAAAGAAGCTAATGAAACTCTAGAAGGCCGCGTAGAAGAGCGAACACGCGAACTCGAACAAGCAAAATTGTTTGCCGACCAAGCTAACGCAAGTAAAACTAAGTTTCTTGCCGCAGCAGGGCACGACATTCTTCAACCCTTAAATGCAGCAAGATTGTATTCTGCAACCTTTATGGAAAGGATGAATGCTACCAAAAATACAGAACTTGCTGACAACATCAGTAAGTCGCTGGACTCTGTTGAAGAAATTCTTGGGTCCATACTAGCCATCTCTCGCTTGGATACAGCTAATCCTGAAATTAGTTTGAGTGAATTTCCTTTAGACAATATCACCAAGCAATTACAGATTGAATTTGAACCTATTGCAGAATCTGAAGGCCTCAAACTTAAGTTTGTCCACTCATCAATTTGGGTTTATTCAGACCGTGCGTTATTACGAAGATTGCTACAAAACCTCATTTCCAATGCATTGAAGTTTACTGAAACTGGCACCGTATTGGTGGGCAGTAAACATTATGGAGACCAAGTTTCATTAGAGGTTTTTGATACGGGCATTGGCATTCACGAAGAAGAAAAAGAACAAATCTTTGGTGAATTTATGCGGCTTAATAATATGCCAAATAAAGTCCCTGGCCTTGGTCTTGGCTTATCAATCGTTGAGCGTATTTCCAAGCTCTTAGGATTAAATGTTGAACTCGATTCAACCCCTCAAAAAGGTACGCATTTCAAAGTATTGCTGGAACGAGCAAAAGCTAAAGTTATTACAAAGAAAGTCCAAGTAACGCCACGCAAACGTAAACTGGGCCAATTAACTGGAACCACCGTGCTTTGTATAGATAATGAAGTCACCATTTTAAAAGGCATGTCAGCCCTGCTTGAAGAATGGGGATGCGTTGTTTCCACTGCTCAAGGTTTAAATGAGGCCATCAAACATATTAATGGTAATCTTGGTCTACCAGATTTAATTCTTGCTGATTACCATCTTGAAGATACAACCGGTATTGAGGTTTATCAAAGCTTGATAGAAACAATTGGAAAACCATTACCAGGTGTTCTTATTACCGCTGATAGAAGTGAAGAAGTGAAGCTATTAGCTGAAAATGCAGGTCTTAGCTTATTGAGCAAACCAGTTAAACCTGCAGCACTAAGAGCTCTTGTTTCTCAAAATAAAAAAAGACCAATAGCAGCTGAATGAATGTGACTTACGTGATGCTTGGTGGCTGATTTGCAGCTATTTTGTTCATCATGATAACTGCTTGAGTTCGACTATCAACATTAAGCTTTAATAAAACAGCGGAAACATGTGCCTTTACGGTTGCTTCTGATACCGTCAGTTCATAGGCAATTTGTTTATTAAGTAAGCCTTCAGCCAACATTGACAATACTCGGGTTTGTTGTGGTGTTAGCGACTGAATTTTTGCTAACAGTTCACTTGAAGCATCGTCCATGTCTGCTTCAGGATCAACATTTGGCGGGGTCCATACTTCACCAATTTGTACGGATTTAATACCCTCAACAATATATTCTGCACCTGAAGATTTTGGAATGAAGCCAGATGCGCCAAGCTCAATACATTTCCTAATCGTAATAGGGTCTTCCGTAGCAGAAACAACAATTACAGGTATTTCTTGAAATTCAGATCTGATGGATAGCAAACCAGAGAACCCTGTTGTGCCTGGCATACTTAAATCCAATAGAACAAGTTCAACTGATTCAGTTTCTCTTAATTGTTGATGTAAATCTTCAAGATTACCCGCAAGACAAAACCTGCAATTAGGCATTAAACCTTCAATAGCAAGTTTAATAGCATCTCTAAAAAGAGGGTGATCATCTGCAATTATAACAACTGGTAGCAAAGTAGCGTCCTCCAAAACACAAGCCTTATAATATAGGATAATTTTAATAACGCAAATCATATGATTACAAAGGCTCAAGCTTTATGTTAAAAAACCTTGACCTTAAGAATAAATAAGAGCTTGCCCCTAAATGATTTTTTATAAGTTACGGACAAAATTAAGAGCTAATTCAATCAAACCAAGTAATCTTGCCTGGATAACTATTATTGTTTTGATTGTTTTAGCTTGGCCGCTACCTATGTTTTTTAACAACTCACAACTGCAGTTATTTGATATCCCCTTTATGTACTTCTATATTATTTTGATTGGTCCCGCTCTTATACTTTTTGTTACAAGTTGGGCTTCTAAATTCGCTGATAATCTGGACAGACGACAGCTAGAAACAGAAAACGACTCATAGAAAATGCAAAAGCCTCCACTTAATTCCTCCGCATCTTTAACGTTGATGTACTCAGCAAGCTTTCTGCTTTGCATTTTTTTTGGCGCGTTACTCAAGCAAATTGGTACACCTGTAAATTATGTAAACTTGATGATGTTTGCGCTGATTGTTGGTGGATATTTATTCACTGGCATGTTTGCTAAAACAATGATCTTGCCCGTTTTCCAAAATGCAGACCGCACTGGCAGAGCTTTTTACGTTGGTCAATCTTTAGCTGCTGGAATTATTTCCAGTGGTGTGTTTATTTTCCTTACTGGGGATTTTTATACAAATGGAACAGACGCACTTACACTTTATAGCGGATTAATTTTGGGCATTGCACTCATGACTGTTTTATTTGCTGCACCTATTAATCGCTCAAAAAGCCCATCTTTACCAAGCTTATTTGCTGCAAAAGGCGAGGTGAAACTTAACCGGGCTATTATCCTAACCATCGTTATCATTACCAGTATGCTATTACTTTATGTCCAGTTATCTGCGATTGGTATGGTGAGTGAGGCATTCTTTGGAATTCCAGAGCAAGTTGCAATATTACTCACTGCTTTTACAATTGGGTTTTGTTTAATTATGGGAGGAATGCAATCACTTTCCATCATCAGAATGCTTGCTTATCCGATCCTTGTAATCGCATTTATTGCACCTGTTTATTTGGGTAGCATACGAACTTACTGGCAATCCAATTCCACAATTATCTTTTGGTGCAGGCGCCTTACAAGCGATTTCAGAAATTGACCAAGAGATGATCAACGCACAATTTGCAGCACCAGATGATATTTTCAACTTCACTAAAGATGGTTTGCAATTTGATACTTTCAATCATTTCTCTGCCCTCCTTTGCATTGCATTTGGCACAGCTGCCATGCCTCATTTATTACAGCATTTTAGAACCCTGCCAAAAGCTTCTAGTGCTCGTAAGACAGGCGTATGGGGACTTGGGTTTTTACTAATTGTTATTACAGCCATTCCCGCAGTGGCTGCTTTTATAAAACTTGATATTTATACTTCACTATTAGGCCTGCAATTATCAGAACTTGAACAAGAAGCCAGTTGGTTATTGGAACTCAATAAGGATGGCTCTTCTGTCATATCAATTTGCGGCGTTTATATAACAAACTCCTCTCAAGCAATTTCTGCATGTGGCGAAACTGCAGAATACTTTTTAACTAGCAAAGACATTGGACTTAATCCAAATATGCTGCTGTTATCTAGCGCTGATTTAAACGAATTACCTGATTTAATGACAACGCTATTAGCCACCGGTGCATTGTTAGCCATCTGGACTACAACAGATGGGCTTATCTTTGTCTGCGCTAACGCGCTAGCAGAGGATGGTTATCGATCTTTTTTTAGGCCTAAATCGCCTATGGGTTATAGGCTTTTTATCTCACGTGTATTTTTAGTTATGATGATTAGTATATCTACCTATCTTGTTTTAAACGTTGAACTTGATCCACGCTTCGCATTCTCAGCAAGTCTAGCAATTTTAACCGCATGCTTATTTCCCGCTTTGATTTGCAAACTGTGGGTGAGAAACCTTTCACAATCCGAAATCAGTATCGGAGTTATTTTTGCATTTATACTTACAACTTCAATGCTCTGGTTATCTTATTTTGGGTTAGACCTTATCGTAAAGAATGGTGATGAGATCATTTTCAATATTCCTACGATTACAACTAAAATTCAGCCTTTGAGCATAGGATTAATTGGAATGGTTGTTTCATTTTTTGGCTACTTTTTTGTTATCAAAATTTTATCAACCAAAACTGAATAGAACGAAATCTGATGTTCCTGCCTGATCCTGAGCTCTTTAATGAAGCGAACACGCCTGCTGATACTAAAGCGTTAAATGAGAAGCTCATTGCACTTAGCGAAGCTGCTCCTGATATGTGGCAATTCTCACCGACAGCCATCCGCCAGGCAAGGCGTGAAGGAAAAAGCGCATTTCCGATGGAAACAGAGGACCCAAATGCAGAGAATTTTCAAATCGAAGGTCCAAATGGTGATTTAACCCTACGTGCTATCCAGCCAGATCATAAAGACTCTCGCGGAGTCTTTATGCATTTTCATGGTGGAGGCTGGATGCTAGGTGCTTGTGACTTACAGGATGAACGCTTAAAACACCTAGCTAATGATACGGGATTAACTTGTATCTCAGTGGATTATAGACTTGCACCAGAAGCGCCTTATCCTGCTGCATGTGATGATTGTGAAGCCGCCGCTCTTTGGTTAGCGACAAGAGGGCATACTAAGTTCAACACCAATTTTTTAGCGATAGGCGGTGATAGTGCTGGCGGGCATTTAACAGCAAACGCCCTATTGCGGTTAAGAGACAAACATAAACTCACCCCCTTTTCTGCAACCGTTTATATGGCAGGTGCTTTTGATATGGGCGGCACACCTAGCACAAAAAACTTTCACACCAAGCTTGTTTTAACAACGCGTGATATGCAGAAATTTAATGAAGCATTTTTACAAGGTAATGAAGACTTTACTGATCCGATGTTTCGCCGCTTTATGCTAATTTAAAAGATATGCCCCCTGCTCACTTTAGTGTAGGAACACGGGACGCTCTGCTTGATGATTCAATTTTTTATGGCAAACAAATGGATCCAATCACAAAGTGATACAGAACTGGATATTTAT
The DNA here is from genome assembly GCA_958296345.1 of uncultured Rhizobiaceae bacterium. Taxonomy (GTDB): domain Bacteria; phylum Pseudomonadota; class Alphaproteobacteria; order Rhizobiales; family Rhizobiaceae; genus JAALLB01. The sequence goes on from CATQIJ010000013.1 coordinate 75,470, forward strand.
CCTGGTGGTTGCCATGTTTTTCAATATTTTCCAGACCTTGCACAAAGCCAAGAAAGCCGTAAAAGAATGAGTGGATTTCTAAATCGATTAATTGGATCAACCTCTTGAATAATATACCTGACCACATCTATAAAATAGCCACGCAAGAGCAGTGGGAAGAAGCTAACTCTACTGGCATTTTCAAAGGTGCACCTATTGATTTAGCTGATGGATATATTCATTTTTCAACAGCAGAACAAGCAAGAGAAACTGCTGCTAAGCATTTTCACGGCCAGAAAAATTTAAAACTTGTGACAATTGCCACAGCACCATTAGGCGACAAATTGAAATGGGAAACCTCACGCGGAGGAGCGCTTTTTCCGCATCTATATGCGCAACTCCTAACAAGCGACGCAATATCAGTTATTGATCTTTTAGAAGATGAAACTGGCGGCCATATTTTTCCGAAAGATTTATAATGGGAATTTTTGAACTTGCTTCACAATTAGCACGCCCTGCCCTTTTTCTTTTTCTCCAGAAAAAGCTCATACGCTTTCAATTAAAGCTCTTAAGAGTGGCGTCGTACCAGGTGCGAGTTTTTCACACGATGAGCGACTGAGTGTGAAACTTGGTGGCCTTACGTTTCCAAATCCTGTTGGACTTGCTGCGGGTATGATAAAAACGCAGAAGTACCTGATGCCATTTTGAAGCTAGGATTTGGATTTACAGAAGTTGGCACAATTACACCGCATGCTCAATCTGGTAATCCTGAACCGCGCATTTTTCGGCTTGTTGAAGATGATGCCGTTATTAATCGCCTTGGTTTAATAACGAAGGACATGATGCTGCGCTTGCAAGATTAGAACAACGTCGTAACAATAACGGTATCGTTGGTGTGAATATTGGCGCCAATAAAACATCAGAAGATTTTGTTGCTGACTACGAAAAAGGAATTGAAAATTCTTTGGTGTTGCCTCCTACTTCACGGCTAATATTTCTTCACCAAATACACCAGGCTTGCGAAACCTACAGGCAGCGGAAGCTTTAGAAACGTTACTTGATCGCATTTTGAAGCGGCCAGCAATTGTGAAGCAAAGAAGAAAAAATCTGTTCCAGTTTTCTTAAAAATAGCACCTGACCTAACAGAGTATGAGATGGATGATATTGCAGAAGTCCTTAAATCATCTCATCTAGACGGACTAATAGTTTCAAACACAACACTTGATAGAGCAGGCCTTAAAGACAAGAAGCAAGTAGAAGAAGCTGGCGGTCTTTCTGGTAAACCTCTTTTTGAAAAATCCACAAGAGTGCTTGCAAATATGCGATACCGCCTAGGGCCTGACATGCCGTTAATTGGTGTTGGGGGTATTTCCAGTGCTCAAGATGTTATTACAAAGCTAGAAGCAGGCGCGTCACTAGTACAAATTTATACTGGTCTAATTTATGGTGGCCCCTGTTTACCAGCTAAGATAATACAAGAACTTTCTAATTGCCTAGATCAACATAATGTTCGCCATATTAGTGATCTTGTCGGCACAAAAACTGACGATTGGCTCGGAGTATAAAATATGAGTGATATAACAATTTGGCATAACCCTCGGTGTTCTAAATCACGCCAGACTCTGGAACTTTTAAAAGCTAATGGTCACGAGCCTGAAGTGATTGAATATATCAAAAATGCTCCAGACCGCACAAAGATTTTACAAGCCTTGGTAAAATTGGGTTTAAGCGCCCATGATTTAATACGCACAGGTGATACAACTTATAAAGAACTTGGTCTTTCAAAAGAAACACCTGATAAAGCACTTGTCCAGGCCATGCATGAAAATCCAATTCTCATTGAACGGCCTATTGTTTTCGCCAATGACAAAGCAGCAATTGGACGCCCACCAGAGCATGTTTTAGATATTCTCTAAACAGTAAACGTTTGTGAAGCTTTAGCTCGAAGACGCGCTGATAGTGTTAAGCCCCGAAAAATGACAAAGCAATGTAAAGCTAACCATAGCCCATGGTTTTGCAATGGTTCTTTAACTAACCACCAGACCAGTAAATAACCAACTAATGATACAATCATCATAACACTCATGTCGCGCGACCAAGTTGCGCCGATAAATACACCATCCATCTGGAATACCAACATGCCTGACAAGGGTATAAAAGCTGCCCACGCAAGATAGATCATGGCTTCACTTTGCACTTCAGAAATTGTCGTCAAAAGTTCTATTAAACTTGGGCCTGCCAGCCAAAATACTAATGAACAAACCAACGCCATTAGTGCACTCCACAAAAGTGTGAGCTTAAAACCGCGCCAAAAACCTTCTTTGTATTTTGCTCCAATAGAGCGCCCGATAATCTGCTCTGCTGCTGTTGCAAGACCATCTAAAAAATAGCCTGATATCAAAAAGAAGTGCATCAAAATTGCGTTTGCGGCCAGCGTTAAATCCCCAAAGCCCGCCCCTTGAGCTGTGAAGTACGCAAAGGCAAACAGCAACGTAAAGGAACGTAACATGATGTCGGCATTTAGGTTGACCAGTTTTGACCAAGCCATTTTATCCATGATGCGTGAACGTGATGGACGAATGGAATGATCTAACATTCTCCAACATACGTAAATGCCAACAAAGAAAGCGAGTACTTCACCTATGATAGTTGCAATCGCTACACCTTCAATGCCCCAGTCTAGAACCAAGCCTAAGTAAATACTGAACAGGATGTTTGTACCATTTAGTAAAACTTGAATAGCCAACGTCATATAAGAATGCCCAAGCCCTAACAGCCACCCTAGTATGACATAATTTCCTAACGTAAATGGCGCTGATATCATGCGGATCAGAAAGTAAGTTTTTGTGGCTTCTGCGACTGCTTCACTGGGGGCTATGAACCATAATCCAAGCCAGATAATAATTGGGCTCAAGATAATCATAACCACGCCACTCAAGATACCAATTACCAAAGCGCGGAAAAGAATGGCTTGTTTTTCTTTTTCATCTTCCGCGCCAAAAGCCTGTGAAGTCAGTCCGGTTGTTCCAAAGCGCAAGAAATTAAATGTTGTGAAAACAAGGTCGATAATAATAGCACCAACTGCTAGGCCGCCAATCAAAGCCTCAACACCCAATCGCCCAACAACTGCTGTATCTACCAAACTCAGCAAGGGTGTTGTGATGTAGGCAAGTGTCATTGGAATTGCTAATTGCAAAACGGATTTATGGCTTATTTCAAACTTCTTGATTTTACTGGAGGTTGAGGCGCTGCTCATTTTCTAAAATTAAGAAACCGCAATATCAAAAAGATCGGTACAACAATTCCCGCGCCCAATAAGAAATATTTACCTATCTTACCCAAGGCATCGAAGCCAAGATTGTAAATGCTAACAAAGAAATCTTTAATGCCATACCAGACATCCCATGGTGTGAAATTCAGCGCACTCATAATGATGCCAACCACGAATGAGATCACAAGCAATTTTATAATTGTACGGCCTAAGCTATCACCTAGAAATGTGGTCAATTTTTCAGACATGGTTATTCCCCTGAAGTTCAATTAATTCATAGGTATAGACGAGAGCCATGCTTTTCAAGGGAAACTATTGTAGGCTTACGGGATCGATCACACCACGTTTGCAGCCGATAGGAACTTTAGGAGCTTTCAAGATGTAATCATTGTTAGTTGAAATTTCCCCTAACCCAGTTTCGTGCCCCATACTTATGTGTAGACCTGTAATAAGAGTTCTTCTTCCATCCCGTTTGCAAATTATTTTTATGCGCTTTCTTGCGCCTTTCCCAAAGCTGCGTTCCATTGCTTGAACGATTTGAGTAGCCGTAATTTCCTTACCAATATTTTGAGCGAATAGATCACGGATTTTAGTTTTATTGATGCGGTCAATCATTGCCATCGATAATTCATAATAACGCTGAGGATCATCTGCCATGCATGTGCCGTGCTTATACCATTCGTGTCGATGAAGGTTTGAACGATACCCTGGCATACGCCGCGACAGTTCATTTCTTATCCTGTCTTCAATATCTAATTTTGGAAGTTGGTTCCACCTTCCACGTTTATCTTTATCGATAATACTATGGGAAACATTGCAATAAACATTGTTACGTGGCTGAGGCCATAATCCGTGTAGCGAAAAGTTTTTCGCATCATAGCGCCCTTTTCGTTGAGAACGGCATTCGGTTTTATTCGGTTTACTTTCACAAAAAGCGGGTTGCCAGGTTAGTGCAAGAATATAACTCTTCTTGCTTATTGAACTATCTTGGCCTGTCGTATCTGTGTGAGGCCAGTAAAGCCAAGCGACTACCAACGTAATAACGCTTAAGAACAGGATGTTGAAAATTTCTTTTTTCATTCGACCTTAGCCTTCACCCTCACTACATTACATAGTGTGAGCAAAAATACGAAACTCAATTCTAGCGGGAATAAACTTCCCTTTCATTTACCTGAGCCTTTTCAAAAATGGTTTGCGGGGCATGGCTGGCAGCCTCGTGCTCATCAGTTAGAATTGCTCTCAAAAACCCAAGCAGGCTTCTCAACACTTTTGATTGCGCCTACCGGCGCAGGTAAAACACTAGCTGGGTTTTTACCAACATTAGTCGAGCTTTCACAGCAAAAATTGCACAAGCCCGGACAAAAGAAACGCGGCGTTCATACGCTCTATATTTCACCGTTAAAAGCGCTCGCTGTCGATATCAAACGCAATCTTGAAAAACCTATTAAAGAGATAGGGCTTAACATTGAGATTGAAACACGCACAGGTGATACTTCAGCCTCTCGTCGCCAGCGTCAAAAACTTTCACCACCGCAAATTATGCTGGCAACACCAGAACAATTAGCATTGCTGATTTCTAATAAGGATACTGCTCAGTTTTTTGATGGCCTCGAGACTGTTATCTTTGATGAATTACATTCATTGGTAACCTCTAAGCGTGGGCAACTGTTAGCACTTGGGTTGGGTCGATTGAGAACATTGCGCCCTCATTTAAAAACAATTGGGCTTTCTGCAACTGTCTCTGAACCTGATGATTTACGCAGGTGGCTAGTAAAACAACCGCCACTTGGAGAAATTGCTCTATCAGAATTAATTAAACTTGAGGGCGGTGCAAAGCCTGAGATTACTATTTTAAAATCTGATGAACGTGTGCCGTGGTCTGGTCATTCTGCACGTTATGCGATGAAGGATGTTTATGAGGCGATACAAAAACACCAAACCACACTTTTATTCGTAAACACACGTCGCAAGCAGAATTGCTCTTTCAAGAGCTTTGGAAAATCAATGAAGATACGCTTCCCATAGCGCTTCATCATGGGTCACTTGATGTAAGCCAACGTCGCCGCGTCGAAGAGGCTATGCAGCGAAATGAATTGCGAGCGGTGATTGCGACGTCAACGCTAGACCTTGGCATTGATTGGGGAGATGTAGACCTTGTTGTGCATGTTGGCGCGCCAAAAGGTGCTAGTCGCCTAGCACAGCGCATAGGGAGGGCTAACCACCGGATTGATGAACCATCACGCGCTATTCTTGTTCCCTCAAATTGATTTGAAGTTATGGAATGTCAGGCCGCCCTTGATGCAAATTACCTTGGTGCGCAAGATACGCCTGGTTTGCGAGAAGGTGCGTTGATGTTCTCGCACAACATATTCTAGGCTTGGCTTGCGCTGAGCCGTTTTTTCGAAGATGATCTCTATAAAGAGATAACTTCGTGTGCGCCTTATGCGGAATTATCCCGCGAAAACTTTGAGCAAGTTATACAGTTTGTTGCAACAGGTGGATATGCTCTCAAAACCTATGAGCAATATGCAAAATCCGTAAAGTAGAGGATGGCAGCTGGCGATTAACACATCCACGTCTTGCTCAACGTTACCGTATGAATTGCGGAACAATTGTCCAAGCTCCCATGTTGGATGTACGCTTAACGCGAAAAAAAGGCCGCAACTCAAACTTTCAGGGTAGGCCAATGCTTGGAAAAATTGAAGAAGGCTTTATTGAAAACCTATCTCCTGGCGATACGTTTATATTTGCAGGAAATACATTGCGATTAGAGGGTATGCGTGAAGCGGCATGTTATGTTTCAAATGCCTATGATAGCGACCCTAAAGTGCCGTCCTATTTAGGCGGAAGCTTTCCACTTTCAACTTATCTAGCAGACCTTGTTCGAGAGATGTTGTCAGATACTAAACTTTGGAAAAGGCTACCTACTCAGGTCAGCGAATGGCTCTCCATTCAAAAAGAACATTCAATTTTGCCTAAGAAAAATGAGCTTCTAATTGAGACTTTTCCTCGCGGTGAAATTTTATATGGTTGCCTATCCGTTTGAAGGAAGGTTAGCGCATCAAACACTCGGTATGCTTTTAACACGTAGATTAGAACGGATGAGAGCGAAGCCACTTGGGTTTGTTGCTAGTGATTATGCAATTGCGGTCTGGGGCTTAAAAGACTTCTCTAAGTTATTTAAGTCAGGCAAACCTTCCCTTGAAATGCTTTTTGATGAGGACATGTTAGGCGATGATTTGGAAGCATGGCTTGATGAGTCTTTCTTGCTGAAACGGACCTTTAGAGATTGCGCCACTATTGCTGGGCTAATTGAAAGACGCTTTCCGGGTAAGGAAAAAACGGGGCGACAGATGACCGTTTCTTCTGATCTTATTTACGATGTTCTTCGCACCCATGAACCCGATCACATTTTACTACAAGCAACAAGGCAGGAAGCTGCATATGGTTTACTTGATGTTCGCCGTCTTGGGGAAATGCTATCGCGCATCAAGAGTAGAATCGTGCATAAGCCATTAGAAAGAATTTCTCCTCTTGCAGTTCCTATTATGATGGAGATTGGTAAAGAGGGAGTTGCAGGTGAAGCACAAGAAGCGCTTCTGCAGGAAGCAGCAACTGGGTTGGCGGATATCGATTAATGAAGGACTTACTGCATACAAATCAGCAATTAGGCGTGGACATTCAATTCATGAACAATACGTTTGTGCTTGAGCCTTCTGGGTGTCTTTTTTGGAAAGAGGAAAGCCTTCTACTTGTTTCTGATCTTCACCTTGAAAAGGGTCATCTTTTGCAGCAAAAAAAGGCTTATTCATTCCTCCATATGACACGCAAGCCACGCTAGAGACTTTAGCTCTGCGTATTAATCATTGGCAGCCCAGAACTATTTTATCCTTAGGGGATAATAGCTTTCATGATAATGATGCAGCTTCCAGGTTACCAAATAGCTACAAGCAGCATTTATCACAATTAATGCAGGGGCGAGAATGGATATGGGAAAGTGGCAATCACGCCCCCTCCCCACCCAAAGATTTGGGAGGAACATTCTGCGAAGATATTCATATTGGTAATTTAAATTTTTGTCATGAACCTAAGACTGAATTTAAGAAAGGCGAAATTGCTGGCCACCTGCACCCTGCTGCAAAAATCAAGCAAAGAGGTAAAACACTACGACGACGTTGTTTCGTAAGTGATGAAGCACGCTTGATTATGCCAGCCTTTGGTTCATTTACTGGTGGTTTAAACGTATTGGATGAAGCTTATGCAGATTTATTTACTGGGCGAAATTTCAAAAGCTGGATGCTAAGTGGTGATCATGTTTTTGAAATAGATGGCCGTAAACTTGTAGCTTAAATTTTACTCATGCAATGGCAAACAAAACAATGATGTGCGCAACAACTACAAGAAATGTAAGCGTAATTCTAATTTTCCCAAACCATGGCGGCACTTTACCTTCATTGATATAAAAGCTGTCCCAAGCGCCGTGCAAGCAAAACAGTATCAGTAGTGCAAGTATGGTGTAGGCATCAGGTAAAAGCAGAACAAACCATGCTAGAATAGATGGCACAACTGATATCAGTAAGTTTCTATTCTCAAACGGCTCATTAGCAATTGCAAACCCCCAACGGATGCCACCTAAGAATGATAGTATGAGCGCTGACCAAACTTTGAAAACATCAAAGAAGCTTGCAAAAAGCTCATTACTTACCCCCATCAAATAGAGGCTAGGAGCCAGAACTGCGAAAGGGATAAAACCTGCTAAAGATAGGGCCCAAGCTAAATTTGCTGTTTTAAAATTGAGCAAACTAGCCCCCCTCTTTTTAGTTCTTGCGGAATATGGCATTTGCTGCCCAACCCGTGAATATGGCTAATAAAACTGCCATAATACCGTATAATAAACTATTCTCGTGAGCTAAATCATAAATCCAACGCTCAAAACCTACTTTCTCAATTCTAAAACTAGATTTTTTTGTTCCCAATATTTCACCATTACGGAACAAATAAGCTGTTACGATGTGCTCTCCAATCGGTACATTGGCTGGAATACTTAAGGTTGCACGAAATAAGCTAGGGCTTAATTGTTTTAAAGTTCCCGGTATTTCAGAAAACAGATCTTGCTCGATACGAAGTCTTAGCAAAGCGTCTGAAAACTCGCCAGGATTCATAATAAGGGTTTTTTCGCCTTCTACAGGAACATTCTTGCCAAGATTATTAATACCAAGGCTGATAGGCGCAAGTTCGATTGAGTTTGAAATTAAATTTAGTGGTCGTGCTGATAAGATAGAATAGAAAGAAGGAACAGATACATAATTTTCTGACTTATTATTAATCCATATTCCGCCGATGCGTTCTTTCTTGCGAATAATAACATCTTCTGGTGCACCTTCTACACGAACAACAACGTCATACTCACCTCGAAAAAGGGCAGCTTGCTCATGTGTTTCGATAGACCCAAAAATAACAATTTCAGTTCCATCAAAGCTTGAGCTTATAGGCACAGTGTCAACTGAAACACCCATCTGTAAAGATTCTGCTTTAGTAGGGATAACTGTTGCAAATACTAGTGTAAGGCAGATAGCGCAAAGAAAGAGAAAGTTTTTCATTAGTGGCTTCCTCCATCCATGCTGCCGATAATATTAAAAAAGTCCGTTGGTGTAACAACAAGGTCATATCCAAGACGGATACATACACCTAATACAAGCAAACCTAAGAGCGCGCGAAGTTGCTCGCCTTTAAGTTTATGCCCAGCAGCTGCACCAAATTGAGCTCCAATAACACCGCCCACCATCAATATAATTGCTAGTACGACATCAACCGTTTGGTTAGTAGTTGACTGAATTATAGTCGTATAACCGGTCACAAATATAATTTGAAATAATGAGGTACCAATCACAACATTTGTTGGGACTCGTAGTAGGTAAATCATTGCTGGAACCATAATGAAGCCACCACCAACACCCATAATAGCAGCAAGGATGCCGACGAGTGTTCCAAGCATTAAAACTGGTATGACACTTAGATAAAGTTTGGACTTGCGAAAGCGCACTTTCAATGGAAGCTTATGTATCCAACTATCATGCCCTGATTTGCGCTTTGTAGGTGTGTCGTCATTTCTGGATTTGCGAATGGCATTTAAGCTTTCAATCGTCATCAAACTACCGATTGAACCCAAGAAAACTACATAAAGAATGGAGATAATAAGATCGAGCTGGCCAGCACTTCTTAAAGCTGAGAAAACATAAACACCAAAGGTTGATCCAATCAAACCACCGATTAGAAGCATAACTCCGAGTTTAACATCCACGGTTCCTTTTCTGAAATGCGCTAACGCACCAGAAAATGACGAAGCAACAATCTGATTTGCTTCAGTTGCAACGGCAACAGCAGGGGGAATGTTGTAGAAAATCAATAGCGGGGTCATTAAAAAGCCACCACCCACACCAAACATGCCTGACAAGAAGCCAACGGCAGCACCCATTCCAAAAAGGATAAAAATGTTAACGGACATTTCCGCTATAGGAAGATAGATGCTCACAGCATCCTCCAGACAATATATATGGATTCAACACTGATGAGAAAATCTATCACCAGCAGGTGTAATTAGCGGTTATTGCGCCTCGAAAAAGCGAATGTCAATGGATGAACTACAGCAGATAACTAAAATAATGGGTCCAGTTAGGATGCAAACGAGAATTAACGAATACCACTAAGGATTTTACTGTGAACACCTTTGTATTACCAAGGTCGATATGGCCATCATCATAGGTGTATTGATTTAGCTTTGTAACAGAATTCCCGCCCGCAAGTCCTACCCTACGCTTTGAGCATTCTGCACCCGTACAGATGAAGTTTTGGGCGCGTTTTACATTTGGCTTAATCGACTTCAACGAAGTACCTTCAATTATACCGAGGTAGTTTACTGGAATGCCTTTTCTTGCCAAGCGATTGGCAATATCACTCACCATGTTGGCACCATAACTAATCCCGATAAGGTTTATTGGCTCGTTTGGATTACGCTTATATCTGGCTTCAATGTCTTTCAGAATATTTGGTTTGATAATCCGATTGCCTTCAATCGAAGTAATATAACTAAAGACTTTTGCACCTGGTATTTTTTGCCCAGATTATTCATACCATATCCAATAAATGGCACAGCACTAGCCAATCCATTTACGATATAAGTCCTAGCTTGTGCTTGAGGTGTTATGAGGCTAGTAGCGATTGTTGCAAACAATACAGCCAAGAAGCTCTTACCAAAGGATTTAATCATCAAACTCTCTCCTAATACGAATCTCTTGCCCCAACGTAAGTAATGTAACAAGTTTCATAAAATTATTGAAGTGAATTATTATTGAACATGGTTGAAAACCATATTATTCTTTGGGTAATTTTTTACCCTTTTTGACGAAGAAAAACAAAAGAGGAATGCACCCAACAATTGTTAGGCTAATTAATATCCACCACTTGGAAAAGCCAGTATCTTGAATTCTTCGCATTGCGACTGTCAAAGTCGGAATTATCAAAAGAAGCAAGCTTATAATTGAAAGCCATTTTGGTGTGTCTTGATCAAAGGCCATAAGCTCTTCACCATTTAAGGCGCCTATCAAGGGCCCAAGATAAGCCCCGTCAATGATTAGTGTTATGCATAAAAAGACACTGACAAACAGTAACCAAAACCAAAAATCACCTCTGCTTGAAACATCAGACGTATTCACGTAATTACGGAAACCGTTTTTGATAGCCTTTATAAGTCTCATGTAAAAATCTTCACTTGCATCTTAAATTAAATAGCTACAGCTCTAAGTGCCTGTAAAAACTTATCATCAATACGACCATTAACTGGCAAGCCAGACTTTTGTTGGAAAGCTGCTATCGCATTACGGGTTTTTTGCCCCATAAGACCATCTGCAACACCTGCATTAAAACCGACTTTTGACAATAAAGCTTGTGTTTGTGCAATTGTATTTCGGTCAATTTTTAAGCTTCCTGCCGATGCAACCGCTTGTGGTGATTTCCATGCTTCATTTACAGCTACTTCATTTGCAGCTTGAACAGCTTCTAGCGGCACCCAGTCTTTTACCAGTGCTTTTGCAATTTCTAATTGATCAGGTTGAATTGCATTTGCAATTACATCACGTTTACTGCCTGCATCTTTGTCACCAGCTTTGGCTGCTATTGCGAACCATTTGTATGCTTCGATAAGATTAACTTCAGTGCCAAAACCTTTAGTGTGGAAAATGCCTGCATTCACCTGACTATCGCGCACGCCATAATCTGCAGCATTACTAAACCATTTGAACGCTTCGCTCATGTCTGGGTTAGCAGATAGTGCATTTGGCGTTGCTGTTAAAACAGCAAGATTATGCATTGCTATTATGTTTCCACCTTTTGCAGCTTGTTTATACCATTCAGCCGCTACGGATGGATTTTTCTCAATCCCAAGACCTTTTTCATTGAAATTACCAATGATGTATTGTGCAGGAGCAAAGCCCATGTTGGCTGCGCGCTCATACCACTGTGATGCTTTTACTAGATCCTTTTCAGTACCAATCCCATTAGTGTAACGTCTGCCAATTTCAAAAAGTGCCGCAGGCTCACTTTTTTGAACTGCCTGCTTTAATTCTGTAGATGCGAAATTTAATTCATCTGTCTTAATAAAACTGGCAGGTGCTGGATTTTCATTTAAATTAACGCTCGCAAGATTAACTTCTTGTGGCTCTAAGTTTGTTGTCTCTAAAGGCTGAACATCTGAAACAACGGCCACTGCGGCGGCACTATCCTCTACTACTTCAACTGGTGAGACAGTATCTTGTGATGGAATAGCAGCAACGGGTTGAATTTCTTGGCTGACAGTTTCTTCGATTACGACAGTATTATCTACAGCTGCAATTTCTGCATCGTTCCCACCAAAGAATTGTGATGCTAGCGTGCCAGCTAAGGTTACAAACATCACTGCCGCAGCAGCCATAATGATTACTTTTTTGCGCTTAGCAAAAAGCTCTGGAAGTGAAGCTAAAAGGCCTGTTTTAGTTTTTTCTTCGATCTCTTCCTCAACATCACCTGCTTCTTGTGCTGCAGCTTGCGCAGCTCTTCTAGCCGCAGCAATAAAGTCGGTACCAGATGCTTCAACATCTGCGCCTTTGTTCTTACGGCGATCATTTGCCTGCCGTACTAACGCTGCTAAATCAGGGCCGCCAGTACCTGGCTCTAAGGCAACATCAGGTCCTGAATGCGCTTCTATACGATCTCTAAAGTCTGGTAATTCCTCCATCGCCAAATCAGGTGTATTAACGTCAGGAAGACTAGGTGCTTCAGCTATTTGAGCAGCTTCTTCCACAGCAACCTGAACATCTCCTACTGTTGCTGTTTCTAAAATAGGTTCAATGATTGGCTCGTTAGCAATCTCCTCTATTTTATCATCGAAGATAACAGGCGCATCAACTTGTTGTGGTTCAGCGCTTAATCGTGCAGCTTTAACCAAATCAGCAGCTGGATTGCGGGCCTTTTTCACTTCTTCAACTGGCTCAACAAAAGTTTCAACTTCTGTTTCAATTGATGGAGGTGTTTCGTTTGTTTGGACGGGTTTTTGTTGCGCAGACTCAGGCTCTGCTACATAAGAAGGCATCACTTGTGCTGTATTATTATCATAACCTGCAAGCCCAGATTCTATTTTACCTAAGCGCTGAACCATTAAGTCTAGTGTTTGAGTAACAGCGCCGAATGCTTCAATATTTGTTGAATTATTCGTTTCTGTCTGGTGATTTAATTGCGCAAGAAGCTCTGACATAGAGCTTAGTACACTCGTATCAATTTGTGAGTTGCCCGCCGCCATTTGGGGCATAGCTTGAACTGACATTTTTACAGCGTCTTCTGCCGCTTTAGTAGCAAGTTCAATCGTAATATCACGATTAGCACCCATCTGTTCTTCAATACCGCTAAGACGGTTTACAATTGGGTCTAACGATACTTCGCTTTGCGATTGTGTAAGACCTAACGGGTTGGAGTTTAGTTGATTTGAAATTTCTGATAATTGATTTTCAATAGACGCAAATTGCCCTGCTGGCATATTTTCTGCTGAAGGCTGTGATAGCTGATCGATTGCACCAGCAATTTGCTCAAGCTGCTGAATAATAACTTCGTTTGCGCCGCTGCTATCTTGTTCAGTTACGGGTGAAGGCGTTGAAAGCTTATCAATAGCACCTGAAATTTGTTCAAGCTGCTGAGTAATTAAGTTACCAGATACATCATTTTGCGAATTGCCTATTTGCTCAACCAATTCATCCATTCGCATAAGTAGTGCATTGTTTTCTACACCACTTAAAGGCGTTGATGTCGAGACAGATGATAGGTTTTCTAACTTTTCAGATAAAGCACCAATTTGAGCTTCCATATTATTCAAATCAGGTGAATTTGCATTCATCAGGCTAGCAATATCAGATAGTTTTTCTTCTAATCTTTCAAAGCCCGAATTGTCTAGTTGTGGGCTTGAAGTGTTATTAGCATCAATGGTTTTTGCAATATCTGAAACACGAGCTTCAATGCGTTCAAGATTGTTGAAACTGCCGTCATTTAAAGAAAGGGCTACAACTGCTCTTGTTATTTCTTCAAGACGCATTTCAACGTTTGTCAGATCCGTTTGCGATGACTCTGGCGTGTTTTTTTCTAGATTATCTATGACTTGCTGTAATTGTGAAACCTGTTGTAAAACTTCGTTGTGATTATTTTCTATTGTGCTTACGTAGAGGTCAGGCGTTGCGATAGAAGTCTGCAACGCATTGTGCATATCATCCAAACGTTTGGTAATATCACTGTGGCTTGCTTCAAGCGTTTTTGCATAGTGGTTTGGATTATTTAAGGTCGCGTCTATTGATTGCTTAACATCAATGATTTGTTGTGAAAGCTCTTTATGACTTACTTCCAGAGCAGATGAAAATACGGAATTATCTATCGAAAGATTTTGTGAGCCCTCAAGCTGTTGCATGATTGCTCTGTAATTTGCTGAGAGCGTTTCTTGAATAGTTTCCAAGCTTCTATCTGAGACACTTGATTGAGAAATACCAGCAATTGACGCCTTCAAACCCTGAAGTTCTGTATTAATATGGTTGTAATGTTGTTTTAAAGCTTCATTTTGCTGGTTACGACTAGCTGAATTTGCATTGTTAATTGAGTGCAACTTAGAACTCATTTGTTCTAACGCTGATTTAATCGTGTCCAACTGTGGATTAGCCGCGCCTTCGTTACTTGGCGCATTGTATGGATTGTCCATTGCCATATTTGATGCGACATAGTGATTTACTGCAGGTTGTTGAAAACTAGGTTGTGGTTGATGAAAGCCAGAACTTGGCTGCGGTTGAGGGAAGCCATGGTTTGAGCCATACTCATTAAATTGCTGCCCAGCTGATTGTTGATACTGCAAAGCATCTAATCTGCGTTGAATTTCATCAACTTCATTACCAATAGCATGAGGGTTTTGAAAATTATTCATACCGCCAAAATTACTAGCTTGTTGCTGTGTAAGTTTGTTTAATTGTGACCTTGCCCTACGCATTCAGGATAACCTGTTCTTACTTATTAAAACTATTTCAAAAGAAATTTCGAATCTCTTAAGAGACAGCTTTTACAAAACAGGGTAAACAATGCGTTAATTGTTAAGGATTTCGTTACGAAAAATTTATCACTTTTTTAATTTAATTATTTTTTGGGCTCTTTTAATTGCCTTATTTAATTATTCTCAGTAAAATAATATTCACTCTTTCTTTGGCTCGAGGTGCTTTGAATATTTTTTCAATTGTGTTAAAGGTTGCTTAGAAACCCAAAATAATAAATTATCCTCCATGGCTGGTACAATAGGAATAACAATGGGCTATATAACTGCTCAGTCGATGCTAGAAAATCTCGTAGAGAATTTTGCTGATAATACGACTGAAAAAAAAGAAATTTATAGAATTGGCGATTTAGCTCGTGAATTCGATGTAAGTCTTAGAACCTTACGTTTTTATGAAGATCGAGGCCTAATAAGCCCTAAGCGGTCTGGTTCTACGCGAATTTATTCAATTGAAGATAGAAAACGTTTAAAGATCATAATTTTAGCTAAAAACGTTGGGTTTTCTCTGATTGACATTGAGTCACTTCTTAAACTCTATGACGATGATGACAACAAACAAGAAGTCAGTGTTCTTGTTGAGAAATTCAAAGAACAATTTGCGCGACTAACTGATCAAAAAAATGAGTTAGAGAACTCTATTGCCGAATTAGGTAATGCAATTAGCTTCCTTGAAGGCAAATCTTAAACCAAATATTCAATTTTAGATGTGAAATATCACAAATAAATTACCTTCTACTTTAATTTTGACGTTTACGTTAAAGTAATAATCTGCTTATATCTTCTCCTAGAAACATTATTGGTCGTATCAATACCCAATAGTGCTCTATTATTTACGTCTGGTAGCCAATAAGATTTCAGGCTAGCATCTTTGTATTGTTTGAGGAGAAACAGTAATGCCAAGTTATTCAGCGCCAATTCAAGACACTCTTTATATTCTAAATGATATTCTTAATATCGACCGATATAATAATCTACCAGGCTTTGAGGACGCAACGCCTGATCTGATTGAGACAATCCTTGGTGAAGCAGCAAAACTTAGTGAAGAAGTACTTCAACCAGTAAATTTCTCCGGTGACCGTGAAGGTTGTACGCGCCATGAAGATGGATCAGTTACAACGCCTAAAGGCTTCAAAGAGGCTTATGAAACTTACAAAGAAGGTGGCTGGATGGGGCTTGCTGCTGATCCTGAATATGGCGGACAAGGGCTTCCATACACGCTACACACGGCAATTGGTGAATACCTATCTTCTGCAAACCAAGCTTTTGCAATGTATCCTGGCCTCACCCAAGGCGCGATTGCCGCAATGCAAGTTCATGCGTCTGACGACTTAAAGCAAAAATTCTTACCAAAAATGATTGATGGTACTTGGACAGGTACAATGAACCTAACCGAGCCTCATAGCGGCACAGATCTTGGTATGCTGCGCACAAAAGCTATACCAGTTGGCGATGGCTCATACAAAATTTCTGGCCAGAAAATTTTCATCTCTGCGGGTGAACATGATATGGCGGAAAATATTATTCACCTCGTGATTGCACGTATTGAAGGCGCACCTGAGGGTATTAAAGGCATTACACTTTTTGTTGTACCTAAGTTCAAAGTCAATGATGATGGAACACTTGGGGAGACAAATGGCGTTTCTTGTGGTTCTATTGACGAGAAAATGGGCATCCATGCTAACTCAACCTGTGTTTTGAACCATGATGAAGCTATTGGCTACATGATTGGTGAAGAAAATAAAGGCCTGAAAGCAATGTTCATCATGATGAACGAAGCTCGCCTAGGCGTTGGCCTTCAAGGCTTATCTCAGTCAGAAGCTGCTTATCAAAATGCTGCAATCTATGCGAAAGAACGCATTCAGGGCCGCGCCTTAACGGGTGCTGCTGAACCTGATAAAAAAGCTGATCCACTTCTTGTGCATCCAGACATTCGTCGTATGTTGATGAACATCAAGTCATTTAACGAAGCAGCCAGAACATTGATGTTATGGACTGCCCTAAAAGGCGATATTTCACATCGTTCAACATCAGAAGAAGAACGCGAAGCTGCCGATGACCTCATGGGCTTACTTACCCCCATTATTAAAGGTGTGCTGACAGACAAAGGCTTTGAAAACTGCGTCAATGCACAACAGGTCTTTGGTGGCCATGGGTACATTGAAGAATGGGGCATGAGCCAGTTTGTACGCGATGCTCGTATTGCCCAAATTTATGAAGGCGCTAATGGCGTTCAAGCACTTGACCTTGTAGGTCGCAAACTCCCTGCAAATGGCGGACGTGCAATGCGTGCCTTTATGGAAGAGGTTAGCGGCTTCACGAAGAAGCATATGGATAATGAAGCCATGCAGCCTTATACAAAGCCATTGCGTGATGGGGTTAAAAAACTTGAGGCAGCAACTATGTGGTTGATGCAAAATGGTATGCAAAACCCAAATAATGCGGGCGCCGCATCAACAGACTTCATGCATCTATTTGGCCTTGTTGCGCTTGGTTATATGTGGGGTTTAATGGCTGAAAAATCGCAAGAAGCAATTCAAAGTGGCGTTGGCGACTTAAAAGAATTTCATGAAAATAAACTGATCACAGCGCGTTATTTTATGGAGCGTGTCATGCCAGAAAGCGCAGCTCATCTAGCACGCATTGAAAGCGGCTGTGAGAGCATGATGTCGCTTGAAGCTGAAGCATTTTAAGCAATCCAAAATAAGGTCAACCGAATGACAACTCCGCAAGAAGTTCTCAATTCCCCTACTCCCTCATGGCATGATGAAGATTATGTCATGGTTAGGAATATGGCTGGTCGGTTCATGGAAACTGAAATAGCGCCAAACTACGAGCAGTATGAAAAAGATGAAATCGTCCCTCGTTCTGTTTGGGAAAAAGCTGGCGCGAATGGACTTCTTTGCGCTTCAGCACCCGAAGAGTTTGGCGGCGGCGGTGCAAGTTATGCACAAGAGTCGGCAATCATAGAAGCAATTTCCCATATAATGGCGTCGATGGATTTGGCATCGCTTTACACTCGGGCATTGTTGCCCCCTACATTACTGAATACGGAACGGATGAACAAAAGCAACGTTGGTTACCTAGATTAGCAACTGGTGAATTGATTGGTGCGATTGCAATGACAGAACCAGGTGCTGGTTCTGATCTGCAAGGGGTAAAGACATCCGCTGTAAAAGACGGCAATCAATACCGTATAAACGGCTCTAAAACTTTCATAACAAACGGACAGAATGCCAATCTTATTATTGTTGTTGCAAAAACGGATCCTTCATCAGGCGCAAAAGGTACTTCTTTGATGATCGTCGAAACAGACGAAGTTGAAGGTTTTGAGCGTGGTCGTAACCTTGATAAAATAGGTTACAAAGCGAACGACACATCAGAGCTTTTTTTCAATGACGTAAAAGTACCCACGGCAAATTTGCTAGGCCATGAAGAAGGTAAAGGGTTCTTCCAATTAATGAGTCAACTTCCACAAGAACGCTTGATTATTGCAAACCAAGCAATGGCTCAATTGAGTTGGCACTATCGCTTACGATTGATTATGTCAAAGAACGAAAGGCTTTCGGCAAGAGCATCATGGATTTTCAAAATACACAATTCAAACTTGCTGCGCTAAAATCAGAAGCAACCATGGCTAAGGCTTTTGACAATCAATGTGTTGAGCAACACCTAAAAAATGAACTCGATACCACCACTGCATCAATGGCAAAATATCTACTAATGGATTTGCAAGGTAAAGTGATGGATGAATGCTTGCAGCTGTTTGGTGGCTATGGCTTTATGAATGAATACCCAATTGCACGTCTTTACCGTGATGCACGTGTACAAAGAATTTATGGTGGGACTAATGAGATCATGAAAGTTCTCATCTCCCGCACACTTTAAGATAGGACTTAAAATGCCAAAAGGATATTGGATTGCCCATGTGGGTTCGGATAATAAAGCAGCTTTTACATCTGATGAGTACAAAGCCTATGTGGAGGGTGCCGGCCCATCATTCGTTGAATATAATGGAAAATTTCTAGCTCGAGGTGGTGCTTTCGAGCTTGTAGAAGGTCGCAACCTTGGCACACGTCATGTCGTGATAGAATTTCCTTCATTGGACGATGCCAAAGCCTGTTACAATTCAGAAGCCTATGCTCAAGCGAAACAACATCGCAGAGCTGTATCCAAAGCGACCATAATTTTACTTGAGGGATTTGACGGCTAATGGTTGATTATACTCTCAAATGTTTTGCTGAATCCGAAAATGCTTATAAAGCTGCATTAATCTTGCAGCTTTGTGACGCTAATTGGGATACCGAGTGGGTCGTTTTTTTTCATGGTGAAAGTAAATCTGATGGGTTCCTTGATCTTAATTCTATGGCCGAAGTGCCGGTCCTGATTGATCACACAAATAATGGTAATGCAATTAGTCAGTCTGCTGTTATTTTGATGCATCTGGCAGACCGTTTTGGAAAATTTGTTCCGGACAATCGAGCAGATGAACTGGAGATGATGCGATGGTTATTTTTTGATAATCACAAACTCACATCTTACACTGCTACTTATCGTTTTCTGAGTCGTTTCATGAACAAGGATGGCGAACCTGAAGCGGAATTTATGAAAGCTCGTATGCTTGGCAGCTTTAAAATATTTAACAGACATTTAGAAAATCATGACTGGGTTGCAGCTAATCAACCAACCCTAGCTGATATTTCTACCTGCGGATATTTGTTCTGGCCTGATCATTTTAACGTAACGTGGGACGATTATTCCGGCATCAAACAATGGCTCGCACGTATACAAGAATTACCTAATTGGGCAGCACCCGAAGCATTGCTTCCTGTTGGCCCTAAAGAATAAATCAAAAGGAGGCCAAAATGGCTGATGCTTTTATATACGACCACGTTCGCACCCCTAGAGGGCGCGGTAAGAAAAATGGCTCACTGCATGAAGTACCTGCAGTACGCTTATCAGCAAAAACGCTGGAAGCCGTGCGTGACCGCAATGAAATAGTGGACACATCTATGATCGATGATGTCATTTTAGGTTGTGTTGACCCTGTTGGAGAAGCAGGTTCTGATATTGCGCGCGCAGCAGTTTTTGAAGCAGACTATGATAACAAAGTTCCTGGTATGCAAATCAATCGTTTCTGTGCCTCTGGACTTGATGCCATTAACATGGCTGCTTCTACAATTAACTCTGGTGCGAATGACCTTGTAATTGCTGGTGGCGTCGAGAGCATGTCACGCGTTGGAATTGGTGCATCAGGCGGCGCTTGGCCAATGGATCCTTCTGTTGCGGTTCCAGCTTATTTCATGCCGCAAGGCGTTTCTGCTGACCTGATTGCTACTAAATACGGTTTCTCGCGTGATGATGTAGATGCCTATTCAGTTGAAAGTCAAAAGCGTTCTGCTGAAAGTTGGAAAGATGGGCGTTTTAAAAACTCTGTTGTTCCAGTTAAGGATCAAAATGGCCTTGTTATTCTTGACCATGATGAACACATGCGACCTGAAAGTGATATGCAATCTCTTGCCTCACTTGACCCTGCTTTTGTAATGATGGGCGAAATGGGTGGTTTTGATGCCGTTGGTATTGCAGCCCACCCTGAGCTTGAATCGGTTAATCACGTTCACCATGCGGGGAATTCATCTGGTATTGTTGATGGCGCTGCAGCTGTTCTTATGGGTTCGCAAGAAGGCGGCAAGAAACTTGACATTAAGCCACGTGCAAAAATTCGTGCGTTTGCAAATATTGGTTCTGACCCAGCGCTTATGTTGACTGGCCCTGTCGATGTGACAGAGAAACTATTGGCTCGTAGCGGGATGAAGCTTTCAGATATTGATCTGTTTGAACTTAATGAGGCTTTTGCTTCTGTCGTTCTTCGCTACATGCAGCACTTTGATATTTCACATGACAAAATGAATGTTTGTGGTGGCGCGATTGCCATGGGACACCCACTGGGTGCAACAGGCGCAATGATCCTTGGTACAGTTCTGGACGAACTTGAACGCCGCGACCAAAACACGGCCCTCATCACCCTCTGCATTGGAGCAGGCATGGGCACGGCAACGATTATTGAAAGAGTTTAATATGCCAAAGGTCGATATTGAGAACATGGAATGGTCAGGCGGAAGTGGGTATCCATCTGCTTTTGCTGAACTTACTAAAGGTAGGTTTCGTAAGAGGCTTGGGAATGAAGTTGGTTTGGATCAATTCGACATCAACTTAACACGCCTTGAACCTGGCTCAGCTTCTGCTTTGCGCCATTGGCATGAGAACGAAGATGAATTTGTTTACATTCTTGAAGGACAAGCAACTCTTGTTGAAGATGAAGGTAGTACGGTTCTTAAGCCGGGCGATGCAGCTGGATTTAAAGCAGGCGTTGCAAATGGTCATCACCTCGTGAACGAAAGCGATAAAGATCTTATTTATCTTGAAATTGGAACGCGCGCTGTAACAGAACGTGGCCATTACCCTGACGATGATTTAGCAGTCATCAAGGATGAAAATGGCTTTAAGTTTACGCATAAAAATGGCGACGCATATATTTAACACCTCACTCCAAGCTGGAGACTTAATATGACTTATACAAATTTTAAAATTGAAACAGATAGCGATGGAATTGCTGTTGTTACGTGGGATATGCCTGATAAATCTATGAACGTGATTGACCTTTCAGTCATGGACGAATTAGAAAAAATTATTGATGCAATGGCTTCAGACGAGGCTATCAAAGGCGTCGTACTTGCATCCGGTAAGAAGACTTTTGGTGCTGGGGCTGATCTTTCCATGGTGCAAAATATGCTTGGGCAGTTCCATGCAGAAGAAGCCAAAGATCCGCAAACTGCTGCGCAACTTCTTTTTGACAATGCCTACCGCTTGAATTTAATTCTTCGCAAGCAGGAAATTTCTGGCAAGCCTTTCGTTGCGGCGATCAATGGACAAGCTGTTGGCGGCTGTTTTGAGATATGTCTAGCCTGCCACGCTCGCGTGATTGCAGACGATGCAAAAGTCTCCCTACCAGAAGTTAAAATTGGCCTCTTCCCAGGTGGCGGCGGCACACAACGCGTACCGCGTTTAATCCACACACAAGAAGCGATGCAGTTTTTGTTAAAGGGCGGCAACATGCATGCCTCTAAAACGAAGGCGCAAGGTCTTACGACTGAAGTTGTTCCTGAGGCTGATTTGATCAATAAAGCCAAAGAACTTATCAATGGCGGCCTTAAAGCTGAGCAGCCTTGGGATGTTAAAGGTTATAAATTCCCAGGCGGCAAAGTTTATACTCCTGCGGGCTTCCAATTGTTCCCACCTGCTAACGCAATTTACCGCCGTGAAACACAGGATAATTATCCAGGTGCTCGCGCCATCATGAAGTGTATTTATGAAGGCATGTTAGTTCCATTTGATACAGCGTTAAAAATTGAGAGCCGCTATTTTGCAAAGGTACTTCAAACTACCGAAGCGGCTATGATGATCCGTACGCTCTTCATGTCCATGCAAGAATTAAATAAAGGCGCGCGTCGCCCCCAATCTATTGGCAAACTTGAAATCAACAAAATTGGCGTCATTGGTGCTGGCCTTATGGGCGCAGGCATTGCTTATGTTTCTGCCAAAGCAGGTATCGACGTTGTTCTCATCGACCGCGATCAGGCAAGTGCTGACAAGGGCAAATCTTGGGCTGAGACTGCTGAAGACAAAGCTATTTCTAAAAAACGTTCTACGGCTGAGAAGAAAGAAGCTATCTTATCTAAAATTATTGCGACAGATGATTACAAAAAACTGTCTGATGTAGATATGGTCATTGAAGCAGTATTTGAAGATTCAGATGTTAAGAAAACAGCAACTGAAATGGCCGAGGCGCATATGCCGGAAGATGCAATTTTTGCGTCTAACACCTCTACAATTCCAATTTCTGATTTAGCTAAATTTTCTAAGCGTCCTGAACAATTTGTTGGCATTCACTTCTTCTCTCCAGTTAATATGATGTTGCTCGTTGAGACCATCAAGGGTGATAAGACGGGGGATAAAGCGATTGCTATGGCTCTTGATTATATAGCTAAGATTAAGAAAACGCCTATTGTCGTCAATGATTCACGCGGTTTCTTCGTAAACCGTTGTGTACTTCGCTACATGTCCGAGGCCTACAATATGCTGACCGAAGGTGTTCCTGCAGCGATGATTGAAAATCTTGCAAAGCAAGCTGGGATGCCACTTGGCCCTCTTCAACTCAATGATGAAACGGCAATTGATCTCAGCCATAAAATTCTTCACCAAACCATTCGCGATATGGGCGAAGGAGCTGTTGAACAACGCCACATCGACTTGGTTGATACGATGGTTGAAAAGCACGAGCGTCTTGGCAAAAAGAACGGCAAGGGCTTTTATGATTATCCTGACAAACCTGCAAAAAAACACCTTTGGCATGGGTTGAAAGATATGTATCCGCAACAAGAAGCTGATAGCATTGACCGCCAGGAAATTAAAAACCGCTTCCATGCAACGATTGCTGTTGAAGCAGCACGCTGCGTCGAAGAAGGTGTTGTGACGGACGTTCGTGAAGCTGATGTTGGCTCTATTCTTGGCTTTGGTTTTGCTCCTTTTACAGGCGGTGCTCTTTCTTATATTGATGGCATGGGCACAACAAAATTTGTTGAAATGCTTCAAGACCTTCACGCAAAGTATGGCGACCAGTTCAAGCCAAATGCACTTCTTCTCAAAATGGCAAAAACTGACGAGAAGTTTTATCAACGTTTTAACCCATCGACCAATCCAAATAAAAAGGCTGCGTAACAAAAACTATGTATCCTTTCGCCCGTATGGCGGCAGTTTTGTGGAAAGCGCGGCAGGCACCTGTCGCGCAATTCACTGATGCCACAACTTGTACCTTCCGCGCTCATCCTTGGGACATGGATATGTTCATGGAAATGAACAACGGGCGTCACCTGACGCTTTATGATCTTGGCCGTTTTGATTTTTCTGTAAAATGCGGTTTCTGGCGCACGATTAAGAAACAAAAATGGGGACTGGTTGTGGCCGGCTCTTCTGTGCGTTTTCGCAAACGTATTTTCATGTTCCAAAAAGTGACTATGCGCACTCAACTCATCGGCATGGATCACCGCTGGTTCTATTTCCAACAGTCCATGGAAGTTAAAGGCGAGCCATGCTCCTCCGCTATTTTTAGAACTGGTGTGACTGAAAAAGGGCGGACTGTCATGACAGAACGCGTTGCACAGGCAATGGGAGAAGCAGATTTTTCACTTCCCCCTCCTGAGTGGGTGAAAAGCTGGATTGACGCCGACAATACAAGACCCTGGCCGCCAGAGTTTTTATAAATTTGCTTCTGATTCTCCTTAAGTAAATTACTTTGAGTGAAACCCCACAAGGAGGAGGCAAGCACACTTGCGCACCCACTCGCCCATTGCTGAGCGGCGTTACATAATATATTGGCGAACAACGCAAAAAGCGTTGCTTCGCAGGCATTTCCTCCGTGACAGCACAAGGCTTTGGCGACTAACCAAAACGCCAGTGCGTGAACGGACGTCGGCGCGGATGCGTCGACGGAAAAGAAATAAAGCTCTCTCAACGGCGCTGCGCTTGTTTGTCGAGCAGCGACGTCGCTTCGCTTGTCTTGCACAACTGTGAGGGCTAAATAACCATTCAAAAAACCCTATGTGCTGGGCGTACAGCCCTCACGCGGAGATTTGATGTCAGTATCGGACTACTCAGGCACACCGTTCCGACAAAGCCTCTTAGATGATTTCGCATCCGTAAGCGACCCAAGTCCCGCCACCCTTTGATATATAATAAATATCAATCCAAGTGATAGATATGGCTACCGCCGCTCCGCATTCAGCAAGACATAAAACACTGGCGTACGTTCCATGGTTGTGCATCTTGCTGATGAAAATGATTATGCAAGAGGGTTTTGGGGCGGGGATAAGTTTTTTGAAATAAATTATTTTCTCAACCGCAACTATTGGCTGTCATTAACGGACATTTGGTATTTTGTTGTTAAATTTAATCCCATCATTGGAGAGAGACATGCATTCACCAAAAAATCTTCCTATTCTCATCTTTGCTTTCACATTAAGTACAACGTTATTACAAACACATGTTGCTAATTCAGATGATAAAAATCGATATGCAGCGCTTGCTATCTCGGAAACAAATCGTGCTTATGGTTTTCTTTCAATAAATCCAGTGAAAGAAAAGCAGAGGTAGCTGCTTTGTTGCAATGTAGAAAAAATGCACCTGACTGCACTATCAAAGTATTGACAACGCAATGCCTTGCATTTGCAAGTGCCAAGGGCGGAGGATGGGGCTATGCTTTTAGTCGCAAACGCTCAATAGCTCAAGCTCGAGCCATGAATGAGTGTCAAAAGAATTCCAAAAACTGTAAAGTCGAAGTTTCAGTCTGTAATCGGTGAACTAATAAAAGATAAGTTCAGCTCAGTTGCTAGCATAGAAGCTAATTTGTTGATAGTTACTGTTATTACGCACTCTGCAATTGGCTGTAGTGTTCAGCGTTCCTTAAATGACTCAATTGCAGTATCATGACTGGATAGATTAGTGGTATATGAAATCGATAGTTTTCTTGCGTTCACGATTGGTATTATCGTTTATTTCGCAGGTATGCATGTTAACCGCAGTATAGGCTTCTTGCGTGAGTACAATATTCCCGAAGCGGTTACTGGTGGCATCTTAGCATCACTTTTTGCTCTCGCAATATTCTTGGCCACAGGCGCAGAGCTTGAATATGATCTTGCAGTCAGGGACATTCTGCTTGTCTATTTCTTTACAGCAATTGGTATCAACGCGAAGATTTCAGACTTGATTTTAGGTGGAAAACCGCTCGTCATCCTGCTTTTGCTTACTCTTGGGTATATTGTCTTCCAAGATATTATTGGCATCTCAGTTGCAATGCTAATAGATCAACCAAAAGCTATTGGCATCTTGACGGGCTCTGCCTCCCTGATTGGGGGACATGGAACGTCAATTGCATGGGCTCCAGAGATTGCGGCAAACCATGGTGTGCCTAATGCATTGGAGATTGGGGTCGCCTCTGCAACGTTAGGGTTGGTTATAGCGAGTCTCTTAGGTGGCCCCATAGCGAAATATCTACTTTCTCGACATAAGTTGTCTGGCTCATTTGAAGACGCTGCCATTGTCGGAATTGCTCATAAGAATGAAGATACAGAACAGATAAATCATGTGAGCCTAATGGCAGTATTTCTGTCATTGCACTTGGCAATCATATTAGGCTTCATTTTAAATAACATCATAACACAAACAGGTTTGAAACTTCCTTTGTTTGTATCCTGTTTGCTAGTGGCAATTGTTTTGTCCAATAGCCTGCCTATTTTAACTCCAAAGTTAAACTGGCCAGCGAGAACCAAAGCACTTGCTCTGGTCTCAGATTTCTCACTCAGCCTGTTTATCGCAATGTCCCTAATGGGTATGCAACTCTGGGCAATTGCAGATCTGGCTGGCCCTTTATTGATCTTGCTTGTCTTACAGTCACTGGCAGCTGTATTCTTTATCATCTTTGTTTTGTTCAGGCTTATGGGAAATGATTACCTAGCAGCTGTTTTGAGTGCTGGTTTTGCACTAGGAGCAACACCTACCGCGATAGCTAATATGACGGCAGTAACCAAATCTCATGGGCCAGCACCAACAGCGTTCATCATTTTACCACTAGTTGGAGCGTTCTTTGTAGACATAACTAAGCATTTGTG
Organism: uncultured Rhizobiaceae bacterium; assembly: GCA_958296345.1. Taxonomy (GTDB): domain Bacteria; phylum Pseudomonadota; class Alphaproteobacteria; order Rhizobiales; family Rhizobiaceae; genus JAALLB01. Next base: position 102,042 of record CATQIJ010000013.1, read on the forward strand.
ATTCAATTTTTCTTAGCGCTATAAACCTACCAAAAAATGCTCAGCTGGCACCGAAAAGTCCAAACTGAATATCGGGTGTGGGTCAGCACCCGTCATACAAACAATCACCAACACACCTCGACCCACTCAAGCAGGATTAGGCCTGTGATATCCTGGTGTGGACATCATGATTTCTAACTCGGCTTCATTCATCTCTGCTTCGATTTCACCAAACATTGGTGTAGATAAGTAACGCTCTCCTGTGTCGGGTAGCATGACTAAAACCGTGGAGCCTTTCGGCGCTTGTTTACAGATTTCAAGGGCGGTTGCGAAAGTTGCTCCGCTAGATATACCGCAAAAGATGCCTTCTTGTGTGGCTAGATCTCTTGCGCACTTCATCGCGTCTGCGCCTGAGACTTGTCTTACTTCATGGATGAAGTCCATGGCTTGTGCGTCAGCTGTAATTTTTGGAATAAAGTCTGGGCCCCACCCTTGGATTGGGTGAGGACTAAACGATGGGTGACTGGTTGCAGCTGAACCATCATTATTACGATCTTGTACAACACCGCTTGATAGCATGGCGGCATCTGCTGGTTCGCTGACGATGACTTTTGTTTCTGGGCGTTGTTTTGCTAATACGCGACCAACACCGTTTAGTGTGCCGCCTGTTCCAAAACCTGTGACCCAGTAATCAAGCGCATCACCATCGAAATCTTTTAAAATTTCCTGTGCGGTTGTGCGCTCGTGCATATCTGGGTTTGCATCTGTCTCAAACTGACGAGTTAAAAACCAGCCATTTTCTTCAGCTAATTCTATCGCTTTTTTCACCATGCCTGTGCCTTTTTCTTTGGCAGGGGTAAGCACGACTTTTGCACCGAGAAAACGCATCAACTTTCGACGCTCAACAGAGAAGCTTTCTGCCATGCAAATCACAAGAGGATAGCCTTTTTGCGCGCAAACCATAGCAAGACCAATTCCAGTATTACCACTGGTTGCTTCTACGACTGTTTGACCTGGCTTTAATTCACCTGATTTTTCTGCAGTCTCAATTGCACTTAATGCCAAGCGATCTTTTACTGAACCAAGTGGATTAAACGCCTCGATTTTTACAAAGAGATTAATACCTTCAGGTGCTAGTTTGTTGATGCGTACGACAGGAGTATTGCCAACGGTTTCTAAAATGTTTTGGTACTTGGACATGGGTTTATCCTTTAAAAATATCTGTTCTGAAAAATGATTATATCACGCTACGTTTTTTAATCCACGGCCTTCTAGTAAGGCATCAATTTCGGGCATCTTCCCACGGAACTCAACATAGAGCTCTGCTGGATCACGACTTCCACCTGCGGAATAGATATTTGTTAGAAGACGCTCAGCGGTTTCTCTATCAAAGGCATCGCCTGTTTCTTTAAAGGCTTCAAAAGCATCTGCGTCCATCACCTCCGACCACATATAAGAATAGTAACCAGCAGAATACCCATCACCCGAGAACACATGTGCAAAGTGTGGAGTACGGTGGCGCATATTGATTTCTTCCGGCATTCCAATTTTTTCCAGGATGTCTTTTTCAACTTGTCCAATATCCTGTGCATCTTTTGCAGGCATAGTATGAAGCTCTAAATCAACCAACGCTGATGATGCATACTCAACGGTCGCGAAGCCTTGATTAAAAGCACTTGCTGCTTTTAACTTTTCAATGAGTTCATCTGGCATCACTTCGCCTGTTTTGTAATGAACTGCATATTTTGAGAGTATTTCTTTTTCTTCCAACCAATGCTCGTAAAGCTGGCTTGGTAATTCAACAAAGTCGCGCGCCACTGATGTTCCTGATATGCTTGGGTAGGTGACGTTTGACAACATGCCATGAAGAGCGTGACCAAACTCATGAAAGAGTGTGTGGGCATCATCGAAGGTTAGTAAGCTTGCCTCACCTTGAGGTGCTTTTGCAAAGTTCATAACGTTTACAATGATAGGTGTGATTTCGCCTTTGAGTTTTTCTTGAGAACGAAACCCGCTCATCCAAGCGCCGGAGCGTTTTGAGGTGCGAGCAAAATAATCGCCAATAAATATTGCTACATGATCGCCTTCGCTGTTTTTAACTTCAAAGGTACGAACATCCTCATGGTACGTTGGAATGTCATATCGCTCTTCGAAGGTTAAGCCAAACAGTCGATTGGCTGTGTCAAATGCAGCTTCAATAATTTTATCCAATTGCAGATAGGGTTTAATTTCAGATTCATCTAAGTCATGCTCCGTACTTCGAACTTTTTCTGAATAATATCGCCAATCCCATGGGGATATTTTAAAGTTATCGCCTTGCGAGTTTGCAAGCTCTTGCAGCTTTTTAGCCTCCATGCCTGCACGCTTTTTTGCTGGTTTCCATACTTTCATTAACAGATCTCGCACGGCATCTGGTGTCTTTGCCATTTGATCGTCTAACTTGAAATCCGCAAAGGTTTTAAAACCTAGCAGATTAGCGCGCTCTTCTCGAAGTTTTAGAGTTTTGGCGATGATTTCGCGATTATCTGTATCTCCCTCATTTTCACCTCTTGCAATCCATGCATTATAGGCTCTTTCACGCAAATCACGACGTGATGAAAATTGTAAGAAAGGCTCAATCAAAGAACGAGAAAGCGTGATGACATATTTACCTTCGTGCCCACGTTCTTTTGCAGCAGCTGCTGCGGCTGAAATTAGAAAATCTGGCAGGCCTGCAAGATCATCGCCTTTTTCCAATACTAACTCATAGGCGCTTTCATCTGCCAATATGTTTTGCGAAAACTGCGTACCAAGCGTTGCAAGTTCACTTGATACTTCCGCCATACGCTCACGTTGTCCTCCTTCAAGCTTTGCACCTGAGCGAACAAAGTTCGAGTGATAACGCTCAAGCACTCGCTTTGCTTCAGCATTTAAATCAAGTTCATCACGGCTAAGATAAAGCACTTCAACGCGCGCAAATAGTTTTGCATTTAACATAATCTTGGAATGATGCGCTGAGAGCATTGGCGCTAATTCACGTTGGATAGTTTGCATCTCATCATTGGTATGTGAGCCAGACAGATTGAAGAAAACACCAGACACTTTTGATAAAACTTCACCAGCACTTTCCATTGCTGCTATGGTATTGACGAAAGTTGGTTCAATAGAGTTATTAGCTATCCGCTTAATTTCGTCATCGCTTTCATCTAAGGCAACTTTAAACGCCTCTCGATAATGCTCATTGGTAATTAGATCAAATGGCGGCACTTCGAAGGGCGTATTCCATTCAGCTAGTAGTGGATTTTGCTTGGTCATATAACTCTCATTCTTTGTCAAATCTTCTCATCATATGTGGTACTTTAAATAGAAATAAAAAGAGGGAAATTTCTACTTTCTCAGTGCGGGTAGACCAACGCCTGTTGCTTCGAAACCACCGTCTACCGCAAGTGTCTGACCCGTAATAAAACTTGCTTGTTCAGAGCAAAGAAAGAAAATTGCATTAGCAATTTCATCTTCATTACCGTAGCGGTTTAACGGAATAGCATCATGGTAGGCATCAATAATTTCTTGTGAGTGGACTACCATGGCTAGCTTGGTTCGAACTGGCCCTGGACACACCGTATTTACTCGTATTCCAAACTCACCAAGTTCAACGGCCTGCTGCAAGCTTAGTTGTATTACCGCTGCTTTGGATGTGCCATAAGCTGTACGAAGTGTAGAAGCGCGCAACCCAGAAATTGATGCAATATTGACGATTGCACCACCTTTTATTTTCAAAAGACGCGTTGCTTCTTTGGTGACCAAAAACGTACCATCTAAGTTTGTTTCCATCACAGCACGCCAGCGCTCAAATGTTGTATCTTCTATCGGACCAAAATCTGCGACGCCTGCATTATTTACCACCGCATCTAATTGCCCAAAGTTTTCGCCCACCTCCGTCATGAAGGTTTTCACATCCCCTTCTTTGGAAATATCTGCGGTAATTGCAAAAGCGTTCACCAACTGTTTTGAGACTTTGCGAAGCTCTTCGCCGTCCCAATCAATCATGACTACTTTCCAACCTTCTTCTAGAAAACGGTTTGTGGTTGCAAGACCAATGCCGCGCGCAGCTCCCGTTACCAATGCAAGTTTACTCACTTAAGACACTCCCATAAAATATAATAACCCTGTGGCTCATTATCCGTTTTAAAGAACGTATCTAATTCTTTTGAATATGTCTTCATAACGCCAGCTTGCTCTAGGCTTTTAATTTGCACTTCAAAGCCCTCACTTTTCCAAATATCTTTATGAACTGTTGTCGCAAAAAAACTACCTGGCTTCAATATACGAAAAAGCTCTGGTAGACAGCCTGCCCCAACATGAGCATGAGTGAAAAGTCCCGTACAAATGATTGCGCCATACGTGTCAGAATTAAGGTCCAAGGGCAGATTTAAATCAGCCTGTATGCAAGACTTATAAACTGGCTTGCTATCATGCTCCCTTGCTTTTGCAACATCTAGCATAGCAGATGAAAAATCTAACGCATCGATGCTTTTAAACCCAAGTTCAGCAAGATATTGACCCGCAAGGCCTGTAGCAGCACCAACATCCAATATGTGAAGCTCTTTATTTGGAACAATGCCTGAAAGTAAATCAGCCGTCTTTTTTGGGGTTAAATATGCCAATCCATCAAGCATTGTTGCATCATAAGTTTGCGCCCAATCTTTATATAAACCTTTGGTTTCATCGTCATTTGAAAGAGCATAGGCCCGCGCTAATAGTTGTTCACTCGAATTTGATGTTTTAGTCATAAGGCATCCACCCATTACTATTGCCGCAAACAATATTCAGCGCAATCATAACTCATGTCTTATGGAGATTTTTATGATAGCGAAGTATTTTAGGGTCAAGATCGTCTAGAATACCTTTATCAAATGATCGCTTCTGGGCGGTCTGCATTTTCATCTGATGTGTAAAACTAACCTCGCTTTAGTAAAACTGGACAATGTGTAGAGAGTGTATTAAACAGGAAATTATTCCTTTTTGAGGCACCCTGATGGATATGCTAACCCACAAACAAATATGGGCTGCGATTGATGAACTTGCTAGCCGTTCGAGCATGTCTGCCTCTGGGTTAGCTAGGAATTCAGGCTTAGATCCTACAAGTTTCAACCCTTCAAAACGTTTCACGAATGAAGGACGCGAGCGTTGGCCCTCGACCGAATCTATTGCAAAAATTTTGAAGACAACTGGAACGTCTATTTCTGATTTCATGGATTTTGTTGAACTTAAAACTAAGAAAACCCATTACCCATCTGGCATGTACCAACAAACTGCATCACAAGATTTTGTACCTTTAATTGGTTTTGCACAAGCAGGTGTAGGTGGATTTTTTGATGATGGTGGGTTTCCTGTTGGGCAAGGTTGGGAAGAAATTGCACCACCTACTGGAGCAAATGAAAGCGCCTATGCTTTAAAAGTTTCTGGCGATAGCATGATGCCGCTTTACCGCGAGGGTGATATCATCATTGTCGACCCTACTGCACAGGTTAGAAAAGGCGACCGAGTAGTTGCCAAAACCTACGAAGGTGAAGTGCTTGCAAAAACTCTGGAACGCAAAACTTCCAGCATTATAGAATTGATTTCGATTAATCCTGATCACGATACTTTAAAATTTGCTCCAAATGAACTTGAGTGGATTGCTCGTATCGTTTGGGCTAGCCAATAAAGTCTTTTTTTGCTTTTTCTGCTTATCTAAATTTAATCGTAGATGCGAAAGTAAATGGCGTTTAAGTCAATTTCAGCAACCTATTTCATGTGTGATATTCATGCATAAATATGGCGTGTTAAATTGGATTCGTATCATGACAAATATTCCAGCGACTATGAAAGCAATTGTCCTTGAGGGTCATGGCGGCATGGAGGTGCTTGTATACCATGATAATTGGCCAACACCGAAGATTGAAAGTCCAGATGAAATTCTGATTAAAGTACATGCCTGCGGCATGAACAATACTGACGTAAACACCCGCAGTGGTTGGTACTCGAAAGCGGTATCGGAGGCCACTACAGGCGGCGCATATGATACGGTTGACGCTGACGACCCAAGCTGGGGTGATGCGCCAATTACTTTTCCGCGTATCCAAGGCGCAGATATTGTTGGGACTGTTGTTGCCGTTGGCAGTAATGGTGATCAAGATTTAATTGGTAAACGCGTTATGGCAGACTGCTGGTTACGGGATTGGGACAATCCTCAAGATAAAAATTCAACTGGTTATTTTGGATCAGAATGTGACGGTGGTTATGCACAATACACCAAAGCGCATTATAAAAATGTGCAAGCTGTTAATTCAGAACTTAGCGACGCTGAACTTGCAACGTTTTCTTGTTCTTATACGACGGCAGAAAGCCTTCTTAACCGAGTTGACTGTAAAGAAGGCGATAGCGTTTTAATTACTGGCGCTTCAGGCGGGGTGGGCTCTGCTCTCATACAGCTTGCAAAACGCCGTGGCGCAAAAACCATTGCCATGGCAAGTGAAGCCAAACACAAGGATGTTGCCAAGTTTAATCCCACCGCAATCCTGCCGCGTGCGCCAAAGAATTTAAGCAAAGCCTTACAAGAAGCAATTGGCCAGGACAGCGTTAGCATTGTTGCAGATATTGCGGGTGGCGAATATTTCCCAACGTTGATTGAAGCACTTGAGAGAGGTGGTAGATACGGGACATCAGGCGCGATTGCTGGCCCAATTGTGGACCTTGATTTACGTACGCTTTATTTAAAGGACCTGACGTTTCATGGATGCACAATCACCTCAACGAACGTCTTTCCTGATTTGGTTGGATATATTGAGCGCGGGGAAATTAAACCTGCTCTCGCAGCCACTTTCCCGTTGAAAGACTTCCATGCTGGGCAACAAGCCTTCATTGACAAAAAGCATACAGGAAACATTGTTGTCACCCTTGACTAGATTTGGAGTTCATCATGAAGCCATTATTTGAAGAAGCCCTTACCCAAGTAAAATTACTCCATTAAACAAATGAGAAAATTAAAAGCTTTGACGATTTTCCAACACAGTTCGATTGGGTTAACCTCCCCCATTTTGAGATACCAGCAGCCGAATTCATGCGAGATGATAATTCCCTGTTGACGGATAACTACTCAAAGTTACGCGATGCTTTTATTGCGCCATGGCAACATGCAAACTGGCGTGAGACTTATCAAGGTACAGACATCGGTGAAGACTTCATGTCACGATTTGCTTGCTATGAATTATTTGGCCACGATGGACATTTTCAAACAGATAAGATGCGTGGGTTTCTAGTTTATTCAGATGCTGATCTTTATTACCCTTGGCATCATCACCCTGCAGAAGAACTTTATTTCATAATTGCGGGTGAAGCCACTTTTGCAACGGAGGGTAATGAACCTAAATTACTAAAAGCTGGAGACACAGTTTTCCATGAAAAAAAACCAACCCCATAATATGCAAACTCATGGAGGCGGCGTTCTAGCTTATGTTATTTGGCGCAACGGGTTTGATGTTGCCCCTGTTTTAACAGACCGATTGAACAGATGAAGATTGTCGGTTTAGATGTTTATCAAGTCGACCTACCTTACTCTGGCGGGGAGTATCGCTTGTCTGGAGGGCGTAATTATACAAGTTTTGATGCAACGATTGTACAACTTACAACTGATACTGGATTAACTGGCTTTGGCGAGTCCACGCCGTTTGGATCAACTTATATTGCGGCCCATGCAAAAGGTGTTCGTGCAGGGATTGAAGAATTAGCGCCTCATATCTTGGGACTAGATCCTCGTCATTTTGATCGCATCAATGACGCAATGGATAGTGCCTTGCTTGGTCATCATCATGCAAAAACACCGATTGATGTCGCCTGTTGGGATATTGCTGGTAAGGCAGCTAATATGCCTGTTTGTGATCTTTTGGGTGGGCGGATTGATATGACCGTACCGCTTATCTCATCTATTGGCACGGATGATCCAGACGAAATGAGACTACATGCAAAAAGAATGCGTGATGCGGGTTTTATGGGACATTCGCTTAAAATTGGAGCTAGCGAACAAGAAGGCGGACCTATGCTGGATGCGGAGCGGGTAAAGACTTGTCTTGCAGATAAACTACCAGGTGAATGGTTTTTGGTAGACGCCAATAATGGCCTGACACCTGAACACGCTTTACGATTTTTAGAGCTGTTACCTTCGGGGCTAGATTTTGTTTTGGAAGCGCCTTGTGCGAGCTGGCGTGAAACGCTTTCACTTCGCAAACGTTGCCGCGCTCCCATTTTGTTAGATGAACTTATTCAAACAGAAGAAGATATCATTCATGCGATTCATTCTGACGCTTGTGATGGTATTGGTTTAAAAATTTCAAAACAAGGCGGCCTTACTAAAACTAAGCGCCAACGTGAAATTGCACGAGCAAGTGGGTTGGTGACCAGTATTCAAAATACGGTTGGGTCTGATATTGCATTTGCAGCTATTTTGCATATAGCGCAATCAACCCCTCAAAAAATGCTACGCTGCGCACTAGATACACGTTCTATGGTGACTGTTACAACGGCAGATTTTGATGCGAAAATCAAGAATGGCGGCACTCAAGCCCCACATGATGCGGGACTTGGAATTACGCCAAAAATGGACACCCTTGGAGAACCAATTATGAGTTACTCACTTTAACCAAGTTCTCCTGCTAAACCTGCATCAATCATATCAATGGTTCTATCAATGCCGTAAAGCGCTACGAAAGAGCCAAAGCGCGGGCCTTGGTCCTGGCCTAGCAAAATTTGATAGAGGGCTTGGAACCATTCGCGCAGATTTTCAAAGCCAGCTTCTTTACCAACAGTGAAGACTTCCGTTTGAATAGTTTCTGCATCTGCTGCATTATCAAGTGCAGATAATTTTCCTCGAAGATTTTCAAGCGCAGCACGTTCTGCATCAGTTGGTGTGCGGAATGATTTATGTGGTTTTACGAAATCCTCAAAATAACGAATTGCATAACCGACCAAATCATCCAGCATTGGATGCGTTTGCGGCGTCACGCCTTCGGCATATTGAGAAATAAAGCCCCATAAAGTTTCTTTGTCTGATGCGTTTGCTGCACTTACAAGATTAAGCAGCATTGCATAGTTGATAGGCATTTTCATTTCTGGTGGATTGCCGTTATGAATATGCCAAACAGGATTGTTTAATTGTGCTTTTTTATCTTGTGTTGGGTAAGCCGCTAAATGTTGGAAATACTCATCAACATTTTTTGGAATCACATCAAAGAATAGACGTTTAGCTGTCTTCGGTTTTTGATACATAAAGAATGAGAGACTTTCGGTCGGCGCGTACGAGAGCCACTCGTCGATCGTCAAACCATTGCCTTTTGTTTTAGAAATCTTCTCACCTTTATCGTCTAAGAATAATTCGTAAATAAAATGCTCTGGTGGGCGCTGGCCAAGAATACGGCAAATGCGGTCGTAGATCGGTGAATTGATATGATGGTCTTTGCCATACATTTCATAATCAATACCAAGGGCTGCCCAGCGCATACCGAAGTCTGGCTTCCACTGCATTTTTACCTGGCCACCTGTGACGGATAGAGTCAGTTCTTCACCCTCTTCATCATCAAAGGTAATTGTACCTGCTTCTGCATCAACAGATTTCATCGGCACATAAAGTACCCGACCTGTCTTTGGAGATATGGGCAAGAATGGGCTGTAAGTTGCTCGACGTTCTTCCCCAAGTGTTGGAAGCATTACATCCATGATTGCTTGATAGTTTTTCAAAGCAAGCTTTAAAACTTCATCGAATTTGCCTGACTCATAGTATCCAGTCGCACTTTTAAATTCATAGTCGAAGCCGAAACGATCAAGGAAACTACGCAGATGTGCGTTATTATGATGACCAAAGCTTGCATAGTTACTATCAAATGGATTTGGAACTTTAGTTAGCGGAAGCCCCAGCGCACCTTCCAACAATTCTTGATTAGGAGCATTACCTGGAACTTTGCGCATACCGTCCATATCATCCGAAAATGAAATAAGTTTTGTATTTACCGCATTATCCGTTAGCGCTTTAAATGCATTCATAACCATAGAGGTGCGTGCGACCTCGCCAAAGGTTCCAATATGCGGAAGACCTGACGGGCCATAACCTGTTTCAAATAGAACAACATCGGGGTAGCCATTTTTCTCGTGGCGTTTAGCAACTTTACGCGCCTCTTCAAAAGGCCATGCTTTAGAGGATTGTGCTGCTTCTTGCGTTTCAGACGTCATAATGTATTTGCCTTAAAGGGAGATATTTCTCGTTTGTTATAGCATGTATGAATAATTTCCAAGTGGCTTGCGTATTTTCTGATGTGGGTTGCGCATAGCATTTTCAATGCTTACCTTACTTGTATAAAATTAGTCTCAAGAAAAGGCACTATTCATGGCTAGACTTACGCCCCATCAAGCACTTGTGCACGTCATGGTTACCATGTCTGCCGCAGACACTACGATGACAGATAAAGAACTATCCAAAATTGGAAATATCATACAATCACTTCCTATATTTAGAGAGTATGATGAAGAACAATTAATTGATGATGCAACTGAGTGCAGAAAAATCCTTCAAGAAGACAATGGTCTTGCAATTATTATCAAAAACACACGAGACATATTACCTGATGCATTGCATGAAACGGCTTATGCACTCGCAGCAGAGGTGGCAGCAGCTGATCTTTCTGTAGAACAAGAAGAGCTTCGGTTACTACAAATTCTTAGACAAGATTTAAATATTGATAAGCTGATTTGCTCTGCTATTGAGCGCGGAGCTAGAGCACGACATAGAGAATTATAAAATGAACATTAATGTGAATTGCATTTTACGAGTAACACCCTAAATTCCAGACATGTTTGAATTTACAGAACCACAAATCCGACTTGGTATTTTCCTCGGGCTTTTTCTCATATTAGCCGTGATGGAATTTCTTGTACCCCGACGCGAACTACAGCATGTGAAAGCAAAACGGTGGCTCACAAACTTTCTAATTGTTATCATCGATTCATTTGTATTACGCCTTATCTTTACTGGCGCTGCTGCAGGTGTTGCTGTCTGGGCTGGAGCAAATGGCTACGGGCTATTTAATGTTATTGAAGTTCCACCTGTTGTCAGCATTGTCGTTTGCTTTATCGCGCTTGATTTTGCAATTTGGTTTTCTCACCTTGCCTCCCATAAGATCCCTCTGCTTTGGTCTGTCCACCGAATGCACCATTCAGATGTTGATATTGATGTCTCCACAGCCATACGATTTCATCCAATTGAGATTGTACTTTCAATGATTTGGAAAATGATAATTGTGGTGCTGCTTGGTGCACCTACTATTTCTGTTTTGATTTTTGAAATTGTTCTAAATGGCGCAGCAATGTTTAATCACTCAAACCTCAAGCTACCGCTTGGTTTGGACCGTTTGTTGCGTTTGATTATTGTTACACCAGACATGCACCGCGTACATCACTCTATTGTCCACGATGAAACCGATTCTAATTATGGATTTAATCTAGCAATATGGGATCGTATTTTTGGCACTTACATTGATCAACCAGAAGCAGGTCATAAAGACATGAAAATCGGGCTTGGAGAATGGCAAGATGAAAGACCAACCGGTTTATTCTGGTCTTTGAAAGTGCCGTTCCTTAAGCAACGCTAATACTCTTAGTAAAGTCCTAGAGGAAAATATCTTAGATATAACTCAGAAAACTTTCCGTTTTGGTTGATTTCTTTAAGAGCATAATTCATCGCCTGCACTAGCTCAGGCTTTCCTTTTGACAATGCGATCGAAAGCCCATTTCCAAAATAATGGTTTGACTGAAATGCCTCATCTAAGAAAACACAACAAGCTTTTGATGCAGCAGAACTGAGCCAGAAAGAAAGTGAAAGAGCATCTGAGAAAACAGTTTCTATGTCACCTTTTTGAAGTGCATTAAATGCCTCTTCTTTAGTGGCGTAAACCTCTGCTGTTCTATTGGCAAAAATCTTTGCAAAATACGCTTCGTGTGCAGTACCTTTTATAACACCTGTTTTCTTTTTAAAGATGGCGTCATAAACCGGTGCCGTTAATCCACTGTCTTTGCGTGTTATAAAGCGACCTGGAATATGCAAATAGGTTCTTGAGAAATCCAATTTCATGCGCTGCTCTTTTGTTATGGCAACGCCAGCAATAATAGCCTCTCCCTCACCTTTTTCCAATGCTGGCTGCAATTCATCCCATGGCAAAGCCTGAATCTGGCAGCGATTTAGAACCCCAAGCTCATTACAGATTGCGCGAGCCAGATCAATGTGAAATCCGCTCAAACGTTTTTTTCTATCAATGAAATTAAATGGCGGAAAGTCTGTTGTCGTAAGAAACCGCATTCTTGGCAGAGTAGGCAAATCTGGTTTTATGAAACGCTCGTTTTTATCCCAAAAATTTGGAATCTTAACTTCTTGAGCAATAGAAAAAGAGCATGAGCTTAGAATATATAATGCGACTAAAGATATTTTAAATGGTTTTATTGTCTTCATTAATATTAATATCCATAATATTTTAAATATATATTTAAATATAATTTTGTATATTGCTGCGGGGGGGCAGCTCTTTTGGGCGAGTACTTAGTAAAAAAAGAAACCAGATCTAACTTACAAAAAATAGAGCTTTCTGAAAAATTTTCTCAATTTTCAGATAGTAACATTTCTGATTCAGATGCACGCTCAAGAACAAGACTGCCAGCTGAGTTATTAATACTAAACAGATACGGCGTTGGCTATCCATATTTAAAAGTAGCTTGGAAACTTTCTCAAAAGCTTCAAATTCCTCCATTTGAAGTCCTAATTAAAGCTAATGTCATATCGTTGGAAACCTGGCTAGATTCACAAAGCTATTTGGCTGATGAGAGGGAAAGGATAAATTCAAGAAAACTTCAAGAGACACTGCTACTCAACCAAGCAATTTCTAATTTAAGCGATACTTTACCCCATTATTCGGCCAAAGAGACATTTACTAGCTGGCAAATTGTTTTTGTTGGGCTTTGTATATGTTCAATTACCGCACTTCTTTATGTAAATTATCAATATATGATTTTTGCGCTCTTTATGCTCTTAACTTTATTTTACATGGCTAGCATTTTTTTAAGAGGATTACTGCTTGCGAGCTTCAAGCCTACCAAACCTCCTACAGGAGATATTCTTGTAAGAAATGACGATGAATTACCCATATATTCAGTTTTAGTAGCCCTGTATAAAGAAGCCAATCAAATAGAAACATTGACGCAAAGTTTATGGCAATTAGATTGGCCAAAGCACAAACTTGATATCAAGCTTATATGTGAAGCAGATGACTATGAAACGATAACAGCTATTCTAGATGCAAAGCTTCCTTCCTGTTTTGAGTTAGTACAAGTTCCACCAAGCAGTCCCAGAACAAAACCAAAAGCGCTTAATTATGCGCTGCCACTATGCAGAGGTGCGTACCTTGTTTTGTATGATGCAGAAGACCAACCCTCCTGCGGTTAATTGCGGGAAGCTTATTTAAAATTTAAAAATGAAGATGTTAAACTAGCCTGCTTGCAATCCCCCCTTCATATTCATAACAACAATCAAAATTGGTTAGCTGGAATGTTTGCCGTCGAATATATGACTTTATTTAATGGGATTTTACCTGTCCTTGCAAAGTGGCGTGTGCCTATTCCGTTAGGGGGCACATCAAATCATTTCAAAATGGACGTTTTAAAAAGAATAGGCGCTTGGGATCCCTACAACGTTACTGAGGATGCGGATCTTGGCATTAGACTTTTTCGTGAGGGCTATCGCTGTAGTACAATACCCCTCCCAACTTACGAAGAAGCTCCACCTAGGCTTTGGCCTTGGATTAAACAAAGAACTAGATGGTTAAAAGGTTGGATGCAAACCGTACTGGTTCATAGTCGCAACCCTATGCATTTTATTAGTGATTTAGGGTATAAAAATGCCTTTGCATTTCACCTTCTGATGACATCTATAATCATCTCTGTGTTAATTCACCCGTTTTTCTTGGCTTTTTCATTTTGGCAAATTCTAAACCTCAGCACCTTATCTACATCAAGCATTGACGGTTTGTTGATTACCACGAGTATATTCAATCTGGTTGGTGGTTACACAACTTATGGTTTACTTGCATATGCCGTTCTAGAAAACTCTCGCTATGCATATGTTTCAAAACTACTTTTCTCACTACCATTATATTGGCTATTAATTTCTATCACAGGGTGGCGTGCGCTTGTTCATTTAATTGTGAAACCCCACAAGTGGGAAAAAACACCTCATGGTCTCGCCAAATAAAGTTTTTTCCTTAATATGTACGCAATCTAGATGTAATAATGCGAAATGAGATATTTTGTGAAAACACACTTATTCAATGTACTTTCAAGCTTTGTTCTTGGCTTAGCCTTTATCAACATGCCCTCCAATTTTGTTGTCACTCATGCACATGCAGCCTGTGATGATACGGCAGGCCCAGCAGTTAATTGGGAGAACTGTCGAAAGCGCAACCTTATTATGGATGGTTTTGACTTTTCTGGCTCTAATTTTACACGATCAGATTTAAGCGCTTCTGATTTGCGAAATAGTAATTTTTCTAAAGCTATATTTGTCAAAACAAATTTAGTAAGAGCATCTCTTGCAGGCTCGAGCGCAGAGAATTCAAATTTTGAAGGTGTTACCGGCTCAAGAACGGATTTTAGTAAAAGTAATTTTCAAAACTCAAGCTTTGCGAAAGCAGAAATTAGCCGTTCAAATTTCTCAGAAAGCAATTTACAAGACTCAGACATGTCAAAAGCAGACTTTAGCAGAGTTGATTTTTCTAATGCCAACTTAAAAGGTGTGAACCTATCATTCTCAAATATATCAAGAGCGAATCTAATAAATATAGAACTTGATAAAAACCTTTACTTAAAAGGGGCTTATATGTTCCTGACACTGATAGAAGACCTTGATCTATCAGGTATAAAAGGTATTGAGCAATGGCAAATCAACATGGCGTGCGGCAATGAAAATACAATGCTTCCCGACGGTTTAACACGCCCGCATGAATGGCCATGCCAACTTGAGGCCAATTAAACTATAACTTATTTTACGCCTTAAAGTGTTTTGAGAGTTTCAGACCTTGGGCTTGATAGTTTGAGCCCAAATCAGTTCCATAAAGCTGGGCTGGTCGCTCTAGCATATGTTCGTAAACAAGACTGCCAACTAATTGATCGTGCTCAAGTATAAACGGTACATCATGGCTTCGCACTTCGAGTACACCGCGAGAACCAGCACCACCTGCATGGGCATGTCCAAATCCGGGATCAAAAAACCCTGCATAATGAACGCGGAACTCACCTACCATTGTATCATATGGCACCATTTCTGCTGCAAATAAGGGCGGAACATGAACTGCTTCGTTTGAAACAAGGATATAAAACTCATCTGGATCAAGTACTAAGTCTTGCGTGCCATGATTATAAATCGGTTCCCAGAAATCAAGAATTTCATTGGCAGCTTTTTTATCGACATCTACAAGGCCTGTATGACGTTTGCCGCGATACCCAACTAGGCCATTTTCATCGCCTTTAAGGTCAATCGACATACCAATGCCGCCATTACGAATTGTCGGTTCGCTGCGTGCGACTAACGTTTCAGCGTTATGAAGCGCCAGCAATTCGTCATCATTTAGAACAGTTCGCCCTTTTCTAAATCTGATTTGAGAAAGTCTTGACCCCGTGCGCACAACTATTGGGAAGGTCATCGGGCTTACTTCTAAATAAAGCGGCCCTTTGTAGCCTGCAGGAATTTGATCGAAAGCTTGGCTTTCATCAACAATCACGCGCGTGAAAATATCAAGACGTCCAGTAGAGCTTTTTGGATTCGCTGAAGCCTCTATGTCTTGGGGCAATGCAAGGTTTTCAAGCAAAGGAACTAGATAAACACATCCAGTTTCTAAAATAGCACCATCCGTTAGATCAAGCTCATGAAGTTTAAACCGCTCCAACTTTTGGCTTACTGAACTTCCTTTTCCTGGCAAGAAAGATGCCCGTACACGGAAAGCCTTTGTGCCTAAACGCAAATCAAGACTTGCGGGCTGCACCTGATCATTATCGAAAGGTTTATCTGTTACAATGCTGCCATCAGCATGAAGCTGCTTAATGCCAGCATCTGATAGGATTCCTGTTGTGCGTGTCATTCATTCAACCAAACTTGAAAATTTCACCTAAACAAATAAAGCGAAGTTTGATTGACGTGAAGGGGCATATGCAGTAACACACACTTAATCGTGGTGATTTGGGCCGACCGGCTTGCAGCCACGTTAAAAAAGTTGCTAAAGGGTCGAACTGCGGAAATAATCTGCATTTAGAAACCGGAACGCGACTTCGCATTCTGGTTTTTTTGTTTTCGGAGTTAAGAAATGTCCTCAAATAACACATGGCGCCCAGCGACCAAACTCATCCATAGCGGCGTCACCCGCAGCCAATTTGGTGAAACGTCTGAAGCTCTTTATCTCACCCAAGGTTATCTTTATGACAGCGCAGAAGCTGCAGAAGCACGCTTTAAAGGTGAAGAAGAGGGTTATATTTATTCACGCTACGGCAACCCAACTGTCTCGATGTTTGAAGAGCGCATGTGCGCGATGGAAGGTGCAGAGGATGCGCGCGCAACCGCATCAGGCATGGCGGCTGTTCATTCAGCAATTGCTTGCCAAGCAAAGGCCGGCGACCATATTGTTGCTGCCAAAGCACTTTTTGGTTCTTGTCGTTGGGTTGTTGAAAAACTAATGCCTCAATACGGCGTTGAATTCACGCTGGTTGACGGCAAGGATATGAACGCTTGGAAAGAAGCAGTTCGTCCAAATACAACAATCTTCTTTTTAGAAAGCCCAACTAATCCAACACTAGAACTTGTAGACATAAAAGCTGTTGCTGACTTAGCGCATGAAAATGATGCGGTTCTCATAGTTGATAACGTATTTGCAACACCTTTATATCAAAGCCCGATTGAGCTTGGCGCTGATATCGTTATGTATTCAACAACCAAACATATTGATGGGCAAGGTCGCTGTTTAGGTGGGATTGTTCTTGGAACAGAAGAATGGATTAACGATCACCTTCATGACTATTTTAGGCATACAGGCCCTTCGATGAGCCCTTTTAATGCTTGGAATTTCTTAAAAGGTTTGGAAACACTACCTATACGAGTTGCCCACCAGACCGCCAGTGCGGGTAAAATTGCCAACTCATTAGCTAAACAAAACACTATTAACCGGATGATTTACCCAGGCCATGAGAGCCACCCTCAAGCTGAGCTTGCCGCTAAACAAATGAGTGGCGGATCAACAATGGTTGCTTTTGAACTAGATGGAGGGAAATCGTCTGCATTTAAGTTCATAAACGCGCTGGAGACTGTACAAATTTCGAACAATTTAGGTGATGCAAAAAGCTTAATAACTCATCCAGCGACGACAACTCATAAAAACCTATCCAATGAAGATCGCGATGAGTTGGGCATTTCTAGCGGCATGATAAGGCTTTCTGTTGGTCTTGAAGATGTTGATGACTTGCTAGAAGATATCCAAAAAGCGCTACATAGCATTTAATGAATTTCAATTGAGTGGTTGGGCTGAGTTTAAAGTTATGTTAAAGCTTCGATTGATTACACGAGGCATATTTTGCAATGTTCAAAGCAACTACCAATGGCGTTATCGTTACAGTAATACCCGTTTATATTGATGAACGATCCAATCCAGAAAGCTCTCAATATTTTTGGGCTTATCGTGTTGTTATTGAAAATGAATCTAATCAAACTTTAAAGCTCCTAACACGTTATTGGAAAATAACTGATAGCAATGGCCATATAGAAGAGGTCAAAGGGGATGGAGTGATTGGGGAGCAGCCAGTTTTAAAGACTGGCGAAAATTTCAGCTATACAAGTGGATGTCCACTCTCAACATCATCAGGCATTATGGTAGGCAATTATACTATGCAAAATGATCGTGGTGAAATGTTAAAAATTGAAATACCAGCATTTCCATTAGATTTACCAGACCTTAGCCCAGTGATAAATTGAGATTTCAAACCGAATGATTGCAAACTTACGACCTATTTTCCTGATTGTTGGTATGTTGATAGCGACGCTTGGTGGTGCAATGTTTCTGCCTGCTGCTGTCGATTTTGCTGCTGACAATAGTGATTGGGAAGTCTTTGCATTTACAGGCTCTATAACGCTTCTTGTGGGACTTGGGCTGTATTCTGGTGCACGAGGCACTTCGCAAGGGATGTCTACACGTCAGGCGTTTGTAATGACTACTGCCGTATGGATAGCGCTTGTATTTTTTGGGTCAATTCCATATTTGCTTTCTGGTGCCGTCCCAACTTTTACCGATGCATTTTTTGAGTCTATGTCAGGATTAACCACAACAGGTTCTACGGTTATTACGGGGCTTGATAATCAACCTCCTGGAATTCTACTTTGGCGCGGCATCCAGCAATGGCTGGGTGGTTTGGGTATTATTGTGATGGCGGTTGCTGTTCTACCAATGCTGCAAGTTGGTGGCATGCAGCTCTTTAAAATTGAAGCATTCGACACCGCAGAAAAAATTATGCCGCGAGCAACACAAATATCTGGAATGCTCACGTTTGTTTTTATTGTTATAACTGCGATGTGTATTCTTGCTTATATCTTTGCAGGAATGTCGCTCTCAGATGCCGTCATTCATGGCATGACCACTGTCGCAACGGGTGGCTTTTCAACTAAAGATCAATCTATGGGCTTTTTTGATAGTCACGTTATTCATCTTATTTCCGTAACCTTTATGATCCTTGGGTCGATCCCTTTTATTCTCTACGTACAAGCAACGAGAGGTCAACCGCAGAAGCTTTGGCGTAATTCGCAAGTTCAAGTCTTCTTTGTCGTTCTCACGTTATGTACTTTTATTGCATTCCTCTTAAATAACTCCATTGAAGGTGTTGATGGCACCACAAGGTTCGTCGAAGCATTATTTAACGTTACTTCTGTGATTACAGGAACAGGATATTCTTCCACTGACTATGGGCAATGGGCACCAGGTGCGAATGCATTCTTCTTTGCAATTATGTTTATCGGCGGTTGTGCTGGGTCTACTTCTTGCGGCATTAAAGTTTTCCGCTTTCAGATTTTATATGAAACTATCAAACAACACTTAAGCCGTATTTTTTATCCAAATGGTATTTTTATGATGCGGTTTAACGGCAAGCAAATTGAAGATAGTGCTGCTACCGCTGTTATGAATTTCTTTGCTGTTTATTTTTTACTTTTTGGGATTTTTGCCATTCTATTGAACCTGACAGGGCTTGATTTTCTAACCTCTATGTCAGCAGCAGGAACGGCTATTTCTAACGTTGGTCCTGGACTAGGAAAAACAATTGGCCCTTCTTCAACTTTTCAAGAATTAAACGATACAGCAAAATGGATAATGTCAGCTGCTATGCTCGTTGGAAGGCTGGAACTTTTCACAGTGCTTGTTTTATTTATGCCAAGGTTCTGGCGCGCTTAAAATCTATTCAGCAGGGTGTGTTTGATTTTTTCTGCGCTCACCAAAAATAGTATGCAGTGACCATTTAATATCATCTCCAATCCCGATGAATGCTGGAACCAAAAATAATACGATTAATGTTGCTAATCCAAGCCCAAATACAATCGTTATAGCCATTGGCAGCAAGAATTGAGCTTGAAGACTTTTCTCAAACATCAATGGAACTAAGCCGCCAATAGTGGTGAGTGATGTTAATAGCACTGCGCGAAGACGGTCGCGACTTGCACCAATTGCAGCTTCTGGCAAAGCCTCACCTTCATCCAATCTTTCATCAAGACGGCTTACTAGAATGATTGAGTCATTTACCAAGATACCTGCCAGCCCCAATAATCCTATGAACGAAAGAATGGTTAGCTTAAAGCCAAGCACCCAATGACCAACAACTGCACCAACAAGGCCAAATGGGATGATAAGCATGATTGCAATAGGTCTGAAATAACTACCAAACACCCAAGCAAGCACAATGTAAATAACCGCAAGCGCTACATAGATGCCTGTTGTTAAGTCCTTGAACGCTTTCTTGCGTTCTTCATCTTTACCACCAAAACGATAACTCAAACCCATCTTATCCATAATCTGAGGAAGTTCGCCCGCTAGCAAAATTTCGATCGCTTTATCAGTGGTCACAATATCCGTATCAAGATCCGCGGTTACTGAGACAATGGTTTTACCACCTTCTCTTTGAATGGCGGAAAAACCCTGCTTTTCAGTTAGGGCAACAACTTCACCTAGTGGCACGAATTGTCCTTGTGGGCTGCGGAGTTCAAAATTGCGTAGTTTATCGCCGCCTTTATCGCGGGTCGTACGTGAAACTCGAATTGTAATCTCATCATCACCACGCGCAAACCTGCGCGGGATTGCTCCATCAAAGGCATTTCTAACTTGTCTACCAACTTCATCAATACTGAAACCAAGCGCTGCGCCCCTTGGTAATAGCCGCATGATTAATTCCGGTTTTCCGAACGGTAAATCATCTGCAACACCCGACGCACCATTGATAGCCTGAATAATTGGAATAACTTGTGTCGCAGCTGCTTTGAGGCTTGCCACATCGCTGCCTACAATTTCCACATCCAAGTCACGCCCTGGAGGCCCGCCACGCGATTCAAAAATTGCAATGCGTTTTGCACCAGCAAGTTTTGGCAATGCTTTACGCCACGCTTTGACTATATCAGGTGTGCGAATAGTACGAACTTCTGATGAAGAAAGCTGCACCCTAAGCTCAGCCAAATTATCACCAACGCTACGTCCAGCGCTACCAAGTGTTGTGAAAACTGCTGTTACCAGTTTTTCATCACCGCCTGTTAGTTGAATAGATGCGCGCTCTAATGCCTCTTCTACTTCATTGATGATTTCAAAAGCATTTTGCTCTGGAATGCCTGCATTAAAGACCAGCCTTGCACGTATGTTTTCAGCTTCAGGGGACGGGAAGAAAACAAATTTTACTTGCTCACCTCTGATGGGACCTACTGCTAAAATCATTACACTGGTTAAAGCAACTGCAACGGTTACATAACGCCAACGAAATGATAATTTTACCATCCAGTTAAAAGGTCCGTCACGGAACGCATTAAAATATCTATCAAACCAATTTCTAAACCAACCTTGATCGTGAGGACCTTTATCGTCTGGTGAGAATTTTTTGAGGAGCCAAAAGATGCCTTCAAACAAGGTTCCAACCAACAGTGAGCCTATTGTGATGAGTGCAATAAAGAGAACAATAGAGCCGCTTTCTTGTGCATCCATTATTGGCTTCAATAAAGGTACGCCAGCTAAATCAAACGATCCAGACGAAACACGATTCATAACAGAAATTAACATGCCCCCAACTAAACTAGCAAAGAACATCTGACGCCAAAATGACCATTTTCGTTTTGGCTTATGTTGCAACGTATGTGCCAAGTGTCCTGGTAGTATTAAAAAACACTCAATAAGACTTGCGATGATAACTGCTATTACCACATAGGGCATCACGCCCATAATTTGGCCGATTATATCGCCAATCAATAACATTGGTGCAAAAGCTGCAACCGTTGTAATCATAGCAGCCATAACAGGCGTGAGCATTCGCCCTGCACCGTTTTCTGCAGCTTGAAAAGGTTCATCCCCTGCTTCAAACCGTGAGGCTGTATGTTCACCAACTACAATTGCATCATCAACAATAATGCCAAGCATCATGATCATCGCAAAGAGCGTAATCATATTGATAGTTTGCCCCAGCAGCAGCATGAAGCCGAGTGTTGCAAACATTGCAACAGGAATGCCAGCAGCAACCCAAAAGGCGATGCGTGCATTTAAGAAAATAAACAGCGTTGCAACAACGAGAACCAGTCCAAAAATACCATTCCAAAGTAGAAGTGAGATACGCTCTACCAATGAATCTGCTCGTACTTCATATTTTTTAAGTGTAACTCCCGGCGGCATTACATCTTCAATTTCTGATAAATACTGATCCAGAATGCGGGCTGTTTTTAAGGTATCCGCACTTAAAGCCCGTTCAACCGTTAGCTGAATTGCAGGTTTACCACCAGATAACCCACGAGACTGACCATCTTCATAGCCGCGTTTGATTGTTGCAATATCGCCAAGCAGTACCTTTTCACCGGTTGCAAAAGATCGGATTTCAATATTTTTTAATGCAGTCGGGTCTTCTGCATCTGCCAAAGCACGGATTTGTTTTTCAACATCCCCTTTTAATTGTCCTGAGGGCGTATCTCTACTATTGCCCGCGATAACAGCTGATACATCAGAAATAGAGAGCCCAATGCGCCTTAATTCGCGCTCTGAGATTTCAACCTGTAATTCTTCATCACGCATCCCAACAAACGATATTTTGTCGATTCCACGTTCTATCAAATCATCTCGAATTTTTTTGGCATGAATTCTTAGCGTACTCTCAGGCACATCGCCTGACAATGATAGCCTTGCGACTCGATCAAAGAACGAACCTTTAGCAACTTCTGGCTCATCAGCCCCGTCTGGTAAATTGGTAACTGCTTTTACTGCAGTATCAACATCTGCAACAGCTTGCTGAATGTCTGCATCCGGCAAGAATTCAAGGGCAATTGTACCAGCCCCCTCTCTTGCATAAGAAATCATATTATCGACACCGTCTATGAAGCGAACCTCAGGCTCAATAATTTGAATGATGTTTCTTTCAACATCTTCAGCACTTGCGCCCGACCACTTCACGGAAATTCTAACTTCTTGACGCTCAACGGTTGGGAAGAATTGTGTGTTAATTTTGCCAATCGCAAAAACGCCAAAAATGAGCATCAAGATCATAAGCAGGTTGGCAGCATTAGGATGCCTTGCAAAAAGACTAACAATGCCACCACCTGGTACCATGCGTGCAATCATTTACTTAGCCTCATCATGCCTAGCCTTAATTTTGCGGAGCTGGTTGCGCTGGCCTTACATTTAAGCCTTCTGAAATTTCTGCTATTCTTGTAGTTAAAACTTCATCGCCATTTGATAATTCGCCGTCAATAATTATGGCATCGCCATCGCGCGCAAGTACTTTTACAGTTTTAGCGACAAGCTTATTATCAACTGAGATATAGATTTTATTGTTGTCATAAAGCGCAGTTTCAGGAACGCGGAAGTTCCCCACGAATGCTTTATCGGGGACGATGACTTCCACAAAAGCACCAGGTCTTAGTGGGCTTTCTTTTATTGTGCCTTCAATACTTGCTATAACCTCAACACCGCCGCGATCAGATGTAATTTGCGCACCAATTCTCTCAATCATGGCTGGGTAGCGATACTCTTCACCGCCGACAACCCAAATGACTTCTACTTTTCGTCCAACAATACCGGTATTATCTGACTGGATTCTTCCAAAGCGTTGATCTGTAAGTGTGAAACGAACCTCAAGTTTATCGTCGCGATACATAGAAACAATCATGTCATTAGCTCCGATCAATCGACCCTCTGACGCATTATTTTCTCTTATTACACCATCCATCGGCGCTAGAAGTGCTGTATCTTGTAAATCTCGCTCAGCCTGCTCAATGCTACGTTGTGAGCGTACTAGAACGGCTTTGAGTTGCTCAATTCTTGATCTCTCAGCCACTAGGTTTAATTGGCTTTGCTCTAAAGACTGTGACCTCTGACTTACAATAAGTTCACGTTCCTCAACTGAACGCGGTGTCGCGCTTCCACGTTTTTGCAATTTTTTGATGCGCTCTAAATCACTCTGAGCTAATGAGAGCTGTTGCTTTAAGCTTTTGATCCGCGCTTCTTCAATTGAGATCATTGCTTCATTTTCACCAATGCGAGCTTTGGTTTCTATGACAGTGGATTTTGCACTTCCAAGTGCTGTTTCATAATTGAATTTATCAATTGCAAAAAGCATTTCGCCTTTTTCAACATGGCTCCCCACTTGCAATCTAGGGTTTACTTCAACAATTTTACCTGCAACCAGCGATCTTAGATCAACAGTTTTAGAAGCCTGTACTTCACCATATACAACCATCGATGGCTGAAAGTCACCTGATTGAGCGATAATCGTATCAACGGTATAAACTGTTTTAAAAGGCGGGCGCTTTGGAGGCTCTTCTTTTGCTTCAATCAGCTTGTTCATGAAGTAAAAACCACCAAACAAAACAATTGCCATTAACAAAAACTGGCAAATGACACGGACGATTATGGCAAGCGAAAAACTGCTCTTGGGAGCAACCTTTGGCTCTTCTATCTGATCTAATTCTATCGTGTCGTTTTTCTGCAACATGGCCATATCTATTTAATTACACACATATAAATATAGCAAAGCCTGATTTCGGCAAGTTACAAGTTTGTAATTTGAGTAAACGACCACTTGATGTTGCCGATAGCGTTTGAAGTAACGTTAAACTTCGTTAGCTGAAACCGTATAAGATGTACTGCAAAATTCACATACAGTGGTGAAGCTTTCGTTAGGCTCTACCGGTTTTTCAGGATCATCTTTGAAACTACGAACAAGCGAAACAACCTTCTCGCGACTACAAGTGCATTTATCCAGAACCGAAGTACCTTCAAAAACGCGAACGCCATGCTCGTGGAATAATCTATAAAGCAATCGCTCAATGTTTATTTGCGGGTCTGTAAGTTCATCATCGCCGACGGTATCCATTAATGCAGAAGCTTCGAGCCACGCATCATCTGGTGAAAAATTACCTTCTTCATCTTCAGCACCACTTGGTAAATCGCGCTGCTTAATGCGATCTTCTGATTCAGGTAAAAATTGCGTTAGAACACCGCCAGCACGCCAGCTAGTTTCAGCTCCAGAGCCATCGTCAGATGGGCGTAAAATTTGCGCTACCGACAATTTAATCCGTGTTGGAATTTGCTCTGATTGCTTGAAATATTCATGAGCTGCTTCTTCTAAAGATATTCCATCAAGTTTTACGATACCTTGATAACGTTGCATATCGACGCCATGGTCAATCGTCATCGCCATAATGCCCTCACCCAGCAAATCACGCGGACTGGTTTTACCTTGCTTTAAAGCCTCTTCATAATCAGCTTTGTTGTAACGTGCGTAAGCTCTGATTGAGTCTGGCGTCGAGAAGTCTACAACAGCCAAAGATACAGGCCCGTCAGACTGTGTTTGCAAAATAAAATTACCATCAAATTTTAATGACGTTCCCAGCAAAACAGCGAGGGAAATCATTTCGCCCATTAAGAAGGCAATGTCTTGCGGATATTTATGTCGCTTTAAAATAGTATCAAGCATTGGCCCAAGGTGTACAGCACGACCACGTATATCCAATGGTTCGACAGCAAAGGGCACGACGACATCATCGCCTACAAATTTATAATCTGCTGCTTCCGGGTTAGTAGTATCACTCATCTTTTATGGTCTCGTTTGTTTAAATGCTATTTTCTAAGCACCAAGCTAAAATAGCTTTTTGCGCATGTAAGCGATTTTCCGCTTCATCAAAGACAACAGATTGCGCACTATCGATGACACTATCTGTTACTTCTTCGCCTCGATGAGCAGGTAGACAATGCATGAAAATAGCATTGTCTTTTGCATTTGCCATCAGCTCGTCATTCACTTGATACGGAATAAACGTATTATGGCCAGAAGCATCATCCTCAAAGCCCATTGAAGTCCAAGTGTCCGTCACAACACAATCTGCATTTTCAACAGCCACTTTTGCATCATAGCCGAGTTTAATATTTGCACCTCTGCTAGTCGCCCAATCTATATATTTTTGATCGGGTTCATGACCTTTTGGTACGGCAATATCTAACTGATAGTTAAATACGCTACTCGCCTCAATCAAGGAGTTTAGAACATTATTCCCATCACCTGTCCAAACAATTTTCTTGCCTTCGCAAGTGCCAAGCTTTTCTTCAATCGTCAAAATATCAGCCATTATCTGACAAGGGTGCGTATCGTCAGTAAGCCCATTTATGACAGGCACGGTAGCATTCTCAGCAAGCTCTAATACCCGTGCATGATCAGTTGTTCTAATCATGATCGCATCAACATATCGAGAGAGCACCCTCGCCGTATCAGCAACTGTTTCGCCGCGCCCCAGCTGCATCTCTGAACCAGATAATATAATCGTCTCACCGCCCAATTGGCGCATACCAACATCAAATGATACTCTGGTGCGTGTTGATGGTTTATCAAAAATCATAGCAAGCATTTTACCATCAAGCGGCTTTTCACTATTGCCTTCCGACTTCATCTTATGCGCAGATGCGATCATTCCCTTTAAAGAATCCTTATCGACGCTCGAAATATCGAGAAAATTACGAATTTTAGATGTCATAGAATTTTATGCTTTCTGCGTAGCTCTTATCGCATCAAAGGCTGCAATCATTTTATCGCGTACAGCACGGATATCATCTTCACTTATAATGAGCGGCGGCAATATACGGATAACATTGTCGCCTGCCCCCACAGTTAGAAGCCCCTGCTCTCGCATTGCTGCAATTAAATCAAGATTAAGCACTTTTGCTTTAATCCCCATCAAGAGGCCTGCACCACGAACATCTTCAAGCAAATCTGGATAAGTATCGACAAGCTCTGCCAAGTGCTGACGGAATATAATGGCCTTATCATTAACCTCATCCATGAAGCTATCTTCAAGCACAACATCAAGAACAGCATTACCAATAGCCATGGCAAGTGGGTTGCCACCAAATGTCGATCCATGCGTGCCTAAGACCATTGCAACTGCTACTTCTTCTGTCGCCATACAAGCACCAAGAGGGAAACCACCGCCGATGCCTTTTGCAATTGACATGATATCTGGCTCAACGTTATGAATTTGATGCGCAAATAATTTTCCACATCGTCCCACGCCAGTTTGCACTTCATCATAGATGAGCAAAATACCATGTTTATCACATAGCTCTCTTAAGCCACGTAGGCATTGTGCTGGGATTTCTCTAATCCCGCCTTCGCCTTGGATAGGCTCAACAAGGATAGCAGCAGTTTCATCGTCAATTGCAGCTTTTAATGCCTCATGATCATCAAATAGCAAATTAATAAAACCAGGAGCGACAGGACCAAACCCTTCAAGGTATTTTTCCTGTCCACCTGCAGCGATTGTTGTCATGGTACGCCCGTGGAAAGCACCTTCAAAAGTTATGATGTTTACGCGCTCCGGGTTTCCTTGCGCAAAATGATATCTGCGTGCAGTTTTTATGGCACATTCCATTGCCTCTGCACCGGAGTTTGTAAAAAACACACGATCTGCAAAACTATTATCGCAAAGTCTGCTTGCAAGCTTTGCTTGACCTGGAATTTCAAACAGGTTGGATAAGTGCCAGATTTCGTCTGCTTGCTTTTTTAGTGTCTCAACTAAATGTGGATGTCCATGACCTAGAGAGTTTACCGCTATACCAGACGTGCAATCTAAATACTCATTGCCATTCGTATCATACAATCGGCAACCTTCTGCACGGGCAAACTTAACCGGAGGCGGTGCATAGACATCAAAGGTATGTTGTTCTTTTCCCATTAGAATGGCTTTTCTGAAGCTTAATTGCAGTTATCTCTGTCTTAAAACAAAAAACCCGCCATCAAGACGGGGCATTTTATATCTGCAAGTGCAGAATAAATCTTATGCACACAAAATACTTTGCATAAACTTAATGGTCAAGCCTTATAAATACTGGATTTCAGACGTGGTCGAAATAATCTTTCCACAGGAATACAACCCAAGCCTTGCAATATCGATTCTTCTTTCCACAGGTAAACGGAACATGATTCCCTAAGCTGGGGATATTGTGAAAAAATGATTCGTTCTGAGCTTTGGACTCTTGTGCTTGGAGTCTCGGCCTGATTAATTCATTTCAGTAAAGAGTGGTATCGTAACCTACGGCGTACATCGTAGGAAATATAACAAGTAGAAGCGTTTTAACCAGAATTTTTCATTTTTGGGTACGGGGCGAATTCTGCAAAATTCGGAGATTATAGACATATGTCTTGGACAGATGATCGTGTGGCTACGCTAACAAAATTATGGGCGGATGGATTGAGCGCTAGCCAAATTGCAGCAGAATTAGGTGGTGTCACCAGGAATGCAGTAATTGGAAAAGTACACAGACTTGGCCTTTCTGGCCGTGCAAAACCAGCAAACACAAGTGCTCGCAAATTAAAAACAGCTGCCCGTAGTGGTGGCACTTATAATGCGCGACCACGAGCTTTGCGAACCACCGGCGGACGTACAGCACCAAGCGCGCCAACCAGGACTATCATTGAAGATATTCCTATGCCTGTTTCAAAAAAATTGAACTTGGTGGATTTAACAGAAAAAACCTGCAAGTGGCCGGATGGGGATCCTGCAACGGATGATTTTCACTTCTGTGGTAATACACCAAAAGAAGATGCGCCGTACTGCGAATATCATTGTCGTATAGCCTATCAGACAGCGACGGACCGTCGCCGCGTAAAACGCGCAGCAAACGGCTAAAGCTTGTTAATGCTCAATTGAGTTGCTGAATTATATGTCTATTAAACAGCCCGCTTTGCATTTGCGCAAAGTGGGCTTTTTAATTTATCCTAGCAATCTTCTTATAAATTATTCTATTGTCTTTTCACTCACAGCTCTTAGCTTCCAATTGCTTTGAAAGCTGCATTAAATACACTCTAGAACACTTATTTTATAAAATGGACACCTACCAATGGCGCAAGACATTCCTGAAGTTAAAATCGACATCAATGGAAAATCAGTTTCAGTTGACCTAGATAATGAGAAACTTCCTGATGCAATTGAAGACAATGCTTTTGCAAGTGGCGGGTATCCTTATGATAAAAAACTAAGCCGAAAAAAATACGAAGAAGAACTTGAGATGCTTCAACTTGAGCTTGGCAAAATGCAAGCTTGGTTACAGGAAACTGGCGAACGTGTTGTCATTGTCTTTGAAGGACGTGATGCTGCTGGCAAGGGCGGTACAATAAACGCATTTCGCCAATATCTAAATCCGCGCCATGCAAAAGTTGTCGCGCTTTCTAAGCCTTCTGATACAGAACAAGGACAATGGTATTTTCAACGTTATACAACACACCTACCAACTTCGGGTGAAATGGCGATGTTTGACCGCTCGTGGTATAATCGCGCTGGTGTTGAGCCTGTAATGGGTTTTTGCAAACCAAAGCAACATAAGCAGTTTTTAAAAGAAGCCCCACAATTTGAAGATATGATCGTTGATGACGGTATTCATTTCTTTAAGTTTTGGCTTAATGTCGGTCAAGAAATGCAACTCAAACGCTTTCATGACAGACGACAAAACCCCTTAAAAGCTTGGAAGCTTTCTCCAATTGATATTAAAGCACTTTCTAAATGGGATGATTATACTAGTGCGCGTAATACGATGCTTGAGGCAACACATACGAACCACGCTCCTTGGACTATTGTTCGCTCTAATGACAAACGTCGCGCACGGTTAAACGCCATCAGGCATTTCTTACATCGCTTAGATTATACGGATAAAGATACCAAAATGATTGGCGAGGTTGATCCTGTTATTATTGGGCTAGGGCCAGACTTTATGAACGAGTTTGGCGCTTAGCCATCTACGCTTAATCTAATATAGACAACGTCAAGAATATCACCTTTACCGGTAACCGCTGCTTGACTTGTCGTATCGGTGCTTAGGGTTATGAACATCTCTTCGTTTATGTCGCTAATTGTATCCATTTGGAAAGCAAAGACGGAAGCATTTGGCTGCGAGCCTGCTAAAAAGCGCTTTCGCCCACATTCTGTTAAGCTGCCAAATTTACACCCTACCGCAAAGTGTGCGGTTTCTCCGCCGCCTGCTTTCGCAAAAATTTCAACCGTTACACGCTTTCCAGAAATCTGCTTTAGGACACCAGGTTTCAATCTAATTAATATAGGCAATGCTGGTTCAGATCTATTCAATGCATTGCGTATTGAATGAATCCGGATCATGTTTGAGTTTAGTTGGTTTACGATCTGCGCTTTACCACTACCCGATGTATTAAGTGATGACAAATCTCCAGCATCAATAACCGTAATATAATTTTCTGAATCAGCCTGACGTGAAATTGCATTAGGATTTAGCTTTGGCTTATTGGTTTCATTTTGTCCTATTAAAGACCCATCCAAAACGCCAGTCACGACGATATAAGAAATCCAAGCCAACAAACCTAAAACTATTAAAGTTATTACAGTCCACAAAAAGCGTTTCTGTGTTTTTCTACGCTTTGAAAAACCAAGAGGTACGCTTTCTTGCTCTTCGTAATGTTCAGGTAGCGGAGAATCTTGCTCATTATATTGTTCGGTATCAATACTAACGGCATCTTGGCGAACTCGTTCTGGCACAGGCTCAACCTGAATGGATGGCTCTTGTTGCGGCGCAGCTACGTTTATAACGGGCTCTGTGATAATAGGCTCTGCAACCTGCTGTTCTTGCACTGCAGGGCTTATCGGCTCTGGAGCAGCTTCTTGAAGCGTCGTGCTTTCCAGAATTTGTTGAATTTCATGTAATGGGTCATTTTCTGCAACCTTAGCTGGAGCTTCAACAGGCGCAGCTACCTCATTAGCAATAACTGGTGCAATAAACTCTTCAGGTTTATCATCAATGATAATCGGCTGTGCTGGGATAACAGGCTCGGGGCTTGATATTGGTTCCGGCGCATTGTATTCTGCTTCAATACTACCAATGGAAGCCTCAAGCTGACGCTTTTGTTCCATCACAGCTTCTACTGTTAGAGAGCGATTGCTCTCAATTATCTTTTGTAGAGCATTACGTGAGGACTGATAGATAACCTGACGTACTTCTGATGAAGAAGCATCCTGTGAAGCTAATGCTCCCCTGATAAGACGTTCAAAGTTAGCCAAAATATACCCTTAATTTTCACGAGCGGCAGTTTCGCGAAATTTTAAAACCTATTAGGAATATAAGATGCCCCACACACATTTGATTCCTTTAATCACAAATCATCTCTCTTTTACTGTTTTATGATGAATTTGCAATCTTCATCGAGGCGTGGATTAAGAATTTTATATTGCTAGATTTCACAAAGCGCTCTATTAACGTCTTACCATTACGTAAGAACCGAGGAGAATAGTGTGGCTATTCCAGAAATTTTAAAAGACCGCCTTTCAATTCCCGCTGTAGCAGCACCTTTGTTTATTATTTCAAACCCACAACTTGTAATGGCGCAATGTAGGTCCGGTGTTGTTGGTTCTTTTCCTGCCCTTAATGCACGCCCTGCAGAACAGCTTGATGATTGGCTTTCCGAAATTACAGAGGGGTTGGCTGACTATAAAGCTAAGAACCCTGATAAAAAAGTAGCACCTTTTGCGGTCAATCAGATTGTTCATACTTCAAACAATAGGCTCGAGCACGACCTTAAAATGTGTGTAAAGCATAAAGTTCCTATTGTTATTACTTCACTTGGTGCTGTGCCTGAGGTGAATGACGCGGTACATTCTTATGGCGGCATTGTTCTGCATGATATTATCAATAACCGCCATGCAAATTCTGCCATTAGAAAAGGCGCCGATGGATTAATCGCGGTAGCAACAGGAGCTGGTGGTCACGCAGGTACGCTATCACCTTTTGCTCTTATTCAGGAAATCCGTGAAGGGTTTGATGGGCCACTTTTGCTTTCTGGTTCGATTGCAAATGGCGGTGCCATTTTAGCTGCGCAGGCTATGGGTGCAGACATGGCTTATATTGGCTCACCATTCATAGCGACGCACGAAGCTCGCGCATCTGATGAATATAAGCAAGCAATTGCGGAATATAGCGCAAAAGATATTGTCTATACAAACCTCTTTACGGGCGTACACGGTAACTATCTAAAACCCTCTATTGAAAAAGCAGGTATGGATCCTGACAATCTTCCTGAAAGTGATCCATCAGCTATGAACTTTGCTTCTGGCAGCAATACGGATGCAAAAGCATGGAAAGATATTTGGGGCTGCGGCCAAGGAATTGGTGCTGTAAAATCTGTTGGATCTACTCAAGAACTCGTTGATAGACTTGTTTTTGAATATTTGGCGGCAAAGAAGCGCATCGCTGATCTTTAAAATGGCTTACATTTAGCAGAAAAAGCTACGCTAATACCCAGATTTTTATTAAAATGACGCGATGATTTTATGTTCTAAATTGCGGATGTATATACATGAACAAGTCGCAGCATAGGCCGATATAAAATGTTATTTAACATCCTCCAAAAGTAATACAAAATCAGTATCCACGCCTTCAACATTCTGTTGCCCCCAATGGCACATTGCCCTTACTGTTGGCTCCAAATTTCGGCCCATATCTGTAAGCGAATATTCAACTCGTGGTGGAACCTGTGGAAATATTTCTCGGTGAACAATTCCATCTTCTTCCAAATCACGGAGTTGATTTGTAAGCATCCGCTGTGTGCAGCCAGGTATGCTTCTCATCAATTCGTTGAAGCGCCATGTTCGTTGTAATAATCGCAAAATAATCAAGCCTTTCCATTTACCACCTATTCGGCTCAGCGCTGCTTCTACAGGACAAGTAATGTTATTTTTGTGACGGGGCTTACGCATATATTTCACCTTACAGTATACTTTTTGATACTACATGCAAAAATAGTGCGTACTTGTCAATATAGATACTAAAACCAATAATGGCTTCATCAAATAAACCTCCCTTGAAAGGACACACCATGTTTGACAAAGGCCTATTGATAGCAACCACTCTCATTACAGGTATAACAACAGCATCTGCGTTAGCCGCCGACAAACCAGTTCTCGGGTACGAAACGTTTGGATCTGGTTCTGAAAAAGTTATCGTACTACATGACTGGATGGGAGATTCCAGCAACTACGCATCCGTTAAGCAATGGCTGGACAGTAACCAATTCACCTATGCATTTGCAGAAGTAAGAGGATATGGAAAATCAAAAACGATAAGTGGTGAATATACCACTGACGAAGTTGCTGGAGATGTATTTAAACTTGCTGATCACCTTGGGTGGCAAAAATACCATCTTGTCGGACACTCAATGAATGGTATGGCCGGGTTTAAAGCTGTAATGCTTGACTGGCAGGATCAAAAAAGGATCAAGAGCTTTGTGGCGGTGACTCCAGTTACGCCGGATGGATATCCAGCATCTGATGACGACAAAGCATTCCTCATGGCAACCATGACGGATGATAATATGGCTGTAGCAGCATTTGGCGCTTTGACTGGTGGAAAGCTGAATGTGACTTGGGCTACCAAAAAACCACACATACTCGGACAACCTCTAACCCAGATGCTGTTAAAGGTTATTATGACATGTGGTTAAAAGAAGATTTCTCGGAAGAGTTTGCCAAAGCAAAAATCGAAACACCAGTTCTTGTCATTGGAGGCAATCAGGACCTACCAGGGTTTCGAAAAGAATATTATGATAAAACAATCTCTCAATGGATCCCGTCTGCAGAATTCAGCTACATTGAAAATGCAGGCCACTATCCAATGCAAGAGACCCCAGTTCTCTTCTCCACTTTGATTGAAAATCATATGAGTAAGCAAAAATAACGTTTGCGATGCGTGCCACCAATGATTTGGAGGCACGCAATCATTGAATCAATCTACAATTAGTTGATTAGAAAATCACATCGTTGCTTAGTACCAAGTCACAAAAATTATTAAATTTTAAAAAAACCTACCTGCCCCTTGGCTTAAATTGATTTCCGCGCAATACTTCTTTTCGGTAATATGAGACAAGAATTTCTGGGAGAAGAACTTGTCGTCTCGCTTATAGCCATTTTGCACGTCAGGGATTATTAATTTCCTGCAATCGTGGCTTAATCTCCCTGTTCTTTCTCTCTTGTGATCTACGTCACAAGGTTAGTTTTGAATTTGAGGAGAGAATAATGACATCGATATCTATGGTTGTGAATGGTAGGTCAGTTGGGGGTGAGGTTGAGGACCGCACGCTTCTGGTTGAGTTTATTCGCGAGAATTTACGTTTAACTGGAACGCATGTTGGGTGTGATACTTCTCAGTGTGGTGCATGTGTTGTGCATGTTGATGGCAAGGCAGTTAAGGCCTGTACAACTTTGGCTGCTCAAGCCAATGGATGTGAGGTTACAACGATTGAAGGTATTGCGGGCGATGAACTTCATCCGATGCAGCAGGCTTTTAAAGACAACCACGGCCTACAATGTGGATTTTGCACCCCTGGCATGATCATGGCTGCAACGGATATGGTGAACCGTTTGGGTAAAGACTTAGACGAGAAGACCATTCGTGCGGAGCTTGAAGGCAATATTTGCCGCTGCACGGGCTACCACAACATTGTGAAATCAATTCAGGACGGCGCATCAAAGATGTGATTGCTGTTTATTCCCTAAGAGTCGGAGATTTTTAGGACAAGAATAAGCACCCAGTAATTTGGAGGACAAGAATATGAGTGAAGGTATTGGCGCACGCGTTTTGCGCAAGGAAGACAAAAGATTTATTACAGGCGACGGTAAATATACAGATGACGTGACAAACCACGGTCAGTGCTATGCCGCATTTGTGCGCTCACCGCATGCCCATGCAAACATTAAATCAATCGACAAATCTGCAGCTGAAGCGATTGTAGGCGTTGAAGGTGTGTTTGATGGTCATCAACTTACAGGCGATGGCATCGGCAATATTATTTGTGGTTGGGCAGTTAACTCTAAAGACGGCTCGCCAATGAACATGGGTGCATGGTCAGCCTTAGCAACGAATACGGTTCGCTATGCAGGTGATGCGGTTGCTGTTGTTATTGCGGATAGTCCCGCGAATGCAAAAACAGCTGCAGAAGCAGTTGTGGTTGATTATGAGGTTTTATCTTCTGTGACCGATGCAGGAAAATCTTTAGAAGCAGGTGTTGAGCAAATCCACCCGGAAGCGCCAAATAATCTGATCTTTGATTGGGAGATTGGTGAACAAGCAGCGACTGAAGAAGCTATTGCGGGCGCAGCTCATGTCACAGAAATGAAGGTTATTAATAACCGCGTATCTCCTAATCCAATGGAGCCACGCTCTGCTGTTGCAACCTTTGATGCATCAGAAGATCATTATACGCTTTATACAACAAGCCAAAACCCGCATGTAGCACGACTTGTTCTATCTGCATTTTATCAAGTAGCGCCTGAGCATAAGCTTCGTGTTATTGCCCCTGATGTTGGCGGTGGCTTTGGCGCTAAGATTTATATCTACCCAGAAGAAATCGTATGTCTTTGGGCTTCTATGAAAACCAAACGCTCGGTAAAATGGACGTCTGATCGAACCGAAGCATTTTTAACGGATGCGCACGGCCGCGATCATATTACGACAGCAAAAATGGGCTTTGATAAGAACAACAAGATTGTTGGCTTCCAAGTTGATACGATTGCCAACCTTGGCGCTTACATGTCGCTGTTCTCATCTGCAACGCCGACTTATCTTTATGCGACGCTTTTGTCGGGGCAGTATAATATTGCGAATGTGCATGGCAATGTTCGTGCGGTTTATACCAACACAACACCAGTCGATGCATATCGTGGTGCGGGACGTCCAGAAGCTGCTTTCCTTGTAGAGCGTATGTTAACGACAGCCGCTGGTGAGTTGGGGGTTGATCCTGCTGAACTTCGCCGTGCAAACTTCATCACGGAGTTCCCACATCAGACGCCTGTTATTATGGCTTATGACAGTGGTGACTTTAATGCTAATATGGACGCAGCCATGAAGGCCTCGGACTATGCGGGCTTTGAAGCGCGCCGCTCAGAAGCTGCATCACGTGGCAAGATGCGCGGTATCGGCATATCGTGTTATATTGAGGCTTGCGGCATTGCACCATCGGCAGCTGTTGGCTCGCTTGGAGCGGGCGTTGGTCTTTGGGAATCTGCTGAGGTTCGCGTGAACCCTGTGGGTACTGTCGAAATCCTAACCGGCTCTCACAGCCATGGTCAGGGGCATGAAACAACCTTTGCGCAATTGATCAATGATCGCTTTGGTCTTCCAGCTGATAATGTGCAAGTTGTTCACGGTGACACGGATAAGGTGCAGTTTGGTATGGGGACTTATGGTTCTCGTTCTGGCGCGGTTGGTATGTCAGCCATTGTAAAAGCGCTTGATAAAGTTGAAGCAAAAGCCAAGAAGATTGCAGCTCACTTGTTAGAAGCTGATGAAGGCGACATCGTTATTGAAAACGGCGAGGTTAAAGTTGCTGGTACGGATAAGACCCTTGGCTGGCACGAAGTATGCCTTGGTGCTTATACTGCTCACAATCTGCCAGAGGGCATGGAGCCTGGCCTTAAGGAAGGCGCTTTCTATGATCCAGCAAACTTTACCTTCCCTGCGGGTTGCTACATCTGCGAGGTTGAAGTTGACCCTGAAACGGGCACAACTGATATTGTTCAGTTCGTAGCCTCCGATGACTTTGGTACGATCATCAATCCGATGATTGTAGAAGGCCAAGTGCATGGCGGTATCGCACAAGGGGTTGGTCAGGCATTGCTTGAACAAGCTGTTTATGATGATAACGGCCAACTGCTAACAGGTTCATATATGGACTACACCATGCCGCGTGCAGATGACTTACCAAGCTATACGGTGAGCCATGAGACAACGGTTTGTCCAGGCAATCCTCTTGGCATCAAAGGCTGCGGGGAGGCTGGAGCGATTGGTTCACCGCCTGCGGTTATCAATGCGATTACCGATGCGATTGGCAATAATGATCTATCGATGCCTGCAACACCATCCAAGGTTTGGGCGGCAATACAAGCAACACAATCTAAACAGGCTGCTGAGTAAGGAGAAGCAAAAATGTATAATACAAATTACCACAGAGCCTCAAGTGTAGAGGATGCCGTATCAAAAATGGGCTCATCAGATGATGCGAAGTTCGTCTCAGGTGGGCAAACCCTGATCCCAACGATGAAGCAACGACTAGCTGCACCATCAGACCTCATCGATCTGCGTCATGTCGATAGCATGAAGGGGATTACGGTTGACGGCAATCAAATTACAATTGGTGCTGGTGTAACCCATGCGGAGGTTCATTCATCCAAAGAACTGGGTGCAGCTTGTCCATCGATTGCAGCTCTAGCAGGCCACATCGGTGACCCCCATGTTCGCAACATGGGTACGATTGGTGGTTCAATTGCCAATAATGATCCAGCGGCTGATTATCCTGCAGCGATGATTGCGCTCAATGCCACGATCATTACCAACAAACGCGAAATTGCAGCAGATGGCTTCTTTACGGGCATGTTTGAAACAGCGCTTGGTGAAGATGAAATCATCACGGCTGTAAGCTTTATTACGCCTGTAAAAGCTGCTTACTCAAAGTTCCCTAACCCTGCATCACGCTATGCAATGGCAGGCGTGTTTGTCGCACAAACAGGCGAGGGCGTGCGGGTTGGTGTAACGGGCGCAGGT
Organism: uncultured Rhizobiaceae bacterium; assembly: GCA_958296345.1. Classification (GTDB taxonomy): domain Bacteria; phylum Pseudomonadota; class Alphaproteobacteria; order Rhizobiales; family Rhizobiaceae; genus JAALLB01. The sequence goes on from CATQIJ010000013.1 coordinate 139,421, forward strand.
GCTGACGGTGTCCACCGTCACACAGAAATGGAAGCAGCCCTTACCGCAAACTGGACCCCCGAAGCAATCGCGAACTGCAACGTTGATGCAAACGAACTGCTCTCAGACCTACACGGAGACAACAACTACAGAGCAAACCTAGTCAAAGTCATGGCTAAAAGAGCAGTCGAAATGGCGGGGTAAAATAGCGCTTATTCAAAACTTCAATCGGCGGGCTTTTCAGCCCGCCTTTTTTATATCAAACTCTTTGTAAATATTTTTATGAAAGATAAATTCATGAGTGAACTTCGAGGCCTTTATCCCCCTATTGAACCTTACGAGAGTGGATTACTTGATGCCGGAGATGGCCATGAAATTTATTACGAACGTTGTGGCAAAAAAGGTGGCAAACCTACAGTCTTTGTTCATGGCGGACCAGGCGGAGGTTCTAACCCCGTACACCGCAGTCTTTTTAATCCTAAAGTTTATGACATCATGGTTTTTGACCAACGAGGCTGTGGACGATCCAAACCCCATGCTGAATTAGAAAACAATATGACCTGGCACTTAGTTGATGATTTGGAAAGATTACGTGAATTGATGGGTGCAAAAAAATGACAGGTCTTTGGTGGGTCTTGGGGATCAACTTTGTCCCTTGCTTATGCTCAAAAACACCTGAACGTGTCAGCGAGTTAATTCTGCGTGGCATATACATGCTGACCAAACCCGAGTTAGATTGGTACTATCAATTTGGTGTTTCTGAAATACACCCTGAAAAGTGGGAACAGTTCATTGCACCTATTCCGGAAGATGAACGCCACAATATGATCGCTGCTTATCGCAAGCGTTTGGTTGCGGATGATAATTTTACTCAATTAGAAGCCGCTAAGGCATGGAGCATTTGGGAAGGTGAGACGATCAAACTTTTACCAAGTGAAGCGATGACTTCTAACTTTAGTGATGGGCATTTTGCATTAGCATTTGCACGAATTGAAAATCATTTTTTCACTCATGGTGGCTGGCTAGAAGAAGATCAACTGTTACGCGACGCTCATAAGTTAGCAGGCATTAAAGGAGCTATTATTCATGGTCGATACGATATGCCATGTCCTGCACCTTATGCTTATGCCTTACACAAGGCTTGGCCAGATGCAGATTTTCATATGATTGAAGGTGCAGGACACGCATTTGATGAGCCAGGAATTCTAGACCAACTTATAAGAGCGACAGATAAATTTGCTGACTAAAGCCTAAGTTGGCATTCGGTTCCATGCATCAAGCGCAGCAATTTTATAGGCTTCAGCTAATGTAGGATAGTTAAAAGTATTTTCTACAAAATACTCAAGCTTGCCACCTAAATTAAGAACTGCCTGTCCAATATGGATGAGCTCCGTTGCGCCCTCACCAACGATATGGCAACCAAGTAATCTCCTAGTTTTAAGCGAGAAAATCATTTTTAACATGCCGGTATCTAAACCCATAATATGTCCACGCGATGTTTCTCTAAATCGTGCGATACCACATTCATAGGGAATTTTACGCTCGGTTACCTCTTCTTCTGTCATACCAACAGTAGAAATTTCCGGCACAGAATAAATACCATATGGGAAGTATTCAGGGGTTTCATATGCTTTTTCACCACAAGCATGACATATAGCAATTCGTCCTTGCTCCATTGAAGTAGAGGCTAAACTAGGAAACCCTATTACATCGCCAGCAGCGTAAATTCCAGTGACACTCGTTTCAAAGGATTTTGGATCAACGACTAAACGCCCACGATGATCACATTCCAAACCACAAGCATCAAGATTAAGGCCTTTTGTAGCACCCATTCTACCTGCAGCAAAAAGAATAACATCTGAGCGAATTATACGGCCACCTTCTAGTTTTACCGTACATTTATTCTTGCTGTCATATTCTACAGCTTCTGCTTTTTCTCCGAATCTTAAAATCATACCTCTATCGCGGAGTTGGTAAATGAAATCATCCACTAATTCTTTGTCGATAAAATCAAACATGGTATCTCTAGGTTCAATCAAAGTTACATGAACATCGAGTGAATTAAAAATAGTGGCATATTCTACGCCAATAACACCAGCACCAATAATCGTCATGGAGCGCGGTAAAGTTGATAATTCTAAAATACCATCACTATCAAAAACACATGTATCATTAAATGGAATATAATCAGGGCGGCAAGGTTCTGTCCCTACAGCGAGTAGAAAGTTTGTTGCTGAAAATGAATTAGCTTCTCCATCTTCACCCAGAACTTGAATAGTATTTTTATCAAGAAAACTTGCCGCGCCTGTAATAGTTTTAACTTGGTTTCTTGAAAATTGATGTTCGAGCACCTCTACTTCATGATTTAACGTTATGTGAAGTCGTTTTCGAAGGTCATCAGCTGTAAGGTTATCTTTAACGCGATAAGAACGACCATAAAACCCTCGCTCTCTCCAACCTGAAAGATTAAGGGCTGTTTCGCGCAAAGTTTTTGATGGAATTGCACCTGTATGAACAGCCCCCCCCAACGCGCCTACCACGCTCTACGACAAGAACTTTCTTACCAAACTTAGCGGCTTGAATTGCCCCACGCCTTCCTGAAGGCTCGCTACCTATAACGATAAGATCATAGTTTTCCAATTTACCCACCCATAATTACCTAAACTTAGCTTATTACAAAAGTTGCTTCAATTTCGACAGATGCATTCATTGGCAGTGCTGCAACACCGACTGCCGCTCGGGCATGAGCGCCTTTATCACCAAGGACGGCTCCCATAAACTCCGATGCACCGTTGATAACTTTTGGATGATCAGTAAAATCTGATGTAGAAGCTACAAATCCACCTAAACGAAGGCAGCGTTCAATACGTTCTAGATCACCATCACAAGCAACTTTTATTTGCGCTAAGATGTTAATTGCACAGATTTGCGCCGCTGCTGCTCCTTCTTCGACAGAAACAGACGCACCCAAAAGCCCTGTCTGCGAAAGCGAACCGCCTGCTAATGGCAGTTGACCAGAAACAGTTACAATACCATTATGCACAACATGTCCAACATAGGCTGCAACTGGTGCGGGTGGTTCTGGAATTGTAATACCCATATCGGCAAGGCGAGATTCAATTGTACTCATTTTAAATTCTTTCTAAGTTATACGCCCAAGCGTAATGTATCGTTCCAGATGATGATCTGTATCACCCAAAATATGATCTATCATTATAATACGTTTTGCAAAATGGCCAACGGCATATTCCCATGTCATTCCCATTCCGCCGTGAATTTGAATAACTTCTTCTGCTACTTGTCTGCCAATAGTACCAACAAGGTATTTGCAAGCAGATGCTTCGCGCTCTCGTAAGTTATTCTTAGAAGTCAAATTACCCGCAGCGTTAATAATACTAGAACGTAGTTGCTCTAACTCTATTAGTATGTCTGCCATGCGGTGCTGGAGTGCCTGAAATTTTCCAATCGGCACTCCAAATTGCTTACGTTGTTTTGTGTATTCGGCGGTAAGATCAGTCGCTACCGTCATAGCACCAAGAGCTTCAGCAGAAATTGCTGTTATACCCGTTGTATGAGCTCTTTCGATAAGAGCAAAGCCTTTATCTTTCTCGCCAATTAATATTCCAAAAGCGTTAGTAAAATTAATCTCTGCAGCCCCGTATCCATCTAATGTTCCATAGCCACGCACGATGACCGCATCTGACTTTTCTACCAAGAAAAGAGAAATTCCAGTCTCATCATTAATCGCACCTGAAGTTCTTGCAGAAACTATTATATGTGTTGCTGAGCCTCCTCCAAGCACAACAGATTTATCTCCCGTCAAAAACCAACTATCCCCTTCTTGTTTTGCTTTCATTGAGACAGAGCTAAGCTCATAACGAGAAGATGGTTCACCATGTGCAAGCGCTAAAAGAGCCTCACCTGCAATCGTATTATCTATGAGGTTTTCATATCCACCAACCTCTGAGAGAATTGTTCCTGCCAACAGTGTTGGTAAAAAAGGTTCAACGACGAGATGCCTCCCAAGCGCTTCAAAGACGACCATAAGATCAGCTCCTTCACCACCAAATCCACCTGATGTTTCATTGAACAAAGCCCCGATAATACCAAGCTCAGAAAACTGTACCCACATCTCACGCGAGAACCCGTCATCTTGCATTACAAAACCATGACGTTTTTCGATATCGTAATTATCCGCTAAAAAACGCTCGAGCGTTTCTGCCAACATGCGGCGATCATCATTTAATGCAAAGTTCATGATTATAACCCCAACTTTGTCTTGGTAATGATTTCACGCTGAATTTCGTTTGATCCAGCATAAATAGACATCTTGCGGTTATTAAAATATTTGGCGGCAATGGCATTTGCATAATCAGGACCAATGGCTTCTTCATTATTGCCTTCTTCCATTGCCTCGGATGAAAATGGCAAGGCGTATGGCCCAAGTGCACGGCGAGCAAGGTCGTTTAATTCTTGGCGAATGATAGTCCCTTTGACTTTTAGCATTGAGCTTTCAGGCCCTGCTGCCGCACCTGAATCAGCTTCTACTAAGATACGTAAATTTGTTGTTTTTAATGCATTAAGATCGATTTCAACACGCGCCATACGAGCCGCAAAATACGGGTCTTCACTTAATGGCTTTCCGGCTTTTTTTTGCTGCGAGGCAATTAATTTTAACTTCTCAAGCGCTGCATTTGAGTTACCAACGTTTGCAGTTCCGGTTCGTTCATGCGTTAGTAAATATTTGGCATACGTCCAGCCTTTATTTTCTTCGCCAACAAGATTGCTAACTGGGACTTTTACATCATCAAAGAAAATTTCATTCACTTCATGCTCACCATCTAGCAAAATAATAGGGCGCACAGTTACGCCAGGTGTATTCATATCAATCAGTAAAAAAGAAATACCTTCTTGGCGCTTCCCTTCAGTTGAGGTTCGCACCAAACAGAAAATCCAATCCGCATATTGCCCCAAAGTTGTCCAAGTTTTCTGGCCGTTCACGATGTAATGGTCGCCCTGTTTTATTGCTGACGTTCTAAGCGAAGCAAGATCAGACCCTGCGCCAGGCTCTGAATACCCTTGGCACCACCAATCTGTGCCATCTAAAATGCGCGGTAAATAATGTGATTTTTGTTCATCAGAACCAAATTTCATCAAGACTGGCGCTAACATATCAAGACCAAAAGGTACTGTACGAGGTGCTCCTGCTGCCCAGCACTCTTCATCAAAAATATGTTTTTGAACAGCAGTCCATCCCGTGCCGCCGTGTTCCATTGGCCAATTAATTGCAAGCCAACCTTGTGCATTTAAAGTAGAATGCCACTCGACCATATCTGCTTTATTGAGGCGTTTGCCCAATTTTACTTTTTCAGAAAGTCGCTTGGACAATTTTCCTTGCAGAAAGCTTTTAACTTCTTGCCTAAAATTGTTCTCCGCATCACTAAATGCTAAATCCATATAACGACTCCCCAGATGTTAGAAGTAGTAGTCTATGAGAAGAATATGGTTTTTAAAACCCGCTTTCACGAATTAAAACAAAGGCTATCTGATTGAAGACTCGCGACGCAAAACTTTGTGGTTCTGCATTAATAACAGCAAGGCCTCTGGTTATGGCTTTAATCGGCTGAACGCTATGCTTTTTGTCGATTAGCAAATCAATTTTAAACCAAGTGCCGTGCGGAATAACGCTACCGTTGCTATCTTTCGTAGCAGCAATCAAACCACCTTCTTGCTGTGATAACAAACCATCAGCTAGTTGTACTTCAGAAATATTTGAAATGGCCTTGATCTCAATAGGGATAGACTTCTTTAAAAAACCATCTGGAATAAAGTACCCATGCTGCCCAATTTTCAGCCGCATAATATTACTTGCTTTTACATAGCCTGTTAGCTTCATGGAACGCGGATCAATTAGAATAGATATTGATTGTTCCCCTGACAGCCAATTCCCCTCATGCACTTCACGATCGACATTCACTAACATCCCTTCAAAGGGAGCACGCATCTCGAGTGTTTTATGCTTTGATTTTTGCCCATTAAATTTTTGTTCTTCCGCTGCAAGCTCTTGGCGTAATATTGTGATTGAAGAAAGCTCCTGCGCACTAGCAGATGAGCGGCTTAGTCTTGTTTCCAGTATCTTTTTCCTCTTTTCAGAAATACTAAGCTCCGCATTAAGGCTTGGAGATACAAGTTCAAATAATAGGTCGTCTTTCTTTATCTGCTTTCTCTCTGCAAGATTTGAGCGAACAAGCTTGCCGTCTATGGGAGGGAAAATGTGAAATTCGTTTGATGATTTTAAAATAGCTGGAACATCAACTCTCGAAGACCAGGGAATAAAGAAAGTAAGAAGAAGTGTAAAAAATATCAAACAAGAAACAACACTTCTGAATGTTTTATAATCTGCCTTCATCCGCCACCAATTTTTTAACTCACGCCAAATTGGCAATAAAATGAACCAGAGGATTTCAACGACAAAAAGCAGGATACCAATTATCTTGATGAAGAAGCCATAAACTAAAAGTGCTATTCCTAAAAATAAGAAGAACCGGTAAACTCAAGTGCCCCAAGCGTGATAGATTAATAACCTTTGTAAGTTTGTACTCAGCACTTCAGGCGGGGCAATATTTGGTTTAAATAAGACTTCTCTCATTCGCCATTTTGCAAATGCAAAGCTTCTTTCTTGCATATTTTCAACGCCAGATGCATCGCTTAAAATGTAATAGCCATCAAAGCGCATAAAAGGATTGAGGTTAATAACTAGACTTAAAAACCAGGACAAAGTCGAAGTAGTAAAAGCGATTGACCGCATTGGACCATCAGGTAAAAATACCCAAAACATGGTTGCAATGATTGCAATTGCGAGCTCTGTCAAAATACCCGCCACATCGATCATCAACCGCTGATCACGATGCTTCAACGTTGTATCTGTATAAAGCACTGGAAAGAGAACCAGAAAAGCCACACCAATTATTGGCACGGGAACATTGTATTTTTTGCCATAAAAGCATGGCCAAATTCATGAAATAATTTCAAACAAACTAATGAAAAACCATATATTAATGCCCCTTCAAATGTTAGAAACGACAAGAATGTGGAAGTGAACACCTCCCATTGTCTGGACACTAAATAAAGAGAAAGAACTGCCATAAGCGCAAATATTAGAATCGCGATTTTAGAAAACAAAAACCTTACATAAGGCCAGCATATGTCTAATATTATTTGCGGATTAAGCAGGGGAATTTTGAAGAAAAGATAGCTATGAATAATCATAGAGCCAAGTCCTTTTTTCTTGGCTACTTCTTGCTCTACAAAGGACTTATAGTCCCCGCCAATAGGTTCTTGCGTTAGTTGATTTGCATAGAGAAATTTTGTCGTCTCATCTACTTCTTCTTTATGAACTGTTCTTTTTAGTTTTTCAGATGCTAATTTGCAAAAACTGGATATTGTTGTGTCTTTCCAAACACTCAAGATTTCAAATGTTTCTTTACCCACTCTAAAAAAATTATTGCGTAATGGATCGTGGATTAGCCAACTTGGCGCTCCATTTAAAAAGCATCCCCCTGCTTCTATCTCTAAATCTTCACGCAAAGCAGGCAGGTTTATATCGCCTTCAGGCACGTCTAATGCTGTACAGTTCATAATTTAAAGACCCAAATATTGCCGTACAAACGACAAAGGTTTTCTAAATAGATTAAAAGCCAATGGCACAGTTTTTCCAGAAATTTGCGCTGTTCCTCTCAAACCAATTCGTAGCGTTCTATTTTCACTCTCTTCCTCATTTTTCAATCGAGCTACAACTGGAAAAGCTAATGGTTCATCTCCTATTTTTTCTGCGGTGTAACTCTTAATAGTGACCATCGCATCAACTGGATTTAAAGGCTCTGAGTCTAGGAAAATACGTGCCGTGATTTCTTGCTCTAGAATAATTGCATCGCCAACTGGAAGCTTTATTTTAAACTCAATTTTATTGGGATCTGCAACACGCATTATGCGTTCACCTATGGCTACAGGGCGACCAATCCAATCATCTTTACTTGAGAATAATATAACACCTTGTTGTGATGCCACTAATTTCACACGAGATAATTGCTCAGCTGCAAAACGTTTTTCTTCTACTGCAACTTCGTATTCTGCTTTTGTAATAGCAAGCTCACGGCGGCCATCACCACCAAATGCCGATTGAGATGCACGTCTAAAGCGTGCGCTTGCAATTGCCATGTTCCGATCTGCAAGATCATCGTGATTCTTTAGGTCAAGAGCATTATAGCTTAATAGTAACTGACCCTTTTCTACCTTGGTATTTGGTAAGACATGAACTTTTTCTATGACGCCTCTATAGGCGCGGTAATAACCAAAGCATCACGAGCGACAACTTCTACTGGTGCGAGAACGGTGAGGGGTACAGGAATAAACCCAACTAAAATAAGTAATATTGAAGCTATCAATAAATTTCTTTTAGATAATAAATACCAACCAGTTTTTGATGTAGGCTTTAACGCTGACCAAGCATGAGCATAAGTTGATGCCAACCGAGTGGCCAACATAATTTCTTGCTTAGAAATTTTATTTTCAGATAAAAGTGAAATCCCGCCTAAGTCAGAGCCTCGTTGATTTTTCATAGGTATGTAAATACCTTTTTGAAACGGATAGGCTTCATCTTTCCCTTTTGTTTTGAAATTAATGTCTATGGGTTCCGTTTGATCCCAAGCTTCTTTTCTCAAAGCTGTTTTAATTTCTGTAGCAAGGTATTTTATTAAAGGCGCGTTTCTATCAACTTGGGATACCGACGAAATCTTTTCAATGCGCCAACCAGCTCTGAACGGTGAACCACGATGAAGCAAGATTTGTCTACACTCAATAAGCTTTCTAGTTTCATTTACTATTAAAAATTGCAATTCGGAAAGCGTTGCAGCTTCTCTTGTTTTAGCTTCTAAAATTAAAAGTGCTTCTATCTTTGTTGTTTTATCTGGTGCTGGAAATTGAGCATTCATCTATAAAGTTCAATGCGTCAGATTGAGAAAATTTACGCCACCACTCATGCCTGCTAAAACAGAAGCAGGCTTTTGCGTGAATGATGCTACTACTTTTACGGTCTGGCTAACCGGATCAACTTCTGCAGCAATTCGCTCAACCTTACCAAGTCCCGTTTCATCAATGCTTACTTCTAATTTAGTTTCTAGTTTTAGCCATCGCAGCCAATGTGATGGTACAACCATTTCCATCTCTAGCTTTGTGTCATTTATAATTACGATCAAAGGCTTGTCCGTTGGTGGAAACTCATATGCTTTTGCATTTAACTCAACGACACGTCCATCGAACGGTGCTTTAAACTCGCAAGATTGATTGCGGACTTTTTGTACCTCTAATTGAGCATGGGCTTCAGCAGATTGTGCGGCAGCGAGTGCTACTTCATTTTTTCCTACTGCCTTATATTTATGCAATCTACGTTTTGTTTTGTACTCAATTGCTGCGGCATTGGCAGAAGCTTGCGCTGCTTTTTCCTCCGCCTTGTAACGAGAACAGTTAAACTGAATTAATGAGTCTCCCTGATTAAAAGTATGCCCCTCAAGAAAAGGAGTTTTTTTAATTGCAGCAACAATTTCATTCCGGTATTCAACCCTATCTGATGAACGTACTAAGGCTCGCCCTTGAAAACTTACTTCATTAGAAATACTCAGGTCAGTTGCATAGCCACTTTGTATTACACTAAGTGACATGGTCAGCATTAAAATTTGAGTTAACGTGCGATATCTAACCACCTAAATCACCACGCTCATTCCATGTTTGTTTAAGTGCCTTTGCAATCGAAGATATGCTCTGGTTAGAGTCAAAATTATCGCCATGCGCATCGACCCCAATCGTTGCATAAATTTGAGCAAAAGCATTTTGCAATTCAGCATAGGCAATATCATATTGCGCAGAAGCAATGAGCGCGTTCATCTCTTCTCTAATTAGTGTTTGTTCTGAAGCTTGATCTACGCGTGCTGAACTTCGTGTCTTATGAACAATTTGGTGTTTGATGTTATAATACTGAGAAGCTGTGGCTGCTGATTTGCGCAAGTAGTGATAATTTGCTCTAGCCACTTCGACTTGCATCATGATTGCCATCGTCATAGCTAGGGAACGTTGTTCTATGAGGTCTCCTTCAAGCTCAAGTACTCGCTTCTTTACAGGATAGGCAAAAACTTTCATTGCATTCCACGATGCGCGGGCGCCCCAGCCAACCCAATCGTTGTTTAGCAAGAATGAATTACTATCTCCGTTCAATCCTGCATAAAGTTGTATGCCTGGTAAGAGTTCTAGTAAGGCAATTTCAGCCTCACGATCATTGATGCGCCCTGAATATGCTAACTCCCGAATTTCAGGCCTATTTTGAAGTGCTAATCGTGTCATCTCTTCACCAGGAATTTCTAATGATGTTGAGTTTAACTTTCGATTTGTAATAACGAGTGCGTATTTATCGCCCGGATTTAAGTTCATTAATGCAGCAAGTTCAATTTTTGCTGTCTTTAATTCACGTTGTAGACGCTGAATTTGACGCTTAATATCTACCAGTTCCCGCTGATAAGTTAGCGCTGCGATTGGGGATGTTAAACCTTCTTGTTTTAGTTTATTCGAATTTGCTAGCGCACGGTTCACGCGCCCTTCTAGCTTATGAAATCCGTTTAACAAACGGTCTGCCGTTACCGCACGCCAATACGCAGTTCTAACCTCTTGCAGAATTCGGTTCATAACCTTGCGTTTGTTTTCTTCAGCAATTAACGAATTATCCGATGCTTGCTTGGCACGCGCATATGACACGCCAAAATCTAAGATATGCCACGAGAATGTCAGATCGCCCGATAAATTTACTTTTTGGTCTGCAAGATTTGCAGAAAATAACTCTACCTTATGATCAAGATTATATTTAACAGCACGTGCCATTGCTTCATAAAGAGAAATAGAACGATTTACCGGCTCTTGATTAGCTGTTACTTCAGCCAATATTACATCTGCACTAAGCGCTAATTCACTCTGTGTTAAAGGTTGAGTTGCGACTGTACATCCTGCAAGGGCTACCCCCATCGCGGTTGCAAGAAATGTATTTTTTAACATTCGTTATTTTCCTTTATGGCAACGCTATAACTTAGCATCATTTCAACTTTAGGTTGTGTATTCAGGCGTGAAGTTTCTGTTTCCTTCATGAAATTATCCCTACCCTATAGATTGTACAAGATTACGAGCTTCAACTGTATGATGATCACTCAAGGCCTGTAGTTGCCTAGAAAAGCCGTTTAGTGAAACTTGGCCTTCATCTTCTTCAATCGACTTTTTATCGAGAACATCAAAGCTCCCCGTGTTCATATTTATACGAATGTGAACTTCTAAACCCAGCTCCTTGTTTCGTAAGACTACTTCTGCATCACCATCTGCAGAGCCCTGGTGACTGACAAACATATTTGCATTTTCGTATGCTTCCCAGTTCGCTGCTTTGTCTCCATCTACGGTAACAATTTCCCAGCCACTTAACCCTTGTATTGGTCTCACCTCTAGATAAATTCGATCTTGAGTGACCAATGTTCTAATGATCGTATTACCAGCAATTGTTTCTATGCTTTCATGGCCGCCTTTGTAAGCATCCTTTGGAAGGTTGTTTTCATCTACATCAAATAGTGTTTGCTCAAGCTTTTCTCTTTTTTCACGTTGCTTATCTAGATTATCAAGTGCTTGTAAAATAAACGGAACGCTTGCCTCTGGTTCGATTGGAACATTATCATCTGTACTGATTTCTTCTTCTGCTTCATCAACCACAGGTACAAATGCATCAATCGCGGTAAAATAAAAGCTTGTTGAAACTGTACCTCCCTGCCCGTCATCAACAGTTACCGTCACGATATAAACACCACCTTCATTTGGGGCATCTACAACAGCTGAAGGATCCAGCTGACCTGAAATAACTCCAGTTACAGGATCAATCTCAAGTCCCAATGGCAAGCCATTTGCTGTGAAAGTTAAGTCATCTCCGTCGATGTCCTCAAAATTGTCTGCTGTTTCAGTCTCAAACTCATTTCCAACTGTTTCAGTAAAATCTTCAATCGCAGTAGTTACCGTTGGCGGTGGATTAGAAATTACAAAAGTAATATTAGTCGTGAATGTTTCACCACTTTGATCTGTTGCGGCAACAGGAATTGTATATGTTCCAGGCGTTCCCAGATCACCACTTTGAGAAGCATCAGAAGCTGGTGTTCCAAATATGGTATTAGTTAAAGGATCAAAACTCAAACCATCTGGCAAGCTATTTAGCTCAACAGTAATTGTAACTTCATCATTCGTATCAGGATCACCAAAGAAAGGTGTTAGATCAATTGGCGTTATAGGCGCACTATCTTCTGTCGTTTGTTGAGGAATATAGTTATTAACATCCAACGGCGGTGCAAAAGGTGTTTGGGGATCAAACGGCACATCAACAGGTGGGTTTTGAATGTCTATTGGTGGCTGCGTCGGATCAACGGGAATTGGCCCATCGTTTGTCCCAGTGACGGTTACTATGATGCTTGCGGTATCAAAACCACCTTCACCATCTGAAATTTCGTAAACGACTTCAGTCGTTGCTGTCTCACCTACCCCTAATCCATTAAAATCATCTTCTGGGTCAAAATCATAAGTTCCATCTGTATTAATAGTAAAGATACCACCGTTATTGCCAGCAACAGATTGGCCAACATTTGCAGGATCGTTAGCTACTTGGCTAACTGTTATGTCATCACCATCTGGATCAATATCAACTCCATTGGCATTATCAGCAAATACGTTTCCATTTGAACTTGTATCTTCATCCGTCGTGCCAAATCATCTTGGGCAACAGGTTCAGGATTAGTAATAGTGTATGTAACTTGGGTTGTCGCACTTTCGTTTTCCGGATCAGTGGCTGTGATTGTTACAGTATAAACGCCTGGAGCATTTACTGGGTCATCTCCCCCTTGAGAAGCTGAACTGTCTACTGTGCCAGTGATGATGCCCGTGTTCGGATCAAGCATCAGACCATCTGGTAAATTACCTGCTGTAAACGTTATTTCTGCTGGATTATCATTATCTGCATCAGCAAAGAAAACAGAAACGTCAAGCGGTGATGCTACTTCACTATCATCTAAAGCTTGAGCTGGAATTATATCATTTGGGTCATTTAACACTGCGAGAGGATCAGCTGGATCAATCACAAAAGGTGCGTCGTTTGTACCGACAACTGTCACCGTCACTGTTGCTGTATCAAACCCACCTTGTTGGTCTGATACTTGATAAGTAATTGTTGTCTCGCGCGTTTCACCAAGGGCTAAGCCTTCAAAATCACCATCATCATCAAATGTGCAAGACCCATCTTCTTCGATTGTGAATTGACCACCTGTTGGCACATCGACTGGTTGACCCACATTTGAAACTTGGCCTGCAACAGCACTCATAATAAGTGGATCAGTATCTTGATTACCATCAACATCTTCACCCATACCGTTATCATCCAAAATGAGGTTACCACTTAATGGCACATCGTTTTCATTTGTGGTTACAGCATCATCCGCAGCTACTGGAGCAGGATTTGATATATCGAATGTAACTATCGTTGATGCTTCTAACCCATCTGCATCAGCTGCAATTACGGTTACAACGTAAACACCATCCATCGTTGGGCCATTAATACTAGCATCTGAGGGCGGGGTACCTGTCACTTCACCCGTCATCTCGTCTATAATCAACTAAGGCGGCGCACCAGCGCCAAGTGTAAATGTCAGGATTGCATCATCAGGGTCGGCAAAAAACTCTGAGATATCTAACGGCGTAATAGAGCTACCATCTTCACCTTGCTGCAAGGGTACGATAGCATTTGGATCAGCTGGTGCAGTGTTTGGGTTATCAGGATCAACAACTTGCGGTGCATCATTTACACCATCTACTGCTATGTTGACGGTTGCCGTATCAAACCCGCCATTGCCGTCTGAAATTTGATAGGTAAAGCTATCGGCTCCAGTCTGACCTGCAGCAAGACCTTCAAACTGACCGTTAGGGTCGTAAGAATAAGTACCGTCAGAATTTACAGTTAATAATGCGCCTGAGGCGAGCGTGATTTGGGTATCTACATTACCAGCCACACCGTTAACCTGAGATATTGTGAGGATATCACTCCCATCTGCGTCCGCATCAGGACCATTCCCGTTATCAACCAAAACATTGGCAGATAAAACACTGTTTTCATCTATGCTTGTTATATCATCTTGAGCAATTGGCTGGTCATTTACGCCGTCAATTGTTACGTTAACAGTCGCCGTATCAAAGCCGCCATTACCATCTGAGACTTCATAGGTGAAACTGTCATTTGCCGTTTCACCTGCTGCAAGGCTCTCAAATTGACCATTAGGATTGTAAGAATACGTGCCATTTGAGTTCACTGTTAAAAGTGCTCCTGATGGTAGCATGATCTGATTGCCAACATTTGTTACAATGCCATTAACTCTTGTAACTGTGAGCGCATCGTTTTCTGCGTCACTATCTTGACTATTTCCATTATCGGCTAAAACACTATCATTTAAGATTGTATCTTCGGTTGTTATTTCTGTATCATCTTGAGCAATTGGGGCATCATTAATACCGTCAATTGTGATCGTAACTGTTGCTGTATCAAAACCACCATTACCGTCCGAAATTTGATAGGTAAAACTATCATTTGCTGTGGCACCTGCTGCAAGATTATCAAACTGCATGTTCGGATCATAATCATAAGAGCCATCTGGATTAACTGTTAGCAAAGCACCAGAAGCTAAAGTAATTTGCGTGCCTACATTTGCAGCAACGCCATTGACTTGCGTAACAGTAAACGCATCGCCCTCAGGATCTGAATCTGCTCCAGAACCATTGTCTGAAAATAAATTTCCGTTAAGGGAGGCATCTTCAGTCGCAGCAAGTGCATCATCCACAGCATCGGGCGCAAAGTTCACTGCATCCGTGATTGTAATATTGGCAAATGTAACGGCTGAACTGCCATTTCCATCCGTTACTTCATAAGTAAATGCATCGTTGGCAGGATTGACACCATCCCCTTCCACAGTCAAATTTCCATCTGCACCCACAGTTACAGTTACGCCTGATGCGAGCGTAACAACACTACCAACGCCTACCGGCTCACCCAGAATATGAGTGACGGTCAGCGTATCGCCCTGAAGATCGTGGTCATTGGCCGTCACATCTATGGTTTGAGGCACATTGGTTGGTGTATTAAAATTGTCTTGTTCGGCGACCAGAACCGTCTGTCCTGAGTCTGCTTTGACAAACATCCAGGAATCCCAGCCTGGATCGCCCGTATCAGCAATGCCAATTTTAATTGTATTTTGCTGGCCAACAATGACATCGAAGGTTACTGGAATGGTAATGGTAAACCCGTCCATCTGCGTATTAAACGCTGAATTTTCATTGTTGACATATAATGACGGGTTGGCGGATTCAAAGCCAGCGCTCGTATGCTCAGGGTTTGGATCAAATGTTGGTGATCCAAAGCCAGGATTAAACGTTGCGGCATCATTGATGGTGTCAATGCCGACTGCCAATCCATTTGGCACCGTTGCCTGGTTAGCTCCATTTACAATAACAGCCAATGTGTCGTTCACGTTGCCATAAACAAACTCATTATATTCATCAGAACCGAACACAATCTGTATTGTCATTCGGCCAACATCGCCGGCCGAAGCGCCTGGTGGTACATCAGGTGTAAAAGTGACTTCCAAAAACGACGCATCGAATGTGTTGTTGCCAGCCAGCTCGTCGAAATCACCATCCCCATCTATTCCTGCTGGGTTTTCTGAGTAGTCCGAAGCATTGTTTGGAGCTTGAACTGACGCAGCAGAGCCAGTTGAGAATATGGCACCTTCTGTAAACGAGATGATATCGCTTCCAAAGCTTGCGCCTGCGCCAGTGACAAAAGTTCCCGCCTGCGCTGCTGTACCAGAATAGGCAGCTGAGTTGATCGTTACACCGTCACCAAATATTTGAGCAGCAAGCAAGTCTACTGCAGGACTTGTAACGCCTGCTCCGCTGACCCCGACATCGGTTATCGCTAGGTCCAGAGTTCCGGCCACGATGTCGGCGAAATAGGAACAATATCCACTTCACCTGAGGTAATCTCCAAGTCCCAATCACCACCAAGACTTGCAGCACCTGTTAGGTCTTCCGATGCGGCAACATCAGCGCCTGTGGCATTTGCTAAAGCCGTGACAGCAGATTCACCGCGTGCTGACGCCCCAAAATCACAACCATAAATCAAGATATCCGCATCTACAGAAAGCACATCTCGAATAATTTCCATCTCATCTGAATGATGCCCGTTCATTGACGCTTCTGTTAGCTTTGCGCTACCTAACTCGAGTGTTCCTGACCTGCCATGCGAAATGATATGGATAGCGTCTAAATTTTCTCGCCCTTCAAGCGCTGCTGCAATCTGCTCAACACCGTCAGTCCGAGCATCAAGAATAACAACTTCAATAGAAGCGTCTACTTCTTGAAGGAGGGCATCAAAATTTTCTACGCCGCTATCAATAAATATAATTTCATTGCGGGCAGATGTTTTATTTGCCTGCGCTTCATCTGCTTCACTAATGGCTCTTACTATTGCTGTTATGTCATCTTCGATAACAGGGTTTTGCCAGTTTTCTGCTTGTTCAATAGCAATGTGATCTGAGACTGTATCAGCGGTTTCTACACCTGCTGCATCAAGTAGAAGTCTGGGCTCAAGTACCATACGTTGCGATGTATCAATACCAGGAATACCTAGCATCTTATTTAATTGTTTATCACTAGATAATAATTCAGCAGTCGTGCTTTTATCTTTAAACGCTTTGTTACTCATAGATGCCTCGTTCAACGTGGTCCCTGCCACTTCAGATGCACCCGCCCTTTTATACACAACTATAGGTTGTATATTACCAAAAAGTTAACAGTCAAGATAATTCGAAAAACTTCATATTAATGACTCAAAATCAAAGACTTGGAGGAATTGAATAAGTAGCAGTTGCGTGGGCAACAAGCGTTTTATTCATTTTTGAGCGAATCGATATTTCACACACAGCTAGACGTTTGCCTAGCTTTAACAGTTGAGAATCAGCAATAAGGTCACCTTCAGGCTTTGATATAAAATTGATGTTTAGGTTGGTTGTCACCGCAAGAGCAACTTTTCCAATATGCGCCAATACAATCAGATAACTAGCACAATCTGCTAGTGTAAACATTGTAGGCCCTGAAACAGTACCTCCTGGTCTAAGGTGCGCATCAGCAATTTTCATTGAAACAGAAATTTTACCTGTCTCTAAATTTTCAATTTTAAAGCCATAGTCAGATACTTGAGGAAAGACTTGCTCTATATAAGCTTCAACTTCATTCGCATTCATTTCAAGTTTCATGATGATAATTCCCCAAGTGAGTAAATAAATATTAGCGCGAGCCTTGTGACCATGCAAACATGCATTTTAGCAAAATCAATTGGAATATTAACAAAATGAATGACATCAGACGCGACTCCCCTTCCTTCCATCGCAATATAGAGCCCATCACACAAAAGCTCAGTGAGGTTCTTCCTGAAAATTGCAGTCATGTACTTGAGATTGGAAGCGGATCTGGTCAACACTCAGAAAGGTTTGCAAGAGAATTTCCTCAGCTAACGTTTCAGCCTACAGAATATGGATCAGAGAACCTTGACAGTATTGATAGCTGGTGTGATCAATATTTGAATGTTTTACCTGCGATGCAATTAGATGTGATGAATAAAAATTGGTTTCCTAAAGGCTCGCAAAAATTTGATGCATTGATTTGCTTTAATGTGATCCACATCACCCCTTGGGAAGTAACCGAGGCAATATTTAAAAAATGGCAACCCATGCATGATGGATCCTTGTCAGGTTATTTTTTATGGACCGTTTAAAGTTGATGGAAAACATACTAGCGAGAGTAACGCTGAGTTTGAAAAATGGCTCACAGATAAAGATGCTTCATACGGCATAAGAGACATTGCTGAGATTGATGCTGTGGCAAAAGCTAACGGGTTTAAACTTATTGAAAGCCATATGATGCCTTCAAATAATTTTTTGAATATTTTTACTCGCAACTGAATTTACTATTGTTGGTTTAATGCCCAATCATAAACATAATAATCAATCTTAGTTTTGCCAGCCAGCTTTTGCTTTAGATTATCATTTGCATATTGTTTGATGTGATTGAGCACGCCTTTCTCGCCCCCAAAATCTTCTGAATACCAAAAATAGATTTTTGATGCTGTAAGTTTACCATTTTGAATTTGGATACCGCGCGGATGATTTACAAAATTAACTGCGGCTTTATTCAGCTGAGCATTCAAGGTTTTCCCCCTGTAAGCCTTACCACTAAGATTAGGGCAACTGATAGCAGCGCAATTAAAAGCATAATGAAGACGTGGATCATTCCAAATAGGACGAACAATGCCACTTTCAATTATATCCAGCGTAAGCGCCTGCCCGTTTACTTTTGCAATTTTATCATTGAATGGCCCTTTTAAATCCAAGGGATTGGACTTGATATCTAGTATAGATTTTATGGGATAATTTTTGATACCAACATTGACAGTGCTAGCATTATACAAATTTATCCAAAATGCATATTGCTCATTCTTATTCAGCTTAGTGACATCTATTGCTTGAAGCGCCGAAAGATATGACTGAAGCGCTAATTTGTCTGCACTACTGACGCTTTTATAAGCTAGGCGGTTAATGCCAACATCATCCGCTTTAAGATATTTTGCCAGAAAACCATCCCAGGCGGAGTGATCAATTTCTTGCGTAGAAGAAGGATCATGTTTCTTCCAAATTGAGTTTGCTAGTTTGGATTTTGCAATGAAAATTTTTTCGATTGCAAGTTGAGCATGACTAATAGCCGGGAATAAAAACGTAGGTAACCCAACCACTAAAGCAATAAAAGTTGATTTTTTTAACAGCATATTGTTTCCATTAAAATTAACTCGATCAACATCTATGATCACAGTTTTAAATTTAATGTCGACACACCTTCTTGCACAATTTTGTTAAATGCAATCGCGTTTATGTTATCCAATTTGGCTTTCGTTTTTCAAAAAATGCTCCGACACCCTCTAGGGCTTCTGGAGTTTCCCAAGCATCAGCAAGTGCAGTGGCAGATCGCAACATAGCGCTTTTATCTATAATAGGGCCAAGCGATCTTGCGTAACCTTTTGCTCTTGCGACAGCACCTGGGGCAGTAGACATATAAGGCAAGATTTCTGCTTCAACGCAATCATCCAATTCCTCTGCAGAAACAGCTTTTGCAAGTAAATCTAAATTCACCGCTTCTGCTCCATCAAACCACTTTCCTGACATAAATACTCTTCGTGCTTTACCTTCTCCCATTCGGGCAACTACATATGGGCTTATCGTCGCGGGAATTAATCCAAGACGCGTTTCTGTTAAAGCAAACTTTGCATCTTTCACGCCAATTGCAACGTCACAAACAGCCATCATACCAATGCCGCCGCCAAATGCTTGCCCCTGAACGCGCCCGATAAGTGGCTTTGGAAATTCATTTAGATCGCGCAGCATTGTTGCAAGTTTCATTGCTTCTGCGATGCGTGTTTCACGCGTTGCAGAAAATTGCTCACGCATCCAACCAAGATCGCCACCTGCACAAAAGCTTTTACCCTCACCTGTTAAAATAACAGCTCGAACTTTATCATCTGTGCCTAGGTGTTTTATGGCTTGCGTTAGCTCAGCAATCATAAGCGCCGACATCGCATTATGTTTGTCAGGTTGATTTAAAGTTAAAGTTGCTACGCCACGTTCATCTGCTTCTAATTTTATTGTTTCATAGGTCATGACGTGTTCCTTAATGATAAAGCAAACGCTTCTACTGTTTTGAGTTTTTCGATATCAATGCCTGTTGTGAAGCCTTTATCATGCAGTAAGTTTACAACTGATCCCGTTGCAACATTACCAGCAGCACCTGGTGCATACGGGCAACCACCCAATCCACCAACAGATGAATCAAAAGTACAAAGACCTCTTTCCAGACTTACTTCAATATTTAAAAGTGCTCGACCGCATGTATCGTGATAATGACCAGCAAGCTTTTCTGCAGGAACAACGTCAAGAACAGTATCCAGCATGGCAGAAATTTTTTCTGGTGTTGCTTGACCTATCGTATCGCCAAGTGAAATTTCATAACAGCCTGCACTTAACAATTGCTCTGCCATCCAAGCAACCTTTTGTGGTGGTGTTGCTCCATCATAAGGGCAATCAGTGATACAAGAAATATAACCACGAACTGGTATTCCACCCTCACGCGCTGCTTTTGTTATCGGAATAAATCTTTCGATTGTTTCTGCAATCGAAGCGTTCACATTTGCTTGGCTAAAGCCTTCACTTGCAGAGCCAAAAATAGCTACTTCGTCAGCCTTTGATTGTTTTGCATGTTCATAGCCTTTTAAGTTTGGCGTTAGAACCGCATAGTCAATGCTGTCTTTTCGTGTGATGCCCGCCATAACTTCTGAAGCATCTGCCATTTGCGGAACCCACTTTGGCGATACAAAAGCCGTTGCCTCAATCTTTGAAAATCCGCAATCAGAAAGCATATCTATTAGTGTGATTTTTTGCTCTGCTGGGATCATAGCTTTCTCATTTTGCAGACCATCCCGAGCGCCTACTTCAAAGATAGTTACATGGGATTGATCAGCCATCCGCTTCTTCCAATACGATAAGAATTGTTCCATCCTGCACTTGATCACCAGCAGCAACATTTAATTCTGCAATGACCCCCTCGCGCGGCGCTGTGAGTGTATGTTCCATCTTCATCGCTTCAAGAATAATTAGCGCTTCACCCTCGCTTACCTTTTGGCCAGAGCTAACGTTAACTTGCTTTACCAAGCCTGGCATTGGAGCAATCACAGTGTTACCACCGCCAGTTCCTTGAGCCGCCCCTTCTAATGGATCTGGAATAGTAAATTCAAATGTTCCTTCATCCGTAAAGATAGCAACTTTATTTTTAAAGCTGTGGGTTTCAGGACTGTCGTCTTGCGATTTACATTCAAGGTCAGTGAACCATTTGCAAAATGTATTGTCTCCGCGCTTAACAGCACATTGCCAAACTTCGCCATGGCGACGAATTTGAACTTGGAAAACTTCATCTCCATAGTTTAGTTTTTGCGTCCAAATTGGTGCTTTCCAATTTGAAAAACCTGCCAGAACATCAAACGGGTCTGTCTCACCCATGCCTGTATCGACGCCTTTGCCATTTGGTGTGAATGGCATTTGGAGCGCTTCTTTTGCAGCCAATGCAATTAACTCATCAGGTAATTCAACTGGCTTGGTTAAGCTTTCGATGTCACGCTCGATTAGACCTGTATCAACATCGCCTTTTGCAAAACCTTCATGTACACAAAGAGCTCGCAAAAAAGCCGCGTTTGTTACTGTGCCAGCAATGCGCGTCTCACCAAGAGCCGTTTCTAAATCGCTTAATGCTTCTTCGCGTGTTTCAGCATACGTAATAACTTTTGCAATCATCGGATCATAGAATGGCGTAATCGTATCGCCCTCTATGACGCCTGAATCATTACGGGCATTGTCTGAAAACTCAAGATATTCCAGCGTGCCTGTTGCGGGTAAAAATCCCTTTGGTACGTCTTCAGCATAGAGCCTTGCTTCAAAAGCATGGGCATTAATTGAAAGTTCATCCTGAAACATTGGAAGATAGCCATCATTGGCAACTATTAATTGCCATTCAACTAAATCAACACCCGTAATTACTTCTGTGACAGGGTGTTCAACTTGTAATCTGGTATTCATTTCCATGAACCAGAAACCATCTGAGTATAATCCTTGCGAACCATCAACGATAAATTCGATTGTCCCAGCGCCTGCATAGTCAATTGCCTTTGCAGCTTTTACTGCGGCCTCGCCCATTGCAGAGCGCATCTCATCGCTCATGCCAGGTGCCGGTGCTTCTTCGATTACTTTTTGGTGGCGACGCTGGAGTGAACAATCGCGCTCAAACAAATGCACAACATTGCCGTGCTTATCTCCAAAAACTTGTATCTCTATGTGGCGCGGGGCAGTAATATATTTTTCAATCAGAACATGCCCATCGCCGAAGCTTGCTTCGCCTTCACGTTGCGCACCAATTAGGCTTGCAGCAAAGTCTTTTGGGTCTTCAACTTTACGCATACCCTTACCGCCGCCACCAGCACGCGCTTTAATTAAAACTGGGTAACCGATTTCATTTGCCTTTGCGGCTAAAAATCCAGCGTCTTGCATATCCCCATGATACCCTGGCACAACAGGAACATTTGCTTTTTCCATCAAAACTTTGGCTGCATCTTTTAAGCCCATTGCACGAATAGCATCTGCTGATGGGCCAATAAATATCAACCCTGCTTCTTCGACGCTTTCCACAAAATTTGGGTTTTCCGATAAAAATCCATAACCTGGGTGAATAGCTTCAGCGCCTGTATCTAAAGCAGCTTTAATAATTACATCGCCAAGCAAATAACTTTCGCCCACAGGTGCTGGCCCGATACGAACAGCTTCATCCGCCACCTGGACATGTTGTGCTTTAGCATCTGCATCAGAATATACTGCAACGCAGTCGACACCCATGGCTTGCGCTGTCCTAATGATACGGCAAGCAATCTCGCCTCGATTTGCTATGAGAATTTTAGAAAACATTATCGAGTAATCTCCAGGCTAGGTAGGTCTATCAAGAGACGCTTACCATGAATTTCTGTATCTATTGGCTGGCCAGGTTTTGGAAAAAGGTGAAGTCCGTTTGATGTCGCAAACGGCGCTAAGATTGCGTAGATATGCGAAAACATTGCATCCGCATCGCGCCCATGTAGATTAATCGACCCCATATTATTGGCTTTATCAATTGAATGAAGATCAATCTCAACGGACTTTGAGTTTCTAATCAATTCGATTAGCGCATCTTCGATCTCGTGCAGAATTTTATAATTACCCTCGCGGATAGGAACATCAATAAAGAGGTTCTGCCGCGTACGCTCAGCATCAAAAACCTTACGATCGGTATATTTCCAAGCCCACACACCGCGCCCCAAAAGCACTGCGCCATACATCATGCCTGCGAGCAAAATATACTTTGTAATATCGCCAACCTGATATTCAAGCGAACTATAAAGGACGGCTCCAAAACCAAAAATAATAGCACCAGAAAGCATCTGCTCCCCACCCGGTGTTTTTGAGATACGGTCGTTATTCATCATCACATCCTAAACACACCAAATTTAGTCTCTTCAATCTCCGCATTCATTGCAACTGAAAGGCTCAACGCCAATGTTTGTCTTGTCTTGCGAGGGTCAATTATTCCGTCGTCCCATAGTCTTGCTGATGCATAGAGCGGGTGGGATTGTTCTTCGAACATGTCTAGCGTTGGCTGTTTGAAATCGGCTTCTTCTTGCTCTGACCACTCACCACCTTGGCGTTCTATGCTTGCGCGTTTTACGGTTGCTAAAACGCCAGCAGCTTGCTCTCCACCCATGACTGATATTCTTGAGTTCGGCCAAGTCCACAAGAAACGTGGAGAGTATGCACGTCCTGCCATGCCGTAGTTTCCTGCTCCGAATGACCCGCCGATAAGCATCGTTATTTTTGGCACTTTGGTTGTGGCTACTGCTGTCACAAGCTTTGCGCCATCTTTAGCGATGCCCCCTGACTCATATTTTTCACCAACCATGAAGCCTGTAATATTTTGTAAGAATACCAATGGAATTTTACGTTGCGAGCATAGCTCAACAAAGTGTGCTGCTTTTAAGGAGCTTTCTGAAAATAACACACCATTGTTTGCGATGATGCCAACTGGCATTCCCATAACGTGCGCGAAACCACAAATGATAGTTGTGCCGTAACGCGCTTTAAATTCATCAAAGCGTGAGCCATCAACTACCCGAGCAATCACTTCGCGCACATCGTATGGTGTTTTTAAATCAGCAGGTACAACGCCCAGAATTTCATCTGGGTCATAAGCTGGTTCTTCGATGAGTTGAAGTTGAAGCTGCTCTGGTTTTTTACGACTTAAATTCGAAACCGCTTGCCTTGCTAAAGCCAATGCATGAGCATCATCATCTGCCAAATAATCTGCAACACCAGAAGTTGCAGTATGCATAGCGCCGCCGCCTAAATCTTCGGCACTTACTACTTCGCCTGTAGCGGCCTTTACCAGTGGTGGGCCTGCCAGAAAAATTGTGCCTTGTTCCTTGACTATAATTGAGACATCCGACATCGCAGGAACATACGCCCCCCCTGCTGTACATGACCCCATAACAACTGCAATTTGCGGAATGTTCTGAGCGGATAGGTTCGCCTGATAATAAAATATTCGTCCGAAATGATCACGGTCTGGAAAGCCTTCTGCTTGTTGCGGCAAGTTCGCCCCACCACTATCAACCAGCGTTACGCAAGTGAGATGATTTTGTTCAGCTATCTCTAATGCGCGTAAATGCTTCTTCACGCTCATTGGGTAATACGTACCACCCTTAACCGTCGCATCGTTGCAAATGACCATGACTTCATGACCGCATACACGGCCGATACCGGCAATCATGCCTGCACCAGGCGCTTCATCATTATACATTCCATGGGAAGCGGTTGTGCCAATTTCTAGAAATGGAGAGCCTGCATCCAGCAAGTTTGCAACACGGTCACGCGGCAGCATCTTACCACGAGATAAATGTCTCTCTCTTGATTTCTCACTACCGCCAATGCTTGCGAAATTCACAGCTTCTTTCACAACATCGAGCTGCTCTAGGTTAGCTTTTTCATTCTTTGCATATTGCGCAGAAGAGGTTGAGATTTTAGATTGGATCTTGGTCATGCACTTTCCAGTTCAGCTGTAGCTCTCAGCTTTAATTCTTTGCGGATGATTTTACCTGTCACCGTCATAGGCAGACTATCGACGAATTCTATTTCGCGCGGATACTCATAGGCGGCAAGTTTGGTTTTTACGTGTTGTTTAAGAGATGCCATTAGTTCTTCGCTTGGTTCATATCCATCAAGCAAAATAACGTAGGCCTTTACAATTTCTGTTCGTGTTTTATCTGGCTTTCCGATGACACCAACAGAAGCAATTGCTTCATGTTTTAATAAGCAGTCTTCGATTTCTGCTGGACCAATGCGATATCCACTAGAGCTAATTACATCATCATCGCGTCCAATGAAGCGTATGAACTCCCCCTCGCGGATGCCTCTATCACCTGTTAGCAGCCAGTCACCTCTAAACTTTTCCTGCGTGGCTTTTGGGTTCTTCCAATATTCAAGCATCATGACGGCTGTACCGCGTTTTATGGCAATATCACCTTCTTGATCTGTTGGCTTTCCATCTTCATCAATGATTTCAACCTCATGACCTGGAACAGGTTTTCCGATTGCACCTAACTTAGGCTCGAACCAGTTTTCGCATGATGAAAGTACCATGTTGCATTCTGTTTGGCCGTAAAATTCATTGATCGTCAAACCAAGCGCTTCATGCCCCCAACGTTGCATTTCTTCGCCCAATGGTTCACCGCCACAGGCGACTGTACGCAGGCCTGAAATTTTAAAATCTTCTGCTTTCAACATACGCAGTGCGGTTGGAGGAAAGAAAATATTTTTGACATTTCCCTTTTCGATTACATCACGGCATAGCTCTGAATTAAATTTATCAACTTTGGAAGCAACAATCGGAACGCCGTGATAAAGTGCTGGCATGAGCACGTTCATAAGACCGCCAATCCATGCCCAATCAGCTGGTGTCCAAAGCACGTCATTTTCTTGAGGTAATAAATTATGGCACATTTCTATGCCAGGCAGATGTCCGCGTAAAACACGGTGGGCATGAAGAGCACCCTTTGGCGCACCCGTAGTGCCTGACGTGTAAATTAAAAGGCCGGGCGTTTCTGCATTAGTTTTCTGAATTTCAAAATCATTGGATTGAACATTTTCTGCCAATAATTCTGGCACGATAATATGCTCAAGTTTTGGAAGTTTATCCCGTAAAGCTTCTAAAACAACCGCACCATCGATGTCCGTAAAAATTGCTTTGGCAGCTGAATCATTTAATCTTGAAAGTAATGCCTCTTCACCAAATAGCTTGAACAAAGGCATTGAAATTGCCCCCATCTTCCAAACTGCTATGTGACTTGCTGCAGTCCAAACAGATTGAGTACGAAACACACCAACGCGATCTGTGGGTTTGATATCAAGCGAGACAAGCAGATTAGCTAGCTGATTTGATTTATTCTTAAGTACTAAAAATGGAACATCGTTTCGTTCTCCAGAAGTTAGATCAATAACCGCAGTGCGATCTGGCTCAACATCAGCCCATTTATCACAGACATCCCAACCCATGTTGTAATGATCAGGAAACTTCCACTGGAAGTCCTTTCTCATTTCTTCATAAGTTTTGGATTGGTCGAGCATATCTATTCCTTGACCGTACAATAAGTACTGGTTGAGCAGCCTTCTAGACATGCCTCTACAATACTTGAAAAGGCTAATCCTATAGTAAAACTGTAATTGTCAGGTGCCATCATGCAGTTTCTTTCATCAACTCACGACCGATCAACATGCGCCTGATTTCTGAAGTGCCTGCGCCAATTTCCATGAGTTTCGCATCGCGCATGATTCTGGAAACGGGGCTGTCAGATAAATAGCCAGCCCCCCCCATGGCCTGCACGGCTTGGATGGATTGAAGCATTGCTTGCTCAGATGCGTATAGGACGCAGGCTGCCGCATCTTGTCTGGTTACTTGGCCACGGTCACAGGCTTGGGCGACTGCATAAACGTAAGCGCGCGACGTATTCATCGCCGTATACATATCAGCAATCTTTCCTTGCATAAGTTGGAAGTCACCGATTTTTTGGCCGAACTGTTTGCGCTCATGCATATAGGGCATGATCTCATCTAGACACGAATTCATAATTCCAATGCCAATACCAGCAAGCACAACACGCTCATAATCTAAACCCGACATCAGTACATTTACGCCCTTGCCTTCTTCGCCGAGAATATTTTCATAAGGCACTTCAACATCTTCAAAAATCAGCTCAGCAGTGTTCGAGCCACGCATCCCTAGTTTGTCAAAATGCGGCGAAGTTGAAAAACCCTTCATCTCTTTTTCGATTAAGAATGCCGTGATGCCCCTCGACCCCGCATCCATATCTGTCTTTGCGTAGACAACCAACGTATCTGCGTCAGGGCCATTGGTGATCCAATATTTATTACCATTTAGCACAAAGCGATCATTACGTTTCTCGGCCTTTAATTGCATCGAGACCACATCAGACCCTGAACTTGGTTCTGACATAGCAAGCGCGCCAACATGGTCGCCCGAAATCAGTCTTGGCAAATAATGTTTCTTTTGTTCTTTCGTGCCATTGAGTGAAATTTGGTTCACGCAAAGGTTTGAGTGCGCACCGTATGAAAGTGAAATGGACGCAGACGCGCGTGCAACCTCTTCGACCGCAATTGTGTGCGCTAGATAGCCCATTTCTGCACCACCATACTCTTCTGCAACAGTCACGCCCAACAGGCCAACTTCACCAAACTCTTTCCATAGGTGAGCTGGAAACTCATTCTTTTGATCTGTTTCAACAGCTAGTGGTTTAATCCGTTCTTGCGCAAAACGATGCGTCATATCCCGGAGCGCTTCAATTTCTTCACTTAAACCAAAACTCATACTTGCATTAAACATTAGGTAACTTCCTTAAGTCTGGGCGTCAGTAGTTCAGGCTCTAAACCAACTACCGACAAAACTAAATTCACATAAATTTTTTCAATTTCTTCGACGCTCAATCGCCCGCCATCACGAAACCACGTGTTAACTCCGGTCATCATGGAAATAATTGCCATGGTTGTTACCGGCACATCATCAATTTCAAAGTCCCCACTCGCTTGTCCCTCGCGCAAGATACGACGCAAAAAGCGTTCGTATTTTTGACGTAGTTTCATAATTTCTGCGTAGGGCTCTGGCTCAAGGTTTCGCAATTCCATATAAGCCACAAAAACGCCCTCTGGCTTGTCGATATGATAGCGAATGTGGAATTGTGCGAAAGCCTCTAGTGCTTGCGTAGGATTGTTGTGCAATTGCTCTACATCAAGAGCTGTTAAAAGGTTTTGCATGTGGCTTTTCATAAGGCCATGCAAAATTGACTGCTTAGTAGGAAAATAATTATATAGCGCACCTGCTTGGATACCGCATTTACCTGCTATTTGGCGCATAGATACTGCTGCGTAGCCATGATGTGCAAAAAGTGTCAGCGCCTCTTTTAAGACGCGTTTTTCTGTTTCTTTACCAATTGAGCCTGCGGTTCTTGCCATGAATCAATAAAATCACGAAAAACCAGCTTTGGCAAGATTAAATGAACGATTGTTTAATTAACCCAACTAACTGAGTGCACATGAGGGTCAGCAGTCGCTAAAATTGAGACTTTATTACTAGGCCAGGTTTTTAGTATAAGCTTAGGGTTGCCATCACCTTCAAACTCAAAGACAAGCCAAGCAATAGGGTTTTCTTCTGTCGCTAGCTGACCAGCTTTTTCCATAGCAACCATAATTCTATCTTTTACAGACTGCGGGAAGTAATTTTGAGCGATAGTGTGAAACAACACCTTTACTGAACCATTGTCTTCAGTATTTACAAAAATGTCTTCGACCCAGTCAGCCGCGTCCGCACGATCAAGCAAAGGCGGGCTTTGCTTTGCAACCTCAATTGCTATTTGCACTCGCTCAATTCGCTTTATTTGATCAGGCCACAAATACGCAACCAATTTTTCACAATCACATTCATTATTAACTGAAAGCTGATTAAGGTCGCAGCCTCTTCTGCCAACAACATCAACACTTATACTTGGTGGTGTCGCACTACTCCACTCCGGCATAAGCTGTAATTTTGAATTTTTATTGCCAAATTTTTGACCAGAAAACTCATAATCAAAATTAGCAACTTGCAAGTTCAATCCGCCACTTGAACCAAGCTCAAATAAGCTAATAGGCTTTTTAAATTCTTCTGCGATCACGGATAGCCCAGCAAAAATAATTGAAGACCGCGCCACCTCATTTGTTTGAGGTGCGTTATCAAGCCAAGATAGTAACTCATTATCTTTTTGAGAAATTAGAGACATGACTAAAGTCATAAACTCTGCATCATTGGTAGAATTCGTACTCCTGTGTTCGTGGTTTTATCCAGTTTTTCAGCAAGACCTTTGCATAAATTCTCCATAAAGCTTGACCCTAGAGAACCACAAATCTCACCTTGTTCAACAAATGAACGCCTTACTTTTTCTTCTCTTGTCATCCGATCACTTTACACTATCATCTTTGTAATCCCAAAACATTCCCGGATATAATCAACGACATAATACGCCTGTTGAACTCAAAACAACTGCACGGTAGTCTTTTGGCAACGACTGCATCAAGACCAAAGATAAGCTACGGATAAACTCATGGATCAGAATACTGTACTCCGCATTGCGCGCGATCGTTACAAGGGTTGGAAGACCCGCGAGAAATTTACGCAGCTTTTAGGCGATGACAAACCTACTGATATGAGCGACGCTTATGCCATTCAATCTGCGCTCTATGATATTATGCGCGAAGAAGATCGCTTTACCGATTTTCGCGGGCACAAAGTAGCACTCACATCTCCTGCCATACAAGAAATGTGCGGCGTAAGCGAGCCTGCCTACGGTGCGGTTTTCAAAGAGTTCATTTATTCAAACAACCATCAAATCAACATGAGTGACTTCATTCGCTTCGGCATCGAATTTGAAGTTTGTGTTGAGATGGGCGCTGATGTCCCTATTTCTGATACTCCCTATACAAAAGAAACAATTGCTGAATTTATCTCGGCAGCAATGCCTGCCTTTGAATTAATTGATGACCGTAACGCGGATTACGCCCATTTGGATGCGGCTTCTATTTTAACTGACCGTCGCTGGTGTAATGGTGTTGTTTTAGGTGAGCGAATAACAGATTTAAGCACACTCGATATTGGTAACTTGTCAACCAGAGTAATCGTAAATGGTGATTCAAATGATCATGGCAACACATGTGATGCACTTGGCCATCCTTTGAACTCAGTTGTATTTGTAGCCAACCATTTAGCCCAATATTGCAAACAGCTTAAAGCCGGCGAAATAATCATGACGGGTAGCGCTCTAAAAACACAATTTCCTAAACCTGGCGATACCATAACTTATCAAATTGCAGCACTTGGCGATGTTAGTGTGCGCGTTAGGTAAATACTTTCAAATCAGCTCACTCGTATCGAATAACCCTATTTGCTGGGCGTAAAAAAGACTCGCAACATTCCCTTGCGTTATGGTAAGATTTTGCTAATTATTTAATTCCAATAAAAAATTTAGATATTGATTGACCCTAAAGTTTATTGGTTCAAACCGCGTTCAAAGGTTTAAATGACTCACATGTTTCGACTTATATTTGCTTTACTGATCTTAGTGACAGTGAGCTTTCCTGCGTCTGCTTTTACGCTGAAGCAACAAATTGCTAAAGGTACGTTTGAGTATCACGGTGTTACAATTAACCCAATACCACTTGAAAGCATTTATAAAGCCAATAAATTTAAAGGTATTTGGACCTCAAAAAAAGGCTTTCTGGGCTTAAGGCGCGGGCTTACTAAAGATGGAAAATTACTTGTAAAAACTCTTTCTAATGCAGGGAATGAAGGCCTTGATGTAAATCGTTATCTTAATAATGTAACCATTGATAAAAAGGCCCTTAAGGGCAAAAACATCAGCCGGCTTGAATTATACCTTACAGCGGAGTTTCTAAAATTTGCTCGTGATATTCATCTAGGTATTGTCGATAAATCAAGATTACAAGCTGACGTTTTTAAATCTGATAAGACCTTTGATCCAATTATCACGATGACGTTTTTGAAGAAAAAAGGCCTTAAGAAAACGCTTGCAGACTTACGCCCTCAGCATCCTCAATATGATGCACTTCGTAAGGCTATGGCTAGAACATCTGCCCCCGTAAAACGCAAATTAATTGCTGCTAATCTTGAACGTTGGCGTTGGTTACCTCAAGAACTGGGTGATAAACATATTCTGGTTAATCAACCTGCCTACGAAGTTTACATTTACAACAAAGGCCGCATCGTTGATCAGCGCCGTGTCATCATAGGCAAGACAGAACATGCATCCCCTCAGTTTAGTGATAAAATGACTTATGTTGAGTTTAATCCTCAATGGAATGTACCTCAATCTATCGCCATCAATGAATACCTCCCGAAGCTTTTAAAGAACCCAAACTATCTCAAGAAAGTAGGCTACACGCTTTATGAAAATTGGAACCAAGGCGCCAAAGAATTAGATGGCCGCAGGGTTAAATGGTCAAAAATTGACCCAGACAATCCAAAGAAGTTTCCTTACCGTATTGTGCAGGGTGAAGGCCCAAGAAATGCTCTTGGACAAGTAAAATTTTTATTTCCTAATGAGCATTCAATTTATCTCCATGACACGCCTTCAAAGAAATTATTCAAATCAAAAAACAGAGCTTTTTCTCATGGTTGTATTCGCGTACACAACCCGCTGGATTTTGCTCGCAAAATCTTTGAACTAGACGGCGGCATTGCACCAAATAAAATTGATGCTGTTGTTAAAAAAGGCAAGCGCAGGTCAGTTATCTTAAAAGAGCCTATGCCAATTCATCTGACTTATTTTACCACTTGGGTTGGCAGGGGTGGAAAAGTTGAACTGCTAAAAGACATCTATAACCGTGACCCAGTTATTCTGGCGACACTTCAATAGACTAAAAGTAGTTCTGCAAAAACTTCTCGTAAACAGCAGTCAATTTATCAACATCACTTAATGGCGTGCGTTCATCCACTTGGTGCATGGTTTGACCAACAAGGCCGAACTCAACCACTGGACAATAGTCCTTGATGAAGCGTGCATCTGACGTGCCCCCGCCAGTAGATAGTTCAGGTGTTTTACCCGTTACTTGCTTAATCGCTTCTGACAATGTTCCAATCAATGTGTCATCTTTAGTCAGAAATACTGGGCTGACACGGCCAATCCATTCGATTTCAAAATTAACAGCTGTATCTTTACCTTTTCTAATGATGTCACGTTTTGCACCTTCTTGAAAACGGCGGTTAATTTCTTGCTTTACGGCATCACCCGTCCACAGATCGTTAAAACGGATGTTAAAAATTGCAGTGGCTTTTGCGGCAATAACATTTGTTGCTTGGTTACCTACATCAACCGATGTTACTTCCAAATTTGTTGGTTGGAACATTTCAGTTCCTTCATCAAATGGCGTTTCAAGCAAAGCGTTTAAAAGATCCGCCATGCCGCGAACTGGGTTGTCTGATAGATGTGGATATGCAGCGTGACCTTGCACGCCTTTGACAGTAACACGTCCCGATAAAGAACCACGGCGACCGTTCTTAATTACATCACCGATTTGCTTTGGATTAGACGGTTCGCCAACAATGCATGCGTCCCAAGTCTCGCCTTTTTCAGCGGCCCACTTTAAAAGCTTATCTGTACCATTAATCGAGGGGCCTTCTTCATCACCTGTTATGAGAAATGAGATTGAACCTTTAAGTTCATTGCTTGAAAGATGCGCTTCTACTGCGCTCAAAAAACAAGCGATGCCACCCTTCATATCAACAGCGCCACGTCCAAGCATCACGCCGTCTTTTACGTCACCAGAAAAAGCTTCGCTCGACCAATCGCCAGCATTGCCGATGGGTACAACATCTGTATGACCAGCAAACATGATGTGTGGTGCGCTATCGCCAATTCTTGCATAAAGATTTTCAACGTCCGGTGTGTTTTCATCTGAGAAAGTCATTCTCTCAACATGAAAGCCAAGTGCCGTTAGTTCTTTTTCCAAATAGCCTAACGCACCACCTTCATGCGGTGTGACTGAGGGGCAGCGGATGAGTTCACGCAAAATTTGTGCTGATCTGGAAAGTGTTTGTGTCATGGATAATCTTTAAATGATTTGAAGGCTTGATAGAAGCCCTATGTTTTAGTTTTGCGTCTTGTTGGCTTTGGTTTTGTAGCCATTGTTTTATCAGGTTCAATCAGCATAATTTTCTGCCAAATTTTGCGCAAAAGATTACCGCCAAGGGCTTCAACGTCGTTGACCGCATTAACAACTTCCATATCAGGAACCGCTTGCGCATAAAGAGCTGAAATCTTTCCTGTAATTGAAAGCATCTCACTGCAATAATCAAGATAGCGTACAAGTTCGTTAGGCTTTAACCGACGCTGCGGCGAAGATGCAGTGGGCTCAAAACCTGACCGCGATGAAACAGGGTCTTTCGTTAATTGGTGCATGTCGATGATATGAATCACGGAACGTAAGCCATGTAGACCATCAAGGACTTTACGACGTTTAATCCGTTCTTCTGATTTTGCAATTGTAATGAACCCAAGCCCTGCCAACACAACAGCATTAATCGTTGCTTCCACCCCTTGCACAAAATCAAATGCGCCTGTTGCTATACGGTCAAAATTTAAAAACGTACCGATGAAGAAGAAAACCATAATGCCCAAGAAAACACTGCCAAAGGTTGCGATAATTTTTCAGCCCGCGCCTTTGCATCAATCGCAATCGCCTTAACTTCTGATGCAACGCCCACCAAAGACGCGTT
The DNA here is from genome assembly GCA_958296345.1 of uncultured Rhizobiaceae bacterium. Lineage (GTDB taxonomy): Bacteria > Pseudomonadota > Alphaproteobacteria > Rhizobiales > Rhizobiaceae > JAALLB01. Next base: position 173,063 of record CATQIJ010000013.1, read on the forward strand.
AGGAAAGCGCTCCTCAACACGAGATTCCAATATGTCTGCTGTCTTGATAATTTTATCAGGGTCGAGTGTTGTATATGGCATTGGGTGATTATGGCAGGAATTGGTTTCTATTTGGTTGAGATGTTTCAGATTTCTCTTTTCCTTCTACCCATACGGGAGAGGGAAAGACGTGGATGTGCATTCACTCGCTCGTCAGTGAGCGGTGGTGTATAAATCAGCGAAGCAAATCCTTTTGGGTTGTTCGCCAACAAATAAGTACAAACATGCGGAGTTCTCAGTTGAAAACCTCTAATGTTTATTGTTGTGGTTCTCGACTGAGAACTCCACGCAGAGATTTTTAGTACCCGCTCCCAAAGTAAACGATGGGGCTCTGGCCTTCGAGGTGAGATCGCGCCCGACACGCAACCATGACCGTTTTCATTTCATCTCACCGTAGTTCGTGCTCTTCACATCAAACTACCCAAGAACAACAACGCACCGCTCTGCTTTCACCCATTCCACGGAACACTTCGGTCATGAGCCGCCGTTTGTCGAAACAAGTGATATGAGAATTATGCTTGAGGGTTTTGGGGTGGGGAAAAGTTTTTTGCTTATGACAGCCATGTGCCATAAGCGGTCGTTTCTAACCTCTTTTATCTTGGTAAAAAGCACATTCTTCACAAAGTAAATAATTCTTATTATAACAATATATAAATCTTGAAGTACAAGAAATAAAAACTAATAAACTAATCATATTGTTTAGAATAATAAATTTTTGGAAGTTAATAGAATGCACACCTATGATCAACTAATTCATACGACCACATTAGTTAATACTGCTGGTGGGGGCTCGTACAAGTCAGCAACAGGCTTTTTCTTTAGTTTTTGGGTAGATGAAAACAAGAGTGGTGTTCAAATATGCCTGATAACAAATAAGCATGTTGTCGATGGTCCTACAGATTACTATTTTAATGTTACATTAAACCAGCCAGGAAAAGATGAACCAGAATACGGGAGTTCCCATAGATTTAATGGATCAATAGATGAGTGGGTTATGCACCCAAAAAAGGATGTTGATTTAGCAATGTTACCATTTACTGCAAGAATGTCATATCCAATAGAAAATGGGCGAACAGTACATGTTAAAGGATTTACAGAAGATCAAGTTGTCGGTGCAGAATCATTAAAAGAACTTCTCCCAATAGAAGAAATATTAATGATTGGCTACCCAACTGGATTAATAGACGAACACAACAATTTGCCAGTGGTAAGAAAAGGTATAACCGCAACTTCTGTAGAAAGAGCATTTAATGGGAAAAATGAGTTCTTGACGGATTGCACGAGTTTTGGAGGCTCAAGTGGGTCACCAGTAATTCGCAAGACTTTTAGTTCTACGCAAGGCAGAAAGGCGGCTATGAATATTGGAGAGAGATGTCCATTTATTGGGTGTTCACTTTGCAGGATATGGCTGGACAAAAGATAAGGGTTTAATTGAAATTACAGAGGATTTATCTCCAACAAATCAATATAGGCTAACCTGTAAACATTGGAAGATGTATCAGGTCAGATGAAATTTTAGAATTTAGAGACTTACTTGCAACTGCAAAAGAGCCAATGGCACCACAAATCCAAGAAATTGTAGATCATATTATGCATACTGGATATGGTACCAAATTAGATAAAAAAATAAGGTCTGCTTTGGGTCATTAGCAGCCTTCCACTAAAACCGATCCCGCATAGCATACCAAGTCAGTGCAAGCGGCAATAACGGCCACCTTAATGCTGAGCCGCCCGGGAATTTTGGGGTTGGTAGTTGGCTGATGATATCGAACTTTGCCATTTGGCCGTTTACTGCTTCGGCTACGATTTTACCTGCCATGGTTGCCATGTGAACGCCTGAGCCTGAATAACCTGAGATGTTGATGATGCCATCGTCTCTAAACTCAAAATGCGGCAAGCGTTTGTAGGTTATGGCTAGTGTTCCGCCCCATGCGTAATCGATCTGTGCGTCTTTGAGTTGCGGATAGATTTGCAACATTGGTTTGCGCACAACTTTGGTAATATCGCTTGGAAATTTATATGAGTAATTTTCGCCACCGCCAAAGAGCATTCTATTGTCTTCTGAAATGCGGAAATAATTGACTACAAAACGGCTGTCACAAACCGCCTCCCCATCGCGGATAAGAGACTTGCACATCTCATCACTTAACGGCTGCGTTGCGATGATAAAGTTATTGATCGGCATGACACGATTTGCGACGTGTCCGTCCAAACCGCCTAAATATCCGTTTGTGGCAAGGATTATTTTATCCGCTGTTATTTCTGCGTCTACTGTTATTACCTTGCAGTGCTTGCCAGTTCTAGTAGCAATTACACGGCTCATCTCAAAAATCTCTGCACCAGCTTTTATCGCTGCCTTAGCCAGGCCCCGTGCATAATTTAACGGATGTAAATGTCCACATTTTGTATCGAGTGAACCTCCGGAAAAATCAGAAGACCCAACCTTCTCATTCATCTCCTGCCGTGTTAGATAGCTCAAAGAATGATAATCGTATTTTTCATGCATCATCTCGACGTATTCAAGAGCTTCCTTGTCATAGCGCTTGCGGTGCATTGCTTCGATTGTGCCGTCCTTATATGCACAATCAATTTTATGTTTTTTAATCAAAGAGCGCACTAAATCACCAGCTTCAACACCAATATCAAAAGCTCTTTTTGCATGGTCAAAACCGACTAGGCTTTCAAGCTCATCTTGCTCAATACGCTGACCAGAACCAACTTGTCCGCCATTCCGCCCTGATGCGCCCCACCCTACCCGGTGCGCGTCAAGAACACATACTTTGTATCCAAGCTGAGATAAATGAAGTGCAGATGAAAGGCCTGAAAACCCTGCACCAACAATAGCTACATCAAATTTTAATGCACCCTTTGCCGATGGAAACTCGTCTAACGAATTTGCTGATGCTGCATACCATGACGGCGCGTGTTTGCCTTTTTGATCATTGGCATCGAGTAATGAAAGCGCCATTACACATTCAAGAGCAGATGCTCACGCTCCCATGGGGAAATCACTCTCATGAACTCATCGTGTTCAACTTGTTTTACACCAATGAAAATCTCGACGAACTCTTTGCCAAGAACGCGTTTTAGATCGTGACTGGCGTTAAGGGCATCGATTGCGCTTAATAGGCCAAATGGTAAATCATTACTGCGATCTTCAAATTCAACTGTTGCTTCATCGCGTGGTTTAACCTTCTTGGTCATGCCAAGATAACCACAAGCAAGAGAAGTTGCGATTGCAAGATATGGGTTTGTATCTGAACCTATGACGCGATTTTCAACACGGCGTGCTGCTGGCGTTGCACGCGGTGCGCGTATGCCAGCTGAACGGTTGTCATGCCCCCATTCAAGATTTACAGGTGCAGACATGTTGGGCACGAGACGGCGGTATGAATTTACAAACGGCGCTGCAAATGCACAAGCTGCATACATGTATTTTTGCTGACCACCAATGAAATGATAAAAAAGATCAGAAGCCGAGCCATCTTTATTTGAGAAGATGTTCTTACCTGTTTTACGGTTCAAAACACTTTGGTGAACATGCATTGCGCTACCTGGCTGATCTTGCATCGGCTTTGCCATAAAGGTTGCATGGATACCGCATTGAAGTGCCGCTTCACGAATAAGGCGCTTATACATAAAGACTTCGTCTGCTAATTTAAGTGGGTCGCCGTGCATGAGATTAATCTCAAGCTGACCGGCGCCACTCTCTTGGATGATCGTATCTATCTCTAAGTTTTGCGCTTCGGCGTAATCATAAATATGTTCGATGAAGCGATCATGTTCATCTACTGCCGATAAGGAATAGGCTTGATTAGACAGGCTTTGACGTCCAGATCGCCCTACGGGCGGTTCTAGCGGATTATCAGGGTTTGTATTTGGCTTTGTAAGATAAAACTCGATCTCAGGAGAAACGACAGGTGTCCAGCCTTTGCGTTTATAAAGACCAATTACTTTTTTCAAAACATTACGTGGTGCAAATGCAATTTCATTGCCGTGCCTATCATAGGCATCGTGAATGATTTGAATAGATGGATCATTTGCCCACGGTACAGCTCTTGCCGTGGAAATATCAGGAACTAGATAACAGTCCGCATCAACATCATAGCCTTCGGATTCAATGTCCGCATAACCACCCGTGATGCTTGACATAAAGAGTGAGATTGGAAGGCGGATTTCACTTTCCTTTATGTATTTGGAAGCAGGCATAACTTTGCCACGTGCAACACCTGCCATATCAGGGATAACACATTCAACTTCATCTACTCGGTTTGCTCTTATCCACTCGTGGATTTCTTTATCTGAGTTACGTTCCAGTTCTGGCGAGATATCTAGGCTTATCTCTGGTTTTACTTTGCTCATTTTACACCATTTTGATTATCGCATTTTCTTGTCATAAAATCAGAATGACTTCATGGGAAATGCGTTTAGATGATACTTTTTATACTGTTCTTAAGCACCATCCATGATCGCGGTCGGAGACTTCCATATGGAAGTTTTCTTCTTCCGTAAATTTTGCTCTGCAATAGATCTCCATAAACTCTTCGCCGAAATAATCTTTGAAAAATTCAGACCCGGAAAACGCCTGCAATGCTTCACGCCAACGGGTTGGCAATTCAATTCCAGCTTCTGGTATCTGTCCTTCCATGGATTCCGGACCAGGGTCAATAGAGTTTTTAACACCATGGTGAATGCCAGCAAGAACTGCTGAACATAAAAGATAAGGGTTTACATCGGCTCCCGCGATACGATGTTCAACGCGTTTGTCTTTATCACCAGAGATAGGAATACGCAGCGAAACTAGACGATGATTGCGTCCCCAATTACCAGAATTGGGTGACCAGCCCTCTTTTTTGTAACGCCTGTATGAGTTTGCATATGGCGCACAAGCGCCCATAGATTCTGACAAAGTCTCCATCAAGCCACCAATTCCCGCCAGTAAGTTTGCTTCATCTTGGCCAAAGATATTATTACCTTCTTCATCCAATAGGCTCACATGAATATGGCAACCACTGCCGCCATTATTGTTCAAGGGCATAGCCATGAAACTGGCAAGCTGGCCGTTGGCTTCCGCAATGTTTTTAATGGCATGTTTAAGCAACATGAAATCGCGTGCATGGGCTGTTACTTCAGATGAATGATTGAGGTTCATCTCAAATTGACTGTCACCATATTCACATAAAATAGAAGTAAGCGGGATGGATTGTGCGTGAGCCACATCTTTTACGCCATCTAAAAACCCTTGCACCTCGCGTAATGGCTCTAGTGCATAAACTTGCGGCCCTTCAAACGATGGCCACCCATTTGCTGGCTTAAGTGGTTGTGGCGATGACTTAGAAACATCAAGAAGATAGAACTCGCCCTCAAGTGCAATTGTTGGAAACATATTATCGTCGTTTAAACGCTTAATTACATTTTCAAGAACTGTAAGTGGATCACTTGCTAAATTGTTTCCCTCTTTATCCGTTGCACGTAAAAACAATTGTGCTGTTGGTACTTTCGTCCATGGAACAGGCCGTAATGAACCTTCAATCATTTTATAGTTTATATCAGGATCACCCACCAAAGGCGGCACTAAAAGTGCGTCAGGCGTTGCCCCTCTCACATCTCCAAACATTAGAGATATAGGAAGGTTAGCACCTTTTTTACAAAGGCTTTCTAATTGATCGCCAGGGAATTGTTTGCCGCGCAAAATTCCATTAGCATCCGTAATCAATACATCGATTGATTGCGGCGCAGGATTATTTGCAAGGTAATTTTCGATTTCTGATTGCATAAGATTTACTTCACTTCAGCCTTAACTTCTGCCCAAGTGTCGTCAAGCGACTTGCGAGCTTTTGCTACCAGTTCATCAATCTCTTCATCTGTAATAACCAAAGGTGGTGAGCACACTAAGCTATCGCGTACAGCACGCATGACCAGACCATTTTCAAAACAATGATCGCGAGCAATCGTGCCAACTGCTCCATAATTATCAAAGCGTTTTCTAGATTGTTTATCAGCTACGAGTTCGATTGCCCCCATAAGACCACGCGTACGTACTTCGCCAACCATAGGATGGTCAGCGAGAGTCTGCATCTTTCCTGCAAAGAGCGGCCCTGTATGATCTCGAACGCGGTCGATTAAACCTTCACACTCAATAATTTCGATATTCTTTAGTGCAGCAGCGCAACATGCTGGATGGCCTGAATATGTGTAGCCATGGAAAAACTCGCCAGCTGTTTCAAACATTTCTTGGGCTCGCGCTTCAGAGAAGGCTACAGCACCAATTGGTAGGTAAGCAGATGATAGGCCTTTTGCCATGGAAATCATGTCTGGTTGTAGGTCGTAGTGAATTGAGCCAAACCACTCACCCAAACGACCGAACCCACAAATCACTTCGTCTGCGCAAAATAAGATATTGCGTTCTTTACAGATGCGTTGGACTTCTGGCCAATAGCTCTCTGGTGGAATAATAACGCCCCCCGCACCTTGAATAGGTTCTCCGATGAAAGCAGCAATGCGGCCTTCGCCATGTTTATCAATTTCTTCTTCCAAGGCGCGAGCACGCATGAGACCGAATTCATTCGGATCCATATCGCCGCCTTCATCATACCAATAGGGTTGATCTATATGAACGATGTCTGGGATAAGCGGCCCACCTTGAGAGTGCATAGCCTCCATGCCACCAAGTGTTACCCCTGCCACTGTTGACCCATGATACGCATTTTTACGCGCTATTACGATTGTCTTTTCAGGCTGCCCTTTGCTTGCCCAATAAGCACGAGCAATCCGTAAAACTGTATCGTTTGAATCTGAACCAGAAGTATTAAAGAAAATACGGTTCAAATCACCCGGTGTCAGAGACGCAATCTTTTCTGATAGCAACGCTACTGGAGAATGGGTCGATTTAAATAATGTATTATAATATGGAAGTTCTTTCATTTGGGCGCTAGCGGCGTCTGCAATCTCATCGCGGCCATAACCAACGTTTACGCACCAAAGACCAGCCATGCCATCTAGAATCTTATTACCATCAGAATCCCAAATATGAGAACCTTTTGCCTGTGTGATTAGACGAAGTTGCTTCTCATCTAAATCAGTCATATCCGTAAAAGGATGCCAATGATGCTTAAGATTGGTCTTTTTGATGGCATCCGCATCTGGGAAATTAGGTTTCGTGTTCATAACGTGCTCCAAAAATACATATTTATGTACAAAGTTCATGAATTTTGGTTTTTTGCAACACCCAAAGCCAGATACTTGCAAAATTCTCACAAATGGATAATCTTTTGATTAACTACAAAACGCCACCCAATGAGGGGCAAACAAAAGGTGAGGAAACCCATGAAACTTAAAACCATCCTGATGGCGACGGCAGCATTTGCAGTAGCAAGCGCAGCACACGCTGAAGATAAAGTTCTGAACATTTACAATTGGTCAGACTATATCGCAGAAGACACAATCGCGAAATTTGAAAAAGAAACTGGCATCAAAGTTACTTATGATGTTTTTGATTCAAACGAAGTTCTTGAAGCAAAATTACTTGCAGGTAGCTCAGGCTATGACCTCGTTGTACCATCCGCTTCTTTCATGGCTCGCCAAATACAGGCTGGCGTATTCCAAAAACTGGATAAATCAAAATTACCTAACCTGAAAAACCTAGACGCAGGTGTTATGGGAAATGTTGCAACATATGACCCAGACAACGAACACGCTGTTGTTTATCTTTGGGGTACAACTGGCGTTGGTTATAATGAAGGCAAAGTGAAAGAACGTCTTGGTGATGATGCACCAACAGACAGCTGGGCCTTGGTCTTTGATGAAGGCAACGCTGCTAAATTAGCTGACTGCGGTATTTCAGTACTGGATGCCCCAACTGAGATGATCCCTGCTGCGATGAAGTATCTTGGCATTGACCCTCGCTCGACTGACCCGGCAGATTTCAAGAAAGCTGCTGAATTATTCTCAAGCATTAAACCGCACATTCGTTATTTCCATTCATCACAATATATCAACGACCTTGCAAATGGCGACATCTGCGTAACTGTTGGCTGGTCAGGTGATATTTTCCAAGCACGTGACCGCGCTGACGAAGCAGATAACGGTGTTGCAATCAGCTATACCATTCCTAAAGAAGGCGCGCTTTCTTGGTTTGATATGCTGGCAATCCCAACAGATGCAAAGCATACTGAAAATGCTCACAAGTTCATCGACTTTGTGATGTCTGCTCAGATTACTGCTGATATTACAAACTATGTATGGTTTTCATCAGCTAATACACCAGCTCTTAAATTGATTGATCAGGAAATTCTGGATGATCCAGGCATTTTCCCTTCTGATGAAGTGAAAGCAAAGCTTTGGGTTGCTCCGGTTTATGACGCACGTACAGATCGCGCTATCAACCGCGAATGGACAACCGTTAAAACAGGTCAATAAAACAATCAAAGGCAGGCTGAAAATTAGCCTGCCTTTTCTTTTTCTGAGTAGGCGTTTTTAAAGCATGGCTGATCGAGCTACTGACAAAGGGCAAAAGCCCTTCCTTCGTATTCATAATATATCCAAGCATTTTGCAGAAGTACGCGCTGTAGATGAAGTGTCACTCGACATTCAACAAGGGGAGTTTTTCTGCCTGCTGGGTGGGTCTGGCTCTGGTAAATCTACTTTACTGCGTATGATTGCAGGACTTGAAACAGCAACTTCTGGGCATATTGAAATTGAAGGGCAAGACGTAACAAACGTTCCGCCATGGAGCAGGCCTGTTAATATGATGTTCCAATCATATGCTCTCTTTCCGCATATGAATGTTGAAAAAAACATTGCCTACGGACTTAAGCAAGATAATTGGCCTAAGGAAGAGATGGACGCGCGCGTTCAAGAGTTGCTCGATCTTGTGCAATTAGGTGAATATGGAAAACGCAAACCAAATCAACTTTCTGGTGGCCAACGTCAGCGTGTAGCATTAGCTCGTGCGCTTGCCCGCAAACCAAAAGTGCTTTTATTGGATGAACCTCTATCGGCACTTGATAAAAAATTACGCGAAGAAACACAGCGGCAATTGGTTGCCATTCAAAAAGAGATTGGTACGACGTTCATTATGGTAACGCACGACCAAGAAGAAGCGATGTCTATCGCAACTCGCATTGGGGTGATGGACCGCGCAAAACTTATTCAAGTAGAAGCCCCACGTGAAATGTATGAACGTCCTGCCAACAAAATGATTGCTGGCTTCATTGGGCAAGTGAACCTGTTTGAGGGTAAAGTTTCGCGCAAAGGCAACACTCAAATTATAACGAGTGTCGATACGGGCGGCACCTTGGAAGTTTCGGAAAAAATAGCTCTAGCAGACGGGCAGGTCATTTGGGTCGCTGTTCGCCCTGAGCGAATTTTATTAAAGACCAAACCAAAGGGGCGTGCTGCAAAAGCTATTAATAAAGCAAATGGCAAACTGACAGATATTATGTATCTTGGTGGCATCACTCATATTCAGGTTACTCTTGATAGTGAACATCCAGTTCGTATTACAATTTCTGAACATTGGGATGGAGATGAAGCAAAACTCAAATTGGGCGATGCGGTTGAGATTTCTTTTGAAAAACGCGCCGCAAGATTGCTGGTGAGCTAATGGGCTTTGGATCAATCAAGCGATATTTAGTCATCATACCGCCGTTGATGTGGCTTGGATTATTTTTCTTAATCCCTTTTTTCGTTGTGCTTCAAGTGTCACTTTCTGATCCAGCGCTAACACGCCCGCCTTACACAGCTATCTTCACATGGGATAGTTGGTTTCCTAGTGGGTATATTGGTGACTTTGAAAACTACGCTTTCCTTTGGTCAGATAGCTTATATTGGCGCTCTTATGCGAACTCTTTGAAAATTGCAGCGGTTGGATCATTTATCTGTCTATTAATTGGCTATCCAATTGCCTATGTCATTGCTCGGGCAAATTCGCGTACTCGTAATACATTATTGCTCTTGGTTATTTTACCATTTTGGACTTCAAGTCTCTTGCGGGTTTACGCACTGATCGGCATGTATTCACCGAACGGGTTTATCAACAGCTCGCTGTCGTTTTTTGGTATCATTGATACACCACTGCAATTGATGCAGACAGATTTTGCAGTTTATTCAGGTATTGTAATTACCTATCTACCGCTAATGATCTTGCCGCTATATTCTGCTCTTGAAAAACTTAATGACGATTTAATTGAGGCTTCGAGTGATTTAGGCGCTTATCCTCTAGCCACTTTTTGGCGCGTTACATTACCACTTTCGATATCTGGTATTATTGCAGGTTCTCTTCTGGTTTTCATTCCATCTGTAGGCGAGTTTGTTATTCCAGCACTTCTTGGCGGGCCTGATCAATTAATGATTGGCAAAACACTTTGGACTGAATTCTTTAATAACCGCGACTGGCCGGTTGCTTCTTCCGTTGCAATGATAATGCTCGCCTTCCTTGTTATCCCGATGATGTTCCTTCGTAATACGCAAGGATTGAAAGAATGAGCAAACGTCACCCATTCGTCTTAGCAATGGCAGGTTTTGGATATGCTATTTTGTATATCCCTATCCTCATCATGATTATCTATTCGTTTAACTCTTCAAAACTTGTAACTGTATGGGCTGGTTGGTCTACCAAATGGTACGGCGAGCTTTTATCGAATGGTCAGTTAGCGCAAGCTGCTTGGATTAGTCTTACGGTTGCATTTTGGGCTGCAACGATCGGCATAATTTTTGGCACCATGATTGGTTATGCACTTGCTCGCTTTCGACGCTTCAAAGGCAAGTTGCTTTTAAATGGCATGTCAACTGCACCGATTGTGATGCCTGAAGTTGTTACTGGTCTTTCTTTGTTATTACTATTCATCTCAATGGAAAGCTTGATTGGGTGGCCTGCAGGGCGCGGACTTACAACCGTCATTATTGCACATGCAACTTTCTGCATGGCGTTTGTAGCAGTCGTTGTTCAAGGTCGATTGTCTGACTTTGATGTTTCCATCGAAGAAGCCGCGATGGATTTGGGCGCTCGTCAGCCTTATATATTTTTCACGATTACATTGCCGATTATCATGCCAGCAATAATTGCAGGTTGGTTACTAGCTTTTACGCTTTCTTTTGATGATCTGGTAATAGCAAGTTTTGTATCTGGGCCTGGTTCTTCTACACTTCCAATTGTTATCTTCTCAAAAGTTCGACTTGGTGTAACACCAGAGATTAACGCACTTGCCACAATTATTGTTGCAGTTGTTGCCGTTGGTGTTATTGCCGCGAATTGGCTGGCCTTGCGTAGTGAGGCGCCTAAACAGACTGATGAAAGCGAATAATTCCTTTGCGCGTAGCTAAACTTCCAGATGACCGTTATCCTGCAATATCTGACTTAGCTAAAAAGGCTAAGAAACGTATTCCACATTTTGCTTGGGAATATTTAGATAGCGCGACGGGCGGTGAAACTGCCATGCACCGCAACGCAAAGGCTTTGTCTGATATCACCATGGTGCCGCGAACGATGAAAGGTATCATTGAACCTTCCATTGAAACGGAAATGTTTGGCATAAAATACAGTGCGCCTTTTGGCATTCCTCCGATTGGTTACACCAGCTTAATGTGGCCTTATGCGGAGCAAATTTTTGCAAAAGCAGCAAGCGAGCATCGCATCCCGCATTGTTTGAGCACCGTTGCATCAGATACGCCTGAAAATTGCGGTAAGATTTCTGGTGACTATGGTTGGTTTCAACTCTACCCGCCGCGCAAGCAAGAAATTCGAACTGACATTATAAAGCGCGCAAAAGATAGCGGATATCATACGCTTGTTATGACAGCAGATGTGCCATGGCCATCGATGCGTGAGCGTCAGCGCCGAGCAGGAATTTCTATTCCACCCAAAATCACACCGAAAATTTTTGCACAAATTTGTATGAGGCCTGAATGGGCGTTGCGTACATTATTTCGTGGGCAACCCAACTTTGATGTCATGAAGAAATATGTACCACAGGGTGATTTGAAAAAGATAGTTAGCTTTGTAGGATCAGAGCTTGGTGGGTGTCTTGATTGGGATTACTTCAAAAAAGTGCGCGACCAATGGGATGGGCCAGTTGTCTTAAAAGGCGTACTTTCAACAGATGATGCAAAACTTGCCGTAAAAGCAGGAGCGGATGGGGTTTGGGTATCCAACCACGGTGGCCGTCAATTCGAAGCTTCCCCCGCTCCTATTTCAGTTTTACCTGATATTAAAAAAGCGGTTGGTACAAAAGCAAAAATCATGCTCGATAGCGGCGTTCGTTCAGGCGGGGATATTTTACGTGCGAAAGCATTAGGTGCTGATTTTGTCTTTTTAGGACGACCTTTTGTTTACGGTGTTGCTGCACTGGGCGCAAAAGGCGGCAATCATGTTTATGAACTTTTATACCATGATATGATCAACAACATGCACCAGCTTGGTATTACAAGCCTTGATGAAATGAAAAATGTAGAACTAAAGTTCTGACTTTAGGCTTGGATAAGCCAGATTTACTAAAATAATAAATAAGTTATACAAAATCTTGCTTGTTCTTTTGACAATTGAACAATAGCCGTTACACTGCCAGCTGAGCGTTATAATAATTAATATAAAAATGCTCATGCTGCTTAAAAACAGCACCAAAACATATTGGGAGGTTTGCTTTGCAATCAGTGGGGATGATTATCCTGCAGCGTTTAGGCTTAGGTCTTGTTACGCTCTTCGTAGTTTCTGTTATTATTTTTACAGCAGTTAACATGTTACCGGGCGATTTTGCCCAAGCCATTCTCGGACAAGGTGCAACACCTGAAGCAGTAGAAGCTATCCGCGAAAGCATAGGCTTAAACAAAGATCCATTTACAAGATATTTTGAGTGGCTAACTGCCGCATTACAAGGTGATTTTGGAACCAGTTTTGCTCAGGTAAGTTTTTCTGAGTTTGCAGGCTCTGATACAGGTAAAGGCGGCATTGGCTCAGTTACTGACCAATTAGTTCCACGCTTTAAAAATACACTCTTTTTGGCGAGCGTTGCTGCCATAATCTCCATACCTCTTTCATTAGTATTGGGTATTTTAGCAGCGCTTTATCGTAACTCTGCCTACGACCGCGTTGTGAATGTCTCAACACTTTCCGCGATTTCATCTCCTGACTTTTTCCTAGCTTACATTTTAATTTTGGCATTGGCTGTGATTAACCCGCTCTTTCCTGCAGTTTCCAATGTTTATGACGGGCTGACTTTCTGGGAACGTTTAAACGCGAGCATGTTACCTGCCCTCACACTTACTTTGGCAGTAACAGCACAAATGATGCGGATGACACGTGCTTCAATTATAAACCTTCTGGCTAGTCCCTATATTGAAATGGCTCGCTTAAAAGGCCTTAGTCCAATGCGCGTTATTGTAAAACATGCCTTACCAAATGCGCTTGCACCCATCATTAATGTGATTGCTCTCAACCTTGCCTTCCTGATTACAGGTGTTGTGGTTGTAGAGGTGGTGTTCGTCTATCCAGGCATTGGTCAGCTTTTTGTTGATAGTGTTAAAATTCGTGACATTCCTATTGTGCAGGCTTGCTGCCTAGTTTTTGCAGCAACTTACATCTTGCTCAATTTAACGGCAGATATCGCCTCCATACTAACCAACCCGCGCTTGCGGCATCCAAAGTAAGGGGAGGTTGATATGAGCGTTTTACTCTGGGTAATAGGAATCGTTGCAGGACTACTAGCTGGCGGCTGGGCTATTCGTGCACTTGGACGAGCAATTAACTTGCCATCGAAGGATGCAAATATTTACTTCCGCGACATGCCTTTTCTAGCAAGCGTAGGTTTAGCGGTTGCTACCTTTGCAATTGCAGTAGTGATTTACTTCTACTTCATAGCACCTACACCCTTTTTCGTATGGGCAGTAAATGGATTTCTCTTCTTCGCATTTTGCGCATTTATATTCCGCTTGTTAGGTAGAAATGTTGGTACTGAGGGTTCAAAAAAACTCTTCCGCCAAATGCCGTTAACGGCAGCCTTTGGTATTTTAGTTATCATTGTCTATGCAATTACCTCTATTTTTGCTGGTGCCATTGCACCTTACGGTCAAGAAATAGTCTTTGCAAAAGCAAATCTCTTACCAGGCGGTGACCCCGCAACGGGTGGTGATCCTGCTCATTTACTTGGCACAGATCAAATTGGGCGTGATATCTTATCGCGCATCATTTATGGAGCGCAAAACACAGTTGGCATTGCCTTTATCACAACCTGCCTTGCCTTTTTGATCGGTACGTCAATGGGCTTCCTTGCTGCCATTAAAGGCGGCTGGGTTGATCAACTTACTTCTCGTATTGTTGATGCGTTGATGGCTATTCCGCAACTTATCTTTGCACTTCTGCTTATGACGATTGCGACGGCTTGGGCTGGTTCAAATGGTTTTTTAGTTACCGTTTATATGGTTCTGATTATTGCTGTTCTAGATAGCACGCGCGTCTATCGTCTATCGCGTGCGGTTGGTCTTAACATTGTTGTAATGGATTATATTGAAGCTGCAAAACTACGCGGTGAAACGCTGAGCTATTTGGTATTTAAAGAAATCCTACCAAATGCAATTGCGCCACTACTAGCAGAATTTGGCTTACGCTTTTGTTTTGTATTCCTCACGATTGCATCGCTTAGCTTCTTAGGAATAGGCATTCAACCACCACTCGCTGACTGGGGAACTATGGTGAAAGACTTAGCTGCGTTTATTAACTTCGCACAATTTAGTCCGCTTACTGCTGCTCTACCATTGATGGCGGCTGGAGCGATTGCGCTTCTAACCGTTGGCGTGAACTTTGTTGTCGACTGGATGCTACAGAAAACATCTGGCTTGAAGGAGTAACCCAAATGAGTGAACAAGAACTCCTTTTAAAAGTCCGCGACCTGGAAATTGAAGGTCGTTCGGATGAAACCTGGAGCCCTATCATTAACGGCGCTAGCTTTGATTTGCACAAGGGCGAAGTGCTTGGCATGATTGGCGAGTCTGGTGCTGGCAAATCTACCATCGGCTTAGCTTCAATGGGCTTTACGCGTGATGGCTGCCGTATCTCTGGTGGTTCTGTTGAATTTGATGGGATTGACCTTGTAAATGCAGATGCCGCAACAAAGCGTGGGCTTTTAGGTAAACGCATTGCTTATGTTGCACAATCAGCAGCAGCAAGTTTTAATCCTGCTCACCGTTTGATGGAACAACACATAGAAGGCCCTGTTCAGCATGGCGTCTTTTCTGCTGATGAAAGTGAAGAAGACGGCATTGAACTATACCGCAAGCTTCGTCTACCTGATCCTGAAAACATCGGCTTTCGTTATCCTCACCAAGTATCAGGCGGTCAACTTCAACGTGCTATGACAGCAATGGCGATGGCATGTCGTCCTGACTTAATCATCTTTGATGAACCTACAACCGCACTTGATGTAACAACACAAATTGAAGTGCTTGCATCCATCCGCGATATCGTTGAGCAGTTTAATACTGCCGCAATTTATATCACGCATGATTTGGCTGTGGTTGCTCAAATGGCAGACAGAATTAAAGTACTCCTTAAAGGTGATGAAGTTGAAGAAGCTGATACGCGTACTATGCTTTCTAACCCTCAAGAAGAATATACCAAATCACTTTGGGCAGTTCGCAGTTTCCAACGCGATCAAAAGCCAATGGCACCTGCAAGCGAAACACCTGTTGTTAGCCTTAAAAATATAACAGCAGCTTATGGCGACGGTACTATTAAAGTACTCCACGACGTTAGTTTTGATATTCATGCTGGTCGTACGGTTGCTGTTGTGGGCGAATCTGGTTCCGGCAAATCCACGGCTGCACGATGTATGACAGGCCTCCTTCCCCCAATGGAAGGCACTATTGAATTTGATGGCGTGAAACTTCCTGCTGATTATCGTGATCGCAACAAAGATCAACTCCGCCAAGCGCAGATGATTTATCAAATGGCTGATACAGCGCTTAATCCTCGAAAGACAATAGGTGAAATTATTGGTCGTCCTGTTGAATTTTACTTAGGGCTAACAGGCACTGCCAAACGCAAACGCGTTGAAGAATTACTTGATGTTCTAGAGTTAGAACCAAAGCAATATATTGATCGCTTACCCTCAGAGCTTTCTGGAGGCCAGAAACAGCGAATTGGTATTGGGCGAGCATTAGCGGCTGAACCAAAGTTTATTATTTGTGATGAAGTTACTTCAGCACTTGATCAATTAGTTGCTGAAGGCATTCTTCGTACGCTTGCAAAACTGCAAGATGAACTTGGGCTGGCCTATATGTTTATCACCCATGATCTTGCAACTGTTAGGTCCATTGCAGATGAAGTTGTTGCCATGAAAGAGGGGCGCGTTGTTGAGGCTGGGCCTAAAGACGTCATGTTTAAGCCACCTCACCATGCTTATACTGATTTATTATTAAGCTCAGTACCCGAAATGGACCCTGATTGGCTTGACCAATTGCTTGAAGAGCGCGGTGTTGATAATATTGGGGATGCTGCAAGCAGCAAAATATAAAGATTTCGCCATAACTTAGAGATGGCGCAAATAAAAATTTTGCCATGCTTGGAGGGGTGGCGCAATAATAATGACGGGTAACCCCGCATATTTTTAACTTAGGAGAGAGAAAACTATGAACTTTAATCTTGATCGCCGTAGCGTATTGAAAACTGGTGCTGCAACAGCTGCTGCAACTGCGCTTACTACAATACCGGCAAAAGCTGCAAAAAAAGGCGGAAAACTTCGCCTTGGTCTTGCTGGCGCAAACACATCTGACAGCTGGGATGGTCGTACACATTCTGACTCATTCATGATCATGCTTGGTCACGGTGCTGTTTTTGATTGTCTAACAGAAGTTGCAGCTGATGGTTCGCTTAAAGGCGAATTAGCTGAAAGCTGGGAAGCATCTGCGGATGCGAAAACTTGGACTTTTAAGCTTCGTAAAGGCGTAACATTCCACAACGGTAAAGCATTTGGTGCAGACGATGTAATTGCATCTTTGAAAATGCACACTGCTGAAGGTGCAAAATCTGCGGCTAAGCCAATCGTTGCAGCTATCACAGGTATGGATAAAATTAGCGATAGCGAAGTTAAGTTTACGCTTAAAGCGGGCAACGCTGACTTCCCATTCTTGCTTTCAGATTACCATATCTTGATGTACCCAGCAGGCGACGAAGATGAAGCAATCGCAAAAGGTATCGGTACTGGCCTTTACGAAGTTGTATCGTTTGACCCAGGTGTACGTTGTACATTGAAGCGATATGCTGGTCATTATAAAGGCGATGATGCAGGTTTCTTCGACGAAGTTGAAGCAATTGCTATTAACGACTCATCTGCTCGCCAAAATGCGATCATGACAGGTCAAGTTGATGCGATTAACCGCGTGGACTTCAAAACGGAAGCGCTAATGAAAGCAAACCCGAATGTGAACATCTTCGAAGTGACGGGTAACCAGCACTACACATTCCCAATGCAAACTCAACTTGCTCCGTTTGACGATCTGAAAGTTCGCCAAGCATTGAAGCATGCTATTAACCGTCAAGAGCTTGTAGACAAAATTCTGCTTGGTCATGGTCAAGTCGCTAATGACCACCCAATTGGCCCTGCAAATCCTTACTTTGCTGCTGATATTGAGCAAAATTCATATGATCCAGAAAAAGCTAAGTCTCTTCTTAAAGATGCTGGTCTTTCAGGTCTTAAAGTTGATCTTTCTGCTGCAAACGCTGCCTTCCCTGGTGCGGTTGACGCAGCTCAACTTTATCAAGCATCTGCTAAGGCAGCTGGCATTGAAATCAATGTTGTTCAAGAGCCTGATGATGGTTACTGGTCAAACGTATGGCTAAAAAAAGCTTGGTGTGCTTGTTACTGGTCAGGCCGTGCGACAGAAGATTGGATGTTCTCAACAGCCTATGAAACTGGTGTTCCATGGAATGATACTACATGGGAAAACAAACGCTTCCAAGAGCTTTTATTAACAGCTCGAGCAGAACTTGATTCAGGTAAACGTAAAACTATGTACACTGAAATGCAGATGCTTATGGCTACTGAAGGCGGCACGGTTATTCCAATGTACGCAAACTACGTTGATGCGCACAGCACAAAGCTTGCTAATACAGGTACATTTGGTAACAATTTCCAAATGGATGGCTCACGCATCATCGAACGTTGGTGGTTTGCTTAAGTTTTAGCTTACCAAATACGAAAATTATTCGGGCGCTTTTTTAGCGCCCGTTTTTTATTGAGAAGATTTTTTAGATGTCTTCGCGTGTAGCGAAAATATAATCCGAAGCTTCTTGCTTGGTCTCAAATATATGCGGCTGAATGGAACGCTGCTTTAAATCTTGTCCCAGCTTCTGTCGCATGAATGCGCTATTAGTATAGCGTGTGGCTGTTAGATAATAATCATACTCAAGCTGGCTAAGAAGATTTGCAAACTTAGCTGCCAACGGTGGTGCAACTGAAATACCATCATGGTTAGAGACTATATTTACCTTTTCACCTAGGTTTTTGAAAAATTTGTTCAGATCTTTATCCAGTTTTGTCAAATCTTCGATGGTCGCAATATCCAAACCACTCATATTAATGAAAACAATATTTTGTTGTTTGTCATAAACCAAGCGATTTACAGTAGGGATTTCAAGCAAGGTCTTACGCAACTTCATGCCTTTGGTTTCAAAGATGCATTTCTGCATTAATGCAGGTTCATCAATAATTGGCACAAAATCCATATGAGAAAGGATATCTTTTTCAATATCAATACCAGGCGCAACTTCGCTGAGTTTAAGGCCATTATCTGTAAGCCTGAAAACACAACGCTCAGTGATATACAAAACTTCTTTGCCTTGTTTTGCAGCATATTTCCCGTTGAAGGTAATTTGTTCTACATCAGAAGTGAATTTCTTAGCGCGCCCTTCTTGGACAATTTTCAGTTTTCCATCACCCGTTTTTACCTTTAGCCCTCCAGCGGTAAACGTTCCTACAAAGATAACTTTCCGCGCATTCTGAGAGATATTTATAAACCCACCAGCGCCTGCAAAACGGTCTTTAAAACGACTTACGTTTACATTGCCGTTTTGATCCGTTTCTGCCATGCCAAGACAAGCAAGATCTAGCCCACCACCATCGTAGAAATCAAACTGTTGATTAGTTTGAATAATAGCATTTGCGTTAATTGCTGCACCAAAATCCAAACCTGATTGAGGAACACCGCCAAGCACACCTGCTTCTGTTGTTAGGGTAATGTTGTTAATAATATTTTCTTCATTCGCAACAGCACCCACCCCCTCTGGCATTCCAATACCAAGATTGACGACACCATTTACGGGAAGTTCCATAGCTGCACGGCGAGCGATAATTTTACGCTCTGATAGCTCCATAGGAACAGGATCACTGACAACGCTCTTGATACGACCAGAAAAGCCATGCTCATACGGCGTCTTATAGGTTTGAAGGTGCTCATCTGGTTCTGCAATTACAATACAATCAACAAGATTACCGGGTACAACAACTTCCTTTGGTAACAGTGAATCGGTTGCGGCAATGCGTTCAACTTGAGCGATTACCAGTCCGCCTGAGTTCTTTGCAGCCATTGCAATAGACAGCATGTCTAGCGTAAGTGCTTCTCGTTCCATTGTGATGTTACCAAGTGGATCAGCGGTTGTTCCTCTAATGAGAGCAACATCAACAGGAATAGAATGATAGAATAACCATTCTTCGTCGTTGATTTCTTTTAACTCAACTAATGGCTTTGTTGTCGTTTCGTTGATGGCACCGCCTGATTGTCTGGGGTCAACAAATGTATGCAACCCGACCTTGGAGAACATACCCGGCTTGCCAGCGGCAATGTCGCGGTAAAGTTGCGAGATACAGCCCAGTGGTAAATTGTAAGCTTCAATTTCGTTTTTGACCGCCATCGCACCAAGCTTAGGTACAAGTGACCAATGGCCACCAACTGCGCGCTTTACAAGGCCAGGTTTTGCTAAGCGATTTAGCCCTTTGTCTTTTCCATCACCAGGAGCAGCTGCAAAAAGTAGTGAAATATCTTTGGGAGATTGATGAGCTACAAAGCGCTCTTCAATGCCGCGCAAAAGGCTTTCTGGTGTACCAATACCGACGAACCCAGAAACACAAACCGTATCACCATCCCCTATTGTAGCGATTGCACTTTCGAGTGAGACGACTTTATCAACCATTTAACTTATGCTTTCTTCGAAGTTTGCTTCTTTGCTTGAACTTTGCTCTTGCCTTGTTTTTCTTGCAGCCAGTTAACAAGACCACCTGCAACAACACCTTGTGCTTTACGACTAACAAAAACACCAACGTGCCCACCAGGGAATCCAATTTCCTCATAGTTCTTCTTTGGTACAAATTTACTTAATGCCTTAGAACAACTAACAGGAATAATGTGGTCTTGTTCAGCGTATATATTAAGTACAGGGCACGTAATGTTTTTAAGATCTAGCTTCTCACCACAAAGCTCAAACTCACCTTTTACAAGGAGGTTTTCACGGTAAAGATCATTCAGCCATTGACGAGCTGCTTCACCTGGGTGGTCGGGGCGGTCTGCAATCCATTTCTCCATTCGTAGGAAATTAAGCATCATCGGCTCATTTCCTTCCATTTTGGCAAGACCAATATTATATTTTGTCATACTGGCAATGGGTGTAAGTGATGAAAAAATTGCACCGGTCATTTCACCTGACAACATGCCGTGTGTATCTATAACTAAATCAATATCGTCTTTTGTAAGGTTTCCAATCCATGAATTTAAAAACCCTTCACCTTGCCAAAAATTTTCTTGGTCACCGTGAAAATCAATGGGTGTAATAGCAAGTGCAAGGGCTGCAAAAAGCTCAGGTTTTAATGCAGCTAACATGCTTGCGAAAGTGCCGCCTTCACAAATACCGAATACATTTACAGGCTTATTACCACTGGCTTCATAAACATGCTCAACACATGAACCTAGATAACGTTCGACATAATCATCAAAATTTAAAAACTGATCTGCTCGTGTTGGGTTACCCCAATCAACAACATAAAGATCAATCCCTTCCATTAAAAGATTACGGACTAGTGAGCGATCTTCTTGTAGGTCAATCATAGTTTGGCGACCAAACAATCCGTAACAAATTATCATTGGCGGGATATCAGTTCTTACTTTTGTAAGCGGTTTATAGCGTGAAAGACGAACTTTATCGATTTCAAAAACTACTTCAGAAGGTGTTTCGGCAATCGCTACATCTTCATTTTTAACCTTACCAAGAAACCCATTTGACTTAACCATACGCTCGCCAGCATTAAGCATTTGTTGCCAAGTTAACATCCAAGCCTCTTGTGCAAGAGCTAAATCGTTGATCGGATTTCCATCTTTATCACGCTGCAACGGCATCATTATTTAAGTGCCTTCAAGCTTGCAACTTCGCGCTTTACTTTGCGCAGTTCTCGGCGGAGTTCGTGAACGGTTTTAATTAGATCATCTACTTCCGTGCGTGTTGGCATTTGATACATCTCGGACCAAGCTTCTGCCAAATCTTTTTGGCGTGCTTTTATCTCAGTGGAAGAACGTATCATACGGCGCTGCGCATCCATATATTCTTGAGAACGTTGTGTTTCTAACAGCTCATGATTGGCGGCACTCAACCATCCAGCCATAGCAGACTCTGGGTCTGATGCCTTAAAGTCTTCGATGGAGTGATCTTTATTAAACCGTCCATAAGTTCTAATCCAAGCATCTTGCATAACCTTACCCATATCGCTGGCTGCTCGGGTATAATCTAATGTCTCACGCCAAGTTTCTGCTGCTTCATGTTGGGGCGTTGCAAGGTCTGCAAATTTTGGCCCGTCAGCGATTGATTGTAATATCACTCGTAATTGTTCTGGCGCGTATTTTGTCCAATTTGCTGGTTCAAGCAACGCTAAAAACGAATTTCCTGATTTTGTAAATTGATTAGCAAACTCGCCTGACTGATTAGAAAATATATTTGGGTCCCAATCTGGAACCCAAGTTTTAATGAAGCCATCCCAAGATGGGAAAGCTCCATCCATTTTCATTTTATTTGAAAAATCTGGCATGTTTTCAAAAGATTTGTTGAAGGTTTCCATGGCTTCTGCTTGAGCCTTAAAAAAAGCATCTTGACCTTTTTCCCAAATCTCAAACATTTGGTCCATACCACCTTCACTCTTGTCTTTATCAACCATGCTATTCTCCAAACCGTATAATCAAAGTGCTTGTGTGTAGATATCAAGCGCTGCTTCGTAAGTCATTTCACGTGGGTTATTGACGAGCAATCGTTGTTGCTTCATCGCATCTTCTGCAAGCATTGGAAGGTGATTATGATTTACACCCACTTCTGCAAGCTTGGATTGCATACCCAGTTCAGGACCCATAGCCTTAAACCCATCAACCATGCCCTTACAAGCTTCGGCTTCTGACTTACCAGCAAGGCCTTTGAAGATAATTGGAGCAAGCTCCGCATATTGATGTGAAGCACCTTCCATGTTGAAGTCGAGTACATAAGGAAGAACGAGCGCATTTGATAGACCATGTGGCACGTGGAAATGACCACCGAGCGGATAAGCTAACGCGTGGACTGCAGCAACTGGCGCATTGGCAAAAGCCATGCCTGCTAACATTGAACCCAGCAACATGTTTGAACGTGCTTCGCGGTCTTGACCATCTTTACAAGCCGTGTGGATACTGCTGCCCAAAAGCTCCAATGCTTGGCGAGCTAGTGTGCCAGATAGAATATTTTTCTTAAACTTAGATGTAAATGCTTCAATCGCGTGAACCATTGCGTCAATGCCTGTAGCAGCTGTTATGTGAGCTGGTAGGCCAACTGTTAGCTCGGCGTCCAAAATTGCCCAATCAGGAATAAGCTGATGAGAAACTACACCCTTCTTTTCATTTGTACCTGTTGTTACAATAGAGATCGGGGTTACTTCTGAACCCGTACCCGCCGTTGTTGGCGCGAGCACCATCGGTAAGCGTCCGCCTTTCACAAGACCAACACCATACATTTCACTGATCGGTTGATCTGAACCTGACAAGACAGCAATCAGCTTTGCTGTATCCATTGACGAACCACCGCCTACAGAAACAACACCATCAACGCCGGCGCCTTTACATTCATCAACAGCCTTCAAAATCATTTCTTCAGGTGGATCAGCAACGACATCATCAATGATATGAACATCAATTTTTACTTCTTTAAGGCTATCAAGAGCGGCTTGGGCTAGCCCAAGCTCAAGAATTATTTTGTCAGTGACAAAAGCTACTTTCTTACAGCCCATGTCACCCATGATGCCGCCAATTTTTGAGGTACTGCCAACTTCAGAAAGAATTGACTTTGTTGTTTGGAATTGAAACGCGTGCATTTTTACACCCTTATTAGATTAGATTATTATTCGTCTTCGATTGATTTAAGGCCTTTCAGGCGCTCAGTCAGCTTCATGTTTTCTGAGTAATCAACTGGACAATCAATTAGCGAAACACCACCATCATTCATTGCAGTTGTTAAAACAGATTGAAGGTCTTCAGCTTTTTCTATTTTATAACCGTTTGCGCCAAATGACTCAGCAAACTTGATAAAGTCTGGATTACCCACATCGACATTACTCTTACGACCATATTCGCGTAGCTGATGCCACTCGATTAGTCCAAGTTTATTATCATTGAACATCAAAATGGTGATGTTGAGACCTAAACGAACTGCTGTTTCGACTTCTTGATTGTTCATCATGAAACCACCATCGCCACACACAGCGAGGATGTTGCGGTCTGGATAAACTAATTTTGCAGCAATTGCGCCCGGCAGAGCAATGCCCATAGAAGCAAAGCCGTTTGAGATGATACATGTATTAGGACGTTCTGCTTGGAACATTCTTGCCATCCACATTTTGTGGGCGCCTACATCTGAAATAACAACATCATCAGGGTCTAAACATTGGCGAATGTCATATATGATTTTTTGCGGCTTAACAGGATAGCCCAAATCTTCTGCGTGGCCATTAAGCTCCTTTGTAATTTTCTTACGAAGACTTTTCATTGCAGGCGATGGTTCGCGCTCACATTGCGCGCCAATGCGAGCCATAGAGTCCGCAACATCACCAATTACACCTGCTTCTACTATATAATTTGTATCGACCTCTGCAGGCGATCCATCAACGTGAATGATTTTCTTGTCGTGTTTTGGGTTCCAATGAGCAGGGTCATATTCAACCAAATCATAGCCTATGCATATTACAAGGTCTGCCTCATCAATACCAAAAGCAACCAAATCATGTGCCTTTAACCCAACCGTGCCAAGGCTTAAATGATGCGAAGATGGAATAACGCCTTTAGCCATAAAAGTTGTTGCCACAGGTGCATTAATACTTTCTGCAAACTCAACCAGCGCCTCTGACGCGCCATGGCGAATGATACCATTACCAGCAATGATGATCGGGTTATGGGCATCTGTTATCATTTTAGCTACTTGCTTACATTTACCGCGTGCAGCATTAGGTGGACGTCCTGATTGCACTTTAAGAGGAACACATGATCCAACATCCATATCTGCAATGTTTTCAGGAAAATCTATAAATGAAGCGCCTGGCTTTTCTGCTTGTGCAAATTTAAAAGCCTTGCGAACGACTTCAGGAACAATTTCTGGTGCGCGAATTTGCGTGCTGTATTTTGTAATGGGTTCGAAAAGGTTCACAAGATCTAAAATCTGGTGACTTTCTTTGTGCATTCTTGTTGTTGCACCCTGCCCTGCAATGGCAACCATTGGGGCGCGGTCCATATTGCCATCTGCAACACCAGTTACTAGATTTGTAGCACCTGGTCCTAGCGTGGAGAGACATACGCCAGCCTTGCCAGTTAGTCGTCCGTAAACATCGGCCATAAAAGCAGCACCTTGCTCGTGTCGTGTCACGATGAATTTTATTGGGCTGTCTAATAATGCATCCATCACGGCGATATTTTCTTCGCCCGGGATACCAAAAATATATTCGACGCCCTCATTTTCAAGGCATTTTACTAATAGCTGTGCTGCTGTCATTGATTCTTGCTTGGCCAAATTTGCCTCCACGTTTGAAAACCTGCTTTAACGATCAAAATCCAAAAAAGTTACTTAACCTTTTTCATTTTCAAATCGTTCTTCCTAAGATTTTTCATAAAAACACCAAAACCATTGTATAACAAGTGCTTAGATTGCATACATGGGGTGCAAAAAATGCATAATTACCTGCTTTTTACAGAAATTTTGTGCGACGCACAAAATAAATGTTGCGTTGCACAAAAAAATACCCTATATTAGTTTCATCGAGGTCGACAGACATTCTTGTTCGGCTGGCTTTTAACAGAATAGAAAAGGCACAAAAGGATGACAAAGAAAATGGATACTGCAGACACAAAAGAATTCGTAACAAAGCACATCGCTAACTCTGAAAAATTTGTTGAGAGCGCGATTGAGTTTAACGCAGCTTGTTTTAAAGGCAGCGAAGCAATGGCTAAGAAACTATATGACAACTACGTTTCTAACGTTGCAGCAGCTTTTGATGGCGTTAAAGCACTTAACAAAACAAATGACGTTGCTGAATTCTACAAAGTAGCAACATCAAATGGTGCAGCTTCAACAGAGCGTTACACAGAGCAAACTAAATCAGTTGCTGAACTTTCTGGTAAGCTTATGAAAGAAACTGGCGAAGCTGGTCGTCTTGCTTACTCAAAAAGCTTTGCAGTAAACTTCTAAGGTTATGCAATAAAAATTATCTGACTTTATAAACTTTACCTCCTCCCAAAGTTTTAGTTAAATTACTTTAAAACCGCCTTTCCTCGGCAACGAGACTGGTGGTTTTTCTTTATTTTGCATTTTTTTTACAGTAAAAACGAAATATTGTGATAGCAAGTGATGCAGTGCAACAAAATTACCCTTTTAAAGGATACCTGAAATGCTGAAATCCAAGCCAAAAGACGAAAATGAGCAGTTGCACAATGATATTATAATTATAAAAAAATATCCTAATAGACGTCTCTACAACACTGCCACGAGCTCGTATATCGTGCTGGATGACTTAGTAGGTCTTGTAAAAAGCGGAAACGCGTTTGAAATACGCGATACTAAAAGTGGTGAGGATATAACGCGGGAAATTCTTAATCAGATTATTTTTGAAAGAGAAACTGGTAAATCCAACTTCCATTTCCCACTAGAAGTTCAAAAACAACTCATTGGCATGTATGATGATGCTTATGCCAAAATGATGCCTGATTACTTAAAACAATCACTCAACATCTTCTCTGCTGAACGCGAGCGTATGAATTCAACAATGGAAAACGTTGTTGAACGAAATACGAAAGCTATGATGGATTTTAGCCAAAACATTGCGCGTCAAAACCTTGAAGTTTTCAAGCGTTCATGGGAAATGTTTGGCACCTCGCCCTCTGTTCAAAAAGCCTCAGATACAGATGTTGCAAAAGATGAGAATGCCGATGACAGTAAACCTGAATTAGATGAAATCCAAAAACAAATAAATCAACTTCAAGACCGTTTGAAGAACTTGAAATAATAGAAAAGCACCTTTATGCCTAGCCGCCTTAAACAACCTCACAAAGCCTATTCCAAACATTATGTTCTCGGCCTAGGTTACCATGGATTTCACCGAATTAATTATCTGGAATGGGGTAATGTTGAGAACTTTAAGCACCAAGAAACCTTACTTTGTGTACATGGTCTTACACGTAACGCCCGTGATTTTGATTATTTTGCAGGAAAACTATGCGATCAGTACAGAATAATCTGTCCTGATGTCGTTGGCAGAGGTGACAGTGATCACTTACTAGATGACGAGAGTTATAATTACCTTCAATATAATTCAGATATGAATGCCCTTATTGGTAGAGTTGGAGCTAAAGATCTCAACTGGATTGGAACGTCTATGGGCGGGATCATTGGGATGGTTCTAGCTTCTGTATCGCAATCGCCGATAAAACGCCTAGTCGTTAATGATATTGGGCCAGAAGTATCTCGCGATGCCTTACTGTCGATTGCTGAATATATCGGTGAGTCTAATGAGTTTAATTCGCGTAATGAAGTCGAAGAATATTTAAGAAAAATTTATCCTGAGTTTGCTCCAATGAACGACGAAGATTGGGCGCATATTGCTAAATATTCATGCAAGAGAACAGAGCATGGTACTTATAAGATGAAAGTTGATCCTAGAGTGGGCGAAGCTTTTAAAGATTCAATTTCTTATTTCAATGTTGATATGTGGGATATTTGGGAAAAAATTACATGCCCCGTTCTTGTATTGCGTGGTAAAGATTCCAGCTTTCTTTCCGAAGATACAGCTCAAAGAATGCTTACCTGCGGACCTGAAACAACGGTTGTAGAATTTGAGAACACTGGCCACACACCAACGCTTCGAAATGACGAGCAAGTTAATATAATTGCTGAATGGCTTAACGAGAATTGAGCTATGTTAAACGCTAAATTATTCGCGTTCTGATTGGTCTAAATGCTTTTCAGCTGCCTCGATGACATATTGCGTAAAGTATTTTAGCGGCTCGGAAACCATACGGCTACAATGCCAGTACAGCGCCTTGTTCAAAGGCTTTTCTGGAAGAAGCTCAACCAATTCACCTGATTCAATATATTTATCTACCATTTGAGAAGGGCTCATTCCCCAGGCGACGTTACCAAGACATGCTTCAACAAAGTCTGGGGACGAAGGTAAGATGTAAGTGTCATGAATGATTGATTTGCCAAAATTCTGTTCAATCCACTGCTGTTGAAGGTCATCTTGAGCACTATACCTAAGAGCTGGTGCTCGCTGAAGTGCTTCAAGCGTCACACCTTCTGGGAAATAGCGTTTCATAAACTCTGGACTAGCTGTTGCACGATATACATGCATCCCCAAGTAGCGACTTCCAAATCCCTGAACAGGCGTTTTATTGATTGAAATCGCAGCTAAAACAGAGCCAAACTTTAATTCATCAATTGAATAGTCTTGATCTGCAATTGAAACTTCAAACGTATATGAAGCATTATTTGCAGCATCCATTTTAAAGACATCCATGAACCAGCTGGAAAGGCTGTCATCATTGACCACAATTTTAATGATAGGTTTTCTATGATTTTCTGCAGTAGGAACACAATCATTTGCGCTGATGATTTTGTCTTCCAGAATTAAAGCTAACTCCGCATGTCTGCAAAGCTCAATCCCAATATGTGTAGGCTTGATAGGCGGCTGACGATTAATCACAACGCCGCCAATACGCTCTTCCAAGAGTTTTATGCGCTGCGAAACAACTGACGATGTAACGCCAAGCGATCTTGCTGCTCCTTCAAAACTACCTTCTCTTTCAACGGCAAGTAAGGCCTCTAAGTGTGCGTAATCAAACATATATTAAATCTCCTTATGCCACATTAGCACTTTACATTTTTGATGCACGTCAAAAAGCCTTAATTCTTCTAATCTGGCATTAGACTGGGGGGGTAAGCAATGAAGGAATAATACGTGCCATTTATAAGAATATAACCCAGTTTTCATTCCTTCTATACATTACAAGGTTAATGATAATGGAATTACTGCAAGAAGATACCCCTTTTAATTATAAGTCAAAAATGACTTATCAACAAAAACAAATATTTAGAAAGAGTTTTTCAGAGAAGTCTACCGTAAAGGGCCTTCTCTGGAATTTGCTATATTTAATATCAATATACGCAGCAATAATAACCTGTTTTGAGTATGTGAACACTTCTAACACTTATATTTTAACATTTTTGGTAGTTCTTTTCTGCGTCTTGTTCTGCACTAGGCAAATGCGTGGTTTAAAAAATATCGTACACTTTGGCAGCCACAATAATTTCTCTAGAAATAAAAAGGTGAACGACAGCCTAACTAATGTATTTGCTGCATGGCCAATGCTACAAGAGGTTGTTCAATATCGGAAATTTCACGCAACGCATCATGGCGAATATGCATCAGAAAAAGACCCGTGCCGAATCAGACTTGAGAATATTGGCGCCAATACTCAGAATATAAAAACCAACTTGCAGTTACTCTGGTTAGTTGCAAGATGGATGCCTCAATATGTTCATGAATTTTATCGCGAGGTTAAATCCAACCATAAACAGTTTATGATTTTTGCACTTTGGCATAGCAGCATTGCTTTATTTATCACAGGCTTTCATTCTTGGAATTTAGCACTATTTGTTACATTCAGTTGGATGCTGATTATGTTTATCTCTCTTCCTTTTTTGCGCAGTCTTGCTGAATTATCTGAGCATGATTACGAGCTTGGCAGTACAGTGACAGAAACAACATTTAATAATCTTGGGTTAATAGATCACCTCTTAATTCACCCTGCAGGGGACGCTTGGCATTCTCTACACCATTTACACCCCACAGTGTCATGGTGGAAACAAAGACAAGTGCACAACTATCTAATGAAAAATGACAGTGCTTATCTCCATGTGATTAATCGCGACCAACTCTTACAAAATCTTGCTCATTTCCCTATTCCTACAAAACCGAAGTAGGGAACATGACCTCGACTTTAACCTTGCTGTGATAGTAACGATTTTGAAATACATCTAAATTATATTTTCTCAAAATTAATACGGGGAACTACTTTTTGTGATGCAAGTTGACAAACCACTTATCGTTCAAAATTTACTCGGTTTTGAAAAGAACTTTGCCAACAAACGTGTCCTTGTTACTGGGCATACAGGCTTTACCGGTGGATGGTTATGTTTGTGGTTGTCGACACTTGGTGCCGAAGTTTATGGCCTATCGTTAAAACCTATTACCACCCCTAATCTTCACGACGTGCTGGATGTTAGTTCTTTCACTAATTCATTTATCGGCAACATTAATAATCTTGATGATGTTCAAAAAGCGTTTGAAGTAGCAAAGCCTGAAGTGGTTTTTCACCTAGCAGCTCAACCACTCGTCAAGCAGGCTTATGATGACCCGCTTGAAAGTTTTATGACCAACGTAATGGGCACAGCGAATGTACTTGAAGCTGCCCGATCTAATTTAGAGACTAAAGCTGTCGTATGTATAACGACTGATAAAGTGTACAAAGATCAAAATTGGGCTTGGGGATATCGCGAGATCGATGAGCTAGGCGGTAAAGATCCATATAGTGCATCTAAATCAGCAGCTGAGATGGTAGCTAACGCATATCAGACCACCTTATCTGAGCGTGGTAATAACGTAGCAATCGCTACGGCACGTGGCGGCAACATCATAGGTGGTGGTGACTGGAGCAATGACCGAATAGTGCCTGATTTTGTAAGAGCTCATACAGATAATTTGCCTTTAGTCTTGCGCAACCCTAATGCAGTTAGACCTTGGCAATATGTTATTTCTCTTTGCCATGGTTATTTGGTACTTGCAGATGCTTTGCTTAATGAAGGACAAAAATTTGCAGAAGCATTTAACTTTGGCCCTGCAGAAGATGACGTTAAAACCGTTGGTGAACTTGTTGAGACCCTATCAGAACATTGGCAAGGTATTAAACTAGACTTTGAAGAGGGAAGTTTTCAAGAAACTCACTTCTTGTCAGTAAATAGCGCCAAATCAAATTCAGTATTAGGGTGGCAACCGCCAATCAATTTTGAAGATACGGTTTGCATGACTGCAAACTGGTATAAAACATTTAGCCAAGAGCCAAATACGATCAAAGATGTAAGCTTACAGCAAATTAATGACTATAGAGAAGCTTTGCTGTGAAGAACCAACGCCCTATTCTTCTCACAGGTGCGAGTGGATTTATTGGCCGGTCATTTTGCGAGTTTCTGTTTGAAAAAAACCCTGACCGAAAGATAATTACTCTTGTTCGAACATCTTGTGAATTACCAGAAAATGTAACACAAATACTGATTAAAAATTGGGAACTTCCTTACTTACTAGAAAACTTAAAAGACCAAGATTTTAGTACAATATTCCATTTTGCAGCTTATGGTGTATCTCCTAATCAGCGAGATTTAAGTCAAATATTTTCAGTGAATATAATGCTGTCGGTTCTTATGACTGAACTTGCTAAAGAAAAAGATGCTGCGTTGATAACGGCTGGGAGTTGTTCAGAGTATTCATCCTTCTCTGCTCAAAATAACCTAATAACTGAAGATACTCCACTACAGACACAGGCCTTATACGGTTCCTCAAAAGCTGCTGGCTGGTTGGCATCGTCTGCAAGTGCTGTATCGCTTAATATTGCTTATACGCACTTACGGTTGTTTAATGTTTACGGCCTTTATGAAGCGGATCATAGGTTGCTTCCAAGTTTGATTAGGGCACTTACAACCAACAAACGAATTTCGCTCTCTGATGGCGACCAGATACGAGATTTTATACATATTGAAGACGTGTGCCGAGCTTTCTTAAAAGCAGAAGAAACATCTCTAGACCCCGGTAAACCAAATGTCTTTAATGTTTGTACTGGACGTGGTCATAGTGTGCGTGAATTTGCAGAAACTGTATGCTCTATTTTAGATGCAAACGTTGAACTTCTAGGCTTTGGAGACATCCCTAGAAGGCCTGATGACGTTCCGGTCCTAGTAGGTGACCCAGCTATACTTAACGGTAAATTAAACTTTGCATGTCAATTAGAATTAAGAGATGGACTCACTCTATTGTGCAATCAATTTACAAAATGAATGGCTTTCATGGATACCTATCAGGAAAACGAATATCGAAATTTGTTTCTTCAACTGGAAAACCGCAGGAAGAACAACGCTCGTAAGTTAATTACAATTTGCGTCCCTGTGCTCAATGAAGCTAGTAATTTGAATGCACTTTTAGAGCGTTTAAATACATTATCTGAAACTGAAAAAGACTACGACTTTGAGTTCTTATTCACTGATAATGCGAGCACAGATAAGACCTTTGAAATTTTAGCTGAGAAAGCTCAATCTGATAGCAGAATAAGAGTACTGCGTTTTTCTAGAAACTTCGGGTTTCAAATCTCCATTCTTATGAACTACCTAAATGCGTACGGTGATGCAGCAGTTCAGATAGATGCTGATTTACAAGACCCTCCAGAATTAATTTCAAGCTTTCTTCGCAAATGGGAAGAGAGGCATAAAGTTGTCTATGGCGTACGCAAAAGGTTGCCAGAGTTCTTTCTCAAAAGGTGGTCACGAAAAGCATATTATCGGTTAGTACGATCCTTAAGCGAAACAAATATTCCTAATGACGCTGGCGATTTTCGCTTAATAGACCGTATCATTATTGAAGAGCTACGCGGTATTAAAGAGCAAACCCCTTATTTAAGAGGCATCATAGCAAACCTAGGTTATGCCCAAGTTGGCATTCCTTATGACCGTGTTGCAAGAACTGCTGGCGTTTCAAAATTCAACCTACCAGCGTTAATAGCGCTTGGTTTAGATGGCATTACAAGCCAGTCAACCAAGCCCTTACGTATTGTGACCATGTTTGGTGTTTTCATCAGTATGTTAGCATTTGCAGGTATTACTTATCATCTTGGAGCCTATATTTTTGATCGGAACTCGCTACCTGATGGGTTTACCACACTTACTATGATTGGCTTAACGACACTGGGACTCAATTCACTTTTCATTGGTCTTGTTGGTGAATATGTTGGCCGAATTTTTAATAATTCACGCGGGCATTTTCTTGCCCAAGTTGAACACAGAATAGAACCTATTTCTGATGTTAAAGCAGCCGAAGCTGAAGTAGAAAATTCTCAAAAATTGAAAGAAATAGCATGACTAAAGTTGTGATCTTAGCTGGTGGCTTTGGTACTCGTTTATCTGAAGAAACTGGTTTACGTCCAAAGCCTTTAGTGGAAATTGGTGGCAAGCCAATTTTATGGCATATCATGAAAATTTATGCTGCTGCGGGCTTTGATGATTTCGTTATTTGTTGCGGCTACAAAAGCTCAATGATCAAAAGTTATTTCGTAAATTATTTTACTGAGAATTACGACTTAACGGTTGATCTTGGGAAAAACGATGTAAGCTTTCATGGTAACCCATCAGAAAATTGGCGCGTCACCATGGTTGATACGGGTCTTGATACAATGACTGGCGGACGCCTCAAACGAATATTACCTTACGTTGAAAATGAAACATTCTGTATGACGTACGGTGACGGCGTTGCAGAAATAAATGCACGTCAAATTTTTGACTTCCATAAGCAACATGGCAAAAAAGCTACGATTACATCTGCTCCATCACCGGGTAGATTTGGTGTCTTAAAAATTGATGACTCATCAAATGTTACAAGCTTTGAAGAAAAACCAGATAATGAAATTGGCCGTATCAATGGTGGGTTTTTTGTATTGGAACCTTCTGCTCTTGACTATGTCGATGGAGACGATTGTATTTGGGAACGTAAGCCGCTGGAAGCGCTCTCAAAGGCAGATGAATTAAAAGCATTCAAGCATGACAAATTCTGGTTACCTATGGATACTCTACGAGACAAGCGTGAATTAGAGCAGCTATGGTCTTCTGGCAATGCGCCATGGAAAGTATGGTAAGATGGATTTAGAGCAAGATGCAATTGCCAAGGAATTTGATAAATACGATAAAAATTACGCAGATACTGTCGCTGATTCTGTTGGCATTCCTGGCTTAAAAGCTGATTTCTTTACCCGCGTAAAAGCTGACTACTTTGTTGATTTAGTGAACGAACATTTAGGCGATGCAACCAAAAAAGATGCCTTAGATATTGGTTGCGGTGTTGGACTATACCACGATTATCTTTCTAAAAATATTGGTAAACTTCATGGCACTGATGTTTCTGAAGCTTGTTTAAAAACTGCTAAACGCAACAATCCTTCCATTCCTTATACGCCTTATGATGGGTCTGCTCTTCCATACGCGGACAATACGTTTGATGCAGCTTTGACAATATGTGTCATGCATCATGTACCAACATCCAGCTGGGAAAGCTTTTCTGCTGAGATGCTTCGAGTATTAAAGCCTGGTGGTATTGGAGTGGTGTTTG
Organism: uncultured Rhizobiaceae bacterium; assembly: GCA_958296345.1. Lineage (GTDB taxonomy): Bacteria > Pseudomonadota > Alphaproteobacteria > Rhizobiales > Rhizobiaceae > JAALLB01. Next base: position 207,046 of record CATQIJ010000013.1, read on the forward strand.
AGCACAATCCTTTAAACCCACTGACCATGCGAATAGTAAACCGTTGTCCATTTGATGCGGATGCTGTCTTACTTAAATCTAGTAAGACAGAAAGCTTATTTGAGGGTGCTGGGTTTGAGGATGTAAAATCAAAATTTATCCTGAGTATCCCTCCAGCAAACAGCATATTGCGACAAATAGACAGATGTTTTTCAAAATTACCTTTTGGTGCTCAATATTATACAATTGGTCGCAAGCCCTAATGAACCTATCTGTATTTTATAAAATAATACGATTTTGCATCGTTGGCGGCTTAGCCTCACTAATATATTTTATATCCACTCATGTAATTTTAGCTCACAGCTCACTTGGAGAAGTACAAGCTAGTGTTTTTGCTTATCTTGTAGCAATCCCATTTTCGTTTATTGGGCAAAAATATTTTACGTTCAAAGCGTATGGTAATCCACTTGTTGAGATGACGCTTTTTATCATTAGCCATCTACTGGGTTTAGCTATTTCAACAGGTGTCGTATTTATTTCCAATGCGATGGCGTTAAATATCAATATAGGCTTGATTGCCGTTATCGTATTAGTTCCGATTATAAATTTTATTTTTATGAACACTATCGTTTTTCAGCACTTTGAACTTGATGAGAAAAGAATATGACGAACAAGAGAACTCCTAGCGAAGCAGTGTATGGGGCTGAAGAAACCAATAAGTTTTTTTTACTTCTTTCTATTGTCTTCGTTCTCGGGTCTGGCTTTATTTTAAATCAATTTATTAGTGGTGATGCCTACTGGATTTTACATATTGCTGAGCGCCTATTAGATGGCCAAAAAGCATATGTTGACTTTATTGAGGTAAATCCACCACTCATAATTTGGATGACTTCTATTCCGGTGTGGCTTGCAAATATATTTGAGATCGACCCCGAAATTACATTCAAATTATTTTTGCTTGGTATGACCTTAATCAGCCTTTATTTGATTTGGATTGTACTTGTTAAGGCGCAGACATACGCAAAAAAAACCATCCTTTTCACTGCCACACTTGTCTTAGTGATCTTCCCAAATGATCTTTTCGGGCAACGTGAACATATTATGTTGGTGCTAGCTCTACCTTATATTTTTACTGTTTATGCCAGATCCAAAAACGTAAAACTCTCGCAAACACATTTAGTATTTTCTTCAGTATTGGCAGCTCTTGGGATTTGTATAAAACCTTACTTCGTACTCATTCCAGGCATTCTAGAATTATATCTTTTATATAAATTACGAACGAATACCTTTAAGAGAATTGAGCCTTATATTCTGGTTTTTGTTGGGTTGTCGTATCTTGTTTCAATTTTTATATTCACACCTGAATACGTTAATGACATAGTGCCATACTTATCTCAGGTATATCAGGCTGGGACAGGAGCTACACTCATCCCCCTTGTAGTTACGTCCGCAACATTAATATCACTCGTGTTGACTATAATTTATATAATTCAAAAATATCATACACATGTAGATGAACTCTACACTGTTATTTGTCTGGCAGCTTTTGCTAATTATCTAAGCTATATCGTGCAACTAAAAGGATGGCTTAACCATCTGTATCCATCAAATGCTATGATATTTATTCTAGCAGCAGGATTGGCAGTTGAATTGTTTACGAGGAAGAAAACCTATGTGTTTGCAGGGTTTATTGCACTTCAATGTTTGCTAATCACATATTCATCTTTGTCATATGATAAGCTTGAACCTCATAACGAAAAGTATTTCAAAAATATTTTAAAGGACTACCCAGAAGCAAAGAGTGTGTTTGTCATGTCTACTTGGATTCAGGACGGGTTCCCTTTAATAAACCATAGTCGGTTTCAGTGGGGCTCAAGGTTTCCTAGTTTGTGGTTTGCTACTGGAATTCAGGGGATAAAAAACTCAAATGGTCTCAATGAAGAATTAAAAATTATTGATAATAATTTCAAAGCAGATTTGGCAAATGATTTTAAAAGATACAAAACCGACTTAGTCTTTGTCGACGCATCTGAAATCAATCTTTATCTTCTTGATTTAGACACCAAATACGATTTCATTACAGACTACAGCCAAAATGAGGTTTTTGCCAAAGAATGGTCCAATTACAGGTTTGTTAAAAAATACCGCTCATATGCACTTTATGAACGTTTTAAAAACAAATAAACCGTAGAGCGCTTATTTTCATCATTGAGCATTTCAAATTTATGGCGCTAGGAACTTTTGGATCAGAGTTTTTGCTACAGGCAATCCGTAACGTCGATGTACGTTTTGAAGAAACGGCGCACTTCGAGAGATTCGACCTCTCGATTCTTGGTTCGTAGGGAACAAACTCTCTGGTGAGATGAATTGCCCCCCAATAGCTGCCATTCAAATTTTATACAGTTTCTTACAATATAAAGTCAGTATCCAATAGAGAGATATTACCATTGAGGTCAATCTGGAAGTCAGCAATACCATCACCATCAACATCGGCAGAAATAATTGTGTGTGAGCCGCCAAACGGATAGCGGATCTCACCAGCAGTGTTCGTAAATCCACCTGTGCCGATGAAGTTAAATGCATCATCTGCACCGCCCATGATCGCATCAATTTCAAGTAAATCTATTAAGTCCTCACCTTGAACAAAGTCACGGATGATATCACGTAAGCCACCAGCTAAACTGTCGTTTACATCGTTGAAGTCAAAGATGTCAGAGCCACCTGTTACACTTGTGCCGCCAATGAAGCTATCACCTCGCAGGATATCGCGGCCACCTCCTCCAACTAGCCTGTCATTGCCATCAGCTCCAGTCAGACGATCAGTGGCATTATCATCAATTAGTGTGGTACTTGCGCCTACAACTGTATCATTGCCTTCACCACCATTTATCTGGTCTTGTCCGTCACCACCGAGGATGAAGTCATTTTCATTGCCTCCTTGGATAAGGTCATTACCTCCCTCGCCTTGGAGAACATCATCTCCTCCAAGACCAAAAATACGATCACTACCACTTCCGCCAACAATAGAATTAACTCCTGTTGTGCCTGTCAGGCGGTCTGCAAAATCACCCCCGATAATGCTTTCAACATTGATAATGACATCAACACCAGCCCCGCCAGCTGTTTGCGGAGATCCATTGTTAGTGAGATTGACCGTGATATTACCGCCAAAGCCTGAGTAATCGACCGTGTCATGACCGTCACCGCCATCAATCATATCATTGCCGTAGCCACCTAAAATGATGTCATTTCCATCTCCCCCATTCAAAACATCACCCGAACTTAAACCACCATCAATAGTATCATCCCCACCACCGCCATTGATTGTGTCAGCGCCTTGGTCACCAAAAAGTATATCTTCGCCTTCATCCCCATTAATTAAGTCGCCACTATTTCCCCCATGTATTGTGTCGGCACCTATGCTACCAGAAAGGAAATCGACACCATTGTGACCAAAAATTTCATCATCGCCTGCAAGACCAAAAACAAATACTCCTTCTGGGCGACTTGTAAGCGCATCAACCAATCCTGTGCCAACAATGATGCCATCTCTTGTATCTATAATTGCGGAGAATATATCACTTGAATTTTCCCAAGATATCAAAACACGGCCGTCACTTAATAGAGCGAGTTCTGGGTTTGATATGTTTGGATCAGTATCAATAATTAGTCTTGCACCAACAAGATTGCCATCAACATCAAAACGAGCAACTTCTAACCTGTTATCAACTGAATCGTGATAGGTTATAAAGAAACCACCATCTGCGAGAGCTACTACATCGCTGGAATTTTCGCCATGAAAAAGAAAGTCAGCGACAGCAAAATTATCTCTTACTATATTCCCAGATGAATCGCGTATCTCAGCCATGATCCCACCTGAAGATGTTGTCCACGTGATAACAAAGTTTGTGTTACTTAATACTGCTACATGGGGGTCAGAACCATCGTTTGTTGATTGTCCTTGTGTTTGAAAAATCCCTGAAGCACTGCGTATATGAAACTCTATGCTTGTATCTCCTGCATCGTCCTCTTCGCAGACTGTTACAAAATTACCGCCTGCAAAAGCTGCTGAATCTGGAACCCGGTCAAAATCTGTTCCATTTTGTGCGGCATCAAATTCTGAAGAAAGTGTGCCGGCACTACCATCAAGGGTTACAGCTCTAATATCATTGTCGCCTACACTTAGTCGTTCAAACACGATCGTATAGTCATTCGTCAAAGGGTAAGTAATAATAGTTAGATTCCGTACGGCATCAGCACCAGCAGCGCCAGAGGCTGCGAGAAAATCTCGCACCAAGTTACCGTTGGCGTCATATTCTTCAACAAGGATGTCGGTATCTGTGTCACTGCCATTTTGTTCATAAGCAACCACAAAGCCGCCATTTGGTAACGCAACAATTGTTGGATCTGTTTCAAAATCGTTTACACCAAAATCATTCAATTGAAATGGTTGCCCTGTAGGGATGCCTTCTGCATCATAAAACTGAGCAATGATATCAGTGCCTGGATCACTGTCGACATTATTGTTGCCGTCTACCCATACAATTAAAATACGCCCATCAGACAATCCAATAGGTGTAGAATGAGACTGGTTGCCAGTTGTATTGCCAACATTTACAGTAAATGGGTTTGTCCAGAAAACAGTTGGTTCAAACATGGGATTCCCTCATCTCTTTGTATGTTTCATAAGATATTGATTAGAGCATCGTAGAAATGTACCCATTTATATATCCCCCAGATGGGGGAGGCTTGGCAAAGAGGTTAGTCTTGTCGTTTGGTGTCTTGGTTTTCTTGGGGTTTTTCTGCCCTAATATTCATCATGAATAATGAAGGCGCAACAGTATATTTTGCTTCGCTAGACATGCAAATACAGACCGCCATTATGAGGGGCGGTCTGTAGTGCAACAATAAGCTTAAGTAAGTTGATTATTTACATGGAGTGGCAGATAATTTGCAAACAACTTTACCTGGGTAATTACTATCTGACCCGCAAGTGGAATGCTTTCCTTTAGCATTCTTATAAAAGCTATATTTGATGCCGTGTTTTGCAGCAGCAGCTTTTCCCCATGCATCATTAACACCCGCTTTGGCACCCTGTTCAGTTGGATGAAACCAAGTTACTTTTACTTTGCTAGAAGCGCATATTTTGACTTCTGCAACAGGTTTTCCATAGGCTTTACAAGTCCAGAGCTTCTTACCGTTACCTTGATGGAAATTTTTGTTGCAGTCGAAGCTAGTCTTGCGAGCTTTACTCCATCTGCCAAACTCAAAGCCATGCTTGATAACAGCTTTCTTTTCCCATCGACCAGTTGCAGAGCTTTTTGTTTTTTGTTTTTTTGTAATAGGCTTTACCAGCACCACCAAGCATCGGCTTCACCAGTACCTTCATCCAGCAATGACGCATTTGCAAGATCAAGACCTGTAAGGTCACATACCATTTGCTGGTAATTCATCAAAGCCTCAAGGCGCCCCTGACTAACCTCAGCTTGATACGGCGTATAAGCAGTGTACCAACCTGGGCTTTCTAATAATCGACGTAAAACAACCTTGGGTGTCACGCACCCATAATAACCCATTCCAATCATTGAAGTGAACGCTTGGTTTCTACTGGCAGTCTGCCTTAAGTCAGATAATGTATTACGTTCGCTAGTAGCCTTCGGCAGATTTAACAGTCCATCCATTCGAATATCCGCTGGAATAACTTTATCAATAAGATCATCCAGTGACTTAGCGCCAATGGTATTTAACATAGAGTCTATATCTGAATCTCTTGGCCCAATATGACGAGGAATGAAGTTTGCCCCAGCTTGAAGATCAGTCAATCGTTCACGTTTAACGGTCATTTAGCATTCTCCAATTTTCTAACCAATAAGTTTTGAGTAAGCCTCTGCATCAAGCATTCCATCAAGCTCGCTTGCATCAGACATCTTGATTTTAACTAACCAGCCATTGGTTTCTGGCTCTTCATTTACCTTTGTTGGTTCAGTCGACAAATCCTCATTGGTTGCAATAACTTCACCTGTTACAGGTGCATAAACATCACTTGCAGCTTTTACAGATTCAACAACGGCGGCTTCCCCACCTTTTGAAACCTGTGAACCTACTTCTGGTAACTCAACAAAAACCAGTTCGCCCAATTGTTCTTGTGCATGATTAGTAATGCCAAATGTTGCTACATCCCCTTCAATGCTTACCCACTCGTGATCTTCTGTATATTTAATTGTCATTTATTTTCTCCAATTTGTTTAGTCTTAGCGTTTAAAGTTATTAGGAATAAACGGAAGCTTCGTAACGGTTGCAGGCAAGGCTTTACCTCGCACTATTAAGTTTAATTTTGTTCCAACCTCTGAAAACTCTGTTGGCACGTATCCAATAGCAACAGGGCCTTCCATACTTGGTCCAAACCACCCGAAGTTAATGTACCAAGTACTTTATTATCAATGCTGGTAATTTCTGTGCCAGCACGTGCAGGCGCACGACCATCAGGTTTAATGCCGACCCGTTTGCGACTAACCCCGTTTGAAATTTCTGATTGGATACGAGCGGCACCGGGAAAACCTCCCTCAGCGCGCCTGCGTTTTGAAATTGACCAAATTAAACCTGCTTCAATAGGACTGGTAGTTTCATCAATATCATTTCCGTAAAGACAAAGCCCTGCTTCTAATCGTAAAGAGTCTCTAGCACCTAAGCCACATACCATAACATCTTCATGTGCAAGTAATTTCTCAGCTAAGGCTGTTGCTTCATTTGCTTTGACAGATATTTCGAAGCCATCTTCTCCAGTATACCCAGCTCTTGAAACCCAACATTCAATCCCATCAACCAACATCGTTTGTGACGACATGAATACCGTTTCTTCTATTCCGCTAGTGAGCCCCGCTAAGACCTTTTCAGCTGAAGGACCTTGAAGCGCCAAAAGCGCCCGATCTTCGATTTTTACTAAAGTAACGGATGGATCGAGATTATCGTCCATCAACTTATAATCTTCTGTTTTTCGAGATGCGTTAACAACCAAATACAATGTACCGTCTTCATTTGAAGAGGCAAGGCGCGTGACCATTAAATCATCAAGAATACCACCTTCTTTATTGGTAAACTGAGTATATCTGGTTCGCCCTAATCCGAGGGCTTTAATGTCACCAGGCACAAGTTTTTCAAGTTCAGAAGCAACATGTTCGTGGGCTTCACCTTTCAACCAAGCTTGTCCCATGTGGGATACATCAAACAATCCAGCTTTTGTTCGAGCATGATTATGTTCAGTTACAATGCCGCCAGTATATTGTACTGGCATCGAGTAACCAGCGAAGCCTACCATTCGACCGCCTAGGCTGACGTGCAAATCATGAAGGGGTGTTTTTAGTAGGGAACTTTCCGAGGACTCAGTCATGTAGAAACTCTCATTTTGACACACATAAGGACGATGCTGAAAACTAATCAGCAAACCCCCTCTGTCAAAAACCTGAGAGTATTCACTTATCGCATTCAGATCATAAGACCTTGTCGTAATAAGCTTGTTCCCTTCGGTGAACGCCTTAAACGTTGCTCTCCAGAGTCATTCTATCTCTGCATAAATTGCAGCTGATTTATCTGCGGTCCTTGGTACCTGAGAGTTTCCGGGATGGTTGCTCCTTCGGCGTCAGTAAATAATCTGAACTCTCCCGCATATAAATCTAGCTATATGTTCTTCGAGCAAATCAGCATTGTCAAGACATGGACACCTAATACTGAATATTTATAAACGCTTCACTTTTTTGGTTCTTACAGATTTTTTAGCTCTACAATTGCCTAAACTTGGTGCGCTCGGCTTACCTTCAGAGATGCTTTTACAAGGTTTTCTTGGTCGCGAAGAAAGCAAACAAACAGCACATATTCACCAGCCTGATATTTTTAAACTTCAAAAGTTATGCAATCACTGCCTATCAATTTACTACTCAGCTTGGGAGATCTAAGATAGAGCTAATGGTTGCTTGTGATCCTTGGTGGGCGTATAAAATTTCTCTAGAAATCTTATGCGATACGAACAATCTGACTTTGACAACATAATGCATGGATGTAATCGTACGCTATATTTCTTCAAGAATTGAACACCAACATGAACAGAAAAATTAGTTACCCAAGTCACGAAGTGCCTATGCGAAAATGGTGGGCAGGGATTTATAAGCATGTATTCATTGCGCCATATCCATTCTTTCAAATTAAGTCAGTACTAGAAAATGATAATTATATTCCAACATATGATGATGTGAAACGCGGAGAAAATTTACCTGATAATTTTGACGACATAATAAAACAACATGGAACTCCTATTACATGGCACGAAATGCACATGGCGATTGAGCCTAATATTCCTAAGATTGAATTCTACCGCGCCGTTTGGTTGTTGAGTTGTATTGGTTTTCAGGAGCGTGCTGGTGTCAAACTTCAAAAGACAATTGATAATTATTGCAGGGATAATAAAATTTTTCTTCCAGAAGATGATGCCATATCTGCAATATTACATCCTCCCCTAATGCAATTTTTGAATAATTTTAAACAATTCGAAATTGTTGCTTGGGATGAATTTAGAGAACATAGCACCGTACTAAATTTAGTTGAACTCAGCCAAAAAAACCTACCTACTATCTAACAAATATCGGTAACATGTCACCAATATGGGCGTTACATCTTTCGGAGCCAGGTATTTTAATAGCGTCAGAATTTGATGGAACAGAAGCACTAATTGCAATGACAGATAATGCTTTTGAGATTGATGACCCACACGATTATTTTGAAATCGAAGCAGTGGATGAGACGATGCACAGTGATTGGTTGAACCCCAAAGAAGAGTTTTAACTAGTTATATTCCATGCCCGCTTCTGGCCATTAGCTACCATTGGCTATAGCGACCACCTTGTAAGATAAACAACATTTGTTGCTAGTTTCCCTAGCAACATTTCTATCTTCTAATTATCCTCCACTAAAGCGAGTGACAAAGTGGCTACACAAGACTTCATGCGATGAGTGCCACATGCGCGAGCAGATAGCCGAACACCTTCTAAAGCATTCTAAATACTATTGAAATTATTCTGAAAAATGGTGCGCCCTGAGTGCCAAAGTTTGAACTCTTTGGTCAAGGTGTTTTCTGAGTGGAATGAGCTGATTGAAGCGGAAGATATCGATTTTGATAGCCTTCCCGCACCCGAAAAAGACGTGCCAAAAACAAGCATGGGAGTACCAAGCCCATGACTTCCATAAATACGGAAAAGAGCCGATTTTCGAAATACCCTTCACCGATTACATTGCGGCTTTCTCAAAATGAGATTGATCGCCTAGATGGAATGATTTCGGGGGCATCGCGTAGCGCCTACATACGAAAGCAAATTTTTGGTGAGAATGCAGAAAAGCGCAAATATCGTCCCAAAACACCCAAAACTGACGATGTAGCAATTTCTCAAATTCTGGCAATGCTTGGTGCATCGCGAATTGGCAATAATCTGAACCAACTTGCCAAGGCTGCTAATTCAGGAGCGTTGATGGCTGATGATGAGGTCATTGTGCAGATTGAAGAAGCCTATGCCTTTCACTTGGCAATTCGATCAATGCTTATGGAAGCTTTGGGGCTAGAAGCAGATTCCAATGATAAGCACCCATCTGACCAATGATTTTGAAAGGCTCGCAACGTTCTGGCGGTGTGCAATTGGCACATCATTTAATGAACACACACGACAATGATCGGGTGGCCGTTCATGATGTCCGAGGCTTTATGACGGATAATTTGCATGGGGCCTTCAAAGAAGCCTATGCGGTAGCTAAGGGAACGCGCTGCACACAATATCTGTTTTCCTTAAGCCTCAATCCGCCTGAAAAAGCCCGTGTGAACATTGCAGAGTTTGAAGCAGCTATCAGCAATATTGAACAAAAACTGAAACTGCAAAATCACCCTCGCGCGATTGTCTTTCATGAAAAAGAAGGCCGTCGCCATGCGCATGTTGTCTGGTCGCGGATAAATCCTGCAACCATGAAAGCGCAGCGAATGTCACATTTTAAAACAAAACTGCGGGATATCAGTCGTGACTTGTATCTGGAACATGGCTGGAAACTGCCGGATGGATATCTTAAAGAGAATAAACACGATCCGCTCAATTATGGCTATACTGAATATCATCAGGCCAAACGGCAGAATATCGACCCAAAACGGCTTAAAGCGCTGCTATTGGACTGCTGGCAGAAGTCAGATTCAAAATCAGCCTTTGTAAATGCGCTTGAAGAACACAGCATGTTTTTAGCGCGAGGTGACAGACGCGGCTTTGTTGCGGTTGATCATACGGGTGAAGTGTACTCCCTATCCCGTTGGCTGGGTATCAAATCAAAGGATTTAAAAGCGCGTCTTGGAAATCGAGAGGATTTGCAATTCGTTGCAGAGGTTTTGACGAAGCTAAAAGCCAAGCAAGGTGATGACTATCAATCAAGAATTGCAAAAGCTGTTTCGCCATTCAATGATGATTTAACAGCGTTTAAAGCCAAACGTGAAAAGCTGAAACACAATTCTGCTGACCAAAATTCAGAAATGGAACTTCGCCATAAAGAAGAGTTGCGCGATTTATACAACCAACTTCCCCTACATCCAAAATCACGCTTTCAGGCGAAGTGGCAATCTGTATCAGGCTTTGCACAACAGCATTGCGAGCAGATTCAGGTTCAAATTCGCAATCTTAAAACACGCCATACAGGAGAGCAGACCGATCTTTGGGATCGACACCTAGCCCGTACAAAGCAGCTCTATAAAGAAAAACATCACATCATTGGGCGCAAGAGCCTCGCTGATAGGTTACTTCGCAAAGAGCTAGGAGGCTATTTCAAGCATCACACTTCTGAACTTCTGCCGCTCAAATCGGCTGGTGATAACCTATCCTTAAGAAAAGAGCTTTGTGAGCGTAATGCTGAAATTCTCCTTCACAATTCTGCTTTTATCTCAGAGAGACTAACAGATCATCAAAGCGTTTTCCGCAAGCGCGACATCGCCCGTGAATTGAGCAAATATATTGATGATGCTCATGATTTTCAGACAGTATTGCATGGCGTTCTGTCAGATAAGAAACTGGTGCGCTTACAAGAAAAAGATAGCGTCAATTCGCAAGAATATTTTTCCACGCGCTCCATGATCAGAACTGAACGTGAGATGATGGATGGCGCAACCGCACTTTATCAAAACAACTCCCATGGAGTTCATCCAGATTTTGTTACCAAAGCAATCGCAGAACAGAACAAGGAATTGAAGGCGAAATTTGATGCCAAACTCAGCTCAGAGCAAGTAACCGCCATAAAGCACATCACTGGAAGCTAACGCCTTTCAACGTTAATTGGCTATGCTGGCGCAGGTAAATCCACCGCTTTAAAAGCAGCGCGAGAAGCTTGGGAAAAACAAGGTTATAAAGTTCATGGTGCTGCGTTGGCTGGCAAAGCAGCGGAAGGATTAGAGAAGAGTTCGGGCATTAAAAGTCGAACGCTGCACTCCTATCAGTATCGCTGGCAACACAATATGGAGAAGTTTAATGCCAATGATGTGTTCGTCATTGATGAAGCTGGCATGGTTGGATCAAAGCAAATAAATTTCTTCATTCAGGCCGTTCAAAAAGCAGGTGCGAAAATTGTACTTATCGGCGATAGCGGTCAACTTCAACCGATTGCTGCTGGTGGTGCATTCACGGCTATTTCTGAAATCACCAAGCCAGTGAAGATCACTGAAATTCGCCGCCAATCAGAAGAATGGCAACGCCAAGCTTCGCTTGATTTTGCTGTCGGAAATATTGAAGCCGCGCTGAAGGCCTATGGGGGTGAAGAGCTGCATAAAAACTGCTGATAGTGATGCCTCAGCCATGGAAGCACTCGTCAAAGATTATGTTGCCGATCTGAAACACGATCCAAACAATCAATCATCACGTCTGATATTAGCCCATCGACGCAAGGATGTAGCAAAGCTGAATAGCGCTGTTCGTCAGTCATTAATCGCCAGAGGCAAACTTAAAGATCAACAAAAATATGAAACTGTCGATGGAATGAAGAGATTTGCTTCTGGTGATCGCATTCTCTTCACCAAAAACGATAATGATCTCGGTGTTAAGAATGGAACACTTGGCACGGTGTTAAAAACGAATGAGCAGTCCATCACCATCCAGCCAGATGACAAAAAAGCCCAACTAATCGTCGTCGACCTTGAGGCTTATAATTCTCTCGACCATGGCTATGCTGTCACGATCCATAAATCTCAAGGCGCAACCGTGGATAAGACTTGGCTCTTCGCTACAAGAACGATGGATCAGCACTTGATGTATGTTGCTGGGACGCGGCATACAACAGATTTCAAAATCCATGCGGAAGAAAGTTATGAAATTAATCAGTTGCATAAAACACAGAATAAACTCGTTTCAACGGATTATATTGGGGTATACGAAAACACTTGCCTCCACTAAATCTTTTAAAAGACATTAAAAATGCGTAATTAATAATTACGCAATAAAAAATCCTTGACTATTTCGTGTTTCTTTACTATTTATTGCATCATGATTGATTATGCAAAAATTTCCATAACGCTTGGCGATATCGCCGATATTTCCGCAGGCTTTCCTCTTCGTGGCTCGCTTGAAAGCTTGCCAAAGGGCGATGTGTATTTTGTTTCAGCCAAGGACCTGAATGAGGAATATGAAAATTAGTTGGCACGGCGTGGCCAAGTAAGCCTACCCACAAAGCGTCAACCAAGACTATTGGAAGATGGAAACATTCTATTTTTTGCTCGCGGATAGCAATACTCACGCTTTTTCAGTCAATAACTCTCCTGAGAAGGCAGTTTGTGGGCCGCAGTTTTTTGTAATTACGATAGCAGACACCCATAAGATTTTACCTGAATTCATTACATGGCAAATTAATCAAAACCTTCTCAAAACTATTTGAAAAATCACTCTTACGGTTCTGCAATGAAAAATATCTCGCGCTCCACCTTGGAGAGCGTGCGGATTTTTTTGCCAAATATTGAAGAGCAACAAACAATCGTCAATTTTTGGAAAGCGACACAAAAAGAGCGCAAGCTTATGACGCAATTAATTGACAACAGAGAAAAGCAACTACTGGCGTTTGCGGAAAAAATATCAAACAAAAATATGGAAACACGAAATGACTTCTCAAATTAAACAAGATGAAATTAACAATGCAGTTTGGGAAGCGTGTGATACATTTCGTGGAACTGTAGATGGTGCCATTTACAAAGATTATGTCCTGACCATGCTTTTCTTAAAGTATATTAGCGATGTTTGGCAGGATCACTACGATAATTACAAGACAGAATATGGTGATGAGCCTGAGCTGATTTCCGAGATGATGAAAAACGAGCGTTTTGTCCTTCCTGAAAGTGCTAATTTTTATACACTTTACAAACATCGTCACGAAGCTGGAAATGGCGAGCGCATAGATAAAGCTCTTCACGCAATAGAAGAGGCTAATATTTCTAAACTACGTGATGTTTTTCAGGATATCAGTTTTAACGCCAACAAACTGGTGAAGAAGCCACCAAGAATGAATTATTGCGTAATCTATTGGAAGATTTTGCTAAAGATGATTTGAACCTCAAACCCAGCCGAATAGGCAAGCTTGATATAATTGGTAATGCCTATGAATTTCTGATCAAGAAATTTGCGTCTGATTCAGGTAAAAGCGCAGGTGAATTTTATACTCCCCCAGAAGTCTCAGAACTCATGGCAGAACTTGTTGCGCCAAAACAGGGTGAAGAAATATGTGATCCAACCTGCGGTTCTGGCTCACTGCTGATGAAATGCGGCAAGCGCATTCAATTAGAAAATGACGGCTCCAAAAAGTATGCTCTGTTTGGACAAGAGGCGATTGGTAGTACATGGGCGCTCGCAAAAATGAATATGTTTTTGCATGGCGAAGATAACCACCGCATTGAGTGGGGCGACACAATTCGTAATCCGAAATTATTGGATGCAGAAGACAGACTTAAACATTTTGATATTGTTGTCGCGAACCCTCCCTTCTCGCTTGATAAATGGGGGCATGGCACTGCGGAGAGTGATCGGTTCGCAAGATTTCGTCGTGGTCTTCCGCCCAAAACCAAAGGCGACTATGCATTTATCCTCCATATGATTGAAACCATGAAACCTAAAACTGGTCGCATGGCCGTCGTTGCACCACACGGAGTTTTATTTCGTGGTTCCAGCGAAGGAAAAATACGAACTAAGTTGATTGAAGAAAATTTGTTAGATGCAGTTATAGGTCTACCTGAAAAGCTTTTCTATGGAACAGGCATTCCAGCGGTGATCTTAGTGCTGCGTAAAAAGAAAAAAGATAACAATGTTCTATTTATCGATGCCAGTCGTGAATTCAGTTCAGGTAAAAATCAAAATCAGCTTTCTGAAGATCATATCGCAAAAATAATTGCGACCTATAATGCCCGTGAAACAGTTGATAAATATGCCTATCTCGCAACACCTGATGAGATTGCTGAGAACGACTACAATCTGAACATTCCCCGCTACGTCGATACATTCGAAGAGGAAGAAGAAATCGACCTAATGGCAGTGCGTGCAGAACGTGAAAAACTGAAAACAGAACTAGACGATCTGGAAACGCAGATGGATGGCTATCTCAAGGATTGGGATATTTATCATGAGCGCGGTCGATCAAACAGATTCGCCCAAGGGTGAGTTAATACTCTACCAGACAGAAGACGGGCAGACGGAAATAAACTTGACGGCAATTGATGGCACGGTTTGGCTCACGCAAGGTGAGTTAGCTGAGTTATTCGCGACCACTCCCCAAAACGTTACACTTCACATCAAAAGCATTTATGACGACGCCGAATTGTCGGAAGAGGCAACTTGTAAGGATTTCTTACAAGTTCGAAAAGAAGGTGCCCGAAACGTCGAAAGGCGCTTGAAACACTATAATCTCGATATGATTCTGGCAGTTGGCTATCGCGTGCGTTCGCCTCGTGGCGCTCAATTTCGCCGTTGGGCAAATACTGTCCTCAAGGAATATCTCATTAAAGGCTTTGCGATGGATGACGCACGGCTTAAACAAGCCGAGCGTTGGATTATTTTGACGAATGGTTGGCGCGCATTCGTGACATCCGCGCTTCCGAAAAGCGCTTTTATCAAAAAGTCAAAGACCTCTACACCACAGCAGTTGATTATGATGGCAACTCCGAGGAAGCGGAACTTTCTTCAAAAAAGTACAAAACAAAATGCTTTATGCCGTGTCGGGAAAAACGGCAGCAGAATGATTGCTGGCCGCGCTGATGTAGACAAACCTAATATGGGCGTGACGTCTTGGAAGGGATCAGTTGTTCGCAAGGGCGATGTAGGTATCGCAAAGAACTATCTAACTCAGAAGAGATTGACGAGCTTAATCGTATCGTCACCATGTATTTGATTACGCAGAAGACCAAGCCAACGCCGTGCACCTGTCACAATGGAGCAATGGGCGGATAAACTGGATTCATTCCTGTCTTTTAATGAGCGTAACGTACTGACCCACGCAGGCAAATTACGTATGGACGTCGCACAAAAACTGGCAGCTGACCGCTACGATGATTTTGATGCAAAACGCAAAGAATTCGACGCCATAGCCGCCGATGCTGAAGACATCGAAACCCTTGAAAACCTCGCCAAGGATTTAGAAGGCAAGACTGGGGGTGGGGAATGATTCCAGAAGGTTGGACAACGACTACAATTGGAGACTGTTTACTAGATGCAACCACTCGAAATGTGGACGATAAATTTTCCCATGACGATTTAAAATCGGTCAACAAAACTTTGGGCATGATACCAATGAAGGATCGCGTAAAGGGTAAAAGTGTAGAACGTGCTAAAATCGTCAAATGCGGATGGTTTGCTTATAACCCGATGCGTATAAATGTAGGCTCTATTTGTAGATGGCATGCGCAGTCAGACTGTATTGTAAGCCCTGACTATGTGGTTTTTAAATGTGACGAAGACCATCTACTTGGCGACTATTTGGAACATTATCGAAAATCTCACAGATGGACAAAATTTATGGAGGACGCTGGCAGCGGTAGTGTTCGAATTAGAATCTACTTGAATGACCTCAAGCAGCTGGCGTGTATTCTCCCCCCACTTTCAGAACAACAGCGTATCGCTGAAATTCTTTCAACGTGGATCAAGCCATTGAGGTGACGGAAAAGCTGATCGCCAATAGTGAGGCGCAGAAAAAAGCACTCATGCAACGACTCCTTACAGGTAAAAAACGCTTGCCGGGATTTGATGGAGAGTGGAATCCCAAAACACTAGATGCATTGGGCAAAACCTACACTGGCCTATCAGGAAAAACCAAAGCCGACTTTGGCTCTGGAAAACCGTTTGTCCCATACAAAAACGTTTTTGCAAATGTCGAACTAAATATGAGTGCACTGGAATTTGTTCGCCTATCTGACGGTGAAAAGCAGAACATTGTCAAATCTGGGGATATCATCTTTACCACCTCATCTGAAACACCCGAAGAAGTGGGTATGAGTTCAGCGGTACTGATGGATATAGGTGAGCTTTACCTTAATAGTTTTTGCTTTGGATTTAGAATAGAAAAGCAAGATGAATTTCTGCCAAGTTTTGCGAAGCATCTTTTTCGCTCTGCTGAGTTGCGACGCGCTATTTCATCTTTGGCGCAGGGTTCAACGAGATACAATCTTTCAAAGAACGAATTTTTAAAAATAAACATCCACATGCCAAAACGAGCTGAACAGGAACAAATCGTAGAAGTTCTGGATGCGGTTGAAGCCGTGCATGCTAAAGAACAAATGAAACTCAAAAAATTAAAATCCGAGAAGTCAGCTCTAATACAACAGCTCCTTGCAGGCAAACGCCGTGTGAAAATTGAGGAGGGTATCATTGCTTAATACACTTGCAAAATTGATGCTTACGGGTACAGCCTTAGCACCTATAGCCTTGGTATATGCTTGGGTGCTGTACGCCGAAGGAAAATGTATTTATGCGTTTTATTTGGTAACCGCTTCTATCATATTGCTTGGGCTCATGCTCTGGATTCTCAAATATTGTAAGGCGAATTTGGAACGCTCTAAGTTCAAAGTTACATCGATTGAAGCCGCAGATCGTGAACATATCACGTTCATTTTATTATACCTATCTCCTTTATTTGTGGCCGAGTTTGGTGACCTAAATTGGAACGTCTTGATCCCTACACTTATTGTCTTTTTGCTCGTGATCAGCACTGGCTATGGATATCATTTTAACCCACTTTTGGGTCTTCTCGGTTGGCACTTTTATAAAGTTAGTACCGAAGAAGGTGTTTCATATGTCCTGATAACCAAGAAGGAACTGCGTTCGGCAAAGCAGTGTCTCAAGGTCGGTCAGTTGACTGAATATATTGTTATTGAACTTGCCGAGAATGAGAACGGCAAATGACACTTTTAGCTTATTGCAAAAACAATCAGGGTAATGCGGTTAAACGTATTCCAATGACTAATCCAGTTCAGCAAGGTTTAGAAACCTTATTCGCTGATCAGGAAAATAACTTTCGAGTTAATCGTCCGAATGAGGTTGAATTTAATGGAGATTGGAAGCCAGACGAAGACGAGTTGATAACCCTTGATATGACGCCAGAAGTGAATTTGTTGGTTCAAGCGGCAGAGGGTAACGCATTAGCACTTCCTGTGATCGACACGGCAAACTTTGAAAGCGAAGGCATTAAAGCTATATTTACAAGCACTGGGAATGTTGGAGCAACAAGGTTAAGAATACAAAGATTTACAGGACAGCAGCTTTTAAATCGTCGCCGTGCGTTACTGCTTCAGAATAATAATTTCAGAGAGTTGTCCGAAACGGCATTTACTATCGGCACCAGTTTAACGTGTGTGGTTGAGAATGGATTGTTGAAGTTTGACAGTTATCACAATCTTCGAGCCATTTTTGATCTTTCTGAGTTTTTTGAAGAAGCTACTGACGAAGATATTGATAAATTTTCAGCTCACGCTTCAATCAGCATTCAGGATGTCGTTGCATTCAAAGGT
The DNA here is from genome assembly GCA_958296345.1 of uncultured Rhizobiaceae bacterium. GTDB lineage: Bacteria > Pseudomonadota > Alphaproteobacteria > Rhizobiales > Rhizobiaceae > JAALLB01. The sequence continues at coordinate 225,056 of CATQIJ010000013.1, forward strand.
GCAGCCTCCCAAACAATACGTAAGCTTGTGCACAAAGTGTTAAACTCGGATGTTTTGAGCGATTATACTCCGCAAGAAATCCAGCAAGGGGCTGCTGCGGTTGGACTCGGCATCAATCTGAATAATGGAGCAATTGAAGTACCGGATGACAAAGCACTTGCGCGACGGTTTTTACGTTTTCTTGATGATGGTGTTTATGAAGCCCCTTTGACTGGCAATCGGTATGTTACCAATTCCAAAAAGGCGATTTGATATGAATCAATCACCAAGCACCGCTGAAATATATTCCGCACATATCCCTGCGCTTCAAACACTTACCTCAATGGGATGGTCATTTATGTCTGCCGCTGATTGTATGGCGTTACGCGGTAGCAACAAAGTCATTATTCTTAAAAGTATATTGATTGATGAGCTAAAGAAACGCCATTTTGAATTTAAAGGACAAACTTACCCCCTCTCACCAAATGCCATTGATCAGATTGTTCGTGATCTATCATCGCCCGGAATGCAGGAAGGATTGCTGACAGCAAGCGAACGGCTTTACAATGCTATGACATTAGGCATCACGGTTACTGAGTTTGTTGAAGGTAAACGCCATTCCGTTACAGTCAAAATAATTGATTGGGAAATCCCTGAAAATAATAGTTTTCATGTCACAGAAGAATATGAAATTCTTTCACATGATGGAACGCATACTCGCCGCCCCGATCTTGTTTGTTTAATTAACGGTCTTCCATTGATCGTGATTGAAGCAAAGAGACCAGATTCCGGTAATCCAAATAAATCTATGGTGGAAGAAGGTATCAGTCAGTCGATACGCAACCAAAAGAGTGATGAAATCCCACATCTTTTTGCGTATTCTCAGCTTCTCCTATCTGTTAGTGGAACAGAGGGAAAATATGCAACAACCAAAACACCGAAAAAATTCTGGGCAAATTGGCGTGAAGAGGAAATTGATGAAGTTCAGTTTTCACAAATCAAGAACAAGGCTTTGCCTCATGATTTAAAAAATGCGTTGCTGAACGATAAACCTAGAAGTGTTCAAAACCATTTTGAAAAGCTATGGGAGGGAGAGCAGTTCGTTACGGATCAAGATCGGCTTTTGATAAGCCTTTTATCCAAAGATCGTATTTTGGAGTTTATCCGTTTTTTCATTTTATACGATAGAAAAATTGGAAAAGTTGCGGCTCGTTATCAGCAGGTATTCGGGATTAAGGCACTTGTGTCTCGCATTTCGACACTGAGGCCTGATGGTGGGCGTGAAGGCGGTGTCATATGGCATACAACAGGATCAGGCAAAAGCCTCACAATGGTGTTTTTATGTAAGGCGCTTTTACTCCATCAAAATCTTACTCAATGTCGTGTGCTTGTAATAACTGATCGCGTTGATCTGGAAAAACAGCTCGCACGAACGTTTTTACAAGGTGGCGCACTTGGAGAAACAAAAGGCCTAAAAAAAGAAGAAAATCGTGCTAAAGCATCAACTGGCCGTGATCTTGCGAAACGAATTGGTAAAGGCAATGAGCGTATTATTTTTTCAATTATCAACAAGTTTGGTACGGCAGCAAAATTACCTGAATGCTACAACCCAAGTGAAAATTTTATCGTACTAATCGACGAGGGGCATCGAAGCCAAAGCGGTGAAAATCATGAGAGGATGAGAAAAGCATTGCCCAATGCATCCTACGTGGCATTTACAGGCACCCCACTTCTAAAAAATGATAAGACGACTAACAAATTTGGTTCAATTGTTCACACATATACGATGCAACGTGCTGTTGACGATGGAACAGTAACACCGCTTCTCTATGAAGAACGACAACCCGTTTTAGATATCAATGCAAACGCTATTGATAACTGGTTTGAGAAAATAACAACGAACCTCACTGCTCAGCAACAAAGCGATCTCAAACAAAAATATAGTAAACGAGGACAGGTTTATGGTTCCGCTGCCCGTATACAGTTAATTGCTTGGGATATTGCTGTCCATTTTGATCAAAACTTTAAAAAGCTCGGTAAAGACCTGAAGGGGCAATTGGCAACGGATAGTAAATTATCTGCTATTCGCTACAAAAAAGAATTGGATGCCACAGGATTGGTTTCGAGTGCCATAATCATTTCCCCACCAGATACACGAGAAGGTCATAGCGATGTAGACGAAACAGAATTGCCAGAAGTGCAACAATGGTGGAAAGATAATATCAGTGGTGATCCAGAGGAATATGAGCGCAACACTATTGAAGATTTTAGCGAAGCTGGTGATCCCGATATTTTGATTGTTGTCGATAAATTATTGACTGGATTTGATGAACCAAAGAACGCCGTACTTTACATAGACAAACCACTTAAAGAGCATAATCTTATTCAAGCCATTGCGCGTGTAAACCGCCTCCACGAAGAAAAGAAGTTTGGCTTACTCATTGATTATCGTGGCATCCTCAAAGAGCTCGATACGGCTATTACAAGCTACCATGACCTTGCTGAAAGAACGCAAGGTGGCTTTGATATTGATGATATTGATGGTTTGTATTCAGATGTTGCCACTGAATATAAACGCCTGCCTTCGTTGCATGAAAGGCTATGGTCAATATTTGATAAGGTGCAAAACAAGTCAGATCGGGAGCAATTTCGACACGTCCTAATTCCTGATTTAGCAGTAGATGATAGCGGAGTATCAACAGATAGAAGACAGAAGGTCAGAGAAGATTTTTATCAGGCACTTACTGAATTTGGCATGTGTCTAAAAATAGCACTTGGATCGCGTTCATTTTTTGAGGACACATCAATAAATGAACAGCAAATAGAAACTTACAAACGCGACTTGAAATTTTTTAGTGAATTACGGCGGGAAGCAAAAAAAGATGCACAAGAAACAATCGACTATAGTGCCTATGAAGATCAAATTCGTCGGCTAGTAGATCGGCATGTAGTTGGTGAAAACGTTAAAGATGCGGACGGTGTATATCTAGTCAATGAACTTGGCAAATCTGAGAACCCGGAAGGCTGGTCTGATGAAAAGCTTAAAAATGAAACTGATATCATTCGTACGCGCGTGAAAAAGACGATTGAGCAAGAATTAGCCGATGACCCTTATGCGCAAGCCTATTTTTCTGAACTGTTAAAACAAGCGATTGCAGAAGCTGAGGCATTGTTTGAACATCCATTTAAGCAATATGCACTGTTTGAAGAATTTGAGCAGGAAGTAAACCAACGAAATCTCCAAGATATTCCTGATAAATTGCAGGGCAATAAACATGCCTCCGCTTATTTTGGAATTCTAAAAATGGCCTCTGAAACTGAACAAAATTTAGAAAATGCAGCGAATTTATCACTTCGGATCGAAGCTCTTGTTATCGAAGCAATTGCTGAAAATTCGCTTAGCCCTCAAAATATTGAAACGTCTATTAGAAAAAATCTTCTACCTCTTCTATTCAAAGACTTCGGCTTGGATCATGCCAAAGGTATTACAAATAAAATTGTCGAAATCACGAAGCTAGGTTTAGCAAGAGGTAGTTTTTGATATGCCTCATTCCTTTATGTATGGTGATCATAAAATCTCTTATCAGCTTACTGAAAATCCAAGCCTGCAAACAAAAATCAGAATTCATATTCATTCGGACGGCATCGTAGAAGTGGAAACTCCTCCGGCAAAAACGCCAGAAGATATTACAAAAGCCATTTATAAACGTGCCAGATGGATTTCGAATAGATTGAACGAAAATTCCGTAGTTAGGGCTAACGTCTTACCAAGAGCCTATATAAGTGGTGAAACACATTTCTATCTAGGAAGGCGATATCAATTGAAAGTGTCAGAAAATAATGAGGCACCTTCTTCGGTCAAACTTAAAGGTGGTCATATCCAAATTATATTACCTATTATTGATCGTACTGCGATTAAGCGCCGTCTTAATGTTTGGTATAGAGGCAGAGCGCTTGAATATTTTCAACGGCGTGTTGAATCTCTCAGCTCTAACATTCCCTGGATCGAAGTAGCGCCAACAATAAAGCTTTTCAGCATGCAAAAACAATGGGGAAGTTGTTCACCCAAAGGGGCTTTGCATCTTAATCCTTGGTTGGTGCGTGCGCCACGGGAATGCATTGAATATGTCATAATTCATGAAATATGCCATTTGAAAGAACACAATCACAGCAAAAAGTTTTACAGACTACTCGACCAACAATTGCCAAACTGGCGTCACCTAAAAATAAAATTGGATGGAATGGCTGAATTATTGTTATCTGAATAAAACGCTATTTTTACAGAAACACTGCGTCGATTAAGCGCTTTGGTTCGGGATGCAACGGGGCTTTGCCCCTTGCCAAGAGGCCTTGCAGCACTCCGTGCGGTCATAAAAGCTATATGGATCAGCTCGGTTCATTTGAACCAAACTTTGGGTTTGCAATAGCTATTTTCAATTATGACAATTTGGCAGGCCGCTCAAATGTGAAAATTCGCGTGGATAGCTTTTGATCGTACAATCTATTTTTTTGGAAAATAGCTATTGGGCTAGTTAATCGGCGTGAAGGACGCGGCTTGTGACATGCCAGCTTGCGGCGCGATTTCTACCGCTCTTGGAGCGACTGCTTGATAGTCTGTTTTCATCGTCGGTGTCGCGGCTGGCTGCATATCAGTTGGCAGGAATTGAGCCATAGATGGCGGCATATCTGCTTCCAATTCAGCTTCAAGGGATTCAAGTTCGTCAGTTGTAAAGCCGTCTTGTGACGATAACTCTCTCGCTTCATCCAGCTTATTTTGATAAATTGCGAGCGCTTCACGTTCCGCTCCCAAGCGAGCCTCTTCTTCCATGAGAGGCTGATATGCTTCCCAACGAGGCGCATTTTCATCGATGCTATTGGGATCAATGATATCCTGATCAAGCTCTGTTCCAAACTCATCAAATACTTGGCTACCATCTTCTGTTTTGAACACACGGCGACCATCATCAAGGACGTGAGCGCGATCCAGTAGCTTTTCCATTTGAGCATGAACTAAATCTAGGGCTTGCTGATTTTCCATCAAAGCTCTGACCGTAGCTTCGTCATATTTATCAAGTCTATCATGGAAAGCTTCAATTTGAATTTCAGTTGCAGCGGTCATTTCAACCGCTGTGACCAAATCAAGCGCTGACTGCTCCGCTTGCTCTTCCTGCTTTTCTTTGCGCTCCTGATCTTCTTTGGCTGCAACGAACGATTCTGCATGTTTATGGCGGCGTTTTAGGGATGCATCAAGGTTTTGGGAATGAATGGTAAAGATAGGATATCTGCGGGTTAGCACCGAAGAACAAAAACCAGATCGACAAATTGATGGGCTTGCTCCTCTTTGCGATAGACTCCATATCGAGCGTGTTTCTGCCGCCGCTAAAAAACGCCCCATATTTGAACGGGTAATGAATGAATTACAGTCAGGCGATACGCTGGTTGTTTGGGATTTGGATCGCGCATTTCGCTCAACCCTTGATGCGCTTACGCATACTAAACAGCTTCAAGAACGTGGCGTTGAATTTCAGGTCGTAACGATGAATATCGACACATCAAAGCCCATGGGTGAGTTCTTTTTCACAATTGCAGCGGCATTTGGTCAACTTGAGCGGCGCACAATTCCGAACGTACAAAAGAAGGCCTCCGCGCCACTGTAAAACGCGGTACGATCTTGGGGCGAAAGCCCATTCTATCAAATCGTCAAATTCTGTCCGCACAACAAAAGCTTGAGACCAAGCAAATGAGTTTGAAAGAAATCGCAGCTTTTTATGGTGTCGATCCCACCACAATTTCACGCTCTATCAAGCGACTGGAAGAAAAAACCAATTAATCGTCAATCCAGTCTTCTCGCCCATGTCGAACGCGGATTATGATCACGTCATTATCGTCTCTAATTTGATATATAATGATATGAGATTGGTGCGGATGCACTCGCACTGGCGGGGATAATTCATCCCGCTGCCGCGCTATTTTCGGATGATCGGCAATAATACCAAAGGTATGATGAAGGCAAGCATGATAGCTTTCTGCTTGGTTCACACCAAAAAGCTCTGCCCCTTCAAGAAATATCGAAATGATATCCTCTTCCGCCTCGTTTGTGAGATGAAAACCCATTAGCCGTTTTTGTTCGCCTCGTGCCGTTTTTTAGCCTCGTTCAGAACATCATCCATTGAATTAGCACTGAGACCGCTTGCCAAGCCTTCATCGACCCGTCTTTGCATATGGCAATTTTATCATTGCGCTCCTGATCTTTACGAATGAGATCGCGCACATAGTCACTTGCATTGGAATAACGCCCATCAGTCGTTCTTGCGTTTACCCAGTCTTTCATGGGATCGGGTAGCGATATATTCATTGTTGCCATCGTTTTATCTCCATAAACCTATTATGACACAAATTGGCAAAGATTGTCAAAATTCAATTCCCCCTGTGCTTGCAGTCGGTCTTCTCGATTAGAATAGTTCAAATTGAGCTGTTTTACGAATGTGGTCTTGCCAGTCCTTTGTCTTGGATTCTTTATCCAACCAATCGACAACAAAACAGATAATGTCTTTCATAGACGGCGGTTCATTTGTCATGAAGAAATGAGATTTATAGCCTGATGCTTGGCTTGCTGTTCGGGAGTAATATTGCCTTGCATCACAATCACTCCGTTTCACTGGTTCGGTAAATGATCGTTTCACCGGCAATCTCGGTCTGCGTGTATTCACTCACTAAATCACGGGCGAATTTATCAAGATCAATATATGCCTTCATAACGGCGGGCATGTCGCCTAGAACATCATGCTCTACAAAATAGCTGGCATGCACCGTTTCAGGATCAAATCTCTTGGCGTGATATTTAACCCCAATGATGAAATTGATTTTAGCCTCTGCGTTCCAAGTGGTAACGGCCATTAAAAATGGCTTTAAGTTTTTGGGATTAAGTCGCCCATACTGTCGCAAATTCTTGATCAAGAGCATGACCTTCAACAAGTTTTATTTCAAATTCAGTGACTTGGCTTCCGGTCATAATCGTCAATTTTGGAAGTGGCGTTTTGCCATTCTTCCACGATTTAAAATTAAACCCTTCAATATTAGCCTTAGCTGGTTTCGCGTAAAATATATTTGTCATTTTTTTCTTTCTTCAAGTGATAGTTTTATAATTGGGCGCGCCGGCGCAAATAATTGATAATTTACGAATTTTTCTCCCCCGTCTCCGCTTTCAAAAGTGCAGCAATCTGGATCGCTTGCTCAATGTTTAAGCGTCTTAAATCCATGCTGATTTCTTCTGAATGGCCGTAAAGCGTAGCGTCGCCATATTCAAAACGGATAGTCTTTTGCGTGTCGCAAGAATGGTGAGAAACTATGCTTCCTTTGATACTTTGAGAAATGATTGAGCCACCGCATTGAGCAATTCAGCTTTTTGCTGGTTCTCAAAATAACGGCTTCGGGCAGTATCAAAGGCTTTGAGATATTGGGGCAACAAACGCCGCTCAATATCTGCCGCAATAGCTTTTGGCTGACGGTTGATACTTACACCAATGGAACAAAATTCACTGTGGTGCGGGTCTGTTATTCGCTTATCAAACCGACCAGATATTTTGAATTTAGGCTGATTGTATTCTTTAGAAATAATCAAGCCGCGCCCTTGTCCATCAATGATATGACGTTGCCAGCAAGAGTCTTGTTCAAGCGCGTTGAATTTCCAAGGTCGCCCTAGATATAGGGCGATTTGCTCTATTAATGCGGCATGTTCATGCATGGGAGTAGCCTCCAACACGTTTGAACCCGCTCCCCTTTGGTTTCTTACTGCCGTATTTGGCACGGATTTCTTCCAAAGATGTTTGACCTCGTGAAAAACTGCGATGATTTTCTGGGCGAAAATGCCAAGCTTTCTTTTTTGATGCCCATTTAAAGCCCGCTTGTTTCAAATGATCTTTGTGTTTTCTGGTGTCGCCAGTGACCCAAATCCACACGCCGCAAATCTCAATGATCAAATCATCAAGCGCAATAATGCTATTAAGTGCCGTATTGAATTGTTCGCCATATTCGGATTGTTCTTCGTTGATCTCGCCTGAATGATCTTTCAGCACCGCAAAGGCTGCATTGACGACTTTCATCATCTCTTAGCCTGCGGGATTAATATCGGGATGATATTTTTTACAAGCTTGTCTGTAAGCTGCTTTGACAAGTTCAGGGGTTAGGCTTCCGCTCAATGACAAGATTTTTGCCGCGTCATAAATGTTCATAATTTCCTCGCTCATTTTAAAGGTTTAAATTCTGCGAAGCTCTCTTTTCCTTTGAAAACAAAACCCCACGCATGAACCCTTGCCCAGCGGCGAGCGTCCAAAAATTAGCGTTGAGGGGAGCAGGCGAGACCGAAACGCCAAATAAAAAAGTCACCACCGATTAATCGGTGATGACCCTCATGATTTGGACCGAGATTGAAAGCGGCGATGGGTCAATTGTCTTCTTGGGAACCGTTATTTCTTGGCCTTTGAAACAAACAAAGAAGCCAAGAAATCACGGCGGAAGATGATTGACCCACAGCATCGCGTCGACGTTTTTGATATAAGCTGGTAAGTCAGGTTCAAGCGAGGCGAAACGCCGAAGCGGAAAAAGAAAGTGGCATAGAATGGCGCCATAATTCCGTCAGGGATTGAAGCCTTTTGGTGAAGACCCATTTATCGGGCTTCATTTACGAAAGCCCGATAGACGGCCTTTAAAACACTTAATTCAGAAGATCGAAATGATCATTCGGGCTTCGTATCACTGCAATAATCGACATAACCAATTCGTGCCAAAAAGCACTTTCGTGCGATGTCCATCAACGCCATTCGCTGTGTCAAAGAACCATGCAACAGATAAGACCGCTTATTGTCTATTCTGGACTTCAATCGGTTGAATGTCCTCCTTGGTGCTTTTCCAAATTGCTCGTAAAACTCATCGTTACTCGAAGCAATACGGTCGATAAATATAGCGTTCCAATCAAAGAAGTCGCCTGTTGCGCGATGTGTTATGTGCTGAAACACAAAATTAAACTTGGCTGAACCAGAATGATTACTAAATCCAGCATAGGCAACAGATTTCAAAAAATCGTGCTAAATTCTGTTCATATTCCGGTAAGGTAAGCATTGTTTGCTTATCGCACCAAATATCCCCATCATATTTTGGTAAGGTTTCTTGATTTGGTGTTATCATTGATCATCTGGTCCCCAAACTTTTCCTTTATTACTGTATAGTTGTTTATTCCAACCTTTTGACATAGTTTCTCTCCGAATGGAGAAGAAGGTGGCCACAATCTTCCTTGATTGATCTTGGTTGCAAAATCGTCACTTTGCATTTTGATCATTAAGTCGGCTGGACACCCCTTTCGGGTCAGATTTGGGACAAATCGAAAATAAATTGGAGCAATGATGCGCGGTGCAGAGCGTCAAATCCTGTTAGCAGATGTTTACGACGCGGCGCGTTGCTATGCGGTATGGTCACGATTTAATAAAATTTATGATGGATCGGGACTAAGCAGACGGAAAATCTTTGTGCGAATGCAAGGCGCAATCGAAGACAACTTGGATCGTATCAAGAAGATCGGTGACCCAAAATTTAACTTTGAATATCCAAATATTGATGCTGAAAGAAAACTGATCTCAGAATTTGCAGTTAACGGATACAAAAGAAAATTCAAAGATGATATCTGGCACCTCTTTGATGCCTATGTGCAGCTAACAACGCCTAAATTTTTGCAAATGCTAAAAGGGCGTGACGACCTTGACACAATGGGTCAAATTGTTGGTCACTTCCTAAAAGATCCAATTGTCGGTGACTCTGGATATGTTTTGGAGCAAGCCAGTCAGGAGATCCTTCACTTCTATCACTATGACAATGTTGATAATATTGGCTTATTTGATGAATCTGATCGATATGTTTGCTTATTCAGAAGTGCTTCACCTGAATATTTGTTCGTTATGGATTTTGAATTTGATGGTAATCACATTGGCGATATTACAAATGAACGTCTTCGACTATATTACGGCTTCTGTGTTCCAGGCGAAGAGTTTTCGCCAATTATAATGCGTTCTTTTTGTTTGCGCGAGCGCCTTGCGGGTCTGTTTTTCGCGCCAGCGGCAATGGTTGGAAAATCATCAGAATTTTTAAACAAGCTAAAATTTCAGGTTTTCACGACGGATAGGTCTTTTCATGGTAATAGCAAGGACAATGATGAATATGGCGAATTCACAAAACTAGCGATGTCCGCGCATAAAGGGCCAACACTTACACGTAACCTTGCTAAAGTAGACCCTAATTCCAGCCTATATGAGCGCCTAAACTTAAGGGTAAAACAATTTAAAGTTGAATTACTCTAATAAAAAGTGTAATATTATGTCTATACTTAACTTATATTTCAGTAATGATTTGAAGACGTTGCATGATGAATTTATACGGAGTGCATTAGCAGGAGACGAGAAACGAGCCAAGGAGATAATTTCCTTGGACACATCTGTTGTGAACTATCAAGACCCACGTTCTGGCCTCAGCGCAATCATGGTTTTTGCAGCCGATGGTAATAAAGAGATGGTCGAAACAATCTCTACAGTTGATGGTGTTGAGCTATCTCTTGAAGATAATTCGGGCAGAGATGCTGCTATGATGGCCTTCGCAATTGGTCGCCCAGATATATCGGATGCGATAAATGATGCTTTAACAAATAAGCTTCTGGAAAAAGAAGAATTAACGCCAGAAGAACTTGATGAAGTCTACCAAGCATACGCACTTGAAGAAGGTATAGAAATCGACGGGCAGCATAGCACTGGCGCTACACATTCAGATAATGAACCAGCTTCATCGGAAAACGTCGTATCTTTGTCAAAATTTCGGGGTGGCCCAACTAATCCTTCTTTTTAGATAGGTCTGCTATCTCGTTGAGTTGCTGCTCTAATGCTTCTGCTCTTTTACTGGTTTTTGTATCGGGTTGCCCTCTTCGTTTTTTAGACGAAACATTTTCAAACACAACCAGCTCATGGGCCAATCGGTTTGCCTTTAGTTTTTCGGTGATGCGTTTGTATTGCCTATCAACGGCAAGCATCGGCATAAAATATTCCTTGGCAATATTTTTCAGGCTGAAATTCCGTTTTGGCGTTTTGAATTCTTCATCTTGAAGATGTGCAACATATTTCAAACCACCATTTAGATCATGTGCATAGATTGCAACCATTGCCTCTAAAACTCGTTCCTTTTGTTCCTGTGAAAGATCAGAGCGCGATTGAAGTGCTGAGAATAAGCTTATTCTGACCATTGCTACTTGGGCTTCTGCGGCAGCCCACATGAATCGTCTTAAAGTTCTGATGCCAGAAATCAATTTAGTTAGGAAGAATTTACTTCCAGAGTGGTACTTGCGTCCTTCCTTCTTCAAAACATCTCCCACTTCAGATACTTCATTACCAAAAGCAATTAATGCAGGTGCTTCACGTTTTAACCATTGCCCTTTTTTAAGATGGCGTTGCATTTTTTGCTGATCCACAAAAGTCACACCTGAAAAAAATTTGCACATATTCGGCGCGACAATCGTTTCATTTTTGGTAAGCACCGAGACTTCTGTGAAATTCAAAAATGGCTTGAAAACTTCCAAACTGTCCTGATAGCTTGGCGCGCAATGGAGGGCATAGAGTTCCTCTTTCAGAGCGTTGCCACCGTCAAATATCTTTATACCCTCGACGTTATTGGTCTTGAAGAATTTACCATTTAACGCTTTAAGGGCTTCAAGCTTCATGGGGTCTTTAATCAGATAGCTATGCGAAACAGCATCCAAGCGCAGCAGCATGGCATTTTCGGTGTTCTCTGACAGTAATAGATAAACGCCGCTTTGATTACCATTTGGGTCATTATTTTTTACCAAGATAAAAACTGGCTGTAAGCTTACGCGCATAATATTCCCTCCCTTTTTAAGTATTCGAAGAATCAAATAACAAATAATGTTTGAACTGTATTCATAATTGCGCCCATTGTTGACCCGCTCGCCTGAACTATTTTCAATAGGTTGCTCCTTGTGTTCTGAGAATAGAAGCAAGGAAGCATCAAATGAAGAGGGTTCAAAATAATCGGTTCATCGATTCCTATCAAACCGAAAAAAACGGTGATGATTTTTCAACCGTACGATCTAATGCGCTGCATCCTACATCCGAAATCTATGCCGATTTCGTTGCAGCGTTTTATCAATTCAATGACGCCTTGTTTAGTGGCGAATTATCAGAACCCGTTTTCACCTTGCAAAACAAGCCGAAGATACGGCTGTCTTTTCATGAGAACCGCTTTGCCAACCATAACGGTATTTCCGCTCATGAAATACAATTCAATCCTGTCATTTGCTCAGGTCAATCTGACTATGAAACGCTTGGCTGTGTCGTGCATGCCATGGGTTTGCAATGGCGATATGATTTTGGTCCTGCCAATGCCAAAGGCGTAAAGCCTTCACGTGGTTACCACGATAAAACGCTTGCCGTCCAGATGGCCAAGATTGGTTTGAGGCTGTCCGACACAGGCGAACCAGACGGTAAAAATACGGGTTACAATTTATCACACTCCGTCATTGATGGCAGTCCATTTGATCTGGCTGCGCGTGAACTTCTGATTACGGGTTTTGCCTTTCGCTGGCAGGCAATTGTTCAAAAGCCAGCGTCCGATACGGATGAAGACACTCCAAATGCTGCACCCAAATCCCGTATCAAATACACATGCGAGATTTGCGATCTTAACGCATGGGCGAAGGCCGATGCACAGCTGAGTTGCACCATTTGCGTAATCCCAATGTCCCCCAACGAAACTTAATCCAAGGAGAACCACCATGTCTGAACATGACAAAAATACAAATTTGGATGATCAGTCCAAAATCCATCCAAGACGCAGAAAAGAAAAACAAACGCTTGATAATCTCAATGTGGCACCAAAGGCCGTCACACAGGAAATCGTGTCAGCGGGCGAAAGCCTCCACACAAACGCGTTGTCGCCTGTAAAATATAAATCAGGAAACAAGATCAATTGGGCATCTTGGATCATTCCAACTTCTGCTGTGATGACAGGTGCATTGGTCACGCTTGCTGCACCACAATTAATCGATACCTCTGGTATTCTTGGCACCTTCAAAATGGTGTTGCTTGGAGGCGCTGCAACTTTCATCTCGTGGGTGGTCAATTATCACGCTGTTAAACACGGAACCGAACTTGCTGCGAGTGGCTTAAGAAGCGCAGGTTTTGCGAGCCTGCTGGCTGTTTCAATAACGGGTTCTGCGGCTTTTGCCTTCAGTTATGCTGGGTTGGTGCTGCCGCGTGTTGATGCACTTAATCAGGCAGATCACGGGCAAGCGCTTGCGGCCTATGTAGATGATGTAAATCAAAATTCTGCGCAGTTTTATCAACTACGCGCGGTAATCTCGACAACGGCGGCTGATTTACAAGCAAAAATTGAATGTGAAATTACAGATGGATGCTTGAGCGGTAATGGCGGCGGTAAAGGCGCAATATATCGCGGCATTCTTCCTCCAACACAACGCGCTCAAAAGATTGCCGTTCAACTGATCTCAAGTGATGATGAACGCCGCAATCAATTAGCTGAGATCAATAATACGCTTGATGAATATCATGCAATTCTTGGCGATGGCGCATCAGACGAAAATCAAAAAAGCCGTCAACTTACCGCTAAATCCAGTCAGATTAAACAACGCGTTGCAGATTTACGTGAAAGCGCTCCCCTGTTGTTGCTGCGTGGATATCAGGCTGAACTATCTGCTGGGCTATTGATTGAAGGAAAGCCGGAAGGAACTGCAAAGGTCAATCGCATTTTAAAACGCCACGCGGAAACGCTCCGCACTGCCTTGGACGATATCGAACTTGATAAATCTGTTGCCCCCAATTTTCCGAGCAAGGCTGGGGTTGGAGAAGCTTTTTCAAGATTTTCACATTTCTGGCCTCTAGGGGTTTTTACGGCAGCGATAGAGCTGATCATCCCTTGGACGCTTTGGCTTCTGACTTATGCGGCCATCGTTTTGAAACTCTTTCGTCATGAGCATGAATTCTCAAACAACAAAAACAAGGAGGCATAGTCATGGAAGGCTATAATACAAATCTGCTCGGCAGCAGCGCAATTTTGACCATCGTAGGTATAGCTGCATTCTCTGCATATGTATCAGGTCCACTGATCATCGATAGAATGTCACAAAAGATGAATTGGATCACCGACTGCATTCAGAAAGTTGAACGAGAAGTCAGAATAACGACCCCACAAGCGCCAGCTATACCGAATATTTCCTGTAACGGCGTTATGCGTATGGCAGGCAGCGATTTGGCAGGCCTTGCAAAAGCTTTTGGCATTGATCAGGCCTGTAAAAGCGTTGAGTACCAGATGGAGTTGAAAAAGTTCAACGCACAAGAGCGTCTTGACACAAAACTGGGAAGCGCCCCATCACGCTGTGAATGTGCTGTGTCACATACGATTGCTGAACAACGTGGTTCGGTTGCCCTTCATGCAGCGTCTGTACGATTGATCACCCCGCTTCCAATTCAAAACCTAAAGTCTGAATTTACGGCTTCTCTGAATTCTCCAAGCTGCGCATCTATTGCAAAGATTGGAGGCTAAGATGATCTTTGGCACTTTTACGGTCACCGATGATGTGGTGATTACGCATCGCGATAGTTATCTCCTCAATTCACTCACGGTTGTTTCTGTCAGACGCCCCATACTCATTCCATCTTTAATGGTTGGATTATCTGGCGTGGCCTTTGGACTGGCATTTTCTGACCTGCTTTTTATATCTGAGGTTGCTGCAACAGGTATCATTGCCTCTGGTGCGATCTTCCTTGGCATTCAACTTGGGCAACTCAAGCTGGTAAGCCGCGATCTAAAAAACACCGAGCTATCCTCTGCGGTTTGGGGACAATATCACGATCTTCAACATCACCGCCACGCGATTGTTGAAGGTGTGCGGAATTCCAAAAAGCATGCACTGAATTCTCCAATAGCAGATGCGGAACTTTCGTCATGAATATCCGTGAGCATCGTTTTAGCAAAATCATGGCTGTGAACGTCAATTTTCTGGGAGCTGTTGGGTGTTTTGCCTATGGTTGGTTCCTCTGGCCTGATGACCCAAGATGGTATGGCTTTTATATCATTGGAACACTGAGCTTCATGGGGAGTGTCGCCTTTGTCATTCGTGCACTTCGCGGCATGAAGGCTATCTATCGTCAAGACAAGGTCAAACCCCAAAAAGATGCTGAAATGGCATCAGATCAATCCCTGAAAAATGCGGGGATGATTGATGGCTGATTTTGTTAAACGCCTTTTTTCAAAGAAAAAGCATAACCGAAGAGTTGGCGCAAAACCTGTCTATGTCACAGGCAAAGCAGGTCGGCGTTTATTGGGGCTAACACTGGATGGCAAGCCGATCTTCGAACCCAAGCCCACACATTCTATTTTGATCAGCGCCGCTGGAGGTGGAAAGACGACATCGGGTGTTGTGCCATTTTTGCAGTCCATGCTGGCCGACAAAAGTCGCACGATCATTATCGCCGATTTTAAACAAGGTGAAATCTTTGCTCAAACGGTTGAGATGTGCCTCAAGGTTGGTCGTAAGGTCGCGCTTCTGGATGATACATTTATGTTTGGCGTTGATAACCCGCTGCGCATCGACCTCAATCCATTTGGCAGTATCACTGCTGCCCACGCACTACAGGAAGAACAAGGCGAATTGGTCTTTGTTACCGATAGTGCAAACCATGCTTTGATTGAAGAGCCAAACAACGATGAGCGCAATGCGTTCTGGCGTTATGAACCCCGCTCGATGATTGAATATGCGCAAATGTCATTGCTCACCAATACGCGCGGCGGGTGTTACCCGGGCGCAGTTTGGAAATTGCTATCCGATCCTGACGATCTTGATCGCGCCATCAAAGTTGATCTAGAAGAAGGTGATGCAGTTTTAAAATCGCTTGCAGCACATACGCAGGCAATCAGATCGCACCCTGAACATTATGGTCAACATTTGGGTGCGGTTAAAAAAGCCTTGAGGATATTTTCAGCAGGCAGCCCGCTTCACTATGTAGGGGCTGATATTGATGTCACGCATAAAGAATTGCTGGAAGAAGGCTATGTTGTTTTTCTAACGGGGCCGCAGCAACATGCAGAACGGTTCGGACCGTATTTTGCCCTTCATTTGCAAAGTTTCATGCATGCCTTGTTGTCTAGCAAAGGCTTGAAGGTCGATTTCTTACTTGATGAATTCACCAATACCCCCGTTAAAGAGCTGGTTTCTCGCTTAACGACAATCCGTGCCTATGGCGGGTCTGTTCATATGATTGCCCAATCACGCTCGGAGATTGAGCGCAAATATGGCGAGAAAGAAACGCTCACCATTGAGGAAAACGCAGTGGTCAAACAATGGTTTGGCTTTTCAAGTTTCGATGAAGCAGAGCGCGTTTCAAAGGCCATGGGCGAAGCGCTTTATTACAATCAGGGCATAGGCACTTCGACAGATAAAACGGATGTCAGCGGCAATTACAATACCGTTCGTGAACGTCTTTACACACCTGCTGAATTGATGATGCTGCCCAAAGATGAGCAAATCATTCACGTCAAAGATATCGGCTTTATCCATGCTAAAAAAATTAGCCAAAACGAAATTTACCCTTACGCCGAAGAACTTCTTGATAGTCCGCTCGAAGGCAGCAGGCTGACGCCAACCCCTAAAATCATATTACCAACTGATGATGAAGGAGGCGAATAAGATGCGTGTTCGTTTCTTGAAACCGAGCTATTTTGTCTGGCTGCTATTGTTGGGCGGTGCTTATGGCGCATCGCAAATTGTTGGATTGCCGCATTTACGATTTTTTTATGACTTTCAAACGGCAGGCAATAGATACGACCCTTTCGCTGAGCGTTTTTACACCCGTTGTACTTATTGGGGGCCAAATGGAAAATTCACAATCCATTTCCCAGAAAATGGTGAATGCGCTCTGTTTCGTTTTTTCATCACCCACTCTGAACATTGGGAGGGCTAGAACATGCCACGCGATGGAACAAACGGTAAGCGCGATATCTCAAAGGAAATGCGTGACAGCTTTCATCTTAAAGGCCTGCGCCGATTGGCTGAATTGGGCTTGAAAGGTCATCACAAATTAGAAGCCCTTAAGGTCATCAATCACTATGAGCATGCTCGAAATGAAGAAAAGTTAGACTTCAAAGAAAACTATGAAGCGCGGGTAAGCAAGGCCGTCAAAAAGCTGCAAGCGAAAGCGGGACAAAAGACCCGCGAGTTCAATCATCCTTTTGCGTTTCTGGATCGATTTGAAAAAGGACAAATGCTCCTGACCGCGCGTAAACAGGTTCGCCAAGCCCATGAGGTCACCATGTCACTGTTGGATAGACAGGAAACACGGGAGTTGGAAAGCATCGCTCGTCAAGCTGGTCGGGGTGATATCGATCCAGAGATTATGAGCAAGGATTTTGATCGCGCTTCTAATCGTCGCTCCAAATCTGAACGTAGGAACCAGATGCAATCGCGTTTGCGTTCCAGAAGTCGATCAAGATGAAAAACTCAAACATTATGAAAAGAAAGGAGAAAAGCAAAGAGAACAAAATCAATCGAAGTAGAAAAACGCAATAATATTACGCGTGTTTTTCTTGAAATTTTAATGATTCTTGTTCATGATTTGTTCTATTAAATACATCGTTATCAACTCAAAAAGTCAAGAAAGGAAAATCTATGACAACAGCACACGATTCTCAAATTCCTGAACAGCAATTTAACAGCGCTGTGATGGGGAAAACACCAAACCAAAGTAATGGCAAGTCATCTTTGAGCGCAGATGAAGCCCATCAAAACGGCCTGACCAAAGCAAGAGAAAGCTTTGCAGGTCGATTGCTAACTGATGCGCAATTTAGCGAAGCCATCCATATTACTGAAATCCTTGAACGCGAGATTTATAAATCTGGCAAGTTCAAGGACAAGCTCGGCGAATACGCTTATGCCATGGGGCGATCAGAGAATATGGACTCCAAACGCTTGGAAACCACTTTGTGCGATCTTTATAAAGAACGCACAGGGCAAACCATGTTCCAGCTTTGTGAAAGTCTAAAAGAGCGTGAAACAGCGGTGCAATCCAAAACACAGAATATTGCTTTAAGTGCCGCCCACGAGATTGAACCGATGATGGCAAATGGAGACAAGATGACGTTCAATCGAGCCTTTTCTGAAAAAGCGCAAATGGTGGCTGATGAATATGGAGTTCGAGACAATCATGCCAAAAAACTGATGGCAGATGCCTTTGTCGCAGATCAACGCACCAATAGTGTTGAAGAAGTAATGGAGCTTCGTGATTGGGGCAAGGAATTGGATGAGCAATATTACCGCCCCCAGATCGAGCAGGAAAAGCAGGCACGGGCCGAGGCGAAGCAAGACAAGCAAGCCCCAACTCGTTCATTCAGCCGCCGTTGATGTTCGGTATCATTAGCCTGCCTGATAATGCCCAAAACTCAAACCTATCAGGCAGGCTTTTAATCACACTGAAAATTCAAACGAAACAGAAAGCCAAATAATGACACACGAACCAACCAACAATTATGGACATGATCCAACCAAGAATAATACTCCTCAAAAGCCGCAGATGCTTGTTGATTATGCACGCTATGCCGAGATGCTTGATCATCCTGATCTAACCGAGGCACAGAAACAAGGAGTTTGTCGACTGCCTTTGGAACCTGATTACTGAGATGATTTATCTTGGCATTGAAGTGCTGCCCCATGAGGAAAACCAAGACACATCAAATTAGGATAGATTTGAAAATATACTCGAACGCATCCAGCCAAATATGGTAGACTTGGGGACAGATCAATCCAACAAATCAACAGACAAACGCTCTGCATCATAAGTGCAAAGCGCAATAACGATTCATAAAGGAAGAGAAGCAATGCCCAACAATTGAAAGAGAACAAAGATCAGAAAATCGCACAGACCATACAAAAAGCCGTCATTTACTGCCGCGTTTCATCCAAGAAGCAATCCACCGATGGTGCAGGCCTTGAAAGCCAAGAACACCGCTGCCGCGAATATGCGGAAAGCAAAGGCTATCACGTGGAGGCAATGTTTCCTGATGATACCTCGGGCGGTGGCGATTTTATGACCCGCCCCGGAATGGTAGCTTTACTAAGTTTTTTAGATGCCAAACCTGATGAAAATTATGTTGTCATATTTGATGATCTCAAGCGGTATGCCCGCGATACGGAATTCCATTTAAAGCTTACCCGCGAAATGGCGCAACGCAACGCAAACGCGAATGTCTGAATTTTAATTTTGAAGATACACCCGAAGGCAAATTCATTGAGACCATTATTGCCGCGCAAGGCGAATTAGAGCGCAAGCAAAACCGTCGCCAAGTGATCCAAAAAATGAAAGCCCGTGTTGAACAGGGCTTTTGGATATTCCGTGCGCCTATTGGCTATAAATATATCAATTCCAAACGTGGCGGCAAAGAACTCATCATTGATGAACCTGTGGCAACCACTGTCAAACAGGCCTTGGAAGGCTTTGCCTCTGGTCGATTGAATTCTCAATATGCCGTGCGCAAGTTCTTGGAAGAATGCCCGCATTTTCCAAAAGACCTGCCAAACGGAGAACTTCGCCGCCAGACTATTGTGCGTTTACTGCGCAAGGTTGTTTATGCTGGTTTTGTAGAAGCGCCCAATTGGGATGTGAAGCCAAGGCTTGGCAACCATGAGCCTTTGGTCTCTTATGAAACTCATCTCAAGATACAGGAAATTTTAGATGCAGGTGTTTATGCGCCCAAGCGCAAGATTTACATAGCGACTTCCCACTAAGGGGAGCTGTGTGCTGCTCAAGCTGCAACACGCCTATGACAGCCGCTTGGACAAAAGGAAACACCAAAATGTATCCTTACTTTTGGTGTCGCACAAAAGGCTGTGATCAATACAGTAAAATGATCAATCACGATAAGATGGAAACTGAATTCAAAGAGCTACTTGCAGGCGTACAGCCAACACCATCATTGCTCATGCTGTTCAAAACCATGTTCGCAGATGCTTATGAAATGCACATGGCACAAGCTCAGGATCGTATCAAAGCCTTCAAACAGGAAACAATCGACCTTGAAAAGCAGATCACCAATCTGGTTGAACGCATAATGGAGACCACAAATCAGGCCGTAATCACTGCATATGAAAAGAAAATCGACCTATTAGAGAAAAAACGGCAAATTGCGTTTGAAAAATCAAACCAAAACGGATCAGAAAAAGATACCTTCAAGGATTTGTTTGAACTTTCTTTCCAATTCCTCGCAAACCCTTGTAAAATATGGGAAAGTAAGCGTTTTGACCTACAGCGGTTAGTGCTAAAACTGGTGTTTTTAGAGCATCTTCCCTATACACGCGGCGAAGGCTTTTTGAACCCTAAAAAATCATTACCATTCAATGCGTTAGAAGGTTTTAATTCAATAGAATGTAAAATGGTGCACTCGGAGAGATTCGAACTCCCGACCCCTTGATTCGTAGTCAAGTACTCTATCCAGCTGAGCTACGAGTGCGCCTTTTAAAATCGCAAACAACTAGTGCTTGCAGGTTGTGGTCGTAATGCCAATAAGGAATAAAAGCAAGCCTTTTTCGCCTGTTTTCCTAAACAAGGTAAAATAATTTCTTGAAATTGTATCAGGCTAAAATTGATCTGGGATAACGAGGTGAAATGTAGTCCCATTTTCATCTGTTTTCTCAATCAAAATTGTTCCGCCATGAGCTTTAAAAGTTCTACTACAATTGCCATTCCAAGCCCTGATCCACTGGCTTTGGTTGATCCCTCAAAAGCATTAAAAATCTTTTCCCGAACATGCTCCGGTATGCCAGGCCCCGTATCACAAACACGTATGTGTGTCTCGCTATCAACACGTTCTGCTTTGACTTGTAATTGCTTAACTCGATCAGGAATATCTGCATCTAACATTGCTTGCTGAGAATTACGGCAAAGGTTCATTAACACCTTAAATAATTACTCAGGATCAGCGTCAGCTTCTAACTCTAATGGAATATCGTTTTTCCACTCTATGGCTAAGCTATTTTCCAAGCCCAATAGATCAGCGACATCATTTGCAACAATATTGAGTATCAGTTTGCGACGCTTTAGGGGAGCTTCTAAAGCCCGTCCATAATCAATCACTGATTTTGTATAATCTACTGCACGGTCAATCGTGCGAATAAGCTTTGGAGCAAAGCGCTGGACGGTTGGGTCTGGTAGGCTTATAAGCCTATCTGAGAACAACTGTGCTGAAGCGAGAATATTACGCAGGTCATGATTGATCTTAGAAACCGCTAAACCCAAATCTGCTAATCTTTGTTTTTGTCGTAATGTTTGTTGCAAGTCACCTTGAAATGCTGCGAGGCGTTTTTCTGCCGTGCCAATTTCATCCAATCGGTTGCTGGGTTTATAGACCAAAGAGGCATTTTCTGGGTTTTTGAAAAAGCATCCATATTCGTCGAAATACGAATGATTGGTAGAACGATTAAACGATACAGCGCTAGATAAACCAATGCGGCTGTAAATATAGAAATTAAAAGCGATAAGAACGCTACATTTCTAGCGTACTCCCACATCGCTGATTTTATATGTTTACTCTCCTGAACCAACTCCATTATCGCAGGGCTAGAACGCATGGTGCCATAAACCCTATAGTGAGTTTGAGGTTCAGAAAAAAACATTGAGATTGAGCTTTTTATAGAGCCAAATGCCGAAGAGTTATCAAGATTGACGTGCTGCGCCATCTCTCCAGGCTGACCCGATGTTGCCATCAATCTAGAGATGCCTTCTCGCCTAATAGCAACAGACAATGATGCGTTGCTGCAAGTAAGTCTTGTCCTGCACCTTCGCTTAACATCACGTCATTTGAGTCTAGATAAACAATACTCGCGGCTTCAGCAGTCAGCAGGTGGTCTTTCAGCCAGACATTTCTAAAGTTTGCAATCGATGGCACAAAGATGAGAATCTCAGCAATCAAAACAAACACAGCCGTTAGCAAAAGAAGCTTCACTGATAGACCTGATAAAACAGCATTACGCACTCGTCTAATCAGACCAGTATTTTGTTTTGAAGTAACCTCTTTTAATTCCATTAATGGGTTCCTATCCAAACTTTTGAAGGAAATTTATGAGGCTTCTTATGATTGGTTTTCTTGCAAGAGATGTATAATTTGTGACTGCTGCTCTTTTACCTATTTCTGAAAAGGTCGGATAAGGGGAGACATAGCCAACAACATCTCCAACTTTCAATTTATTGGTTATAGCAAGCGCCCACATGTTCATCATCTCACCTGCATTAGCACCGACAATTGAGACCCCAACAATCAAGCCCTTTTTATTAGTAACCATTTTGATTAGGCCAGTTGTCTTGCGTTCAGCTTGCGCTCGGTCATTCTCATGGTACGGCCAGCGTAATACTTTCACAGTTTTATATTTTTCACGCGCCTGCTCTTCTGTTAACCCAACATGCCCGAGCTCTGGTTCAGTGTAAGTTACCCAAGGTATCATCGCCTCATTTGACACGGCTTTCTTACGGAATAAAATTCCTCTAATAACAAGCCCTGCATGATAACCAGCAACATGTGTAAATTGCAGACCACCTGTTACATCACCAATTGCGTAGATCCATTTGTTTGTAGTTCGTAAATCCTTGGAAACAGTAATGCCGCGACGGGTATATTCAACACCAGCAGCACCAAGCGATAGTCCATCAACATTGGCTGATCGCCCTGTTGCGACTAGTAAGTGCGTTGCATCAACGTCATAGGGCTTATCGTCTTGCGTATAAGAGACCCGTATTCCTGATTTCCCACGTTTGCTAACGTTAGCAACCATTGCGCCTTCTACAAGCTTAATGCCTTCTTCAGTTAATTTTTCAAGCAGGATAGAAGTTAATTCAGGATCATCTTTTCCTAATGCTTTTGCACCTTCTAAGACAGTTACTTCACAACCGAGCCTTTGATGGGCTTGAGCCATTTCCATTCCGATTGGGCCACCGCCAATGATAACAAGGTGGCCCATTTTCTTTGTATTATCAAAAATGGTTTCATTCGTTAGATATGCAACGTCATCCAAACCTTTTATCGGCGGAACAAAGGCAGATGAGCCTGTTGCAACAACAAACCGACGCGCCTGTACTTCTTTGTCGCCGGCAATTACCGTACGCTCATCTTTAAAGCGTGCTTCTGCTTGGATTACTTCAACACCAAGGCCTGTAAAACGCTCAACTGAATCATTGGGTTCAATTTGTGCAATCACATCATGAATATGATCGTGCACTTTTTTGAAGTTAACTTTTGGTTCGCCAGTTGTCGTAATTCCAAACTTGGATGCATCACGGATCATTTGCGCGTGTTTACCAGCCGCTAATATGGCTTTTGATGGGACGCAGCCATAATTAAGACAGTCACCGCCCATTTTGCCCTTTTCGATTAGGACTACCGAAACACCAAATGCGGCTGCAGCTGCAGCAACGCTTAAGCCGCCCGAACCTGCGCCTATTACACAAACATCAGGTTTTAAAATTTCAGCCATTTTTGGTATCCTTGAATTTAGCGGTGCGGCTTATGCGTTAGAGCTTGGTTTGTCGCCACGTATTTTCTTAATGATAAATGGCAAAGCAGACAATGCTGCAAGTCCTGCCAATGCGATTAATAAGTCTGTTGTTATCAAAGCGCTAATCTCGATTGAACACGTACCAGCATCTGCGCATCTAGGGTTAGCGTACTCTTGCGCAGCTATGACACTATCTAGTCCTGCTCCAATATAAGCAAAAGCAAATGTACCTGGAATAATACCAATCAAAGTTGCAATTGCGTAGGGGATAAGCTTCATATTAAGTAGTGCTGGCACAATGTTTACAACCCAGAACGGGAATATAGGTGTAAGGCGCAATGTTAGAAGATATTGGAATTGGTCTTTTTGAAAGCCAGCAATCATCTTTTGAATAAATGGCCCAGCTTTTTTCTCAAGAACATCGCCTAGTGAACTTCTTGCGATTAAGAATATTACTATCGCACCTAAGGTAGCGCCAATTACGGTCAAAGCGCCACCTAAAACACCGCCAAAAATCAAACCTGCTGTAATGGTTAGAGCTGAGGCACCCGGAAAAGATACCGCGACCACAACAACGTAAAGTGCAACATAACCAAGCACTGCTATCAAAATATTGTCTGAGACAAACATGACCATTGCTTCACGATGTTTAATTAAATTTGAAAGCGAAAAATATTCGTGCAAACCAGCAAGATAACCTACGGCCAATAGAGCAAGTATTGCGCCTAAAGCGCCCCATTTTTTAACTGGATTAGCTGTTTTGTTATCGTTTTGTGATATCATCAAATATTCTTTAGTATGCAACAATTTAATAAAATAAATTTATTGAGCAGGATTAGACCAAATGCACGCAAATATCTATCAACTCTAATGACATTTGTGTGTGCTGATCACTGGCTGTACTGATCGTAAAATTTATCACTTGGTAGCAAGCGTTTTCTTGACTTGTTTTGTTTATCCCACTATAAGCCCATCAACAACTGGGTATGTGTCTTTTAACACACTTCGAGTTATCTTCGAATAATAGATGATTTTATACGGTTTCTTAGCCGACATCATCGATTTTAGTGGAGCTTGTATATCCTAACATTAAATTTTGAGGGTCCGTATTAAACCTGCGGATATTTGAATATGAAACGTACATTTCAACCTAGTAATCTTGTTCGCGCTCGCAGACATGGCTTCCGCTCACGTATGGCAACACCAGGTGGCCGCAAGGTAATCGCTGCTCGCCGTGCTAAAGGCCGTAAGAAGCTTTCTGCTTAAGCAATTCCAAACTGCTAATTCATTTTAATGATGCTGGAGCTGGGCTTGTCTAAACACCAGCAAATATCCGAGTTAACTTCTGAAAGAGTTTCGACACTCAAGAAGCGATCGGGTTTCTTGCGTTTGCGCTCTGGAAAACGATACTCCACTAAATCACTCGTTCTTGAATCTAAAGCTATAGATACAACAGATGGCGAACAATCTGCACGGGTTGGTTATACCGTTACCAAGAAAGTTGGGAATGCAGTTGTTCGAAATAGAATTAAGCGAAGATTACGTGAAGCGGCAAATCAAGCCTTTCCATTACGGGCTAGGCCTAACCATGATTATGTAATTATTGGAAAACATGGCTCTTTAACACAGAAATTTACATCTATTTTAAAGATTTAGAGCAAGCACTTGACCATGTTCATAGGAACGGGGCAAAAGGCTCTAGGAAAAATAATAAATCGAGTGATGCGGCACATAACATCTCTCTTAAAACCAAAGATACGCAACAGGACTAAAACTTATGAACGGTAATAATAGTAATACGTTTCTAGCAATCGGACTTTCCGTTCTTGTGCTGGTTTTATGGCAAGTTTTTTACATTGGGCCAATTGTCGAAGAAGAGCGTAAACAGGCAGAAATTGTTTCTCAGCGCGAAGCCATTAAATCTGGCGAGGTAAAGCCTGAAGATAATGCAGCTATTCCTCAAAGTGACACCGCCACTTCTACTGCTCCTGAAGCTAATGCTACAGCTGCACCTGTAGAAGAAGAAAAACGTCTTACTATTGATACTGATCTTCTGATTGGTTCTTTAAACTTACGCGGTGCTCGAATTGATGACCTTCGCCTCAAAAAATACAAAGTTGAGAATGAAGAAAATTCACCCCTTGTTACGCTTCTTTCACCGCGAAACAGCGACAGTCCTTATTTTGCTGAATTTGGGTATCTCAAATCAGAAGCTGCTGGCGAAGTGCCTAGTGCAGGTACACTTTGGAACACAAACGCTTCTTCTCTTGGTAAAGATGGTACGGTCACGCTTAACTGGACAAATGACAAGGGTATCCGTTTTGAACGCGATATTGCACTTGATGACAAATACATGTTCACGGTTACAGACCGCATTGCCAACACATCAAACAATCCAGTTGAACTTACACCTTATGGCCGTATTGCTAGATTTGGTGAACCTGAAACACAGGGCATCTTTGTGCTTCACGAAGGCTTAATTGGTTACTTCGGTGAAGAAGGCCTGAACGAGGTTGATTATGATGACCTTCGCGAAGACAAGGAAATTTCAGCAGCAAGAACACCTTCAGGATGGTTAGGTATTACGGATAAATATTGGGCAGCGGCACTTATTCCTGGCACTTCGTTCAAGCCTCGTTTCTTTTATAATGATAAAGGTGCAGAACTTTTCCAAACTGATTATGTCGGTGAAGTAACTAGCATTGCAGCGGGTGGAAATGCTGAAGTTCAAAACAAACTATTTGCAGGCGCTAAAGTTACTGAAATTATTGACGGGTACCAAGAAGATTTAAAAATCGATAGTTTTGATCTGATGATCGACTGGGGCTGGTTCTACTTTATTACTAAACCCTTGTTCTGGCTTATTCACTGGATACATGGCCTGATCGGCAACTTTGGTCTCGCTATTCTTGGCGCGACTGTCATCATCAAAGCAATCTTCCTACCGCTTGCCAACATGTCTTATGCATCTATGGCTAAGATGAAAAAAGTTCAGCCAGAAATGACTGAAATGCGTGAGCGTTATGGCGATGATAAGATGAAACAACAGCAAGAGATGATGGCGATATATAAGCGCGAAAAAATCAACCCTGCTGCCGGTTGCCTGCCTATGCTGGTGCAAATTCCAGTTTTCTTTGCGCTCTATAAAGTGCTTTTTGTTACAATCGAAATGCGCCATGCACCATTCTTTGGCTGGATTCAGGATTTGGCCGCTCCAGACCCAACATCAATATTTAATCTATTTGGTCTTATTCCGTTTGAAGTTGGCGGTCTATTCCTAGTTGGTGTTTGGCCTGTAATCATGGGCATTACGATGTTCCTACAATTCCAAATGAACCCTGCTCCACCAGACCCAACACAGGCAATGATCTTTAAGTGGATGCCTCTTATATTTACTTTCATGCTTGCGTCTTTCCCTGCAGGTCTTGTGATCTACTGGGCATGGAACAACACATTAAGCCTTATCCAACAGGGCATCATCATGAAGCGTCATGGTGCTGAAGTTGCATTGTTTGAAAACATCAAGGGTATGTTTAAAAGCAAGCCTAAGGAAACATCGTAACCATGTTGGACGACAAACCTAACGAGTTTAGCCAAGCCGCTCTTGAAGAAGGGCGGCTTTTGTTTGCAAGAGGATGGGAATTTTTACTAGGTGTCCCTTCGATGAAATTCATGCCGCCAGAAGGGCCATTGGAAATTTCTTTCGCGGGTCGTTCTAACGTCGGCAAGTCATCGCTGATTAATGCACTGGTTAATCAAAAGGGTTTGGCTAGAACATCAAATACACCTGGTCGTACGCAAGAATTAAACTACTTCATACCTAAAGGTGGCGGTGATGATGATGTACCAGATTACGCCATCGTTGATATGCCAGGCTATGGCTATGCTAAAGCGCCCAAAACACAAGTCGAAGCATGGACGCGCTTAGTCTTTTCATACTTACGAGGACGAACAACGTTGCGCCGTGTCTTTGTCTTGATTGATGCGCGTCATGGCATCAAAAAGAACGATGAAGAAGTTTTTAAAATGATGGATAAGGCTGCTTGTTCTTATCAAATTGTTTTAACCAAAGCAGATAAAATTAAAGCCCCTGCCCTAGTAAAACTACAAGCTGAAACGCTTGCAAGGCTTTCAAAACATGTAGCTGCCTATCCTGAAGTTTTGACTACTTCATCTGAAAAAGGTGAAGGTATAGCAGAACTTCGTGCTGTAATAGCAAGCGTCTTTTAAGTCACCTTGCTGATTATTTCGTTTCCAGCTATGTAACGTCTTGAATAAAAGGCGAAAATATCATGACTACAAAATCTGAGACTGAAGGCCTTCACGAGGCAGAAATTTTATCACAAGCGCTTCCTTATATGCAGCGTTATGCAGGGCGCACGGTTGTTGTGAAGTATGGCGGCAATGCCATGGGTGATGAAAGCCTAGGTAAAGCCTTTTGCCGTGATATCGCATTGCTAAAACAAGCTGGTGTTCACCCTGTTGTTATCCATGGTGGTGGACCTCAAATTGGCTCTATGCTGGATAAGATGGGCATTAAGTCAGAGTTCAAAGACGGTCTTCGCGTTACCGATCAACAAACCATTGAAATCGTTGAAATGGTTCTTGCAGGCTCAATCAATAAATCCATCGTTGCAAACATCAATGCAGAAGGGGCACGTGCTGTTGGGCTTTGCGGCAAAGATGGAAACATGGTCTTAGTTGAAAAACTACGCCGCACTTCTGTTGATCCAAATTCAAATATTGAACGGATTTTAGATTTAGGCTTTGTTGGTGAACCCAAGGAAGTGGATTCCACTGTTCTTGATCTGGTGATTGAAGCTGGTCTTATTCCTGTTGTTGCCCCTGTTTGTTTTGGTAGAGATGGTAAAACTTACAATGTTAATGCTGATACCTTTGCAGGTGCGCTAGCTGTCGCACTGGATGCAAAGCGCCTCTTGTTCCTAACGGATGTTGAAGGCGTCTTGGACAACGATAAGAACCTCATCAAGGAACTTACCATCAAGGAAGCGGAAGCTCTGATTAAAGACGGCACGATCAATGGCGGCATGATCCCAAAAGTCCAGACCTGTATTGATGCACTGGGCGATGAAGATATGGGTGTTGAGGGTGTGGTGATTGTAAACGGCAAAAAACCTCACGCTGTCTTACTTGAAATCTTTACTGAACATGGTGCGGGTACGCTGATTAAGCCATAACCTCTTGCATTGGTTTAAATTAAGACCAATAAAACAATGCCTGCGGTTATTAATATGCAGCCTATTATTTCTATCCTATTGATCGTTTCTTTAAAAAAGAAAACAGACGTTGCAAATGTGAAAATCATTTCAATTTGTGCGACAACTTTTACTAATGCTGCCTGTTGAAGCGTGAAGGCTGTAAACCAACCAAAGGATGCCGTTGCGCCTGCAAAACCAACTGCCAGAGCAGGCTTCCAAGCTTTTAATATTTTTGGCAACTCATCTCTTTGGAATAATATTATCCAAAGTAGCATCGCAAGCGTTTGTAAGATAATTGCGTAGACTAATGTTGTCGAAGATTGCACCATGAAAAACTCATGTTCAATCGAAAGCGCGGCCTCACGATAACCAACTGCAGCCAAACCAAATAAAGTCCCTGAGGCAAGACCAATGATTGCCGTTCGACTAAGTACAGATGTGAAGACGGTTTTTAACGTGATGGCTGAGCGTGCAACTGATATCATCATCACACCAACAATGCTGACTGCGATTGCAATTATACTACCAACCGATAATTTTTCACCAAAAAGTATCAATGCGAAGATAGCTGTTTGAGCTGGCTCTGTTCGTGAATAGGCCGTGCCGACTGTAAAATTTCTAAATGAGAAAAGATGAACGAGTAAAAAAGTACCAAAGATTTGCGCAAAGGAAGCAATGCTTGCCCAGAGGAAAAAACTTGAGCCCAATTCTGGAATTTGAAAATTAAACCCAAAAATCAATATGCACCAGCAAAGACAAGCGAATGGAATTCCAAAACCAAACCGAACAAAGGTTGCGCCCGTTGCACCCATTACATTTTTGAGATGTTTTTGCAGGCTTGAACGGATATTTTGAAGAAAGGCGCTTGCTACGGTGATGATTATCCAAAGATTCATGAAGCTAGATATGCATCACCTCTCGCAATAGGTCAAGAAACATGGCAAAGACTTCACACAAAGGAAGCGGCATGGAAAATTTTAAGAATATCGACACTTGGGTCTTTGATCTCGACAACACTCTTTACCCTCGCCATTGCGATCTTTTCAGCCAAATTGATGTGCTGATGACGGGCTATGTTTCTGATCTTACTGGCCTTGATAGATTCGAAGCGCGCAAGCTACAAAAAGACCTCTACCGCGATTACGGCACAACTCTTCGTGGGCTAATGGAAACCAAAAATATCGATCCTCAAGGTTTCCTGGATGTGGTTCACGCTATTGATTATTCGCCGTTGCCAAAAAACCCTGAGCTTGGCGAAATGTTAGCGAAGCTTCCAGGGCGTCGTTTGATTTATACCAATGGCTCAGTCAAACACGCGACAGATACTTTGTCTGCTATGGATGTAGACCCCAACTTATTTGAAGGCATGTTTGATATCGTTGCTTCTGACTTTGAGCCAAAGCCAAAAGCTGAACCATTTGCAAAGTTTTTAAAAGACCATAACGTTACGTCTAAATCTTCTGCCATGTTCGAAGATCTGCCACGCAATCTGGAACCTGCCAAGGCAAACGGCATGGTGACCGTGCTGATCACACCGCAAAATGCTAGCGCGTATAAAGTTGAAGAGTGGGAACATGCTGAATCAACCGAACATTACATCGACCATACTACAGACAATTTGGACGGGTTCTTGAAGGAAATTTTAAGAATAGTATGACAGAATGCTTGCAGCTAAGGGACAGCAAGTAAATGGGCAAGTGCGAAGTTTTACTAGATGAACATAATATCGTCAGTGGTGTTATTTCAAATACAGCGCACACTTGGGCTAAATCTAAAATAATACTAAAAAACGTCAAGAAAAACGAATGAATATTGCATCCTGCCGCATGGAGATATCAAACACTCACGGGCTTTTGGATCGTCTTTCTTTTAGGGGTGTACATTGGGATTACTAACATAAACATAGCCCTGCCCCAGGAAGACATACAAAAAGCTATGTTTTTTATAGCCGTTTTTAGTTTAGGCGCCCTATTTAGTAGATTTCGACATAACAAAAGAGCTTTTTCAATCAGGCTTAATGCCTATGGCATGATGGTTACAGAGTATTCATACCCAACATGGTACTCGTGGAGAACTATGCTGGATATAGAAATTGATAAAAACAATGATTCCAGAAGGATCAGATTTAAAACAGGTATATGGCGTAAGTCCGGCATATTAGAGAAGGTATTTGGGTTGATATATACCGAACTACCAAAGAACTATAATGTCTCGAATGAAGAGATGATTGGGCTTATGAAGCGTTATAAAAGACAGTACAATAACCTAGAATTATATAAGTACCCACATCTGGAGATTGAAGCAAAAAAAGGAACAAGGAAAAGTCGGCTAATTAAATTTATTTATTAGAAACAAACTTTAACCCTCGCCGCCCACCATCACTCTCGTCAAAGACTAATGTGCTAGTAGCCTGCTAATTCCCACTTCCGATCATCTCGCCTTCGAAAACTAGTGCGCCTGTGCCAGCAAGTGGTTGCGCGTCAAATGGAGCGGCAGGGAAAGATGAGCGTTTGAATTCTGGACGTTTGCGCTCATAGGCTACTCGGGTGGCCGTACGATTAGATGAGCTTGTTTTACCAGTAATCACTTCATAGCTGTTTTCAGATAAAGCAATCGTGTTTATTTCCATTGTCATCTCAGCACTCCCTGCGTTCGCAAGCCTGTTATAGATGCCTTGCTCGTACTTTTACTTACAAAGCCATTATTGTTCGGACTTCTTTAATTACGCTGTACTGGTCCGTTACAATTTTAAATATAGCTCAGTAATTAAGGCATTAGTGTGTAATGTGTCACACTTTGTGAGTTGACCTGTCAAAAAGCGCTAAATGCGAAACTCTCTATATAGCCTCAAACCCATGATGTTTCGAAATAATTTCCCAACCCTCTTGTGCTGAATCTACAATGTGAAAAAGATTAATATCGTCGGGAGAAATCGTTCCTTGATCGGCCAACTCTTCAAGATTTATTACTTTCCCCCAAAAATCCTTACCAAAAAGCAAAAAGGGAATCGGTTTCATTCGGTCTATTTGAATAAGTGTTAGCGCTTCAAACATTTCATCCATTGTACCAAAACCGCCCGGAAAAACAGCAATCGCTTTTGCACGCATTAAGAAATGCATTTTTCGAATAGAGAAGTAATGGAAATTGAAACATAGTTCAGGCGTTACATATTCATTGGGCGCCTGCTCGTGCGGCAAGACAATGTTAAGCCCAATTGAAGGTGCGCCAACATCTTGTGCACCACGGTTACCTGCTTCCATTACTCCTGGGCCACCGCCTGTTACTACAACCATTTCTTTATAGTCCGTGGTTGCCGAATATCGTGACGAAATGCGAGCAAATTCACGGGCTTCTTCATAAAATTTAGAATTAGCTTCTAAGTTCTTTTTCTGAATGTCATTCTTAGCTGCCCAAGCTTCACCGCCCGGCTCTGGAATGCGTGCACCGCCAAAAAGCACAACCGTTGATTCAATACCGGCTTCAGACAAAATAATTTCTGGTTTTAAAAGCTCAAGCTGCAAACGCACTGGTCTTAATTCTTCTGAGGTAAGAAAATCCTTATCATCAAAAGCAAGGCGATATTCTGGCGCTCTTGTTTGCGGCGTGTCTGGTACTTCATGCGCTTTTTTAATGTCTTCACTTGAACCGACTAAAGCGCGATATTGTTTTCTGAACCAATTTGCCATGAGGGGTTATTCTTTCTCTTCCGATTCGTAGGCCGAATCATTTCATTTCATTGACCTTTGTTACCCTATGCCATAGACCGTTGCCAAACATTCATCAGTTTACATTTTTCGGAGTAACACCCATGTCCCTACAAGCAACCATCGAAGCGGCTTTTGAAGATCGTGACAACATCAGCATTTCTACACAAGGTGAAGTACGTGAAGCAGTTGAGGAGGCGTTAAATCTGCTTGATAGCGGTCAAGCTCGCGTTGCAGAACGTGGCGCTGATGGTACATGGATCGTAAACCAGTGGCTTAAACAAGCGGTGCTTTTATCATTCCGTCTAAATGACATGAAAGTCATGGATGGTGGCACTGATGGTGCAACTTGGTGGGATAAGGTTCCTTCCAAATTTGAAGGTTGGGGCGAAAATCAATTCCGTGAAGCTGGATTCCGTGCAGTACCTGGCTCAATCTGTCGTCACGCTGCTTACATCGGCAAGAACGTTGTTCTTATGCCATCGTTTGTAAACCTTGGTGCTTATGTAGATGATGGCTCTATGGTCGATGGCTGGGCAACAGTTGGCTCATGTGCGCAAATTGGTAAGAACGTTCACCTATCAGGCGGCGTTGGCATTGGCGGCGTTCTTGAACCGCTACAAGCTGGCCCAACGATCATTGAAGATAATTGCTTTATTGGTGCTCGTTCAGAAGTTGTTGAAGGTTGTATTATCCGCGAGGGTTCTGTTTTGGGCATGGGCGTTTATATTGGTCAATCAACCAAAATCGTGAACCGTGCAACTGGCGAAATAACTTATGGCGAAGTACCACCTTACTCAGTGGTTGTCGCAGGTTCGATGCCTAGTAAGCCAATGGGTAACGGTGAAGTTGGGCCAAATTTATATTGCGCAGTTATTGTTAAAACAGTGGATGAGCGTACGCGTTCTAAGACTGGCATTAATGAGCTATTGAGAGATTAATCTATTTCAAAATTAAAGCGATATACTTCCTTCAAAGGGCGTCTAAGCCGCTCGCAATATTGGATCATGAGTACTCGTTTCAGTATGGTGTGGGTAATACTCTTCTTTGGCGTTTTGTTTATACCCACATCATTAAGATCGCTAGCTTTGATACTAGCAGCTATTTTGCTCGTTATAACCTTGTTTGTGCAACTTTCCATTATGGTCAGAAGAATGCATGACCTGAATTGGTCGAGCCTTTGGCTGCTTATTATTATCCCGATTTATTTGTTTTCCACATCTACTATTGAGACAACAAGCGATGATGCTCTTTTGATATTTGCATCCATCGGCGTTTTGCTGACCCTCTTGATTTCAGCTTTTCTTGGCTTCAAGAAAGGCGCTGATGGGCCAAATAAATATGGCCAAGACCCACTCTGCTAACATGTTTTTTACTTAGAACTAACTTATGGTAATCTTTTGTCATTAAAAGAATCACGTCGAAAGGGAAGTTTAATGGAATTATTTTTATCACTTAACGGACGTATTGGACGCGGGAAGTGGTGGCTTGCTACAATCATATTAACAATCGCCATTATAATACTTACATTCATTATCATAGCTATGATGTCAGGATCGTTTGAATCAAGTTTAGACCCAGTGACAGGTATGCCGCCTATTGGAACTTTATTACTTATCTATATTCCAAGCTTACTATCCATTTGGCCTTCCATTTGCATATCAGGGAGGCGTTATCATGATCGAAATAAATCAGCGTGGTGGTTGATGATTGCATTCATTCCACTAATTGGCGCTATTTGGATGATTATCGAACTAGGCTTTCTACGCGGAACAGAGGGTTCTAATGATTTTGGTCAAGACCCTTTAGGTTAAACCACTTCCCAGTGTAGTGGATACATTGGATCAAATACAGTGACACTACCAGCGCCAGTTTCTATTTTCTCAGGAAATGAAACTGGCGTTTTTTGTTTTTGTAGCGTGATGGTTTCTTGATTGGGATCTAGCCCATAAAATGAAGGGCCATTTAGAGATGCGAAGTTCTCTAACTTATCGAGTGCGCCTTCTTCTTCAAATACGTGCGCCAAACAAGACATGGTATTAATCGAAGTGAAACAACCAGCGCATCCACAAGCTTGAAGCTTTAAGGGGTCTGTATGGGGTGCAGAATCTGTTCCCAAGAAAAACGTCTTATCACCAGATGTTGCTGCTTTTCTCAAGGCAACCCGATGCTCTTCGCGCTTAGCAACAGGTAGACAATAATAGTGCGGGCGTATGCCTCCAGCTAGAATTGCATTACGGTTGATAATGAGATGATGCGTTGTGATTGTTGCACCTAAATTATCACCGCCAGAACGTGCGTAATCAACACCCTGCTTTGTTGTGACATGTTCCATCACAACGCGTAGCTCTGGCACGCGTTTGCGCAATGGATCAAGGACTGTTTCAATGAAGACAGCTTCACGATCAAAGATATCAATATCATTGCTTGTTACTTCACCATGGACACAAAGAGGCATGCCGATTTCTGCCATTTTCTCAAGCACAGGCATAACATTATCAAAATTACTAACACCGCTATCAGAGTTTGTTGTTGCCCCAGCAGGATAAAGCTTAAGAGAAGTTACTAATCCAGAAGCATGTCCAGCCACTACATCTGCTGGATCCGTATTCTCTGTGAGGTAAAGTGCCATTAGAGGCGTGAAATCCATACCGTCTGGCAAGGCTTTCATAATCCGCTCACGATATGCAGTAGCATCTTTGGTGGTCACCACTGGCGGCACAAGATTAGGCATAATTATCGCGCGGGCGAAGTCTTTCGCAGAATGAGCAATCACCCCCTCTAGCATTTCACCATCACGCAAATGCAAGTGCCAATCGTCTGGGCGTTTAATCGTGAGTGAGGCCATGTGCAAATCCTGAAAAATCGGTTATGTCTTTTGTAAACATACTGAGCATCTTTTTCAAACCAGAATAAGGAACGTCCCCCACATGAACAATCGGATTGAAACTATTGAGGAACTGGAATCATTATACGGTAACGTTGGGCAGGCTTCTCTTGTCAAAGAAGCGCCGCAAATTATCCCTCAATATCGTAGTTTCATAGAGCAATCACCCTTTTGTAGTTTGGCGACCACAGGCCCAGAAGGGCTAGATTGTAGTCCGCGCGGGGATGTTCCAGGCTTTATTCGTGTTCATGATGACCGCACTTTGATGATGCCTGATCGGCGCGGGAATAATCGATGTGATTCACTTAAGAATATTCTTCGCGACCCTAAAATTGCACTTTGTTTTTTAATACCGGGTTCGAGAACTACCCTACGTGTGAATGGAGAGGCTTATTTATCCGTTGATCCGGAATTAAAATCCTCTTTTGCCGAGCAGAGCAAAGAGCCTCGCTCCATAATTATCATAAAAACTCATGCCGTTTATTTTCAGTGTGGGCGGGCAATTGTTCGCTCGAAGCTTTGGGAAAAAGACACACAGGTTGATCCATCAAAGTTACCAACACCAGGCGAAGTACTTGCTTATCTTTCCGACAATGAAATTGGTGGAAAACAATATGACGAAGAGTGGGACGGACGTGCTAATAAAACAATGTGGTAAATATCAATTGCCTTTCTAGAGCGAGCACATAAGAGTCACTTGATGAACTTCTTTATACAAACCATATCTAATATCTTCAAAGTTTTTGTCCTCATCGTAAAAGGGGATGAAAAAGCTAATGCTTATATTCAAATTTCACAGGCCCATTGGCTTTTATCCTGGCTCATAATGATTGCGGGCAGCTTAATCTATCTAGTCTATTTACCCAGCGCTTTTGTTTCGAATATTAATCAAGAATATATTCCAAAAGATGCTAATTATGCTGACTTCAAATCTGCCAATATGTTCTCATTAATATTTACACTATTTGCTGGGTATCTGATTGTTTATGTGCTGGCCAAGCTTTTAGAATCTTCTGAAGACATACGCCGTTATATAATTTCTCAAAACTGGGTATTCTTAATTAGCATTACCTTGATGGCGCCGCTATCGATAAGTCTTTCAGTTGAGAATAGCATCTTTGTAAGCGTATTAATCTTCATCTTCATGTTCATTTTATTCTTTGCTTATCGAACCTTGAAAATAACTCTTAACATTAATGGCCCTAAGTCATTTATGATTTTACTCGTATTGCTAGTTTTTGAATTGGTCATGGACGAAATGATAAATGGCTGGTTTGGCTTAACAATACAGCCTACTTAAATTTAATAACCGACCTTCATGAAATAAAGCCCATAAGGCACGGCGACTGGGCCGCATCTTGTACGATCAAGAGAGTCTCTTGCGTCAATCAAATCTTGCTTTGACCATTTGCCATCACCAACTAATCGCAACGTTCCTGCAAACGATCTAATTTGATTGTGAAGAAACCCACGTGCTTCTGCGATGATTTCTATTTCTGTTTCGCTGACACGGTTTACATCAAGCTTATCAAGCGTGCGAATGGGTGATTTAGCCTGACAATCGGTAGAGCGAAATGTTGTGAAATCATGTTTGCCCACCAACTCTTGCGCCGCATCATGCATGGCATCCACATCAAGCGGAAAGCGAATCCACAGTGCACGCTGTAAATCTACTGTTAGAGGCGCACGTCTATTAATGATGCGATATTTATAAGACCTAAACTTTGCGGAGAACCTTGCATCAAAATCATCAGCGGCTTCTTCGACTTTTATCACAGCAATTGGATGGCCTTCTAATTTCAACAGCCCATTCGTTGCTTCTTGTATTTTATCAGCCTTCCAAACCTTTTCAAAATCAACATGGATAACTTGCCCGCGCGCATGTACGCCCGCATCAGTTCGCCCTGCCCCGAAGACCACAACTTCATGCTGAGCAAATTGTGTCATAGCTTTTTCGATAGCAGCTTGAACAGTCGGTAAGCCTTCTTGTCGCTGCCAGCCGCGATAGGGCATTCCATCATATTCTATTATGAGCTTGTAACGTGGCACGTAATTTAATCCTGCAAACTTAAATATGAATTATACAGTACGAAACCTGCAAAAACTAATAGAAGCATTTTTGCGAAATACTGAAACCATTTCATCTTCCAAAGTGGGCGAAGAATTGCGGCGAATACTCCATGTGCGAAATGATGGAAAGAAAAAAATGCCAAGAAGAAACCTATTACACCCATCATCATACTCACCCCTT
The DNA here is from genome assembly GCA_958296345.1 of uncultured Rhizobiaceae bacterium. Classification (GTDB taxonomy): domain Bacteria; phylum Pseudomonadota; class Alphaproteobacteria; order Rhizobiales; family Rhizobiaceae; genus JAALLB01. The sequence continues at coordinate 262,692 of CATQIJ010000013.1, forward strand.
CGGGAAGAGCAGTATCAAATGTAGCCCATGCGGAAATCATTAAGGCAAGACCTACAATCAACATTAGTAGAGCTGTTAATGAAGCGCTTAAAAAACCTTCAGGTTCGGCTTTTCCTGAAATGATTTCTTTTTCGCGATCGCCAACTAATGTGTTTGATAAATATTGTATGCCAATGCCCATAGCGATAAAGCAAAGCATGAATCCTAAGAAGCCAATTAAATAAGACTGGCTTTCTGATAAAAATGTTTCAAAACCCTTAAAGGCCAGAATGAGTAAAATAATACCTGCTACCAGAATATAAACCCAAGTCCCTCGACCGAATAGTTTTTCCCAGATGGTAGGAGGGTTTTTAACTTCGTTAGTCATGATAAAACTTCGCTGACAGTAAGCTTGTTACCACGCAAAAATTCTTCTGCTGATTGTGCTTGCTTGCCAGCACGTTGTACGCGAGTGAGTTTTACAGAACCTTCACCGCAATATATCGTCAAATCATCAAAAATCGCTCCATGAGCACCTGAACTATTTGCAAGTTTGGAGTTCAAGACTTTCACACGTTGCAGTTTTCCGCCCAGCTCCATCTCGCACCATGCACCCGGAAACGGTGAAAGACCACGAATATGATTATGAACTTCTTGTGCAGGTTTTGACCAATCAATGCGGCTTTCTGATTTTTCAATTTTACTGGCATAAACCACGCCGCCTTCTGATTGCTCAGTTAGTGTAAGGCTACCCTGTTCTAAAGCACTGACCGCTGTTACCATCATTTCTGCAGTCAATTGCGAAAGTACGTCGTGTAACTCGCCTGTTGTCATATTTTCAGTAATTACTATTTTTTCTGAAAGCCCGATTGGCCCCGTATCAAGACCAACATCCATCTTCATGATATTAACGCCAGTCTCTTTATCACCCGCCATTATCGCACGTTGTAATGGGGCTGCACCACGCCAACGCGGGAGCAGTGAAGCATGACCATTATAACAACCAAGCCTTGGGGCATCCAAAACCGCTTTTGGTAAAAGAAGACCGTAAGCAATGACGATTGCTACATCGGCTTTGAGATCAGTAAACTTCTGCTGTTCTTCCTCAGACTTCAAGCTCTCAGGTGTAAATACTGGGATACCAAAATCTTCTGCTTTTTCATGTACGGGTGATTTTTTAAGTTCTAATCCACGTCTACCCGCTGGCCTTGGGGGTTGTGAATAACAGGCAACCATCTCATGGCCTTGTTCAACTAACGCAACCAACGAGGGCACTGAAAAATCTGGCGTTCCCATGAAAACGATGCGAAGTGACATAGGGCTTACCCTTTATTAGACGAGTAGGTTATAAAATGAGTGGGCTAGCTTGCCCTTTGCCTGATTGTTTGGCAACTTTGGTAAATTTTTTAACGACCATATCACGCTTGAGCTTAGAAATATGATCGATGAACAGCTCGCCATTTAAGTGATCTATCTCATGTTGCAAGCACGTTGATAAGAGACCTTCAGCCTTTATAACTTGACCTTTGCCTTCGCGGTCAATGTATTTAACCACGCAACCAGCTGGGCGCTCTACATCGGCGTAATAATCAGGAATTGATAGACAACCTTCTTCATAGCTTGAGGGCTCGTCTGCATATTCAACTATTTCAGGATTAATCAAAAAGATTGGGTTACGACTTGCTTCATCCGAAGGTTCATCATCGCGCTGTGGCTCATCGCCCTCTTCTTCAGATTTAGCACGTTGATCGCAGTCAACTACCACCACACGTAATGGCAGTGCAATTTGAATGCCTGCAAGTCCAATGCCAGGAGCTGCGTACATGGTCTCAGCCATATCATCGAGCATCTTTAAAAGCTCAGGGCTAATCTGCTCCACGGGCTGGGATGCTTTGCGAAGGATAGGGTCGGGAATATTGATAATTTCTCTAACGGCCATAGGGACGAGATAAGCAATCAAAAGCTTTGCGTCAACACCAAGTCGTAAGGAATAAAGTTTCTTGTTTTGTTCTTTTTATAAAAAGCAGAATCGGTTATGGTCTTCGCATGACATTAACACAAGAACTAAACGCGCTTTTTAACCAGCCTTATGTAACGCTTGGCTCAAACACTTTCACCCTTGGGCAAGTCGTTTTAATTGTACTTGCAGCGCTTGCACTTCTGTTTGTCTATTATATTTTTTCATCTATTAAATCAGGCAAGCGCCGTGCAGCAAATGAAGCAGCTGCGTTAGAACGTGCACGGCATGCTGAGGAACGTATGGTGCAATTAGTTGAGAGCCAAAACGAGCTGACAGGCCGTATGCAAGAACTAGGCTCTAATCTTGTCAATCGCCAATCTGAACTGGGCACAGCCGTCAATCAACGTCTGGACGCAATGGGCGGGCGCATTGGGCAATCAATTACCGATACTACCAAGAACACACAAGAAAGCTTAGCCAAATTACAAGAACGCCTCGCCGTGATTGATAAGGCGCAAGACAATATTACTGGCCTTGCTGGACAAGTGGTGGAACTGCAAAACATTTTATCCAACAAACAAACACGCGGCGCTTTTGGCGAAGGGCGCATGAAGGCGATTATTCAAGATGGTCTGCCAATGGGCGCTTATGAATTTCAGGCAACACTATCGAACTCATCGCGTCCAGATTGTATCATCCACATGCCAAACGATACGCCAGTTCTGGTGATCGATGCTAAGTTTCCGCTAGAAGCATGGAATGCTATCAGAGCAGCAGAAAGCCCTGAACGCAGTAAAATTGCTTCTCAAGCATTTAAACGCGATGTGGAAGTTCATATAAAAGCGATTTCAGAGAAGTATTTAATTGCAGGTGAAACCCAAGACACAGCGTTTATGTTTGTACCATCTGAATCTGTCTTTGCAGAAATTCACGAGAACTTTGAAGGCATCATCCAAAAAGCCCACCGTTCAAGAGTAGTGATCGTCTCACCATCACTCTTGATGCTTTCGATACAAGTTATTCAGTCCGTTCTGAAAGACACAAGAATGCGCGAGCAAGCCCATCTTATTCAAGGCGAAGTTATTCGTTTGATGGAAGACGTAGGCCGTCTCGACGACCGTGTCAGAAAACTCGATACGCATTTTAGGCAAGCCCAAAAAGATGTCGATATGATTTTAACATCGAGCGATAAAGTAACGAAACGCAGTACGAAGATTTCTGATTTGGATTTTCAAGAAGATAGGGCTGCTGTGGAGGCCGAGACACAGCCGCGATTGAAGGCTGTGGAGTGATACGTGGCAATAACAGATGAAAATACAGTATTAGTTCTTGGTGCAGGCGTTTCTGTTTCATTTGGATTACCTTTAGGCGGAGAATTGATTAATCAAATTTCATCAATATTGAAAATAGAAAAAAGTATCTTTTTTCAGATGAATCTAGCAATGAAAAAAATTAATACATGCTGCAAATCAAGCTAACGCCTACTCAAAAACTCCGATTTACGGAACTGCATTATCTCAATACTATGATTCACCTATAAGAACATTGATTGACACCTATGGAGCTAAAGAAGTTATAAGTCGCTTAGATAGTCTTAATTTATTACTCCAAGAACAAACATCTGAAACTATTGACGACTTTATCGTAGAAAATTCAGATTATGCTACATTAACTAAAATCGCAATTGCATCGATATTCATGAAAAATTGCTATTCATTTAAAGATTTCGGACGCACCCCTAAACCGTTTCATAAAAGGCATTATAATTCGTATGAAAGCGAGCAACCAAATAGAAATTGGATTCACCTACTTATAAATATTATACGCCAAGGAATACGTTCTGGGTCTGTTAGTACGGAAAACAAGGTAAAAATTATCACATTTAACTATGATACCATCCTTGAATTCGTTCTTGAAAAACAATTTTCAAATACTCAAGCAGGTTATGAAAACTGGGCTAATTATATTGATATAATTCATGTCCACGGACAATGCGGATTTATTGAAAACCCTCAAGGAGCCCCTCAAGCTCAATGCCAAAAATGGGCAAATGGCATTCATGTTGTTAATGAGGCTGTAATACCTGATGACATTCAAACTAACAGAAAAAAAGCTAAAAAATTAATAGGTGAGGCTAAAGAAATTTATTTTTGTGGCTTCTCTTTTGCAGCACCAAACTGCCACTTACTTGGACTTGATAGCTTACAAGCAGGTATGGATGGCAATCTTATTTCTGTATGTAATTATGATGGAAATGTTGGAGTTTCGCGTATTTTAAACAAAATTAGTGACAAAAGCTCTGTTGATTATTCAAATACGATGTACCCACAAATAGGTAGTGGTAGAGTTAAATTTGAACTTGATGAAGCATCAGGCTCCCCTGAAAAACCAATCACTGTAGTGGACTGGCTTAAGCTCGGGTATTTAGGCGAATTGCCTGGTTAATATCCCTCACCCATGCCCGCAAACCCTGCACATCACCTTTAAATCCGCATTCGTTTCCAACTGCGCTTTCATATATTGATAGCCTAACTCAACTGCTTCGTCGTAGGCTTGCCAGTCTCTTATGTCGATTTCACCTAGGGGTGGATTTAGTGTGGCGTAAGAGCTTTCTACTTGTTCTCGATATTGCTCATCACCGGAGACTGTGCCGGTACGCATTAACAAATTAATGACGGGTGGTTTGAATATTCGGGTTAAGAGAGGTTGCTCTATTAGCTTTGTCCAGCTTTCAGGAGTGATGCCTAGGTTTCTTGAAACGTCTACTGCTAGAATTGGGCCGAAGCATTTTTGGGACATTTCGATTGTTGGTAAGTTGTTGATTACACCGCCGTCAACAAGCACTCCATCATCTGTTACGACAGGTGGTAAAATTCCAGGAATGGATATACTTGCTCGTAAGGCGCGCCATATCTTGCCGCGCTCATGCAAATGTGGGCTTGCGGTTGTTAAATTTGTCGAAACACAAAAATAAGGGAACCAAAGGTCGCTTATCTCAAGTTTGCCAAAATTCTCTCTCAACAAAGGCTCAACTTTTTTACCTCTTACCAACCCTTGTAATGGAAGTGTATAATCAGACAGGGTATTGGTTTCGACAAAACATTTTTTGATGCTTTGCTCCATTTCCTCCATCGTTTGGCCCATGGCTAGGCAGGCTGCGATGATGCCATCCCATGCTAGAACCTGCGATAAAGTCTATCGGGATTTTTGCTTCCACAAGTGCGCGTATAACACCTATATGTGCGTAAGCTCTGGCACCGCCTCCTGATAGGACAAGGCCAACCCCGCGCCCATTTATCACCCTGCCCCAGCGCTGCCATTCTTTGTCTAATGATTTACGAATGTGGAAGTGACGGTTTGCATCAATCTTATCGAGATAATTCTGCGTAGAGCGCGGACAAACATCAGATTCATCATGTAGAATAAACAGATCAATCATTTGGTGGTCGTGTTGGACTTCCAAAAACCCACGTGAAATCTCGTTTGAAGATTGCTCATCAAATTCTATCACTAGACAGATACGCTCGCTTTGTCTTGCGCAAGCTCTCATCCAGTCTGTCTCACCTAATTGGCAACACAGAAAAATCAAATCATATTGGTTTTCCAACTCATTGAGTTTGGCACTGCTCCAACCTACTGTTTTACCTTCTTGAACAAAGACTGACTCTCCGCAATCTTTGGTAACCGTATCAGCAAGGCGCTTGGCAATTTCGATAATGTCTACATCAGGTGATGCTGCAATGAACGTTAGAACTTTTGGTCTTAGTCTTAGTGACCTATTGGCATTTGCCTGACGCAAACGCTCCGCAAGAATACGGCTCATCGGAATAGCTATCGCAGGATATTTTTTAATCAACGCGTCAAATTGTTTACGTTCAATGCGCAAGAGTTGGCTATCTCGTAACGCAACTACAGTTGCCGAACGTGTCTCACCTGCAAGAATGGAAAGCTCGCCCAATGTTTCATCTTTGTTGATGAGTGCTATCAGTCTTTTTTTTAGTTTCTTCTTGTTCTACAAAAACACCCATCGTTCCCGAAAAAACAATGTAAAAAGCGTCTGCTTTATCGTTTTGTGAAAATAATAATGCGCCTGCAGTAGTAAGCAAAACTTTCTGTGCTTTGTCCCAAACAGCTTTTTGCTCTTTGGCGGACAACCCGCCCAAAAAATTCATATGTTCAAGTGAAATATCGCTCATCCAAATTTTCCAACTGTATAAGGCAGTAAATTCCGCCTGAGTCGTTCTCTCTCCTTATTAAAATAGGGCGGTACGTTTTTTGCACCACCCTTGGCTAAAACTAACAACAGACAACTCATTCTGTCAAAGTGTAGTTTTGAAACTGGGTAGGCTAAGCACTTGACTTAGATAAAGCTGAAGTGGGTTTGGAAGCATATCCAGAATTCTCAAGAGGGTAAAAAACTAAAGATAATGATCAGTTGCTCCCTAGAACATACCCCGTCGATTATTATCTATATAACTTGAGATGAGAATGGCGCAGGAGACTGCGCCATTTTCTTTACTAACAACACAAAAAAATAATTTGCCGCACACAAGAATGACAGATTTTCTAGTGCATCGAATTAAAATCTTATATATGAAAAATAGGTGTTTTTCATATACGTTCAAGGAATAATTTAATGGCCGGACTTCTCCCTAATGTCGATCCAGAAGGTTTGTTAGAATACTCGGTTGTTTTCACGGATCGCTCGCTCAATGCGATGTCGAAGTCTTTCCAAGGCGTCATGAATGATGTCTCGAGCATGTTAAAAGATGTGTACCAAGCTGATGCAGTAGTGCTTATTCCTGGTGGTGGAACTTTTGCTATGGAAGCGGTTGCTCGTCAATTTGCTACTGGTAAAAACACTATGATTGTTCGCAATGGCTGGTTTTCATACCGCTGGACACAGATCTTTGAAGCTTGCGATATGCCAGTTCAATCAACCGTGATGAAAGCGCACCACTCGCAAGATAATCGTGAAGCGCCTTTTACACCTACTCCTATTACAGAGCTGGTTGAGCGCATTAATACAGAAAAACCAGACGTTGTTTTTGCACCCCATGTAGAAACAGCATCAGGCATGATGCTGCCAGATGATTACATTAAACAAATCGGCGACGCGGTGCATAGCCATGGTGGTTTATTCGTTTTAGATGGCGTTGCTTCTGGTTGCATCTGGATCGACATGACGAAACTTGGCGTTGATGTATTTATCACTGCACCGCAAAAAGGCTGGTCGTCTTCACCAGGCACAGGCGTGGTGATGTTGAGCCAGCGTGCGCTTGATGTGATGGTTGATACTAAGAGCACTAGCTTTGCTGTTGACCTCAAAAAATGGCACGACATCATGAAGGCTTATGAAAACGGCGGCCATGCTTATCACGCCACTATGCCAACAGAAGCCATTGTTCGCTTTCGTGACATGATAATTGAGACCAAAGAATTTGGTTTTGATAGTGCTAAGACTGCGCAAATCAAACTTGGCCAAGGCATCCGTTCAGCATTAGAAGCCAAGGGTTTCAAAAGCGTTGCAGGCGAAGGCTTTCAAGCACCCGGTGTTGTGGTTTCATTTACAGATGACCCAGCCATGCAAAATGGAAGTAAATTCGCCGCTAACGGAATGCAAATCGCGGCAGGTGTTCCCTTGATGTGTGATGAAGGCGAAGACTATAAATCTTTCCGCATCGGCTTGTTTGGCTTGGACAAGTTGAAGGATGTTGATGGTGCAGTTAAGCGTTTTAAGGATGTGCTTGAGAAAGTTGTTGCTGAGTGAGTGGGCTGATGGCCGTTATGTGCCAGAAGCAGACATGAGAGTTGATGTTGCGAATGTCTGCCTTGAGCCCAAGTTTGCCGTTCGAGTATTGTCGTCTATTGGGTATCCATAGTCTTATTCCTCAGAAATTTCGCTATGGACAGCTAGATGCACCCCATCACTATCCAGCCAAAAACTCGAACAGGTCTTTTGCGTTTTGAGAGAGGCTGACATTTTGCTTTCGGCACAGGTGGTAAGATTTTTTTGGAATGAGTCCTTTCGTTCCGATTTTGACCAGAGCACCACTATCCAATTCCTCTTTCATCATTGGCACGTTAACAAGCGCGACGCCTTCACCATACAATGCTTTACCAATCGATTGAACATAGCTGTTGCATTGGACTGTATTCCATTTACTTACTTCAGGCAGCCCGATACGCTTCAGCCAAATTTGCCAATTGATCCAATCAGGGGTCAGATTTATGTATTCCAAAATAGGCGGTATATTATCAACTGCCTGCTCGTTGGAAAACATGCCTGCCAATTCTGCTTGCTCAGCTATTTCAGGTGCTGCAGCAGGAATTAATTCCCCGCCAACAACGCTCACACAATCCCATCCTGATATGTTTCCATCACAATAAACAAGCGCGAGGTCATGGGTATCGGAAAGCAGTTCTGATGTGTAATCGGTCGTGACAACACTCACATTGCAAGCAACCTCGCTTAGGGAAAAAGACTTTAGACGTGCGTAAAGCCAGAACATCGACAGAACTGCATTTGCCGCGATTCGTATCACGGGCTGCTCTGGGCCTTGACCTTTTCAATCGCGCGATCAAGAAAATCAAGGCCAATTTCCACATCTGATGCCAACGCCTTGCCGGCTTCGGTGATTTCAAGATTGCGTCCTTGGCGGGTAAACAGTGGCGCTCCAAGCCATTCCTCGAATCTGTGAATTCGCTTGCTCACGGCCGCCTGAGTCACAAACAATTCCTCGGCAACTAACGCTAAACTTTTGTTCCGCGCGGCCGCATGAAAAAATAAAAGGCTGTCGAGTGGCGGGAGTGATTTCCGGTAGTTTTTCATTCCTTCAGGTTAAGTATATGCCGGACATTTTTCAATGTTTTTTCGCCTAATATTTTCCGATAAGTATTGCAGTCGAAAGCTGCATTGGAGAACGTCAATGACCGTAACAGATGACCCGCTTAAAGCAGGTGAAAGCAAAGAGTGAAATTGGCATCCTGACCTGCCTGTTGCCGTAACGCCATTGTTTTCATGGCCTCCCAGACCAATTGCTACTTTGCGTTGGTTTGCCACTAATTGGCTCCCAATGACCGAATTCACAATTTATGCGCTCATGGCATGGGCGACCTGGCTCTGGCTGCAGCCGGATTTGGCAGACATGAAAACGCTTGAGTGGAGTTGGGTGTTACAAGTCTAGGCACGTAACATTATTCTCATGACAATTTTTGCCCAAGGCCTGCATGTCTGGCTCTACGGGGGGAAAAAACAAAATAGCGATTTCAAATTTGACCGTCGCGGCAGTGCACGCAACAACCGGGTATTCCTCTTTAATGATCAATACTGGGATAACATTACATACACATTGCTGTCAGGGGTCACGATCTGGACTTTCTACGATGTGATTGTGTGGATGGCTTATGCAAATGGCTGGGCACCGATGATCACGCTGGACAGCAATCCGATCTGGTTCTTTGCGCTCTTTTTGCTGATGCCGGTTATTCAGTCCCTGCATTTTTACTGGCTACATCGGGCTCTGCACATCCCATGGATATATAAGCGAGTTCATTCGGTTCACCACAGAAGCGTGTCGATTGCGCCGTGGTCAGGCTTTTCTATGCATCCGATTGAGCATGTGGGCTATATGGGATTGCTGTTGATATTCCTTGTTTTACCAGCGCACCCAATTCACTTCATCTTCATGGGATATTGGCTCGCATTGGCAACAGCGACCTCTCATGCAGGATTTGAAAATCTGGTATTGGGTGAAAAAGCACACCTGAAGATCGGCTCCTTTCACCATCAACTGCATCATCGCTATTTCGAGTGCAATTACGGCAACCCGGAAATGCCGTGGGACAACTGGTTTGGGACGCTCCATGATGGCAATCCCGAAACGACCAAGGCTGTGCGTGAGCGTAAAAACAAGATGCATTCTTGAACGTAGAACCTAATGACGGTTAAAACCCGTGAGAGAACGCGCAAGATGCGGGCTAGATAGATTGGTAACCCCACAGTGACACAAGACATTACTCTAACGCCTGAAGAGGCAAGTGATCTGATCCGTTCGGCGTTGATCAGCAGTGGAACCACAGCTGAAATGCCAGCTACTTTACCGAGGCTATTTTGGACACCGAACTTTCGGAATTGACCGGCCACGGATTTTTTTGGCTTCAATATTACTGCGCGCATCTCAGAAGTGGCAAAGTCGACGGCAAAGCAGTGCCACAGGTTGAGACCGTGTCCGAAACCAGCTTTCGTGTTAATGCGAAACACGGCTTTGCGCATCCGGCGATCGAAGCAGGGTTCAAACACCTGATCCCGGCGGCAAAGGCAAATGGGATTGCCGCGATGGGGGTTTATAATTCCTATAATGCCGCAACACTCGGGTTTCATACTGGGTATTTGGCACGTGCCGGTCTGTTGGCAATTGGCGCGGCTAATGCTGTGCCAAATCTGGCCCCGGTGGGCGGTAAAATACCAATCATCGGCACCAATCCGATTTCCTATGCGGTGCCGGCTCCAGACGGTGAAATCGCATTTTTGGTTGATCAATCTGCAACCCAGGTAGCCTGGACTGCAGTCAAACGTGCGGCTGACGCGGATGAACCAATTCCACTAGGCTGGGCACTCGACCATGACGGGAACCCAACGACGGATGCGCAGGCCGGGTTGGAAGGTTCAATGGCACCAGCGGGCGGCGTCAAAGGCTTCAGCATCGGACTTCTCGTCGAAGTGCTATGCGCTGCTCTGGCCGGTGGCAATCTGGGGCCGGACCAAGGGTCTTTTACTGATGATGATGGCCAGCCCATCGATAACGGCCAGTTTTTCATAGCCCTTGACCCCGAAAAATTTTCCGGTGGCACTTTTGACCAGACGGCTTCCAAACTTGTTGCTCTGATCACTGAGCAAGAGGGCGCACGGTTACCCAATACGCGACGTGAAGCAAACAAAAAACGACTGGCAAAAGAGGGTATCCCCATTGAGCTTGGCCTTTTTGAAACGCTGAAAGGCTTTGTAGTATTGTGACAGAGCCTGAATTAATGTCATTTCTAGCTGATGTAGGACTAGCCGATAACCATACATCCTTGCACAAACTAAAAGGCGGGTATTTGAATTCCGTCTGGCGCTTTGACACAGGTAACCGGCGACTTGTTGCTAAACAATTTGCAACTCCCATGACTGGTACGTTGTTTCCGAATTTGCCTGAGGATGAAGCAGAAGAACTTCGGCGGTTGTCCGGGTTCGATGTGGCACCCGATCTGGTCGGGTTCTGGCCTGAAGCATTACTTCTGGTTTACGATTATGTTGACGGTGAGATGTGGAATGGTGACATGGCAGGTGTAGCTCGCTTGCTCAAGCGTAAGGAAATTGCGGACCCAACAGGCTTTCGTGATGTTCCCGTCACTTTTGAGGAAATTTTGTCTGAAGGCGATGCACTTTTTTCTCGATGTAAAAACAATCCCGCTGCACCTCGCCCAGGGCCATGTCAGCTTTCCTCACTTGAAAAGCGCTCACTCATTCACACGGATATCGGAGCAAACCTTGTGGGCGAAGGGGATGGCCTTCGCCTTATAGATTGGCAGTGTCCTGCGGCAGGCGATGTTTGCGAAGACATATACAGTTTTTTGTCACCAGCCTTTAATATACTCGCAGAACGTAATCCATTAACCGAAGAGCAGGTTGCAAAGTTTTGGCAGACACTGAATCGGCCCGATTTGATGGAAAGATATACAGCAATAAAAGTTGCATTTGCCTGGCGCTTTGCAGGCTATTGCGCTTGGCGTGCAGAGGTTCACGAAGATGCGGATGTCTGCGCCAGATATCAGAAGGCTGTTGAAGCAGAGCTTACATACATGAAAGAGGCATCATGATTGTTGAAACAACCATTCACAGCTTCAGTCTCTGGCATCATTTTGCGCACAAGCCTGGTTTTGATGCCATTGCCTTTGCTGACTTGGCCCGTTCACTTGGGTTTCAGGGCATTAGCCTGTCTCTGAATGACAGTAACTACCGGCATCTGGGTGACAGAGATAGCGAACGGATGCAGAGGCTTCGCGAACATCTGGAAACCCACAACATGAGCTTGGAAGTAGACACGTCTGACACCACACCCTCCCATATGTCAGAAATGCTTAAAGTCGCACATAAAATGGGAGCCACTTCACTCAGAACCTACACGCGGCACGAAGGGTCAGTTCAAAATATGATGCAAGCAACCACGCGGGACTTGGGCAGTGTGGTAGATGAAGCAGAAGCACTCGGCATCACCATCGTATTGGAAAATCATGAGGATTTCACCGGCCCGGAGTTGGCCGAAATTGTTGATGCGGTAGATCATCCGAACCTGAAAATCCTATATGATTATGGCAACTCCCAGATGGTATTGGAAGACCCGGAGGCAGCCCTTGATGCGGTTCTCCCGCATGTCCATTCGGTTCATTTCAAGGATCATGTCATGATCCGGCCTGAGCATGCGGGGCAACTGACTGTTGCAGGCGTTCCAATCGGAAAAGGCTTTTTGCCATTGGAACGGTTGACGCGTCGTCTACTTGATCAAGGGTTGCGGCGGATCACATTTGAAAATGCCTGGGCCTACAGAGCCCCCATTCGAGAGAGGCGCACGCCATTGGCTGGCGTTGTCCTGGGTGAAGGCTCATTTGGTTACATGGAACCACCTTTTAATCCTGCTTGTGTAATTCTTGATCAATCAAATTTCACCGGGGAACAGCTCGTGGAGCTTGAGTATCAAGCCCTGCTGGAGGGTGTCGAAGCTTATCACTCAGTGCTCCAAAATCTGGGCTGTACCGGGCACTTGGTTAGTGTCGCAAATAGATCCGGCAAATAGAATCCTTGAGATAGAAAGTCCGCTTATCTGCCATTGCGTGTAGAAACTTGAATGACCACCTTGGGTCAGCAGCAGCCATCATCATACTAGAAGACTAACCCTGCACCCTCAAAAATCACTCCGGCTTTTAATCGCAGCCGATAGTGTTCCCTCATCAAGATAATCTAATTCTCCGCCAACAGGCACACCATGCGCTAGGCGTGTGATTTTTACATCCAAGCCTTCCAAGCGATCTGTAATATAATGCGCTGTCGTCTGTCCCTCTACGGTCGCGTTTACGGCTAGAATAACTTCGCGCCGTTTTGGGTCTTCGCTTGAATATTGAACAAGTGGCTGGGATACACGGTTGATTAGCGCGTCGATGGTTAGGTCTTCTGGGCCAATGCCATCGAGCGGTGAAAGCGTTCCACCTAATACATGATACAAGCAATTTACTGCTTTTGCGCGTTCTAATGCCCATAAGTCGGCAACATCTTCCACCACAACAATTGTGCTGATATCACGACGTACGTCTGTGCATATGGTGCATGGGTTTGCGGTATCGACGTTACCGCATTCTTCACACTCACTTACTTTTTCTGCGGCATCTGCTGCTGCATTTGCAAGCGGGCGTAGAAGCACTTCTTTTTTCTTAATCAAATGCAGTGCGGCACGGCGTGCAGAACGCGGCCCAAGCCCTGGCAGTTTTGCCAAGAGCTGGATAAGCGTTTCAATTTCTGGACCAGTGACGCGGTTAGATGACATGTTTTAGAACGGTAGTTTCATGCCAGGAGGGATTGGTAGACCTGCAGTTAATTCTTGAGTCTTTTCAGCTTTGGTCACATCCAACTTAGCCTTAGCATCATTGTGTGCTGCCATGACCAAATCTTCTACGATATCCGTTTCATCTTCTTTCAAAAGGCTTGGGTCAATTGTTACCGAAGACATGATGCCATTGCCGTTCATCACGACTTTCACCATGTCACCACCCGCAGAACCTTCAACTTCGAGATCAGCAAGTTCATTTTGCATGTTCTCCATTTTAGCTTGCATCTCTTTGGCTTGTTTCATTAAGCCCATGATATCTTTCATGTGATTATTCCTATTTCTAAATCTAATTTATTTATTCGAAGAACTCGCCAAGCTCGTCATCGTCTTTTTCTTGTGGTGCATCAGGCAATGCTTCTTCTTCCTCACGCACTCTAATATCGATTATTCTTGCACCGGGAAATTGTGCCATAACTGCTTCTACAGTTGGATCAGCTTTAGCATCATCCATACGTGCTTCGTTTTCAGAAGCTTCTTGCTCTGCTAACGTTGGCTCGCCCTGTTCTTTGCTAATCGAAAGCGCCCAACGTTTTCCCGTCCACTCTTCTAGCCGTTTCCCAAGTGTTCCAAGAAAATCGCGCGGTGCGTTTTCAACAAGGTTCATATCCATACGGCCATCTATGAATGAGACAAGCCGCACATGGCGTTTGATCATGGTCTTTAAGGATAGATCACGTTTATCTTCTACAAGAAAAATTAGTTCATCGAATGTTGTGAGTGTCTTGAAATTTGTTGGCGCTTCAATTGATGGTTCTTGGACTTGTGCGACAGGCTCTGGCTGCTTCATGGCAAGAACATTATTGCCACCTGTATTTGCACTCATAGTTGGTTGTGCAGGCGCACTGGATGATGGCGCCATGTTTGTTGATGCAGTTGCATCTGCGTGTGGAGTTGTTGACGCAGCCAGTGGCGCTGATCTCGTATCGCTACCACTTGATTGCATTTCTTTTAACAACTCGTCTGGGGTTGGTAAGCTCGAGGCATGTGCCATACGCACGAGCACCATTTCTGCTGCAGCGATTGGCCGCTCTGAAGTGCTTACTTCGCCAAGTCCTTTTAAAAGCAATTGCCAAGCACGGCCTAGAATACGAACTGATAATTGTTCGGAAAATTCTTTACCACGTGTTTTTTCAATTTCGGTGAGTGATCCATCATTGGCTGTATCAGGTACATATTTAAGACGCGTAACAAGATGGATAAAATCAGCTAGATCCGTTAGCACTAATTCTGGTTCAGCGCCTGTATCATATTGTGATTTCAACTCACCAAGTGCAGAGGCGATATCACCCTTCATTATATATTCGAAGAGATCAACGATACGAGCGCGATCTGACAGACCTAACATATCACGCATTGTCTCTGCGGTGATACCATTTCCACCATCACTCGCACCATGGGCAATTGCTTGATCAAGCATGGAAAGTGCATCGCGAACGGAGCCATCCGCTGCACGAGCTACCATCGAAAGGGCGTCCGTTTCTGCTTTTACGGCTTCCATCTCGCAAATTTTTGCTAGATGATCAGTCATCGTCCCCGCTTCAATACGGCGAAGATCAAAGCGCTGACAGCGAGAGAGAACTGTCACGGGCACTTTTCGAATTTCAGTCGTGGCAAAGATAAACTTCACATGCTCAGGTGGTTCTTCCAACGTTTTCAAGAGACCATTAAAGGCGCTTTTTGAGAGCATGTGCACTTCGTCAATAATGTAGACCTTATAGCGTGCTGATGCAGGGCGATATTGTGCTGACTCGATTAGATCGCGCATATCATCAATGCCGGTGTTGGACGCGGCATCCATCTCGATAATGTCCATATGCCGACCTTCGATGATAGCGCGGCAATGCTCACCTTCTTGTGCAAGATCTATTGTTGGCTGGTCGACACTCTCATTTTTGTAGTTAAGCGCACGAGCAAGAATGCGCGCTGTTGTGGTTTTGCCAACGCCGCGCACTCCCGTCAGCATATAGGCTTGGGCAATGCGGCCCGTCTTAAACGCATTAGATAGCGTTTGAACCATAGGCTCTTGCCCGATCAGATCATCAAAGTTCTGCGGACGGTATTTACGCGCAAGAACGCTGTATGGTTTGGCTGCTGTATCTTCACTCATGATAAATCTTATAGCGCGAAGTTGGACGGGAGACATAGAGGGAATTGGATTATGCAGAAGTTTTATTTTGAGGGGTATAATTGGCTTTTGATAATTATAACTACGTGTTTTACATTTTGGATTAAAAGAATGCACCAGATTCGTGCATTTTTTATTGCTTATTTATGAAGTGTAAAAACGTCATAAGTGGAAGACCGGATAAGATGACCCGAGAAAATCTTGACTGAGCTGCTTCCTTCCGGACCTGACCCATTGGCTAAGGCACTCGTCCATCACCGATCTTCCGAGGTTTATATCGTATTTTTGAGAAGATAATGCAAGAGCCTAGTTGAGCTCTATAACAGAACGCAAAAACACCTTACTACCACCTGTCATATTTGTGATTGGCAAGATGTTGAAACATTGCATAAACTTTCAATAGAGAACGCGTTATAAAATGAGGAACTAAATGCAGATAAAAACAGTGGTACTCCTCATTTTATCAAGCATTTTTAATGCTGCCCTTAGTGGATTTTCATTTATAGCCGCGTTTTTAACTTCAAGCCCCACATCCAATGACATTGCGTATGTTATTATTTTTTATGTGTCGAATTTGATAGCGATCGTTGCCTTTTTCAGCATATTCACACCTTGGATACTTGCCTATAAAAGACGCACCAAATCTGCAATCATTACGTCGCTCTGCCGCTTATAATTATCTTAATAGTTGGAATTCTTTTTTCCCCGTTTTTATATGGCTGGTTTTTGGTTAGTTGAATCTTGCACTAACCATTTAATTCAATTTTAAAGGACAGCTTTGTGCCATGTCTGGACATTGAGTATGTCTAGTTTTGGCTACCACGAATGAGATCAGCAATCTCTTTGTAGCCACGACCTTCTGCATGAGCGAGTGGTGTTACGCCATCCCTGTCACCGATAGGGATGTCAGCTCCTGCATCTACAAGAGCCTTCACGATTGCAACGTGATTTGGACCGCCATCACCAAGTACTACTGCTTCAATCAGAGCAGTCCAATTCAGGTTGTTTATATGGTCTAGTGGCGCTCCTGCTTTTATGAGACGGCGCACGACCTCTGCATGACCAAGGTGTGCAGCAGCAATTAATGCAGTGCCATCATAAACACTTGTTACAAGATCAGCGCGATTACCATGCTTTAGAGCGACAGACATAAGTTCAGGATCGTTCGCAACAGCAGCAATCGTGACCACATCATAAACACCATCTTCCAGTGCATTCATGTTCGCACCAGCTTTTGCTAACGCTATAAGTGCTTCGTCATTAGAAGCGAATGCAGCTACATGGATCGGTGTTCTTTGTGAACCATCACGCGCTTCAAGGTCAGCACTATTACTTATAAGTTTAGCAATTGTCGCTAAGTCGTTTTCATTAGCAGCTTTATGTAAGCCTGTATATTTTTCTATTTGTGAGAGTGAAGGTGCGGTCTGGGCATATGCTACCGAGGTTAAAAACAAAAAAACCATCATCATGAAATTGCGTAGCATTTTATACTTCCTATAAAGACACGACCCATCCCAAGCTCAAGGATGGGTCAATTCAAAATTATTCAGCAACAATTGCATCTAGACCAGCACGACCACATTCTGCATCAATTATGCCAGAAGGTGCACCACCAACACCGATACCACCAACAAGCTTGCCACCAAATTTAATTGGTAGACCACCAGCTTGGATAACAAGGCGAGAATCGATATCGCGTAAACCGCCATTTTCTGGTTTTGCACCTATGAAACCTGCAAGACCTGCCGTATCGCGACCCATGCTAGCAGATGTAAAAGCTTTGCCCGTGCTGCTACCTACTGAGTGTGGCCCAGCATTATCGGCACGAAGAAGTACTTTTGTTTCACCGCTACGAGCAACAATTGCAACGCTTACATTGTGACCTTTGGCAGAACAGGCCTCGATAGCCTTTTGTGCAGCAGTAGTTGCCATGTCTAGTGGTAAATATGGCGCAGTTGGCAGGTCTTTTGCCAAAGCAGAAGTTGATATTAAAGTTAGCGCAATAATAGTAAGGGAACGTTTCATGGGTATCTCCAAATTTAATTTACCCACATAATCTGCGCTTTATCGACTAATCTTGATATTCGTAGGGCTAGTAACTTTATGCATATATCTACGTATTGGTGTTTGCTTCTTGCCAAAACCGTGCTTGTTCAGCTACTGACGTGGTTCCAAGCTTATTTCCAATAGACGAGCGATGTTTTTCCACTGTACGCGGAGAAAGTAACAATATCTCGGCAATCTGCTGACTCGTAATACCACGCGCGACCATTTCTAAAACTTCAATCTCACGTTTTGATAGCTTTTCCAAAAGCTCTATTACTTCGAATTTTTCAGCTTTTTGTCTGGTCTCTTCATCCAATTTTATCAAACATTTTTGTATAGCATCAATAAGGTCTTGCTCATCTATTGGCTTACTTAAAAAATCAACCGCACCATTTCTAAATGCACGGCGACACGCTTCAATATCTCCGTGACCGCTAATAACGATTGTTGGCCAATTCAGATTCATAGCTTGTAATTTTTCTTGAACCTTCAATCCCGTTATGACTGGCATACGTATATCGAGAATTAAGCAACCTATTGGCAATTTGCCCAGATTTGTTAGAAAATCTTCTGGTGTAGCAAATGTACATACTTGGATGCCAACCGTTTCAAGTAACAAAGCAAGCGCAGAACGCACGGCCTCATCATCATCAACCAAATAAACTGGATACCTCATTGAGCAGCCTCTTTAATAGAATAGGATACGGTTGGGAATTTTGTGCTGAAAACCGTATACCCTTTACGTTCATCAAAAGAAATTTCGCCGCCCATATTATCCACTAAACGCTGACAAAGTGCCAAACCTAATCCTGTTCCCTCCAGTTTATTGGTTATAAATGGTTCAAATAGTCTGTCTCTGATATTGTCTGGTATACCAACACCATTGTCTTCAACATTCAGGAATACCCATTCATCTTGTCTTGAAATAGTCACTTCAACTTTAGGGTGCTCTGCGCCTTCCACTACATCAAGAGCATTGCGTATACGATTGAATACAACTTGTTCTAACTCGACAGAATCAGCCCGAATGAGCGCTTCTTCTGCTTCGTTAAAATTGAACACTAGTTTGGTAAGTTGCTTTTCTGCTTCTGGCTTAAGAAGTGCTTGAACAACTTTTGCAGCATCAGCCAAAGAACTTTGCGTTACTTCGCCCTGTGTTGGCTTTGTCCATCGTCGCATTCGTTCTAAGATTGCTGATGCGCGTTTTGCTTGTGTTATAGTACTCTCTAATACTGGAATTAGCGAACTTGCATCACCCCGATTTGCAAGATGTTTGCCAGCTTGAGACTGACTTAGAATAGCAGTTAATGGTTGAGTTAATTCATGAGCAAGCCCGCTTGCCATTTCACCAAGTGCATTAACACGAAATGCATGAGCAAGCCGTGTTTCTTGTGCACTTAAGAAAGCTTTGTTCTCCGCTTTTCGTCTGCGCAAGATTTGCCGTAAAGTTGCTAGTAAAATAACATAGCAAAGCGTGACAAATAACAAAGTGATAATTATCTTTTGCCATGGAAGGACGCCTGCTCCTGCGGGTAATGACCATATTTGAAGCGTCAGAGGTTGAGACACGCTACCAAGTTTACTTGAAAATTTAGGGGCATTATTTTGTAAACTGCCAGCAATAATATTCCCGTCTGGCAGATTCAGGCTATATTGAATATAAGAACCCCAAAATGCGGAATCTGTTTTAAGCAATTCAGTTCCGTCAATTGTCAACGCTAATGCATATTTAGCTGTATCAGAATTTGGACTACGCTTTATCAAAAGATAATTTTTTTATTGGCGGGATTTGCGCGTAGTTGCAAAGAGCCTTCTGATTTTCTCGCCGCATCTACCATAACTTTGGCAACATCACTGGTAGTTTGATCGTTCGTACTAACAACAACGTTTTGATCTGATATTCTAACTAGGTCAATAGCAATGATACGTGGGTAAAACCGCAAGATTGTTTCAGCCACTCCAAGAAATAAATCTCTCCTAATTTCTGGGTCGGCGGTCGCTATCGCTGACAATGATGTTAAGTGTGCATCATGTTGATCAGCACGTTGCGACGCTAGTCTTATCATCGTCGCACTTTCGTTTGATAGTTTTGTATCAAGACTTCGTTGCTCGTTTATATTCACCAGAAGGCTTGAAATGACAATTAGCACCAACCACCCAAAAAGAGCGAGATAACCTCTGGAAATTTGAAATACTACTTTGTGCCAAGGTTTATTTTTCATTCAAACGCTTTGTTTTTGATGTATATAATCTGTATTCCGATAACATAATTTTGAAACTAATTGTAATTCCAATTTCAATCAGCAACGTTGTTAGGCAGTTCCAGTTAAAGCAGAAATTTCGTTCGTTTATAAATCATACTTTTTGAACAAGTTATACGACAGTTTTTGCTCAAAAACCGCAGTTAGGGCCAATGCCAGCTATGGATCACGAGCAGTCATTCGCACTCACAAAATTCGCCTAACCCCAGTAGGCTTTTCATATAAATAAGCTATCCGCTCTATCGCTGGCAGTAATGGCTCCGAGGTTACGTCCATGCTGTTGCCATTGGCATGAAGCAACAGTCCATCGCCTTGTGCTATCCCCACGTGCCCACGCCAGAAGATTAAATCTCCACGTTTTATATTTTCAAAACTTTCTCCAGCATCAATTTCTGTGCCTATGGTTGCTGCTTGCATGTCTGAGTCTCTTAATACATTTTGCCCACACATGAACATCGCTAGTTTTACTAAGCCTGAGCAGTCAATTCCGAAGGCTGTTGTGCCTGCCCATAGATATGGGGTTCGCATTAAGGTTTCCGCAACGAACACATAATCCGTATCATGTTCGCCAATTGGGCGAATGTGACTTGCAATGACTGCCTCACCTGTTTCTAAAATTTTGTATTCTGTCCCACGCTTTGTCTCTTCACCTATGATCACCAAACCCGTTCCCATAGAACGCATTCCTTTGTGGGGAAGTTTTAAATCAGGCTCTGGGTATAAAAATGTTCTCGGCACGCTGACTAAATGCGTTACAGGTTTATAATCATGTTGAAGCGTTATGGATTCCAGCCAACCAACGTATTGATCACGCTGTGCCTGCACCAATGACCAGCCTTTAATTTCTGAATGAACCAGTACATCCTCACCGAACATAAGTTGCGTATCAATTGGGCAGGTTCTTTCTGGCTTTGCTCGAAGTTCAGTAAAGGCGACTTTAATGCGGGCGGGCTTTCCTTTTGAGTTAAGTAGTTTGCCATTATCATCCAACACATTGAGGCGACGGTCTAGCGGATTTAAAGTTGGTAGCAATGAAGTCATGAAATATTTTCCGCTTTTTGAGCAATTAGGTCTGCTAGTTTTTCTAAGTATAAAGCACCTTCAACGGTACGGCTGATAATCACATTACGCTTGTCGTTTTCATCGCGGCGGCGACTTAAAAGTTTCATTCGCCCCATCGTATCAAGCGCTCTAGTTATCACAGGTTTTGTAACATCTAAATGCGCTGCCAGCCCACGAACTGTATGAGGCGGTGTCTCTAAATAGATGATTAGAAGAATTGCCATTTGGCGCTGGGTTAAATCTTTATCTCCATCTTGCACAAGCGATACTCCAACTTGATGCCAGAGTTTTAATGCTTGTCCAGAATTAATATTAAGATTTGCCATGCGAATGAGTTTAACTTCATTTCGTTAACGAAATCAAATTTTAATGCTATGAAATTTACTTCCAATATTTATTCTTAATAACTTCAAAGAGCGTACGAATGCCTTGCGCTTCGCCGCCAACGGGCATCCATGGTTTTGCCGTAGGCGTCCAACCATAGATATCAAAATGAGCCCATGACTTTGCGTGTTCTACAAACCTGGATAAGAAAAGTCCTGCCGTAATTGACCCAGCAAACCCGCCCGTTGAAATATGATTTACGTCCGCAATCTTAGATGACAGCATTTTTTGGTATGGATCCCAAAGCGGCATTCTCCATAGCGGATCATTAATATCCATTGAGGTATGTGAGATGGCATCCGCTAGCTCATCATCATCTGTATAAAAGGGTGGCAAGTCTGGACCAAGAGCAACACGTGCCGCTCCTGTGAGCGTTGCCATATCAATCATTAAATCTGGTTTTTCTTCGTCACCAAGCGCTAGCGCATCTCCCAATATCAAACGCCCTTCCGCATCTGTGTTGCCGATCTCTACGCTCAGCCCTTTGCGGCTTGGTAGAATGTCGCCTGGCCTAAATGCATTTGCTGATATTGCGTTTTCTACCGCAGGCACAAGCAAGCGTAGCCGTACTGGTAATTTTGCGTCCATTATCATCTGAGCTAACGCAATTGTATTTGCTGCTCCGCCCATGTCTTTTTTCATTAACGCCATTGAATTACCTGGTTTGATGTTTAATCCACCGCTATCAAAAATAACGCCCTTACCAACCAGCGTTACTTTTGGATGTTTTGCGTTGCCCCATTTAAGATCAATCAAACGTGGCGCATCTACACTTGCGCGCCCTACAGCATGTATCATCGGGAAATTTTTCTTTAAAAGCGCATCGCCTTTTATGACGGAGACTTGTGCTTTGAATTTTCGACCAATTGTGCGAATGCATTTTTCAAGTTGATCCGGCCCCATATCATTGGCTGGCGTATTAATGAGATCACGCGCCAAAAAACTTGCCTCAGCTTCACGCACTAAATCTTCAGCATCAACACCTTTAGGTAAGACAAGTTTCGCACCCTGATCTTTCTTGTTATTATACTGCGTAAAGCGATAGGCTCCCAACATCCAACCTAAGCTTGTTAGATGCGGGTCATCCAACTCACCTTCTATGTGGTAATTTCCTGCCGGTAGGCTTGAAGCTAACTTACCCGCATCCATTGGCTGTTCACTTTTACCAAAGAGAACACTGGTCAAAGCCCCTTTTGAATCCGAGCAAAGTAGAATCTGGCCTGACTGTCCTTGAAAGCCATTTGCCTTCGCCCATGCCTTTTGTTCAGCAGAAAGGTTTTTTGTATCGCCCACCATTTGAATTGGAACTGACTTCGACTTAGGGGACGCTATTGGCAAATCTTGCATATTCTTTTCCAATTTTAGAGTGCTTCACAATTGAGAAATTAACGAAGCATTAGGGTTAACAGATTACTTATAAAAGAATCAGTTTTTCTTAATATGACCCTTGTGGGTTGAAAGCGACAGAGCAATCATGCAGAAAAAAACAGTAAATAAACCTTCAGCATTAGCGATTTTAACGATTGCTTGTACTTTAGCCATTTCTGCATGTGCAAAAGACCCAAGGTCTACAGGCTCCATTCGCGGACTTAATAAGCCGACCGAACATATGTCAGTGCCAGAATTACAACAAGCAGCTTCTGTGCTTGGTAAACAATATGATCGTAATCCACGCAGTAAGCCAATTGGTTTGAAATATGCTAGTGTCCTTCGTTCAACTGGCCGCAATGAACAAGCGCTTGCGGTTATGCAACAAATCGTCATTAAACACCCTGAAGATAATGATGTTCTTTCTGAATATGGCAAATCACTGGCTGCAACAGGTAACTTCAAAAAAGCTCTTAAAGTGATTGAACGCGCACAAAGGCCCGATCGCCCTGATTGGCGTTTGTTTTCTGCGCAAGGTGCTATTCTTGACCAACTAGATCAATCACAAGCAGCGCGTGTTCAATATCGTAAAGCGCTTGATATTGTACCAAATGAACCTTCTGTTCTATCAAATCTTGGTATGTCATACGTACTGACAGGTGATCTTCGTGGTGCAGAGACATATCTTCGCCGAGCAATTAAACAACCAAGAGCTGATAGTCGTGTTCGTCAAAACTTAGCTCTTGTGATTGGCCTTCAAGGCAATTTTGAGGAAGCTGAGAAAGTAGCTCGTGGAGAGCTAAATCAAGCTGCGGCTGAAGAAAATATCAAGTTCTTGCGTCAGATGCTATCACAGCAATCTGCTTGGAGCCTTCTTAAAAATACAGATGGTGAAGATACTGCAAAGACGCAGTAAACCTCTTAACAATTAGAATTATTCATAATCGTCTGAATTACTAATTTAGATGATTGCTTCTCTTCAAAACATAATATATTTGTGTGCCGTTCTCAGGGCGGGGTGAAAGTCCCCACCGGCGGTAGGCAGAGTGTTTCTGCAAGCCCGCGAGCGCTTCTTTTCATAAAGAAGGTCAGCAGATCAGGTTTAATTCCTGAGCCGACGGTTATAGTCCGGATGATAGAGAACGTGCGAGAAATCTAGGCGCTATCTTGTGTTTATTCTCGTTCGTGACCGCCTTGGTGACGTGTCTTGTTACAAAAGGAGCTCGCTATGACACACACCAGATATGCATTCATAAAAGCTAATTGGCACAACGCAATTGTGGCCAAAGCCTTAGAAGGTTTTTGCTCAATTATTCCATCAGAACAAGTCGATGTATTTGATGTACCTGGCGCATTTGAAATGCCACTTATTGCCGATGATTTAGCCAGCACAGATAAATACGCAGCGATTGCAGCAGCAGCCTTTGTTGTTGACGGCGGCATCTATCGGCACGAATTTGTAGCACAAAGTGTTGTTGAGGGATTGATGCGTGTTAGCCTGGATAGAAAAATGCCTGTGCTATCTATTTCGCTAACACCACATCAGTATCAAGAAACAAATCATCATAATGAAATCTATGAAAAGCATTTCATTGAAAAAGGCCAAGAAGCTGCTCGTGCGGCATTGATGATTGTTAAAACACGAAATTCAATCAAAAAATAAAAAAGGGCAATGAAATCGCCCTTTAAAGTTATAGTTTGCTAATTAGCTTAGCCTGCTTGAATTTGAATAACAGCAGGGCCAATAATCACGGCAAAGAGTACTGGCAAGAAAAAGATAATCATTGGCACAGTAAGTTTTGGTGGCAAGCCAGCAGCTTTCTTTTCTGCTTCGGCCATACGCATGTCACGGCTTTCTTGAGAAAGCGACCGCAAGGCTGTTGATAAGGGTGTACCATAACGCTCAGCCTGAATAAGAGCCATCGTTACCGCTTTAACGGTATCAAGGCCTGTACGTTTAGCTAAGTTTTCATGTGCTTGTCTACGCTCAGAAAGATAAGATAGTTCTGCGGTTGTTAGTGTTAATTCTTCAGCTAGCTCAGGAGATTGCAAGCCAATCTCAATGGCTACTTTTTTCATAGAAGCTTCTAGCGACATCCCAGATTCAACACATATCAATAGTAAATCAAGTGCGTCTGGCCATGCACGTTTAATAGAAAGCTGCCTCTTACTAACGGCATTCTTCACAAGTATTGAAGGTAGATAGAAACCTGCCATCCCAACTGCACAAGCAAAAAGAATGTTCATCATAGTAGAGCGATCTGATGGTGACACTACGAAGAAATAAAACAGCGACGCGATCATTAAGAGGATTGGAAGCGCTACTTTGAAGAAAAGAAAAATATTAATATGTGCTTTTGAGCGATAGCCCGCCATCGTCAAGTTTAGGAATGTATTTTCATCCGCCAAAGCTGCTTTAAGATTTAAACGCTCAACAATTTTTTGATAAAACCCTTCATCTTTTTGACGAAGTGAACTTCTACGACCTTGTTCGTCAGCTAAACGTGCGCGCTCTCGAGCCCTGATCTTGTCGCGCTCAATTGCGACAGATTTCATGCGTGTTCCTAGCTCGTCTTTTGCGAGCAAAGGCATAGCCAAAGTTATGATTGTTGCAAATATTGCAACAGCAGCTAAGATGGAGATTAGCGTTTGTGGCTCTGTCAAGGATTCCATAAACTCTGCTTTCTTTACGATAGTACAATTAAAATTTTATTTGCACCAAATTGTTTTTATTATTCTGTGACTTAAATTTCCTAGTTAAACACTCTAGAAATCGAAGTTAATCATTTGTTTCATAACCATGATTCCACACCCCATCCACATGATGGCACCTATCAAAATCAAGTTTCCTGTAGACGTATTAAATAACAACATAATGTAGTCAGGCGTTGATAAATAAATCAGACACATCACAGCTGGCGGTAAAATACCGATGATCCCAGCTGAAGCCTTTGCTTCTGATGCCATTGCTTGAATTTTAGCTTTCATTTTTTTACGGTCACGTAAAACTTTAGAAAGATTACCAAGCGCCTCAGACAAATTACCACCCGCGCTTTGTTGAATTGCAATCACAATCCCAAAGAAATTTGCTTCCGTTAACGGCACATTCTTGTATAATTTTTGAATGGCTTCCGTCATTGGGATGCCCATTTTTTGGGTTTCAATAATTTTTCTAAACTCAGAACGAACTGGTTCTTTTGCTTCTGTTGCAATGATGCCAATCGTATCGTTGAGTGGAAGACCTGCTTTAATACCGCGTGTAATAACGTCAACAGCATTTGGAAATTCTTCCAGAAAAGCGTTCATACGGCGAGTTCTTGTTCTACTGATATACCAACGAGGTAAACCAAAGCCACCTACAAACAGCATGGCAACTGTTAGAATTAAGTTTCCACTTACTGCGAAAGCAATTGCGCTTGTAATTAAGGCTGTTAAGACACTGAACAACATAAATTTTTTCATGTTCCCTGCCATACCAGCTTGGCGCATTTGAACTTTTATGCCTCTTTTATTTGGATTCTTTGCCTTTGTCTGCTCTTCAAGTTCCTTCAAAGAAGCTTGATTTGATTGTCGGCGTTTTTGTGCTTCAGCAAGACGAGCTTCTCTAGCAATTCTACTGCCGCGATCACCTTCATTTTTCTTGATGCCTTTAACGCGACGTTCTTGTTTGCGTTCGTTATTGATTCTATTAAACAGAACAGCCCAAACCAAAGTGAAGCCTGTCACTGTAATTAAGGCAACTAACAGTAAAGTATTTGTATCAATTCCAAACATTTATATTCTACCTAACTTAAAAGTCTGACTGTTCTTCATTGGATGCATCAAGAGCCGCCGCAAGGCGCTCTTCTTCATTGAAGTAGCGTGCTCTTTCCCAAAATTTTGGTCGCCCAATACCAGTAGACACGTGTTTACCAAGGATATTACCGTTGGCGTCTTCACCATCCATTTTGTAAACGAAAATATCTTGAGTCGTGATGACATCCCCCTCAAGACCCAACACCTCGGTGACGTGTGTAATTCGTCTTGAACCATCACGTAAGCGAGTTGCCTGAATAATAACATCTACTGAACCAACAATAATTTCACGAACTGTTTTAGCAGGGAGTGTAAAGCCACCCATCGCGATCATGGATTCAATACGGTTAAGACATTCGCGAGGCGTATTTGCGTGAATTGTTCCCATCGAACCATCGTGACCAGTATTCATTGCTTGAAGTAAGTCAAATACTTCTGGGCCACGAACCTCACCCACGATTATGCGCTCTGGACGCATACGAAGACAGTTTTTAACCAAATCAGTCATTGTGATTTGGCCTTCACCCTCCAGATTTGGCGGACGTGTTTCAAGGCGAACAACATGAGGCTGCTGGAGTTGAAGCTCAGCCGAGTCTTCACATGTAATGATGCGTTCATCAGGATCAGCATAGGCACTCATACAGTTAAGGAGCGTTGTTTTACCAGAACCAGTACCGCCTGATATAACTACGTTACAACGAACTCGGCCAATAATCTTCAAAACCTCGGCACCTTCAGGTGTAATCGCACCGAAATTAACAAGTTGATCAAGTGTAAGCTTATCTTTTTTAAACTTACGAATTGTAAGTGCAGGCCCATCAATAGCAAGTGGTGGTGCAATCACATTCACACGAGAACCATCTGCTAGACGCGCGTCACATATCGGACTTGTTTCATCTACACGGCGGCCAACTTGGCTTACAATACGCTGACAGATATTCATAAGCTGGGTATTGTCTCTAAAGCGTACGTTTGCTTCAAGAACTTTACCGTTCACTTCAATAAATGAACTTTTAGCACCATTGATCATGACGTCCGCAATATCATCGCGGCTAAGTAATGGCTCTAAAGGTCCATAGCCCAGTACATCATTACAAATATCTTCAAGAATTTCTTCTTGCTCAGCAATCGACATCGCAAGGTTTTTGATCGAGATAATATCATTTACAATATCACGAATTTCTTCGCGAGCTGCTTCAGGTTCAAGTGCTGCTAATTGACCAAGGTCAATCGTATCAATTAATGCTGAAAATACACTGGTTTTTGTATCATAATACTCTTCAGATTTAATCTGAATTTCACCTTGCACCTTTGGTGCAGACATGGCTGGCATAGCTGCAGGCTTAGGCGCTTCTTGCTTAGGAGGAGCACTTGCTGCTGCAGGCGCTACTGGTGCTGCAGGTGCTACCGCTACCGGAGCAGATGCAGGAGTATTTAGATTTCCACCGCGTTTACCGAACATATTAAATTCCTGTACTAGATATTCAGATACTTAAGTTTACTTTTTCAACTTCAACGATTTAAGCAGGTTAAATGAAGACTTTTTCTTCGATCGAACCTCAGCTTTGCCAGTCAAAATTTGCGACATAGTTTGGAAAGTTTCTGAGATTGGATTTTTTGCATCTGCTTCAGAGACCATTTGACCATTATTTGACGCAGTGCCAAACAAAGCAGGCTCAAATGGAATGACAGCAATTGGATCAACATTAAGCGCATTAGCAAAATCATTTACCGTAATCTCAGGTCGTTTTTGAACACCGACTTTATTCATTACCAATTTTGGTAGGGTGTCGTTTGGACGAATTTCAGAAATTGTATCTACAAGGTTTTTTGCATTACGTAGATTGGCTAGCTCTGGCTCTGCAACAATGACAACTTCATCTGCCGCTGCAAGAACCTGCTTTGTCCAACCATTCCATTGATTTGGAATATCGACAGCAACACAAGGAGCACCGCGCTGAGCAACTTCTAAAATTGAGTTAAAAGCATGTGCATCAAAATCATAAGTACGTTCTAGTGTTGAAGGTGCAGCAAGCAAACTCAAATGTTCAGCACATTTTGCTAGCAAACGATCTAATAGAATATCGTCTACACGATCTGGCGAAAACACTGCGTCAGCGATGCCTTGCGTTGGATCTTGATCGAGATTCATGTTTGCAGTGCCAAATGCCAAATCAAGATCTGCTAGTACTACATCATTCTTATATGCTGAAGAAATTGTCCAAGCTACGTTATGACAAACTGTAGAAGAACCAGCTCCACCTTTCGCACCAATGAAAGCAATCATGCGACCGAGTGGGCCATTTTCTTCGCTGGTGAAAATGTTTGAGATAGAAAGCATAATGTCTGCCATCGAAACAGGCGCAACAAGATAATCTGATATGCCATTTGATATGAGTTCACGATACAACAAGATATCATTAAAGTGCCCAATAACGATTACTTTTGTTGTCGCATCACAAACACTTGCAAGCTGACCAAGTTCAGCCATAAGTGCATCCCCCGCGCTTGATGATTCAATAATAATCAAGTTTGGTGTTGGAGCTGTTCCATAGAAATCTACAGCGCCAGGAATGCCTCCTGTATTCACAGACACATGCGCTCTTGACATGCGCCGATCACCAGCCGCCATTTCCAAGGTTTGTCTTACAGCATCTGTTTCACAGAAGGCTTGAATGGTAATCCTAGGGATAGGCCTTACTTCTGACATTAAGCCTTTTGCGACATCGCTATCATTTTGTTGATCCATTTGAGGAGCAGTTTCTGACATTTTTATTTCCTCTAACTCTTTACCTGTTTCTACAGAAGGCTTGGTAATTGACCGGTGCCGTTTTCACGCCAATCATTAATCACATTATCGCGTCTACCTGCATCAATTTCAGATTCGCCCCTAGGGCCAAGCAGATCAGCAGGATTTGCTATCATTTGTGCTAAATTGTTTTGCGTCGAACATCCATAATTTCCATAATTCTGGTTATCAGATGTTTCGCGTAAATCTTCATTCCACTGACCACATTTACTTGCGACGTCAGCAGTAATTGCATCAAACGAAAGACGAACTGTAGCCGCGTCACCATGATTTGATGCATGATATCGTGAAACTGTAACTTGATTAGAGTCCAGCCCTAAAGTCTTCATATGAGCAATTACATCGTGACTTACACGTCTTGCAGCTGACTCATTATGGGAACCTGCTGGTAGAATTACTCTAAGTGTTCTAGCGCCAGACCTTCTGAACTTACCATAAAAACTTGTCGCGGTATTTTCATGTCTAAAAGACATTTTGTTCATGGATGATGAGACGATAAGATCTTCTGAAACCTCAGATTGAGCAACAACAATTGGATGTTGAGTGCGATAATCTTTTGGCGTTGACCCAACAGTGAAATGATCTTTTTGATAAGATGCACAACTTGTTAAAAGGATACCAGCAAATACGACTGAAAGCTTCAATGACTTATTCAAATTACTTGTCATAGGTTTCACGTTTTCTATTACTCGAGACATTTTTCTTGCTCCGTTCAATTGATTCATCATTTAAAGATGAAACCTACTTTTCCGTGGTAGCGGCCTTCAGGAAGATCGCCTTCTACTTTTCCATAAACTCGGTTCAAACGACCCAAGAAGTTTGCTGCACCATCCGCACTTGGTTGGAAGTTATCGTCAGGACGCGATAGTTTTTGACGCGCAACTGGACGAACTAGATAAGGTGTCGCAATGATTACAAGTTCAGATTCTGTTCTTTGAAAATCACGGCTGCGGAACAAGGTTCCAAGCACTGGGATTTTACTTAAGCCAGGGAAACCAGCTGCAGCCTGGCGAACATCATCTTTGAGAAGTCCTGCAAGAACCATTGACCCACCTGATGGTAGTTCAACTGTTGTTTCTGCTTGACGGCGACGAATACCAGGGGCTGTGATAGCACCTGCTGATCCTGCACGGCCTGTAATTGCATTTCCCTCAGTTGTTGGTTCAGAAACTTCAGTTCTAATTCGAAGGCTAATTCTGCCAGGAGCCAAGACTACTGGTGTGAAAGATAAAGATACACCGTATGAAATTTGTCCAAATTCCACACCCTGGGTTGCTGCACCAGTGTCATCAACAGTATTAGAACCACCTGTTACAACATTATATTCACCACCTACAGCAAAAGATGCAGTTTCACCTGAAATAGCCGTTAAAGATGGTTCAGCTAAAGTTCTCATGACACCTGCTTGATCAAGTGCTCTTAAGATACCCTCAACACTTTCGCCACCTGAAGAATTATAAGAAGCTCTTGCGCCACTACCAGCGAACAAACCACCAAGACCTAATGGATTATCTGTAATCAAGCCTAAATCAAGGTTTCCTGCGGTTAATCCAGCAGCTGTTAGATCAATGCCTAGCTGCTTTACAATTGTACGCTGTATTTCAGCAATTGTTACCTTTAGATGCACTTGATCTTCTCCTTCAATTCGCAGCAAGTTTACAATCTGGCTTTCTTGACGTGATTCATCTTGATCGAAAAATATTCCGCCACCGCTTGTATTATTAGGTGTAGCAAACTGATTGGTTGTTGCCTCACCACCAGAAATAAAGGCGCGTGCAAGTTGAATTACTCTAGAAGAGGCTTGCGGCGTTGGGACTGAGCCGGTCAAAATAATGTTATCGTTTACAATCTCAACTTTAACATCTGAACCAGGTACATATTTTTTAAGATTAGCTTCAAGACCGATGATGTCACGCTCAATAAGCAGATCTATACTTAAAAGTTGGCGACCTTGTGAATCAAAAATAAAGATATTAGTTGAGCCAACTTGCTTACCAAAAATATAAATCCTGCGGGATGTTCTTGTAATAGCGTCAGCTACCGTTGGGCTCGCAACCAAAATATCATGTGCATCACCTGGCAAATCAACTACTATTGATTTATTCAAACCAACTTTTACAGTTTGGGATTTGCCAATCGCAGCCTTTGAAATCTTGATATAACTATTATTATTAGCAAGCGCTGTATTTGCATGGCCTGCCATTAATGAATTTGTCATCAACACAGCGCTGACCAACAATGTCCATACAAAAAAACGATTTAACATAAGCATAGTGCTTTTTCCCGTCCAGAATGCGAATTTGAAATTAATTTGCGTTTGCATTTGTCGACCCCGCTAATACTTCTGTTTTATTGCCGTATTTAATAACGCGGATGCGTCCATTTCCACGGTTGCCGCTTAGTAAATAATCAGCGCCTTTTGTTTTTTCATCGCCGCTATCTTCAAGTGAGCGAAGTGCTAATGTCAGGCGATCCGCCATTTGCTGGGCAACTGTTAGAATTTTTGCTTGTTCAGGATCAAGCTGTAAGGTTGCGGTACTACCAACAACAACGGCTTCTCCGTCTTTTTCTTCAATCGTTTGGTCGATTGCTAAAACTCTTACATTCTCAAGAATGCTTTCAGTAATAAAATTACCGCCTTCATCTTCGGTACCTTGGCGCGTCATGATTACGTCAACGCGGTCATTAGGTAGAATAAAACCACCCGCACTTGTCGCAGTAGAAATTGCCGTTGCAATTGCTTGCTGACCTGTTGGCAGAATTGCAGACATATATCCTTTGCCTGAACGAACAAGTTTACTTTCGCGAATTGGCTCACCAATAAAGAATTGAGACCGGGCTATTGCTGGGTCTGTATCGATTTTCAAACCATCTGGCGCATTTGCTCGGACAATAAAGCCTTCAGATAAACCTTCTTTTGGCCATTTGACCCATTCAACCATATCTGGCTTCATTGAGGTGCCGAGACTAATGTTTCTACTCGCAACCAAAACTTCTTCAAGTTCGATTTGAGGAGCTTGTTCTGTGATCGTTACAACCGCTGGCTCCGTGTTAGCGATATTATTCGCTACAACGAATGCGCCGCTTCCGGCGACAACGGCAACACCTAAAACTGCTAGTTGAGCTATTTTCATTTTTACATCCTTCGTAAGCAATTTTGCCTAGTCGCAAAGTTCTTCAAACGATAATGCACTTACAAAGGTGTACTTATGGTTAATAAAAAACTGGAATTCTTGGTTAATTAATTATTACAGGTTTTTTTCGGACATAAAAAAAGCCAGAGTAAATCTGGCTTTTAAATCATATGAGTTTATTTTTGAGCTTAGATGCCTACTCTTAATGCAATTACTTGCTCCATCCAGGGCGTTAATGGATATATAAATAAAGCAGCAAGCCCCAAAGCAATTCCGTAAGGTGCTCCGTTATTACTATCGTGCAAACGTAAAACCCATTCTAGTTTATTTAACTTCTCTGGAATTAAGCCTGATCTAAATTTTAGAATCAGAAGCGTTAAAATGCCTCCAATGAAAGAAGCAAGAACGATGTAAGGGCCTGTATGAGCCCAACCTAACCAAAGCGCAGTTGATGCAGCTAACTTTGCATCTCCACCACCAATGATATTGAGAGCAAATAAAACAAATCCAATTGAAAGCACCAAAGCAAAAGTTGTGAAATGCCAAAGAATGGTTTGAAAATCCATGCCTATTGTAAAAGCAAAGCCAACAAAGGCTGCTATTAGTATCAAGGATACCTTATTAGATATGTTCATTGAAAAAAGATCCGAAAACGATGAAAATATCATCATAAAAGGAAATACAAAAACTAACCCATATTCAAACATGTTCTCTAATCCAGATTTTAGAATTCTTACTGAATTAAAAATACTGCATAAAGTTAACTAGCGGGTTAACGTCATTTAGATTCTATTTATTCAATTAAGAATCAAAAAAGCCACCGGATTTTTATCCGATGGCTTCAAGTTCAATCTAAAACGATTATCAAGTAACCGTTTTAGGTTCAGATTACTTTTTAATCTGTGTAGCGACTTTGTTGAAAGTCTCGCCGATGTTTGAACCAAGTGTTGTTGCAGCTGCAATGATTGCTACTGAAATAAGTGCTGCGATAAGACCATATTCAATTGCTGTTGCGCCTGATTCGTCTTTAAGAAATTTTGATACGAGTTTCATAATGTGCTCCTAAGTGTTTATCACTATGTGTTATGATCAGGTTTGTTCCTGACCTGTAAGCAATATACGTTGAAGGGATTGAAAAGAACTTAACGCGTATGGTTACTTTAAAATTAATTTCTTG
Organism: uncultured Rhizobiaceae bacterium; assembly: GCA_958296345.1. Lineage (GTDB taxonomy): Bacteria > Pseudomonadota > Alphaproteobacteria > Rhizobiales > Rhizobiaceae > JAALLB01. The sequence goes on from CATQIJ010000013.1 coordinate 296,434, forward strand.
AATGCTCACTTAGGGTTAATAATGTATTTCAGAAAGCTTTGGTTTGGTAGATATTGACGTTCAAAATAGCCCTCAAAAACGGCCCGTAAAAATTCCCTATTATAATGTATAGGAAAAACTTAGGCGTTTTCGGTTAAAAACGGCCCCAAAATACGTGGTTTTAATAAAACTACTAATCTTCATGAGCATTAAGGCTTCATTCACCAAAATAGTGAATTATGTCGATAACAGTTTTTTGGAGCCTATTATGCTTAAACATATCGCAGCACTTATTATTACAAGCAGCATTGCAGCTGTCTCAACAATCCCAGCACATTCTGAGAGTTCTTCTTATATTGATGCAGAAAAAGTGATTGTTACCGTCGACCAAGCTAAAGTCTTTAGAATCTCACGCCCAGCGGCAACAATAATTATTGGCAACCCATCTATTGTCGATGCAACTATTGAAGATGAACAAACTCTGGTTCTGACTGGCCGATCATTTGGTGTAACTAATCTTATCATTCTAGATGAGAAGGGTGACGCAGTAATCGACCAAGCGGTGGTTGTTCGTTCTAGTGAAACTAATACCGTTAGAATTTATCGTGGCGGCAGCAATCGTGAAACACTTGCTTGTTCTCCTGTATGTGAATCAACGGTTACAATCGGCGACAACCAAGGTGCATTTGATAACGCATCTCAACAAATCACACAGCGTAATGCATTGTCTGCAGCAGGCAATAACTAAACCTGCCATTAGCAATTATTGGATATGCATTATTTAATAAGCCCTCTTTGTAGAGGGCTTTTTTATGTGATTCAGCAAGGCCGCTATAGTTAATATTCCGTAAACACTCGCCCTTGGATACTCTAATATCCATACACTCAAAATAAACTTCTTCTTTGTATTGTTGATCCAGAGGTTTTTCTAGGAAACGAAAATGAGTAAAAAATCGAAATTCAGTAATTTTTTAACAGCGGGTCAACCAGTCCGTGTTGTCAGGCGTTTTAAGAATAATGAAGAAGGCGCAACCGCAGTTGAATTTGCAATTATCGGTGGACCATTCTTCCTGTTAATATTCGCTATTATTGAAACATCTCTTTTGTTTTTTGCCAATCAATACCTTGAAACCATTGTAGACGATATTGCTCGCCTATATAGAACAGGTCAAATAGCCAATATCTCAACTAAAGCTGATCTTAAAACTGAGATATGCAATAGAGTTGTAGCACTTTTTGATTGTAATAAAATTGTTATTCAAGTTGATACAAGCCCTAAATTCAGTTCTTTACCACCGCCACCTACTGTTTCAGGAAATGTTGATGGTAGCGGCAATTATGCTCCGACGGAGCGTTTCCCATCAGAAATTTGCCCAAGCGAAGTATTACAATTTACAGCGAGTTATGAGTGGCCAATTTATGCAAATTATTCTGCACCACTAGTATCTAAAGGGCTGAACGATAACGCACTAATTAATGTAACGTCCGTTATTAGAACTGAGGCTTTTCCAATACCTACAGGCTCGTCTTGTTAGAGAGTAAGAGATTAAACGATATGAAAAATATTATTTTTAAAGCACTTTCACCTTTGATGAAGACACAAAAAACTGTCTCACGGTTTGTTAAAAACTCGCAGGCAGTTGCTGCAGTCGAATTTGCATTAATTGCGCCTATATTACTCGTTCTATTTCTTGGAACAGTAGAAGTTTCTTTGGTGGTATCCGTTGATAGAAAAATTTCTCGGACATCAAGTTCCATAGCAGATTTAATTGCGCAGGGTGCAGACTTTAATAGTGCGTCAGGGCAAGCAGAACTTCGTGCTATCTTCGGAGTTACTGAGCGTATCATGTACCCTTATTCCGATAGAATTCCATGCGTCGTTATATCGGTGATAGAAGCGAATGCAGAATCTGATACAAATGGTGACGGATCAATAGACAACGATGATACCGTCATTGCTAAAGTAAAACTTAGCATTGACAATAAAACAGCAAGCTCAGAATATACAAGCCCTACTGCCCCACAATGTAACAAAAGCAGCGTTGGGTTAGCCGCAAATGAAAACGCCCGCCAAAAACGAGTCGTTGATGATGTATTCCCACTACCAGCTGCAATTAATGTTCATGGCTCAACTTTAGTCGTGGCGGAAGTCGAATATGACCATAGACCGATTGTGGGCTTCATAAGCACTGATGGCGTAGCAAACGTCGGCCTTGATACAGGTTCTATAACGCTTGGGGATCGTATTTTCTTAAGGCCTCGTCAAGCTCTTACCTATTAATTCAAAATATTTGATTTTAAACTTTTATTGCAGCGGGAGATTTTCTTCCGCTGTTTTTATTTGAGTGCCTTGCGCTTGCATAAATGTAATCAACTGCTCGAACCTTTCATGCCGACTTGTAATAAAGCCGCCGCCGTAAATAGGCTCTATTGCATCATAAGCAACTGGGTCTTTTTCATTCATAAATAGTAAGGTCTCTCGTAAAATTTTCTTTGCATCCCCATGAACCTTTTTACGTAATACGTGCGGGCGATGAGGAATTTGATCCGACTTCCATAATATCTTATAATTTCTAACTGAAATATCATTTAATTCTGATAACTGGCGAAGGCTGCCACGCGAGTATCCACTTGATGGGTTGCCTGTCATTGAACTCCACCCAATCAGAGTTTTTGTTTCTCCTGCGGCAAACATCTCCAAAGCTTTTTCTGCAGTTTCGCTTGTTACAAATGGCGTTTTTTCATCGCCTATAATGATGTTTTTCTCACTTAAAACATGAGCTGCTAAAGCTGGTCCTGTTATCGAATTTCCTGATAGAACCCCAATCTTATTTCCACTTAGTTTTTCAAGTGTATTTGGCCCATCTGGTGCAGAAATCAAAGTTGTATGAAACCCGTCGGTACTATCACCTGACCGTGGCACTACAATGGGCTCAATACATTCACAAGATGCCCAAGCAAGAGCATAGCCTGATGCAGAAAAAATAGCATACTCAATACGCTCATCTCTGAGTGCGTTCATTAAGGCTATAGAATTTTGAGCTCGAAAGAATTCTACGTCCATATTAAGAGCCTCAGATATCGCTAATTTAAAGGGCTCTAAACGGTCTAATGCTTCAATAGATCGGTCAGTTGTAATAATACCAATTCTGAAAATGCCTATATCCTTACGCCAATCGGCGATCGCTCTTGCAGGGTTTATTGCAATAATAAGTAAAGCTACAATAAAAGCAGCCGACATGGTTTTTGACCAAGAGAAAATTTGGGGCATATGGCTCTCCTGTCAACTAAGAATCAATTTACTGCTTCTAACAAATATTATTTTAAATATCCAACGTTACGTAAACTAATAAAGTAGCATTTTGTTTACCATGAGATGTAAAAAGCTAATTGCTTCTTGAGTCTTAGTACGGTGTTAGAAATTTAAGGGTAGATTGTGTCCTATAATAAACAGTTGTCGGATATCTCAATGCTCAAAACAATAGCACCCCTCATCGCAGTTAGTATTGCTTCCGTTTTTGGGGTGCAAGAATATTTAAAATACAGAGAAACAGCCAACGGTCCAGCGCCTGTGCAAGTTGTTGGTACACAATCTCAACAACAAAACACCAGTGCTCAGCCAGTTAAATTGCAACCTGTATACGGACGTAAGGCGCGCCTCAAAATGGATAGTCGTGGTCATTTTATAACAACTGCACGTATGAATGGCCGTAATATTGAAGTTCTTGTTGATACTGGTGCAACTTCTGTTGCTATAAATAAAAAAACTGCGCGCCGTCTTGGTATTGTATTAAAAGCATCTGACTTCAAATACAGTGTTAATACGGCAAATGGCTCAACCAAAGCTGCATCCGCCATGATTGATAAAATCCAAATAGGCAATGTAACGGTTCATAATGTTCAAGCGGCAGTGCTCGATGATAATGCATTAAGCAGTACATTGTTAGGTATGAGCTTTCTTAAAGAACTGACGAGCTTTGAAGTTAAAAACCAGCAGCTTTTACTGGTTCAATAAAACCCAAAATTACTACAACTGAAATGATTGACCCTTGGTCATGTAACTGACAGTTTCAGTAAAAATAGCGAATCAAGGGATATCCGATGTTTCCGAAAACAAAACCTGACACACTACCAAATACGCATGAGTTTGAAATTACGCCGCTAGTGAAACCAACCGGCTTTCGTGAGTATGATGCGCGTTGGTGGTTTGGACATCCTGAATCTGACAAAGCACCTGAACTTAATTTAATGGGCATTCAAGCTTTGGGTATGGGACTTGGTACTTTAATTCAAGAACTAGGATCAGGCCCCGACATTGTTGTGGGCCATGATTATCGCAGTTATTCTATGTCTATTAAACTAGCGCTTATCTCTGGCTTAATGGCAGCTGGTGCGCGCGTCAAAGACATAGGATTAGCATTATCGCCCACCGCTTATTATGCGCAGTTTGCTTTAGACTGTCCTTCTGTTGCTATGGTTACGGCATCACATAATGACAATGGCTGGACAGGCGTAAAGATGGGTTGCGAACGCCCCCTCACCTTTGGGCCAACAGAAATGGACCGCCTGCGTGATATTGTTTTAGGCGGCGAGTGGAAATTAAAAGCGGGTGCCTCTTATGAATTCGTAGAAAATTTTGCAGCTCAATATATTGATGATCTCACAGACCGCAAACCTTTTGAGCGTAAAATTCGCGCAGTAGCAGCGTGTGGTAATGGCACTGCGAGCGCTTTTGCACCAAAGGTTCTTAAGAAGCTTGGACTTGACGTTATCCATATGGATACGAAACTTGATCATTCGTTCCCAAATTATAATCCCAACCCAGAAGACATGGAGATGCTCCATAAAATGCGCGACCGTGTATTGGAGACAGGCGCAGATATTGCTCTTGGGTTTGATGGCGATGGTGATCGTTGCGGTGTCGTTGATAATGAAGGCGAAGAAATTTTTGCCGATAAAGTTGGTGTCATGCTAGCCCGCGATATTTCTGCGGTACATCCTGGTGCTAAATTTGTGGCTGATGTAAAATCTACTGGCTTATTTCTAACAGATGAAGTTTTGAAATCTCAAGGCGCAGAAACAGATTATTGGAAAACAGGTCATTCCTATATCAAACGCCGCGTCCATGAGTTAGGCGCTATGGCTGGCTTTGAAAAATCAGGCCATTTTTTCTTTAATGCACCAATAGGTCGTGGCTATGATGATGGTATCGTAACTGCCCTTGCAGTTTGCGATATGCTTGAACGTAATCCAGATAAAACCATGGCAGACCTTCGACGTGAGTTACCCATTACATATGGCTCACCATCACTTTCCCCTTATTGTGCGGATGAAACAAAGTATGGTGTTGTCGATAAAGTTGTAAAACGTTTTAAGGACATGCAAAAAGCTGGCGACCAAGTTGGCGGTCAAGCAATACGCGATCTTGTTACGGTAAACGGTGTTCGTGTCGTAGCTGAAGATGGAACATGGGGATTAGTTCGCGCTTCATCTAATGAACCAAAACTAGTGGTTGTTATTGAGAGCCCTGTTTCAGAAGCCCGTAAGATGGAAATGTTTAAGGCAGTAGATGCGATACTTCGTGAAAATGATGAAGTTGGCGAGTACAAGCAGGGCATGTAATTTCCCTGTTGAGGACTCATCTTATCGATGATTTTGGCACTATATACTGGCACTAAGAAACGTTAGTTTGAAACCAAGTTAAATTGGACACTTCTATGCTAAAATTTGCAACCCATGCAGAAACTTTCGAACTGGCAAATGTATTCACGATTTCACGCGGTGCAAAGACACATGCACATGTGGTTCGCATTGAAGTATCGGATGGAAGTGTAACAGGCCAAGGTGAATGCGTTCCTTATGCACGGTACGGTGAGAGCGTAGAAAGTGTGCAAGAGCTTCTTGCTAATTTACCGTCAGATTTAACACGCGATGCTTTACAAGAAGTCATGCCCGCTGGGGCAGCACGCAATGCAATTGATTGTGCGCTTTGGGATTTGGAAGCAAAGCGAACTGGCACACCTGTATGGAAACTTGCAGGACTAAACGAACCTCAAGAGCTTACTACCGCCTACACACTGTCACTCGAAAGCGCTGATGAAATGCGTGAAAATGCCAAGAAAAATGCATTCCTCCCGTTGCTTAAATTAAAACTTGGCACGCCAGATGACTTGCCACGCTTACAAGCAGTTCGTGAAGGTGCGCCTGACAGCCAGATCATGGTGGACGCAAATGAAGGCTGGTCGATTGAAGATCTAACGGCGCTTCAGCCGCATCTTGAAAAACTAGGAATTGCGCTTGTTGAACAACCACTTCCAGAAGCAGACGATAATGGCCTGATTGGTAATACATTCACTATGCCAATTTGTGCAGATGAATCGAGCCATACGAGTGATGGCCTTGAAGAGCTTCGTACAAAATACGACATCGTCAATATTAAGCTTGATAAAACTGGCGGCCTAACAGAAGCATTAAAAATGAAAGCCAAAGCTGAAGAACTTGGCTTTGGGATTTTTGTGGGCTGTATGGTTGGTACATCACTTGGCATGGCGCCGGCAACACTTGTGGCGCAGGATGCCAGTTTTGTAGATTTGGATGGTCCACTGCTTCTTGGTGAAGACAGAGCGCATGGTATTCGATATGAAGGCTCAACTATGCATCCACCAATAGCGGAATTATGGGGCTAAATTTAAAGGGTATAAAAATGTCTAGAATTGTTTTTGTGAATGGCGAATTTGTTCCAGAAGAAGAAGCAAAAGTTTCAATCTTCGATCGCGGTTTTCTTATGGCTGATGCAGTTTATGAAGTAACGACAGTACTTGAAGGTAAATTGATTGCTTTTGAAGGCCATATGGTTCGTCTTGCACGTTCACTTAATGAACTTGGAATGGATAAGCCCGAGTGGATGGATAATCTTCTTGATATTCACAAGAAGCTCGTTGCAGAAAATAATCTAGAAAATGGAATGATCTATTTGCAAGTCTCACGCGGCGTAGCTGATCGTGATTTTGCTTACCCTGCAGAAGGTACGCCAACTTCATTAGTGCTTTTCACCCAAGCTAAAAACCCACTTGATAACCCAATGTATGAAACAGGAGCGCGTGTCATCACAGTTCCTGATCAACGTTGGGGACGTCGTGACATTAAAACTACGCAGTTACTATACCCTTCAATGGCAAAGATGATGGCCAAGGCTGCTGGCGTAGATGATGCTTGGTTGGAAGAAGATGGTTTCATAAATGAAGGCACATCAAACAACACTTGGATTGTGACCAAGGAAGGTAAACTAATAACGCGCCACCTTTCAACTTCAATACTGCATGGCATTACGCGCAAGGCAGTTCTTCGTTGCGCAGAGATGCTTCAAATGGAAGTTGAAGAACGCCCTTACACAAAAGAAGAGGCAGCAGATGCTTCTGAAGCATTCTTTACATCTGCCTCTGCATTTTGTTGCCCAGTTGTAGAAATCGACGGCAATAAAATTGGCAATGGAAAGCCTGGCCATGTGGTCGCCAAGCTACGTGAAATTTATCTCGAAGAGAGTATGAAAGAAGCTATCTAAGCTTCAAGTACAGCGAACACCTTCTTTGACCAATTCAAACCCGACAATCTCGAACTCATATAGTTCGCTGTTGTCGGGTTTCATTGTTCTAGCGATCAACTTACCTTCTTCATTATGAAATACTGCGTGTGTTGTATGAAGCGCGCGATAACAGTGATCACCATTTGGGTAATAATACTTAATCATTTATCTCTACCAAATTGGCTGTCTCAGGAAGGCCTTCGCCGTTATTCCACCAGCGATGTGGGTTATCTCTTTTTGGATTATAAGCTGAACGGCTTGTCCAATCTTCTCGCAAGAAAATGACGGGCTCTTCATAGTGGTGAACGTCGTGGATGACATCCATGATCTTTTCTAGAACAGCTAAATCTCGATCTATAGATATCTTTAATTCAACCATTGGATACGTCATGGCAGTTCCAAACTCATAACTGCCTTCATGCGTTGATGTTGTCGAATTTGCCTGCGGAACAGTCGTTTCTTTACCCACGCCTGAAACTGACGCATTACGGTGATACCGACCATAGGGAAGCGGATCTACCGTCATTATTGCGTCTAATATTCTATCTGCATCTTTTTCTAATATTTGAATCTCAAGCGTGAAAACAGGTACAAATGTACCTGACTGGGCTTTGTAATTTTCGAGCATTTAAGCAACCTTTCATTTTACGATTGCCTATTGATATCATTTTACTACTGACATGTATGCGTCAGCATAGTGTGCTATTGTTAGGAATGAGTAGATCAGTACGTTTCTTTGAGATTATTCAAATCCTGCGACAAGCAAAAGAGCCTGTCACAGCAAAAATGCTTGCTGAACAGCTTGAGGTAAACATTAGAACGATTTACCGCGACATTGCCTCTCTTCAGGCCAGTAAACTTCCAATCGAGGGTGAAGCAGGTATTGGATATATCATGCGCACAGGCCTTGATCTTCCGCCCCTGATGTTTTCTCAAGAAGAACTCGAAGCAATTGTGGTAGGTTTATCGATGCTAGGACGCAGCGCTGATAGTGGTCTTATTCATGCCGCGACAAGCGTTGCTTCAAAAATTTCTAATGTTTTGCCAGAAAACAGCATTGTCACGACACCTCATCAAGTTTCGCAATGGAATCAAATTCCCGCCTCGCATGTTCAACCAGAAGAACTAAGGCGTATTATTAGGGAAGAGGCAGAAATTGATATTCTCTATTTAGATTTGCAAGATGTAACAACGCAAAGGGTGATCAAGCCAATTGCGTTGTTTTATTATATCGATGTGATTGTTCTTGTTGCTTGGTGCACACTTCGAGAAGGCTTCCGTCATTTCAGGATTGATCGAATTCAGAATTACGAAATAACAGGCAATATTTTCACCGATGAAGGTAATCAACTAAGGCGAGATTGGGAAATTCTTCAAAAACAATAAGGGTGTTAAATTCAATTAATTAACAAGATTGCTTTTCCGATTTAGCGCATGATAATGTCTTTCGAAATCGGAGTAACATAATGCCAACTAATGTATCCCTGACGGGACTTGCAAAAGATCTTGAAACCCGCGCAGAGACCGGCAAACCCATTCGTATTGGCCTTGTTGGCTGCGGTGAGATGGGCACCGATGTAGTTACCCGCGTTGCGCATATGAAGGGAATTGAAGTTGCTGCTGTATCTGATCGCGGCTTAGAGCGCGCAAGTCATGCGATGGAAGTCGCATTTGGCTCTGATGAAAATGGCAGAATCGTTGAAAGCCAGCCTGATATGACGACTGCCATTGAAAGTGGTAAAATGGCGATCACAGCAGACAGTATGATGATTGCAGAAAACCCACTTATTGACGTTGTAATCGATGCAACTGGCGTACCTGCAGTAGGTGCGGAAATAGGTATTCATGCAATGGAGCATGGCAAACACCTAACCATGATGAATGTTGAAGCTGATGTTTGTATTGGGCCATACCTAAAATCTGAAGCAGAACGTTTAGGTGTTGTATATTCACTTGGTGCGGGCGATGAACCTTCCTCATGTATGGAGTTAATCGAGTTTGTCTCAGCCATGGGGCACGAAATTATCTGTGCTGGCAAAGGCAAGAATAACCCACTTAACTTTGATGCTATTCCTGATGATTATATTGAGGAAGCTAAGCGCCGTAGCATGAATGTTCGAATGTTGGTTGAGTTCGTAGACGGCTCAAAAACCATGGTTGAAATGTGCGCGATTGCTAACGCTACTGGCCTTGTACCAGATAAAGCTGGAATGCATGGCCCATCTGCTACGATTGATGAATTATCATCAACGCTTATTCCACAAGTTGATGGCGGTGTTTTATCCCAAAAAGGCTGCGTTGATTTTTCTGTAGGCAAAGGCGTAGCACCTGGTGTGTTTGTGATTGCTGATATGTCTCACCCTCGCATAACAGAGCGGATGGAAGACTTAAAAATGGGCAAGGGTCCTTATTTTACATTTCACCGTCCTTTCCACTTAACCTCATTGGAAGTTCCGCTTACTTGCGCACGTTCTGTCCTATACGGAAAAGCTGATATGGTTCCGTTATCTAAACCAGTTGCGGAAGTTTGTGCCGTTGCTAAGAAGGACTTACAGCCTGGTGATATTTTAGATCAGATTGGTGAGTACACTTATCGCGCTTGGGTCATGTCAAAAAACGAAGCTCAGTCTAATGAAGCAATTCCTGCAGGGTTGCTTGAAAAGGGCATCGTAACAGCACCAATCGCCAAGGGTGAGTTAATCACCTATCAAAATGCAAAAGTGGCTGTTGGCTCAAAAATTGCAACCCTTCGCGCTAAGCAAGATGCCATGGTAGCGGCGTTATAAGCTGATGCAATTAAGCCCAGAAGAACTCGAACGATATGCCCGTCATATCATCTTGGCAGATGTTGGAGGCGCCGGTCAGCAAAGACTAAAAGCTGCTCGTGTTCTTGTTATTGGCGCCGGAGGGTTAGGTTCTCCTGTTCTTCAATATCTAGCAGCAGCTGGCGTAGGTACAATTGGAATTATTGATGATGATGTTGTCTCTTTGTCAAACCTCCAAAGACAAACTATTCATGCAACAGATACTTGTGGTAACCCAAAGGTGGAAAGTGCCAAGTCAGCACTTCAAGCAATTAATCCACATGTGAACGTTGAAATTCACCAAGCAAGATTAAACCCAAAAAATGGTGACGAACTCATTAGTCAATATAACCTTGTCGCGGATGGTAGTGATAATTTTGATACGCGTTATTTGAGCGCTGATCTTTGTGAAAAACATGAGAAGATTTTAGTAACTGCCGCCGTTGGACAATTTGATGCTTCCATCACAACCTTAAAACCACACATCAAAGATGAGGATGGAAACTACTATCCCCGATACCGTGATGTTTTTCCGCAGCAACCTCCTGAGGGTCTACTACCGACATGTGCGGAGGCTGGAATTCTTGGTGCTCTCACAGGTGTTATTGGCTCAATGCAAGCCTTGGAAATCATCAAAGAAATTACCGAGGCAGGCACTAGCTTGGCTGGTCGCTTACTTCTGTATGATGCAAAGTCAGCTCGCTTTCAAGAGATTGCTTACAAGCGAAAATCAGTTTGATTTAGTTTCCTTGTGTCTAGTTACCATCCCGAATAAGTCGCGCGGATCATCTGGGTCAGCAAGCATATCAAGCTCTACATAATGACCAGTAGTTTCCAGTTGATCCCGAATGTAACGTAACGCTGAGAAATCTTCGGTCGCAAATCCCACACTATCAAAAAGTGTGATTTGATTTTCCGATGTTCGTCCCTTTGCTTTACCTGTCATCACCTGCCACATTTGCGTAACAGCATGGTCATCTGCAAGTTGCTGTATCTCACCTTCAATGCGAGTCTGAGGTGGGTATTCAACAAAAATGTCAGAGCGCAAAAGAATATCCTTATGGAGCTCGGTCTTACCCGGGCAATCTCCCCCAATCGCATTGATATGAATGCCTGAGCCAATCATATTGTCTGTGAGGATGGTTGCACATTGTTTATCAGCAGTGCAGGTCGTTATAATATCCGCTCCCGTGACTGCATCCTGTGAGCTATCGCATACAATTACATTGAGGCCCGTTGATTTGAGATTGCTCGCAGCTTTTGCTGATGCTTGCGGATCAACATCATATAATTTTACCGTGTCTATTCCGACAACTTCTTTAAAAGCTAGTGCCTGAAATTCACACTGCGCGCCGTTGCCAATCATTGCCATAATCTTTGAGTTTTTGGGCGCTAAATATTTTGCAACGATTGCAGATGTTGCTGCTGTTCTAAGTGCAGTGAGAATTGTCATCTCGGACAATAAAACTGGATACCCATTATCAACCCGTGCGAGTAGGCCAAAGGCTGTCACAGTTTGAAAGCCTCTGGCCATGTTTGCAGGGTGCCCGTTCACATATTTAAAACCATACGTTTCACCATCACTTGTTGGCATTAATTCAATAACACCTTCTTTGGAGTGGGAAGCAACGCGAGGTGTTTTATCAAATAAATCCCAACGCTTAAAGTCAGCCTCAACATATTCGGCAATCTCGGCAATCATCTTTGCAGGGCCGATTGTGTTGACGATGTTCATCATGTCATCAACACTTACGAAAGGAACCATTGCAAGTGCTGAAGGGTTTGGGTTGTGCTTCGTCATTTAAAAACTCCTTGTTGGGCGATCAAGAACTTTGCGGCCTAATAGGCTTGCGCAAAGGTCTACCATCAGCTTTGCAGTTCGCCCGCGCTTCATCTAAAAATGGATTAAGCTCTACTAAATCAAGCGAGGTTACCAAGCCGCTATCGCATAGCATTTCCATGATAAGATGCGCTTCACGGAAAGTTGCACCACCAGGAACGGTCGTGCCGACTGCAGGTGCTATATTGGGCTCAAGAAAATCGACATCAAGGCTGACGTGTAGCACGCCACTTGCGCTTTTTACAGTTTCAAGAAACCCTTAAGTGGATTTACGATACCGTTTTCATCGATTGAGCGCATATCAAATACTTGGATATCACTGCCAGCAAGTTTGTTTTTCTCGGCTACATCAACCGACCGTATGCCATCATGCAAACGTTCTTTGGTGGCACTGTTACTTTGGGTTCTGGAAAGATGCCTTCAAAGCCTGATAAACCTGTAAAGTATGCAACTGGCGTTCCATGTAGATTACCGCTTGTTGTTGTATCTAAGATATGAAAGTCAGGATGCGCATCTAGCCATAAAACAAATTGCTCTTGTCCCTTTTCTTTTGCAGCCCTCGCAACACCAGTTACACTTCCAATCGATAGACTATGATCGCCCCCAAGAAAAAAAAATTGGAAACTCTGATTTAGAGGCACTCTTAAAAGCTGCTTCTTCAATTGAGTGTGCCCAACCTATGATTTCATCTAAATGATGAATTGAATTATTACGATGAATTTTGGGAGCCATAGAGATTGGGTTGATATTACCATGATCGCTTACTTCATGGCCAAGTGTTTTCAATGTTGAACTTATACCTGCGGTTCAAAAGGCATCCGGGCCCATAAGGCACCCGTTGGTGTCTGTTCCATCTTGAACTGGAATTCGAAAAGGGAGCAATTTTGTTTCTGCATTTTACAACCAGAGCTAAGCGTTAAAACTAACCTCATAGTTGCTTATTTGCGAAAATCTAAAAATCAAAATTGCTGTTTTAAAAACTTTATTTATCAAAAACCTGAATTTAAAGGAAATTTAAATGTTCAATAAATTCAACTACCATTATCGAGAAGGTACTTTAATGGGTAGCCAGAGTAGCGATTTACCTTCGACAGCATACAATTACTTTGAATGCTCTTGATAGGTGCTTTGACCAAGAGCCTATCTGTAATGGCCTTATAATCATCGACATCAACGCAAACAAATCTAGCAAAATAATCGTATCCACCAGACACTTGATAGCATTCAATTAGCGTGGGTTCTTTGTTAATTGCATCCTCAAATTTTCTAAAAGAATACGCATTATGCTCTAAGAGAGTAAACTCTGTCAAAAAAGTGACACTGGTACAAATCTTTTCAAGATTGATACTAGCTTCATAATTAACAATCATACCCTCGCTCTCAAGTTGCTTTATGCGCTTTTGACATGGGCTGGTAGAAATGCCAGCATCCTCAGCAATTACTGCGATTGGAAGCCGTGCATTTTTCTGTAATGACAGCAGAATACTTTGATTAATTTTATCTAATTTCACACTCATAGGATCAAGGCTCAATGCAAAAGGCTAGTGAATAACAGGGCGTTGATCTAAGTTTAGTCATTTATACTGAACCAGCAAGCCACTCCCAACGTTGAAGTTTAACAGTTAAACTATCAGGACTATATTTTCTGCTGCTGAATTATACTATTAATGCTTCGGCGCCAGTTTGAGTATTTTTCTTCGCGAAGGTCTTTTTCCATTTTTGGCTCAAAACGTCTTTCAAGGCTCCATGATTTTGAAAAGTTTTTCATATCTGGATAAATGCCAGCCTTCATACCTGCTAACCATGCAGCCCCTAAAGCCGTTGTTTCAAGAATGGTTGGGCGATCAATAGGGCATGTAAAATATTTGCTAAAATTGCATCGTCCAATCACTCGCCACCATGCCACATCGACCCTTAATGTGATGTTATTTGCGTCATTTGACCAATCAGCTTGCATCGCTTCAACCAAATCGCGCGTCTGATAACAAACAGCCTCAAGTGCGGCTCGCGAAAATTCTCTTGGGCCAGAATTTCGTGTTAATCCGAAAATAGCTCCTCGAACATCTGGCTCCCAATACGGGGCACCAAGGCCTGCAAAAGCAGGCACTAATATAAGATCTTGGCTGTTGTCAGCTTCAGCGGCTAGCGCGCCAGTTTGTTCTGCATTATCAATAATTCCTAATCCATCGCGCAACCATTGAACAGCGGCGCCTGCAATAAAGATAGCACCTTCCAAAGCATAGGTTGTTTCACCCTTAAGCTGATATGCAATTGTTGTCAGTAAACGGTTTTCAGAAGCTAGAGCTTTTGTTCCAGTATTAAGCATCATGAAACAGCCTGTGCCGTAGGTTGACTTTACCATTCCTGGCTCAAAACAGGCTTGACCAATAGCTGCGGCTTGTTGATCGCCTGCCATGCCTAAAATTGGAATACTCGCACCGAGTAAGTCTTTTACCGTATTCCCAAATTCAAAAGCACAATCTTCTACAGATGGAAGCATAGTTTTTGGAATATCAAAAAGTGCAAGCAGTTCATCATCCCAGCAATTTTCATGAATATTATAAAGTAATGTTCTTGATGCATTGGTTGCATCAGTTCTGTGGCAACGACCGCCAGTTAAGCGCCAAAGTAGGTAGCAATCAATCGTACCGAAAAGTAGATCACCACGCATTGCTTTTTCTTTCGCGCCGTCTACGTGATTTAATATCCATCTAATTTTAGTTGCCGAAAAATAAGGATCAAGCAATAAACCCGTTTTTCAGAAACGAGGGTTTCATTACCTGCTTCTTTTAACTCGGCACAAAATTGAGATGTGCGTCGATCCTGCCAAACAATTGCACGATGAATGGGGTTGCCGGTTTTACGATCCCAAACAACTGTGGTTTCGCGTTGATTAGTTATCCCAATACCCGCAGGGTTCAATTTTAGCTTTTGAGAGAGCATTGCGACAAGTTGCAATGACGCTATGCCATATCTCATCAGCATCATGTTCAACCATTCCTGAAGCGGGAAAGTGTTGGGTGAATTCACTTTGATCTGAACTAACAGGCGATAGTTTCCCATCAAAAATAATTGCACGTAAAGAAGTCGTGCCTTGATCAATTGCAAGAATGTAGGAACTCATTTGCCACCTTTATTTTATGTACTCGTGCCTAAGTATGATTTAAAATTAAATAGGGCCAAAACGCAAGTTCTGGCCCTACATAGCGTCTGGGAAAGAATTAGACGCTTCTTTAGTTTATGAGCCTATTGCCAGCTTTTAATCAGCTCATCATAAGCAATGGTCACGCCTTGAGGTTTCGCATTAGCAAGTTTTGCCTTTGGAGAACCGGGCTGCTCAAGCCAGTGAGCTTCGTCTTTTTCTTCGTTCATTTTAGGACCAATATCGCCCTGAACGCCAGCACGCTCTAAACGCTCAAGAACTTTTTCCTGTGCACCGCAAAGACCGTTTAAAGCTTCCTGAGCAGATTTTGCGCCAGACATTGCATCACCAATGTTCTGCCACCACAACTGTGCAAGCTTTGGATAATCAGGAACGTTTGTACCTGTAGGAGACCATTGTACACGTGCTGGAGAACGATAGAATTCGATCAAACCGCCTAGCTTGTCTGCACGTTTTGTAAAGTGATCAGAATTAACCGTAGACTCCCGGATGAAGGTAAGGCCAACATCAGACTTCTTGAGATCAACCGTTTTAGAAGTCACAAACTGAGCATATAGCCATGCTGCTTTTGCGCGATCAACAGGAGTAGACTTCATCAAAGTCCATGAACCTGCATCCTGATAGCCAATTTTTGTACCTTCGCTCCAGTAAGCGTCATGTGGAGAAGGAGCCATACGCCATTTTGGTGTACCATACTCATTCATGACAGGAAGACCAGGTTTCACTGTAGCTGCGGTAAAAGCTGTATACCAGAACATTTGTTGAGCAACATTACCTTGAGCAGGAATTGGGCCTGCCTCACCAAATGTCATACCATCAGCTTCTGGTGGCGAATATTTCTTCAACCAGTTAATTGCTTTTTCAACTGCATAAACAGCGGCAGGAGAGTTTGTTGCTCCACCACGTGCTACACACGAACCAACAGGCTGTGAGTTTTCGTTCACACGAATACCCCATTCGTCAACTGGCAAACCATTTGGCTCACCCTTGTCACCCATACCAGCCATAGACATCCATGCATCGGTGTAACGCCAACCCAGTGATGGATCTTTTTTGCCGTAGTCCATGTTGCCATAAACCTTACCTTCAACACCAAGACGCGTCATATCACGGCCTGTGAAGAATTCAGCAATATCTTCATAAGCAGACCAGTTTACTGGAACGCCTAGATCGTAGCCATATTTTGCTTTGAAGTCCGCTTTGTTTTGGTCATCGTTAAACCAGTCATAACGGAACCAATATAAGTTCGCGAACTGCTGGTCTGGTAACTGATACAGCTTTCCATCCGGTGCAGTTGTGAACGAAGTACCGATGAAGTCTCCAACATCTAGGCCAGGATTAGTAACATCCTTGCCTTCGCCTTCCATCCAGTCTGTTAAGTTACGCACTTGCTGATAACGCCAGTGAGTACCGATTAAGTCGGAGTCGTTCACGTAGCCATCATAGATGTTTTCACCAGACTGCATTTGAGTTTGTAGCTTTTCGACCACGTCACCTTCACCAATCAAGTCATGCGTGATTTTAATGCCTGTGATGGCCGTGAATGCAGGCGCTAGAACCTTAGATTCATATTCATGCGTACCAATTGTCTCTGATACAACTTTAATATCTAACCCTGTGAATGGCTTTGCTGCATTTACAAAAAGCTCCATTTCAGCTTTTTGTTCCACTTCAGAAAGAACTGATAATCCACCAATTTCATCTGCGAGAAACTTCTCAGCTGCGGCCATATCGGCATGAGCAGCGCCCGTTGCCAACATGAGGGCCGTAAAGGCCGTCGTGTTAAGTAGTAAATTTCGCATATTATTTCCTCCCTTTAGAGTTTATGAGCGTTGAGGAGATAAAAATTGGGCTTCATCTCCAGTTCTTTGGAATCAAACAGTTCGAAATACACCAACGGCGAAAATCACTGAAACTCCAAGAGCCCACCACAGATTAGGCCCGACAAGACCCAACCATACGAGATTAATAAAAGCGCTGCCAAGCAGCGATATGAAGAGACGATCTCCCCTCGTCGTCTCAAAGCGTAAAATGCCTATTCTAGGATTTCCGCCTGGAGAAAAATATTCCCAAACACCCATCGCGACTAGCAAGCCTATGATGCTTGCCCAAAATAGAAATGTAGGTACGGTCCATACCATCCATGATAAAGCCATGCCTTTTCTCCCCTATACCCGACCAAGGGCAAACCCCTTGGCGATGTAGTTGCGAACAAAATAAATAACGAGTGCACCTGGAATAATTGTCAAAACACCTGCTGCAGCAAGAACACCCCAATCGACCCCAGAAGCGCCAACGGTACGTGTCATGATAGCAGCGATGGGCTTTGCAACTGTTGTCGTTAAGGTACGGGCAATTAATAACTCTACCCAAGAAAACATGAAGCAGAAGAATGCAGCGACACCTATGCCTGATGCAATCAATGGCGTAAAAATTTTTACAAAGAATCTTGGAAATGAGTAACCATCAATATAAGCTGTTTCATCTATCTCTTTTGGAACGCCTGACATGAAACCTTCTAAAATCCAAACGGCTAAAGGCACATTGAATAAACAATGAGCCAGCGCAACCGCGATGTGTGTATCGATCAAACCAAAGGCGGAATAAAGTTGGAAGAATGGAAGAACAAACACAGCCGCAGGTGCCATACGATTTGACAGAAGCCAGAAGAACATATGCTTATCGCCAAGGAAACGATACCGTGAGAATGCATAAGCAGCGGGCAATGCAACAGCAATTGAAATGACTGTATTTAAGCCAACATAAATCAATGAATTGATATAACCATTATACCAAGAAGGGTCTGTGAAAATCACGGCGTAATTATGCAGTGTCGGATTTGCTGGAAACAAGGTAAAGGTCGATAATATTTCTTGGTTGGTTTTAAAGCTCATATTGATCAGCCAATAGATAGGCAGCATCAAAAAGAAAATATAAAGACCTGGCACCAACCAACGTGAAATGCTTTTTTTTGGCAAAACGATTGCTGGCGCGTACATTGCTGATATCAATTGTGTTTACCGTATTTGCGTTGTTTGATTGAGTAGCCATTAGTCTTCCACCCTCGCATCTGGTTTATCAACGCCAACATTGCTCATCACCGTAAAGAAGATGAAACAAATGGTAATTACCAATAACTGGTAGACAAGAGACATCGCAGCTGCAGGACCAAGATCAAATTGACCGATAGCCTGCTTTACAAGATCAATAGACATGAACGTTGTGGAATTACCTGGACCGCCGCCTGTTAAGACGAATGGCTCTGTGTAAATCATAAAGGAGTCCATAAAACGTAATAGAAAAGCGATAATTAAAACGCCTCTTATCTTTGGGAGTTGGATGAAACGGAATACTGACCACTTGGACGCTCCATCAATTTTTGCATCTTGATAATAAGCTTCTAGAATCGAAACAAGACCTGCATAGCAAAACAAAACAACAAGGCTTGTCCAATGCCATACGTCCATCAAAATAATGGTTGCCCATGCATCAAAGATATTACCTGCACAATTATATTCTATGCCAAGTTGATCAAGAGAATAGCCAAGTAATCCGATATCTGCGCGGCCAAAAATTTGCCAGATTGTACCAACGACATTCCAAGGAATGAGTAAAGGCAATGCCATTAATACGAGACAAACTGGAACCCAAATGCCTTTCTTAGGCATGGTTAGAGCAATCGCAATTCCCAATGGAATCTCAATTGTTAAAATAATCATTGAGAATAAAAGATTTCTACCAAGCGCATCCCAAAATCGTTCCGATTTTAAAACGTCTTGAAACCATTCAGTGCCTGCCCAGAAAAACTGGTTGTTGCCGAATGTATCCTGAACAGAATAATTGACAACAGTCATAATTGGTATGATCGCGCTAAGCGCGACTAAAATGAAGACAGGAAGAACGAGTAGCCAAGCTTTGTTATTATATGGTTTATCCATGATCAGCCTCCCGCTCTTACAAAGTGAGAATCTTCGTAAATATTTATTCTGCCAGTCTCAAACTTGAACGTTGGATCAGCAGGAACGGCTTCTCCTTCTTTAAGAACAGCATTAATTGAATGGCCTTCTAGTTTCGCGCGTACAATCTTAAAACGGCCAATGTTTTCAACCGCATCAATTTGCACTGGAATACCTTTTTTATCAGATGATAAAGAGACAAATTCAGGGCGGATACCAAGCTCGGTTTTTTTGCTAGAATTTTTATATCCGCCAGCAAGTCCAATTTTTGTTTCGCCTATGTTGGCAGTTTTCCCGTTTATCTCACATGGGATTACATTCATGCCTGGTGACCCAATGAAATAGCCTACAAATGTATGTGCTGGTTCATCAAACAATTCTTCAGGTGTACCAATTTGAACAACTTCACCTTCGTACATGACCACTACTTTATCTGCGAAAGTAAGTGCTTCTGTTTGGTCGTGCGTAACATAGATCATCGTATGGCCAAGTTGACGATGAAGGTCTTTTAATTTTGTTCGCAATTGCCACTTCATATGAGGGTCAATAACCGTAAGGGGCTCATCAAATAAAATAGTATTTACATCATAACGAACGAGACCACGGCCTAATGAAATTTTCTGTTTTTCATCTGCGGTTAATCCACGCGCTTTACGATCAGCTTTTCCTGATAGATCTAGAACATCGATCATTTCATTGACGCATTTTGAAATCTCGTCTTGGGGGACTCGGCGGTTTATTAAGGGGAACTCTAAATTTTGGCGAACAGTCATCGTGTCGTAAATCACTGGAAACTGAAATACCTGCGCAATATTGCGCTCTTCTGGCTGCAAATGTGTTACATCTTTGCCATCAAATTTGATATGACCTTTTGAAGGAACTAGTAATCCAGAGATGATGTTTAATAACGTAGTCTTGCCACAGCCTGATGGACCTAATAGTGCGTAAGCACCGCCATCTTCCCATTCATAATCTATTTCCTTTAATGCAAAATCTGCATCCGTCTTCGGATTAGAATAATAAGAGTGCGCCAGTTTATCGAGAGTAATGCTTGCCACGGTCTTCCCTTAATTCTGATTATCAGATGCTGGAGCTGAAATTAAATTCTCATTTTGATCAAAAATGAACAGGCTCTTTTGATCTAAATAAGTGGGAACTACATCGCCAATATTGACCCTATGCACGCCATGCATCAGCGCTACCATATGCGCATCTTTGCTTTGTAAATGAATGAAGCTTTCCGAACCTGTAATCTCTGTTGTTGAAACTTTGAAGTTTAGTTCCATCGACTTACCTTTGGGCTTTTTAAGATGCACGTGGTGAGGCCTAACGCCAATTTTATAATCTCCATCCGCAAGCGCTGACATGTTTTTAGGGACTTCAATGTGGCTGTCATGAAAGGCAAATTTACCGCCAGTATTCTTAACTGGGAGTATGTTCATTGGCGGATCAGAGAATGTTTGCGCTGTTAGTAAATCCGAAGGACGATTGTAAACATCAATAGTATTATCAAATTGCGTCACGTGTCCTTCGTTCAAAGTTGCAGTCTTACCACCTAGTAACAAGGCTTCTTGTGGCCAGTGGTTGCGTAAACAAATATCGCTCCAGTAGCAGCAAAATTTTAGGTAGTTCAATTCGTAATTCTTCGCGAAGTTTATAATCCAAATTTGCTAGAGGTTCGTCCAACAATACTAGCTCAGCATCTTTAACCAGTGCTCTTGCAAGCGCTGTTCGTTGCTGCTGACCTCCAGATAAGTTCAACGGAGTGCGATCTAGATAAGGCGTCAATTTTAACAGTTCTGCGGCTTCATTAACGCGGCGGTCTATCGTTGATTTGTCTACGCCCGCAACACGCATCGGGGATGCTATATTTTCATAAACACTCATTGCTGGGTAATTAATAAATTGCTGATAAACCATAGCAACGTTACGCTTTTGAACGGGCAATCCAACAACGTTACTTCCATTCATGAGAATACTGCCAGAAGTTGGGCGATCTAACCCAGCCATTAAACGCATCAAAGATGTTTTGCCTGAAAGAGTAGAGCCAAGCAGAATATTTACTGACCCTTTTTCAAGCGTGATTGAAACATCATTGATGTGTAAATCATTACCTACCATTTTACTGACGTTTTTCAGTTCCAACATCAAAATCCTATTCCGCTGCAAGCTTTTGCAGTTGTTTATTTTTATCGATAAATGTTTTCAGATCAATCGTTTGATCTTCTGTGAAACGTATTCCAAGCTTGCTTCTGCGCCACAAAATATCATCGGCTGTTTTGGCCCATTCACTACCAATCAGATACCGCACTTCTGCTTCATTCAAGCTGTGTCCAAAATCTTGTCCCAAGTCGTCCAGAGATTTTGCATCCTTAAGTATGTCAAAGATTTTCAATCCATAGGCACGGACCAACCGCTCACAATGGGTTGTTTCAAGAAATGGGTATTTCAAATGTACCTTGGAAAGTAACTCGTTATAACCAGAGACACCAAACTCCCCACCTGGCAAAATACTATCCTTTGTCCAAGAGCTTCCTTTAACGCCTATTTCATCTCCAACCATTTCGAGCATAGACTCTGCCAAGCGTCGATAAGTAGTAATTTTGCCACCAAATGTATTTATCACTTTAGGTTCGGAAGGCTCGCCATCCATCCGCAAGACATAATCACGCGTTGCTTCTTGAGCCTTCGAAGCGCCATCATCATAAAGTGGGCGCACACCAGAAAAGGTCCAAACTATATCATCTTCAGTGATTGGTTCTTTGAAATAATCACTTGCTCCTGCACATAGATACTCAATCTCGGTAGGCGTGATTTCCACATCTGAGGGGTCACCTTCATAGTCTTGGTCTGTGGTGCCAACCAGTGTGAAATCTTGTTCATATGGAATTGCAAAGAAGATGCGTTCATCTGAATTTTGGAAGAAGTAAGCTTTTGGATGATCAAATTTTTTGCGAATTACGATGTGACTACCTTGTACAAGGCGAACATTTTGAGCGTCATTTTTACCCATCGATGCTTGTAATATTTCATCAACCCAAGGACCGCCTGCATTAACAATCAATTTGGAACGTACTTTATGTATGACACTCGTTTCAGCCGACTGAAGAATAATTTCCCAATGATCTTTGAGTTTATTCGCGGAAACAACTTTGGTTGATGTATGTATTTCGGCGCCTTTTGCCTTAGCATCCATTGCATTAAGAACGACGAGGCGGGCATCATTTACCCAGCAATCTGAGTATTCAAATGCCTTAGTATATTTATCCTTGAGCGGCGTACCAGTTATATCTGAGTTTAAATTTACTACCTTGGTGCCAGGTAAAATTTTTCGCCCTCCCAAATTATCATACAAAAACAATCCAAGACGTAGCAACCACGCAGGTCTTAACCCTTTGTGATGCGGGAGTACGAAACGCATTGGCCAGATAATATGTGGCGCCATGTTTAATAAAACTTCACGCTCAATTAATGCCTCGCGCACTAGTCGAAATTCATAATGCTCTAGGTAACGTAACCCACCATGAACAAGCTTTGTTGACCAAGAAGAAGTGCCAGAACCCAGATCATTCATCTCCGCAAGACAAACGGAATAACCACGACCTACAGCATCGCGAGCAATGCCACATCCATTAATACCGCCGCCAATGACAAAGATGTCATATATCGTAGACAAGATTTTCTCCTAGGAACTAGCGCACTTATAAAAAGCGAAACTAGACTTAGCAAAAACGAAAACAAATCGAATGTCAAACGAAAATATTATGAAGACTGTATATAACTGTAATAGCAATCAACAAAAGCTAAGGAGAATATCATTCGATTAAATGAGGATTGAGACACACAATAAGTAGTTATTATGCTGCTAGATTATTACTGAACACCAACTTCGATGAGACGAACATCATTTTCTTCACATAGCTTTCTGATATTTTCGCTTACACAAATATCTGTAACAAAAGTATTTACCTGCGAAAGATGCGCAATACGAACTGGTGCAGTACGTTCAAATTTTGTGGAATCAGCAACCAAAATAACATTACGGGCATTTTCTACAATTGCTTGTGCGACCTTAACTTCACGAATATCAAAATCTAATAAAGCACCATCATTATCAATTGCAGACGACCCAATAACCGCATGATCAACTTTAAATTGGCGAATGAAATCAACAGCAGTTTCCCCAACAATACCGCCATCCGTGCTACGAACAACACCGCCAGCCATTACAACTTCGAACTTAGGATAAACACGTAATCGATTGGCTACATTAATATTATTTGTAATTGCCATCAGCCCTTCATGATCTAACAAAGCCTCGCTTACAGCTTCAGTAGTAGTGCCAATGTTGATAAATAAAGAGGATTCATTTGGGATAAGTGCTGCCGCGGCCTTGCCTATGACAGTTTTTTCTAATGCCGCAATTTGTCTACGATCTTCGTATTCAAAGTTGGCAATGCCTGAAGGAAATTCAGCACCACCATGAATGCGTGTTAAAAGTCTTTGCTCACAAAGGTCATTTAGGTCTTTTCTAATGGTTTGGGGGGTAACTTTAAAACGCGCCGCAAGCCCATCAACCAGAACTCTTTCCTCGGTCTTTGCTATTTCAAGTATTTTTTCATGCCGTGGGCTTAGGTACATTTATTTCTCAAAGTTTCGTATTGCTTTCGATTGAAGTATAACTGAAAATATCCGAAATTCAAATCACCCTGCATCGATCAATCTATAGAGAATATAATGGACCAGAGCTGTTTTTCAGAAAAACTTTTTGAAGGTAAAACCGTTGTAATTACGGGTGCAGGGCGAGGCATAGGGTTTTCTGTAGCAAACTCTTTTGCGGATCATGGCGCAAAAGTTATTGTGCACAGTGGCCGAAAAGGTACCCGTGAAAAATTCGCAAATAGCTGTATTGAAGCAATTGAATGTGATTTTACAGAACGCTCTCAGGTCGACAAATTTATTGAGACAGTAAGTTCTAAAACTCAAACTATTGATGTCCTGATTAACAATGCAGGAACAATGCATGGCAGATTTCCTGCAAGTGAATTAACCGATACACAATATGATGACTTAGTCATGCTTAACCAAACTAGTGTTGTGATGGTTAGTAGAGGGCTTTTACCAAAACTACGTTCAGCTAAAAATGCATCCATCATAAATACGGTTTCAATATCTGCCAAAACTGGAGGCAGCCCTGGTTCATCAATCTACAGTTCAACAAAAGCTTTTGTTTCGACTTATACTAAAGCTCTTGCGCGGGAATTAGCGCCAGAGGGAATTCGGTCTAACGCGGTCTCACCCGGCACCATAGATACAGATTTTCATAGTCGATATTCTTCTGAAGAAAAGCTAGAGAACACACGAAAATCTATTCCATTACAAAAATTGGGAACACCACAAGATTGTACGCCTGCTTATTTATTTTTAGCCAGTAATAAACTTTCTGGTTATATCATCGGTCAAATTTTAGAAATTAATGGCGGGCAGCTGAT
Source organism: uncultured Rhizobiaceae bacterium (assembly GCA_958296345.1). Lineage (GTDB taxonomy): Bacteria > Pseudomonadota > Alphaproteobacteria > Rhizobiales > Rhizobiaceae > JAALLB01. The sequence continues at coordinate 321,250 of CATQIJ010000013.1, forward strand.
CGTCTAGTACATTCTAATTCTTGATTAATAGCCAGCGCTCGTTCACTTGGTAAATACCAGTTAACAAAATGGCGGACAGACAGGGATTCGAACCCTGGAGACGGTTACCCGCCTACACGCTTTCCAAGCGTGCGCCTTCGACCACTCGGCCACCTGTCCTAATTGCTTCAAGATAAACTCGAAGGCTTTTTCTTCGCGCATTTCCTAGTCTTTTAGCAAGCTAAAAGGGAAAAGCTTGGCGACCACTCGGCCACCTTGTCCATTGTTTACATTCAAGTAAAAAACTCGAATGCGATTTAGAGAATTTGTAAGCCTCTAAAACTTGTCGCACTATACAAATTTGTGATTAGTGTTCAAGCAAAGTTATTGGAAACATCAGTATTATTAGTCATATATTGAAAAATAGATCATCAAAGCCTATTTATGATGACCGTACTAATTTATAAAGAAGCCATGCTTAAAACAATTGCCAAACTAATCGGATTTATTGCACTTGCAATGACGGTGATCACTGCCATTCTCGACCTAACCCGTACAATCGCAAATTCTGCTTTAACTATTACGTCATTAGGACTGGAATGGTTTAATTTCCACCTACCAAGCCTAAATGGTTTTCAGGTTGGAATTCAACGCAAACTGGGCGTGCCTTGGTTATGGGAAAGTGTCATACAAAATATCTTGCTAGCACCAAGCTGGCTGGTATTTGGTGTCATAGCCATCATCTTTTTATGGCTTGGTCGTCGCAAAGACCGCTGTTGGCGCCAACGCTTTGGTAGTTAATTCAACATGAGGAAAATAAAATGTTTCTTGCTCAAATGTTCGACCGAAAATTGAATAAACCAAGCGCATCAACTGCACTTCCTGGGCGCAGTGAAGCAATTGATAGTGGAACTCATCATTTTATTTCTGGTGCGGCTATTCATGGCCCTTATCCAGAAGGCATGGAGACTGCAATGTTTGGCATGGGATGTTTTTGGGGAGTAGAGCGTATGTTCTGGTCTCTTGAGGGTGTTCATATTACTGCCGTTGGATATGCAGCAGGATTTACTCCTAACGCTACTTATAAGGAAGTTTGCTCTGGCATGACGGGGCATAATGAAGTTGTGTTTGTAGTTTATGACCCAAGCGTTATTTCTTACGAAGCTCTATTAAAGGTCTTTTGGGAAAATCATAATCCAACTCAAGGCAATAAGCAGGGTAATGATCTTGGTACACAATATCGCTCTGGCATTTACACCTATAACAACGATCAACGCATGGCAGCAATTTCATCTAAGGATGTTTATCAAGAAGCTCTGCAAAAATCGGGCGTTAGCAATACCATCACGACGGAAATTGAAGACGCAAAAGAGTTTTATTTCGCAGAAGAGGCTCACCAGCAATATTTAGCCAAAAACCCACAAGGATATTGCGGTGTTGGGGGTGTAGGTGTTTCTTGCCCTATTGGAACTGGTGTCTCTACTTAAGCTACTATCTGAAAGCAGGCCTAGGTGTGGGAATAGGAATATTCCCATCTGGCAGATAGTTTACTGTTTTATTGAGGCTAAAAACTGGTACGCCAGCAGCTTCAATTGCTTTACCTTTTAAGACTCTTGCAGCAGAAAACTTAGGCAACTTAATAGTTGGTGCAACAAATGCTGCGGCGATTGGCTTATGTGTTGCCGCCTCTAAACTTGGTGCATTGGCGGAAAGCACTGCAGAACATGCTTGCGGCAAATCTCTAACGGTTAACTCACGGCGCGGTTTTTTCTTTACTGGTTTTGCAGGTTTTTTCTTAGGTGCAAACTCAACATTAAACCACCAGTCTAATGAACCATCACTACAGCCTGTCTTATTAGGTGTAGCATTTTGTTTTTTGCAATTGGGCGAACCAGCAGGACACCCCATACGAAGGTGGAAATGATAATGATGTCCCCATGTTGGGCGTATCTTACTTAGCCACTTTCGGTTGCCTTTAACCGTATCACAAAGTTGCTTTTTAATACCGGGGTGTACTAACACACGTTCAACTTCACGAAAACTTGCAGCATGATAGAGCAACATCGTATGGGCGCGCGTCCAACGCGATTGATCGACATAATTACTACCCTTTTTTAAAACAGAGATAGCGCTAGTGTTTTCACGTTCTTTATAGGTCATGCGCTTGTTTGGCATTTGTGTTAGCCAAAGATCAGCATCTAATCCCATCTGATGAGAGCGGTGACCTGTTAGCATTGGCCCCCCTCTTGGTTGGGAGATATCTCCTACAAGTAAGCCATTCCACCCATCCTTTTTGGCTTTATAGGATAATTGCTCAACTATGCTGATTAATTTTGGATGCCCCCAACGACGATTGCGAGAGAGTCGCATGGCTTGCCAATTAGGGCCATCAACAGGAATTGCCACCGCACCTGCAATACAGCCTTTTGTGTAAAACCCGTGGGCAGCTGGCTTAAGAGCTGCTGGCATGGATCTATTGCCAAAAAGCTTTTTTGCTGGTGTTTGCGCAGAGGCAACCTCTGGTGTTAAAAATGTAAGTGCTAACGCAGCGCATAAATATCTTGATAACTTAGCCATAAAACTCTCAAAAAGAATCACTTCAAATGATTACGTTAGGAGACCTTTTGGGCTTTAATTTGTCAAATCACTCTTTCAAAACTTATCCGCGCAACGTTCCACCAGTTGCTTTTTCGACGGTTGCAATAATCTTATTACTGACAGTAGCAATATCTTCATCTGTAAGCGTTTTGTCTTTTGGTTGAAGTAATACTTCGATGGCAATGGACTTTTTGTTTTCACCCAAAGAAGGACCTTCGAAAACATCAAAGACTTTTACGCCAGAGACAAGATTTTTATCTGCGCCTGTTGCCGCCTTTATAATTTTTAATGCATCGCAATCACTGTCCACGACAAAAGCAAAATCTCGCGCTAAGGATTGAAGACCTGAAAGCTCCAACGGCGGTTTTGTTTTCGTCGCTTTTTTACGGGATGCAGGTAGGTTATCCAACATAATTTCAAACCCACAGATTGGGCCTGATACATCAAGTGTCTCTAAAGTCATTGGATGTAATTCACCAAAATGACCTAGAATTAATTTTGGCCCTAGCTGGATTGTTCCAGACCTTCCAGGATGATACCACTGAGGCCCGCCTGAAACGATTTGCGCTTTTGAAGCATCCATGCCGCAAGCCTCTAATGCAGCAAATGCATCTGCTTTTGCGTCAAACACATCAACGGGTGAACCAGCATCCCGCCAATCTCTACCACCGCCCGTAAGACCCGCAGAACCACGACGAATACCACCCGCAATTCTGTGTTGAGTTTCTGGCGTATCTCCAAGATAAATACTTGCAACTTCAAACATTGCTACATCACTTGCACCGCGATCTTGGTTGCGACCTGCTGCTGCAATAAGCCCCGGCAATAAAGAGGGGCGCATGTCCGACATCTCAACTGAAATTGGGTTCGCTAGTTTACAAGCTTCACTACCGCCGCCAAATACTTTTGCGTGGGCTTGCGGAATAAACGAATAAGTTACAGCTTCCAACATGCCGCGAGAAGCAAGAGCGCGTCTTGCATTTCTTGCGCGCGTTTGACCAGCCGTTAGAATTTTAGAGCCAACACTGCCTGTTGCTTCAAGTGGTTGAGGTTCAATGTTGTTAATGCCATGAATTCGCATTACCTCTTCAACGATGTCAGCCTTACCAAACACATCAGGACGCCAGCTTGGAACTGCGACTTGAAGCACATCGCCCATGCCTGAAACGCCAAACCCTAGACCCATCAAAATAGACTGACAATCTTCTGTAGAAACTTCAATGCCAGTAAGACGTTTCACTTCTGAAACAGGAAAATCAATAATAAGATTTGGCTTTGGAACTTCGCCTACAATGAGTGGTTCGGAAGCTTCACCGCCACATAATTCCATGACTAGATTGGTACCGTGGTAAAGACACGGCTCCATGAAAGAAGGATCGACACCTCGTTCAAAACGGTAACGCGCGTCTGTGTTAATACCTAAGTCTCTACCCGTGCGGGCAATGTTAAGCGGATCCCAAAGAGCTGATTCAACTAGCACGTTTACTGTATCGTCGCCACAACCAGATGCTTCGCCGCCCATGATACCTGCAAGCGATTCAATGCCGTTATCATCTGCAATTACCGTCATCTTGTCGGTGACTTTATATTCTTTGCCATCAAGGCCCAAATAACCTTCGCCAGCTTGGCCGCGACGTACTACAAGATCGCCCTTTACTTTATCAGCATCAAAAACGTGAAGCGGACGACCCATGTCATAAGTCACATAATTAGTAACATCGACTAAAGCTGAAATTGGACGTAAACCAATTGCCAGTAAACGTTGCTGCATCCATTTTGGCGACGGACCATTTTTAACACCTTTGACCAATTGAAGACCAAATGCAGGACACAGGTCTTCTTGTAATTTATCAAAATCAAACTTCACATTAACAGGGCAAGCGCCATTAGATTTTGGTGCAGAAATTGCCACTGGTTTAACTGTTCCAAGGCCAGCAGCTTCTAAATCACGCGCAATGCCAGCAACACCAAGAGCGTCCGGACGGTTTGGTGTGATGCCAATTTCAATAACCGGATCATTAAGACCAGCATATTCTGCGAATGACGCACCAACTTCCATACCTTCTGGAAGATCAATAATGCCATCATGCTCTTCAGACATTGCAAGTTCACGCTCAGAACACATCATACCGTGACTTTCAACGCCGCGAATGCTGCCAACAGAAAGCGTGATATCAAGGCCTGGTACATAAGCGCCAGGGGCTGCGAATGCCCCATAAATATTTGCACGTGCATTGGGTGCACCACAGACAACTTGTACTGGATCGCCCTCACCTATATCGACAGATAAGACTTGAAGCTTATCAGCATCAGGGTGTTTTTCCGCGCTTAAAACTTTTGCGATTTTGAACGGTGCAAATTGCGACTTATCATCCACTTCTTCCACTTCAAGACCGATGAGCGTTAGCTTCTCGACTATTTCTTCAAGCGTTGCATCTGTTTCAAGATGGTCTTTCAACCATGAGAGTGTGAATTTCATTTTTTCGGTCCGTGTTATTCAGGTCTTATTTATTGAGGTCTGGGGTAAGACGTTTCGTTAAATTTAGGAAGATCATCGCCAAGCTCTAGCCAGCTGATTTTCTTATGATGATATGAATGATGTTCAGGTGCAAAAACTGATCGATCTGCCATGAAGCCTACGTAAAAAAACATCACTTCAGAAACCTGATTATCTTTATAAGCAACCGGTGAGCCGCAGGATTTGCAAAATAGCCTGCTAAAATCACCATTGTGCCATTCAGACAAAGTCTCTTTATTTACCCAGTTAAATTGATCTGCTTCAAAGCCTGCAAAGGAAGCAACTGGCGTACCGTTTGAACGGCGGCAATCATCACAATGACAATAGCCAACGAAATGTGTTTTATCGCTCGCTTCTATCGCAACACCACCACAACGACATGACCCAAGATGTTTACTCATGCCGACACCTCAATGAATTTTGTTTTTTCATAGCGCTCAAGCGTGTCGGACAGTTTCAACCAATTAATTTGCTGCCCTTCAAACGAATGAAAAGTCGGAGGAAATTTATCCGGATCATCCATAAAAGCTGTATAGAAGAAAACCAGTTCTGGTACGCTCTCATGTTCTTGGGCAACAGGTGTTCCGCATTGATTGCAGAATGTTCTTGTGCATGTACCCTCTACATATTTGTCGAGCGTACTATTGGCTTCCCAAGTTATTTTCTCGCGCGACATTCCCACCGAAGCTATTACAGGTGCACCTGTTGACCTGCAGCAATCATCGCAATGACAATAAACACTTACTCCCGGTTCTGCCTGAACCGAAATCACAACACTTTCGCATCTACAATGGCCTCGGTGTGGTGTCATTTCTTGGGTGCTGCTTTCTTTGTTGTTTTTCGTGTTGATGACTTGCGAACGGGCTTTTTACGTTTTGCCGCTGCTCGCGTCTTCTTACGCTCTTTGAGTTCATCAAAAATTACAAAGCCAATTTTCATTCCGTCATCTTCATCCGGGTTTTCCTCAGGATTGTCGGATTTAACGGGCGCTTTGGTAAACGTCAGTGACATTTGTTCAACGTGCTGAACAATCGTGACTGGTGCACTATCTGCGGGGTTCATGCCATCAATGCGCATCAAGTCTCCATCGATTGGCATAAGACCTAGTACCTTTATCGGCCCCATTGAAGAGAACGTAATAACTTCGAGCTTTTCTTTTTTAGGGTCAAATTGCTCGTTCATAGCAAAAATTTGCTTTGCCACAGATTGCGCTGCTTCCTCAGCTCCATTTTCACATGAAGTCTTGCCCCACTCAGCCTCACTAGGTAGATTCTCCAACATGGTTGCAAAATCACCCTTTAATAAAGCTGCATCTGAGAATCGTGTCATTGTGAAAGGCCCCCAAACAAGGTTGGTAAGTCAAGCGGTCTGAAACCATAGTGTTTCATCCAACGTACATCTGCATCAAAAAAAGCACGAAGGTCTGGCATTCCGTATTTTAGCATGGCAATACGATCAATGCCGATGCCCCATGCGAAGCCTTGATAGACGTCCGGATCAAGTCCACCCGAGCGCAACACATTTGGATGCAACATGCCGCAGCCAAGAATTTCCATCCAGTCAGTGCCTTCGCCAAATTTTACTTCATTGCCAGAACGATCGCACTGAATATCTACTTCTAATGAAGGTTCAGTAAACGGGAAGAAAGACGGGCGGAAGCGCATGTTGACGTTATCGACTTCGAAGAACGTTTTACAGAATTCTTCCAAAACCCATTTAAGGTTTGTTATGTTTGATTTTTTATCAACTACCAAACCTTCTAACTGGTGAAACATTGGCGAGTGCGTTGCATCTGCATCACAGCGATAGGTTTTTCCCGGAATAATAATGCGGATTGGCGGCTCTTGATTTTCCATCGTACGGATTTGAACGGGTGATGTATGTGTGCGTAGAACTTTGCGCTCACCTTTTTCATCTTCTTGCATAAAGAAGGTATCGTGCATTTCACGGGCTGGATGACCTTCTGGAAAGTTCAGCGCTGAGAAATTATAATAATCTGTTTCAATCTCAGGCCCTTCGGCAACTGAAAAACCCATGTCTGCAAAAATTGCGGTAATTTCATCCATGACTTGAGAGATTGGGTGAATGCGCCCTGCTTCTGATGGTGATTGGCGAACTGGTAATGTTACATCCGTTTTTTCAGAAGCTAAACGAATTTCCATTGCAGCGCGTTTAAGAACTTCTTTGCGCTCGTTGATCGCATCAGTGATTGCAGCTTTCAAAGCATTAAGTGCTGGACCTTGAACTTTACGCTCTTCGTCAGACATTTTGCCTAAGGTCTTCATCACATCAGAGATAGAACCTTTTTTGCCCAGCGAAGCTACGCGAACAGCTTCAAGTGCCGCTTCATCGCTTGCTTGCTCGATGTCAGCACGGGTAGAGGTTTCCAGTTCTGCAATATCAGTCATGTTTTTTCATTCTTAAATGGTAAGTCGTTGATGTAAGCTTTAGCTCAAAATAAAAAACCGCACCAGCTTATTAGCCAGCGCGGTTCCTATATATTCAAATTTTGAAACCCGCTGATTATTTAACAGCGCCTTCAAATTCGTTTTCTGTGTGATTTTTCAAGTAAGCCAAAGCTTCTTTTGCTTTTGCAACCATTGCAGCAAATGCTTGCGGCTCGTGGATAGCAATGTCTGAAAGAACCTTACGGTCAACTTCGATACCTGCTTTAGTCATACCGTCTACAAGACGAGCATATGTCAAACCGTGCTCACGTGCAGCAGCGTTGATACGCTGGATCCACAATGAACGGAAATTACGCTTGCGCGTTTTACGGTCGCGGTATGCATATTGACCCGCTTTTTCTACAGCCTGACGTGCAACACGGATCGTGTTTTTACGTGCGCCATAATAGCCTTTTGCTTTTTTTAATACTTTTTTGTGTTTTGCGTGTGCTGTGACGCCGCGTTTTACTCTAGCCATGATTTAGCTCCTATATCTTGATGTACGCGACTTACTTTGAGTAAGGCATAAATTGCTTGACGATTCTTGCATCTGCATCACAAAGCACCATGGTGCCGCGTGCGTTACGCAAAAACTTGTTGGAACGTTTGATCATACCGTGCTGTTTACCAGCACCCGCAGCTTTTACTTTGCCACTGGCTGTCGTTTTGAAGCGTTTCTTCACGCTTGATTTGGTCTTCATCTTGGGCATTTCGCTCTCCTTAAATTAAGCACCAGACCAAAGTCTGGAAAAATCAAAAGCCCCGCTGACCAAAGCGGAGCTCGCGTTAAAACCATCATGGCATGCCCTGCCAGACGATCAGTAATGTGCATAAAGCCTAAATTGCATGTTTTTGCAAGCAAAATGACTCAATTATTAGAATAATCCTTCCACCTGATGGAAATGTGCTTGCCCTCACCTTTTTTGAGATCTTTCCTACATATCAACTGACTGCATATCTCAAATTTCTCATTAATTTTTATGATTAGAACTTTGTTGAAATTACCTGTTCGCTTAACAAGAACTTTATCATGGGTTTTGAAAGGCGTAATTGTTTTTACTTCAATGAAATCATTGCCTAAGCGCCCATCTGAACCTTGAGCGTAATTTTTGTGTAGCTTTAAACCTAGCGTTATAGCTGCATATAACTCGCCAATATCACCATAAACGTTCAAATGCTGTCCAGTTTTGTTGTGATAGTTTTGGGCAGTGAAGATTAAATCTTTAAAAACTGGGATTAATTTAAGATTAGCATTGAGGTATTTTACACGCCATTCATGCTTCTGAATTTGCTTATCAATCTCAACTCGACCCATCCATTCGTCATCACCCCAAACAGCATCATCAGTTCCCAGCATTTCGCACCTACATTATAATTTCCACAATAGAAAACTTATAGATAAGGTTTTAATTTAGGTTCTGGGAAGTATTTCAAATTGTAATAAAAAAAGCCGAGCAATACCCGGCTTACTTAAACTATACTGTTAATTCGCTTATTTGATCGGCGAAACAACCATCATCATCTGACGGCCTTCAAGTTTTGGCTCTGCTTCTACTTTTGCAGTGTTGACCAATTGCTCTTTAACCTTGACCAGTAGTTGCATACCCAGTTCCATATGAGCCATTTCACGACCACGGAAACGAAGTGTAACTTTCACTTTATCGCCATCAGCCAAAAACTTTTCTACCGCGCGCATTTTCACGTCATAATCATGCGTATCGATGTTCGGGCGCATTTTAATTTCTTTGACGGATTGCGTTTTCTGCTTTTTACGAGCTTCCGTAGCTTTTTTCTGAGCTTGGAATTTATATTTACCAAAATCCAGAATTTTACAGATAGGTGGGTTGTTGTTTGGGGAAATTTCTACAAGGTCTAAACCTTGCTCAACAGCAAGCTCTCTGGCTCTTTCGATGGATACTGTGCCGTGGTTTTCACCTTCAGCATCAATGAGTTGCACTTCTGTTGATAGAATGTCTTCGTTTGAACGAGGGCCGCCTTTTTGCTGCGCTGTTGCTCTATGTGGTCTGCGAATGGTCGTATTCTCCTGAGTTATTTTTATTTTCTTTGTGATATTTCACGAAGATGGAGCATTAGTTAGCATGATTCAATTCAAAAATCATGTATTTTTCTTATCCAAGTTTAACAGAATTATTCATCGACACATGCCTTTGATTTGCAAAGCTAAACCAGATACTGATATCGCAATAGAATAGCGAGCAAAATATGACAGTTAACGCACCCGAGTTTATCCAAGTTGGCGAAGATAATAACGCCCGTAAGATTGCAATTAGGCATCGTGATGGCAAATCACCCGGGCTTGTATGGCTTGGTGGCTATCGCTCGGATATGATTGGCACAAAAGCTGAGGCGCTTGATCAATGGGCTGAGGCTCAAGGCCATGCTTCTTGTCGGCATGATTATTCTGGTCATGGTGAATCTGGTGGTGAATTTATTGAAGGAACTATTTCTCGGTGGCTAGAAGAAAGTCTTGCGGTGTTTGATGAAAAATGTGCGAAAGGCTCTCACATTTTAGTAGGATCGTCGATGGGTGGTTGGGTTGCGCTTCGAATGGTTCAAGAACTTGCTAAACGCGGCGAAAGCCATCGCCTCAAAGCTTTATTGCTTCTTGCACCTGCACCTGATTTTCCACATGAATTGATGAAGCCGCATTTAAGCGACGATCAAAAGTCACAACTTCAAACTCGTGGGTATATGGAAGAGCCTTCTGAATATTCAGATGAACCAAACATTTTTACCAAAGCACTTTTTGATGACGGCGATAACAACTGCATCATGGAGGGCATGATTGAGACTGGGTGCCCGGTTCATATTATACAAGGCATGAATGACCCTGATGTTCCTTATCAACACGCAATGAAGTTAGTTACGCATTTACCAAATGAAAACGTATCTATGACTCTGGTTAAAGATGGCGATCACCGCTTATCTCGCGAGCAGGATATTGCGCTCTTAATTAGAACCGTTGAGGCACTCATCAATGCGTAAGAGCTTTCATGGGCCACTTGCTCGCAGTAAAAATTCACCTCCGCCAGATTTTACCTACACGCCACCAGCTGATAATGGCTTAGACATTATCCATGTTGATTGTGATATTCTTGTCCTTTCAAAGCCAGCTAATTTATTGAGCGTTCCTGGCAACAAAGAAGGTCATGCAGATTGTTTGGAAAATCGTGCCTTAAAAGAATTCCCTGATGCGCGTGTTGTTCACCGATTAGATAGAGGCACATCAGGCATCCTTATTATGGCGCTCAATCCAAACTCTCACCGCCATCTTGGGCTTCAATTTGAAAAACGTAAAACAGCCAAAACCTATATCGCTGAAGTGATTGGCTTCGTTGAAAAAGATAACGGTCACATTGAGCTACCCATGCGCACGGATTGGTATAATCGCCCAAAGCAAATGGTTGATACTTATTTTGGGCGTGAAGCGATTACAGATTGGGAAGTGATTTCACGAGCGAGTGAAACAACGCGTCTGAAACTTCATCCAAAAACTGGCCGTTCACACCAACTACGCGTTCATTTACAAGAACTTGGTCATCCGATTTTAGGAGATAGCTTTTACGCGCCAGACTATGCGGTTGCTATGTCTAATCGCCTATTACTTCATGCCGAGACACTTGAGCTTTTTCACCCAAATAATGGGGAACGGGTGAGCTTTACCTCACCCTGTCCGTTTTAAGAGAAAACCCAGGTTCAGAAATTTGGCCTGCCTCCTCCTTGTGGGGAGGCTAGTGAGCCGAGGCATAGCCGAAGGGGAACTGGTGGGGGTAACGCAGTTGAGTTTGGCTGATTGATTTATTACCAGCGGCAGAACCCTCACCCACTCTGCTGAGCTTCGCTTGCAATCGTGAGCCTCCCCACAAGGAGGAGGCAAAACATTCACTCAGCTAACGCTGCCATAATTCTTGCCCAGCTTCTTGTGCCTTTATGGAAACTTGTGAGTTCATATTTTTCATTTGGCGAATGAATACGATCATCTTCTTGCGCAAAACCTACCAGCATAGAAGGCATATCGAGATATTCGGCAAAACGACCTACTACTGGAATAGAGCCACCCATTGCGATTAAAGCTGTATCTTTGCCCCATTCGTCTTTTAGTGCAGCCGTTGCTTTTTGAATTTCAGGCATATCGTAAGGAATATGAACTGCAGGACTTCCGCTGTGTTCTTCAAAACTTGCAGAACAATCTGCTGGCAAACATGATTGAACATAATCACGGAATGCATCTCTAACTTTGTCTGGATCTTGTGTTCCGACAAGTCTGAAAGAAATCTTTGCAGATGCGATAGCAGGAATTACGGTTTTAAACCCCTCTCCCGTATAGCCACCAATAATCCCATTAAATTCAGCAGTTGGACGCGCCCAAACTTGCTCTAAGACTGAACGCCCTTTTTCTCCTGCTGGAATAGAAAGACCAATATCTCCTAGGAAAGCGCTTTCTGAGAAGCCTAATCCATCCCACATTTCCTTAATTTCATCTGGAGTTTCTGGAACACCGTCGTAAAATCCATCCAGTGTTACACGGCCATCATCATCATGAAGGCCGGCAAGTATTTTTGATAGAATTTTAATTGGATTTGCAGCTGCTGAACCAAAAAAACCAGAATGCAAATCACGGGAAGCTGCATGGATGGTAACTTCATCACTAGCCATTCCGCGCAATGCAGTTGAGATTGCTGGCGTTTCTCTATCCCACATGGTGGTGTCACAAACTAAAGCAATGTCTGATGTTAATTCATCTTTATTTGCTTCAAGGAAAGGAATGAGTGACGGCGAACCAGATTCTTCTTCGCCCTCAAAGAAAAGCGTTACTTTGACGGGTAGACTGTCTGTTTCTGATTTCCACGCACGACATGCCTCTACAAATGTCATTAACTGACCTTTGTCATCAGATGTACCGCGACCAATCATTTGCTCAGAACCATCTGGCATTTCTTTTACGCGGGGCTCAAATGGTGGTTCATCCCAGAGCTCTAATGGATCACATGGCTGAACATCATAATGGCCATAGAAAAGCACATGAGGAGCATCTTTTGGCCCATCGTGATGTGCAACAACCATTGGATGCCCCGCTGTTTCGCGAACACTTGCTTCAAAGCCAATCGTTTTCAAATCCGCAACAATAAACTCTGCAGCCTTTTGACATTCGCTTGCATAAGCTGGGTCAGTTGAGATGCTTTCAATTCTCAATAAATCAAAAAGACGCTCTATAGAATCGTCTAGGTTTTTATCAATTGAGCCAAGCACGGCATCAAGATTGCTCATAAGAATACTCCAGTTGTTTTTTGAAACTTAAACCGCAACCAGATTCGTGTCATGTCAATTTTGAAAAATTCTGACCGGATCATTATCAATTGTCGGTGGGGGAGGGAATTATAACGATCCGCGTCAGCAAAATAGCAATCCAGATTGGGCATGAGGATTGCTAAATCTTAAATGCCCAGGGGAAGACAATTAAGTTGAGTTGCTTTGGTTAGAAAACCATTGCAACTATAATATATATTGGCATGATGGTTTGTAATTACAATAAACGAAATGCTCAGATCACATCACTAAGGTGTGAGCGGCACGAGAGGTTGCAAAATGGCGCATAAACATGAATTTCCAACACATGTTGTTTGGACAGGAAACAAGGGAACAGGCACCTCTGCTTATAAGGCCTATGACCGCACTTGGGATATGAAAGCAGAAGGCAAACAAGTTGTTCATTGCTCCAATGACCCTATGCTTGGTGGCGATCCTTCTAAATACAACCCAGAAGATATGCTGATAGCTACCCTCTCCTCGTGTCATATGCTTTGGTATTTACACTTATGTTCTGTAGCTGGCGTAACCGTTTTGGCTTATGAAGACAAACCAATTGGCGTTGGCGAAAGCGAACCTTCTGGAAAGGGTAAATTTATAGAAGCTACCCTACGACCGAAGATTACAATCACTCCAGACAGCGATGCGGAAAAGGCTGTTGCAATTCATGATGAAATTCACAACTACTGCTTCATCGCAAGGTCAGTGAATTTTCCAGTGCGGTTTGAGGTGGAGGTTATTAAAGGCTGAATGATTCCATAACTGGCTTCGTTTGATCGCTGTCTTGTCAACTAATACCTGACTTTAAGATTTACTCCAAAAAGGCGGATCTTCCGTTGGCCCATAAAAAATCACCCACACGGCGAGATCATCAGAGAATTCAACAAACCTATGTGGTTGATGGGCTGGCACAAATATAATGTCTCCGGTTTTGAAATAATGCCTCTCATCACCATTAATGAACTCACCGCTTCCACTTACGATAACATAAAACTCATCTCTATCATGCGGCTCCTGCAAGTCGTCCTTTTTGGGTGCATAGAATATAACTTCTGACGAATTATTCTTGAATACTGTTGCAAATGTAGGGTCCTGAGGGTCTGGCCCTGGTAATTTATTAAGCCCCTGATCTTTTGACATATGCCATGAGTATTCTGTCATTTTTCCAACTCCCATTTACGTCTAAATTATCTAGCTTTGTGATCCTTAGAATGCCGACCTAGGCAACGGTCACAAACGCTCATTTCACTTGATTAAGCAACTTCTTCAAATAAAACAAAGAAGGCATCTATAACCTTGGTATTTACGGCGACATGCAGACTGCGCATTGGCTCTTCGTCTGCTTTGACATAGCCCCACGACGCAAGTGAGGCAGCGTGATCATGAAAACACATTTCCACCATGACTCCAACATCAGGGAACTGTGCGTCATAACCTGAATGATACGCACGCTTCCACAGACGCCATGAATGCACATACCCTTGCTGATTAAGATGTTCACAAAAAGTATCATATACCTGTTTGAATGCCGACAACTCGATGCCTTCACGAAGATTGAAAGCTCCAAACATAGAATAATATTCTGTTTGATGTTTCGTCATAACGCACCCCTATTTTCAGCCAAATGTTCTTGCAAAATAAATTAAGGATAGCAAAATGCCAAAGGCAATAACTAATATTTTTAAAATGCTTTGATTGACTCGTTTCGCGTAGCTCCCCCCTAGGTAACCACAGACCGAACTACCTACCATCATCGTCATCGCTTCTGGCCAAGCGATCAAACCACCAATACCAAATATTAAAATACTCAAAATCGTAAAACTGGTCGCGAGCAAATTCTTGATGCTATTGGCAACGTGAAAATCACTAAATCCCATGATTTGCGCAATCGCAAGTAGGATGATCCCCAATCCGGCCCCGAAGTAACCTCCATAAATTGAAGATACAAAAAGAGCTACATAAATCATTAGGCTACTCTTAGCCTCACCTGCAATCGAAAGCAGCCAGCTACGCAATGCGTCACCAGTTGCAAAAAGCAAAGTTGCTATAAGAATAAGAAATGGAATTAAAACCACAAAAATATCTGGATCAGAGACCAATAATAAAAGCGAACCAACGATTGCACCAAGACCCGACACAAAGAGCAATGGCAAGAGCGTTTTTCCTAATCCTTTCAACTCTTCGCGGTAAGCAGGGAGTGCCGCTGCGTTCGACAGCAAAAGAGCCAAGTAGTTGGTTGCATTCGCTACGACAGGCGGCAAACCTACCGCCATAAGGGCTGGAAATGTAAAAAGCGTTGCGCCGCCTGCAATCGCATTCCAAATCCCGCCAATTAGTCCGATGCCCACAAGCATTATAATCTGCACTAAATCCATAATCTTTCCTTACCTTACCAAGACAATTACTAAGGCAAAGCTTGCATAAATTATAATGAATTAATAATATTGCTTCTATGAACAAAAACGAACGCTTACTTTTAAATACTGAACTTCTTAAAACCTTTGTCTGTATTGCAGATTGTGGAAACTTGACTACTGCTGCCGGTCATCTGTGCCGAACGCAGTCGGCCATCAGCGTCCAGGTGCGCAAACTTGAAACTGATCTAAACGTTAGCTTATTTAGACGTAACTCTAGGGGCATGACACTAACGGAAGACGGGAATAAACTCTTACCAAAAGCACGTTCGATTCTGAAAGATATCAGACAAGCGAGCGTACTTTTCAAAGCGCCGTTGACAGGTTCAATTCGTATTGGCATTCCTGACGACTTTAACGACATCATCCTTAAACGGATTTTGACTGACTTCTCACGCATTCACCCTGGCGTTAATGTCATTGCAACATCTGGCTGTACGTCAGGATATTCTGCTGCCGTTAGTAACGGCGAATTAGATATGGCCGTTTTATCAGGCCCTAAAAGTGATGAAGGTGAACTTCTCGATAAAGAAAAAATAGTATGGGCAGCTAAAAAGAGCATGCGGATTGATGACAAACTTCCAGTGCCTTTGGCTATTTTAGATCGTAGCTGTTGGTGGCACAATTTGTCAGCAACAGCACTGAATTCAGCTGAACGTGACTATACAGTTGCTTTTCTGAGTAGTAGTTTTGCAAGTATTCAATCAGCTATACGAGCAGGCTTTGCAGTTGGCGTCATTCCAGCATCCTGCGTGTGTTCGAAAATGTCTGTTTTAACTGAAGTGAACGGATTTCCTAAACTGCCAATTTCATACCGCTCCATTCTTAGAGGAGTTGATGTGCCTGATGATCTTGCATCTGCAATGACACAAGCAATCAAGGATGCTCGACTGCAGTAATTAAACCAAAGCCTCTGTGATAAAATCCATTCTATCCTGACCAAAATGCATCTCGCTGCCAATGAAAAAAGTTGGTGCTCCGAATGCGCCCCGATCTACAGCTTCTTGCGTTGCATCTATTAGTATTTGTTTTGTTTCTGGACTTTGAAGTTTTTCGGAAAATTCATTTACGTTGATGCCGACAGAAGCAGCTATTTCTGCCATTACTTGAGGGTCTGTCACATCCTTATTTGAAACCCACATTGCATCAAACATGGCTTCAACAAGCGGCAAAAAAATCGCTTTTTCTTGATAAGCAATTATACCGCGCATCATGTAGAGCGAATTTACCGGGAATTTTGAATTGACTACAAGTGGAACTTCATAACGCTTTGCCCAACGCGCAAAGTCTTCAAATATCCATTTACCCTTGGCTGGCACTGTAATGGGTGTGTCATTTCCCGTAAGTTTAAACACGCCACTAATGAACATTGGTTTATAATTTATGGTTGCGTTTGTTTCTGTAATCAGCTTGGGAAGTTGCGTCCACGCTAGATAAGCAGCAGGACTACCAATATCGAAATAAAAATCAACTGTTTTTTTGTTGGGCAACGTTACTTCTCCCTATAGCCAAACTTCACTTGAGTTCGTACAATATACTTCTATTAATTTCCTTTTGGAGCAAGCTAAATGAAAAAAGGCGACCACCTTTTTCTGGTTGATGGATCTGCTTATATTTTTCGCGCCTATCACGCCCTTCCACCACTGACACGAAAATCTGACGGTGTGCCTGTCGGCGCCGTATCCGGGTTTTGTAACATGCTCTGGAAACTTGTTCAGGAAGCTCGTAATACATATGTTGGTGTTGTTCCTACGCACTTTGCTGTCATATTTGATTATTCATCAAAAACATTTCGCAACGATTTATACCCTGAATACAAAGCTAATCGTGATGCACCACCTGAAGACCTACGTCCACAATTTGCACTGATTAGAGAAGCAACCCGCGCTTTCAATCTACCTTGCATTGAAACAAAAGGTTTTGAAGCAGACGATATTATTGCATCTTATGTAAAAGAAGCTGAAGCGGTTGGCGGTGATGTTACAATTATCTCATCAGACAAAGATTTGATGCAATTGATAACCCCAAACACTATCATGTATGACACTATGAAAGACAAACGGGTCGGTATTGATGAAGTGCATGAGAAGTTTGGTGTTGGTCCTGAAAAAATGATTGACCTACAAGCACTTGCAGGCGACTCGGCAGATAATATTCCAGGCGTCCCTGGCATTGGCCCTAAGACTGCAGCCCAGTTACTCGATGAGTATGGTGATCTTGAAACGTTACTTGAACGCGCAAGCGAAATCAAGCAAAACAAACGCCGTAAAAATCTCATTGAGTTTGCAGATTTAGCTCGTATCTCTAAAAAGCTTGTAACACTCAAAGATGACGTACCGCTTGATTTACCCCTTGATGCTTTAGTGCTTGAAGAACCTAATGGCCCAAAGTTAATTTCGTTCCTTAAGGCGATGGAGTTTACATCTATCACTCGCAAAGTTGCGGAAGTTACGGATACGGACGCAAGCGCTGTAGAGGCTGATACAGTCACAGTTGGTGGGTACGAAAATGCTCGTGGCCCTGACCTTGATGCTGGAGATGGCACGAAAAATAATACAACTGAAGACGGCAACACGCCTGATGCGTTAGTTCAAGCACGTGCAGCAGAAGGCGCAGCTACTAAAATCAATGCTGACACTTACGAATGCGTTCGCGATGAAGTAACACTCGAAGCTTGGGTGCAACGCATTTATGAAGCTGGCGTCGTAGCAATTGATACCGAGACAACTTCACTTGACCCAATGGAAGCGGAGCTTGTTGGCATTTCGCTTGCAACTGAGCCGGGTATTGCCTGTTATATTCCACTTGCTCACAAGGAAGGCCAAGGCGACCTTCTTGGCGGCGGCATGGCACCAGACCAAATCAATACCGCTAGAGCTATTGAAATTCTAAAACCAGTTTTAGAAGATTTATCTGTTCTAAAAATCGGCCAAAACATGAAATATGATTGGTTGATGTTATCACAAGCTGGCATTGAAATGGCTGGGCTTGATGACACTATGCTGATGTCTTATGTGCTTGATGCTGGACGCGGCGGGCACGGAATGGACGCCCTTGCTAAACAACATTTGGGGCACGACTGTATCCCCTACAAAGAGCTTACAGGCACGGGCAAATCAGCCATTACTTTTGACATGGTGGAAATTGATAAAGCCACCCGCTATGCCGCAGAAGATGCAGACGTTACACTTCGCTTATGGCGCGTCTTAAAACCACGTCTTGTAGCTGAAAAAATGACAACCGTATATGAGCGTCTCGAGCGCCCGTTAATTGAAACCGTAGCCAAAATGGAGCAGCGTGGCATCTGCGTTGACCGTCAAATTTTATCACGGCTTTCTGGCGAGCTAGCCCAAGCCGCCGCAGGGCTTGAATCTGAAATTCACGAACTTGCGGGTCGTAATTTTAACGCAGGCTCACCAAAACAATTGGGCGAAATTTTATTTGATGAAATGGGCCTACCTGGCGGCAAAAAAACCAAAACAGGTGCTTGGCAAACAGGTGTTCAAGTACTTGAGGAGTTAGCTGCTGAAGGTCACGAATTACCTAGAAAAATTATTGGCTGGCGTCAGCTAACCAAATTAAAATCTACCTATACAGATGCGCTACCTGGTTTCATCAATAAAGACACCAAGCGAGTGCACACCTCTTACTCCATGGCTTCTACATCAACCGGCCGCTTCTCGTCTTCTGATCCGAACCTTCAAAACATTCCAATACGCACTGAAGAAGGCCGCAAAATTAGAACGGCATTTATTGCGAATAAGGGTAATAAACTTGTTTCTGCTGATTACTCTCAAGTTGAGTTACGCGTGCTTGCACATATCGCAGATATTCCGCAACTCAAACAAGCTTTTGCAGATGGTTTAGACATTCATGCCATGACCGCATCTGAAATGTTTAATACGCCTATTGAGGGTATGGATCCGATGATGCGCCGCCGCGCAAAAGCCATCAATTTTGGTATCATTTACGGCATTTCAGCTTTTGGTCTTGCCAATCAATTAAGCATCGGTCGCTCTGAGGCGAGTGATTATATCAAAACCTATTTCGAACGGTTCCCGGGCATTAAAGGTTACATGGAAGACACCAAAAACTTTGTCCGTGAACATGGTTATGTAGAAACCATTTTTGGTCGCCAATCGAATTACCCTGGCATCAAAGACCCTAACCCACAGATGCGTGCTTTCAACGAGCGCGCCGCCATCAATGCGCCTATTCAAGGGTCAGCTGCAGATATTATCCGCCGTGCTATGGTTCGTATGGATGGGGCATTATTAGATGCAAACTTATCGGCAAAAATGCTACTGCAAGTACATGATGAACTTATCTTTGAAGTTCCAGATGAGGAAGTTTATAAGACCATTACGCTTGTGAAAGATGTCATGGAAAATGCAGCAATGCCAACACTTCAGTTATCAGTTCCACTTCAAGTTGATGCGCAAGCCGCAGATAACTGGGATGAAGCACATTAGTTTTAGGAGGTAATTATGATTTCCAAAAATGCAGCTCCTGGGTTTGCTTCACATCCGAATCATACTGTTGAAATCCAACCATATGATGGGGATATCAAGATAGAGATTGATGGCGATGTCATCGCCAAGATACGCGGAGCACTGGTCTTGCAGGAAAGTAAATATGCTCCAGCTTATTATTTACCAAAATCAGCAATGCCTGAATCAATGCTGGAAGCAAGCAATCACTCGACCTATTGCCCTTTTAAGGGAGATGCGAGCTATTATCATCTCATCCATAACGGCAAACGCCATGAAAATGCTGTTTGGAGTTATAAAAAACCCTTTGATGAAGCCATAGCTATAAAAGACTACATCGCAATTTATCCAAACGTTGCAAAAGTTGAACCTGCATAAGAATAGGTGATTGAAGCTTGTCTTCGCTTGGTTTAAAAGAAACCCATCCGCACCCATAGCTCAGCTGGATAGAGCGCTGCCCTCCGAAGGCAGAGGTCGCAGATTCGAATTCTGCTGGGTGCGCCATCTTCCAATTTCCCTTTTTATTTCAATATACTTCTGCTATAATTAGCTTCATGAACGAAGAATAAAGTTGTTGATACTCTGTATTATTATCCACTACCAAGCAGTCCTTTTTGCATCTTCTGACACACTAATTAAACAGAAGAATTTTTAATTAAGAAATACTAATCGAATTGAAAACTGCACAGAGACTAATTCGCAAAATGTAATAGGTATCAATGTCTGGTGCTGGCCAGAAGCGACTTAATTTTGGGAAGGTTTCAAGAGCCACTTTGAGCACTAGTTGAATTTCTCACGCAAAGGCTGAGCACAGTTTAGGCCGGAAAACAGACATTTAAAAGACTTGTCATAGATCGCTTTGATACTATCTAGATTCTTCATTTCTTCTGCAACAATTGAAACAATAATACCATTGACGAGACATTCGATTGAAACAGGCAATACATAGTTTAAGAAGAGACAAAAACAACGGCCGCGTAATATCGCGGAGAAATTAAATGGAAAAGAAAATGACTAGATATACGATATCAAAGACTATGCCTGAAAAAAGCAAATCTGATGGATCTTACATGGCAATATCTGCAATGGCTGCAAGCATGAGACAAACTGAAACACAAACAAACGCTGGTAAAGTTTTATTATCGCTATTTTCAAAAGCCGCGTAAATTTTTATATTTTGTTTGGGTCGTAAAGATAGCCAATACCGCGAACAGTTTTTATGATCACAGGCTTTTCTGGGTTCTTCTCTATTTTTCTTCGCAACCTAGAAATTCTAATATCAATACTTCTATCAAATGGATCCCAAGAGCGATCATGAGCTTGTTCCAAAATTTGATCACGATTTAATACCCGCCCCTTGTTCTCTGCAAAGACCTTTAAAAGATTAAACTCCATTGCAGTAAGGGATATTTCCTCACCATCAATGTCAAGTAACTTCGCAGCTTCAAGATCTCGTTGAAAGTCACCAAACTTGACAGTGGCAGGTTTAGCGTCTTCTGGTTCATGACTGTTCTGAATATTACTATTACGCCGTAGTAACGCCTTAATACGAGCTTCGAGTTCACGTAAATCTACTGGTTTCCCAAGATAATCATCAGCACCCATTTCGAGTCCAATGATGCGATCAATTACATCTCCTGCTGCTGTGAGCATGATTACTGGTATTTGAATATCTGGCCTTAGGGATCTTAAAATCGAAAGACCATCTTCACCTGGCATATTGATATCAAGGATAATTAAATCTATCTGATTTATGGAAAGAAGATCGCGCAATTCTTTACCGCCAGATACGATTGAAACTTTGAAGCCGCGCTTATCAAGATACTCTTGTAACATCTCGCGGACATCTAATTCATCATCACAAACTAAAATATGTGTGGTGTGGGTTAAAAAACTGCTGAGCGAATAATCCTGCTGGGTGCGCCAGTTTTTAGTTTATTTAGCCCTATGAGCGCATCTTTTCACCTTCAGGGTCATACATCGCTTCGCCTTGCACTTCCGCCTTACAAAGCTCACCTAAAATTTCCACATCAAAGCTAGTGCCAGATGCAGAATACTCTGTGTCGACATAGGCCATCGCCATTGATTTTTTGACATGATGTGCATATCCGCCTGAGGTGATGTAACCGATAGCTTTGCCATCTTTTAATACCGCTTCATCAAGTGTCACGTCGATATCGGTATCAATGATTAGAGTAACTAGCTTTCTTGCAACGCCTTCTGTTTTGAATTTCAGAGTTGCGTCTTTACCGATAAAATCTTTTTTCCAATTTATGAAAACATCCATACCACTTTCGATGGCATTAAAATCAGGTCGAAATTCTAACCCCCATGCACCCCAACCTTTTTCAAGTCTGAGTGACATGAGTGTGCGGTTACCATACCAGCGATATTCAAGATCAGCGCCCGCTTCTTCAATCGCCTCGCTTAACAAAAGAAGATACTGAGGCCTGCAATAGATTTCATATCCAAGCTCACCAGAGAAGCTAATGCGATTTAATATTACGGGAACACCTCCCACAAATGTTTCGCATGTATCTCTAAATCTCATACCTTCGGCAGAGACATCCTTACGCGTGATTTTTTGTAGAAGCTCGCGTGATTTTGGGCCCGCTAAACCGACGCCATGCCAATCTCCTGTTTGGTTTTGATGGTTGACTCCGTCTGGCAAAGTCTTTGCCCAAAACCGCGAATGCGCATCTTGCATTGCGCCTGATCCAAACAGCATGAAGTGCTCATCGCCCAAACATGCGATTGTTAAATCTCCGTAGAGACGGCCTTTTTCAGTTAGCATTGGTGATAATGTGATGCGCCCAGGTTTTGGCACATAGCCTGCCATGGTTTTATCTAACCACTCACGTGCACCGGTTCCTTTAATTTCATGTTTAGCAAAGTTAGCAAGTTCAATACCAGCAACGCCTGTTCGTACTGCTTTGCAGTCACGCGCAACATAATCATGTGAGCGATTACGCTCAAACATTGGATCTTCCCAAGCATCATCTGGTGTATCTGCAAACCAAAGTACATGTTCAAGTCCAAACGCTTGTCCCATACGTGCGCCTTTTGCGATCAGACGATCATAAAGTGCGGTCGTTTGTTGGCGACGGCCTTTTGGTAGAGTTTCATTTGGAAACGTCATGACAAAACGGCGTTCATAATTTTCAGTTGATTTTACCGTTCCCCAATCAGGCGATGCCCATTTACCAAAACGTGCCACATCCATCGCCCAAACATCGATTGATGGTTCTCCATCAATCATCCATTCAGCCATGGTTAGACCAACACCCCCACCTTGACAGAAGCCTGCCATTACACCGACAGCACACCAATAATTATGCATACCTGGAACAGGGCCAATCATCGGGTTACCATCTGGGCCAAATGTGAAAGGACCATTGATAGACTGACGAATGCCTGCATTTGCCATTGCAGGGATACGCTCAAAACCTAACTCTAAACGTTCAGCAATGCGTTCTAAATCTGGCTGTAATAATTCATGCCCGAAATCCCAAGGCGTACCGTCTACTTTCCACGGCGTGCCTTTTGGCTCATATGTACCCAGCAACATGCCGTCGCGTTCCTGACGAAAATATAGATTTGCTTCATAATCAAACCCACATGGAAGCCTGTGATCTGCTGCCGCAACCTCATCGATCTTTTCAGTTAATAGATAGTGATGCTCCATCGGTTGCACTGGCAGGCTCAGTCCAGCCATTTGACCTACTTCCCGCGCCCATAGACCGCCGCAGTTAACAATATGTTCTGCTATCACAGTGCCGCGTTCAGTCGTTACTTCCCACTGCCCATCAGGCCTTTGTTTTGTCGCTGTTACACCTGTATGTGTAAAATATTGCCCGCCATAATGACGCGCCGCCTTTGCAAAGGCATAAGTTGTGCCTGAGGGATCTAAATCACCATCTTGATCATCCCAAAGCGCTGCATGGTAATATTTTGGGTCAATCAGTGGATGACGTTCCGCTACTTCTTCAGGGCTAATAAACTCTTGGTCTAAACCCATATAACGTGCTTTTGACCGCTCTCGCTTTAGATAGTCATACCAAGTTTTATTTGACGCTAAATAAAACCCGCCCGTTAAGTTTAGACCTACGGATTGCCCTGAAAGCTCTTCAATCTCTTTGTAAAGATTAATCGTATAACTTTGCAATCTTGATATATTGGGGTCTGACGATATCGTATGAATTTGACCGGCAGCATGCCAACTTGACCCAGAAGTAAGCTCATCACGCTCCAGTAAGATCGTATCTTTCCAACCGAATTTTGCCAGATGAAATAAAATGGAACAACCAACAACGCCGCCACCAATAACTACACATTGTGCATGACTTGGCAAAGATTTTTTACTTGTCCCTGTCTCGTCTTTTTGAATGTTCAATGTGGATTGCGCTAATTGGTCGATCGCCATGAGATTCCCTTAACAAGATACATTAATTACCGAGGGGCTGTAGAGCTTCAGCCTAAGTAATTATATGGTTTAATTAATACAAGTTATGAGGGTTTCGTTTTATTCACATTACCTGTCAGCGCCAAATTGGTTCGTGCCTGAATTATTAAGCAGCTATATCTTTTTTCACAAAACGAAGATGGCCTGTTTTTACCCAGACTTTTGCCCCTCGATCACCAACTGTTGCTTTTAGACTACTACCGATCGGAATGCGCAACCAAGAATGCTTTTTAAGCGTATCATCACCTTCTTTAAAATCTCCATCAAGTACGAGCAATTCTATACCGCCATTATCTTGAAGTATGGTTTCTTGACCAGCTGACCATTCCTCAAGTCGAACATCTTCTCTCTCATCTTTGAAAAGTGGTTTGATTGTTACACCGTCACGACCCTCAACTTTAACCGCTTCAATATTATCAAATGAGACTTTGACGCCTATACGATCTTTTGGATCAAACTGCCAAAGTTTTACGAAAATTACGCAGCCCTCATCTGAACCTGGGGTATGACTTGATTCTGGTGGGTTACGAATATAAGAGCCAGTTGGAAAATCTCCGTGCTCATCTTGAAAAACGCCATCAAGTACAATGAACTCTTCGCCGCCAGTATGGACATGTGCTGAGAAATGGCTGTCAGGATCGTAACTTACTATTGATGTCGCATGGCCACTTTCTGCGCCCATACGATCCAACATACGGCGTTTTACGCCTTTCATGCGTGTTTCAATCCAGTCAATTTCTGGCCCATGTAAAACAACACGCTGTGAAAAGTCTGCATTTACATCCATAATCTTTCTCCATCTTAAAGCAATTAATATTTCTTCATATAATATAAGAGAGCCATGATAATAATTGAAATCACTTAATCGAGCTTTTTGGTTGAAGCTCTTTTTATAAACTCAAGTTCGATTGACTCAACAAACTGTTTTGGTGGCATTCCAGTTTCACTCATCAACAATAATGTATCTGCGGCTTTTGTCCCAATGCGATTGGCTGGTAGTCGCACGGTTGTAAGCGCAGGTTCTAAATGTTCTGAACCGCCAAAATCGCCAATACCAACAATAGATACATCTTCTGGCACTTTGATACCTAAATTTTGACATGCATAAAGTACACCATGCGCAATAATGTCATTACAGCAAATGAATGCTGTTGGTGGATTTTCTGATAGAACTGATTTTGCCATACGTTTAGCTGCGCCCACATCATAAAAACACGAGAGCAAGCGATGTTTGGGAATATTTAGGTTATTTTCCAGAGTTACATCTAGGGCGCCTTTTAGACGATCTCTTGCGCGATCATTGGATTGAGTTTCTGGAAACACAAACGCTATATCTTTATGCCCTAACTTTACAATGTGTTGGGCAACTAAACGCCCTGCCTCATAATTATCTGCACCAACACAAGGGATTTTTGAATCTTCATGATAATTCCATACTGAAATTACAGGCACATCACGCTGAGCAAGCATGTTAAAAGGCACAGCTTCATGATCAAAGCCAATCAAGGCTATCCCATCAATTCTTCGCTCTAATAATGAACGTACGATTGCTGTTTCCATAGCAAGTTCATATCCATGCGCTGCAATTAACATGGTTCTATCTTTTTCTTGAAGTCTGGCTGAAAACGCCTCAATTAATTCAGCAAAAATAGCGTTATCAATGGTGGGAACAATCAATCCAAAAGTGCCAGAAAATCCGTGATGTAATGTACCAGCCATACGATCACGAATGTACCCTAGATCTGCAGCTGCCTTTTCTACCCGATTGCGAGTTGGCCCCTTAACAATTTCTGGTGAGTTATAAAACCTCGAAACTGTTGCAGGGGAGACACCTGCTAATTTGGCAACTTCAATTATGCCGGGCGCTCCTTTTCTTGACCTTACTCTCATTAGAAATCTCCATCCTCCCTAGAATATCTTTCTACATAACTGCAAAAACTTAAAATGAAAACGTTTGCATTTTTATTTTCACGAATTAACTTTAAGGATGGAGGAGTAAACGAACATGGAATTTTTAAGTTATTTTGGCGGTGTTTTTGAACCTACTGCTTTCTTGCTATTGCTCGGGGGAACAATCGGCGGGCTAATTTTGGGCGCGACGCCAGGCTTATCGCCAACTATGGCGGTAGCACTTTTAATTCCATTTACATTTCACTTATCACCGACACAGGGGCTTATTTTGCTGGGGGCGGCATATACATCTACTGTGGCTGGGGGGGCGGTAAGTGCTATTCTTCTTAAAATCCCAGGGGCGCCAGCCAATATAGCTACTGCTTTAGACGGCAATGCTATGGCAAAAAATGGTGAGGGAGCTCGGGCGCTCCACCTATCTTTCCTTTCATCAGGGATAGGTGGAGTAATCGGCGTACTACTTTTAATCTTCCTAACGCCTATACTGGCGCAATGGGCGCTTGCGTTTGGGCCATCACATCTATTCTGGATGGCTATTTTAGGTGTAACCGTAATCGGGTCACTTGATTCCAAATCATTTGTAAAAGGATTACTCTCTGGTTGTATTGGCCTTTGGCTCTCCATGATTGGTTTTGATGATAATCTTGGTGCGCAACGATTTATATTCTCTGACGCGCTTACGGGCGGAATTAATATTATTGCCGCGCTCATTGGGCTGTTTGCTATTCCACAAGTGTTGGATATGTTTGCGAAAGGCCGCTCCAATTCCGTTATTGAAGCAATTGAAGTCCCTAAGCAAAAATTCATGGATTCACTTAAAGAAATTTCTCGTAGTGGACGTTCACTTTCTATTGGTACTGTTTTTGGTAGCATTATTGGTCTTATTCCGGGCGTTGGTGGACAAATTGCAGGTCTTGTTGCTTATGACCAAGCAAAAAAGTTTTCTCCTGAAAAGGAAAAATTCGGCACTGGTCACCCAGAAGGCTTAATTGCAGCTGAATCTGCTAATAACGCAATGGTAGGCCCTTCGCTTGTACCATTGCTCACGCTATCAATTCCTGGCAGTCCAACTGCTGCAGTTTTATTGGGCGGCCTTATCATTCACGGTATTTTTCCCGGCTCTGATCTTTTTGATAATCACCCAGAGGTTGCTTGGACATTCATCAACTCAATGTTGATCGGTCAAATTTTGATGGTGATATTTGGTATTTATACCGCAACTTGGGCGGCAAGAATTGCACGCGCACCTGTGCCAATTATGGCTGCTGCTGTTATGGTGCTGGCACTCTTTGGCGCTTATTCAGTTCAACAATCCATGGGTGATGTTTACGTGATGCTGTCACTAGGAGTTGGCATGTTCTTCCTTGAGAAATTTGGTTTTTCTGCAGCACCTCTTGTGCTTGGGCTTATTCTTGGACCAATTGCTGAATCAAACTTCACAACAGGCTCATTGATTGCAAATGCACAAAATGGACCAGTCGAATATTTCATGACGGGCACGCTTAACATCTTCCTGATCGTCCTTGTCCTAGCTTCTGTTTTTTATAGCTTCTGGTCAAATATGATGCATGGCAAAGCTGCTAAGTCAGAAGGAGCAACATCATGACCGCTTTTCGCTTACAGCATACGATTTCATCTGGCATTGTTTTTCTTGTTGCTGCAATCATTACTTATATTAGCTTTACGCAAGAACCCGCAGATGCATTTTTATTCCCACGGATGATTGCCATCTTCTTTATTAGTTTGGCGGCATGGAATTTTGTACGCGCTTTAACTGGCGTTGCCAAAGTTGGCGTTGGCCTTGATATAGTTGAATTTAAGAATATTGTTCCCGGTTTAGCTGTGATGCTAATCTTCATGTTCTTTGCTGCAAAGGTGATTGGCTTCTTTCTAAGCTCAACAATCGCCTTTATGATAATTTTTACGCTTTATGACCCTGCTCCACTAAATGATGGAAAAGCATGGATGAAGCGCCTTATCGTGACTGTCTGTTTTATGGCAGTGATGTATTGCCTCTTCGCGTTATTGCTAAAAGTGCAGACGCCAAGCGGTATTTTGTTCTAGTCGACAGAACTTTTTGAAAACTCTGGGAGGAGATAAATATGAATAAATTATTTAAATCACTGGCAATCGGTGCAACAACTGTTGCTCTGGGTATGTCAATGTCAGCAGGTGCAACGTTTGCCGCTGATTTTCCTGATCGCCCAATTGGCGTAGCAGTATCCTATGGTGCCGGTGGCGCAACTGACTTTCAGGCTCGCATCGTAACCATGGTTGCCGGTAATGAAGATGTACTTGGTCAGCCAATTTACATTCTTAACAAACCTGGGGCTGGTGGACGTGTTGGTTGGAACTGGTTTGCAACGGAAGCTGAAGCAGATGGCTACACAATGTCTGCTTACAACATCCCTCACTTCATCGCTCAGTCAATCAAAGGTGGCGTTAGCTACTCGGCAGACAGCTTTGAACCTATTGCAAACTGGGGCGCGGACCCTGCCGTTGTCGTTGTTGGCAAAGACAGCCAGTTTAGTACAATCAATGAGATGGTAGATTATGCAAAAGAGAACCCAGGCAAGGTAACTCTTTCTGGCGCTGGTCTTTTTGTGGGTCACCATATTGCTGCTCTTCAAATTGAAAAAGCAACAGGTGCAAAATTTGCTTACATCCCAACTAAAGGTGGCGGTGCTGCTGCAATGAAAGCTGTAATTGCTGGCGATGTACTTGGCGGTATCAATAACTTATCTGATGCGTTCCGTGCACAACAAGCTGGCAATGTGAAAATTCTTGGTGTTGCAGATGTTGAGCGTAATGCAGAATTCTTGCCAGATGTGCCTACACTTAAAGAAGCTGGCTATGACGTTGATAATGCTTCTGTGAACTTTCGTGGCCTGATGGTCAAGAAGGGCACACCACAAGCAGTTATCGATAAACTTGCAGCTAAAGTACCGGAAATGTTTGCACACAAACGTGTTGCAAAGCGTATGAAAGCTGGTGGTTCACCGATGAAGATCATGAGTCGTGCAGAAGTACAAGCCATGTGGGCTAAGCGCCAAGAAACTCTTAAAGAGCTTCTAGCTGGTCTATAAAATAGCCATTAAGGCAAATCGGGCAGGAAACCACCTGCCGATTATTTGAGTTAGAAAGTAATTATATGTCTGTTACCACAACCTCTGAAATTGATGAAATCCAACTTGTGAACGAGCTTGTTGAGCGCGCACGCGTTGCGCAAAAAGAGTTTGAAACAAATGGTAACCAAGAACGCTATGACACAGCAGCACTTGCCGCTGCATGGGCATTAATGGATCCTGTCCGTAATGAAGAACTTGCCACTATGGCCGTTGAAATGACAGGCCTTGGCAATATCAAAGATAAGATTATAAAAAACCACCGTAAGACCCTTGGTGTCTTACGTGATATCAAACATTCAAAAACATATGGTGTTATTAGTGATGACCCTGCTACAGGCATCACCGAAATTGCTCGCCCAGTTGGCGTGGTTGGCGCTGTAGTTCCATCAACTAATCCAGTTGCAACACCTACAAATAATGCGATAAATGTACTCAAATGTGGCAATGCAGTTATTTTATCACCCTCTCCTAAGGGGGTTGCTGTTTGTGAAAAATTGCTTGGCTATATACATGAAGAGTTTGATAAAGTTGGGCTTAACCGCGATCTCGTACAGATGATTCCTGCCCCTGTTTCCAAAGTTAAAGCGCAACGATTAATGGAAGCAGTTGATATTCTAGTCGTTACAGGAAGCCAAAATAATGTGCACCGCGCTTATTCATCAGGCACGCCCGCAATGGCGTTGGCTCAGGTAATGTAACTGTCATCATAGATGAAACAGCAGACCTTGCAGATGCGGCACGAAAAATAACCGCATCTAAAACCTTCGATAATGCTACCTCGTGTTCATCAGAGAACGTACTTATCGTGGTGGATGAAATCCATGATACCTTCATGGCTGAATTACATAAAGCGGGTGGGCGACTATTAGATGATGCGAACACAACTAAAATCAAAGCATCGCTCTTTCAAGACGGAGGTTTGAACCGCCACATTATTGCGCGTGATATTGATCAAGTTATTGATGTTGCAGCTATTGAAGTTGAAGAAGCTGACAGCGCCAAGTTTCTACTTATTGAAGGGGCGGGTATTGGTTCTGAATACCCTGAATCTGGTGAAAAGCTTTCACTTGTTACGACGCTTTATCATGCAAAAGATTTTGAAGATGCAAAGCACATTGCTTCGCAAGTTCTTGCCCATCAAGGCGCAGGTCATTCGGTTGGCATTCACACTAAAGATGATAGTCGTGCGCATACACTGGGCGAAGAAATTCCAACTTGCCGGGTCATTGTTAATCAAGCGCATTGTTTTGCTACTGGTGGTTCATTTGATAACGGTATGCCGTTCTCACTTTCTATGGGTTGCGGCACTTGGGGAGGTAATTCTATTGATGATAACTTCAACCACAAGCACCTGATGAACATCACTAAGATCGTTCGCACTATCCCAGTAAATGAACCAAAAGTCGAAGACATCTTTAGCGGGTATTGGGAGAAAGCTGGTAAATGAACCTCCCGGTAGAAGACACTGAACAAATAAAATCACCCTCAATTTATGATGTCGTGAATGAACGCGCTGCTAAAGCCCCCGATAGCGCATTCTTGATTGACCCAGTTTCTGGCGTCGTTTTATCTTCTAGTGAAGCCCAAAAGCACATTGAAAATATTGCTGCTAATATTGAAAGCTACGGCATTCAAAAAGGCGATAGTGTAGCCTTTGCGTTTTCAAATAGCATTGACGCAGCACTTACTATTTTAGGTATTATGTATGGGGGTTATCTGGCCGTAGCGATTAATCTTGTTGCTGGCAATTCAACCATTTCGTATGTGCTTGAACACTCAGAAACAAAACTTGTGATTGCAGATAAAAGTGCCGAAGAGCAAGTTGCGCCGCTTGTTGCTTCTTGTGAAGCACCCGCCAAAATTATCGGCCTTTCTGATATAAAGCCAAATGTTTCAACAACTACGAAACTTAATAGCTGCGGCACTAGTACTGATGGACTCTTGATGTACACCTCAGGCACAACAGGACGTCCTAAAGGGGTAATTCTAACCCACGCTAATCTTTTAGCTGGCGGCAAGAATACAGCGATAGCACATCAACTTTCGCAAGAGGATTGTGGCCTATGCGTTCTACCACTTTACCATATCAATGCCGTTTGTGTTTCGCTTATGGGGTCGCTTGTTTCATATAGCAGTATAATTATCCCGCAGAAATTTTCAGTTTCAACATTCTGGGATACAATTCGCGCACATCGCTGTAGCTGGTTTTCAGTTGTACCAACGCAGATTTCATATTTATTACATAATGCAGAAAATGAAGCTGACGATGCTAAGGGATGTGATCAATTACGTTTTGGGCGTTCAGCTTCAGCACCGCTCTCGCCAGATATGCATGGTGCATTTGAAAAACGGTTTGGATTGCCAATCATCGAAACCATGGGCTTAACGGAAACTGCAGCACAAATCTTATCTAATCCACTTCCTCCTGGCACAAGAAAAATTGGATCGCCTGGTGTCGCATTTGGCAACGAAGTTAAAATTGCTGATAAAGCGCAACGCGAAGTCATCCGCAATGTTGAAGGTGAAGTACTGGTACGCGGACCCAACGTCATGCGTTGTTATCTCAAGAACGAGGAAGCCACCAATGAAGCAATTACAGAAGATGGCTGGCTTCGAACTGGTGATTTAGGCAAGCAAGATGAAGAGGGTTATCTTTACATTACAGGCCGCCTCAAAGAACTCATTATTAAAGGTGGTGAAAACATTGCACCGCGAGAAGTTGATGAAGCACTTTACAGTCATCCAGATGTTATAGAAGCTGCTGCATTCCCGCTTGATTGTCCAAACTATGGGCAATGCATTGAAGCAGGCGTCATGGTCAGTGAAGGTTCTAAACTTACCGAAGCGGATTTAATCGAAATTTGCATAGAGCAACTGGGGAAATTTAAAACACCAGACAAGATTCATTTTTTACCAGAACTCCCAAAAGGTCCATCAGGTAAAATACAGCGCATAAAGATTGCTGCATTAGTTGCTCAATAAATCTAGTTTCTTAAATTATTATTTTATCAAAACAAACTTCCGCAAAATAGATATGCTTTGCGTTTAAAAAATTAACCTTCATAGTACTGTTTTTTATTGGAGGTTATTATGTCAGACGATCTTACACCTGGGTTTTCAACACTTGCTGTTCATGCGGGCAGCCAACCAGACCCTGCAACAGGTGCTCGAATTACCCCAATTTATCAAACTGCTTCTTTTGTCTTTGACGATATTGAACAAGCTGCTTCACTATTTGGGCTTCAAGCATTTGGTAATATTTACACGCGCATAACCAACCCCACAACGGCCGTTTTAGAAGCACGTGTTGCAGCCCTTGAGGGTGGAACAGCAGGACTTGCAGTTGCTTCTGGCCATGCAGCGCAATTGGGTGTTTCATACTTTACTACAACCGGGTGATGAATTTATAGCATCAAACAAACTCTATGGCGGTTCGATCAATCAGTTTAATCACTCCTTTAAGAACTTTGGCTGGAATGTTGTTTGGGCTGATACAGATGATTTATCCACTTTTGAAAATGCGATCACTGACAAGACCAAAGCTATCTTCATTGAAAGCTTGGCTAATCCTGGCGGGATTGTTACGGATATCGAAGCTATCGCAAAGATTGCTAAAAAAGCTGGTATTCCATTAATCGTGGATAATACAATGGCCACACCATATCTATGTCGTTCTATTGAGCATGGCGCAAATATTATTGTTGAATCTCTAACTAAGTTCTTAGGTGGCCATGGCAACTCTATGGGCGGCATCATTGTTGATGGCGGAAACTTTGATTGGTCAGCTTCTGGTAAGTGTCCGATGCTAAGCGAGCCTCGCCCTGAATATTCGAACATGGTTCTACATGAAACATTTGGGAATTTTGCTTTTGCAATTGCTTGCCGTGTTTTAGGTCTACGTGATTTAGGCGCAGCTATTTCTCCCTTTAACGCATTTCAAACTTTAACAGGAATAGAGACACTACCACTCCGCATGGAACGCCATTGTCAAAATGCACAAAAAGTTGCTGAATGGCTGAGTGGTCATGAGGCGATTGAATCGGGTTCGCTATGCGGGGCTTGAAGGCGATAAGTATAATGCGCTTGCAAAAAAATACCTGCCAAAAGGTGCTGGTGCTGTTTTCACCATTGGCTTAACAGGTGGTTATGATGCAGGTGTTAAGCTAGTTTCTGCGCTTGAAATGATTTCACACTTAGCAAATATTGGTGATACCAGAAGTCTTGTCATTCACCCTGCTTCAACAACTCATAAGCAACTTTCTTCTGAACAACAAGAAGCAGCAGGCGCTGGCCCTCAAGTTGTTAGGTTATCAATCGGAATTGAAGATGCAGATGATATCATTGCGGATCTAAAGCAAGCGTTAGAGAGCTAAAGTGAGTTGCAGATTAGCCCATCGGGGTTGATTAAATCATCGATGACGTCAAAATGGTGTTTGCCATCCGCATGAACTGTGTTGGTGGCAACGCCCATACCTCTCCATATATTTGCAAGCAGATCATTTTGACGAATGAATTCTGGACGTTCATCGCCCCTACAATGCACTCGACTGGAATACCCAGATGAGGTTTATGAAATGCTGGGCTTTCAGCAATAGCTACTTTTTCATCAAGATTGATGTTTCATTCTGGACAATGTTTAACAGCGGTCTGAGGTCATGAACACCCGATATAGAAATCACACGCTCAATACGTTTCAGCACATCTTTTTCAAGCCCAATATCTTCGCAAATTTGACGTGTTACTAAATGCCCGCCTGCTGAATGACCACATAATATAATTGGGCCTTCGATACGTTCAGATGCGGCTATGATCGCTGATGTAATTTCTGTCGTAATATTTGGAATTTCAGCATTTGGGCAAAGTGTGTAGGATGGAACAGAAACCGCGTACCCTTTTGCCAACGGGCCTCTTGCTAGATGACTCCAAAAAGACTTATCAAATCTAAGCCAATACCCTCCATGAACAAAAATAAATAAACCTTTTGGACGCCCTTCAGGATGGAATAAATCAAATAGATTACGCTCTCCATTATCGTAGGGTATATTAACCTCAACATTAGCAGTGCTTCTAAAGGCTTCCGCAAGCTTAGGCCAGTTATCGATAAAGCCCATAGCATCTCGAATATGACCTACGTTATCGTACTCATCGCTCCAGTCTGTTATTGGTTCACTCATATTAAGCCGTATAATCTCTTTGGTCATCAATGACCTTACCATCGTTTGGTAGGCTATCAACAATCTCAACTGAGCCATTTAGCTTTGCAATTGATGCAAGTTGAATTTTAACATCAGCAGCATCCAGCCCTTTGCCTACCGCTTTTAATACCATTGCGTCTTTATCGTCTTTGCGCATAACGACAAGACATGCGCGCTCCATTCCATCAATTGCTTTTACAAGTTGATAAATTTGTTTTGGGTCAACAAACATGCCCTTAATTTTCGTGCGCTGATCAGCTCTGCCCATCCAACCTTTAATACGCGTATTGGTGCGCCCACAAGGTGATGGCTCTTCAATTATAGCAGACATATCACCTGTACCAAAACGCACTAATGGGTAGGCTTTATTGAAACATGTCACCACCATTTCACCAACTTCACCAGGCGCAACTGGATCATCTGTTCCTGGGCGGACAATTTCTAGAATTAGGTTTTCATTTAAAATCATTCCATCACATAGTTTGCCTTCATGCATTGTCTCATGCGTTATTGCGCCAATATCCGCAGTTGCATAACCTTGAAGGACCGTGATGCCACGACCTTTATAAGCTTCACGCATTGACGGAAACAATGCCCCACCAGAAACAAAAGCACGTTTTATCGAAGATAAATCCTTACCCATCTCATCAGCTTTATCCAAAATAGTTTGGAGATAGTCAGGTGTGCCTGCGTAAGCGACTGGCTTTAAAATACTTGCAGCCTCTACTTGGGCTTCTGTGTTGCCAACACCAGCTGGATAAACAACACCACCCAACGCGCGGATACCTTCATCAAGAATTGCTCCGCCTGGTGTCATCGTGAAACCAATAGAACAATGAACTAAATCACCAGAGCGAAAACCTGCAGCATAAAAAGAGCGTGCTGCCTGCCAAGGGTCAGCTCCCGGCGCTTGAGGCTCCCAAACTGGGCCAGGCGACATGAATATACGATTGCCTGCTAGTAGTGACGTATCAACGAATTCTCCAAATGGGGGGTGGTCTGCTTGCGCCTTCATCAATTCTGATTTTCTCATAACGGGCAGTGTAGCGAGCATCTCGCGTGAATTTATCTTTGAGCAATCAATGCCGCTAAAACGTTTATTCCAACCTTGAAATCTCTTAGTTATGTCAGATAGAAAATCCGGAAAACTTGAAAATAGATCACGCTCTCTTTGATCTGGAGAACGTGTTTCCAATGCGTCAAAATACTCAGTCATAACTACCCACTTTTCAATTATTTTATCTTAAAATTCTTATCCATCGTGCAAGATCTAAAAGGCTTGCTAGCGCTACTGAAACATATGTTAAAGCTGCTGCTTTTAAAACCTGCCTTGCTGCTGGCATATCATTTGGG
Source organism: uncultured Rhizobiaceae bacterium (assembly GCA_958296345.1). GTDB lineage: Bacteria > Pseudomonadota > Alphaproteobacteria > Rhizobiales > Rhizobiaceae > JAALLB01. The sequence continues at coordinate 357,073 of CATQIJ010000013.1, forward strand.
TGCAAGTATCCACCTTGTTCTAAGATAGGCAGCGCTTTTGCAAAACTTGCGTCCCATTCTACGGGTAGCGTTACCAGATGAACAAGCAATCGTATCGCGATAAATGAAATACCAATAATAATAAAACCCATGAATGCAGCTGGATACCTAACCAATACACCTAAAATTGGTGCTAAAAAGAAAAAGACTGCAGCAAATTTATCTGTAACAGAGGCAAAAGTAACGAGCTTACGACGCAATTCAAGAAGGTAGTTTCCTTCATGATGCTGAATAGCGTGCCCAACATCATGTGCTGCAATTGCAACAGCGCTTATTGAACGCCTGTCATGGTTATCGGATAATAGCCGAACCATATGCTCGCTGGGTGAGTAATGATCACCATCCTTGGTGACTTCAACTTTGACATTATTAATTTTATATTCTTCAAGCAAATGTTGAGCAAGCTCACCTCCCGTTCCGGGAAAATCTGAACGAGCAACGCTATGCTTCTTTATAACGTGCTTTACCCAATATTGAGGGCCAAAAATTAAGGCTAATAACAGGGTAGCGCCAATGATGGCCAAGAGTCCCATTAAGCTAAAGCCTTTTTGATTATGCAAGCCAGCGTTTACGACGGCGATAATGCTTAACGTCCTTAAAGGACTTACGGCCATCGCCGCCAGTACCGAGATAGAACTCTTTAACGTCTTCATTTTCGCGCAGTTCTTTTGCATCACCATCCATCACAACACGGCCTGATTCCAAAATGTAGCCGTAGGTTGCATATTTCAAGGCGATGTTTGTATTTTGCTCAGCGAGTAAGAATGACACGTTTTCTTTTTGGTTCAAATCACGGACGATTTCAAAAATTTCTTCCACCAACTGCGGCGCTAACCCCATAGAAGGCTCATCTAGCAAAATCATAGAGGGCTTAGACATCAAAGCACGACCGATCGCACACATTTGCTGCTCACCGCCAGAAGTATAGCCTGCTTGAGACTTTCGGCGCTCTTTTAAGCGCGGGAAATATTGATAAACAAGATCAAGGTGATCCTTAATGGCTGCTGCTCCATCTTTTCTGGTGTAAGCGCCTGTCATCAAATTATCTTCTATCGACAGGTGACCAAAGCAATGACGACCTTCCATCACTTGAATACATCCACGCTGAACTAATTCGTTTGGCGTAAGATCTTGAATCTCCTCGCCATTAAAAATGATATCGCCTTTAGTAACTTCGCCACGTTCGCCGCGCAGCAGGTTTGAAACCGCTCGCAAGGTTGTGGTTTTACCAGCACCATTTGCACCAAGAAGCGCTACAATTCCGCCCTTAGGCACTGTAAGAGATACACCTTTCAAAACAAGGATAACGTGGTTGTAAATAACCTCGATATTATTAACTGACAGAATGGTTTCTGCGGTCTCTGGTTTGAGTTTCTCAGCTACGCTCATTGGAAAGGTCCTGTAAATTCTTTTTTAAAGAGTGACTGGCCTAAATGAACTTAGGCCAGTCATATTTATTTTAACTATATCTATTAGCCACAGCTTTGTGTTTTCCAGTCTGTTTGCTCTTTGACGTAATTGTCAGCTGCTTCTTCTAGAAGCGGACGAACAACTTCAGTCATTGGTGCAATCAGGTCTGAAACGCGTTCCCAATCAGAACCATTCCACTGTTGAAGGAAGATTGAACCAGCACCCTCGTGGTCAGCACAAGAACCAACAACTGGCGCTGTGAAGCCTTCAAGACCGATTTCCTTCAGGCGTGCTTCGTCAAGAACAAAGTTCTCAAGTCCAAGGCGCATGTCAGCACCATTGATGCCTTTTTTGCCTGTCTTTGCCTGAGCTGAACGGATTGCTTCTGCCATGATCACAGCGTTGAAGAGACCGCGGTTGTAGTTAACCTTGCCAATATCTTCTTTGTTCGCCTTGCTGTTTCCTGCGTCCACAACGTGTTTAATCACATCCTGAAGTGCAGGGAAGTCTGTGCCAATACCAGAGAAGTTTGCTGCAAGGTAACCTTTGCCTGGCGCACCAACTTGTTCCAGATCAGCATGACCACCTGACCACCAGTTACCGACGAACTTATCCATCGGGAAACGGATTTTAGCTGCTTCTTTAACTGCTGTTGGTGTCATTGCACCAAAGCTCCATGCAATCATCCAATCAGGACGCTCTTTACGAACGTTCAACCAAGTCGCAGCTTGGTTTTGCATGTCTTTACCAGCAACTGGGAAACCAACCCACTCAAAGCCCATTTCAGGTGCAAGCTTATCAAGTAGTGGAATAGGCTCTTTACCATAACCAACGTCGAGATAAATAAAGCCGATTTTTTTACCTTTAATACCACCTTGTGAATCGATGTACTTCAAAATCGAAGACATTTGACTCCAGTAAGATGCTGGATAGTTAAAGACCCAAGGGAACTTTTCACCAATCGCAGCAGCAGAAAGACCATAGCCCATAGAAAGGATCGGAATTTCATCTACAGGTGCTTTTGGAATTAGCTGAAGTGTAATGCCTGTTGAATACGGATTGTAAACAAGAGCACCATTGCCTTTAGTTGCTTCGTAACACTCAACGCCTTTATCGGCCTTGTAGCCTGTCTCGCATTCTTCAACCACTACCTTTGCGCCGCCAATACCGCCATCACGTGCGTTTAGCATTGCAAAATAGTCTGCATATCCATTCGAAATCGGTATACCTGCACCAGCAAAAGCGCCTGTACGATAGCTGAGAGATGGAATGTATAAAGTATCCTCAGCAAATGCAGGGGTTGTTGTGTACATAGATCCAGCGACAGCAATCGACGCAGCACCTAATATAATTTTCTTGAGCATATTGTTATCCTCCCAAACGCTCTCGCGATAAACATTATGTAAATCGCAATTTTCTGGAACCTGTTTTAAAATTTCAGGACTGGTTCCAACCCTGTAGTAAGCCATATCCTAGTATGGAAAAGGCCAAACTCGCAATTTTTGTTTCATAATCGCCCAAAGACGTGCCAAACCATGCGGCTCCATAATCAGGAATGTAACGATTAGTACGCCGATCATAACCGCAGCGACCAAATCAGCTTGTGATGAACTCATTGTCCAAGGGGTTATTATTGCCCAAATCGGAGGCAAGATATTATGAATAATAATCGGGAAAATGAAGATCACGGCAGCACCCAGGAAACACCCGAGCAAACTGCCCAAGCCGCCAAGAATGATCATAAACAATATCTGAAATGATCTGTTGTAGTCAAAAACTTCGACTTCAGCAGCGCCCTGCCAGATGAACACCATCAAAGCACCCGCGACACCGCAATAAAATGACGATACAGCGAATGCTGAAAGTTTTGCGTACAACGGACGTACACCCATTAACTCAGCAGCAATATCCATATCGCGGATCATCATCCAAGAGCGACCAATACGGCCAGAAATAATATTAGATGCAAACCACGTCATAATGACAACAACTGAAAGCACAACTAGGTAACGTACTTCCGAACTGGCAGAAGCACCTGTAACAATCACACCAAAGGCTTCGCGCTGAGGTACTTCAATCGCACCAGATGGATTGTAATTATAAAGCCATGGAATTCGAATGAATGCCCACTCTAAAAAGAATTGAGCAGCAAGCGTTGTTACAACCAGATAAAAGCCTTTGATACGCAAGGATGGTAACCCAAAAAAAGCACCTATAATGGCAGAAAAAATTCCTGACGCTATGATAAACACGATGATATTAACATCTGGAAAGGCAAGGGTCATCTTGTAACATGCATAAGCACCAACACCCATAAAGGCTCCAGTACCAAGCGAAATCTGACCTGTATAACCGGTTAGAATATTCAGACCGACTGCAGCAAGTGCAAATACCAGAAACGGTATCATAATCGCGTCAAGAAAGAACTGACCGCCAAAATAGGGAATGGCAATAAAGGCGATTGCTAAATAGAACCAGATAAACCATTTATCCTGGCGAATTGGAAATTTGGCTGAATCTGCTTCGTATGATGTCTTGTATTGACCTGCTTCGCGGTAAAACATTTCTCCAGCCTCCCTTATATTCGTTCAATATGTTTTTCGCCGAACAGCCCTTCAGGCCTGTAAAGCAAAAACAAGAGTGCAATTATGAAAGCAAACCAGCTTTCAGTACTGCCGCCAAGAATTGGGACACCCCAATAAAGATCAAATAGTTTTTCACCTATCCCGATTATCAAGCCGCCTACAATAGCGCCAGGAATTGAGGTGAACCCGCCTAATACAAGAACAGGAAGCGCTTTGAGCGCTACTACTTGTAAAGCGAAAGATACATCTGATTTTGCTGCCCATAAAATACCGGCAGTAAGCGCCACAACACCAGCTGCAAACCAAACAACGACCCAGATATATTCAAGTGAAATACCTACTGATAAAGCTGCTTGGTGATCATCAGCCACAGCACGAAGTGCGCGACCAGTTTTGGTTTTGTTGAAGAATAAAGCAAGGCCTGCAATTAATAGCGCAGCAATTACAGCCGCCGCAATATCAATATGTTGGAAGATGACAATTCCGCCGCCGACTTCCCAATCACTTGAGCCTGTTGGAAGTCCCAGTTCCGTTGTTATCATAGCCTTGGGTTCACCGCCGAAGATGAGCTGTCCACCGGCAATCAATATGAAGGTTATGCCAATTGTTGACATGAACAAAATAATATCCGGCTGATTCACCAAGGGCTTCATTACAAGTTTGACGACTGTCAAGGCAAGTAAAGCCATAACACCAAGTGTCAAAATTAAAGCAAGAAATGGTGGAACACCCATTGCGTGAATCCCAACCAAAGTAAGTGCTGCAAACACAACCATAATACCTTGGGCAAAATTAAACACACCAGAAGCTTTGAAAATCAAAACAAAACCAAGTGCAATTAGAGAATAAAGAATACCTGATACAAAACCTTCCCATAAGGTTTGTAATAATAAATCTGGAAGCGCAGCCATCACTTCAAATGGCTCGATGAATATTAGCTTAAATAATTCCATTAGTGAGATACCCCCAAATACGCATCAATCACGTCTTGATTGGCCTGCACATCTTCAGGCAAGCCATCGCCAATTTTCTTGCCATAATCCAAAACAATAACGCGGTCAGCCAAATCCATTACAACACCCATGTCATGCTCAATAAGTGCAATCGTCGTTCCATACTGTTGGTTCACATCGATAATGAAACGGCTCATGTCTTCTTTTTCTTCTAAATTCATTCCGGCCATTGGCTCATCCAGTAGAAGCAAATCTGGTTCAGCCGCTAAAGCACGACCAAGCTCTACACGCTTTTGCAATCCGTAAGGAAGTGTCCCTACAGGCTCTTTGCGAATGGCTTCGATTTCTAAAAATTCAATGATTTCTTCAACGACTTTACGATGCTCGATTTCTTCTTGCAGTGCGGGACCATGGCGCCACATTTGCCAAAAGAAGTTTTTATGCATCTTCAAGGTACGGCCTGCCATAATGTTATCAAGCGTCGACATTCCGGCAAATAACGCCACATTTTGGAAAGTTCTAGAGATACCACTTGTAGCAGCCTCATACGGCTTCATTTTAGTTCGCTTCTCACCACGAAAAGTAATTGACCCTTCTTGTGGATGATAAAACCCGTTGATCACATTCAACATAGACGTTTTACCCGCGCCATTAGGACCAATAATAGCGCGTATTTCGCCTTTTAAAACATTGAACGATATATCCGTTATTGCTTTAACGCCGCCAAATGAAAGTGATATATTATCAACATGAAGAAGTTCTTCACCAGGCGCGATGCCATCATCAAATTTTGTGCTTAGGTGCGGATCATGTGCGTTCATTCTGCAGCCTCTTTAATTGCATGTGTTGGTGCAAACTTTTCTGCATCCATTATAGAAACGGTCGCAGATATCGCGCCTTTACGGCCATCTTCAAAGACAACTTCCGTTTCGATGAACTTTTCACTTGAGCCATCGTAAAGCGCTTCTATTAAATCTCCATACCTCTCAGAAATGAACGGCCTGCGAACCTTCATAGTTCGGGTCATTTCGCCATCATCTGGATCAAGCTCTTTGTGCAAGACTAAGAAGCGTGCGATTTGTGAACCTGACATCATTTCTTCTGAAGCTAGGTCTTTGTTTACCTCAGCTACGTGCTCACCCATCATTTTAATAACATCTGGATGTTGAGTTAATTCTTGATATGAAGCGTAAGAAACATTGTTGCGCTCAGCCCAATTACCAACAGAAGTCAGGTCAATGTTTAAAAATGCGCAACATTGATCACGGCCATCACCGAAGGCCACAACCTCTTTAATATTAGAGAAAAACTTCAACTTATTTTCTATGTATTTAGGAGCAAATAGGCTTCCGTCTTTTAATTTTCCGACATCTTTTGCACGATCAATAATGCGCAGGTGGCCTTCACCATCTATAAAGCCTGCATCACCTGTATGCACCCAGCCTTCTTTAGTTTTGGTCTCTTTAGTTGCTTTGTCATTTTTGAAATACCCAACAAAAACACCTGGAGAGCGATAAAGAACCTCACCGCTTTTTGCGATCTTGATCTCAACGTCAATCGAAGGCTTACCTACTGTATCTGCTCTTATCTGACCATCAGGTTGCGCAGAGATATAAACCGATGCTTCAGTTTGCCCATAAAGCTGCTTGAGATTTAAACCCAACGAACGGTAGAAGCTGAAAATTTCAGGACCAATTGCTTCACCAGCTGTATAACCAACCTTCATGTTAGACATGCCCATACGATTTTTTAACGGACCATAAACAAAAAAGTCACCTAGCTTATATTTTAACTTATCACCAAAGCTTACGTCTTCATTATTCAGAATTCGCTCACCCACTTTGCGAGCATAACCCATGAAGTATGAAAACATTTTCTGCTTCATGTTGCTTGCATCTTGCATACGCACATTGATGTTTGTCAGCATTGTTTCAAATACACGCGGCGGCGCAAAGAAATATGTCGGAGCAATCTCTAAACGGTCATGATCTGCTGTCTCAGGATTTTCAGGGCAGCACACGCAATAACCCGCAACATAAGACTGAGCATAAGAAAAGACGTGATCACCAACCCAAGCCAAGGGCAGGTAAGCTATAATCTCATCATTTTCATCTAGATTGTCGAACTTGTTAGCGTTGGCAGCTGACTTGATCAAATTATCATAAGAAAGCATTACACCTTTAGGGCGACCTGTTGTGCCCGATGTATAAAGCATCACTGCAACATCATCACCGCTAAGCTTTGAGAAGCCTTTGCGCCACGCATCGTCGCCTTTGTCTGCCAATACAGCTCGGCCAGTCTCTTGCAGATCAGAAATAGCATGCAGGTTTTTCATGTCATAATCTCGAAGCCCGCGCGGCTCATCATAAAATATATGTTTTAGGGTTTTTAATTCGCCGCGAATGGAGTCAATTTTGTCAACTTGCTCTTGGTTCTGACAAACGGCAGCTACTACCTCTGCATGTTGCAAAACAAATGACATTTCTTCTGCAACGGAATCAGCATAAACTGGCACGGGTACCGCACCAATTGCTTGAGCTGCACAAAATGTCCAGTAAAGGCGTGGTCTATTTTGGCCTACGATTGCAATTTTATCGCCTGGCTTTATTCCAACTTTTTTCAAACCCATGGAATAAGCGCGTATTTCTTCTAGAGCTTCCGCCCAATTCCATGTTTTCCAAATACCATGATCTTTATGTCGAAATGCAGGACGATCAGCAAAACGCGAAGCGTTTAAAATAAGATAATCTACGAATGTTGATGGCTGACCAGTAGTGGACACCTTGCCTTCTTGAGACATGTATTCTCCTCCATGTGCCTTAAATTCGAATGCTTCAAATTTCAAAGGCTAATGTGCTGCCTCCATGCGACACATTATTTGAACTAGCGTTCAATAAATCAGTTAAATCATCTTTAGTAAAGAATGGCGATGTGAAAATTTGCAAAACAAAGCCACCAAAATTGCAAAAGACAATTATACAGACGGTGATGGTATGCAGGTTTTGAAAATAGCGCAACAGTGGTTAGGCATTTTATAGTTGCTTTGTTCGCGCCTAGAATTATTGTGATATTACGCTTAAGAGAGATTAATAATATTCTCAAATGGTATGCTATTTAACAACTCTATTACTGGGTAAAGAACAGTCCAATATGTCAAACTCAATCATAATTATCGGTGCAGGCCAGGCGGCTGCGTCATGTGCGGCAAGATTACGCCAGAAAAATCAATCCTGTGAGATTACTATTATTGGAGAAGAACCGCATCTTCCTTATCAAAGACCCCCATTGTCAAAAAAATACGCAACGGGCGATATGACCCTTGATCAATTATTACTTCGCCCCGAAGACTGGTATGAGCAGAACCAAATTTCATGTATCTCGAACCAACGGGTTACATCAGTTGACACAACTCAAAAAACTGCGACACTAGAAAACTCAGAAACCCTGTCATGGGACAAGCTCGTATTTGCTACTGGTTCTAAAGCTCGCGCACTACCTGATGCTATTGGTGGAAACTTAAATAGCGTTTATCTACTTAGAAGCCTTGATGATGCTGATAATTTTGCTGGCGAACTTCTCGAAAATCGCCGTGTCGTCATTGTTGGCGGCGGCTACATTGGCCTTGAAGCGGCAGCGGTTTGTGCTTCACGCGGATTAAAAGTCACATTAATTGAAGCCGCAGACCGCATTTTACAGCGTGTTGCTTGTAGCAATACTTCTGATTGGTTTCGCTCACTTCACACATCACGAGGCGTCACCATCCATGAAGGTGTTGGCCTTGAAACCTTTGAAGGCAGCGAGGGTAAGATTTCTGCTGCTATCCTTGCTGATGGAACTCGTATAGATGCTGACTTTGCTCTTGTCGGTATTGGTATTATTCCAAACGCCGAAATAGCCTTAGATGCCGGTCTTGAGGTTGAAGGTGGCATTATTGCTAACGAGTACTGCCAAACGTCTAATCCAGACATTTATGCAGCAGGAGATTGCGCAGCATTCCAATATAAAGACGAGGTGACCCGATTAGAATCTGTACAAAATGCCATTGATCAAGCTGAGTGTGCTGCCGATAATATTGCTGGTGAAGCTCGCGAATATAAACCATATCCATGGTTCTGGTCTGATCAATATGATGTAAAATTACAAATCGCTGGTTTAAATCGTGGCTATGACAAGATCATAACCCGTGTTGGTGATCGCGAAGGCTCTATGGCACATTTTTACTTTAAAGGTGACACATTCCTTGCCGTCGATGCGATGAATGATCCGCGTACTTATATGGTGGGTAAAAAGATGCTTGAAGCGGGTAAAAACATTACGCGAGAACAGGCTGCTGATAAATCAATTCAACTGAAAAGTTTGCTTTAGGTTTTTGTTTAAGCATTTCCTTATCCTTTGAGTGAATTCACTCAAAGGGGAAAAGCTCTAAGCAATAGTCTTTGCTTCAGCTTGCTCTTTGCCTAGTGCATTAAAAACAGTTTGAACAATATTGCCACGGTTTAAACCGCCTTGTTCATTCATGTCACTTGGGCTTGCTTGATCCATATATATATCTGGCATGAAGATACTGCGGAAACGAAGATTACCCTCGCCCAAATGGCCTGCTTCATTTAAATGTTGAGCAACATGCGAACCAAAGCCACCGATAGAACCTTCTTCGACGGTGATGAGGACTTCGTGGTTTTGGGCAAGCTCATCAATTAACGCCTTGTCTAACGGTTTAGCAAAACGTGCGTCAGCAACCGTTGTCGATAGTCCAAAACTCTCCAACTCTTCGGCAGCATAGGTGCATTCTTGCAAACGAGTACCAAAAGATAAAAGCGCTACGCGAGTTCCTTCTTTGACAATGCGACCTTTACCAATTTCAAGGATTTCTCCTCGCTCAGGCATATCTACACCGACACCTTCTCCGCGTGGGTATCTAAATGAAATTGGCCCATCATCATAATCTGCGGCTGTGCGAACCATATGTTTAAGTTCTGCTTCATCAGCGGCCGCCATCACTACAAAATTTGGTAGTGTTGCAAGATAAGTCGTATCAAAAGAGCCCGCATGTGTTGGCCCATCAGCACCAACAAAACCTGCTCTATCGATTGGAAATCTTACAGGCAAATTTTGAATAGCTACATCATGCACCACTTGGTCGTAGGCACGTTGAAGGAAAGTTGAGTAAATTGCACAGAAAGGCTTGTACCCTTCCGAGGCTAATCCCGCAGCAAAAGTGACTGCATGTTGTTCCGCAATTCCTACATCAAATGTTCGATCAGGAAAGGCCTCTCCAAATATATCAATACCAGTACCGCCTGGCATTGCAGCTGTTATCCCAACAATCTTATCGTCCGCATCACCTTCTTGAACGAGCGATTGTCCAAACACCTTAGTGTAAGAAGGGGCATTTGGTATAGACTTAGCTTGCGCACCTGTAATGACGTCAAATTTTGATACGCCATGATATTTATCATCAGACGCTTCAGCTGGGGCATAACCCTTACCTTTTCGGGTCACACAATGAATAAGCACTGGGCCTTTTGCATTATCGCGTACATTACGAAGTACTGGAACAAGCGTTGATAAATCATGCCCATCGATAGGACCAATGTGATAAAAGCCAAGCTCTTCAAACATGGTGCCGCCTGTTACATAACCACGCGCATGTTCAACAGCACGCGTAATCGCGCGATCGACAGTTTTGCCAAGATAGGCGGTCATTTTCTTACCCAGGTCACGCATACCCATATACGCTCTGCCAGATGCTAAGCGAGCAAGGTAAGCCGACATTGCACCCGTTGGCGGCGCAATAGACATATCATTATCATTTAGGATTACGATCAAGCGCGCGTCCATTGCACCTGCATTATTGAGTGCCTCAAAAGCCATTCCTGCAGACATTGATCCATCACCAATAACCGCGATTACATTATTATCACCCTGCTTTAATTCACGCGCCACAGCCATGCCAAGACCAGCAGAGATTGAAGTCGAGCAATGTGCTGCGCCAAATGGGTCGTATTCACTTTCTGCACGTTTGGTAAAGCCAGAAATTCCGTCCTTTTGACGGATTGTGCGCATACGATCACGGCGCCCAGTTAGAATTTTATGCGGGTAACATTGATGACCTACATCCCAAATTAAACGATCATCTGGTGTGTTAAAGACATAATGAATTGCCGTTGTTAATTCTACTACACCCAAGCCTGCACCTAAGTGCCCACCTGTTTGGGACACAGAATCAATCATCTCAGTACGTACTTCATCCGCCACTTGAGGCAATTGATCTTCGCTTACTTTACGCAAATCCTCAGGGAGATTGATCGTATCTAAAAGCGGTGTATTTACGGTCATAATCTTACAATCTTTTTATTATAATATTAAATATGGTGGCTAACCCATTGCTACACAATATACCACCCTGTCGCAGGCGTAAAACGCAAGTTTAAATAAGGTTTTATGCATCTTTTATGCAAGAACTTTCCCATCCTGCACCGTTAAGAATATTGCACGGTTATCTAAAGCTTTAAATAAATCTCGATCTGTACCTGTCATCCATGCTTGGCAGCCGAGAGTATCAATCATATCGTATAAAGCTGCTCGCCTACCTTCATCAAGATGCGCGGCAACTTCATCAAGCAAAAGAATTGGTGTTGCATCATGCATTTCTCCCACCAAACGAGCATGGGCGAGCAGTAGTCCAATTAGAAGCGCTTTTTGCTCGCCTGTTGAACATTGAGATGCAGGCATAGATTTTGGCCTATACTGCACAACCATATCTGAGCGGTGAGGCCCCTCAAGCGTTCTGCCTGCTCTTGCATCTATACGCCTATTATTTCTCAGGCGATCTAAATATTCTACCTCAAGGTCTGTTGCAGAAATTTCGCTAATTGCATTTTCAAGCGCTCCTGAAATAGAAACAAGCGCATCAGGAAATGGACTATCAGGATCATTATTACGAACAATTACCTCAGACAAAAGCGTAACCAACTCATACCTTGCAGAGGCAACTGCGACCCCTAATTCAGCAAGTTGCGCTTCTGTTGCATCAAGCCAAGAGCTATCTGGAAAATCTTCGCTCAAGAGTTTGTTTCTAGCGCGCATGGATTTTTCAAAATCAGCAACACGGCGGCCGTGCGCAGGATCAACTGCCAAAACCAAACGATCTAAAAACCGCCTACGGTCACTTGCGCCGCCAGTGAACAAACCATCCATGGAAGGCGTCAACCAAAGAATACGAGAGTGCTCTAGGAGTTCATCAGAAGTCTTAGCCTGAACCCCATTGATATGAACCTTGCGTGACTTTTCAACGCCAAAAGCTGTTTCTTGCAAGCCTGTTCCAATTTTTACATCCCCTTGCGCGCCATGCATTTGTGCAAAAACTGTCCAAGCACCACTTTCACCTGCCTGCCCAACTTTATCATAAGATGTGCGGCGCAAGCCTCTTCCTGGTGACAGGAATGAAATGGCTTCTAGAATATTAGTTTTACCGGCACCATTTTCACCCGTTAAAACGACATGAGACGAACCCAAGTCAACAGACAGTACCACATGGTTGCGGTACGTAGTGAGCTTAAGCTTTTCTATGTAGACGGAGTTCAAAGGTCACCGCCTTTGGAGAGGTTAAAGGTTAAACCCGCATTGGCATTAGGACATATATCGCGCCACTTTCATCAGAATCTCTGATTAAAGTAGGAGAACCCGGATCTGACAACATGAATGTTGCCTCATCGCCCGTAAGCTGGTTTGTGATATCCAATAAATAGCGAGAATTAAAGCCGATCTGCAAATCATCTGATGTGTAATTAACTGCAATTTCTTCTTCGGCAGTTCCTGAATCAGGATTGTTTACAGATAAAACAATCTGCCCCTCACTCAATGAGAGTTTAACTGCGCGTCCTCGCTCTGAAGATATCGTAGATACACGATCAACGGCTGCTGCAAAAACAGAGCGCTCCATCACAAGCGCCTTATCATTTCCAGCAGGAATAACGCGGTTATAATCAGGGAATGTGCCATCTATCAGTTTTGAAGTTAGAACTGTTTCACCAACGCTCAAACGGATTTTACTATCAGAAATTTCTACACGAACTGCTGCATCAGGGTCTTCAACCAATCGCTGAATTTCTCCAACCGCTTTACGAGGAATGATTATACCAGGCATACCATCAGCGCCATCTGGTGCAGATGTTTGAGACCGTGCTAATCTATGACCATCGGTTGCGACAGCGCGAAGTACAGTATCACCATCATCTTCAACTGTATGTAAGAATATACCGTTTAAATAGTAGCGCGTTTCTTCTGTAGAGATTGCAAACTGCGTGTGGCTTATAAGCTTTTTTATCTCATCCGTTGCGCAAGAAAAACTATGACTAAATTCTCCAGCAGAGATATCTGGAAAATCTTCAACAGGAAGCATTTGGAGAGTGAATTGCGAACGACCCGAGGCAATTTTCAGTGTGGCGCCATCATCATCAATAGACAGCATCACTTCTGAACCACTTGGAAGCTTACGAATAATTTCATAAAGCATGTGAGCTGGTACAGTTGTGCTACCAGCTTGTTCAACAACGGCTGGTGTCTTTTCATAAATCTCTAAATCAAGGTCTGTTGCCTTAAGATGAAGATCACCGCCTTCTGCTTTTAGTAAAACATTTGAAAGAATCGGGATCGTATTACGGCGCTCAACGACGCGGTACACATGCCCAAGCGACTTTAGAAGGTTTGATTGTTCAATCGTAACGCGCATTACTGCATAACTCCCGGGAAATTCTAGCCATATTTACAGGATGCTAATCACATCCTTAGCTCTTTATTATAGAGTGGGGAAAAATAACCAATATTTCAAGTGGTGACCGCCAAAGCGTTGGGGAAAACCGAGAGTCTCCTTAGACTCTCTAGTAATCAGTCCCAGACTAATTTTTTTCAAGCCCTATTCAAGTATAAGGCGCTTTAATAATTCTACCTCATGAGCCAGCTTTTGATCCTCTGAAGTCATGGATTCAATCTTACGCACCGCATGAAGAACTGTCGTATGATCACGTCCGCCAAAACGCCTACCAATTTCTGGTAAAGAGCGCGGTGTCATCATCTTTGCAAGATACATTGCAATCTGTCTTGGACGTACAATCACACGTGTTCTTCGATTAGAAAGAAGATCATTTTTACTGACATTAAACTGTCGCGCCACGATTTTTTGAATATCTTCGATACGAACACGCTTTGTATCCGCAGATTTAATCAAGTGAGAGAGGATTTTATCTAACTCCTCTAAACTCATGCCACCTTCAGAAAACTGATGCTGGATTAAGAGCTGATTAAAAGCACCTTCAACATCACGGCCGCTTGAAGAAACCTGACGTGCTACATAGTGTAGAATATCTTCTGGAATATCTAAATTTGGCTGCTGAGCTTTTGCTTCTTTATAGCGAATGTTTAGAATTTCTTTGCGCGTTTCATAATCAGGCGCCTTCATTTCTAAAGTTACACCACCCTTTAGGCGAGAGCGAACACGCTCATCAAGGCTTTCTAGTTCACTTGGTGGCCTGTCTGCTGCAACAACAACCTGACGCGCACTATCAATCAATTCATTTAACAAATGACAGAATTCAGCTTGAATGGCTTGTCCTTGAAGAAACTGGAGGTCATCAATTAATAAAACATCTATATCGCGAAGCGACTCTTTTAGTGTCAGAGCGGTTTTGTCGCGAATAGCAGAAGCAAAACGCCACATGAAATACTCAGCCGTAAGATATAATACACGCGCTTTGGGGTTACGATTCCTGGCACGCCACGCAATTGCTTGCAAAAGATGCGTTTTTCCCAAGCCTACGCCAGCATGAATAATAAGCGGATTGAAATGCGAGGCCTTAATATCATCTGCGATAGTACGAGCTGCCGCATGAACCATACGATTTGATCCCCCTTCGATGAAAGATTCAAATGTATGCTTTGTATCTAATGGCGAGCCAGAAAAACCTGAAGTTTGCTCCATCCCACGAGATGAATTGCGAGCCCCAAAAGCACGCATCGGCAATATTGTATTTGGATTTGCTTCACCAACTTTTTTCTTAGTTGCTTCAGCTTTTGCTGCAGCTTCTTCAGTTGCGAGAGGCTGTACGGTTGGTTTTCGAATAGCTACGTCTACACGCAAAACTGACTTATCTTCTTCTTGCCAAAGTTCTAATAAAATATCGCGGTATTTAGACAGTATCCAGCTTTTCAAAAAGGCAGTTGGCACACTGTGAGAAGCAACTCCGCCCTCGACACAATATATCTTCAAGCGCCCAAACCAGCTGTCAAAAATATCTTGACCCAATTTAATTTGAAGCTTTTTCTTAATTCTTACCCATTGTTGCTCAGGTGACTTTGTCGCAGTTTTTTTCTTACCACCCCCCACTGAATGCGCCCCTTCCTTTGTTGCTTTTGATGAAACTCCCTGCTCACCAACCTTAGGTTCATCTTCTATTTTAAAATTCATTTTTGAGATATCTGGGCCAGATATTTTAGACCAACTGTCTTTTTTATTTTGATGATCTGATTTATTTGTCTGGTTCATTGCCGCTTACTGCCTCATTTAAAATTATTTTTTATATTTATTTTAGTTTATGAAATGTTTTGAAGTTTATTTCACTCCATCATCTCTGCATCCAAGGTAAGCCATCAAATTTCCACCCTGAAACAGTCCCCCGTTTACCTTCGTTATTATGGCCTCCCTCAAAACCGCTCAGCACATTAAATGCTTTTGTAAATCCTGCTGCGGTCAAAGCCTGCGCTGCCGCGATACTACGCACTCCTGAACGGCACAAACAATAAATCTCAGCATCTTTGTCACCGCCAATAGCTTCAACGGCCTTCACAAATTCTGCGTTAATCTGCATCGAAGGGAATTGTTGCCAATCCACTGTATGCGCTTGCTTGCCTAATTCGCTGAGATCTGGAATTCCAACGAACATCCATTCTGGCATTGTTCGGACGTCAATTAGTTGGGAAGTTTGTTTTTGCTGTAATGCTGAAAGGCATTCCTTACAACTAACATCCCCAGCATACGACATGACAAACCTTTTCCGTTCACCGAAGCGATAAACTTCAGCGTTAAATACTAATAATTATTTTAATACGTCCAGATTGGACTCGGGGATCCCCGATTGAACGACAGCCTATGTCCAGTATGAATTGCTATTTGAAAATAGTAATTCATACTGGACATATTTGGCATTCCTGGAGCTTAAGTTTTGTACTTATAAAGCTTGGAAGGCCAACCCTTCATGTCTTTCGAGTTTGAAGTTACTGAACCAATACAACTCGTGCAACTCGTTTTTTTTAATGCTTTATTAACTAATCATTTTTGATGGTTTTTTTAAAAAAACATTTACGTAATTCGTTGCTAGAATCAGTTATGAATCAATGGTCTTGTTTTTAAAACGCATACGAAACAGCTGATTTTAGGACTTTAAAAAAATATTCGACATTGAGCCTATTGACTCGCATTTTTGAGTAAAATTTTAATAGCCTTTTTACAACTACCTCTTAAGTGTTTGTTTTATAATAGTTTTTCATACTCACAAATTTACCATTGTTTTATAAGAACTTTTTATTTTCAAGTGTTTTTTAAGACTTTTTTTAGTTTAAAAATTTCATCCACGCATAAAAAAACCCAGCACAAAGGCTGGGTTTTTAACTTAATATGTAAAAAAGCTTATGCGCCGATTTTATTTACGCTTGCAGACAAACGAGAAACTTTGCGTGCTGCCGTGTTCTTTTTCATTACGCCTTTAGTAACTGAGCGCATGATTTCTGGTTGAGCTGCTTTAAGCGCTGCATTAGCAGCTGCCTTATCACCGCCCTCGATTGCTTCTTCAACCTTACGGATGAATGTACGCATACGTGAACGACGTGCTTTATTTACTTCTGTGCGAGCAGCAATTTTACGAACTGCTTTTTTCGCTGATGGTGTATTAGCCATACTTGAACTTCCTATTTTGTTTGGCTGAAGCAAAACCAGTTTTAAGCTACTGTCTCAAGCGAACCGTGTCATTTTGACTGGGAAAGAGACAGGCTGGATTTACCGCCTGTAATTTTGAGATTTAGCTACAGTGAATCAACTCACATGTCAACGAATAATACAGTTCATAGCCTTTTTGTAGCTAACGCTGACATGTTGGGCAAAAGAAGGTCGATCGCCCTGATTGAACTATTCTCTTTATTGTCGACTTACATCCGTTAGATTTACAGGGCTTATCTTCTTGGTCATAGACATTAAATGTATGCTGGAAATACCCCATCGAGCCATCTGTTTGCTTATGATCTCGTAAAGATGAGCCTCCTGCCTTTATCGCATCTGCTATTATTTCTCGAATAGACGTTGCAAGGAGCTCTGAGCGCTTTGTGGCTTTGCCATCTTTACGTGTAATTGTGTTTGCCTTGCGCTCAGGCGAAAGCCCTGCACGCCACAAAGCTTCACATACATATATATTGCCAAGTCCAGCTATCAGGCTTTGATCAAGCAGTACTGCCTTTAAGGGGGCTGATTTACTAGCAAATAATTGAGATATCAAAGCTCCGTCAAGAGCATTACCTGTAGGTTCAATACCAACATTTACAAAATGTTTATGGGTTTCCATTTCACTTCGGGCAACCAAATCCATATAGCCAAACCTGCGCGGGTCATTATATATGATATTTGCCCGCCCGTGAGGCCCGTTGACACTTATAATGACATGGTCATGTTTTTGCGCCTCTGACCTTGGATGATGGAAAATGCCAGGAGCTGATACTCCTTCAGCAAGTTCTATGCGATATGAGCCAGACATGCCCAAGTGCATAACAAGCACTTCGCCGCTGGCTAAATCAAGCACAAGATATTTTGCTCGCCTGCCAACTGACAATACCTTTTGGCCTTCAAGTCTTGAGGTAAAATTCTCAGGGAAAGGAAATCTGAGATTAGGACGATTAATAACCGCTTTCTCAATCATGCCACCCTCCATGACGGGCGCAAGTCCACGACGAACAGTTTCAACTTCTGGAAGTTCAGGCATAATATTGTCTATTCATCTTAACCATTCCTGATTTAGCCTAATATGTCCTAGTGAAAAGCTCTTTAGCTTCCCCTATATATAATGTATGTAAGCCCATAAAATTTGAAGGCCTATGATAATGTCAGACTCACGTACCACTGCCGCAGACCAGATGGAAACCTCTTTTGGATTCTCTACTGTAAATGCTGGAGAAAAACAGCCACTAGTTAATGATGTATTTCATAAAGTAGCAAGCCGATACGATATCATGAATGATTTGATGTCTGTAGGGATGCACCGTCTTTGGAAGGACGCGATGATTTCATCTCTTGCGCCTCCAAGAAATGACACCAAAGTTTGGAAGTCTCTAGATGTAGCAGGCGGCACCGGCGACATTGCCTTCCGTATTGTTGAACGTGGCGGCGCGCAAGTGCACACGACTGTTTTTGACATTAATGGATCAATGCTCGAAGTTGGTGAACAACGCGCTATCAAAAATGGTCTTTCGAACAAACTTACTTTTGTTGAAGGCAATGCGGAAGTCTTACCTTTTGAAGATAATTCTTTTGATGCATACACCATCGCCTTTGGCATTCGTAATGTGCCTAAAATGGAGCAGGCAATTGGCGAAGCTTACCGTGTTTTAAAACCTGGCGGTAAGTTCATGTGCTTAGAATTTTCAGAAGTGACCGTGCCCCTACTTGATAAGTTTTATGAACAATGGTCGATGAATGCTATTCCAAAAATTGGTAAAGCTGTAACTGGAGATGGTGAAAGCTATCAATACCTGGTCGAATCGATTGCAAAATTTCCTAATCAAGAAAAATTTTCAGGTGCTATTAGAAACCAAGGTTTTGATAAAGTAAGCTGGCGTGATTTTACAGGCGGCGTTGTAGCCATGCACTCAGGATGGAAGATTTAATTATTTCATGAGCACCATCGGTTCTTTTTTGTCACTCGCCCATGCTGGCTGGGTTTTAGCTCGCGAAGGAGTTGTTTCCGCGCTACCAGCAGATGCACTCCCACCGCCTGCAAAGTTTGCACATCGCCTAGCAAGCCTTATTGCACGACGGCAAGCAGCAGACCGCGAACAATCTGAACGCCTTTCAATTGCTCTTAATAAACTTGGGCCAAGCTGGATTAAACTTGGGCAATTTCTAGCCACTCGCCCTGATGTGGTTGGTAAAGAAACAGCATGTGATCTATCACTCTTACACGACAGCGTTGAGCCGTTTGGACTTGAAGAAGCTAAGAAACGTATTGAACAATCCATCAATCGTCCGTTAGAAGAAATTTATTCAGACATAAGCGAACCTATCGCCGCAGCCTCTGTTGCCCAGGTTCATAAGGCTACTTTAAAAGAAACAGGCGAAGTCGTCGCTGTAAAAGTTATTCGCCCAGGTGCTCGAGACCACTTTAAAAAAGACATGCAGACTTTTTACGCCGCTGCTCGTTTTGTTGATAAAACAGTTGAAGAAGCGAAACGCCTTAAGCCAGTGTCAGTTGTTGATATGCTTGATCAATCTGCCAAGATTGAAATGGACTTACGCTTAGAAGCTGCAGCCTTTTCTGAAATGGGTGAAAATACCAAAGATGATGAAGGTTTCCGTGTACCCGAAGTAAACTGGGAATTTACAGGCCGCGATTGCATTACGATGACTTGGGTTGATGGCATTAAACTTTCTAATGTGGAAGGTTTACGTGAAGCAGGTCATGACCTTGAAGCCTTATCCGTTACTCTCATTCAATCATTCTTAAAGCAAACACTCCGTGATGGGTTTTTTCATGCCGATATGCATCCAGGCAATCTGTTCGTGGATGATAAAGGTGATGTTGTTGCCGTTGACCTTGGGATTGCAGGAAGACTGAGCAAAGATGAGCGACGCTTTCTTGCCGAAATTCTTTATGGCTTTATCAAACGAGATTATTTGAGAGTTGCTCAAGTTCACTTTGATGCAGGTTACGTGCCAGCACATCATGATGTAACCAGTTTTGCGCAAGCTATTCGCGCTATTGGCGAACCAATTCATGGCCAGTCCGCCGAAACCATTTCCATGGCAAAGCTTTTAACGCTTTTGTTTGAGGTCACTGAGATCTTTGACATGCAAACAAGGCCTGAACTGCTTCTGCTTCAAAAAACAATGGTCGTGGTTGAGGGCGTTGCTCGCACACTTGATCCAAGTTTTAATATGTGGAAATCCGCAGAACCTGTTGTTGGTAGTTGGATTGCAAAGAACCTTGGTCCAGTTGGAATTCTTGAAGACACAAAAGAAGGATTGCAAGCTGGATTGCGGCTGGTTCATCAAATGCCAAAACTTGCAAAGCGTACAGAAGAGCTTTCTGAACACATGCAAAGTATGATTACTCAGGGCATGAAGCTTGATCCTGAAACAACTGAGGCCATTGGCAAAGCAGAAGCCAAGAATAATCGCTGGGGGCATATCGCATTATGGGTGATTGCCGGATTACTGACTTGGAATATCTTTAGTTAAATTGGCAATCTGGTTGTTTCTTTTATATCTTCCATGACGAAGCTTGCGGATAAATTCGCTACAGGGATTTTTGCAATTAAACGTTGATAAAAATCATCATAGGCTTTTACATCTTTTACCCTAACTCTAAGCACATAATCCAAGTCGCCAGACATTCTGTGCGCCCCAATGATTTCTGGCATTAAAGAAACTGTTTTCTTGAACTTTTCAAGCCAATCAGGGTCATGGCCATAAGCTTTTATCATCACGAAAACCGCAAGCCCAAGATCAACACTTTCTGAGTTGACCAAAGCAACACGCTTATTAATAACACCGTCGCTCTCCAAGCGCTTCACCCGCCGCCAGCAGGCATTTCTTGATAGATTGATAGAATCAGCTAGCTGTTCGATGCTGATTGACGCATCGTTTTGAAGCTTTATTAGAATTTTACGGTCTGTTTCGTCTATTGAATACTTCATATTTGGGATAATATCCTAATTAAAGCCGTAATTTCAAGAAAATTTCGGAATTATTCCCTTTTCAGCAATGATAATCTTTTAGAAAGAGGGAGATATCATATGAAACAAGTTATGCAGAAAATACTATTCGACCATCCAGCATCAGTAGACGAGGGTTGTTTTGAACATATGCTCTTTGCCTCAAAGTTTGCTTTTGGGCTTTTTATTGCAGCTGGAGCAGCGATCATCCATGCTGTCATTCCTTGTTTATGTGAAAAAACAGCGAGCAATAAAATTACAGAACTCTATAGCAGAATAAATAATCGCTGATATATTACCAAGACGCATTCGCGAATTGGGAAACAATCATGAAACTGAATGAACTTGGCCGCACTGGCATTATGGCAAGTGAGCTTTGCCTTGGGTCTATGACTTGGGGTACGCAAAATACTATAGCCGAGGGGCATGAACAAATTGATTATGCCCTAGATCATGGCATCAATTTTATCGACACTGCTGAGATGTATCCAACCACGCCTTTGTCTCAAGAAACTCACGGGGATACAGAACGCGTGATTGGCACTTGGGTTGCAAATAATAAATCACGTCGCAGCGATGTTATCCTTGCAACCAAAGTTTCTGGCTCCGGTTATAAGAATGTTCGCGATGGCGCACCAATCTCTCCTGATACGATCAATGCTGCATTAGAGGCCAGTCTCAAATCTATGCAAACAGATTACATCGATCTTTACCAATTGCATTGGCCTAACCGTGGCTCTTATGCTTTTCGCCAGTCTTGGGAGTTTGATGCTACTAAGCAAAATACTGCAGAAACTTTAGAGCATATGGAAGAAATTCTATCAGCGCTTGCGGGGCATGTTAAATCAGGAAAAATCCGTTCTATTGGACTTTCCAATGAAAGCGCATGGGGTAGTGCAAACTGGCTTCGAATTGCTGAACAAAAAGACCTACCTCGCATGGCTAGCGTCCAAAATGAATACTCACTGATGTGCCGGTATTTTGATCTCGATATGGCAGAACTTTGTCACCATGAGGATGTTGGACTGCTATCTTTTTCGCCGTTAGCTTGTGGCCTTCTAACTGGCAAATATTTGAATAGCAAAGGAGATGATCGTCCAACAGGTTCGCGTGCCGATGTTTCAAGTGCTAATCTTGGTGGTCGTTGGAATGACAAAGCTCATGCTTGTGTCACTGCTTACAAAGCAGTTGCAAAAAAGCATGATTTGGATATGACGCAAATGGCACTTAGCTGGTGCCTTACGCGCCCGTTTATGGCTTCTACTATTTTTGGTGCAACGACAATGGAACAATTAAAGGTAGCTGTTGGATCTGCTAATCTCAAACTGAACGATGATGTTATGGCTGATATCCTCGCGGTCTATAAAGATTATCCGATACCCTATTAATATTTTGCCTGCTAAATTTGGACGACGTATAAATGCCAGATCTCTCCTTAGTCACCATTATGTTTTTGGTTTTTATTGTTACTCAACGTTTGGGGGAGCTTTTTCATTCGCGCTCAAATACTAAAATATTACGAGCAAAAGAGACTTTGGAATGTGGGCAATCATTCTATCCCTATCTGCTTTCACTACAATTGATGTGGCTCTTGGGTTTATTACTCGCAGGCCATATTGCCGAGGTAAATCTAAATTGGCTTGGTTGTTTTTTTGTGCTTCAGGTTTTCCACTTTTGGATAATTATTCAACTTGGAGAACGCTGGACAATCAGGCTTTTTATTTTTGATGAACCCACAGTTAAGACTGGGCTTTTAAAGTATTCCCGCCATCCTAATCACATGTTAAGAGTAGCTGAAACTTTTGTTGCGCCGATGGTTTTAGGGCTATGGCAATTAGCGATTATATTCACAGCACTATATGCATTGCTACTGGTTTTACGAGCAAATGAGGGAAAAAAGGTACTGGCGCTTTCCTCATAGTTTGCTTAGATTCTGTTTATGAGTCGTTTTATTATAATACTTACCATCGCTCTAAGCGTTTTTGTAACGCCTTCCCTTGCGCAAAATACCGCTAAGGTTGAAAGGCAATTTCAAGCATGGCTTCAAAATGATCTTTGGCCAGAGGCAAAACGCAACGGTGTTTCCAAGCGCAATTTTAAAAAGGCCTTTAAGGGCGTAAAGCTAAACTGGAAATTACCTGATCTTGTTCCACCGGGAACAAAACCAAAGGCCAAGCGCAAACAGGTACAGACCGAGTTTAAATCTCCAGCGCGATATTTTAATCCAAACAACATGAACTCTGTGGTGAGCTCAGGCAAGAAACTGGCTAGCAAGCACAAGCGGTTATTGGCAC
The DNA here is from genome assembly GCA_958296345.1 of uncultured Rhizobiaceae bacterium. Taxonomy (GTDB): domain Bacteria; phylum Pseudomonadota; class Alphaproteobacteria; order Rhizobiales; family Rhizobiaceae; genus JAALLB01. The sequence goes on from CATQIJ010000013.1 coordinate 380,323, forward strand.
GTATTGAAAAAAAGTATGGCGTACCTGGAAGCGTTCTCCTTGCCATATGGGGTCGCGAATCTGCTTTTGGGCGGGCAAATATTCCTCATAATGCATTTCAAGTTTTGGCAACGAAAGCCTTCATGTCGACGCGCAAAGAGTTGTTTCGCAAGGAAGTTTTAGCTGCTCTTATTATCATCGACAAAGGCTATGCCTCACCATCCCAGATGAAGTCTTCATGGGCTGGCGCTATGGGGCAACCGCAGTTTTTACCGTCTTCTTATTTGGAATATGCCGTTGATTTTGACGGTGATGGCAAGCGCAATATTTGGGGTTCTACCGGAGATACGCTGGCATCCATCGCGAATTACCTTAAAAAATATGGCTGGCAAACTGGGCGTGACTGGGGCTTTGAGGCGAGCATTCCAAACAACGTCTCTTGCGCGCTCGAAGGCCCTGATCAAATGCGCAAAATTTCCCAATGGTCAAAAGCTGGCGTAAAACGCATTTCAGGTAATGCTTTTCCTTCTCATGAGCAAAACAAGAAAGGCGCAATCTTATTACCCGCAGGACGTGGCGGCCCAGTGTTTGTTGCAACACCAAATTTCTATGTGATTAAAAAATACAACAACTCAGATTTATACGCACTCTTCGTGGGCAATGTTGCTGACCGCATTCAATATTCCAACAAGCCGTTTCAAACAGGCTGGCAAAAAGTCTCTGGCAACAAGCGGCATGAAGTAAAGAAGATGCAAGAAGTTCTGATCTCAAAAGGCTATGATGTGGGCGGCGCTGATGGGTTAGCGGGCTTTAAAACACGCCGCTCAATAGGTGATTGGCAAAGCAAGAATGGTTTGAAACCAACTTGTTTTCCGAATGCTGGATTGGTGAAACGGTTTTGAAGAAGATACAAATCACAATACATCCCTAACGGCTGTTGCTGACCCAGAGTGGACGCCTACTTTTGATAGGTTTATGACAGCTAGGCGAACTTTCTACCGTTTTTAAACGTTGGCAGCATTCAACAGGCGACATAGGAATTATTGAACGAAAGTATGATTTAGCACTTTTACCTTCATGAAACGAATTTCACTTTGTGGGATCGTATCCCAGAAAACAACAGACATACTTATTCAGACTCGGCAGTGGTGCTATATTGTTCAACGACTGTAAACAAGTGGGACGATGAAAGTTTGAGGGGCAAACCAACAAACAGCTCCCAATTTAAAGAAAAATGACTTATAATTATTCACTCGCTAAGATGATTGTTCGTAGAATGAGCATTATTTATTCGAACTGAAACATATCTAGCTAGGTGCGCTACTGGAGCCGACGGATGGAGATAGCTACTTTGTTAAAATACCTTCCACTCATTCACGACATGCCCGCGCCGTGGAAATGGATTACGAGCGCGTTAATTGGTGTTGGTTTAGTTTCCCTTTTTTTGGCATTCTTGATGATAATTTTGTCTCCAAAACGTACACAAACATCCAAATGCGAAGAAATCACTATCACATTTTCAAATAATACAATGGCAGTATTATCCTGTATTGATAATGTCTACACTCCTCCTGATGGCGATCCACTTCGGTATAAAGTGCTCAGCATTTATCAAGGGTTTTCATGGTCTTTTGCAGATTCGGATCTTTTTTTAGACGTAAGCGAAGGTAAAATATCGCTTGAAAGATTCGACGAGTTGGTTTTGTCAGCCCCCGAAATAGTTGAACGGTTTAGCACCGTTGATACGCTTGTAGCTATCGGATTGTCGTCTGGAGCTCCAAAAGGATTGGAAGTTTCCAAGCACCTAACTTTAGCAAGCGAACGTGCCAATAATTTAGGTGACAGAATATTGAGAAGAACGGTGAAGCCGAAAGGTGAAGCCAAAAAAACAATCTATTCTTGTTCCTTTGGATATAACGAGAGTCCAACCGAGGAAAATACAACTGAAGAATTACTTCAAAGAACTATAATAATTCTGGGTGTAGAAAGACGAATAACCAGTGAAAAATTGAAAGCACTAATGGCTGCAGAATTACCCAAATTGGGTTCCGATCTTGTTATATCGCCACAAGAATACTCACTGTTCCCGGACGAACTTTCTTGTCGTTCTCATTAATGGTGAGGTAGGGCTCTTTACGGCCATAAGGCATTTTCTAAACTTTGTAGCTTCTGGCACATAACTGCCATTGAATAAATAATTTCCCAAAAAACTTTTCCCCACTTTCCATACTAGCTCCATAATCCTTGTATTACTTGTTTCGGCAAACGGCGGCTCATGACCGAAGTGTTCCGTGGAATGAGCGAAAGCAGAGCGGTGCGTTGTTGTTCTTGGGTGTTTGGATGGGGAACTGTTTGAACATGGTGAGATGAAATGAAAACGGTCATGGTTGCGTGTCGGGCGCAATCTCACCTCGAAGGCTGATCCCGCGCGATTTATCCCGTGAGGCGGTACTCAAAATCTCTGCGTGGAGTTCTCAGTTGAGAGCCACAACTATAAACATTAGAGGTTCTAAACTGAGGACTCCGCATGTTTGTGCTCCCTCCGTAGCAGGGCAAGACTTTGGCGTTTAGCCAAAACGCTTGCCCGTGAACGGACGATAAGGCAGATGCCTAATCGGAAAAGGAAAAATGGACACCACAGTTCAGCAATGGGCGAATGAATGTAAACACACGACTTTTCCTCTACCCTTGTGGGAGAAGGGGAAATTATTCAATAAAAAAGGGCAGCAAAGCCACCCTTGATCGTCTCTTAATCTTCAAAAGAAGAATTATGCAGCTTGGATTGTGTCCACTGCTGTTTTGCCTGAACGTTGGTCTACAGCTGTTGTGAAAGCAACTTTTTGGCCTTCAGAAAGACCTGACATGCCTGCACGCTCTAGAGCTGTAGCATGTACGAATACGTCTGTTCCGCCGTCTTCAGGTTGAATGAAACCAAAACCTTTTTGGTCGTTATAAAATTTTACTGTGCCATTAGTCACGAGTATTTTCCTTTTTAAATAAAACGTTACACTCGGTATTGAGTGAAAGCGTCGTTGTCGTCAATTTTGGGAAGTAATCGTGGTAGGCGCGGTTCAATTTATGAATGCGCAAGACTAGTCAGTAGTTCGGCAAAATATCAGGTACGTACGCATTACACGTAAATTGTGGCAAATACAAGACTTTTGTATTGACCGCAATGCAATCATTTTATTACTATATTTGATATCAATGCAATCACATGGACGTATAATGGCCAGCATTACGATACGAAATTTAGACGAAAAAACCAAGCAAGCGCTTCGGGAACGGGCGGCGAAAAATGGAAACTCTATGGAGGAAGAAGCACGGCTGCTTCTTGGCGATGCAAAAAACACCCCCCCTGCTGAATTAAAACCTCAGCCAGCAAGTCTTCATCAAGAACAGGATGTAAGTTTACACTCTTTAAACCTGAAAAATAAGCGTATTCTTCTTATTATAGGGGGCGGCATCGCAGCTTATAAATGCCTTGATCTAATTCGCAGATTACGAGAATGCGGCGCTTTAGTTCGCCCTGTTATGACAAAAGCGGCACAAGAATTTATCACACCGTTATCCGTTTCTGCGATTGCCAATGACAAGGTTTTTACGGAGCTTTTTGATCGTGACGATGAACACGATATTGGTCACATCAGACTTTCGCGTGAAGCTGACCTCATTGTAGTGGCTCCTGCAACTGCTGACCTCATGGCAAAAATGGCGCAAGGCCACGCGAATGATCTTGCTTCAACCGTTTTATTAGCAACGAACAAGCCAGTTCTGATTGCTCCAGCCATGAATCCTCAAATGTGGTCGCATCCAGCAACGCAGCGGAATATAAAAACACTGCACAGCGACGGCATCCATTTTATTGGTCCTAATGCGGGTGAAATGGCTGAGAGCGGTGAAGCCGGCTATGGCCGCATGGCAGAACCAATGGAGATTGTCGGCAGTATTGGAAACTTAATTGGAAACTTACTTGTTCCTGACAACACTCCAAAACCCCTTGCTGGGAAACGTGCAATTGTTACCTCTGGCCCAACCCATGAACCAATTGACCCTGTGCGCTACATCGCTAACCGTTCATCAGGCAAACAGGGTCATGCGATTGCTCACGCCTTAGCCCAAGCAGGGGCAGAAGTGATTTTGGTCTCTGGGCCCGTCGACATTCCTGCGCCTCAAAATTGCGAAGTCATACATATTCAAACGGCGCGTGAAATGCAAAAGGCTGTAGAAACTGCCTTACCAGCAGATATTGCTGTGATGGTGGCAGCTGTTGCAGATTGGCGCTCGGTTGATGAGGCTGATGAGAAGATGAAGAAAGATAATGGCAAAGGCCCTTCTTCACTCAAGCTAACGGAAAATCCAGACATTCTAAAAGGCCTTGGCCATCATAAAAAACGCCCTGCGCTTCTTGTTGGCTTTGCTGCTGAAACAGAAAACCTTGAAAAACACGCAAAGGCTAAACTGAAAAGTAAAAACGCTGATTGGATTATTGCTAACGATGTTTCGCCTGAAGGTGGCGTTATGGGCGGCGACAAGAACACAGTGAAACGATTAAGCAACTCTGGCATTGAAGATTGGCCTGAAATGGACAAGAGTGGCGTAGCGCAAAAACTTGTCGATGAGATTATTAAACATTTCATCATTGAAACAGTAGACATATAATCATTCACGAAATGGAGCATTCTATGACCCCACTTACTCTTGGAATTGACCACCTTGGCTTAACTGTTTCTGACTTGGATAAAACGATTTCTTTTTTTACCGAATGCCTAGGCTGGAAAGAGGTTGGCGGAAAACCTGATTATCCATCAAAGTTTATTTCTGATGGAAATTCAGTGCTGACCATTTGGCAAGCTCAAACAGATACGCCTATAAGTTTTAATCGCAAAACCAATATTGGCCTGCATCACGTAGCTTTTAAAATCCCTACCGAAGAAGCACTGAACGATGCGTTTGCTAAAATTAAAGACTGGCCTGGTGTGAATGTTGAATGCTCACCAGAGTTTTCAGGTGCAGGACCAAAAGTACATTTTTTCATTAATGAACCAGGCGGCAACCGCCTAGAATTTGCGTATGATCCAAGATGAGTACATTAAACTTAATTAGAATGCCTCACGCTGAGGGGCTGGAACTTCCCTCGTATGAAACGCAAGATGCAGCAGGCATGGACTTACGTGCAGCTGTTCCTGAAAATGAGCCGCTGATTTTAAAAATAGGCAAGCGTATTCTTGTGCCAACGGGTCTCGTTATGGAAATACCAAAAGGCCACGAAGGGCAAATCCGCCCCCGTTCTGGTCTAGCCTATAAAAATGGGATTACTTGTCTAAACACTCCAGGCACAATTGACGTGGATTATCGCGGTGAAGTAATGGTGCTTTTAATAAATCACGGTGAAAAGACATTCAAAATAGAACGCGGAATGCGCATCGCTCAAATGGTGATTGCACCTGTAATACAAGTTGAAATTACTGAAAGTTCGCTTGCTGGCGAAACCGATCGTGGCTCTGGTGGTTTTGGCTCAACGGGGGTTTAAGCTTTCGGCATGCTCAAGATGAAGCCCGTATAATTAATTCATCTGCGTTCAATAATCCATCTGTTGTATTTACAAACGACACTACCGAAGAAGCATTATGTGCTGCTTGTAATAGCGCTTGTTTTGCTCCGTGACCTGATCTTAGACCCCAAGCAAGTGTTGAGACAAACGAGTCGCCAGCTCCCGCAGTTCCTGCAACTTTTGCTGGAATGACTTCTTGATGGTGAAGGGTCTTGCCATCGAATAAATAAGCACCTTTAGCACCATGTGTAATCAAAACATGCTCTGGCCCATGCGAATGAAGCGTTTCACAGAATTTCTTTAGGCAAATTTCCCCACCTTGAGAGTGAATGACTGGGTCGCTCTTTGCAGGCGTTCCCCAATCAAGATTTGAATCAATTGCAGAAAGACAAGGAACCAGCGCCGCAGCTTCAACCTTATTGATGGAAATTAAAGACATATTCTTAGCCGCAGTTAAAACTGTATTTGCGCGTTTAGTGATTTGTCTAATTCCAGGATTAGATGAGAAAAAAGCACCTGCTTCTTTGGCTAATATTGAAATTTCAGGGAGCATGTTTGCTGATGCCCCACTAAGCGGTGCTGCATGAACAATATCTGCTTCTGATATTTTTATTTTTTTTAAGTCAGATTGGACAAGCGATGTATTAGCGCCGCGCTGGGTAAAAATTGCAGCGTTTTTTTCATGACTGGCAATCATTACGGCTGAGCCAGTGGATTGACTATCATCAATCAAAACACACCCCATATCCAAACCGTGGTCAATGCAATTTTTGACGATGTAGTCCCTTGGAACATCATCACCCATCTTAACAACTGGACTTGCTTCGCACCCAAGTTTCGTAAAACAAATAGCCGTGTTAAGCGCACCACCGCCAATATGACGAGTAATTGTTTCTGCCTCAACTTTACGACCCGGCTCTACAAGTAAATATTGCTGATTAGAGTTTGATAGTGAAATCTGCTCAATGGATTCTGAACTAATAACCGTAATGATATCAATCATTGCAGAGCCAAAGGTAATCGTTTTCATATCTTTACTCTAAACTTAAGCTTCACTTGGCAAAACACGATCTGGCGGACGATGGCTATCAGCCCATGTTCTGATGTTAATCAAAACGCGGTCGCCCATCTCGACGCGACCCTCTTTGGTAGCAGAACCCATACGAGGCAAAACGACAACTTTACCCTTTTTCACCAACGCCTTAAGATCGTCACTAACAGCAGGTTCGTTTTCAAACACGTCCAACCCAGCGCCAGCAATTTTGCCATGTGAGATTGCAAGAATAAGTGATTTTTCGTCAATCACTTCACCGCGCGCTGTATTGATAATGACTGAACCTGGCTGCATCAATGCTAAGCGTTCTTGAGAAAGCATATGAAATGTTTCAGATGTATATGGACAATTAATTGAAAGAAAATCAACGCGAGGTAGCATCTGATCCAGATCATCCCAATAGGTTGCCTCAAGTTCATCTTCAACTGCGGTATTAGCTTGATTGCGGTTATGATAATGAATTGAGAGGCCAAATGCCTTTGCTCGCCTTGCAACAGCTGTGCCAATTCTACCCATGCCAATAATACCGAGGCGTTTGCCCCAAATACGATTACCCAGCATCCAAGTTGGTGACCACCCGTGCCACTCATCTTTATTAATCGCTTGAGCTCCTTCTACAAACCGCCTCGAAACAGCAATCATCAAGCCCATAGCCATATCAGCGGTGTCTTCAGTCAGAACATTAGGCGTGTTTGTAACCGCAATTCCTTTTTTAGCAGCAGCGGCAACATCAATATTGTCAACACCGTTACCAAAATTTGCAATTAACTTAAGTTGTGGCCCAGCTTTTTCAATTAAGTCTGCGTCAATATTATCTGTTACGGTTGGCACCAAAACGTCTGCTTTTTGAATAGCATCTACCAGTTGCTCTTTAGTCAAAGCAATGTCTTTTAGATTCAAGGTAGTTATAAATAACTCTCGCATCCTCGTTTCGACAGAATCTGGTAATTTACGTGTTACAATAACGACAGGTTTCTTTTTACTCATTTTTCAATTCCGATGATGACTTAAAGCCAAATGTTGACGTGGTATTAACGCTCTTAGAATACCAAGGTATTTGATATATTTATAAGGCCGTACTGGCAATACTAAAGCAAGAATTTCGTTTACAAGAAATACTAGGAGAAAACTGGTGAATTTGTCTAAGCTAATTTCAAAATCATTTTTATGCACACTGACAGCCAGCTTTCTGATTTTGCCAATTTCTATTGAGGTTACTAACGCTCAATCTACGACAACAGGCAAAACGGGCCTCCCTATTCCTCGGTTTGTTAGCTTAAAGTCTGGCAAAGCAAACATGAGAGTTGGCCCTGGATCAAAATACCAAGTTGCTTGGCTGTACGTTAAAAAAGGCCTGCCGATGGAAATTATTCAGGAATTTGATAATTGGCGTAAAATTCGTGACGCAGAAGGAAATGAAGGTTGGATGTTGCACTCTCTGCTTTCAGGCAAGCGCACGGCTATCATAAACCCATGGGAAAGTGATAAGAAAAAAGGCTTGGCAAGCTTAATGTCTAAGTCTGACCCAGCGTCTTCTACACTAGCGCGGATTGAACCGGGCGTTGTAGCTAAAGTTGACTTTTGTGCTGAAAAATTCTGCCATTTAACATTTGGCAAACAAGACGGATATGTAAGTAAGTCTAGCATCTGGGGTGTTTACCCAGATGAACTTATCGAAGAATAATTAGCTTTTTGAAGCAGAGCGTACTCTGACCACCACATCAACACTGCTGATCGCAAGCCCTTCTGGCGGCTTTGGAAGATTATCAACTTTTACAAAACCACCTGGCATATCCACCAGTTCATTGGAATCCTCTAAATAAAAGTGATGATGGTCACCTGTGTTGGTATCAAAATATGTTCTGCTTGAATCAACTGTAATCGCGCGTAGCAATCCATTGTCTGTAAATTGGTGCAACGTATTGTAAATGGTTGCAAGAGAAACCATTACACCAGCAACACGTGCTTCTTCAAATAATGTTTCTGCACATACATGACGCTCTCCCTTGGAAAAGAGCAAGCGTGCAAGATCAACCCTTTGACGCGTTGGGCGCAAATTTGCTTCTCTCAGGGTGACATCAAGGTTTTGAACTTTATCGAACATATAAGGCCAACTAATATAAAAGTATGTTTTCTGAGATTAATATAATTCCAAGCGTAAATATACGCAATAGGTCACAGCGAGGACAAAATAGCCCAAAAACCCATATGTTTTGACCTTTACGTTAATATTTTACTTAACTAACATTAGCTAAGAGAAAACTTCTCCACAAAAGTGAAATTCTTTCTTTGGCAGAGGGCAAAATCATGTGCTAAATAGTTGCAAAGCAAATTGAAATATCATGACAAAAAGGCACGGCATATATGACTGACCGCCAAACAAGCTACAACTATGAAGAATTAATTGCATGCGGAAAAGGAGAGCTTTTCGGACAAGGCAATGCTCAACTACCTGCTCCACCAATGTTAATGTTTGATCGCATTACTAACCTTGATGAAGAAGGTGGCGAATATGGAAAAGGTACTATCCGTGCTGAACTTGATGTAAAGCCTGATGCGTGGTTTTTCCCATGCCACTTTATTGGAAATGAAATCATGCCTGGTTGCCTTGGACTTGATGCCATGTGGCAACTTACAGGTTTCTATCTAGGTTGGTCTGGTGGTGAAGGTTACGGAATGGCTTTATCAACTGGCGAAGTTAAGTTTAAAGGCATGGTAACGCCTAAAACTAAATTGGTAGAATACGGGATAGATTTCAAGCGCATCATGCACGGGCGTCTTGTATTAGGTATAGCCGATGGCTGGTTAAAAGCTGATGGCGAAGTTATCTATACTGCCAAAGATCTTAAAGTGGGTCTATCAAAAGAAAAAGCCTCTTAAACGTTAAGTTAAAGGAACGAACACATGAAACGCGTTGTCGTCACAGGCATGGGCATTGTCTCATCTATCGGAAATAATACCCAAGAAGTGCTTAGCTCTCTTCGTGCAGCAAAGTCAGGCATTAAAACTGCTGAAGACCATGTAAAATATGGTTTCCGCTGTCAGGTGCAAGGCGCACCTGATCTTGACCCGTTTGAAGTGCTTGACCGCCGAACAGCACGTTTTATGGCTAAAGGCACAGCTTGGAATTACATAGCAATGGAACAAGCTATCCAAGATGCGGGCCTTGAAACTGGTGACGTTATTAATCCGCGCACTGGTATTATCATGGGTTCTGGTGGGCCTTCTACTAAGACGATTTTTGAAGCTGCAGATATTACCCGAGAAAAAGGTCCAAAGCGTATTGGACCAACAGCTGTTCCAAAGGCTATGAGTTCAACTGCTTCTGCGGTTCTTGGAACTCAGTTTGAGATTAAAGGCGTGAACTATTCAATCACCTCTGCCTGCGCGACTTCAAACCATTGCGTGGGCAATGCTTACGAGACCATTCAAATGGGCAAGCAAGATATTATTTTTGCTGGTGGCTCAGAAGATCTTGATTGGTCTATGTCAAATCTCTTTGATGCGATGGGCGCGATGTCATCTAAATTTAACGATACACCTTCAAAAGCCTCACGTGCTTATGATGCTAATCGTGATGGTTTTGTGATTGCTGGTGGTGCTGGTGTTGTTGTTCTGGAAGAACTTGAGCACGCAAAAGCGCGCGGCGCTAAAATCTATGGTGAAATTATAGGCTACGGCGCAACATCTGATGGGTCAGATATGGTCGCACCATCAGGTGAGGGGGCTGTTCGTTGTATGCAAATGGCACTTGCAACCGTTAATGACCCTGTTGACTATATCAACCCACACGGCACTTCGACACCTGTGGGCGACGCAAAAGAGATTGGTGCAATCCGCGAAGTCTTTGGTGAAAAATGCCCGCCGATTTCTGCAACCAAATCTCTAACGGGACACTCGCTTGGTGCTACTGGCGTGCAAGAAGCGATTTACTGCATGTTGATGATGAACAATGATTTCATAGCAGAGAGTGCGCACATCGAAGAGCTTGATCCTGAATTTGAAGATATCAATATTATTCGTAAGCGTGTTGATAATGCAAAACTAAATACTGTCATTTCGAATTCATTCGGCTTTGGTGGCACAAACGCAACACTCGCGCTACAGCGCTATAACGGTTAAGGAACTGATTTATGGGTGACTTAATGAAAGGCAAACGCGGACTTGTGATGGGTGTTGCAAACAACCACTCGATTGCTTGGGGAATTGCTAAACAACTCGCTGATCAAGGTGCAGAACTTGCATTTACTTATCAAGGTGATGGCTTTGGTAAACGTGTTAAACCACTAGCTGATAGTGTTGGTTCAAACTTGCTGTTAGATTGTGATGTTGAAGATATTGCTTCTGTTGATGCTGTTTTTGATACACTTAAAAAAGAATGGGGCAAGATAGATTTTCTTGTTCATGCGATTGCATTTTCTGACAAAAACGAACTTAAAGGCATGTATGCAGACACCACGCGTGAAAACTTTTCACGCACGATGGTAATCTCATGTTTCTCGTTTACTGAAATTGCAAAACGTGCAGCCTCTATGATGAATGAAGGCGGCTCGATGCTTACGCTCACCTATGGTGGCGCATCCCGTGTGATGCCTAACTATAACGTTATGGGTGTTGCAAAAGCAGCCCTTGAAGCCAGTGTTCGTTATCTTGCAAATGACTATGGTCCACAAGGCATTCGCGTAAATGCAATTTCTGCGGGTCCAGTTAGAACGCTAGCAGGTGCTGGTGTTTCGGATGCACGCTCGATGTTTAATTATCAAAAACGCAATTCACCGCTTCGTCGTACAGTAGATATTTCAGAGGTTGGTGGCTCCGGACTTTATCTTCTTTCTGATTTATCATCAGGCGTGACAGGTGAAATTCACTTTGTGGATTCAGGCTATTCGACAGTCTCTATGCCGAAGCTTGAAGAGCTTAACTCTATGGATGGTTAGTTAGTGCAGACTAGCTAAATAACTTATGGCCTCATCCATTTAAAAATTGGATGGGGCTTTTTTATTACTTAACCGCCTCAATCACCTTAAAGCCATCGCGCTCTTGTAGAACTTTAAAATGCCTAAATACTTTTGAAAGCGTATCTTCGTAAGGAAGATTTCTGTTTGCTACCATAAGCAACCGCCCGCCTGATGGCAGTGTTGAAGCTGCTACTTGGATGAAGCGCTTGCCTAGTTCAGGATCAGCAGAGCGCGCTGTATGGAAAGGTGGATTCATGATGACCCACTGGTATGGTTTCTTTTTATATTCAGTTGTCAGATCACACCAATGGAATGTTGGCGTTAAACCTTCATACTGTTGAACGTTTTTCTTAGCAGCTTCTAGCGCATGATAATCGGCTTCATAAAGTGCCAGCTCCGTAACTTTTGTGGTTCGTTTTAAAAGTTCATTTGAGAGATAACCCCAACCACAGCCTAAATCTGTGACTGGACCACCAAGGCGTTTGTCAAAATGTTCCGCCAGTAATATTGAGCCTTTATAAGGGCCATCACTAGAGAACATGCCCTCAGCAAGATGATAGCCCTCGACTTCTTTTATTAAATCAGGCTCTGCCCATATGTCATCTTTTTTTATGAACCAAAATACAACGGCATGATGTTTAGAAAAGCTATCAGCGATTTCAGTTTTCTGCGAAATCCATTTGCGTGCTGAACCCACGCCTGCGGTTTTATCGCCCGCAACTATGATCTGCGCACCTTCATCACATGCATTCCATGCTCTAATGATATTAGCTTCGTTTACCTTACGGTTACGGCCAAGCAAAATAATTGCACCAGAGGATTTTTCAGCATCTTCAAACTGCGGAACTACTGAACATCCAGCACGATCTAGTTTGATAAACTCGGGTCTTAATGCCTGCTCACACTTGAGAACTTGCTTCCAGCCATCTTCTAAATCTTGCAACTGCATAGCGTTATACATGCGCCACAACCCGAGTGGTTCTGCAATGCCGCGATCAAGGGCAAGAATAAGTGCGTCTTTATAATCAGGCTTCATAGTTAGTCCTTAACATAAAAAAGGCCGGATGATTCCGGCCTTTTTCAAAATCTATTTCACAGACGATTTAGTCTTCGTCTTTTTCTTCTACGATTTCCTTACCAGTTTCCTGATCAACAACTTTCATAGAAAGACGAACTTTACCACGGTCATCAAAGCCCATTAGCTTAACCCAAACTTTTTCACCTTCTTTGGTAACGTCTGTTGTTTTTGCAACACGTTCGTTAGCTAGTTGTGAAATATGCACTAGGCCATCTTTTGCGCCAAAGAAGTTTACGAATGCGCCGAAGTCTACAGTCTTCACAACAGTACCTTCATAGATTACGCCAACTTCTGGGTCATCCGTGATTGAACGAATCCAAGTAACCGCTGCGTCAATTTCTTTTGCAGAAGATGATGCAACTTTAACAGTGCCATCGTCTTCGATTGAAACTTTAGCGCCCGTTTTTTCAACGATTTCGCGGATAACTTTACCACCAGAACCAATCACTTCACGGATTTTATCCGTTGGGATTTTAAAGCTCTCGATGCGCGGTGCAAATTCACCAAGCTCAGCACGACCTTCAGTCAATGCATTTGCCATTTCAGCAAGGATAGTCTCACGGCCACCTTTAGCTTGCTCAAGTGCAACTTTCATAATCTCTTCTGTGATACCAGTGATTTTGATATCCATTTGAAGCGATGTAAGGCCCTCTGCAGTACCTGCAACTTTAAAGTCCATGTCACCAAGATGATCTTCATCACCTAGGATGTCTGAAAGAACGGCAAAGTCGTCGCCTTCTTTAATCAAGCCCATTGCAATACCTGCAACTGGCGCTTTAAGCGGAACGCCTGCGTCCATGAACGCAAGTGATGTGCCACAAACAGATGCCATTGAAGACGAACCATTAGACTCAGTGATTTCTGAAACTGCGCGAAGTGTGTAAGGGAATTCTTCTTTTGTAGGAAGAACTGCACGTACTGCACGCCAAGCTAATTTACCATGGCCAACTTCGCGGCGGCTAGTGAAACCTATGCGACCAGTCTCACCAACAGAATATGGTGGGAAGTTATAATGCAGCATGAAGTTTTCTTTATACGTACCTGTTAGTGCGTCAATCATTTGCTCATCATCTGATGTACCTAATGTTGCAACAACAAGTGCCTGTGTTTCACCACGTGTAAACACGGCAGAACCGTGTGTGCGTGGAAGAACGCCAACTTCAGCGACGATCTGGCGAACAGTTGAAAGATCGCGACCATCAATACGTTTACCTGTTTTGATGATTGATCCACGAACAACGTCAGCTTGTACGCCTTTGAATACTTCACCAAGAACGTTCGCTTCATCTGAAGTAGATTCTTCTGTAAGGAATTCTTCCTTTGCTTTTGCTTTAGCAGCATCAAGCGCCACATAACGATCTTGCTTATCTGATATTTTGTATGCTTTTTCGATGTCTTTACCGACAAGCTTTACAACTTTTTTGGAGAAAGCAGAATTGTCAGTAGGAACATGCTCACGCATTGGCTTAGCAGCTTTTTCTGCTAGTTGCGCAACAGCATCGATCACTGGCTGAAATTCTTCATGACCAAACATTACAGCGCCAAGCATAACTTCTTCTGAAAGAATCTTAGCTTCTGATTCCACCATAAGAACCGCATCGCGTGTACCTGCAACAACCAGATCAAGATCAGACTCGTCCATTTCGTCGATGTTCGGGTTAAGTACATAATCGCCATCGATTAGACCAACACGAGCGCCGCCGATTGGGCCTTGGAAAGGAACGCCAGAAATTGCAAGTGCTGCTGATGTAGCAATCATTGCAACGATGTCCGGGTTGTTTTCAAGATCGTGCGAAATAACCATACAGGTTACTTGTGTGTCGTTCTTGTAGCCTTTTGCAAAAAGCGGACGAATTGGGCGGTCGATTAGACGACATACCAATGTTTCGTTTTCAGACGGACGTGCTTCACGTTTAAAGAAGCCACCTGGAATTTTACCAGCCGCATAAGCTTTTTCGATGTAGTTCACTGTGAGTGGGAAAAAATCCATACCAGGTTTTGGTGCTGTATCAGATACAACTGCACACATGACAGTTGTTTCGCCATAAGTAACGAGCACGCAACCATCTGCTTGGCGTGCGATTTTACCTGTTTCGATGGTTAGCGGACGGCCGCCCCATTCGATTTCTACTAAATGATGTTCAAACATATATTGTCCTTAATAACATACATGGGACCTGCATCTCTTCTTTAGTGCAGTCCATTTTGCCGTGTGAAATTTTGGCTTTTTTGTTTAAGGGCAAGACAACAAGGGGTTTTGATTTTTTGGAAATAAACCGCTTGTAATCCTGCCCAATATTCGAGCCAGTTTCATATAGCGTTTTTTAAGGTCACACGGTTGAAGCCTTAAGAAACGAAAACGGCGCAGACTAGATAAAGCCTGCGCCGGAATTCTTTATCGGCGGATGCCGAGACTAGTGATAAGTGACTTATAACGCTCTTCGTCTTTTGCTCTTGTATAGTCAAGAAGACGACGACGTTGAGAAACCATTTTCAGAAGACCACGACGTGAGTGGTTATCTTTTTTATGGCCTTTAAAGTGGTCTGTCAGATTTTTGATGCGTTCCGTTAGGATCGCAACTTGAACTTCTGGAGAACCAGTATCACCTGATTTTGTAGCATATTCTTTAATGAGCTCCTCTTTACGCTCTGGAGTAATCGACATCGACATTTCTTTCTATTGTAGAAAACCTATTGGCTTTCGTATTTTAATCGTCGCCCACTGCCAAGATGTCGTCTAGCAAGGGCCATTTAATAAGGCATATTCTTGATCCAAAAACCGGTTGCCACTTTTTGGGAATAGGCCAGAATATAAGAAACGAGCCGTTAAGCTCGTTCTTGGGCTTCATATAGGGGAAAATGAGTTTAATTGCTAGTCTTTTATTACACCCATTTTTTCCAAAAATATTCATTTAATTCAATCTTGAACTTATTTAAAATGACACTCAGACATATTAATAACAAAGTCTTATTTTTGTGTGCCTAGATTGTTGATATTTATGGGTGACCTTAGTTTTATAAATGCAAAATTTAAAACACTTAATACTACTATGTTTGTTTATGACCACGTTTCATCATCAAACTTTTGCAGCTGATTTACCCTCTATCAAAGAAAGGGTTATTCCAGAGCTTAAAGCACAGTTTTCTGCAAAAGGAATGGAACTTGGCCAACCTATATTCATTCGAATTTTCAAGGAAACGTCTGAACTAGAGCTATGGGTTCAAACAAATGATCAGTTCGAGCTTTTTAAAAACTATCCCATTTGTAATTTTTCTGGTTTGCTTGGCCCTAAACTTAAAGAAGGGGACCATCAATCGCCCGAAGGATTTTATTATGTAACCCCAAAGCATATGAATCCAAATAGTACTTATCATTTATCGTTTAATGTTGGATTTCCAAATAAATACGATCAATCACACGAGCGTACGGGTAGTTATCTGATGGTGCATGGTGATTGTGTATCAATTGGATATTATGCAATGAGTGACAAGAATATAGAAGAGATTTATTTGGTTGCTAAGGCAGCCCTTAATTCAGGGCAACCTTTTTTTAGAACACATCTGTTTCCTTTTCGCATGAATGAAGAAAATATGGAGAAGCATAAAGACAATCAATGGATGAGTTTTTGGCATAACCTAAAACAAGGCTATGATATTTTTGAAAATTCAAAAGTGCCACCAAATGTTGAGGTTGCTGACAAGCAATATGTGTTTACGGCTCAAGAAGAAATCCTGAACTGATATCAATATTTTTTGCTAGGGTAGTTGCAATATTTTAATAAGCAAACCAAGAACCCAATCATGTGCACAAGTGCCCTACATCCATAGTGATTAACAAAGCAGAAACCATGAAAGCCAAGAATTCTGAAAACTCTTTGATGTATAACTACATATAACATGGAGGGTTTTTATGTTTGAAAAAGTAGAAAACAGTTGGAAATTAGCCAAAGAATGTTGGCGCGTATTAATGCTGGATAAGGAAATGTTGATGTTTCCAGCTTTAAGCACCTTAACGACAATTATTGTCTTTGGATTAATCGGATATCCAATTTGGGCAAGCGGTTATTTTGGCCCGTCAGAAGCAGCGCATGTTGATATCAATCATATGTTCAGCTTATCGATATTGCTACAATATGCATTGATAACAATTGTACCTTCATACATCATCTATTTGATCCTAACTTTTTTAATACTGGATTAGTGACTTGTGCATTTATTCGTCTGTGTGGTGATGATCCTGTGCTAGCTGATGGCTTTCATATAGCTTGGAAGCGTCTACCCCAAATTTTCACTTGGTCAATGTTAGCTGCGACTGTCGGTCTGTTACTTCGCATGGTTAAAGGACGTAATAACTTCTTGGGCAGTTTATTAAGCGGTGTACTTGGCCTTGGTTGGCGTGTGGCAAGTTTCTTTGCAATCCCTGTAATCGTTGCAGAAGAAAAAGGTGCTATTGATGCACTCAAACGCTCAGGTCAATTAGTAAAAAAGAATTGGGGTGAAGCTCTCACTCTTGAAGTTGACCTATCTGTTCTTGGTTATCCAGCAGCAATACCCACTTTAGCTATGATTATCTTGGCGGTTTATACGGCTGAATTTTCCCCAGCTTTGAGCATGGTTTTTATTATAATTGCTGTGATTTATACATTCATAATATCGCTGGTGTTTTCAACATTAGATGCAATTGCAAAAGCTGCGCTTTATATGTTTGCTTCTGGTGATCAGATGCCTGAAAACTTCAATAATGAAATTTTGGAAACAATGTTTAAACGCGGTAACGAAGCAAATCCTGCTTTTGGTTAAGCCCATAATTAAACAAAAGAGTGCTGAAACACTCTTTTGGGCTTAAACTGACCACGATCAACTTCGCCTATTGCGATTAGCTCATCGCCATTAGATGCAAAGGCTTCATCCGCCTGAGCAATAGCATCGCGTCCTCGTAAAACTATTGCGTTGCCTAGACGCAGACGATGCACCTGTTCCTTTGTGACGGGAGCTTCTAAAATATTATCAAGTGCTGTACCCGTTGTACAAAGCTCACCATCAAGTTTTTCGATTTCGCCTTCCATAGCAATTAAATCTTCGAGCGAGATTAGATCTTCTTCTAAGAATGGCGCAACAGATGTTCTTCGTAGTTCTGTGATGTGGCCATAACATTTTAGGTCACGTCCCATGTCACGTGCTAATGCGCGCACATAAGTACCCTTTCCGCAAAGCACTTCGAATATTGCAGTATCATTAGTAGACTCAACTAAAGCAAGCCTTTCAATTTTAACAATACGAGATTTTATTTCCATCTCTTCGCCATCACGGGCACGTTTATATGCGCGTTCACCGTCAATTTTTACAGCAGAAAATTGTGGCGGAACTTGCTCGATTTCACCGGTGTAATTTGGCAGAAGTGCTAATATATCATCTTTGCTAGGACGTTCATCCGACTTATTGGTAACTTCACCAGCCAAGTCATCTGTATTAGTTTCCGCACCCCAAGTTACAGTAAACCGATAGGTCTTTTGACCGTCCATAATAAAAGGAACTGTTCGGGTTGCCTCTCCCAAAGCAAGCGGCAACATGCCGGAAGCTAGCGGATCTAACGTACCTGCATGACCTGCTTTTGCAGCTTGGTAGAGCCATTTAATTTTTGAAACACACTGTGTCGAACCAATACCAACCGGCTTATCTAATATTACCCAACCAGAGATTGGGCGGCCTTTTTTCTTGCGTTGGCGGCTCATGTTTCATCATCTCCATCTTCATCTAGATCGCGCTGGACTTTTGGTGAATGAAGCAGTGCATCAATCTTTGAATAATTATCAAAACTTGTGTCTTCTCGAAAACGAAACTCAGGCATGTATTTCATCTGATTAAGCATCGGAGATACCTTACCACGAATAAATTTTGCGTTTGTTGCGAGCGCTTTGATAATCGGTTTTGAATCTCCACCGCCCAATGGCGAAATATAACAAGTCGCGATTTTTAAATCAGGTGACATAGACACTTCTGAAATTGAGATTACAGTGCGTTGCAAAACATCGTCTTGTATTTCACCGCGCTGCAATAGCTGCGTCAACGCATGACGTACATTCTCCCCCACACGTAACTGTCGTTGTGATGGGCCAGTGCCCGAAAATTTACTCATTTTATTAGTTCCTGATTTTCAACCTTGCTAACTACAAGCGTTTTAAATTCTTCAATATCTAGAGCACTTGCAAAGCCTCGTTTAGGCACGCAGTAAGCTTGCACTTTGTTTATCCAAAGAAGAAAATGTTCCGGCTCTTCATCAGCTCGTATGATTGCTTCCCAGTTGTGAATGCCAGTAAATACTGGCATGTCAACTTTCATATCCTTTTCAGAAAAATTGAGTCGAATTTCTTTTCCATCAATCATCTGTTTTTTATAATATCGCCTTAGATACAAAGGTTTAAGAACATAAAAAACTAATATTAAAAACACGCCTAATGCTGCATTGGCGAAATGTATCAATTCGAGCATTCTATAATTGGACAGCGTTATATAGATAAAAACCGCACTGGCAGCAAAATTTGCAAATATTACTAAATAAAGTGCAATCCATGAATATTTTGCAAACTTCTCATGCTTCTCCATTGCCTTAGTTAAGGCTGCATAATCAGAATACTTATATGAAAAACTTACGTTCATTTTTACCCTTTCACCCTTGCGGAATAGGACCGCAAAGGTGTGGTGTTAAATTTTAGCGCTTAAAGCGAGCGTTCGATGTGCTCTACACGGAAGCACTCAATGACGTCACCTTTACGCATGTCTTGATAGTTTTCAAATGCCATACCACATTCTTGGCCACCTTGAACTTCAGACACTTCATCTTTGAAGCGCTTAAGCGTTGATAGGTCGCCTTCATGGATAACAACATTATCGCGTAGAAGGCGAACGCCATTCCCACGCTCAACTTTACCTTCTGTAATACGACAACCAGCAACCTTGCCGACTTTCGATACGTTGAAGACTTCAAGAATTTCTGCGTAACCCAAGAATGTTTCACGACGTTCAGGAGCAAGCATACCAGACATAACGTTTTTCATATCATCAACTAGATCGTAGATGATTGAATAGTAACGAATTTCAATACCTTCAGCTTCTGCTGCATCGCGTGCTTGTTTATTTGCACGAACATTAAACGCTAGGATTGGCGCATTAGATGCAACAGCAAGGGCAACATCTGATTCTGTAATTGCACCAACGCCAGAATGAACGATGCGTGCAGCAACTTCATCAGTGTTCATTTTTTCAAGAGCTTGTTGAATTGCTTCAGAAGAACCTTGAACATCAGCTTTTAACACAAAAGCAGCTTCGCTTAGCTCTGATGTTTGAAGCTGCGTCATCATTTGCTCTAGTGAGCCACGAGAGCCTGCTGCGCGTGCAACTGCTTTTTCGCGCGATAGACGCTGGCGGTATTGTGAAATTTCACGAGCACGCGCTTCGTTTTCTACAACCCCAATACGGTCACCTGCTGATGGTGCACCATTAAGGCCCAATACTTCAACTGGCATTGATGGTGTTGCGTGTTTAAGCTGCTCGCCTTGATCGTTTACAATAGCACGAACCTTGCCCCACTCATCACCAGCAACAATAATATCACCGATGTTTAGTGTTCCACGGCTAATAAGAACAGTAGCTACTGGGCCACGGCCTTTATCAAGTTTAGCTTCGATAACAGAACCTTCGCCTGGGCGATCTGGATTTGCTTTTAAGTCAAGTAATTCAGATTGAAGCGTAATAGCTTCTAAAAGCTTATCAAGGTTTGTACCTTTAAGCGCAGATACTTCAACAGCTAGAACGTCACCGCCCATGTCTTCAACGAAGACTTCATGTTGAAGCAATTCAGTTTTCACTTTGTTTGCATCTGCACCCGGTCTGTCCATTTTGTTGATTGCAACAATAATAGGAACTTCAGCAGCTTTTGCGTGATTAATTGATTCAATTGTTTGCGGCATTACGCTATCGTCAGCAGCAACAACAAGAATTGCAATATCAGTAATTTGCGCACCACGAGCACGCATCGATGTAAAGGCTTCGTGTCCAGGTGTATCAATGAATGAAATCAACTGGCCATCATGCTCAACTTGGTAAGCGCCAATATGCTGCGTGATACCACCTGCTTCACCAGAAACAACATTCGCATTACGTAGTGCATCAAGTAGAGATGTTTTACCATGGTCAACGTGACCCATGATTGTCACAACTGGTGGACGAGACTCTAGGTCTGCATCGTTATCTGGTGCATCAAAAATACCATCTTCAATATCACTATCAGATACACGTCTTACTGTGTGGCCAAATTCACTTGCAATTAATTCTGCGGTATCTGCATCGATGATGTCGCCAGGCTTCATCATCTGTCCTTCTTGCATCAGATGCTTAATTACATCAACTGAGCGTTCAGACATACGGTTTGCAAGTTCCTGAATAGTAATCGTTTCAGGTAATTGCACTTCGCGAGATACTTTTTCACGAGGACCAGATTGCTGGGCTGCACGTTTTGCTTTTTCTTGACGACGCTTAAGAGCCGCGAGAGATGGGCCACGTTTGCCACGGTCTTCATCTAATGCATTTGTAAGCGTAAGTTTTGTTTTACGACGATCATCATCGCCTTTGGCGCGTGATGGTTTAGCAGGCTCTTCCGGCTTTTTGCGTTCAAAAGGCTTAAGCTCTTTTTGCTTTGGCTCTTCGCGTGGTGCAGGTTTTGAAATTGCTCCCTCTTCACCTTGCGCAGCTACTGCAGAGGCATCAGCCGCAGCAATGCGCTCAGCTTCTGCACGTTCGGCAGCAAGGCGCTCTTCTTCTTCAGCTTTATTCTTTTCTTCATCAGCTTTTGATGCAGCACGAGTCGCATCTTCTTCAGCACGACGTTTATTATCAGCTTCAGCTTTTTCACGATCGATTGATTCACGAGCTTTTGCTTCTTCAAGCGCTCTAGTGCGAGCTTCCATTTCGTTCTTTGAAAGATTAGAAGCTGGCATTTCAACTGCAGGTTTAGGCGTCGGTATTACTGGCGCAGGAGCAGCAGGCGCTGCTTGAGCAGGGGCTGCATCCGCGACAGGTGCTTCACCAGGTTTTGTAATTCGGCGCTTACGCGTTTCAACCACAACAGATTTTGTACGTCCATGAGAGAAATTTTGACGCACTGTACCTTGCGAGATACCACTACCTCGCAGTGTTAGTGTTTTTTTCTCTTTGGGGCTTTCGCCTTCGTTCTCGCTCATGCTTTACCTTATCAGTAGCCTATTTGGGCTTTTTGGACTTTATATCATACAAAATCCAGTATTTTGTTTTAATCGACGCATTTTAAGCTGCTTGTGCTTTATAATTCATCAATCGATTCATCAGTTTTACCAGTTTTTTAGATGCGCCACCCTTTAGGAGTGCCACATACATTGTATTAGTGCCATTTAATGTTTTATCCAACTCTTCGCTAGTAAATTCATTAATCAACATTATTTCTCGTTCTTCATAAACCTTCTGCGCCTTTAAAGCCGCAGCTAGCTTTTTCACTCCGTCAGTACCTGCATCGCTTGCCTGTAGCAAGGCTAATGAAGCACCATCTCTAATCATCGCTTCTGCTTTTGCCTGACCTGTAGCAACAAGTCCGGCTTTCTTAGCCATTGCCAATGCTTGCAGAGCTGTTTGGCGTAATAAATCTTCTACCAATTGAGGCAAGTTTTCATCTGCCTGAACTTTATCTTTAAAACCACGAGCAAAAAGTTTCTTAGAAACAGCCTCTTTCAATACTTTTCGTGTCGCTGTTACCCAAACACCGCGCCCTGGTAACTTTCGCTTCAAATCAGGAAACACCTGATTTTCTGGTCCTACGACAAAGCGGATCATCTGATCTGGAGATTTTTCTGCTCTTGTCACTATGCAGGTACGCGGGTTCATGTCTTGCGCCAATTTTACTTCCTGTGGCTATTTCCTTTGTATTAGAAAATACGCCCTGGTTTTTTTGTTTCCTCTTCAGTTGCTTCTTCAACTTCTGGTTCTGGCTCAGCATTTGCAGCAGCAAGCTCTTCTTCCGTAACCCAACCAGCTTTAACACGCGCCTGCATAACCATTGCGTCTGCATCTACGCGTGAGATTTTATACTCTTCTAGTGTTCCAGGGAAACGCGTTGTTTCACCGTCTTTACGCTCACTCCAACCAATTAAATCATCTGCAGCACAGCCAGCAAAATCTTCCATTGTTTTAATGTCATCTTTACCAAGCGTTACGAGCATCGGAACGGTAAGACCATCGATTTCACGTAACTCGTCAGCAACACCAAGTTTTTTACGCTCATCATCAAGAGCTGTTTCTTGCTTCTCAATAAATTCTTTTGCTCGTGCCTGAAGTTCAACAGCAGTGTCATCATCGAAGCCTTCAATAGATGCAATTTCAAGCATGTCTACGTAAGCAACCTCTTCCAACGAAGAGAAACCTTCAGAAGCAAGAAGTTGAGCTACCATCTCATCAACATTAAGCGCATCAGTAAATACTTTTGCACTTGTTTCGAATTCTGACTGGCGACGAGTACTTTCATCTTCTTCAGTCATAATATCAATATCCCAGCCGGTTAGTTGAGAGGCAAGGCGTACGTTTTGACCGCGACGACCAATCGCAAGAGAAAGCTGATCATCTGGAACAACAACTTCAATGCGCTCTGCGTCTTCGTCAAGAACCACTTTAGCAACTTCGGCTGGCTGTAGAGCATTAACAATGAAGCTCGCTGGCTCAGGCGACCAAGGAATAATATCGATTTTCTCGCCTTGAAGCTCGCCAACAACAGCCTGCACACGAGAGCCGCGCATACCAACACACGCACCAACTGGATCAATCGCTGAGTCATTTGAAATAACTGCAATCTTTGCACGCGAACCTGGATCACGAGCAACTGATTTAAGTTCAATCACACCATCATAAATTTCAGGCACTTCCATGGTGAAGAGCTTTGACATGAATTGTGGGTGTGTACGCGATAAAAAGATTTGTGGCCCACGTTGTTCGCGGCGAACATCATAAAGATACGCACGAACACGGTCTCCATAGCGGAAGTTTTCGCGAGGAATTGTTTCGTCACGGCGAATGATTGCCTCACCTTTGCCAAGGTCAACAATTACATTTCCGTATTCAACACGCTTTACAGTACCGTTGATAATCTCACCGACGCGGTCTTGGTATTCTGCAAACTGGCGATCTCGCTCAGCATCACGAACTTGCTGTACGATCACTTGCTTCGCAGATTGCGCAGCAATACGGCCAAAATCCATTGGCGGAAGCGGATCAGAAAGAAAATCACCGAGCTCAATTGTCGGCTCTTTATCGCGAGCAAGCTCGATTGAAATTTGCGTTGTATGATCTTCAACTACCTCAACAACCTCAAGTAAGCGCTTCAAGTTTATGTCGCCAGTTTTTGTATCAACGTTCACATGAATGTTGGTTTCTTGACCGTAACGCGACTTTGCTGCCTTTTCTATAGCGTTAGCCATCGCAGAAATTACGATTTCTTTATCAATCGCTTTTTCACGAGCAACCGCATCTGCGATTTGCAACAATTCTAACCTGTTAGCACTAACTGCCATGACACTCTCCTTTGACCATCCGCCTATAGCGGACTGATATTAAGTGCTGCATATATTTTCTTTAAAAAATCTATGCAATTTTCGTTTTCTAATTTTCTGACGATGAAGACTCTTCTTCATCCTCAATCTCATTTGCTTCTCGTAATGATTTATCACGCTTTAAAGCTTCGATGATAAGACCATCTGTCATCACCAATTTTGCATCTTTAATTTCACCAATCGGCAAGATAAAATTTGGTTCTTCGCCTTCATTTGGCGCTTCGCGACGGAAGGTAATATCATTGCCCTCAACAGACAAAATCATTCCTTTGTAACGCTTGCGACCATTAACAATCTGATGCGTTTCAAGTTTGGAAGTATGACCAGCCCAAGTAACAAAGTCAGAAAGACGTACAAGCGGACGATCAATGCCAGGTGACGAAATTTCTAAATGATATGCCTGACTAATCGGATCTTCAATATCGAGTATAGGCGATATTGCGCGTGATACTTCTTCGCAGCCTGCAACATTCATTGTTCCATCAGGGCGTTCAGCCATAATCTGCAAGGTAGCGCCATTTATATTTGACAGTTTTACGCGCACAAGTCTGTAGCCCAAATCTTCGATTTCTGGCTCAATGATGTTTGCAACTTTAGCCTCAGCTCCAGTTTCAACAATGATACGCGCGTCCGACATGGGCAGCTATATTTCCTTTTAGTTTCTTGCTTTCCGTTTAGACATTAAAAAAGAGCGGGTGCTGGGTAGCGCCCACTCTCGCGAATGATACGGAGAATTTGAATGATATATACGCTCAAATTGATGTGTTTGCAAGTGTTCTGAACTAGCTTGCAGTTTTTATTAATTTCTGGCAAAGAGCTCTTGTCTTAATAGATGTGCAGGAGAGACTGAACTAAGAGTTCAGCGCCGAAGGAGCAACACCCGTAAACTCTCAGGCAAAAGAACTGCATATTTTGGGCTAATTTGCCCTAGGACAATCTGGAGAGTGATGAGCAAATGTTCGTCCACCGAAGGAGAAATAACAGAGTGAGCTCTGTTACAAGCTCTCAGGTTTCAAGACAGATGGGAACGTCCCAGCGCTTTGCTGGATAACGCGAACTGTCGAAAGGAACCAAGACTATGCGCAAAATTGCTGTCATTGGAGCTGGTATTACTGGCATCACAACTGCTTACTCACTTTTAGAACGAGGCTTCGAAGTCACCGTCTTTGATCGCAATCGCTATGCCGCGATGGAAACTTCATTTGCAAATGGCGGACAATTATCTGCCTCCAATGCTGAAACTTGGAGCCGTTGGGCAACCGTATTTAAAGGTATCAAATGGATGTTTGAACCAGGTGCGCCTCTACTTGTTAACCCAAAGCCTAGTTGGCACAAGATCTCATGGATGACAGAGTTCATGGCCAATATTCCAGGTTATAAAAATAATACGATCAAAACAGTTGAACTTGCGATTGGTGCTCGTGAACATCTTAAAGGTCATGCGGAAAAAGAAGGCTTTGATTTTTCATGTGAAGATCGAGGCATACTTCATGTTTATGATGATGAAAAAGAATTCACTCATGCACGAAAAGTAAATGAGCTACTTGCCGCTGGCGGACTTGATCGCCGCGAAGTAAACGTCGATGAAATTCGCAAGCTTGAACCGGCACTTACACAAAATTTTATAGGTGGAATATATACCGTTAGCGATTTCACAGGTGACATTCACTCGTACGCAAGTGGCCTTTCTAAGGCTTGTAAAAAACGCGGCGTTGAGTTTCATTATGGATGTAAGGTAGAAACGCTGAAACACGCAGATGAAGGCGTTGAAGTGCATTGGAAGGACGATGACAATACCCGTGTCCAAAACCAATATGATGGGGTCGTCGTCTGTGCCGGTGTTCAAAGCCGTGATCTAGCTGCTCAACTTGGTGACCGCGTCAATATTTATCCAGTAAAAGGCTATTCGATTACGGTTCACTTAAATGATGCGGAAAGCCAGAGCGCAGCGCCTTGGGTTAGTCTTCTTGATGATAAAGCTAAAGTTGTAACTAGTCGCTTGGGCAAAGATCGTTTTCGTATTGCAGGGACTGTTGAGTTCAACGGCTATAATCTTGATATTCGTGATGATCGCATCAAGCCGCTCACAAAATGGTGCGAGAAACTTTTTCCTGAGGTTTCGACTGAGTATGCAACGCCATGGGCAGGGCTTCGCCCAATGATGCCAAACATGCTACCAAAAGTAGGTGCTGGCAAAAAATCACGTGTTTTCTATAACACTGGCCATGGTCACCTTGGCTGGACATTATCTGCAGCAACTGCTGAACTGGTTGCCGAAGAAGTTTTGATAGCTCGGCAAAGCAATTCAAGAATGGTTGGATAAGGAATTATATAATGCAACGTAGAACATTTGTTCAAGGAAGCGGTGCACTTGGCCTTGCAAGTTTTTCAGGTGAAGTAAGCATGGCAAATTCAGCAACGGTTTTACATGTTCCGCCTGAAGAGGATCGCCATGAACTTACGTTTATGCAGTGGCCTGTAAACAGGCGTGTTCATCCAGGTCGTATTTTCCTTGATGTGCTTCAAGGTACTATCGCTGATATTGCAAATTCGATTGCAGAATTTGAACCTGTTATTCTACTAGCGGCAAAAGAAGACCATGCGAAAGCTCGCAAGCTTTTATCTTCGAAAGTAGAACTCTGGGACATACCAACCGAAGATTTATGGTGCAGAGATTCAGGCCCACTTTTTGCGAAACAAGAAAATGAAAAACTCGCTGTAAGCCATCTTCAGTTTAACGGTTGGGGCAATAAACAGGTTCATAAACGAGACGGACAAATTGCAAAGCTTGTAGCTGAACGTTTAGGAGTTCCGCTAATAGCAAGTGGCTTGATAGGTGAGGCTGGCGGCATTGAGCATGACGGGCACGGACTATTAATGGCACATGAGAGTTCCTGGGTTAATAAGAACCGTAATCCAGGCCTTTCTCGCGACGAAATTGAGGCTCATCTTCTAAAGGCCTATGGTGCTGAACATATGATTTGGACAAAGGGTGTTTATGGCGAAGATATTACAGATTACCACATTGACAGTTTGGCAAGATTTACAAGTAAAGGGCGGGTCTTAATCAACCTACCTGACAAGCCATATTTAAAAGATCCTTTTCATAAAGCAGCAATTGAAACTCATGATAAGCTTGTAGCAAGCGGTCTTGATGTTGAAGTTATTCCTGAGCCTAATAAAAGACGCATCAAAGGCTGTGAGTTCGTGGCATCCTATGCAAATTATTATGCTTGTAATGGAGCTGTGATCGCTGCACAGTTTGGTGATAAAGAAACCGATGCAATCGCAATCGACACTTTTGGCTCACCAAGGTTATTGACGCAGGATGGGGGCTTTGCAATTTCATATTGTTTTGCCTTTTCTTGGGCACACGCACTATTATTAAACGCCAGAGCAATGAACAGGCTTATAGCTAGGAATTTCATTGTTTCATCAATCCAAATTAATTTTGCTACTTCGAGTTTTTTTAATCGTACCGCGTTTAGCTTTGCTTTCAAGTCTACGCTTTTTAGAACCAAGGGTTGGCCTAGTTGGGATACGCTTCTTCGGAATAAAAGAAGCTTTGCGGATAATTTCTTTTAAGCGGTCGACGGCATCTTTTCGATTTGCTTCTTGTGTGCGGAAGCTTTCTGCAATCAAGACAAATTCGCCATCTTTAGTTAAGCGACTATCACCGCTATTTAAAATTTTTGACTTCACATATTGAGGTAAAGATGAAGAATTTTGTACGTTAAAGCGTACTTGAACTGCTGATGAAACTTTATTGACATTCTGACCGCCAGGGCCGCTGGAGCGAACAAATTTTTCTTGCAGTTCATCTTCCTCAATGAAGATTGTATTGGTGATGCTAATTTTATTCATGAGAATAAGTATAGAGGATTCTCTGCAAATCCCTAAAGACTTAGTTGCCTCATCCATGACCAACCGCTTGAATATTGCAAGATATTGCCACTTTTGAATGTTATTGTACGAATTCAATATATTGTAAGGAGCAGAATAATGAATGCAGTTGAAATTCATGATTGCGCCCAAAGACTATATCATGCGCATGGAGACAAGGCGGAATTTGAGGCGGCGAGAAACGCCCAAGAGCTAGAGGAAAAAGGACAAGGCGTCGATGCGAAAGATTGGAATCGTGTCAGAAAAGCAATAGCGCAAATGCGCGGCCCTCACTACAGCTAAGACTTACCCAGTTTATCCGCGATCAATGAAATCATTTCAAACATCACGCTACCAGCAGATAATGCTGTGATTTGATTTCGACTGTCCTTAGTTGGCATCATACAGGCGATATCACCGCCTATGATATTAAGCCCGCGTACAGAACGTAGCAATGCTATGGTCTCGCCCATCAAAAAGCCTTGTTCGCCGGGTTCAAGATTAGATACGCTCGGGGCAATCGTAGGATCTAAGCAATCAAGATCAAACGTAATGTATAAAGGCGTATCGCCAATGACATCAGGGATCATTTCCACCCAATGCTCCAACGCTTTAGCGCGATATTCAGCCATGGTCACGACGTTATAACCGTAATCATAGCTACCCTGTAGCCAATCTAAAGTTCTTGGGTTTCCACGCAAACCAATCTGAACACTTTTAGTTGGATCAATATGGCCTTGGTCTGCTAAGTACGCGCCCCAATGAGCAGCGCTTTTCTTGGCGCCTAGAAAATGGTCGACTGAAGTAAAAACATCCGTATGAAGAAGCGCTATTTTCTCACCCTTGGCAATGTTAGTTCCCTTGCCGCCAAGTGCTTGAAGAATACCGCCTGTTATTGAATGGTCGCCGCCAACAGAAATTGGCCGTGCTCCTGCCTTATCGATAGTTTGATAAAAATCTGTAATGCGTTGAATGCTTGCTTCATTGTCATTAGCTTCCGGAAAAGGCACATCACCAAGGTCTGCTATTTCTAGCATCTTCCAAGGATCAATTCCGAAATTCATATGGACACGCCGCTGAACAGCCGAAACATTACGAAGCGCACGTGGGCCTAAATGCTGGTCGCGTTCCGTAGTCCCATTTCCCCCACTATGAGGAACCCTAACAAGCGCTACATCCAAACCTGATGGATCTGTTTTATGGTCTGTACGAAATAAAGTTGGAACACCCCACCAATAAAGGTTTTCCATCATTGCTCGGTCATGTTCTTTGGACATAATTTGTTTCTCTGACGTGGCTAAAGCCACTCCTCGCCTCTTGGGTATTATTTCTTAGAGAACCTCAAATAACAAGGCGTTCGATCTTCACGGATTGCTTTTGCTTCGTAACGAGTCCTTGTCCAATTTTCGTATGGTGTGTGCCAATCATTTGCAGATTGAGCTTGCCATTCGAAACTTGGGTGTTCGTCGCAATGATTAAGTGTCCAATTGATATAAGTATCAATGTCAGACGCAAAATGGAAAATTCCATCATCTTTTAAAACGCGAGCAAAGCGCGTTAGGTTTTTCTGACTTACAAAACGCCGCTTCCAATGTTTCTTTTTCGGCCATGGATCAGGATAAAGAAGATCAACACGGTCAATACATCCCTCAGGAAGCCAATCTAGAAGCTCGGTTGCATCTTCATCATATAGGCGGATGTTTTGAATGTTATGTTCTTCAATTGCGCTCAGCGCTTTTGCCATTGAATTAACAAATGGTTCGACGCCAATATAGCCAATGTCTGGATTGGTTCTTGCTTGATGAATGAGGTGTTCACCGCCGCCAAAACCGCTTTCTAAAACAATTTTCTTAGGATTGTGCGGGAAAGCGTTGGCCAGATTTTCAATGCTTGGCGCTTCCACATCAAACTTCAACTTTGGAAGAAGCTCATCTAGCAGTTTTTGCTGAGGAATAGAGAGGTTCTTAGCCTTCCGCCGCCCGAAAAAAGCTTCCGAGCGGCGGAAAGGATGTTGTTCTTCACCCACTTTGATTAAGCAGCTTTGATGGCTTCTTTAAGCGCTTTTGTAAGGTCGATTTTCTCCCATGAGAAAGCACCTTTACGTGTTGCTTTACGGCCGAAATGACCATAAGCAGATGTTTGCGCATAAATTGGCTTATTCAAATCAAGATGCTTGCGAATGCCTGTTGGAGACAGATCCATACAAGCTCTGATTGCATCTTCAAGTTTTGCATCTGCAACTTTGCCTGTGCCGTGCGTGTCCGCATAAATTGAAAGCGGTTGGGCAACACCAATTGCATATGAAATTTGAATGGTACATTTATCAGCTAGCTTTGCTGCAACAATGTTTTTTGCCAAATAACGTGCAGCATAAGCAGCTGAACGGTCAACTTTTGTTGTGTCTTTGCCAGAAAACGCGCCACCGCCATGCGGTGCAGCACCGCCATATGTATCCACAATGATTTTACGACCTGTAAGACCAGCATCGCCATCAGGCCCGCCAATTACGAATTTACCTGTTGGGTTGATGTACCAATCACAATCATCCGCAATCGGAAGATTACCGTCCAGCGCTTCATGAATATATGGCTCAATTACTTGGCGAACTTTTGCTGAATCCCAGCTTTCATCCATATGTTGAGTAGAAACAACAATGCTTGCTACTTCTTTTGGCTTGCCATCTTCATATC
Source organism: uncultured Rhizobiaceae bacterium (assembly GCA_958296345.1). Lineage (GTDB taxonomy): Bacteria > Pseudomonadota > Alphaproteobacteria > Rhizobiales > Rhizobiaceae > JAALLB01. The sequence continues at coordinate 411,142 of CATQIJ010000013.1, forward strand.
TGATTGTGATTTGTGATTTTGCATCAGGGCCAAGTTTTGCCGCCTCACCTTCACCTGACTTACGTGCTTTTGCCATAAGTTCTAGAATTTTGTGGCTGTAGTAAATTGGCGCAGGCATCAAATCAGGTGTTTCGGTACAAGCATAACCAAACATAATGCCTTGGTCGCCAGCGCCTTCTTCACCTTGCTTATCAGCGGAATTATCAACACCTTGGGCAATGTGTGCAGACTGCCCATGAAGCAATACATCAATTTTTGCAGTTTTATGGTGAAAACCATCTTGCTCATAACCAATATCACGGATTGCGCGACGTGCAGCTGAACGGAAGCGTCCAGGTGCGACAACTGGATTTCCAGCCGCATCCTTTACTATATTGCCTTCTTTGTCTTTTTTGCAAAGTGTATCTGGCAGGCGAACTTCACCAGCAATAACGACACGGTTAGTTGTGGTAAGCGTTTCGCAAGCAACACGCACGTCCCATAAATCCATGCCTGTTTTGCCTGCTTCTTTATAAATCAAATCCACGATTTCATCTGAAATTCGATCGCAGACTTTATCAGGGTGTCCCTCTGAAACTGACTCACTAGTAAAAAGATAATTTTGACGTGCCATTAATTTTCTCCAAGAATGACATAAAGATTGCTTTATATGTATAAAAACTTAAGCGTTTATTGTCGTCTTAAGCGAAAAGGTCAAGAATTTGTTTTAATGAATCCTGCATGAAGCTCATTATTCTTCTTCATCTGCAAGCGAACGCACAAGATCTATAATTTTTTTCCGTACTTTTGGATCTTTAATATTCGAAAAAGCTTTATTTAATTGAATACCTTCGGAAGACGATAAAAAATCTACGACATAGTTCGGTGATTCGTCTTCTGCAAAACCACCTTCTGCATTTAATGTTGGGTTTGGAGCATCTTCAAAGAAAAATGAGACGGGCGTTTTTAGTACTTCAGAGAGTTTTTGAAGCCTGCTAGCCCCAATTCTATTGGAACCTTTTTCGTATTTCTGAATTTGCTGGAAGGTTATTCCTAAACTCTCACCAAGTTTTTCTTGGCTGAAACCAAGCATGTTACGTCTTAAACGAACTCTTGCGCCAACATGAATATCAATTGGATTTGGTGTTTTTTTTATACCAGCCATTTTATTCTAATAACCCGCCTAGTGAGAAAACTGTTTAACTTGCAAACAATTATTTTCTAAAAAAGTGACCTTTAATTTTTATCTAAGAATGAAAATACATATAATCTAACTACGTAAGCAATTCTAAATGGGCTTAAGTGTTAAATTTTCTTAGAGAAAAAATCCCCAAGAGAAAAAATAACCCAAAAACTACCCAATGAAGTTTTCCATTCCAAGTCTTAAACAAGGTAGGCTCTAAAGCCTTAGGGAGTTTTGAATCAATAATGCCAGCTTGTCCTAATTCCAGTTCTTGAACAACGCGGCCGTAAGCATCATAAACTCCTGAAATACCAGAATTGGCAACGCGAACAACTGGAAGACCTTCCTCAACGCCTCTTAAAACAGATTGCCTAAGGTGTTGGTATGGACCAGGTGTATTTCCAAACCATGCATCATTGGTTAAATTAACAATCCAGCCTGGTCTTTCTTCTTTATTCCAAAGACTTCCTGAGAAAATTATTTCATAACAAATTAATGGAAGAATCTTTGGGCCAATGCCTGTTGAAAGTAATTTTCTTGAGCTGCCAGGCTCAAAGCCACCATCTTGATTTGCTAATTGTTCTATACCAAGTGTACCAACTATGCCTTGAAAAGGGACATATTCCCCAAACGGAACAAGATGTGTTTTATCTGCTGCGGATACAATTTCACCTTGGTGATCGATTACATAAACAGAATTAAAAACAAACCCTTCACTGCCGGATGTTGCCGCCTCTGCACGTGCAGCACCAGTTAGAAGGCTGGTTCCTTCTGGCAACATTGAACCAATGGCTGCCAAGGCATCACGTCGCTGGGTTAATAAATAAGGGAAAACAGATTCAGGCCAAATTAAATGCGTTGTTCCGGCAAGGCCATTTTTACCATCTTTGCCTGGAGATACTGATAGATCCATATAAGCTTGAAAGTTCTCAGCTTCTTTTTCTTTGTCAAATTTATAACGTTGATCAATATTTGGTTGAACAAGGCGAAGCTCAACTTCTGAAACAAACTCAGACTTTGCTTCCTGTAGTCGCCATACTCCATAACCCACATGTGTAAGTACAAAAAAGGCTGAAACGATTAAAGTAAATTTTCTAGCCCTACTTTGATTACCAACTCCAGGCACAATAATTCCAGCCGTTGAAAAAGCAAATGCCGCAAATGCGGTCATACCATAAATACCAGTTACTGATGCTGACTGCATCATTACTGGCGTAAAGAATGCGGCTCCACTAATCGGATTCCATGGTAGACCTGTTGCAATAAACCCACGCAAATATTCAAATAAGGTAAAACTTGCAGCCAGCATGAAGAGACGCCCTGCATCTCCTGACCAAAATACTCTGGCAAGTGCAGTTGCGCCGCCCCAAAATAGCGCCAATGCAAATGGCACAGCAACGATTGCAATAGGCAATGCCCATAGAAAATCTTCTGATTCAACAAGGAAGGCACTACCTATCCACCAAAGTCCGGCAAAGAAGTACCCAAACCCAAAGAAAAACCCTGGTTTAAATCCATCCCATAGCTTTGAAAGCAAGCCTGTTGATGGGTCACTTGCTGCACCATCCATAAGCCATACGAGAATGGGGAAGGTTGCAAAAAGAAGGAATACCAAATCGAATGGCGGCATAGCGAGTGCAGACACAATACCTGCAAGCACAGAAACACCATTGCGTTGCCATCCAGATAGAAGAATGAACCATCCAGCTAGGTTCTCAATGTTTGAAATGACGCGTGTTATAATGCTTCCCCTAAAATCCCTTATATGAAATTCGAATCAATAAGCACCCCCGCACTATGCTTAAACGATACTAATGGAAATGGGAATCAGCTCTTTTATTGTTCGCCAAAGGAATTAACTGCGTTTAGCGCGCCGCCGCGAGGGCTTTACAAGCTTCACACGCTTAATTCTACGCGGATCAGCTTCCAAAACATGGAATTCAAAACCATTATTACTAATAACCTCACCGCGCACAGGGACACGGCCCGTAATATCAAAAATTAAGCCGCCAATCGTATCGACGTCATCTTCGTGCTCACCAAAAACAAAATCAGCGCCTAACAACTCACGAACGTCATCCAGCTCTGCTTTTGCATCACAAATGAAAGTGCCATCACCTTCATCTTGAATGAGCATTTCTTCACCATCATGCTCGTCTTCAATTTCGCCTACAATTTCTTCAACGATATCTTCTAACGTTACAAGACCATCCGTACCACCGTATTCATCAATGACTAAAGCGATTTGCATACGGTCAGCTTGCATTCTAGCCATAAGCTCACGTGCGCCCATAGATGGCGGAACAAACATGACTTCACGTAGTAATTTTAGACTTGAGATCGGCTTGGAAAGGCTAACTTTTTTAAGATCAAGGTTGGCAGGCAGTTTAGACCGCCTTTTGGATGCTTCTGCTTTTGAAAGAGAAGAGGTCTTAGTAATATGAGCAACCACATCACGGATATGCACCATGCCTTTAGGATCATCCATAGTTTCGCCATAAACAGGCATTCTTGAGTGACCAGACTCTTCAAAGAGCTTCAGCAGTTCTGCAAGCGTAATATCTTCTGTGACTGCAATAATATCTGCTCGTGGAACCATAAGTTCTTCAACACGAACATCTCTAAGCCGAAGAATACTGGTGAGCATGTTGCGCTCATCAAGTGAGAAACCTGCTGCAATTCCTTGCCCTTCAGAAAGGGCATCTTCCAAATCTTCTCGATTGGTAGCACCATGTTTTTTGCGGCCAAAAATTCCGTAAACCCAAGAGAATAAATATTCAACCTTACCCTTACCACTAGCTTCTTCGATGGTAACAAGTGATTTCCCCGATTCTAACGGATCCTCAACGCCAGTATCTGCGTTTTCTTTTTCTTCAGGTATTTGAGTGTTTTCACTCATTAGATTTGTTCATCTTCATAAGGGTTGGCAATGCCAAGTTCATTCAAAATTTTTGTTTCAAGGCCTTCCATTTGGATAGCCTCTTCGTCTGTTTCATGATCATAACCAAAAAGATGTAAAAAACCATGAATAACCAGATGACTTAGATGGTCTTCAAAAGTCTTGTTTTCAAGAGCAGCTTCACGCTTTGTCGTTTCAAGTGAAACAACGATATCACCTAACATCATGCCAGCTTCTTCACCTACCGCTATATCTTCGCCCGGGAATGAAAGTACATTTGTTGGCTTATCTTTTTCTCGCCATTGCTGGTTTAACGTCTGAAGAGTCTTATCACCAGCCAAAACAAGGCTAAGTTCAGCTTCTTTTGGAAACTTTAGGTGCGCAAGCTCAACTGTTTCGGTGAGTATGTTTATCACTCGCGCGAGAAAAACCGTTTCATCGATTGAAACATCATCCTCAAGCGTCAGATCAATCTTTGGTATCATCAGACTTTTTCTTTTTGCGCAGGAAATCGTCATAAGCGCTGACGATTTCTGCGACTAATCTATGGCGCACAACATCTTTTGAGCTGAATCTGATTTTTGAAATACCTTTAATGCCGCCTAAGAGATCAAGCGCCTCTACTAGCCCTGATTTCACACCCCGTGGCAAATCAACTTGACTAGGATCACCTGTTATAATCATGCGTGAATTTTCACCCAAACGCGTTAGAAACATTTTCATTTGCATAGAAGTTGTGTTCTGCGCTTCATCCAGAATAACCGCTGCGTTTGACAAAGTTCTACCACGCATAAAGGCGAGAGGTGCAATTTCAATTGTACCTGCTGTGAGTGCACGCTCTACTTGTTCTCCCGGTATCATATCATAAAGCGCGTCATAAAGTGGCCGTAGATAAGGATCGACCTTATCCTTCATATCACCGGGCAGAAACCCTAAACGCTCACCTGCTTCGACCGCAGGACGTGAAAGTATAATTCTATCAATTGCACCACGCTCTAAAAGAGCTGCTGCGTAAGCAACTGCTAAATACGTTTTACCCGTACCAGCAGGGCCAACGCCAAACACAAGTTCAGAACGATCCATGGCACGAATGTATGCATCTTGTGTTGGTGTTCTAGCTTGAATAACTTTTTTGCGCGTACCTATCTTGGCCATCAACAATATTGAAGTTTTTTCAGTTCCCGGAAGTGAGAGTTGATTATCCGCTGCAGCCATTCTTATAGCGCCATCGACATCACCTGTTTCAATACCATCGCCTGCTTCTAAACGAGCGTATAAATGCTCAAGAGCAACACGGGCTTGTCTGATTGCAGTGCTTTCGCCCTTAAGATTAACTTGATTACCGCGCGCAACAGCTTCAATATTAAGCTGCTGTTCAATCATGGCTAGATGTTGATCAAATTGCCCAAAAAGCTGTGTCGCTAATGTGTTGTCTTTAAATTCAAGTGCTATGTGTTCGAATTCTGCTGACTGCTCTTTATTTGTAGTCAATCATTGCTCCTTTTGAGCGAGAACTGCGTTTAAGCTGTTTGGTGCAGCTTCAGTAATTTCAACATGAACGATATCACCGGGATTGCCAAGGCTTTCATCAACAATCACAGATTGAAGCCAAGGCGAGCGACCAATTAACTGACCAGCACGCCGACCTTTTTTCTCAAGCAAAATATCCATTTTTCTACCAACGCAAGTTTGATTAAACTCTTCTTGCTGTTGGTTCAAAAGCGCTTGTAATCGTTGGAGGCGCTCAGATTTAACATCTTCAGGGACTTGGTTTTTCATATCAGCACCCGGAGTACCTGGGCGGGTTGAATATTTAAATGAAAATGCCGAAGCATATTTTACTTTGCGAACAACGTTTAAAGTCTCTTCAAAATCTTCTTCGGTTTCACCGGGGAAGCCAACTATAAAGTCACCTGAAATTGCCATATCAGGTGATACTTCACGCATACGATCAATAATATGCATATAATCTTCAACCGTATGATGGCGGTTCATAGCCTTGAGAATTTTATCGGAACCTGCTTGTACTGGAAGATGCAAATAAGGCATCAAACAATCTAATTCGCGGTGTGCATTTATGAGGCTTTCATCCATATCTACTGGATGGCTGGTTGTATAACGCAACCGCTCCATGCCCTTAATTTTTGCAAGCTCATGCAAAAGCTCACCAAGCCCCCATTCACGCCCATCGAAACCTTCGCCATGCCAAGCGTTTACATTCTGACCCAGCAAGGTCACTTCGCGAACACCTGCGTCAATCATGCCTTGGGCTTCATCAACGATTTGTTTTGCTGTTCGAGAGACTTCTGCACCGCGCGTATATGGAACTACGCAGAACGTACAGAATTTATCACATCCCTCTTGAACCGTTAAAAATGAGGCGACACCACGTGCTTGAACTTGTTTGGCGGTTGCCGCAGGTAGTTTTGCAAATTTTTCTTCGATTTCAAATTCAGTTTCTACAGGGCGCTGGCCTTGTTCTGCGCGATGAACAATATCTGCAATACGATGATACGTTTGTGGGCCCGCAACAAGGTCAACTGCCTTTGCGCGCTTCATGATTTCAGAACCTTCAGCCTGCGCAACGCAGCCCGTAACACCAATGGTCATTGGTCTATTCGTATCTGCTCTTTTTTCTTTAATCTTACGAATACGGCCCACTTCTGAATATACTTTTTCAGCAGCTTTTTCACGAATGTGGCATGTATTTAGAAGCACAAGATCAGCATCTGCCATATCGCTTGTGCGTTCATAGCCATCTTGTTCAAGCGCATCTTCCATGCGGTTTGAATCATAGACGTTCATTTGGCAGCCGTAGGTTTTTACAAAAACCTTTTTTGGCTCTTCGAGCTTTTCAACCATTTTTTTAGGTCTCATTATGAATAGGATTTTTGCGTTCTAATGCTTTTTCACTCGAATTGAAAGAAAGTTCTTCTATTCAGCATTAACAATATCAATCTTCTCACTGCTTTGGCGATCATGAAGTGTGTTCAAGAAATTATTCCGAACTTGCGACTGAATTTCTTTCGTCACTTGTCTACGATTTGAATTTTCGTCAAAAACTATAGGTTTTCCAAATATAACTTCAACATCCCAAGCACTTTGCAACATGATGTTTATCACGTGACTCCCAATTCTCATATCCCCATACCAGGCAGCTTTCGCACGCGTATATCTACCCATTGGCATACCGTGAAGCCGTGTGTAAGCAATTGAGACTGGCTGAATCAGAACGCTATCCACCGCATCATCAGCAAGAGAAAATTGCGCGGCTCCTAATAATGCACTCTTGAATTGGCCAATACGATTACCGTCATGGGTTGTGCCCTCCCCAAAAAGAACCACCGCGTCGCCATCCAACATTCTTCTGGTTATTTGTTGAGCCTGTTGCCCAGCTTTTCGTTTTGCTTCACGCACCACAAATATAGTTCGTTGAAGGCGCGATAATAAATTTGCTCCAGGCATTTCATTGACTTCATTTTTTGCAATGAAAGAAAGTTCCATCACGCTACCCAATACTGGGATGTCCATCCATGAAATATGATTAGAAACAATCATCATGGGCCTTGCGTCAGGAATATTCCCCGTGATCCGTATGTTTAATCCTACAAGCTTTGTAGCAATTTTATGCCACCACATTGGAAGCTTTTTTGCTATCTTTAACCTAAGCTTAATAGCTATCCATTGTATAGGTATTAGAAATATCGTTACTGCAGCCAAAATAAAAATTGCGATATAAAGACGTAAGTGCGCTATCATTTGTCATTAGGTTTTTTATCTAGCGGAATACCATAAAGTTCCAACCGATGATCTACCAATTTATACCCCAACTCATTAGCAATTTTTTCTTGGAGTCTCTCGATTTCTTCATTGGTGAATTCAATAACTTTGCCAGTTTTCAAGTCAATTAAATGATCGTGATGATTTTCTGGAACAATTTCGTATCGTGCACGTCCATCACGAAATTCATGACGTTCCAACATGCCCGTTTCTTCAAGCAATTTCACTGTGCGGTAAACTGTTGCTATTGAAATGTGACTATCAATCTTTGATGCGCGCTTATAAAGATCTTCTACATCAGGGTGATCAGATGCGTCTTCAAGGACTTTTGCAATAACACGGCGTTGCCCCGTCATCCGTAAGCCTTTTTCGGTGCATCTTTTTTCTAGAGACATTTCAACACCCTTAATTCTTTTGAATAGATATCCGCCTAGCCAAGTTCAAGCTGCATGACAAGCGCTTTGGATTTTTTTGCTAATTCAGAATTTGGACTTGAATAGTAACCTTCACGCTCACCAACCTTCTGAAATCTGAGATTCTTATACAATTTTATAGCTGCTTCATTTGTTTCATCGACTTCTAAAAAGAGCTTTTGTTTGCGATCAAACTCCAGCTTTCGAATTACCGCCTGCATAAGTTTTATAGCAACGCCCTTACGTCGTAAAGTTGGGTCTGTAGCAATTGTAATTATCTCAGCTTCGTCCAAAATACTTCGTACAAAGACAAAGCCATATGGTTCGCTTTTAGAAGTTTTTGGAGGATGAGCGACCAAGCAAAGATAGTTTTCATTGCTGAACATTTTTTCAAGCTCACCATCACTCCAAGCATGGCTAAAGCTAGCAGCATGAATTTGTGCAAGCCTAGACAAATCAGACTTTTCTGCAGGTTGAATTAACAAGTCAGGTTTTGAAGAATATCCTTTCATAAATGCGTTAAATATAGAGAACATCACACACGTTCCAACGCGAAACCAACCTGTACCTTGGCGTCTGCTGAGCGTAAGTATAAAGGCTCGGGAGGTTTTTCAGGCTTGGGTTTTTGCGACGCTAGTTTTACAATAAGTGCTATTTCAAATGCTGTGTCTGCATGAATAATTGGCAGGTTTTTTTGACAAGCTTCATTTAAAATAGCTGCGCCAGAGCCGCATAATGAGACTTTATTTCCTGAAATTGCCTGCGCAATGTCTAAATAACTAGCCACGACAGCGCTTTGTCCCGAAATTTTGCAATAAAGCTCACCACGCTTGGCATCTAATAGACTAACAAGCTCACCTTGATACCCAAGCTCTCGTGCGCTTGCCTCGCAAACATCCAGTGTAGAGATCCCGACAACAGGAATATTAAGCGAAAGACCAAACCCTCTCGCTACAGACATACCAACACGCACGCCGGTAAAACTACCTGGCCCAATTATAACACCAATACGGCCTAATTCTTTATAAGCCGTGTTTGATTCTGTAAGGCAATTTTCAATAAGCTCCATCAAAACTTCGGCATGGCCTCGGCCAATATCACGAGACTCTTTAGCTAGAACTATTTGCAACTTTGTATCAAATACACAAGCTGAGCAAATATGTGCGGATGTATCAATGGCGAGTAGTTTCAATTTACCTGCTTAAAGTTGAACGCCGACTGGCATTACTTCTTGAACTTCTGGAATGAAATGTTTCAAAAGATTTTGAATGCCGTGTTTAAGCGTCGCTGTTGATGATGGACAGCCAGCACAAGCGCCCTTCATGTGTAGATAAACAATACCATCTCTAAAGCCATGGAATGTTATATCGCCGCCGTCTTGGGCAACCGCAGGACGCACACGCGTATCAAGGAGCTCTTTAATCGTATTTACAATTTGAAGATCTTCTTCTGCAAAATCTTCTTCACCAGCATCCGCACCTGAAGTTCCCTCATCCATTACAGGTTTACCCGTAACAAAATGTTCCATGATTGTGCCTAGAACAGCTGGTTTTAAATGCTGCCAATCAAACCCACTACTCTCATCTCTTTCGCGGGTCACAGAGATAAAATCAAAGCCGAAGAAAACGCCAGAAACACCGGGAATTGTAAATAGTTGTTTAGCCAAAGGAGACTTCTCAGCATCTTCTTGTGTTCTAAAATCGGCAGAACCAGATGGCATCACTTGAACACCTGGCAGGAATTTCAAAGTTGCTGGATTTGGTGTGGCTTCTGTCTGAATAAACATCTTACGCTTCTCCGAGCACAAATATTAAAATAAGAAATTAGAATGGTTCCAAAGTAAGCATTAATGCTCAACTAATCAAGTAACACTCTCGATCTCTTCGTCGGTCATGTTGCACGGAACAACGATCACCGGAATTGAAAATGCTGCACCATTGTTTGCAAGAGCACTAACTAATGGTCCTGGACCTTCAGCGCTTTCACCCGCCGCAAGTACTAAAACCGCAATATCCTGATCTTCTTCTATCAAAGTCAGAAGTTCTTCGTATTTTTTACCTTCACGGTAAATCAACTCCGGATCAATGCTGCCATGTTCACGGCTATATTGAGCATATTTTTCAAGAACTGCTTCGCCTGCTTCACGAGCTTCTTCCTTCATGATTTCTTCAACACCCAACCAGTGCTGAAAAGCTTCAGGTTCAGAAACATATAGCAACTCTAGGTTGCCGCCAGTATTCGTCGCTCTTCTTTCAGCATAAAGAACTGCCCGGTCGCATTCAGAAGAATCGTCCACCACGCATAAAAATTTGCGTTTATGGCCTTCTTCACGGATTAATCTTTTACTTACCATTTGCGCACCATGTTTCCTCTATAAAAATGCAACTTACACCACACGGCTCAACCAAGGAAGCCAAAAATCTCACGGACTTCCTTCATTGTTTCTTGAGCAATCAATCTTGCTCTGTCAGCACCATCTGCCAGAATACTATCGACATGCGCTGGATCATTCATCAGCTTGCGCATTTCTGCGTTTATTGGCGCTAATTTTTCAACTGCTAGCTCTGCAAGTGCTGGTTTAAAAGTCCCGAACTGTTGTCCTGCATATTCACTTAATACAGCTTCTGAGGATTGTTCTGATAAAGCAGCATAAATTCCAATTAGGTTTTTAGCTTCGGGACGTTCGGCTAATCCTTCCATAGTTTCTGGAAGTGGCTCAGGATCTGTCTTTGCTTTGCGAATCTTTTTTGCAATATCATCTGCACTATCAGTTAAATTAATCCGTGACATATCAGATGGCTCTGACTTGGACATTTTATTACTGCCGGCACGCAATGACATAACTCTTCTCGCTGGACCTTCAATGATTGGATCTGTTATCGGAAAGTATCCTTCATCGCCATGGCCAAGCTCTTTAATTTTATCTGCAAAATCATTATTAAACTTTGCAGCAATATCGCGTGTTAGCTCTAGGTGTTGTTTTTGATCATCGCCTACTGGCACATGTGTTGCGCGGTATAGAAGAATATCTGCTGCCATAAGACTTGGATAAGCGAATAAGCCAACAGAAGCATTTTGCGCATTCTTGCCAGCTTTGTCTTTAAATTGCGTCATGCGCTGCAACCAACCCATGCGCGCAACACAATTAAAGAGCCAAGCAAGCTCTGCATGTTCGCGCACTTGACTTTGATTGAAAACAATATGCTTTGCTGGATCAATGCCGCTTGCAATAAAAGCTGCTGCTATTTCTCGCGTTTGATTTTTTAAATCATCTTGTACAAGTTGTACTGTGACCGCATGTAAGTCCACTACACAATAAATACACTCGTGACTGTCCTGAAGCGCCACAAACTTCTTTATAGCCCCAAGATAATTTCCTAGGTGCAGATTGCCCGTTGGTTGAATACCTGAAAACACACGATTTTTTGGTTGGCCCATGATTTTATTCCACTTGAATTAGACGCACGGTTTATGAAGGAAGCCTAGACTTATAGCAAGAGGCCAAACAAGATATTAGCGTTTCAACATCCGTTTCATTTGCTCTTTTGGTAGTGCGCCTGTTGCAATTACAATTGCAAAATATGCAATGGCTGAAACCGCAATCAATCCCGCTATTAAAACCAATCTAGAAAGTAAGCCACTATCTGTTAGTGAACTACCTAGCCAAGTTTCGCCACCATATAATATGCCAGCCATTATTGTGCTTGCTATGCATATGAGTAATATATTTCGAAGCGTATTTGCTGCAATGCGATAATGATTGCCAAAATAAAGCGCTCCCCAAAGCAAGGCCGCATTTACCCAACCTGAAATACTAGTGGCGATTGCTAATCCAAAAATTCCGTAGACTGGAAAAAGTGTTAAACTCAGAATGATATTCAAAACTGCATTTATACCTGAAAAATACATCGGCGTTTTCATATCTTCACGTGCATAGAACGAGGGCTGGAATATTTTGATTAACACAAAAGAAGGAAGCCCAATTGCAAACCCTGCAAGTACGTGAGCCGTTAACTCTGCAGTACCGCGATCAAAAGCTCCCCGCTCATAAACAAGCGCTACAAGTGGAAGATTTAACATGAACAAACCCACTGCCGCAGGTACTGTTAAGCCTAATCCAAATTCAAGACTACGGTTTTGCAAATGATTAGCATCATCAGAATTTTTGGCAGCCAATGCGCGTGTTAGCTCCGGCAACAAAACGACACCGATGGAGATACCGATAATGCCAAGCGGTAATTGCATTAAACGATCTGCATAATTCATGACCGCTATACCCCCTGCTTGTGCAGAAGCAATCACTTGGCCGACAAGCAAATTAATTTGTGTAATGCCGCCAGCAATTGCCGTGGGCACTGCTAATACAAGCAAGCGTTTTACAGGGGGCGTAATTCGCGGCATGCGCAGCGATAATGGGAAGCCTTTTTTTGAATGCCATAAATTAGAAGGCAAAGTTGAAGTAGGCCTGAGACAAATACACCCCACGCCATTGCTTGTCCTAATTCACCATCGCTTAATTCAACAAACCCGCCAAAAGCTAAAACTGCAATAAAGATAATGTTTAAAACGACAGGCGCAAAAGCTGCCAAGAAGTAACGCCTGAATGCATTTAAAATGCCTGAGAACATGGCAACCAAAGACATTGCGATCAGGTACGGAAACATAATGCGGGTTAATAAAACAGTCAGTTCAAATTTTTCTGGGTCTTGGGCGAACTTTGGAGCAATGATTGTGCCGACAAGCATAGGCATAAATACCATTGCAAGTGCTGATAAAATTAAAAGCACCAATATCAATACTGATAAAATCTGCTCGGCAAATTGACGAGCAGCGGTTTTACCACCCGTTTCCAACTCTTTTGCAAACAATGGTACGAAAGCTGAATTAAATGCGCCCTCTGCGAATAACCTTCTGAATAAGTTAGGGAATCTAAAAGCTGCATAAAACGCATCAGCAACAGGACCAGCACCCAAAAAAGCTGCTATCATTGCTTCACGTGCAAACCCTAAAATTCGGCTTGCCATAGTAGCGCCACCAACAGATGCAAATTTTTTGATAAGGCTCATGCCGCTTTATCTTTCAAAGGCTTTTGAGTCATTGCGCCGATGAGAGCGTCTTTTATTTTCTTTAAGCGAGTTTTACTTGTAATTTTATCACCAATTAGATCTCGAACATAAAAACTATCATTTGCTTTTTCACCAAACGTAACCACATGAGCTGAACCAATATCTAAGTTCAAATTTGCTAGGGAAGCTGTTAATTCTGATAAAAGACCAGGCCTATCCAGACACTCAATTTCAATCACGGTAAAAGTGTCAGAGAAATCATTATTAATCTCCACAGTTGGCTTAATTCTAAAAGGCTTTAAACGCTTCTTTGGTTGGTTATTACGTTTAATAACATCAGATAAATCAGATTGGCCTGAAAGAACCTCTTCAATCACCTTACCAATGCGCTCTGCTCTTCTTGCCTCGTCGATATCATCTTCATACGCGCGATTGATAAAGATGGAATCGAGCGCGCGTCCGTCAGCCGTCGTGTGAATTTTGGCGTCAACAATATTACCCCCTGCCGCAACGCACGCACCAGCAATAACTGAAAGTAAGCGTGGGTGATCAGGCGCCATAATGGTTATTTCAGTTATCGCTTCAAATTGCTTTGTCTCGAAACTAGTTGCTAATACCAAGCCTTGTTGATCTGTATCGCGCAAGAACTTCATATGGCGCAATTGAGCTTCGAAATCAGTTGAAAGAAAATAAGCAGCATAGGGAAGTTGAAGATATTTAGCCCGGTCTTCATCACTCCAATCAATCAATTCTTCCGCCAAAGCTTCCCGTGCATTTGCAACTCGTGCTTTTAGTGGTGTTTTTGAGAAACCACCATTCAACATTAATTCTGTTTCGTAATAGAGATTGCGCAGAAGTTGACCCTTCCAACCATTCCAAACTCCAGGCCCAACGGCGCGAATATCACACACAGTTAGAATTAGTAGGTAACGCATATGGTCAACCTCTTGCACTATCTCGGCAAAATCTTGAATGGTTTTACGATCAGAGATATCGCGCCCTTGAGCCATAGTGCTCATGGTTAAATGCTCTCGCACCAACCAAGCAATAAGATCCGTTTCTTTTTTATTAAATCCAAATTTTGGGCAGAGCTTTCTTGCTTCACGCTCACCTGCAATCGAGTGGTCTTCTTTGCGGCCTTTCGCTATATCATGAAGAAATAGTGCTACATATAAAATACGTCGGTCTTTAAGATTTGGTAGCAACTCACTAGCGAGAGGGTGCTCATCGGCTAGCTCGCCTGCTTCTATGCCCCAAAGAGCCCCCATTGAACGGATCAAATGTTCATCAACCGTGTAGTGATGATACATATTAAACTGCATCATCGCGACCACCTTACGAAACGGTGGGACGAACCTTGATAAAAAACCTGTTTCATTCATTCGTCGCAAGATACGCTCTGGCCCATTTTTGCTCGATAAAAGCTCAACAAAAATCTTATTAGTTTCTTTGTTTTTTCGCATTTCTGGCCCAATGAATTTGAGCGATTTTGTTAAAAGCTCAAGTGCATTAGGATGAAAGTCCAGCCCAGTATCTTCTGAAACTTTGAAGAAACGAATTAGATTTACCGCATCTTTTTTGAAGACTTCTTCATTTGCCAAATTTAATCGGCCATTATCATTGACGAAATCTTTTGTCCCTTTGATGCGTTTGGTTCTCCGTACAACAGATTTGATAAACCTATTTATGCCCGTAACTTCTTTGGCTTCCAGTTCTTCTAGTTTGGCGCAAGCAATGAGCGTTAAATCACCAACTTCTTTTGCAACTAGAAAATAGTGCCTCATGAAGCGTTCAACACTGGAGAGTCCTGCGTGACCTGAATAATTTAACCGACCAGCAATTTCTCTTTGGAAATCAAAAACCAATTTTTCTTCTGCACGCCCTGTCAGAAAATGCATGTGACACCGTACAGTCCAAAGAAACTTTTCAGCCCTGCGAAACCGTTTATATTCTTTTTCTGTAAACATTCCTTCATTTACTAGATCATGTGTTTTACCTGTATTGTGGAAATACTTACCGATCCAAAAAAGTGTATGGAGATCGCGTAAGCCGCCCTTTCCATCTTTTACATTTGGCTCAACTAAATAGCGCGATTCACCCGTTTTTGAATGTCTTAAATCACGCTCAGCAAGCTTTGCGGCGATGAATTCTTCGGCGTAACCTTCTACAACTTCATCTGAAAACCGCTGAACCAATTCATTATGCAATTTCTTTACGCCATGTAGAAACCTTACTTCAAGAATAGAGGTTCTAATGGTCATATCTTCTTTTGAAAGACGGATACACTCATCTATGTTTCTGGTTGCATGCCCTACTTTAAAGCCCATATCCCAAAGCATATAGAGAATATATTCAATTACCTGCTCACCCCAAGCTGTTTGCTTATAGGGCAGTAAAAAAAGCAAATCGATGTCTGAACCGGGCGCTAAAGTTCCACGGCCATAACCACCAACAGCAGTGATTGCTATCTGTTCAGCATCAGATGTATTTTGCGCACGGTAAACATGGGTGACAGCAAAGTCATATATAATTCGAATTAATTCATCTTGTAGAAATGAAATACGCCAAGCACAAGCCGTTCCATCACCATCTTCAAATAGCTTTTCTTTAGCTTTCTCTCGGCCAGATTTGGATGTTTCTTTTAAAAGCTTGAGAACTTCGCTTCTAACACTTGGAGATGAGCCATCACTACCCGTATCTTTTGTTAGCGCAGTTAATTGCTCACGCACTTGATCAGCGGCAATAATGCTCGTGAATTTAATCTTTCCAGATTTGGATCTTGATTTACTTTTTACTTGAGCTTTTGGCATAGCAGCATTCACGATTCATCTTGCCATGCCATCTATAAAGGCTTCTCAGTGTTAAAGGAAGATAGCTATTTTGCTTAGCCTTCTTTTACATCAGATGCTTTTGGGCCACCTTTGGAGACGCCGACCATTGCAGGGCGTAAAACACGTTCACCAATTACGAAACCAACCTGAACAACTTCCATAACTGTTTTGTTTGGAACTTCTGTGTTTGGAACCTCAAACATTGCTTGATGGAAGTTCGCGTCAAATTTTTGCCCTTTAGGATCAAGCTTTTTTACGCCATTTTTTTCAAGACCGTTAAGAAGCTCACGCTCTGTCAGTTCCACACCTTCAATCAATGTTTTAATGCCAGGTTGTTCTTTGTGGGCATCATCAACATGATCTAGCGCGCGGCGTAGATTGTCTGAAACGCCCAACATATCCCGTGCGAATCCCGAGATTGAAAAGGTTCTTGCATCAGCCACATCTTTTTGTGTACGGCGTCGAAGGTTTTCCATTTCAGCAGCACTACGAAGAATTTGATCTTTCAAAGAAGCTATTTCTTCTTCTTGGCGCGAGTTTTCTGCAGCTAATGCTTCAAGTGGGTTGGCAAAGCCTTCACCTTCTTCGTCGTTCAAGCCAAGTACGTTATCAGCTTGAGCACCAAGTGCTGCCAATAGCTCGTCTTCGCTCATATCAGCGTCTAGACGTGTGCCTTCAGGTGTCTCAGTTGTTTGCTTTACAGCATCATTTTCTAGATGCTCGTTTTCGTCGCTCATCAAACAAGTCCTACGTTTAATTGAATAGTTGTCATGGATATCAGTCTTTAAGGCACAAAAATCAAGGCCTGATTTGCGTAAATTATCGCAAAATTCTACTAATCAGTTTTGCTGTATAATCTACCATTGGAACTAAACGCGCATAATTGAGCCTAGTTGGGCCAATTATACCTAGGGCACCAACTACTTTTTGCTCATTATCCTTATAGGGCGCTACAATAACTGACGAGCCAGAAAGCGAGAATAGTTTACTTTCCGAGCCAATGAAAATGCAGACACCATCACCTGTTTCGGTTAATTCTAGCAATTTCATAAAGTTCTCTTTGGCTTCTAATTCGCCAAACAATTGCCTGATACGATCAAGATCATCTGCAGCTTCTAAATCCCCTAAAAGATTTGAATGACCTGAAATGATAAGTTGACCCGGCTCATCGCCACTCGTACCTGCCCAAGTCGCAATGCCTGCATCAACAAGCTTTCGAGTAAGTTCGTCTAATTCACGCTTTGCAAAATCATGTTGAAGTTTTAGAGAGCTTGAAGCCTCAGTAATTGTTTGGCCTGCAATTTTTGCATTAATAAAGTTCGCAGCTTCTATCAGGGTGGAAGAAGTAGTTCCAGAAGGGAGCGCTATAATACGATTTTCAACTGAACCATTTTCACCAACAATGACTGCAAGTGCTTTTGTTGGCTCAAGGCGAATGAACTCAATATGCTTTAGACGTAAATCTGCTTTTGTCGTCACCACCAAGCCTGCTGATCTGGAAAGCCCCGACAAAAGTTGGCTGGCTTCAGTTAGAACATTATCGAAGGTTTTATCGCTAGTAGCAGCTTTTACTTGAGCTTCAATTGATTGACGCTCTTCTTTGCCCAGATTGCCAATTTCCAAGAAACTATCAACAAAAAACCGCAAACCTAAGTCTGTTGGCATTCGTCCTGCACTTATATGAGGTGCATAAATTAAGCCAAGCATTTCCAAGTCTGACATCACATTTCGAATAGTAGCTGGAGATAGGTTTACTGCTAATGCTTTTGAAATAGAACGCGAGCCTAATGGGTCGCCTGTTTCAAGGTAAGTATCAACGATATGCCTGAATATATCACGCGAGCGTTGATCAAGCGCAACAATTGGGTTTTCTAAAGATGGGATTTTTCCTGTTGGTCCACTCATAGTATCAATACACTTCTAACGTTCTGCATTTGCTTAAAATAGTAACTAAATAGGCCTTTGCCAATGGCTTAATAACAGGCTAGACACTTCTCAAGACTCATACAATAGGAGATGCTTGATGCGTCCATCAAAACGTACCCCAGATCAAATGCGCGAAGTTTCTGTAGAACGCGGCTTTTCAAAACATGCGGAAGGTTCTTGCCTAATTAAGTTTGGCAATACTCACGTTCTTTGCACAGCTAGTTTGGAAGAACGCATTCCACCTTGGCTAAGAGGCAAAGGTGAGGGTTGGGTTACGGCTGAATATGGTATGCTTCCACGCTCTACGAATGATCGTATGAGACGCGAAGCAACTGCTGGTAAGCAATCAGGTAGGACATCTGAAATTCAACGCCTCATTGGCCGTTCACTTCGTGCCGTTGTAGATATGAAAGAATTGGGTGAACGTCAGATTACAGTTGACTGTGATGTGATCCAAGCTGACGGCGGGACACGTACGGCATCTATTACTGGTGGTTACATAGCGCTGCGTGATTGCATCAATTGGATGAAAGAACGCGATATGGTAACCGATGCTGTTCTTAAGGATAATGTGGCTGCTATTTCTTGCGGTATTTATAAAGGCACACCAGTTATTGATTTAGATTACGATGAAGATTCAACCGCCGAAACAGACGCTAATTTTGTTATGACAGGCAAAGGCGGCATTGTTGAAATTCAGGGAACTGCTGAAGGTGAAACTTTTTCTCGCGAAGAATTAAACCAACTGATGGATTTAGCAACTAATGGTATTGCTGATCTCGTTAAGCTGCAAAACGAAGGCTAAGCTTTTATTATGCGCAAACTGGAAAGCCGTGAAATTATTGTTGCAAGCCACAATGCTGGCAAGGTCGCTGAGATTAATGATCTCATCGCGCCATACGGCTTTTCAGCAAAATCTGCTGCTGAATTAAACTTACCCGAACCTGAAGAAACGGGTACGACGTTTGAAGAAAATGCAGCTATAAAAGCATTAGCAGCTGCACGAGCTACAGGCTTGCCAGCTCTTTCTGATGATAGTGGCCTTTGCGTCAAAGCATTGAATGATGCACCGGGAGTTTATACCGCTGATTGGGCAGAAAAAGAAGATGGCTCTGGTCGTGATTTCATGATGGCGATGGAAAAAGTTCATCAGGCTATTGAGGCTAAAAACTCAGCTGAAAAAGGCAGTTATTTTGTTGCTGTTCTTTGTTTGGCTTGGCCTGATGATCATGTTGAATATTTTCGTGGTGAAATACATGGCGACATTGTCTGGCCTCCGCGAGGGGATGCAGGATTTGGCTATGACCCGATCTTTAAACCAGAAGGCCATGACAAAACTTTTGGAGAAATGACTGCAGAAGAAAAACATGGTTGGAAACCAGGTCAAACAGATGATGGTCTTTCACATCGCTCGCGTGCCTTTGCATTGTTTGCCCGTAACTGTTTGAGCAAAAGCGAACAATAATGACAATCCGTTACGATCCAGCTTTTGGTATTTACGTGCATTGGCCGTTTTGCGCATCAAAGTGCCCCTATTGTGATTTTAATTCACATGTCCGTCACAATGGTGTCGACCAAAATATGTTTGTCGAAGCTTATGTAAAAGAGATTTCGCATATGGCTTCTCTTAGCCCTAATCGCGAAGTCACTAGCATCTTTTTTGGCGGGGGCACACCCTCTTTGATGGAGCCAAAAACGCTTGAAATTATTCTAGATGCTATCACTAAAAATTGGTCTGTCAGTGAGACGTGCGAGATTTCAATGGAGGCTAATCCTTCCAGTGTTGAGGCGGATCGGTTCCGGGCTTATCGCTTTGCTGGCGTTAATAGAGTTTCACTGGGTGTTCAGTCCCTTGAAGATGCACAGCTTAAGTTCCTTGGCCGACTCCACTCCGCAAACGAAGCCATAAAAGCGATTGAGATTGCGCGTGAGACTTTTCCGCGTATTTCATTTGATTTAATTTACGCACGCCCTGAGCAAACTGCTGAGGCTTGGGAAGCCGAGCTTAAATCTGCGCTAGAACTTTCAGCGGATCATCTATCGCTCTATCAGTTAACCATTGAACAAGGCACAGCATTTTTTGATTTACGTGAGCGCGGAAAACTTTCACCTTTGCCAGAAAATCCATCAGCCGAGCTTTATGAGCTTACTCAAAAAATTACAAATGATGCTGGGTTTCAAACTTACGAAATCTCAAACCATGCGAAGCCAGGTGCTGAGTGCCAACATAATTTAGTTTATTGGCGCGGTCTGGACTATGCAGGGATCGGACCTGGTGCACATGGACGCTTAAGCGTTAATGAGGGTCGTTTAGCTACCGAAACCATTAAAAACCCAGAAGAGTGGTGGCAGCAGGTTATGGTGAAAGAACATGGAATGGTGGAGCGTTTCACTTTGCTGCCCGCCGAACATGCTGACGAGCTTTTACTTATGGGATTACGTCTAGCAGAAGGATTTGATCCATCGCGTTATGAAGCACTTACAAACCAAGGGTTTGAGCCTGAAAAAATTAACTTTCTTGAAAATCTAGGAATGGTTGAAACACTTAATGATGAGCGAATTAGAGCGACGCCAAAAGGCTTTTTATTACTCGATGCAGTCGTGGCTGATATGGCTAGTATGGTTTAATTCAAGGAACCAATGCTCATTGTATTTTATTTAGATTTTGCGGAATAAACGCCATCCCAATTCTTACCCGGTGCGTTAATGTGAAACTCATCAATTCTAGTTTGATAGATGAAAATATACTCATCTAGCGGTAATCCCAGCTTTTTATTTAATTCTTCTATCATTGCCAATGCATCAAGAGCTGATTGCCAATCTTGTAATCTAAAAGAAGACAACATTGATGCATTCAATGCTTTAAACGCTATATATTCTTCAGATTTAGCTAAATCCTCATATCCCGCCAAAGCGTAAATATGCAAAGGTTCGCTCTTGCCAATCACACGAATTAAATCAATCTCATAAATCGCTAATCTATCCCTCACTTGTGCGGCTGTTGCTTCTCCAATAACGATTGGCACACCATAGGGTTTTGATTGGCCTTCTAATCGAGAAGCAATATTTACTGAATCACCCAATGCTGTGTAATCAAATCTTGTATCGCTACCCATATTTCCAACAACACATTCACCCGTATTAATGCCAATTCCTACTTTAATCTCATGCAATTTATAATGCTGATAATCAGAGCTTTTTTGTGCATGATCTTCGTTCATCTGACTGATTTCATCCATCATGCTCAATGCGGCTATACAAGCTAAATACGCATGATCATCTTCATCTATAGGCGCATTCCAGAAAGCTATAACCGCATCACCCCAATATTTATCTATTGCGCCATTATGCTTGAGAATGGGCCGTGAGAGCTTTGTCAAAATAGCATTCATTAGTTTTGTTAAACCGGGAGGATCTTCGCGATACTGCTCAAAAATTGTTGTAAAGCCCCTGATGTCTGAGAATAAAACCGAAAGCTCTTTGCTTTCACCGCCCAAGATAAGTTTCTCAGGACTTTCAGTAAGCTGATCTACAAGAGTTGGTGACAGATATTGACCAAATGCGCCGCGGATTCTTTGCTTCTGGCGTTCTTCTCGCATGTAATTTGCGGTCATTGTCAGTAAAAATAGCAAGGCAGTTACTAAAATAGGATAAGTTGAATCAAACAAAACTTGACTGCTTGTAAAACGCCACCAAGAAAATAAAAATATACTCGCGCCCAAAATTACAAAGCTTAAAGTGGACTTAGTCGCGCTTAAGCGTGGTACGAATGCGATGATCAATAAACCTGCAAAAAGCGTCACAAGAACTTCAAAAAGAATTGAAATTGATGGCCGTTTTAAAAATTTATCGGTCATAATATTTTCAATTATCTGCGCATGAATTTCTACACCTGGCATAGACTGACCCAAGGGTGTTGCTCTAAAATCTTCTAATCCTGTTACTGAAGTTCCCACTATCACCATTTTGCCGTTTATCTCATTTGGGTCGATAGAGCCGTTTAATATTGCGCCAGCTGAGACATAGCGAGACCTCTGTGAAGTAGAAAAATAAGGCCAGACATTACCATTTGGATCAGTTTCAACTAGATTTTCTGCAACTTTAATTCCTTGGATTCCATCTATCTGTGTGATTATTGCAAAACTTTCCCCCCCTGTAGCAATGCGCAATAATTCTATCGACAACGCAAACCTTATCTTGTCACGAACCATCGCTATTAGTGGTATTCGCCTTACGACATCATCTGTTTCTAAGCTAAGGCTGAAAAGACCAAAGCCGCTGGCGGCTTCTTCTAAAATCTCAATATTTTGTATCAAATCATACTGTTTGTTATGTTGAAGAAATGGAACAGGATCTTCACCTTTGGCTACAACACCTACCGTTTTAATTTCTCTTGGGTTTTGACTCACATCGCTTTTATTTCTTACACTTGCTTGTCCCAAAATAACTGGGTGATTTTTCATGGCGTTTGCCATCGCAACTTCATTATCAGGTAATTCAGCTAAACTTTTACGAATTTTTTCAGATAGATTGCTGTTGTCTTTTGCAATTTGGGAAGGCGATAATCTGTCAAGCTCAGAAAAGACAATATCAAAGCCTGTCGCAACGCCGCCTCGTTCTGCAATACCATCAATTAAATCTGCAATACGAGTACGTGGCCATGGCCACTGACCAAACTCACGTAAACTTGCTTCATCAAGGTCAACAATTACAATTGGCTGCCGTGAATATTCGCGTGGTTTTATGACTTGATAATAATCGAAAGCTGAAAGACGGATTGCCTTCACCAGAATGGGGTCAATTATACGAACTAAAATGAATAATAATAATAAAATTAAACCAATAAGACGAACTGGTTTAAAAAATTACTTATACTAGCCATTATATGATGTTTCTATAGCTTAAGTGCTTCAAATTTAATCTAAAATCAACGTTAGTCAGTTCCGGTACTAGCGCTTCCGTTGTTACCATTAGTTCCTGTATCATCTCCACCACCCGTACTAGTTCTACCGCGGTAACCTTGTGCAGCAGTACCACCACTTAAGCCGCATGTCTTTGCACGCAGCTTAAAATCTTCTTTTAATGGAAATTGATCTGCAATAAATGGAAAAAACCTTGCCATATCTGCTCGCTCAAAGGTTCCATCTTTTGGCTGTGTAGGCTTTGAAATATTGCCGCCTCTATCAGCAACTATATAATCGCATTTTCGCCTAATGGTTTGACACTGGCCCGCAAAACTACAAAACTCTACGCGACAGCTAACTAGCATCAAAAATGTTTGGCCTTTAATATGTTGAAGGTCAAATGCAGTTCCTCTAATTCCTAAAGTGCCAACGGGCGTTTTAATTTCATATGCAGAAGACTTACTATTTCCACTGATAAAACGCGTGGCACCACAGCACCTGTTTTTAAAACAAACTTCTTAAATGTAGAGCCGTTAGGGTTATAGACGACTTTATCAAGAACGATATTTGTACCTGGACCCACCACAAGTTTGGTTCCATCATTAAACTTAAAATGACCAAGGCCAGACGCATTGGCACGAATTCTTTCATTTTCTGTGATTTTTGAGGCTGTGCGAATTACACGGTTATTATTCCCAGTTACACTGTCATCAACGGAGACGGCTGACCCAATTGTTGATTGAGCATATATTGCACTTGTGAAAAATACCGACGCTGAAGCGGTAAGTATAAGGTTAGGTAAGTATCGCACAGGAACACTCCTCTTCGAAAAGTATTATAATTGGTGCCCCAAATTTTAGTCTATGTTCTTATTCATATTGGATTTTTCATCGTATTGAGTAAAACAACATCTGTCATCTTTTTTATTTATCATAGATATTCTATCGGTTGTAAAACCGCTAAAACTTACGAATCTTGGCTTAAAACCGTTGCCCTTGCAGTACCTACCCGCCAGTGCGTGAAAACCTTGAAACTGCTGGCTCTGCAAGAACACCCTTGCCGCCTTGTATCTGATAAATCGCCAGACCTCGTTGGGTCGTACCATCGGAACGAATACGAAAAGCACCATTTACACCTTGAAAACCGTTTGGATTTTCAAATGTTTGTGTCGAGAATGCTGTCTTTCCATCGCCTCTTAAGCGTACAAATTCAGCAGCCAATGTCATTGCATCATAAGCAAGGGCTGCTTGAACACCTGGGCGCGAGCCAAACTTACCTTGATAACGTCCTGCAAATTCATTGAACTTTGATATATCACGACCTGGATAATAAGCACCTGACACTACAGAGTCGCTAGTTTTTACAGTTTCCCAATTTCCTGAGCCAAGGATGGTTTTTTCTGAAATTTTAGCACCATTACGTTTTAAGCCGGCTAAAATTAGACTTGGAATAGGACCACCTTCAGGCAAATAAATACTATCGGATGTTTGTACAATGCCAACCCCCTCTAAAACGGCTTTTTCAACGCCTGTAGGAGTTCGATCATACTTCATTATATTAAGAAGAATGCCGTTTTTGCCAGCCATTTCACGCAATACGCGTTCACGCAAAGAACCTTCCGCATTGTTTGGTAAGAAAGCTGCTATTGAACGACGTCCAAGTGAGCCTGCATAAGAAATGATGCGTTTAGTATCATCTTGCGGTGTATAAGAAAAAAGATAGACGCCGCGACGTGCTACGCTTGTATCTGTTGAAAATGCCAATGTGACTATATTTGCTGGCAAGGTAATACCTGAAGCTGCACTAACATTTGCAGCAAAAAGTGGGCCTAAAATAAGTGATGCGCCCTCACCGATTGCTTCATTAGCAACTGTTTGCGCAACTGCGGCCTGCCCTTTTGTGTCTTTAACAACAAGCTGTACGCGGCCAGAACCAAAATCTTGCATTGCAAGTGCCGCACCATTTCGAAGCTCTTTTGCTACAGCAGCAGCGCCGCCAGGAATAGTTGAGGGAACAAGAAGCGCTACTCTAACATTGCCTGTACCTATCACTTCACCCTTTGGATTAGGTGTAAGCGCTTGCGCTACATCAGATGTTGAAGGTGAAGTAGAATTTGGCAAACCATTTGGAACACCAGAGCCGCCAGTACAGGACACTAGTGCTAGTAAACCAACTCCACAAACTGAAACCTTGGCTAAAACATTAGACTTACGCTTAACCGCAGATCCAAATTTAGTTAGACTTTCGAAAAAAGCCGCCATACCCCTACCTCGTATACTATACTTTACTAAACCCGTACCGTGTTTCGCACATTAACATCACAACCATCAAGACATAAGTCCCTAAAGCGCATATGTCATAAACTGAAGCATTATTACAACACAGCAGAATGTTACGCAACGGAATGTTTTCAAATAATTTATTCGATAAAAGTCTTTACGAATATGAGCGCCCACAACCTTCTTGGTGGGAGGCTTCGGCTGATAAAAACCTAATACTAGATGCCACCCCCTTACGTAGTGAAGAACATTGCGACATTGCTATCATTGGCGGTGGCTATACTGGACTTTCCAGCGCTTACCATCTTGCTAAAGATTATAGTGTTGATGTTCGTGTTTTAGAGGCAGGGCACATAGGCTGGGGAGCGTCTGGTAGAAATGGTGGTTTTTGCACCATGGGCGGTACGCAAATTAGCGTAAAAAACCAAGTTAAAAAATTTGGCCTTGAGGAAACACAAAAATTTTATAAAGCGCAAGTTGAAGCGGTGGAGCTTGTTCAAAACATCCTTGCCGAAGAAAATATAGATGCACAAAAACAAGGCACAGGTGAAATGGTGGTTGCAGAAAAACCATCACATTATGAAAATCTAAAAGAGGAATGTGAGTTCAGCCGTGATTCATTAGGCATTGATTGCCGTATGATTAATCAAAATGAGTTTCGCGAAACGCATTATGATGCACCGCATCAACATGGTGCGCTGATTCAATACCCATCGTTTGGGCTTCATCCACTTCGTTATTGTAGGGGGCTTGCGCAAGCTGCAGAAAAACAAGGCGCTTATCTTCATTCACACAGTGAAGTTATTGAATGGCGCAAAGAAGGAAATAAACATGTCCTTGAAACCAAGAGCGGGAAAGTGATTGCAGATAAAGTGATTGTTGCCTGTAATGGATTTATGCCTGAAAATTTAAACCCTAAATTTTCTGCTCGAGCGATGCCTCTTCAAAGCCAAATTATTGTAACACGACCACTAATGGATGATGAACTTAATGCCCATAATTGGGTAAGTGAAACACCTGCAATAAACTCACGAAACGTCTATAATTATTACCGAATGCTCCCTGAAAAACGATTGATGATTGGCGGGCGAGCAGATTTCAAGGGGACGCCAGAAGGCGCGCAAAAAACCGCCTTTGCGCTTCATCAAACTATTAGCGAACTTTGGCCAGAATGGCGCAATGTTGGAGTTGACTACGATTGGCGTGGCTTTGTGTGTTTTACGAGCAAGTTACGCCCATCCATTGGACGGATGCCAGATGATTTATCAATTTACTTTGGGTTTGGATATCACGGCAATGGCGTAAACAATGCGATTTGGACAGGGCGAGAGCTTGCTAGATGGATTGTAGGAAATAATGATAAAACTAACTCTCTGCCCGCACATTTGCCAAAAATTGTTCAAGGTATTACACCCAAGTTTCCATTACCAAGCCTCAGGCCTTACTATGCAAAAGCTGGCGTAGGTTGGCAGCAGCTTAAGGATAAGTTTGATTTCTGAATTTCAAATCAAAAATGTTAGTTTTGAAGCGCGCCATATTGAGCCTGGGCTTTATATTGCTGCAACACCAATAGGAAATTTGGGCGATATTACTATTCGCGCTTTAGAAACACTTGCAGGATGTGATCTCATCGCCTGCGAAGATACGCGCGTTACAGGAAAACTGCTTCGCCATTATGGGATTAATACAAAAACTATTTCTTATCACGAGCATAATGCGGATAGCGCAGGCCCTCGAATTATTGAAGATTTAAAAGCGGGAAAATCCGTTATTCAAGTATCTGACGCAGGCACTCCTCTTGTATCTGACCCAGGCTTTAGATTGATCGATTTAGCCTATGAAGCTGGCATCTCTGTTTGGCCCTTGCCGGGTGCAACAGCCCCTGTAACGGCTTTGGTAGCGAGTGGATTGCCCTCTGAAATTTGGACCTTTGCTGGATTTCTTCCAACCAAGCAAGGTGCTCGCATAGCAAAGCTTGATAACTTGAGCGCAATGCCATCAACTCTGATTTTCTTTGAAAGCCCTAACCGTGTTGATAAATCGCTTAGGGATATGGTTGATGTTTTTGGCACGGATAGACAAGCATGTGTTGCTCGCGAACTAACTAAACTGCATGAAGAAGTTTTAAAGGGAAGCTTGGGTGAGCTTGCTGATATTTTTTCTGAGAAAAACACCAAAGGTGAGATCGTTATTCTTATAGCACCCCCTGCTCAACAAGAAATTAAAGATACAGAAGCGCTGCTGCTTGAATTGATGCAAACAATGTCCGTGAGCAAAGCAGCAGCAGAAGCCGCAGCTCTTACAGGCAGCTCCAAGCGTGACCTGTATCACCAGGCGCTAACTTTAAAAGAAAAACATGAAGGATAATCCACACTCTATCAAACGTAAGCGCGCGCAGCGTTGGGGGTATGTTTCTGAATGGATAGCCGCTGCTAGTTTAATCATAAAGGGCTACCGTATTATAAAATTGCGCCACAAAACTAAACTTGGTGAAGTGGATATAATTGCACGTAAAGGGCACTTAATCGTGATGGTTGAGGTTAAGGCAAGACGTACCGTCGAAGAAGCATTTGATGCGGTAACGACCACAAGCCAACGAAGAATTGAGAGTGCAGGGGACTTATGGCTTGCAACACAAAAGAACGCACACTTACTTTCTATTCGATATGACATCATTGCAGTACGCCCATGGAAATGGCCTACACATTATGAAAACGCATTTTAAGATTGAAACTCAACGTCGTACATCTTAAATCTGAATCTAAAGAAAACTAGGAGAGTACCCATGGGTTTAAAAGTCGGTTTCCAGATGGATCATATATCCAGCGTTCACATTGAAGGAGATTCATCTTTTGCTTTGGGTTTAGAAGCTCAAAATCGCGGACATACGCTTTATCACTGGGAGCCGAACGCTCTTCAATTACGCAATGGTGTTGTTCGTGCTGCGATTGAAGAAATGACGCTTCGCGATGTAAAGGGTGATCATTATACGCTTGGCGAAAAGAAAGTTACTGATCTGTCTGAGCTTGATGTTATTCAACTGCGCCAAGACCCTCCTTTTGACATGGCTTACATTACTACTACGCATATTCTAGAACGGGTTCACCCAAAAACTTTGGTCGTAAATGACCCTGCTTCAGTTCGTAATGCCCCTGAAAAAATCCTGGTTACTGAATTTGCTGACCTCATGCCAGAAACTCTTATTACGCGTGATGCTGACGCAATAGCTGCTTTTCGTGAAGAAATGGGCGATATCATTATCAAACCACTTTATGGCAATGGTGGTGCTGGCGTTTTCTTCTTACCAAAAGAGGATATGAACTTTACGTCTTTACTTGAAATGTTTGACCAACAATTCCGTGAGCCTTTAATTGCCCAGCGCTACCTTAAAGAGGTACGTGGTGGAGATAAGCGTATTGTTTTGGTTGATGGCGAGCCAGTTGGCGCAATTAATCGCATTCCTGCAGAAACCGATGCACGTTCGAACATGCATGTGGGCGGACGAGCAGAACATTCTGAACTAACAAAACGCGAAAAAGAAATCTGCGAAGCCATCAAGCCAACTCTTAAAGAGCAAGGCTTTATCTTTGTCGGTATTGATGTAATCGGGGATTATATGACTGAAATTAACGTCACCTCGCCAACAGGTATTCGCGAGGTGAAGAATTTTTCAGGAACCGATATTGCATCCCTTGTTTGGGATGCTATCGAAAAACGCGTAGGCTAATTAAGCCTTAGCGTTATGGGCAGCGATTGCTGTTACGATTGCTTCTTTAGCTTTTGCAGCATCGCCGTAACCGTCAGTTTTTGCCCATTTGTTCTTTTCAAGGTCTTTATAGCGTTCGAAGAAATGTGCGATTTGCTCGCCAACAAGAGCTGGAAGATCTGACATTTCGTGAACGTCTTTGAACATTGGATTAATCTTTGGTGATGGCACAGCAATTAGTTTTTCATCGCCGCCAGCC
Source organism: uncultured Rhizobiaceae bacterium (assembly GCA_958296345.1). GTDB lineage: Bacteria > Pseudomonadota > Alphaproteobacteria > Rhizobiales > Rhizobiaceae > JAALLB01. Next base: position 440,367 of record CATQIJ010000013.1, read on the forward strand.
TCATCTGTCATGTAAAGCACGCCGATTGGACGGCAGTTTATAACAGAACCTGGCATTAGCGGTGTCGTGTCTACCACAAGCACGTCAATTGGGTCACCATCATCTGATAACGTATGCGGAACAAATCCATAGTTACCAGGGTAACGCATAGAAGTTGAAAGAATACGGTCAACAAAAATAGCTTCTGAATCCTTGTCCATTTCGTATTTAATAGGGTGACCACCATAAGGCACTTCAATAAGTACGTTGATATCTTCTGGCGGGTTTTTGCCAACTGGAATTGCTTCAAGACGCATGATCTAAACTTTCATTTTGCTTGTGAATTATTTGCGAGCTTTATAGCGCAGTCACAACCATCTGCAACCCACCTTTCGGCTGAGTTGTTAATTTTTGCACTGGCCAAGGCTGTTCAGCATCTTCTGCCATGTCAAATCTAAATCTCGATAATAAAATTCCAAGCGCAATAACTGCCTCTTGCAACGCAAATGATGCCCCAATACAGATGCGCGGCCCTGCACCAAAGGGTAAGTATTGGTATTTTTGTTGCTTTTCACGGTTCTCAGGTAAAAATCTTGACGGCATAAAAGCGTCGGGATTATCCCAATATAAACGATGGCGATGTAACGTCCATGGCATAATCATAACCTGCGTGCCTTTGGTTATGGTCAACCCTTCCCATTCAATATCGTTGATTGCTGCCCTACTAATGGTTGGAGCTGGAGGATAAAGCCGCATGGCTTCTTCAAAAACGGCCCTTGTTTGAGGCATTGCAGCCAGCCAATCAACGGGGTCTTTAACCTCGCGCGTTACTCTAGCAACTTCTTCTTCTACTTTTATACGTTCTTGCGGTGCTTGAGATAATAAATAAATTGCCCAACCCAATGCACGCGCCGTTGTTTCATGTCCTGCGCCAATAAAAGTAATCACATTATCTTCAATTTCGGCGCGAGTAAGACCTTCTGGCCCTTCAACGTTTAACAGCAAAGTCATAAAATCATCTGGCACAGCCTCGCCAGAGACTATCTTTGACTTTCTTAGATCCACTGTCTCAGTTACTAGTTTACGAAAATATGCTAACGGCTTGCGTGCTCTTATTCTTGTAAAACGAGGCACCCATTCTGGCGCGCCTAGAATGTCGAGTGGATCAACACGGCCTGCGGTTTCAAATAATCGTTCAACTTGCTCACTAAAAGTGTCAGGATTACCAACGATTTGTTTAGAAAAGAGTGTTTCAGAAAGAATATCGAACGTTAGTTCAGTCATGTGATGGGCCATATCAAATGGCCCTTCTATGGTTTTATAACGTTCTACAAACTCTTCTGTAGCTGTGAGCATAGACTGCGCAAAACCATGGATGTGGCGTGGAGTAAACACCGGTGCCATAGCCTTTCTAGAACGCTTCCAAGTATCACCTTCCGCAGTTAACAACCCATCCCTTAAGATTGGTCGCAATAGTAATTGACGAACCTTAGCCATTTTATAATTGGAGGCCTGATCAACCAACACATGTTTGATAAGGTTTGGATCGTTTACCACCAATAAAGGGCCACCAACGCCAGAGCGAATATAAACATAAGGTTCGTTGTATGAAGGTTCGCCCCATAATTCTATCGGGTTTTTGTAAAGGACCTTCAACATTTGGAACAATGAAGGGGGAACTGCTCTAGGCTTTGGGGCAGGTGGAATAAAGGGGGCGGGGGCAGTATCCATAATAATAGCTCCTTGTCATTAACATAGGTATTTACAGAGATAAATTCCATAGTGGCAAACTGTCTTGTTAATTGACTACTCAAACACTGGAAAACCTCATCTGAAATTTGGAAATATCACTTAAAACGCCTATATTAAAGTGAAGACAATTCGCTGATTCGTATTCTCATGTTACAGCGGAAAAAACAGGCAAACTTTCATGACTGATACACCAGAAAACAACCCCAATCCTGCTGATTATGGCGCGGATTCCATTAAAGTTCTAAAAGGTCTTGATGCGGTTCGAAAGCGCCCTGGTATGTACATTGGTGATACCGATGATGGTTCTGGTCTACATCACATGGTTTATGAAGTTGTCGATAATGGTATCGATGAAGTACTTGCAGGTCATGCTGACCGTGTAACAGTGACGCTTAATCCTGATGGGTCTGTAACAGTAACTGACAACGGCCGTGGCATCCCTGTTGGTATTCATGAAGAAGAAGGCATTTCGGCTGCAGAAGTTATTATGACCCAGCTTCATGCTGGTGGTAAATTTGACCAAAATTCTTATAAGGTTTCTGGCGGTCTTCATGGCGTGGGCGTTTCTGTTGTTAACGCGCTTTCTGTTTCGCTTAAGCTTCGAATTGCACGAGATGGCAAATGGCATGAAGTAACCTTTACACACGGCGTATCAGATGGGCCTTTAAAAACCCTAGAAGATGCTGGAGATTATTCAGGTACAGAAGTTACATTCTTACCTTCAGAAGAAACCTTCACCATGGTGGAGTTTGATTTTAAAACACTCGAAAAGCGTCTTCGTGAATTAGCCTTCTTGAATTCAGGCACTCGTATTCTTTTGTCTGACAAACGCAGTTCAGAAGAACAGTCTGTAGAGCTTTATTACGAAGGCGGCCTAGAAGAGTTTGTAAAATATCTAGACCGTACAAAATCTGCGTTAATTAAAACGCCAATTTATCTTAAATCGGAAAAAGATGGCATTACGGTTGAAGTTGCGCTTTGGTGGAATGATTCATACCATGAGAATGTTCTTTGTTTTACCAACAACATTCCACAACGCGACGGTGGAACGCATTTAGCTGGCTTCCGTGGTGCTTTAACGCGCCAGGTAAATGGCTATGCGGATGCCTCTGGCATTTCTAAGAAAGAAAAAGTTTCGCTTACAGGCGATGATTGCCGCGAAGGGCTCACTTGCGTTCTTTCTGTTAAAGTTCCTGATCCTAAGTTTTCTTCTCAAACAAAAGACAAGCTTGTTTCATCAGAAGTGCGTCCTGTTGTTGAAAGCCTTGTAAATGAAACGCTTAGTGGCTGGCTTGAAGAAAACCCTGCCGAAGCAAAAATAGTTATTTCTAAAGTTGTTGAAGCGGCCTCTGCCCGTGAAGCAGCCCGCAAAGCACGCGAACTCACACGCCGCAAAGGTGCACTTGATGTAAGCTTTTTAAAAGGAAAGCTTTCAGATTGTCAGGAACGTGATCCTTCTAAGTCTGAAGTCTTTCTGGTAGAGGGCGATTCAGCTGGCGGCTCAGCCAAACAAGGCCGCAACCGCGCAAACCAAGCGGTACTTCCACTAAAAGGTAAAATTCTGAATGTAGAGCGCGCTCGTTTTGATCGTATGCTTGGTAGCCAAGAAATTGGCACGTTAATTACTGCCCTTGGTACGGGTATCGGTAAAGATGAATTCGACATTGATAAAATCCGCTACCACCGCGTTATTATCATGACAGATGCGGATGTGGATGGTGCGCATATTAGAACATTGCTCTTGACTTTCTTCTTCCGTCAAATGCCTGAATTGATTGAACGTGGTTATCTCTACATTGCGCAACCACCGCTATATAAAGTTACCAAAGGCAAATCTTCTCAATATCTAAAAGACGAACGCACGTTTGAAAACTTCCTAATTGATGGGGGACTAGAAGAAGCAAGTCTTGAACTAACCAATGGCGAAGTGCGTACAGGAACAGATTTAAAGTCAGTTCTTACCACTGCCACAAAAATCAAAACGCTACTTTCTAGTATCCATTCACGCTACAACAAAGATGTTGTAGAGCAGGCAGCAATTGCAGGCGCTCTTAATGCTGAAATGATGAGTGACTCATCTCAAGCTAAACAAGCTGCAGATTATGTTGCTAAACGCCTTGATATTATTTCTGATGAAACAGAACGGGGTTGGGTTGGCAGTGTCGATGATGACGGCGGATTATTATTCGAACGTATGGTTCGCGGGGTTAAAGAAGTTGCAAATATTGATTTAGCACTAATTGGCTCTGCTGATGCTTTACGCTTAGATGGATTTGCCGCTGAACTTCAAGAGATCTACGGTAAACCTCCTGTATTCCGTCGCAAAGACACTTTCCTAAATGTTTCTGGCCCACTTGCTTTACTTGATCAAGTTTTTGAAACAGGTCGTAAGGGCTTAGCTCTACAACGTTATAAAGGCCTGGGCGAAATGAACCCTGACCAGCTTTGGGAAACCACGTTAGACCCCGATGCGCGCACCTTATTGCAAGTTAAGGTCAATGAAGCGGCTGAAGCAGATGATCTCTTTACGCGCCTTATGGGCGAGGAAGTTGAGCCACGCCGTGATTTTATTCAAACGAATGCTTTAAACGTTGCTAATCTAGACACTTAATTGCGATTTGAGTTTTAGCTTTCACGTTGTATAATTTCCTAGCTTTAGCACTTGCTTAAGATGGGATAATAATTGGATAGCCCTAATCGCAATACTTCAGATAACATAAAGGTAAAGCCAAGCAGGTGGCGCCTTTTTGGGCTTCTAATTATAATCATTGCATTCATTGCAACGTTAGTTTTTGTAAACTCAAACATTGGTCTCGACTGGGTAGATAGCTACCATAAATTTCCTGCGAAAATCAGGGAGCTTGGGTTTTTAGGGCAGCTTTCAATTATTGGTTTGATGATCATTCATAGCTTTATACCATTCCCTGCTGAATTTGTTGCACTCGCTGCAGGCAACGCTTACGGCACAGTACATGGAACTATATTAACCTGGATAGGTGCGATGCTTGGCGCGTCGCTTTCATTTGGATTAACTCGTATATTTGGCCATCCTTTTGTAAGTTGGATCCTACCAATTCGACAGCAAAAAATGCTCGATAAATGGACAGACGACCAAGGCGCCATGACGCTTCTTGTAAGTAGGTTTATTCCCTTGATTGCCTTTAATCTTATTAATTACGCAGTAGGCTTAACTAAAATTAGTTGGTGGACATTCTTATGGACTACAGGCCTTGGTATATTGCCATTGACGGCACTAGTTGTTCATATGGGTGGTCAGATGCAAGAGCTTTCATGGTCGAAGCTTATTATAGTTTCAATTGTCTGCATTCTCACAATGGCCAGCTTTCATTATTACAAGCGAAAAGCTCAAAAATAATATAAATATACCGCCTTAAGCTGCTGTTTTATAATCAAATTCCCAAGTGCTTAAAGTTTTATCATTCTTCTTTCAGAAGCCTTGAATGTTCCTGTGCTAAAAACTAGCAATGTGGATAGAGGGAAGCTCTCTTAGGTGATATGAATAATATTGATAAACAACAGAACAAACGAATTTTTCTATTAGCATTGGCCGTGATGATAATCGCGACATTTGCTATGATAATGCAGTTCAAAATATTATTAGATATAGGTGCAGCTAGCACATCTCAGGTTATTGTTGTGTCCGCCACAGCAGTTATGCAAATGGCTGCCCTTTTGGTTATTACACTACAAAAAGTCGGCGTTCGGTTAGAAGAAGTTCATAATCTTGCATATGCAGATGAACTTACTGGGCTGATAAATAGGCGTAAATTCAATGAAATTCTAGAGAGAACTTTACATAAGAGCCGTAAACAAAAGAAAAAAATTGGTATTCTTATTCTCGATCTTGATAAATTTAAGCACATTAACGACTGCTATGGCCATGATGCTGGTGACAAAGTTATTTGTCAATTTGGGGAGCGTATTCAAAAAGCAGCCGATAGCTCATCCATTATCTGCCGAATGTCTGGTGATGAATTTGCAATGTTGATTAAAGATGTCGGTGGTCAGAAGCAAGTTATGAAAATTTGCCAAACAGTCCTTAAAGAAATGAAAAAGCCTTTTATTTATGAGGGCAAAAAAATTCTGGCTAGTGTTTCAATTGGTGCAGCACTTGTTGATGGCTTTGAGGACGAGGAATTGACTGCCTTAAGAATGGCTGATTACGCGTTGTTAAACTCAAAAGAAAATGGCCGTAATCAAGTTATGTTCTTTAGCTCCAAAATGGCTAATAAAATTAAACGTCGTAAGCATCTTGAGGCAAGCCTGTGTGATGCAATCTCTAACGAGGTGTTGTCTTTAAATTACCAGCCATTTGTACTGCAAGAGAGCAGTACAATTTCTGGTGTCGAGGCTTTAATAAGATGGGAAGATCCTTTAGAAGGCCAAATCCTTCCGAGTGAATTCTTGCCAGTTGCACAAGAGCTCGCGCTTATCGATGAAATTGGTGAATATATATTAGAACGCGCGTGCCGTGAAATTAAACCACTTAAAGACCTTCGTCTTGCTGTTAATATTAACCCTGCGCAATTTACCCATGAGGGGTTTGTAAAACAATTAAAACGCGTTCTTAAAAAGACAGGTTTTGAACCGAGTCGTCTTGAGCTAGAACTTGGGCAAAACTTACTGATTTCAAGTTCTAAAAAAATCAAATCTGACTTGGAAGAAATTCGTGCTTTGGGCGTAAAAATTGTTTTAGATGATTTTGGCTCAAGCTATTCTAATATGTTTTTCTTGCGTGATTTTAAATTAGATCGAGTTAAACTTGATCGTAATTTTGTATCTAACATGCGTAATGAAAAAGATGGTGATGAGACTATTGATAATATGATTGGTCTTGGCTCTACGTTCAGTAATAAACTGACGGTTGAAGGTATTGAAACACAAGAACATCTTAACTCTCTTCAGCAAAACGACAGCAATGACCTACAAGGGTTTTTATTTTCTAAGCCACTTACAATATCTCAGCTTGAAGAATCACAAATAATCACAGACTTCAAACAGCGTTATGCTAACAAAGATAAACTCTTTCAAACTAATTCTTCGCCAATAAATCGTATGGCAGGATAGCCATAGAGTACTAGAAGCCATTGCATTCTTTTACAAGAATGATAAATGCTTGTGTATGAGCACACAGTTTACAGATTCAGCCCTTTCACAGGGCAAATACCCAGGCCGTGACAAGATCCGCAACTTTTCTATTGTTGCGCATATTGACCATGGTAAATCAACGTTAGCAGATCGACTTATCCAAGATACGGGTACAGTTGCTGTGCGAGATATGTCTGAGCAAGTGCTCGACAATATGGATATTGAGCGTGAGCGCGGTATTACGATTAAAGCCCAAACCGTTCGTCTACATTATACGGCAAAAGATGGTGAGACTTATGTATTAAATCTCATTGATACACCAGGTCATGTGGACTTTGCCTATGAGGTCTCTAGATCGCTTTCTGCTTGTGAAGGTTCATTACTGGTAGTTGACGCCTCTCAAGGTGTTGAAGCGCAAACGCTTGCTAATGTTTATCAAGCAATCGACAATGATCATGAAATTGTATCAGTTCTAAATAAAATTGATTTGCCCGCCGCTGAACCTGATCGCATTAAAGAACAAATAGAAGAAGTTATTGGACTTGATGCTTCTAATGCAATTGAAGTTTCTGCGAAAACAGGACAAGGCATCAAGGAAGTTTTAGAAGCCATTGTAACTGATCTCCCTGCACCATCGCATGGCGAGGTTGATGCATCCCTGAAAGCTCTTCTTGTTGATAGTTGGTATGATGCTTATCTCGGCGTTATCGTTCTAGTTCGCGTGATAGATGGCATGATCAAAAAGGGGCAGACCATCAAGATGATGGGAACGGACGCTAAATACCTCATTGACCGCGTTGGTGTGATGACACCTAAAATGATCCCATTGGAACAATTAGGCCCTGGTGAAATCGGATTTATTACAGCTTCCATTAAAGAAGTCGCAGATACCCGCGTTGGTGACACAATTACTGAAGATAAAAAGCCGACTGCTGAAGCTCTTCCTGGCTTTAAACCAGCTCAACCCGTCGTGTTTTGTGGTTTGTTTCCAGTTGATGCTGCTGACTTTGAAGATCTTCGCGCAGCTATGGGTAAGCTTCGTCTTAATGATGCGAGCTTCTCATTTGAAATGGAATCATCAGCAGCGCTTGGATTTGGTTTCCGTTGCGGCTTCCTAGGCCTACTTCACCTTGAAATTATTCAAGAACGTTTGGAGCGCGAATTTAATCTTGATCTAATCGCGACAGCACCAAGCGTTGTCTACGAATTGGATATTAAAAGAGAAGGCGTAATATTCCTTCATAACCCAGCAGATATGCCTGATGTTATGACGATCGAAGAAATTCGCGAGCCTTGGATTAGAGCTACAATTCTAACACCTGATGAATATTTGGGTGCAATTTTGAAATTGTGCCAAGACCGACGCGGTGTTCAGATTGATCTGACTTATGTCGGCAAACGCGCTATGCTTTCATATGATTTGCCGCTCAATGAAGTCGTCTTCGATTTTTATGATCGTCTAAAATCTATCTCTCGCGGATATGCAAGTTTTGACTATCAAATTACAGATAACCGCGCTGGTGACCTTGTTAAAATGCAGGTTCTAGTCAATGACGAGCCTGTTGATGCTCTTTCAATGTTAGTTCACCGCTCACAAGCCGAAAAGCGTGGGCGTGTTATGTGTGAAAAGCTAAAAGAGCTTATTCCGCGTCACTTGTTTAAAATTCCAATTCAGGCAGCTATTGGCGGCAAGGTGATTGCACGTGAAACACTTTCTGCCATGCGCAAAGATGTGACAGCTAAATGTTATGGCGGGGACGCTTCTCGCAAGCGCAAGCTGCTCGACAAACAAAAAGCGGGTAAAAAGAAAATGCGTCAATTCGGCCGCGTAGAAATTCCGCAAGAAGCATTTATTCAGGCACTTCGAATGGGTGATGAGTGAGCTGATACATGTCACTAGACACTATCAGATTCCAAATATTGTTTTTCGCATTCATTTATATGATTCTTGCTTTGCAGGTATCAAATGGCTTTCCACCATTTTATATTGATCAAGAATGCAAATCGTATTCTTTGATTGAACAAAAGAAGTACGAAATATATCGGGATTTAAAGACTGCTTTTCCTTATTTTATTGCATTATTCGTTTCAATGCTTTTGATCGGTCTAACGGGTTCACCAATATTTGTTCTCAGCGGAGCTGTTTTTGCTTTTCTAATCGGTCTTGATAGACGTAAGCATATGAAGACTAGAATTGGTCACCCACAAAAATGGCTTATGAATATATCACCGTTACTCAATATATTCATGCTGCGATATCCAATGGGTCTGTTTGACCTTTGGACATCGGGTATAGTATTTCTGTTTGGCGGGATCATAATACTAAGCAATATAACAAACTGACATAAAAACCAGGAGAAAATCTAATGGCTAATTCAGGCTTCGATACACGCGGTGTTCCAATATCATATGGAAATCAAGATGCTATTGATGGGCTTGAGCTTGCTATTGAAACGTCGCTTTCTTTTCGGGGTGATGCGATTGCTGTTATTGATAAAACGCTTGAAGAACATCCTGATTTTATTATGGGGTGGCTGTTTAAAGCCGGTTGGCTGACACAAGCGATGGAGACGCGCATTTACTCGGAAATGGTCTCCGCACTTAGTGAAGCGGAAAACCGTTTATCAAAAGCCAATGACCGTGAAAAAGGCCATTATGAAGCTATTCATGCTTGGATAAACGGTGATTTTTATGGTGCAGTTCAGAAATGGGAAGCAGTTTTAACCGCCTATCCGCTTGACCTCTTTGCACTCGAGCTTGTGCATTATACTGATGTTCTTTTAGGTGATGTTGTTGGCCAACGCGACTGTGTTGGACGTGTTTTTAATCTTTGGGATGAAAGTATGCCAGGGTATGAATTTGTACTCGGGTTTTATTCTTTTGGCCTTGAAGAAAACAATAATTATTTTCAGGCAGAAGAAATGGGGCGTCGTGCATTAGCAATCCGCCCAGATAATCCATATGCCGTTCATGCTGTAAGTCATGTAATGGAAATGAGTGGTCGCCAAGCCGGTGGCATTCGCTTCATGGCAGATCAGCGCAAACACTGGGGCGACTCAAATTTTGCCAACCATCTATGGTGGCATACAGCGCTTTATCATTTGGACCTTGAACAAAATGACAAGGCTTTTGAAATTTTTGATAGGCACCTTGATAGCCGTAGAAACGATGGCAATAAATATGAAGAACTGGATGCTGCAGCATTACTTTGGCGTCTTAATCTTGCTGGCGAAAAATCTGGCGATCGCTGGGCGCATTTAGCTGATAAGTGGGAACCTTCTGCGCAAGATACTTTATATGCCTTTAATGATGTTCACGCGATGATGACGTTTGTTTCTGATGATAGAATTGACGCGCAAAAGAAACTTTTATCAGCCAATGAGCGCTATCTTAAAAATGCATCAGATGCGAATGTCGCGATGAGCCGTGAGATTGGCATTCCGTTCTGTCTTGCCATGCAAGATTTCAAATCGGAACGTTATGGTGATTGTGTAGACCGTCTATTACCAGTTAGATATATGACCCACAGGTTGGGCGGTAGCTTTGCGCAACGTGATGTCATCGGTTGGACATTGCTTGAAGCTGCACTGCGTTCAAAGCGCTATGATTTAGCACTTGGCCTTGCAAATGAACGCGCAGCATTAAAACCTACTTCTGTGCAAAATTGGCGAGCCGTATCGCGATCCTTTAAAGGATTAGGCGATCATACAAAAGCTGACCGCGCAAATGCACGTGCAGACTCATTAATGGCCTAAATAGCTATTTGGGTGGAAGGGTTTTTACAAAGCTCCAAGCTAAATCAACCCAATCTTGTAATTGTTGGTCAGAACAGTTTTTTTCCATCGACGAACACCATTCCTCCCATTTGTCTATCACCGTGTACGATTGGTATGGCGCCAACTCTTGACAAAGCTTCAGTCTGGTTTCCCTTTCCTACCCGAAACATAAAACGTGCTTCGCCTGTCTTTTGTCTGTCCGCACCACCAATCATGTTTCCATTCACCATAAAGCAAGCGCCACCCATCATACGTTTTTGTGAGATATTTTCAGTGAAATTTATACAGCTCAAAAAGCGTTGTGCTAATATTTCGTCATAGGCCATCAAGCTTTTCTCCTGTGGATGAACCAGAATGCAAATCCAAATAAAACAAACTGTAAAGTACTGGCACCCGCTTCTACAATTATCCATTTTTGAATTGAAGGCGCCACATATTTAGCGGGCTCGGCCAAAACGATGTAGGCAGCAAGAAAAAGCCCAAATGACAATGAAACTTCCATGGATTTTCGTAATGTTACAGCTCCCATAGAATAGATCGACAAAGCAAAACTTAGGATGAGAGCTTGAATAATCATCGCACCGAACCGAGCACGAAAATCGGTTCATTGCGCACGAAAATGATTGTCTCAAAGTGTTTTACATTAATCACAAAATGAGACAGCCCTTGAACACCAAATGAGACCACTATGAAGGTTAAGATTGATAATATGTGTTTCATGAAATTTCTTCTTGCCACTTGTGTTTTAAACCGTAATCACAGCATAAATTGCAACATATGCCAAAATAATGTTGCTTAGTAACCCACCCACAAAAACAATCGTTCTTGGGCCTCCAGCAACCTTACCCACGCCGCTATAATAGATGGCCCAAAATCCCATGCGAAACACAAAATATATTCCAGCCAACCAATTCACTAATGTTGGCGAACCTCCAGCTATAATAGCGACCAACAAAGCCCACCCAAAGGCAGGCATGTTTTCTGTGGCGTTTGAATATGTTCGTAGTACCCTAAAGCTGAGGCTGGAATGATCAAACTTCAGCGGCAAACCTGGAGTTTGCTCTTCTTTAATAAATGCCAAGGGGGCGTTCAGAAAGTTTTGGATAAGAATACTGAGTGATAATAACGCCAGTACCAAAAAAGATGGCTGATAATTATTCAAATATGGCAGAGCATCAAAGAGTGAATTCATTTTATATAATCCTTCGTTTAGAGTTTTCTGTTTGAACTACATATCCATCTCTATGGCTTGCGCTATTTCAATTGTACCTGTTCCGCTTAAATGAGGGCATCCTGCTGCCATCGCGATGGCATCATCCATTGTCTCTGCTTGTATTATAGTAATCCCTGATAACGGATTTGATCCGCCATTTTCCTCTACACCCGTCGAGGTAATTGTCTTTGACATCCCCACTGGCATGCCTGGATCGACCACAGCATCGCCAAGCCCTTGGCTCCATGCTTTCCATGCTACCATATGCGCAGCGCCATCTTCTTTGCTCTGAATATCTGGTTTGCCATGATAGGCGAGTATAAATTTTGGCATCTAATTATCTCCGATTAAAAGTTACTTGATTAATTTGGCAGAATTTTAAATATGTTAAAGAACATAATTAGATTTCTGCTTAAAATAAAAAATGGAACATTCAAATGCCCTATAGCGCTGAACATAAAGAAAAGACGCGGTCAAAAATTGTTGAGTCTGCCCGTGTTCTCTTCAATATCCATGGATTTCATAATGTGACAATTGAAATGATTATGTCAGAAGCAAACCTGACACGTGGAGGGTTTTATAATCATTTTAAAAATAAAGAAGCTTTATTCGCTGAGGCGGTTTCTAGCTTTTTGATGGGACGCGGCGCTCAGTGGAGAGAGGAAGCAGGAATTGACCTTGGTAATCTCAAACCAGAAATGGCATTGCATATGATTGATGCATATCTCTCCTCAAAACATCTAGGTGACTTAGAAAACCAGTGTCCAATGATTGCCTTGCCTACTGATGTTGCACGTTCTAGCCCAGAGGTTCAAAATTCTTTTCAACAATTGCTAAACGCTATGGTCTGGTTATTTGAAGTTAATATGGATTCAAATCAAGATAATAGCCGGCAAGACGCGCTTTCTGTTGCTGCACTTTGTGTAGGAGGGATGGTGTTGGCACGTACAATGCCCGATTCAAATTTGGCAGAAGAAATTCGGGTAGCCGCACATAAAGCTGCAACAAAACTTTATCAATCCAAGATGGCTTGAAAAACTTGATAATATCACAAAAGATTTTACTGGTTTGTCGTTCGTTAAACTTTTATAAAGTTTTTAGTAAGATTGTATTCATTTATTATGCCTCTCCTAAAATAGGAACAATTTCTTGCGTAAGTTAGTAATCATAGCACTTGCCTTAATCGTTACTGCCTGTACAGGCGGCCCTACAACTGTGCTTGATGTTAGCTTAGCAGTTACTAATCCGCGATTTGGTGATCATGACCCTGTTGTTTGGGAAAATTTACGTCCTACACAGTATCCTGTTCACGGTATTGATGTTTCTAAATGGCAGGGTGATATTGACTGGCGTACAGCAAAACGTGGCGGCGTTGCATTTGCGTTTATTAAAGCGACTGAAGGTGGTGACCACACAGATAAGGCATTTAGACAATATTGGGATGGGGCAGGCCGTGCTGGTGTTCCACGTGGGGCATATCATTTTTATTATTTCTGCCGAACAGCAGCAGAGCAAGCACGCTGGTTCATTCGCAATGTTCCAAAAGACCCAAAGGCTCTCCCACCCGTATTAGATATGGAATGGAACCATAGTTCATCTTGTAAATACAAGCCGACAGCTGCAAAAATCCGTTCTGAAATGCGTACTTATCTTCGTATCATGAGAACTCATTACGGCAAGAAACCATTGGTTTATACAACGGTCGATTTTTATAAAGACAACAATCTTAGCTCAATGCGCAATGTAGAATTTTGGCTTCGATCAGTAGCCGCACACCCAAAAGATGTTTACCCCGGTCAACGCTGGTCATTCTGGCAATATACAGGTACGGGCAAAATTCCTGGCATTAAAGGTGACACGGACATTAATGTGTTTGGCGGCAACCCTGCTAAGTGGCGCAAGTGGGTAGAAGCTCGCACGAATTAATCAATTTTCCTTATTTAGGATTCTGCTATGCTGTTCCATAAATAAGGAATGAGCGTATAAAAAAGCTTTTATTACAGGTGGCAATGGCAATATTGGGCGGTTATTAGCTGAAGGACTAGTAACCAAAAACATAGACATTGAAACCGAATTACAATCTTGAACAAAGCGCTCAATGGATGTTTGGTTTTTTCGAAAAATAAACTAATTCATCGCAGCTTCAATATCTGCTTTTGTATAACCCTGCACAAAGAGCAGCGCTGATAAATCACTATGATTGATAATGATTTTTGCCTGTTCGGCAACGGATGGCTTTGCGTGAAAAGCAATACCCGTTCCTGCATTCATCAACATAGGTAAGTCGTTAGCGCCGTCACCAATAGCAATTGTATCGCTCAAGGAAATTTGTTTCTCGCTTGCAATTCTATTAAGTTGATCAAGCTTTGCTTGTTGTCCAAGAATAGGCTCAGCTACTTTGCCTGAAAAACAGCCCGCTTCACTCAATAGTTCATTTGCATGGTATTCATGGAAGCCAACAGCTTCTGCAATTTCCTTTGCAAAGACCGTAAAACCACCTGAAACCAAATCTGTGTGCGTACCGTTTGCGCGCATGACTGCTAGCGCTTCTTTTGCTCCTTGGTTGATTGTGATGCGGTTCTCTAGCACTTCGGCAACAATCGATTCTTCCAAACCAGCCAAAAGTGCAACACGGTCTTTTAGTGCACCTTCAAAATCTATTTCACCGTTCATCGCTGCTTCTGTGATTTCGGAAACTTGTTCTTTTACGCCAATTTCTGCAGCCAATTCATCTATGCACTCTTGCCCAATTATGGTTGAATCCATGTCTGCTAAGAATACATTTTTTCGGCGATTTTCTGTTTCTTGAATAACAATATCGATTGGCAAGTTCTGTGTAATTTTGCGTACTTCTATCGCTACAATATCTGGCTCTAGTTCACGCTCAAATTCAATTTCACAGGCGACATTTGGATAAAGTGTCTTTGTATCTATTGCACTCAAACTATGCCCAAGATCAGATTCTATTGCCTTTGGGAGACAAGCATCTTTAATACTGGAAATGAGCGTTAATGTTTTGGACATCTAAAAATTCTTTCTTTGGCTTGCACCACTGCATACTAAAATAAATGTTGTTGTAAACCACGAATATCGTAAATTGAACAATCTTTGTCGTGAGGGTTGACCGTTCAAACAGATTTCTATATTCGTCGCGGTGGGCCACCCCTCCCCACCGAGGGGCTCACTATCTGTAAGGTTAGTTCATTATGAATATGATACCACAACCGGTTTCGCGACCGGCCAATTCGCGTTTTTCTTCTGGTCCCTGTACTAAGCGTCCAGGATGGTCTCTCCAAAAATTAGAAAATGCTTCCCTTGGCCGCTCACACCGCGCCAAAGAAGGCAAAGCTAAACTCAAACTTGCTATCGATTTAACCCGCGAAGTTCTGCAAGTGCCTGATGACTATCACATCGGCATTGTTCCAGCTTCTGACACAGGCGCTATGGAAATGGCGATGTGGAATCTGCTTGGAGCGCGCGGCATTGATATGCTTGCTTGGGAAAGTTTCGGCGAAGGTTGGATTACCGATGCCGTAAAACAACTCAAACTTGAGAATATGCGTTTACTCCGCACCGATTATGGTCACCTTCCTGATCTTCGCGA
The DNA here is from genome assembly GCA_958296345.1 of uncultured Rhizobiaceae bacterium. Lineage (GTDB taxonomy): Bacteria > Pseudomonadota > Alphaproteobacteria > Rhizobiales > Rhizobiaceae > JAALLB01. Next base: position 455,800 of record CATQIJ010000013.1, read on the forward strand.
AATCAATTTTGACAATGATGTTGTCTTTACATGGAATGGCACAACCTCTGGTGTGCGCGTTCCTAATGCAGACTTTATCCCTGATGACCGTGCCGGCCTTACAATTTGTGATGCAACTTCGGCTGCATTTGCTCAGGATTTAGATTTTGCAAAACTCGATGTTGTAACTTTCTCCTGGCAGAAAGTGCTTGGCGGCGAGGGTGCACACGGTATGCTCATACTTTCACCTCGTGCAGTCGAACGTTTGGAAAGCTATACACCGGCTTGGCCGCTTCCAAAGATCTTCCGCCTCACAAAGGGTGGTAAATTGAATGCTAGTATTTTTGACGGCGCAACAATCAATACACCTTCCATGCTTTGCGTTGAAGATTATATCGATGCACTTGTATGGTCTAAGCAAATTGGTGGCCTTAAAGGTTTGATGAAACGTGTAGATGAGAATTTTGCCGTTATTGATCGTTTCGTTTCTGAAACACCTTGGATTGAAAATCTTGCGATTGACCCTTCTACCCGGTCCAACACATCTGTTTGCTTATCCATCACAGATGAACGCGTTGCAGCACTTGAGGCAGATGAGCAAGCAGCCTTTGCAAAAGGCATGGTTCAATTGCTGGAAAAAGAAAATGTTGCCCTGGATATTGGTTCTTACCGTGATGCACCCTCTGGTCTCCGCATTTGGGCTGGTGCAACAGTTGAGACTTCTGACTTATTTGCACTTATGCCTTGGCTTGATTGGGCATTTAATAACCAACTCGCAACAATCGCTTAATTCTACTTATTCAAAATTATAAAGGAGGCCATCATGGCTCCAACTAAAAAACCACGTGTACTTGTCTCTGACAAACTTTCTGGAACTGCCGTAAATATCTTCCGTGAACGCGGTGTCGATGTTGATTTCCAACCTGATCTGGGTAAGGATAAAGACGCACTTTACGATGTGATTGACCAATATGACGGTCTTGCCATTCGCTCTGCAACAAAAGCAACTGCCCACTTAATCGAAAAAGCTACTAATCTTAAAGTGATTGGCCGTGCAGGTATCGGCGTTGATAATGTCGAGATTCCCGCTGCATCTCGCAAAGGTATCATCGTGATGAATACGCCGTTTGGTAATTCAATTACTACAGCTGAACATGCAATCTCACTTATGTTTGCTGTAGCAAGACAAATTCCTGCAGCTGACGCTTCTACACAAGCTGGTAAGTGGGAAAAATCAAAATTCATGGGCATTGAGATTACTAATAAAACACTTGGCCTTATCGGGTGTGGTAATATCGGTGCGATCGTTGCTGAACGGGCAATTGGTCTTCGCATGAAAGTTGTGGCCTTTGATCCATTCTTGTCTGAAGAACGCGCACAACAATTAGGCGTTGAAAAAGTTGAACTTGATGAACTTCTTCCACGCGCTGACTTCATTACGCTTCACGTACCAAAGACTAACAAAACAGCGAAGATGATCAATGCAGACGTCATTGCCAAAATGAAAACAGGCGTTCGTATCGTTAATTGTGCCCGTGGTGGTTTAGTTGATGAGGCAGCTCTTGCTGAAGCCATTAAAGCTGGCAAAGTTGCAGGCGCTGGATTTGATGTTTTTGAAGTTGAACCTGCAGAAGCAAGCCCTCTATTTGGCCTACCTAATGTGGTTTGTACACCTCACCTTGGTGCGTCAACTTCTGAAGCACAGGAAAATGTTGCCATTCAGGTTGCAGAGCAAATGTCTGATTACCTAATCAATGGTGCTGTATCAAACGCGATCAACATGCCATCGATTACTGCTGAAGAAGCGCCGCGCCTTATTCCATTTATTAAACTTGCTGGGTACCTTGGTGCTTTTGTCGGTCAGGTGAATGATGACCCAATCCAGAAAGTTGAAATCATCTATGATGGTGCAATTGCTGAAATGAATACAAATGCACTTACAAGCTCAACGCTGGCTGGTCTTATCAGACCGCAGGTTGCTGATGTGAACATGGTTTCTGCACCCGTTATGGTTAAAGAACGCGGCATTCAGGTTTCAGAAACCAAGCAGGATAAATCAGGCATTTATGACAGTTATATGAAGCTTGTTATCACAACCAAAAATACGCACCGCTCGATTGCCGGTACGGTTTTCTCTGATGGTAAGCCACGCTTTATTCAAATCAAAGGCATCAATATGGATGCCGATGTTGGGCGTCACATGCTTTATACAACCAACCATGATGAGCCTGGTATTATTGGTACTCTGGGTAAAGCCATGGGTGAAGCGGGTCTTAACATAGCTAACTTCCATCTGGGCCGTAATGATGTTGGCGGCGATGCGATTGCACTACTTTATCTTGATGAAGCGCCAAACGAAGTAGTGATTAAATCACTGATGGGCACAGGATTGTTCCAACAGGTGAAGACACTTGAATTTGATCTAGACTAAATTTTAAAACATTTCAAAAGGCTGGTTGGAAAATCAGCCTTTTGTTTATAGACTTATTATATGAGCAAACTTTTTCCTTCCGAAGTGCTTGCTAATTTTGCTAGCAATCTGAAATTTGACGATATACCCATCGATGTAATCAATCGTATTACTGATCTTTATGTTGATTGGGCGGGCTCTGCCTTATCTGGAAAAGGGCATCGAGCTATTTCAATTCTTGAGCGATTTGCTGAGACCATGGGTCCTAAAAGCGGTCCTTGCCAAATTCTGACTTCACGCAAAACAAGCTCACCCTTCTTTGCTACCCTCTTAAATGCCGCAGCAAGCCATATCTCCGAACAAGACGATGTGCATAATGGATCGGTATTTCATCCAGCCACAATTGTTTTTCCAGCTGCTCTTGCTATTGCACAGAATCAACGCTGCTCTGGGCAGGATTTTCTACCGCTTGCGTAGCGGGTTATGAGGTTGGTATTCGGGTTGGTGAATTTTTAGGGCGTTCTCATTATGAAGTTTTTCATACCACAGGAACGGCAGGCACATTTGCCTCGGCTGCTGCGGTTGGTAACTTGATTGGCCTTGATAAAACTCAAATGCTCAATGCATTCGGTTCTGCAGGAACACAGTCTGAAGGGCTTTGGGAATTTCTGCGTGATGCCGCAGATTCCAAGCAACTGCATACAGCCAAGTCTTCTGCTGAAGGTCTGATGTCAGCTATTTTGGCACAGGACGGTTTTACAGGAGCAAAACAAATACTAGAGGGCAAACAAGGACTGGCAGCTGGCATGTCATCTGATTCTGATATTTCAAAACTTACTGACGAACTTGGAGAACGTTGGACAGTTGTGGAAACATCCTTTAAGTTTCACGCTTCCTGCCGTCATACACATCCTGCCGCTGATACTCTTTTAAAAGCTGTTCTCGACCATGACCTCAAGCCAGAAGATATTGAGGAAGTTATCTGCCATGTGCATCAAGGATGCGATTGATGTTCTTGGACCTGTTACAAATCCCAAAACTGTTCATCAAGCAAAATTTTCAATACCGGCAACACTTGGTTTAATCGCGGTTCACCGCAAGGCTGGACTGGCTGAATTTGCTCAAATCTTGGAAGATAAAAACGCCCTTTCGTTTTTAAATAATATTCACATGAAACTTGATGATGAGGTTAATCACGAATATCCAAAACGCTGGATAGGCAAGGTTACGGTCACCACTACAAATGCTCAAGAAATTAATGCCCGTATTGACGAACCTAAAGGCGACCCTGGCAATACACTTTCTCGCAATGAGCTAGACGAAAAAGCACGCTCCATTGCAGTTTCAGGTGGCGCGGTTAGTTCTGAAGAGTTGGATGCAGTTATGGATAAATTGTGGAATACTGCTTCATCTAATGCAGTCGGATTTTTACTAACATAACACTTGGCTAACAAACCCTAAGACACTATAGTTAGTTTAGAATTATTCTAAAGAAGAAAAACTTATGATTTCACGATTTTTACCCACTGGCAAACGCACATTCAAATCTCTTAACGAGCAAGAAATTCTGGCTTTAGCGATTTCATCTGAAGAAGATGATGCACGGATTTATGCAAGCTATGCAGAAGGGCTTCGTGAGGATTTCCCTGACAGCGCTAAATTGTTTGATGAAATGACAGCAGAGGAAAATCAACATCGCCAATGGCTGATTGAAATGCATCAAAGAAAATTTGGCGAAGTTATTCCGCTTATCCGTCGTGAGCATGTAACTGGGTTTTATACCCGTAAACCTGATTGGCTGGTAAAACCATTCGGCGTTGAAGAAGTGCGCAAGCAAGCGGCAGAAATGGAAGCTCAAGCCTATCGATTTTATAATGCTGCCATTAAGCAAACCTCAGATGCGTCGATCAGAAAGCTACTTGGTGATTTAGCAGCAGCGGAAGCTGGTCATATGGCTGCCGCACAAGATTCAAAAGCAGCTAACATTACTCAAGATGTCAAAGAAGACGAAGCAGCAACCGAGCACAAGCAATTTGTTTTAACCTATGTGCAACCGGGTTTAGCGGGCTTAATTGATGGTTCAATCTCGACGCTTGCACCTATTTTCGCAACGGCCTTCGCAACACAAGACACATGGACAACCTTACTCGTTGGCCTAGCCGCATCAATTGGCGCGGGCATCTCCATGGGCTTTACGGAAGTAGCCTCTGACGATGGTATCATCTCAGGTCGTGGTTCACCCATCAAACGCGGAATAGCAACAGGCGTAATGACAACGCTCGGCGGGTTAGGCCATGCACTACCATACCTGATCCCAGACTTCTGGATTGCAACTTATGTGGCCTTTGCAATCGTATTCGTGGAATTGTTCGTTATTACGTGGATACAAAACAAATACATGGAAACGCCTTGGTTGAAGGCAGTCATGCAGATTATGCTGGGTGGCGTGCTTGTGCTTGGAGCAGGCATATTGATCGGGCAGGGGTGAAGCAAAATGGCAACTGCTGGGCCGAAGGATAAGAAAATTAAGCAAGCATGAGATGCACTTCTTGCACCATTAGCAGCTATGCGTCGGATGCAATGATTAATCGCAATCTAAAGAAGCTTGTGCGTAGATTTTGGTAAAATCAATCTCAAGGCGTTGTCTCTTAACAAAAAATGCCGCCATAAATGAAACACTGAATGTAAAACTATCAGCAGAATAAGAATATTGAATGACAACTCATGAATTTCATTAGCCAAATCATTAAGTACTGCGCCGCCGATGAAAGGGACGTTTAAGGGTACGAGGCCAAAACCCAGTACCTGAAATGGTGCTGTTAAACCAACTGTCAGCCCTGTTATCAACATAAATGGCAAGCTAAAGTGCAGTCCTTTGTGCATTATGGGATGTATTTTCTTTGCCCATTCTGGCAGTTTAGGACCAGGTTTTCCAACCAGCCCACCACGAACAAAAACCAAAGTCCAAATAACTACAATGATACTCAACAGAAAACCCATTCCCGCATGAGTTGATAGTTCAGCGGTCATCATAGTGGTAGTTCCATTGTTGGGCAGATCAGGTTCAACGATGAAAAAGTAAAGTATGATCGCTGCAGTTGCCCAGTGCAAAAATTTTAAAATGCCACGCTTGTTCAATATATTCATTAGTATAGTGTTCCCTGTTTTCACCACCTTATACTTGGGGTAATTACAAAGACATTACGAGCGCATTAAACATTCGTAATGTAAAAAATAAATTTTCTAAGTCAATAAACTTCATATTGAACAAGTTGTTTTGAGTCTTCTTCTGGCACAATGCTGCCGTTTAGTAAAAATTATCTGTTAGCTTTGAAGTATGATTTTATCCAGTGTTTGAGTTTCCGTTTCCACATGCTCATCTTCAGAAACTGTTTCCAATTTATCTTCGGCACAGTCGCCCAACAATTCTTTTTCGTTGTCCAGAGCGTCTGCTGACTCAACTGTTTCAACGATTTTTACCTCCCCTGTTTTAGCTTGCGCCTTCATTTCCGAGCGTTTTTTGACCTTGTCCAAAAGGCTGTCTTCATTGCTCTTAAGAACCTTCGAAACAGAGTTTTTTAATAGCGGATTTGGTTTGATGACACCCTCTGCAATTAGTTGGGTGACGTATCTTTTTGCATCAGCTGCAGGAATGTTCGTCATAGCCTGCAAAGCATGTGGTGGGCACTCACCATGAAGAGCTGACATATAGATAGACCAAAACCGAGCTTGCGCGGGCACTGCCGTAGCTGCTGGAATAGCGGCTGTAGCTGATCCTAGTGATAAGGTTGGTGCGGTAGGTAATGCAACCATCGTAGCCAGCGACTGGATAAATGTACGTCTTTTCATGACTTAGATATATGGAGTGTCAGCCAAATATTACTCGGCCGCCTGCAAACTTGCTTTCGCCTCTTTATTAGTCCCGCTCTTATCTACCCATGCCCACTTTGGACGGCTGAAGAGAAAACCAAACCAGCCAGTAATTCTAGTAAACTCGTAAGCAATGACTGGACCAATGACGCTTGATAGCAGGACGATTAGTGACATTGTTCCCAAATCTAAACTTGGAGTAAATTTGAAGAGAATTTCTCTGGTAATGATCATTGGCGCGAAGAATGCAAGATAAACCACTATCGAATGTTGGCCAAGGTAGCGTAAAAAACCTGCAAGTTTAAATCTTGATAGCACCGCACATAGACAAACAACGGCTACCGCACCTGCTGCACCTAGTGCTAGCGATACAATAGGGAGTTGAGCCATGTTGGATGGGATTTGACGGTTTGCACTTGCGAACAGGCTTTCGAAAATTTCTGGCATGGCAGAGAATGTAAAAATGCCATTGATAATTGCCCATAAACCTAAATAACCCAGCGCCTTACCAATATTATCTTGTGCCCAGCCTGCAAGTTTAAAAATCGGCTGTGCCAGAGCGTAGCCTGCAAAGAAATAAACGTAACGCGCAGCGAATTCATCAACCAGCAGGCTACCTGTATGGATGGGCGCTATCTCTAGTAGAATCGCGCCACCAAAAACGATAAGCCAATGGATGTTTGAAAGTAGACGCGTTGCAATGAACATGACTGGCAACATGTAGATAAACCAAAGTGTTCCGTAAGGCTCTATCAGGGCAAGCATAAAATTGCCGCCAATTTCTGTAGCGGGCACGCCTTGTGAAATCCAACCTAGGCTTTTAAATGCAAATTGAATCACAAGCCATATGAGATAGAAGTAAGCAAAATGAACGACTTTGCGATCGAAATATCGAAGCCAAGAACGCGCTATTACTAATCCTAAAAACAGGCCAGAGATCATAAAGAAGTCTGGCATTCTAAACGGCTGAGCAAAGGTAACAATATAATTCATCCAACCTGTAGCACCTGGCTCTGCTAATTCTTTTAGAACAGCGTATTTTTCAACACCAAGCGTTGCGTGCATCATTACCACGAAGATTATGCAAAAGCCTTTTGCGTAATCGACCCAATCGATGCGGTTCTCAGTTTGAAACCCAGGTTGTAAAGCAAGATTTGCCATGGCTAACGCTCTTATCCTAACGTGCGAAATGCACAAACTTGAGTGCTTAAAAGACCACAAAATGGCTAAGATCGATTTAATTATATCCTTAAAGTTTTAATCAACTGTTTGAGAGCATTGATTTCATTAGATTTTTCAAAGAATTTGGTTGCGTTTACGTCCCATTAAATTGCCTCATTTATTGTTCAGAGCATATTAACTTTAGTAGTCCTTTGACACTGGTAAATAATCTTCATGGCTAAACGCAGTAAACCAACACGAATAGAACCTACCTTTGATGCGCCTACTCGCAAGCAAGGTCGTGGAGACATGCGGGTAACAGCAGATGGCCGTGCTGTTGCATCAGCTAGCAAGAAAAGAAAGCCTGCTAAAAAACCAACAAAAGCTGGTTCAGCACGCAGAAGTCAAAACAAACGCAAGCAGATCCGCAAACGCGGTGGCCTTTGGGGTTTCATCCGTGGCTCAATCTATTGGTGTTTTGTTTTGGGGCTTTGGGGTGCTATTGGGGTGGCTGGCATTGTTGGCTATTACGCATCCAAACTTCCACAATCTACAAGTTGGGCTATTCCGCAACGCCCGCCAAACGCTCGAATTGTCTCTACTGAAGGAACATTAATAGCAAACCGTGGTATTACAGGCGGTGCCGCTATGCGCCTTGATGAAATGTCGCCCTACATTCCGATGGCTGTGATTGCGGTTGAGGATCGTCGTTATAAATCTCATTTTGGATTTGATCCAATTGGCTTTAGTCGGGCAATGTTTCGCAATATTATGGCTAAGCGTCTTGTTGAGGGTGGCTCAACGATCACCCAACAGCTGGCTAAAAACTTATTTTTAAAACCATCGCGTACACTAGAGCGTAAAGTTCAGGAACTGATTATCGCGCTTTGGCTTGAGAATAAATATGACAAAGATGAAATTCTTGAGCTTTACCTAAACCGCGTTTACTTTGGCTCAGGCGCATATGGGGTAGATGCAGCGTCGCGCAGATATTTTTCTAAATCTGCAAGAGATGTAAACCTTGCAGAAGCGGCACTATTGGCTGGCCTTTTAAAAGCACCCTCAAAATTATCGCCTGCAAAAAATCCAAAATTAGCAGAAGCCCGCGCGCAAATTGTGCTTGGCACTATGCGCCGAGCTGATTTTATTACAGACCGCGAAGCTGCAAAAGCACTAACTATGCAAGCCAAAAAAGCAAAACATTTTTGGAGCGGCTCTGAACATTATGTTGCTGATTTAGTCATGAAGCAATTACCAGACCTAATAGGTGAGCTACGAGAAGATGTCATTATCGACACGACCATTGATATGTCTCTGCAAACGCAAGCAGGAAAAGTGATTGCCGATACACTTTCTGAGAATGGAAAGAAGCGAAACGTTGGGCAAGGTGCGCTTGTTTCCATGACACCCTTTGGTGCGGTAAAAGCACTTGTAGGTGGACGTGAATATGCGGACAGCCAGTTTAATCGTGCAACAGACGCAAAGCGCCAACCTGGGTCTGCGTTCAAACCAATTGTTTATTTGGCGGCTCTTGAAACAGGGCGAACACCTCAATCTGTCAGACAGGATGCGCCGATCAGGATTGGTAATTGGAAACCTGTAAATTACGATCGAAAATTCCGTGGCCCTGTCTCTCTAGATACGTCACTTGCAAAGTCTCTTAATACTGTTGCTGCTCAACTTGTGATGGAAGTTGGGCCTGGCAATGTTGTCAAAACTGCTAAACGTCTAGGTATTAAATCTAAGCTCACCCCGAACGCTTCCATCGCACTTGGCACATCAGAAGTTACTTTAATGGAACTAACTGGTGCTTATGCTCCTTTTGCAAATGGCGGGCGCGCAGTTTCACCTTATGTAATAAAACGCGTTACAGATCTTGATGGTAATGTTCTTTACAAACGTAAATCTGCTCAGGGTCAAAAAGTTGTTCGTTCTCGCGAACTAGGCATGATGAACTCCATGCTAAGACATGTGATTACAAAAGGTACAGGTAAAAAAGCTAGCCTTGGCAAACGTGAAGCGGCAGGCAAAACAGGTACTACTCAAAATTCTCGCGATGGATTATTTGTCGGATATACATCAAACCTTGTAACTGGTGTTTGGTATGGCAATGATAATGGGAAGCCTATGAAAAAAGTTACAGGCGGCTCTCTTCCTGCAGTTACCTGGCAAAAATACATGAAACCTGCACATAAAGGGTTCGCATTTGCTTCTCTGCCTGGGAATTATCGACCTGAAATAGCTGCATTACCAACGCCTCAGCCCAATCAAAATATTGGGCAAACTCAAAATGGAACTGGAGTGCAGGCAACAACCGAAAAACCAAGTGATCGCACGCGCCGTAAATCACTTTCAGAGATAGACGGCAACCCTCGCCCATCTGCCAATGTTGGTGGCCAGCGCCGTGAAAAGCCAAAAACTATTTTAGATCTAATATTTGGCGGCTAAGCATTTATTAAGGACAATTCAATAGCCTCCTCCTAATATTATTTATTGATTCTATTTGAGGTTTATTATGAAAGCTTTCCTAGCTGCTCTATTTTTTGGTGCTATCGGTGTTTTTTTTTGTTTGGATGATGGGTCCATCAATCTGGAAAGATTTCCAAATTGATGAAAGTAAACTCGTACCTGCCTTAGAATACCGCGTTACCGAAGCTAAATGTAAAGCCAAAGTCTTTGTTGTTACAACGTGTGACGTTGAACTCACGCATACAACTACAAATGAAGAAATTGATTTTGATTACTTCATTCTTGGGCGCATGGGCGGTGAATCTGTTTATGGCCTACAAACACTCGATGGCAAAACGATTACAAAAAATACTGGTATGGATAATCTAACCAATCGCATTATCAGTATGATCGTATTTATACTATTGATTTCAGCGCTATCAATAGGCGGTATTCTGGCTATGTACAAAAAGAACGACGCCCAAAAATTTGGCAGATAACTTAACCCGCCAAAGGTGAAGCATCGCGTACGTCTTGATCGACGTGCGCTGCAAACTGTTCAAAGTTTGCAATGAACATACCAACTAGCTTTTGGGCTTGAGCGTCATATGCTTGCACATCTTTCCAAGTACCACGTGGGTTCAAGATTGATGTATCAATGCCTTCAACAGCTTCCGGTACCAGAAAGCCAAAGTTTTCATCCCTGCGAAATGAAGCGTTATTTAACGAACCATCAAGCGCGCTGGATAATAACCCGCGAGTAGCTTTAATTGGCATACGGTTTCCGATGCCATAAGCACCTCCAGTCCAACCAGTATTTACCAACCAACAATCTACATTATGTTTTGCAATTAAATCACGAAGCAGACTGCCATACTCAGATGGGTGACGCGGCATAAATGGCGCACCAAAACAAGTTGAGAAGGTTGCCTCTGGTTCGCTCACACCTTTTTCTGTACCAGCAACTTTAGCTGTGTAACCAGACAAGAAGTGATACATGGCTTGCGCCGGTGTTAACTTTGCAATTGGAGGTAAAACACCGAATGCATCTGCCGTTAGCATGATGATGTTTTTTGGATGCGGTGCTGTACCTGTTGCAGACGCATTTGGAATAAAATGAATTGGGTAAGCACAACGCGTGTTTTCTGTTAGTGATCCATAATCAAAATCTGGTTTGCGATTTTCATCTAAAATTACATTTTCTAGAACTGTGCCAAAACGTTGTGTTGTTGAGTAGATCTCAGGTTCAGACTCTTGTGAAAGACGAATTGTTTTTGCATAACAGCCCCCTTCAAAATTGAAAATTCCATCTGCGTTCCAGCCATGCTCATCATCGCCAATTAGTGTGCGCGACTGATCTGCTGATAATGTTGTTTTACCTGTTCCTGAAAGACCAAAGAATACTGCACTTTCGCCAGCATCATTATGATTTGCAGAACAGTGCATTGGCATCACATTAGATTCTGGTAGTTTGAAATTCAGATATGAGAAAACAGATTTCTTCATCTCACCTGCGTAAGAAGTGCCACCGATAAGAACAAGTTTATTTTTAAAGTCACAGGCAATCACAGTTTCTGAGCGACAACCGTGACGTTCTGGATCAGCTTTGAAGTCTGGAAGATCCACAATCGTAAATTCAGGGCCAAAACCTTCAAGTTCAGATGCTTCTGGGCGAATAAGTAGATTACGTATGAAAAGTGCGTGCCACGCCTTCATCATTACAACGCGAACTTTAATTTTTGAAACTGCGTCTGCACCGCCATGCAAATCTTGCACGAACAACTCTTTGCCTTCAGCATGGGCCATCATATCAGCTTTTAGAGTTGCGAAGTTCTCTTGGGACATTGACTTAGTGTTATCCCACCAGACAGTATCTTTGGTGACATCATCAACAACAACAAATTTATCTTGGGCAGAACGACCTGTGTGAGTGCCGGTTTCAACACATAAAGCACCTGTGTCAGTTAGCCTGCATTCTGAACGCGCTATAGAATGCTCATAAAGCTCTGGGGCTTGTTGATTTGCTAAAACATTACCTGGGCTTTTAATTCCAAGTTCATTTAGGTTTGCTATGATTGCTTTAACGCTTGTATCAGTCACTTTAATAATGCCCTTTTAAGATAAGTCAGACTTTTTTATATGAAGTTGGCGTGTCATACAGTGTTAAGAGAAAAATTTCTACTCATTAGTTCGTCTAATTTGGGGATGATAATTATAGCCTTAATTACTTCAAAAGCCTTAGCTACCCTTGCACATTGCCACATTTGCTACCATTTTGAATTTATCAGAGTGAATCTGGTATGTATGACTGCCACAATTTGCCCAAAATTATAGCGCCAATGCAAGTTTGCCTTATTTAATAGTTTAATTTTTTTCCGTTGGGAGAACCCTAATATGCCAACAATTGCTTTAGTCGATGATGATCGTAATATTTTAACATCCGTTTCAATTGCACTCGAATCTGAAGGCTATAAAGTTGAGACCTATACTGATGGAACTTCCGCATTAGATGGGCTGAATATGAAACGCCCGGATCTTGCTATTTTTGATATCAAGATGCCCCGTATGGATGGCATGGAGCTTTTAAGACGCTTGCGTCAAACATCAGATCTTCCAGTTATATTTCTTACATCTAAGGATGAGGAAATAGACGAATTATTTGGCCTTAAGATGGGTGCCGATGATTTTATTAAAAAACCTTTTTCTCAACGTCTTTTGGTTGAGCGCGTTAAAGCTGTACTTAGGCGCGTTTCTGCTCTTCCAGAAAGCGGCACCAAGACTGGCGAAGCATCTGCTAAAACGTTGGAACGTGGGCAGTTGGTTATGGATCAAGAACGTCATACCTGTACATGGAATGGCAAACCTGTAACTCTGACAGTTACAGAGTTTCTTATTTTATATGCTCTTGCTCAAAGACCAGGCGTTGTAAAAAGCCGTGATTCACTCATGGACGCGGCTTATGATGATCAGGTATATGTAGATGATCGTACAATCGATAGCCATATCAAGCGTCTTCGCAAAAAATTCAAAGTTGAAGATGGTGATTTTGATATGATCGAGACGCTTTATGGCGTCGGGTACAGATTTCGTGAGGGATAAAATATTTGGGCATAGAGCTTGGTATAAATAAAGACGCCGTTAAAGAAGCAGGAAAACCTTCTGCTTCTAACGCTTCTTCTTTATCCAAATCTGAAGCTACAAAAAATACCCTGCGACTAATCGAACAAAACATGCGCGATGTGTCAGAAGAAAGTAAATCACCCAAAGAAGCGCCTCTTTCAGATCAAAATTACTTTGAAGATGAGCCGAAGATAAAGCGTAAAAGCCTTCTATCTCGCAGCTTCAAGATTGTTAAACAAAATCTATTTTCTTCACTGACACGGCGTATTCTGTTTCTTAACTTAACTGCGCTGACGATCTTCCTAAGTACCATTCTTTATATGAATCAATTTCGCGAAGGTTTGATTGATGCAAAGACAGAAAGCCTGTTAACGCAGGGGCGTATTATTGCTAGCGCGATTGCCAGTTCAGCAACCGCAACACCTGATGCAATTACAATTGACCCTGACAAATTGTGGGAATTAAAAGCTGGAGAAAGTCTTCAGCCTAAAGTGCCGTTGGATAATTTTGCTTATCCTATTAATCCAGAGCAAATTGCTCCTGTAGTCAGGCAATTAATAAAGCCAACGCTAACCAGAGCACGTATTTATGATTCAGATGGTGGACTAATACTAGATTCACGTCATCTTTATGCGGGTGGACAAATTAAGCAATTTAGCCTTCCTCCAGTTAGTGGTAAAACAAGAAGAATTGGCTGGGTAGAAACCATTGGAGATTTTTTAAATAAACTCCTGCAAAGTCATAGCAATCCTATTTACCAAGAGCTGGACGGTTCTGGTAAACAATATGAGGAAGTACAATCTGCCCTTACTGGTGCTCCAAGACACGTCGTGCGTCAGACAGAGGTTGGTAAGCTAACCATTTCTGTTGCGATACCTGTTCAACGGTTTCGGGCCGTACTTGGTGTGTTGCTTCTTTCGACTGAGGGCGATGATATCGACCGTATTGTGCGTGAAGAACGAATAGCTATTTTGCGTATATTCCTAGTTGCATCAATTGTGATTTTAGTTCTTTCAGCTCTTCTTGCTAGTACCGTCGCAACACCATTAAGAAAACTATCAGAAGCAGCTATTCGTGTTAAGCGAGGTGTTAAATCTCGCGTTGAAATCCCTGATTTCTCAAATAGGCATGATGAAATAGGAAACCTATCAACATCAATCAGCGAAATGACTAATTCACTTTATCAACGCATTGAGGCAATCGAGAGCTTTGCAGCTGATGTAAGTCATGAGCTGAAGAACCCACTTACATCGCTTAGAAGCGCTGTTGAGACTTTACCACTTGCTAAGACGGAAGAGTCTAAGAAACGTCTCATGGATGTTGTTCAACATGACGTAAGACGTTTAGATCGATTGATTACAGATATCTCAGATGCTTCCAGATTAGATGCCGATTTAGCAAGAGATGATTCTGGGCAAGTAAATCTTGCTGTACTATTAGAAAACATCGTAGCTGCTAGTCGCGACATGCGCCGGAAGAAGCAAATTGAAATTGTTTTGACTATTAACAAAGGCAGAGCCGCAAATCCGACATTTCTAGTTCCAGGTCACGATACCAGGTTAGGCCAAGTTATTAATAACCTTATTGATAACGCAGCTTCTTTTGTCCCAGCAATAGGCGGAAAGGTTTCAATTGGCTTAGCGCGTAATAAAAATACAATTATAATGGTAATTGAAGATAATGGCCCAGGTATTCAGGCTGAAAATCTTGATCGTGTTTTTGAACGCTTTTATACAGATCGCTCAGAAACTGACGGTTTTGGACAGAACTCGGGTCTAGGATTGTCTATTAGCCGCCAGATTATTGAAGCGCATGGCGGTAAAATTCGCGCCGAGAATAGGCGAGATGGAGTTTCTGGCGCAAGATTTATTGTTATGTTGCCTGCAGATGCTGCTCTGAAAACTAAGCCTCAAAGACAAAGTTAAAGTTTATAACTAATCATGATAGGTAAAACCCACCACGCTTGTGCCTTGGAAATTAATCAAACCGGCATTCTCATTAAAGGTCGGGCTGGAAGCGGAAAAACATCCCTAATGATGGGCCTACTTGAAAAAGCAAAAGTAGATGGCTTTGAGGCTTTTTTAATTGCAGATGATCAAGTTTTATTAGAATCCATTTCAGGCGATCTTGAAGCTAAACCACCTAAGACAATTGCTGGCTTGGTTGAAATTCGAGGTCATGGGATCATAACACACCCATATAAAGAGAAAACAAAACTAAAACTGGTAGCCGAACTTATTGAAGATGAGAAAGTTGAACGAATGCCACAGGACAAATTTTATCAATTCGAAGAACTTACGCTCCCTTTGATAGAAGTTCCTCAGCGCCATGAAAATCTAGCCGTACGTATCATTTTTGCATGGCTTTTTGAAAATGCTGGCTTGCATCTTGCATAAAAAAGCTCAACATTAAGATATAAATATCATTCGTTACTGGAGTTTTAAATGATCGGTATTGTGATCGTCACACATGGTAATTTAGCTCAAGAATTTAAACTTGCGTTAGAACATATCGTTGGCCGTCAAGAGAATATGGCGACCATTAATATTGGTGCTGATGATGATATGGAAGTTCGCCGTAAAGAAATTTCTGATACCGTCGAGAAAGCTGAGACTGGTGCTGGCGTTATTATTCTAACTGACCTCTTTGGTGGCACACCAAGTAATATGGCAATTTCAATGATGCAAGATGATAAAGTTGAGGTAATTGCAGGCATCAATTTACCAATGCTTGTAAAGCTGGCCGGACTACGCGAAACAAAAACGATACTGGAGGCGGCGGAACTTGCCCAAGAAGCTGGGCGAAAATACATTCACGTTGCCAGCAAAGTATTACAGGGCAATGAATCGTAAATAACCGTGTCAGATACACCCTATAAAATTCTAAAAATCACCAACATGCGCGGACTACATGCTCGTGCTTCTGCAAAATTTGTTCAATGTGCTGAAGGCTATGATGCGCAAGTAAGCGTTAGCAAAGATGGCAATATCGTTGGGGGCACATCAATCATGGGTCTTATGATGCTTGCTGCATCAAAGGGGAGTAAAATCCACATATCCGCGATAGGTAACCAGGCAGATGATGTTCTTGAAGCGTTATCCAACCTCATTCATGAAAAATTTGGCGAAGACGAATAGCGCTTTTGATATGCGTAAATATGTGCCGCATATCAATCACATAAAGATTTCTTTATATGATATTGCAGATATTGTAACTAACTGATAGAAGTCAGCGCAAATACGAAATTTAATTCAATATTCCATGAAGGAAATCCCATGTCAGAATTCACAGATTATGTCGTGAAAGATATTTCCCTTGCAGATTTTGGTCGCAAGGAACTTGATATAGCAGAAACCGAAATGCCAGGCCTTATGTCGCTTCGCAAAGAGTTTGGAGCAAGCAAACCCCTTAAGGGAGCGCGTATTGTTGGCTCTCTTCACATGACAATTCAAACTGCAGTTTTAATCGAAACTCTTGTTGAGCTAGGTGCTGACGTTCGTTGGGCATCTTGTAATATCTTCTCAACACAAGATCACGCAGCTTCGGCAATTGCAGCATCAAATATTCCTGTATTTGCAATTAAAGGCCAATCACTAACAGAACATTGGGATTATCTTGATAAATCATTCATGTTCCCAGAAGGCGCAAATCTTATTCTTGATGATGGCGGCGATGCAACGCTTTACATCCTTCTAGGTGCCCGTGCAGAAGCTGGTGAAGATATTCTTGCTGTACCTGGTTCAGAAGAAGAAGAAGCAATTAAAGTACAAATTCACAAACGCATGGAAGAAAGCCCAGGCTGGTTCACAAAAACACGTGACGAGATCCAAGGCGTTTCTGAAGAGACAACAACTGGCGTTCACCGTCTATACGAATTGCACAAAAATGGTGAACTACCTTTCCCTGCAATCAATGTGAACGATTCTGTTACAAAGTCGAAATTTGATAACAAATATGGCTGTAAAGAATCTCTAGTAGACGGTATCCGCCGTGCAACTGACACAATGATGGCTGGTAAAACTGCTGTTGTGTGTGGTTACGGCGATGTGGGTAAGGGCTCTGCTGCTTCCCTTCAAGGTGCTGGTGCTCGTGTTAAAGTTACAGAAATTGACCCAATTTGTGCACTACAAGCTGCAATGGATGGTTTTGAAGTAACAACACTTGAAGATGCAGTAAAAGACGCTGATATTTTTGTTACCACTACTGGCAATAAAGATATTATCCGCATCGAACACATGCGCGAAATGAAAGACATGGCGATTGTTGGTAACATTGGTCACTTTGATAATGAAATTCAGGTTGCAAACCTTGCAAACCTAAAAATGACAAATATCAAAGACCAAGTAGACATGTATGAGATGCCATCAGGCAATCGCATGATTTTATTATCTCAAGGTCGTCTACTCAATCTTGGTAACGCAACAGGTCACCCTTCATTCGTGATGTCAGCTTCGTTTACTAACCAAGTTCTTGCTCAAATCGAGCTTTGGACAAAAGGAGATGAATATAAGAATGAAGTTTATATCCTTCCAAAGCACCTTGATGAGAAGGTTGCGCGCCTGCACCTTGAGAAGATTGGTGTTAAATTGACTGAATTGAGCAAGGAGCAGGCTGATTACATTGGCGTTGCTACTGAGGGTCCATTTAAGCCAGAACACTACAGATATTAATTCTATACTAATTACCCACAAGATATAGTAGTCGTCGCATTGACAAATGCGGCGACATTTTTTTTGCAAAAAGGGTTCACGGCGAATCACGAATTGTATAAAGTGTTAAGAATCAAAAACTTCTACGAATCAGTTGATTTGAAAAAGGAAGTGTAAAAGCAGGGCAGTCTGGGGAACCGAGCGGCGAGAGGACCGGGGACATGCCGGGGTTAATAAAACCTGATAATAACGTAAGGCTAAAACCTTTTGCGCGATGTAGCATAGCTGCGCGCGTTAAAAACATAGGGCTGAAAGCAAGCATTGCACTTGCCAGTTTACCTATGGCTTACAGTCATGCAATTGCACAAGAAGTTGAAGTATTAAACCTCAAAGAACGTCTGCTTGAATCTTTTCATTCGACAGAGATTTTAATGCTAGCTGTTTTTGGCGGCGCAATGAGCTTCGCACTTATGTCTGCCTCATGGTTGATACGAGAACGCACTAGAATTACGGCTGAAAACTCACACCTAAAAGTTAGCCTTTCAAATTTACGCGCAAATAATGATCGCAACGAAGCATTGGTTAGTGTTGCTGATCAATGCATCGTTGTTTGGAACGGTACAGATGAGATGCCAAAGCTACTTGGTAAGCTTTCATCTTCTGCTGGTGCCCCTGAAGATAGCGAAAAATTCTTAGCCTTTGGAAACTGGCTTTCTAGTGAAGCCTCTGATGTTTTTGAACCTAAACTACGTCAGTTACGAGCTGAGGCAACGCCATTTGATGCAAATTTGAAAACAAAAAATGGCAGCATTCTTGAGGTTCAGGGCCGCGTATCTGGTGCATATGCTTTTGTTCGTATTCGAGAGCTTGGCGCTGAGCGCGAAGAATATGCAAGAATAAAAAATGAACATGAAGAGCTAATTGGACAATTTAGAACCATAGAGAAATTGTTTGAAAAACTCCCAATGCCTATTTGGCTGCGTAATACTGCTGGAAAATTATCCTGGATAAACAAAGCCTACTCAGATGCCTTAGAACTATCAGAGCCTTCACTGGCGATAGGCACAGATTGGAATTTGTTTGATCAAGAGCAGCGTGAAAAAATTAACACAACCCAAGAAAAGCAAGATTTATACCAAGGTATTCTGCCAGCAATTGTTGCTGGAGACCGTAAAAAACTTGAAGTTTTTTCAATCAAAGGCGAAGCAGGATTTGCTGGAATCGCTTTAGATAAAAGTGATGTAGATGATATTCGCCGCACTCTTAAAGAGACAAATGACGGCCATTCGCGAATGCTGGATCAGTTGGCTACCGCTGTTGCCATATTTGATAAGTCGCAAAAACTTGTTTTTCACAACAGCGGCTTTCAAAAATTATGGAAACTTGATGAAGGTTTCTTAGAGTCAAAACCATCCAATGCAGAACTATTAGACACTATGCGCGAAGGTAAGCTTTTGCCAGATCATCCTGACTGGCGCAAATGGCGTGATGAGCAATTGGGTGTTTATCAAGCAATAGAACCCAAAGAAGAATGGTGGCATCTATTGGATGGGCAGACAATTCGAGTGGTAATGACCCCCCGAAACCAAGGTGGCTCAACTTGGATTTTTGAAAATGTTACCGAGCGCCTAGCGCTAGAAAGTAACTATAATTCCCTTATGCAGGTACAAGGTGAAACACTAGATCACCTTAATGAAGCTGTCGCTGTGTTTGGTTCAAATGGCAAATTACGCCTCTTCAATCCTGCCTTGGAGGCTTTGTGGAATATGTCAGGGCTTGAAGTTGATGAAGGGCTTCATATTGTCAAAATCATTGAAGCATGGACTGATACGATTTCAAATCCTGATGACCTGCAAAAGATCCTAGGCAAGGTAACGGGTCTTGATGACGAGCGCTCAGAGGCAAATGGTAGACTTGAACTTCGCACTGGTTCGAGTTTTGAATATACATTGGTACCATTACCAGATGGCCAGACGATGCTGACGCTTGCAGATATCACTGCAAATGTGAACTTCGAAAAAGCACTTAATGAACGTGCCGAAGCTTTGGAAGCTTCTGATTTGTTAAAGAGCAAATTCATTCAACACGTATCTTATGAACTACGTGCGCCCCTTACCAATATTGCTGGCTTTGGCGAAATGCTTGCTACGCCTGAAATTGGCAAAATGAACGATAAACAGGTTGAATATTTATCGCATATCAACAGCTCTGCAGATGAATTGCGCGCTATGGTTGATGATATTTTAGACTTAGCATCAATTGATGCTGGCTCAATGACATTAGAACTTGATGAAATAAATCTGCAAACCACGATTGAATGTATATTCTCCACTTTTGACCCAGTATTCGAGCAAAAAGGCCTGAAGAAGAGTATGAAAGTTTCTCAAGAAAGCACGTCGATTATTGCTGACCACTCTCGAATAACCCAAGTTCTTAGTAATCTTATTTCAAATGCTACTAACTTCTCTCCTGATGGTGGGACGATCTCAGTTATTGCGGAATCAAATGATGAATGCCATGAGATTAGAGTTATTGACCAAGGCCCTGGAGTTGCTGAAGATCAACGCGAGACAATCTTTGATAGATTTGAAACGCAGCCTCATGATGGGGCAAGAAAAGGAACTGGCCTAGGCCTTTCAATAGTTCGTAGCTTTATTGAAATGCATGGTGGGACGGTCAGAGTAGAAGATGCAGATCCAAATGGCTCCTGTTTTATTTGCCGCCTCCCAATTAAGCCTGAGGTAAAACAAGTTCCTTATAATACTGACACTGCAATTACAGCTGCAGCTTAATTTTATGGAAACATTGCTAATCAAAACAACCAGCGAAGAAGAAACTACGCAGCTGGGTAAAGATGTTGCAATGGTTTTAAAGGCAGGCGATTTTCTCTGTCTTTCTGGGAGTCTTGGTTTAGGCAAAAGCGTTTTAGCGCGCGGTATTATTCGACAATTAGCCAATGATGATAATTTTGAAGTACCAAGTCCAACTTATACGCTTTGTCAGACCTATGAAACTTCACCGCCCATTGCGCACTACGATTTATATCGTATTTCTGGCATGGATGAGCTTGAAGAACTTGGCTGGGAAAATGCGCTAGAAATTGGTTGTTCTATCATGGAATGGCCAGAGCAATGTTTTGATGAAACCCCACCGACAGCAGTTCACATTCAGTTTTCAGAAGAGAATGATACAATTCGTCATGTAGCATTTTCTGGTAACTCATCTTTGATAAACCGCATTAAGCGTAGTTTGCTAATCAGAGAGTTTCTAGAGAA
This sequence comes from uncultured Rhizobiaceae bacterium, assembly GCA_958296345.1. Lineage (GTDB taxonomy): Bacteria > Pseudomonadota > Alphaproteobacteria > Rhizobiales > Rhizobiaceae > JAALLB01. The sequence goes on from CATQIJ010000013.1 coordinate 476,712, forward strand.
CTCTTCCTTTAAAAATACAATACGCAGTCCATTAATGGGAGACGCCTCTGCACGAAGCTATGAGTTAATTCAAAGCGGAAGTGAAGAGCTACTTTTAATGAATGCGCCTGCATTAACTGATGGGCCACCGATTAAAGACGGCAAGCCTTATAGTAAAATTGCCCATCTAGCAGAAAATGTGACGGCCTTTGTTGCTATTGATGAGTTGATACGGTCAAAGCAATTTTGCGCGCCAGAAATTAAAGCTCAAGATTTGCAAAATGGTATCTTGCTTATCGAGCATTTTGGTAATGGCAGCATTATTGATGAAACAAGAACACCCATTGCAGAGCGCTATATGGCAGCAGTCGAGTTTCTCGCTAGCTTTCATGAGTGTCGTTTTGAACCCAATATCAACCTTAACTCAGGCGAACCTTATACAATTCCTTCTTATGATGAAAAAGCTATTCTCATTGAAGTTGATCTTTTATTACAGTGGTATGCGCCATCTCAATCAAGCACAGAAATAAATACTACCGATGCAAAGTCATTTGAAAATATTTGGAGCAATTACGCGCAACTCGTTCAGACACATGAGCAAACGCTTGTGATGCGTGATTATCATTCTCCAAATATTTTATGGAGAGCAAATGAGACTGGAACAGACCGAATAGGTGTTATTGATTTTCAAGATGCTGTTATTGGCCCTGCGGCATACGATGTTGCTTCCCTTGCTCAAGATGCGCGTGTGGATGTAAGCGGCGAGTTAGAAACGCAACTATTAGATCATTATATCAAACTTAGAAAACTCAAAGACTCTTCGTTTGATGAAGAAGGTTTTCGTATAAGTTATGCAATCATGGCAGCGCAGAGAGCAACAAAAATACTTGGTATATTCATTCGCTTAAATGAACGAGATGGAAAACCAGCTTATTTAAAGCACCTACCGCGTATCCAAGAATATTTGCAACGCAGCCTGAAACATCCAGCATTAAGTGAATATAAAAACTGGCTCGATACCGTAATAAAACTGTAACAAGCAAACAGGATTAAGTGGCGTATAAAAAAGTTGAGAAGCTGTAAAACAACGATGACCGGCACAGGAGCAAAAATGCAAAAGACGAATACAGCCTCGGAAAAAATGAGTCCCTCTGGCCCAAAAAAAGCCATGGTGCTTGCAGCAGGTCTTGGCACAAGAATGCGTCCGATTACAGATAAAATTCCAAAGCCCCTTGTAGAAGTTAATGGCAAGACATTACTCGACCATGGACTAGATGCTTTAGTACAGGCTGATGTTGAAGAAGTCATCGTCAATGTCCATTACCACGCAGATCAAATAGAAAACCATCTTTCAAAACGGAATAATCTAAAAATCATTATTTCAAATGAACGTGATCAATTGCTTGATTCTGGAGGTGGAATTGCAAACGCATTACCTCATTTAGGTGCTGACCCATTTTATCTGATTAATGCGGATTCTTTTTGGGTAGAGGGATATCGACCAAACTTAGTTCGAATGGCCGACGTTTGGAACCATGCGGAAATGGATATAATGCTACTATTAGCTGGAATGGCAAATGCAGTTGGATTTGGGTCTAAAGGTGACTTTAGCATGGATACAGATGGTAGACTCAAACGTCGTGGAGAAAAGAAAATTGCGCCTTTTGCTTATGCGGGCGCTGCAATCATAAATCCAACTGTTTTTAAGAATGCGCCAAATGGTGCTTTTTCACTCAACAAACAATTTGATGCAGCCCTTGAACAAGAGCGGCTGTTTGGGTTACGTCTTGAAGGTCTTTGGTTACATGTTGGAACGCCAGAAGCTATACACGAAGCAGAAGACGCAATAGCAAGAAGTGCTGCTTAATAAATTATAAGCATAAGGCACTTTATTCGGAGTGCCAAAGATTTCTGATATAGTAAAAACCAGCAAGCCTTTTTTATCGAATATATATTCGATACCCGCAGAATGTGACTTTCTGCAAGTGTTGGTAAATAATCTGCTCGACGGGTCTTTGATTAAAGGTTTCTCACCTAGAGAAAATCCATTACTACTTTCTTCTGCAACTATCTTTGTTCCAAATAGACGCGCTGCAAGAGCGTTATCAACTGCATTTATGAGTGTTTATGACGAAGAAGCGCTTTTGCTTCCTAGTATCAAAACGCTTGGTGATGTGGGTGATGAAGATTTTGGCATTTCACCAGACGCCAGCCACTTTGGACAACCGGGCGAAGAAATTAAACCTTTAGAACGCACTCTCCAACTTGCAAATTTGATTCAAGTTTGGGTTGATGCGATGGAGGCAGAGACCAGGCGCATTTATCAAGATGAAGATATTATCATTCCATCTTCCCGTGCTGACGCAATTCTACTCGCCCAAGATTTAAGTATTTTGCTAAGTCAAATTACGCAGGAAGAAATCAAGTGGTCAGCTGTTCAAAATATTGTTCCAGATAATCACGCTGAATGGTGGAAGCTTACAACAACCTTTCTTAAAATTATCATGGAGACATGGCCAGAACATTTACGTGACAGAGATTTATTAGACCCTGCTGAACGAGCAGCAGAACTTTTAAAATTACGAACAGATTTTTATTTATCGGCAAAAAACAAAGGCCCTGTCATTGTAGCAGGCTCAACAGGTTCTGTTGCTTCTACAAGACGCTTACTTAGTGCGGTAGCAGGTCTTAAAGATGGCGCGGTTGTTTTGCCCGGGCTTGATAAATCAATTCCTGATAATGAGTGGTCAGCGCTAAAAGATAGTAAAATTGACAATCAAGCGACGTTAGAAACTCATCCACAGTTTGGTCTAGCACAACTGCTTGATGGTTTAGGCATCGATCGTGAAAATGTTGCAGAACTTGGAGAAACCTCGCAAGAGGGAAATTACTGCCAAACATTAATGGGGCTAGCTTTTGCACCATCTAGTTTTACTTCTAATTGGATATCACAAAGTTCTAAATTAGATGAGCAAAAAACCAAGAATGCACTTTCAAAAATTTCATTAATCGAAGCAGCAAATGAACGACAGGAAGCTTCGGCAATCGCTATAGCTATGCGTGAAATTTTAACGGACAAAGAAAAGACTGCGGCGCTTATTACACCCGACCGAAACCTTGCAAGGCGCGTCTCTGTTGAGTTACAGCGCTATAATATTATTGTTGATGATACGGGTGGATCGCCCCTTAAAAATTCTGAAGCAGCCCTCTTCTTGCGACAGATTTCTCAAATTTGCTTTTCACCATTTCAAAACTCAAGCTTAGCAGCGCTACTCAAACATCCTTTGTGCTTATTAGGGTATTCAAGTTTAGACGCGGAAAAACTATCTCGAACCTTTGAGCTTGTTGCTTTAAGAGGCGTTATTAACAAGCCAATCCCAGGTGAGTTTGAAGGTTTTATCAAAAATCGCCAATCACAATTGGATGATGCTAAATATGTCTCAACGCAAGTTAAACGACTTACAGAAGAAGATTGGCTAGCGCTTATTGATTATGGCTCGCGTCTTGATGAAATTTTTCAGCCGTTAATGAGTTTAGCAAAACTACAAAATGAAACCCCACTACAAAACCTCTTCTTAAAAATTGCAAATGCAGCAGAGGCTTTTTCAACAAACCACAAAGGCACATCACAAATTTTAAATGGTGAGGGTGCTAAAGAACTAAAGCGCCTGTTTGAAGACGTGCTTGCAATGGATGAGATGCTTTTTGCTGTGGATGCACATGATTTTCCGTCTGTCTTTGATGCAATTTTGAAGAGCAGCACCACTCGGCCACGCGGTAACACTCACCCAAGGCTTCATATTTACGGCCCGTTAGAGGTACGTTTGCTTGAACATGACCGTGTTATTCTTGCTGGGTTAAACGAAGGAACTTGGCCTCAGACAACACGCAATGACGCATTTTTAAATCGCTTGATGCGGCAAGAACTTGGCATGTCTTCTCCAGAACGAAGAACAGGTCTTGCAGCTCATGACTTTCAACAATTGATGGGTAAAAAAGAAGTTTTTCTCTCACGTTCATCCCGTGTTGATAAAGCTCCGACGGTTGCTTCACGCTGGATACAACGTCTATCAGCTCTAATTGGCAAAACTCAAACAAAAGCTTTGCAAGAACGAGGTAATCGTTATCTTCAATACGCAGAAATTTTAGATAATAGTAAAACTGAGAGTAGGAGAGCTGAGCGTCCTAATCCAACCCCTCCTATTTCATCACGCCCAACGTCGCTTGCAGTCACGGATATTGAGACTTGGATACGCGACCCTTATGCGCTTTATGCAAAACGTATCTTGAAGCTAAACCCCCTTGAACCGCTAGAGCGTGATCCAGACCCGATGTTAAAAGGCACTCTTTATCACGCCATCATGCAGGATTATGTTGAGGCAATTGATGTTAATCAACCGCGATCAGAACGACTAGAATATTTAAAAACCTTATCAAATGAACATATTGAAGATCAAAACCTTCCAACTGACATTTCTAACATTTGGCAACTAAGATTCCATGAAGTCGCAGAAGCTTATATTGATTGGGAAGATAAATATCATCTCAAGCAAAAAATATCCGAAACACTTTGCGAAATTGAAGGCTCAATAAAATTAGCAAGTAATAGTTTTCATTTGCGAGCTCGTGCAGACCGTATAGATTTTGCGGATGATGGTTCGCTTCATATTATTGATTATAAAACTGGTTTAGGGCCATCTATCAAACAGGCGCAAACGTTATCTCCGCAGCTCGCACTTGAAGGCTTGATTGCAAGACAGGCTGGTTTTAATAAAGATAGTTCAGCTGGAATTACAAACCTTACCTATATGCGGTTGCGAAGAAGCGTTGAGTTTAAAGCTCAATCAATTGCCAACAAAGACCACACTCTTGATGATATAATTAATAACGCAGAAGCTGAACTTTTGAAACTTATCAAAGGCTATCAATTTTTAGAGCAAGGTTATCTTTCAAGACGCGCGCCTTTTAAAGATGGCGATATATCAGGCGACTATGACCATCTAGCCAGAACTAGAGAATGGTCATTTGGTGAAGACGAAGGAAATGCCTCATGAACATTCCTCAATCTACGCTTGAACAACAATATGCATCTTCTAATCCTGAAAACTCCGCATGGGTATCTGCAAATGCGGGCTCTGGTAAGACACACGTTCTGACGCAGCGTGTTATTCGTCTTATGCTGGCAGGCAATGCTCCCGATAAAATTCTATGTCTAACATTCACAAAAGCTGCAGCTGCAAACATGAAAAACCGTGTTTTTACTACGCTTGCTGATTGGACAATGATGGCGGATGAAAAACTTGATGCGGAGATTTTAAAGACCTCCAACCAGCCTGCTACGCCAAGTATACGGACAAGGGCAAGACAGTTATTTACCTTAGCGCTTGATACACCGGGTGGGTTGAAAATTCAGACCATCCACGCTTTTTGTGAATCACTTCTGCATCAATTCCCCTTAGAAGCAAATGTGCCAGGTCACTTTGAAGCCATGCAAGAAATTGAGCAGGCCAATATGCTTGCTCAAGCTAGAAAACAAGTTTTAGGTGGAAACTCAAGCGATGCCGCAATGCATTATGCCCAACTTATTCCATATGCTACGGACAGAAAGATTGAAGATGGCCTTAATGCAATTATTTCCATGCGGCAGAGTTTTCTTAGTTGGACCAAAGGGGATGTTGAACTTGCCCTTACTCCGTTATACGCGGCACTTGGTATAGAGCAGGACGATACTGCTGATGATATTCATGAACAAACTGTTTTGAATATTCTTGCGCACTTTAATGATATCGCATCAATTACAGCGCAAGCTGCAACTAGCGATAAGAAAACTGATCTTGACTTAGCTTCTTCGCTTCAAGTGCTTGTTGAAAATAAGAACCCAGTAGAGACTTTTAAAATCATACGAAAAGCTTTCCTGACAGCTAAGAATGAACCAAAAAAAACAATTGCTACTAACTTCGTTAAGAATGAGATTCCCACTGCAACTGAAACACTTTTTTCAATCGCCGAACTTATAGTACGCGCACTTGAAAAGACTAGTTCGATTGAGCTCCTAAAAAATTCTTATCATCTGTTTAAAATAGGCGAAGCGGTTTTCGATGTTTATGAGAACATGAAGCGTCAGCGCGGTGTTATTGATTTTGATGACCAGATTGAAAAATGCGCTAATCTCTTAACGCGTGCAGAAATTAAGGACTGGATACGCTATCGCCTCGATCGTGGTATTGATCATCTCCTCGTTGATGAAGCGCAAGATACCTCTCCTAAACAATGGGAAATCATCAATGCTGTTACTGAAGATTTTTATTCTGGTGAAACCGCAACCAATCTAAATCGTACGGTCTTTGTCGTTGGCGATGAAAAACAATCGATCTTCTCTTTTCAAGGCGCTGAACCCACTGAGTTTGATGCCCAAGAAAGGCGCCTAAGAAAACGCGTTGAGGAGGCTGATAAAGCATTCCATCCTGGGCGCTTAGAACTTTCATTTCGTTCTACTCAAGATGTTTTGCACGCGGTTGACGAAGTTTTTTCTCATCCAGAAAACCTTGCAGGATTAACCCAATCTGGCGATCGACCCATCCATGACGCTGTACGAAGTAACCACCCGGGAGAAGTACAAGTCTGGCCACTATTTGTTCAAGAAAAAATTGAACAAACTGAAAGCTGGCTTGATCCAATTGATAAAAATTCTGCTGATGACCCAGCCGTTCTATTGGCAAACAAGATTTCTGATTCAATTAAAGATTGGGTTGGCAAAAAACTCCCAGGTATGGAAAAACCTTTAAAGTTTGGTGATATTCTTGTTCTTGTTCGTAAACGGGATCGTTTTCTCACTGCGTTTACTAGAACCATGAAAGATAAAGGATTAGCAATTGCAGGTGCAGATCGCCTGACTTTAACAGACCATGTTGCGGTTGAAGACTTACTAGCAATCGGGCGCATTGTGCTTTTACCTGTTGATGATTTGTCTCTTGCTTGTGTCCTTAAAGGTGTATTTTTTAATATTGATGAAGACACATTGTTTGAGCTTGCCTATGACCGTGGTGAGATCAGTCTTTATGAAAAGATTATCATTACTTCAAACGATAATACTCATCCAAAATCTGAAATTGCGGCTCGTATTATCAACCGCCTTGAAATGATATTTGCTGTTGGGCGCTCTCAAAGTGTTTTTGATTTTTACGCTCACCTTTTAGGAAAAATGGAAGGGCGCAAAAAGATATTAAATCGCCTCGGAATGGAAGCAGAAGATGTCCTTGATTCATTCCTTGATGAAACACTTATATTTACTAATGATAGAAATGGTGGGCTTGAAACTTTTATCACTGAGCTTACTACAGCTGAGCCTGTCATCAAACGCGAAGTTGAATTAGAACGTGATGAAGTTCGTATTCTCACGGTTCACTCATCAAAAGGCCTTGAGGCAAAAGTTGTATTTCTAGTAGATCACTGTGGGGCGGCATGGAGCGAAAAACACAGACCAGAGATATTAAAGATCAATAACAGCCCATACCAAAACGGATACCTCTGGCTAACAAGTAAAGATAAACATGTAGAAGCTACCAAAGAAAGTACGGCACTTATCAGTGAAGCGGCTGAAGCTGAATATAGAAGGCTTTTATATGTTGGAATGACTCGCGCAGCTGATCGTCTAATTGTTTGCGGGTTTCGGGGAACGAATGAACCAAAACACAGCTTTTGGCATGGTATGGTAGAAACAGCCTTGGCTGATAGCGCAACTGAAATTACAAATGAAGCTGGTGAAGTCACCGCCCTTAGTTGGATTTCAAAATCACAGCCACCAATTGCTTCAAAAGCTAAGACTGAAGAGGCCTCTTTAAGCTCACAAGAACCAACAATTCCAACATGGTTGTTTAAACCTGCTAAATCAGACCCGCCTCTTCCAAGGCCGCTTACGCCATCTGGTGCTTATGCATTGATAGACCGCGATAGCCTTTCAAATGACACTTTGAAATTCTCTGCAAAAGCGGGAGATAATAGTGTTGCAATTCAAAAAGGTAATGCGACCCATAAACTATTAGAAGTTCTGCCAGATATTCAGCCTGAAAATCGTTTATCACTTGCGACCGATTACCTTAAGAAAACTTGCCCTAATTTATCTGATCATCAGCGTTCTGACATAATAAAAAGTATCTTTGGTATTTTTTGCGATGAGCGATTTAAAATTCTTTTTGAAGGCGAGGCTCGTGCTGAAGTATCTCTTGCAGGCAGATTGGATATAAAATCAGGCAGCATGCTTATTACGGGCCAGATAGACCGCTTAATAGTTTCCAACGATTGCGTCACCATACTGGATTATAAAACAAACCGTTATGTGCCTAAAAATGTTGCTAAGACGCCTGATGAATACATCACACAGCTAGCACTTTATCGTGATTTGGTTGCGCGCATTTATAAGAATAAAGAAATTATATCTGCTCTATTATGGACGCAGACGCCAGAATTGATGGTGATATCTAATGAAATTCTGGATAGAGCGCTTGAAGTAATAAAGAACCGCTAAGACACACCTTGACGTTGGCATGTTGCGTTCTTACGTTTAGGACAAGTTGAAATGAGTAGTTGGCTCTACGAACACAAATATTAAGGATGCTTATTATGGCTACACAAAAAATCGATGCAGATAATTTCCAATCAGATGTATTGGGTTCAGATATTCCAGTTGTTGTAGATTTCTGGGCAGAATGGTGTGGCCCGTGCAAAGCGATTGGCCCAAGCCTTGAAGAAATCTCTGACGAGATGGAAGGCAAAGTAAAGATCACTAAAATCAATATTGATGAAAACCCTGATCTGGCTGCACAGTATGGCGTACGTTCTATCCCTACACTGCTTATCTTTAAAGATGGCGAACCTGCTGCGATGCAGGTTGGTGGTAAACCAAAAAGCGCTTTAGTTGATTGGATCAACGGGGCTGCTTAAGTAAATATAGATTTTATAAAATCAAGCCCGATTGGAAACAACCGGGCTTTTTCTTTGGTTGAATTTATTGTGGCGGTGTTTCGTTTGCACCCAAGACTTCACCCACCATATAAAGCGAACCGCAAAATAGAATGCGCATATCGGGTGTTGATGTAAGGCGCTTACCCGCTTCAGTGATAGCATCATTTAGCGTTGAGAAACTTGTCGTTTGAAGCCCTGCTTTTTGCGCAACTTCAGCTAAGTTTTCTGGCGGTATTCCTGCTTCACTCATTGCAACAGGAACTGTAAAAACGTCTGCATTTAATTTCTCAAATGGCTTAAAATAACCAAACGGCTCTTTGGTATTTATCATTCCGCATATCAGTAGTGTTTTACGACCACTTCCTGCATTTTGCCTAAGTAATTCCGCCGCAATGGCCACTCCCGCAGATGGATTATGTCCGCCATCAATCCATATATCTGCATCAATAGAGAGTTGCTCAGTAATCTTGCCTTGGGGCAATTTCTCTAAACGACCCGGCCAAGTGACATTTAACATGCCTTGGGCAAATGCTTCTGGTGAAACTTCAATTTTAGCTAATCGAATAGCTGCCATAGCAAGGGCTGCGTTTTCTAATTGATGTTCACCAGCCAATTTTGGCAAGGGTAAATCTAATAACCCATCTTCATCTTGATAAACAAATCCAGTTGCATCGCGATAAGCATCAAAATCTTGGCCTGCAATCACAATTGAAGAACCATTCTTCCTTGCTACTTCTTCAATCGTATCTCGTGCATCATCTTGTTGAATGCCAACAGCAACAGGCACACCTCGCTTGATAATGCCAGCTTTTTCAAATGCAATTGCTGAAATCGTATCGCCCAAATAGGCTTGATGGTCCAATGCTACTGGAGCAATGGCGCAGACTAAAGGTTTGGGAATAACATTGGTCGCATCAAATCTTCCACCAAGACCTACTTCAACTAATGCAAAATCTGCTTCATGCTCACTGAACAAAACAAACATAACAGCCGACAAAAGCTCAAACACAGTAATGGGTTTGTTGTCATTGGCATCAGCAACTCTTTGAATAGCCTCTGCCAACACATCATCAGAAACTAATTTACCAGCCAAACGGTAACGCTCATGCCAGTTCACAAGATGAGGCGATGTGTGGACATGCACTTTATAGCCCTGTGCCTCTAAAATTGCGCGGGTAAAGGCAAGTGTTGAGCCTTTGCCATTCGTGCCAGCCACATGAATAACAGGTGGTAGTTTATCTTGTGGTCGCACAAGCTTTTCTAATAATAAAGAAATACGGTCAAGCGAGAGATCAAATCCTTTTGGGTGGATCTCGGATAGCTTGTTAATGAGCGCGTCAGATTTCATCAAAGCAAGATTTAAGCTTCAGATTTTTCTTCTGACGGTTCAGAAATTTTCTTTGGAGCCTCAAGTGCAATTGCAGGCGCTTCATAAGCAGGCTTGTTAAGAAGCAAGCGAATAACGCGTGATAATGTAGACTTCATATCAAGACGACTGACAATCATATCAATCATGCCATGTTCTTGAAGATACTCTGCTGTTTGGAAATCATCAGGTAACTTCTCGCGGATAGTTCCTTCAATCACGCGACGCCCTGCAAAGCCGATAACCGCACCAGGTTCTGCAATATGGACATCACCAAGCATTGCATAAGAAGCTGAAACGCCGCCTGTTGTTGGGTTTGTCAAAACCACAATATAAGGAACACCGGCATCCTTCATACGCTGGACGCCAACAGTTGTGCGCGGTAATTGCATAAGCGATAAAATACCCTCTTGCATGCGTGCACCGCCCGAAGCTGCAAAAAGAACTAAAGGCGTTTTAGTTTCAGCTGCAATCTCCATTGCTTTAACAATCATATCACCAGCAGCCATACCAAGAGAACCACCGATGAATTGCATTTCATGAACGACAGCAATCATGTCTAGTTCTTCAACTTTGCCTTTTGCAGCTATGATTGAATCTTCAAGGCCTGTTTTCTTTCGAGCATCTTTTAACTTGTCTGCATATTTTGATTTATCGCGAAATTTAAGTGGATCTTGTGCCACTTTTGGCATTTCGATGGTCTCATACTCAGCCTCATCAAAAAGGAAATTCAAACGCTCTTTTGCCGAGATCCTCATATGATGGCCAGAACTTGGGATAACACCCATGTTCGCTTCCAAATCTTTATGGAATACCATCTCCCCTGATTCAGGGCATTTTATCCATAGATTTTCTGGCATATCCTTACGATTAAGAAGATTACCAATCTTTGGAGGTACGAGGTTTGTGATCCAGTTCATATGACCAGCATCCTTAAGTTATTTAGCTCTACATAATATGTAGGTAGATTATGTTTTATCAGTGTTTAACCGAACGAACGCCAGATGCAAGGTCTTCGACTAATGCGTGCACCGCTCTCGCCGTGCCAGCTTTTGGATTACCATCGCTATCTAGATTATCTAATATAACAGAAACCAGCGCTGAGCCAACAACAACGCCATCAGCGCCCTTGCCTAAATCTGCTGCCTGTTCTGCAGTTCTAACACCAAATCCAACAGCTACTGGAATATCTGTTTTTGCTTTAATTGCTGCAATAGCCTTACCAACTCTATCAGGGTCAGGAGCAGCTGCGCCTGTGATACCCGTGATTGATACGTAGTATAAAAAGCCTGATGTATTTTCTAAAACTTTTGGTAGGCGCTCTGCATCAGTTGTTGGCGTAGCAAGGCGAATAAAATTAATGTTGTAATCCATTGCTGGAATACAAAGTTCATCATCCGCCTCTGGCGGCAAATCAACAATGATTAAACCATCAACGCCTGCAGCATTTGCATCTTTTAGAAACTTCTCATTTCCATAAATATAGATCGGATTGTAATAGCCCATCAAAATGATAGGCGTTTCATTATTCAATTTTCTAAACTCAGCAACCATCGCTAAAGTCTTGGTCAATGTTTGTCCGCCCTTAAGCGCGCGCTGCCCAGCTAACTGAATAGAAGGGCCATCGGCCATTGGGTCAGAAAACGGCATACCGATTTCAATTAAATCAGCACCAGCAACTGGAAGACCATTTAAGATCTCTTGACTGACTTCCAAATTAGGATCACCAGCCATAACAAAAGTCACGAGGCCTGGACGGCCTTCAATTTTGAGCTGCTCAAAGCGTGTATCAATTCTTGTTTTCATTTTAAGTTACTTCTTTGAAAAATTATTCAGTTTCCATTTCAATGCCAAGCGCTTTGCCGACAGTGAATATGTCTTTATCACCACGCCCACAAAGGTTCATGACGATGATCTTGTCTTTACCCATTTTAGGCGCGCGCTTCACGACTTCTGCTAATGCATGACTTGGTTCAAGCGCAGGAATAATACCTTCAGTCTTACAGAGAAGTTGGAATGCCTCCAAAGCTTCTGTATCCATAATCGGAACATATTCAACGCGGCCTGTTTCTTGAAGGTACGAGTGTTCAGGGCCAATGCCTGGATAATCAAGGCCAGCTGAAATTGAATGACCTTCCAGAATTTGGCCATCATCATCTTGAAGCAAATAGGTACGATTGCCATGAAGAACCCCTGGCTTACCTGCAGAAAGTGATGCACAATGCTCATCACCCTCAAGACCAAGGCCGCCTGCTTCTACGCCAACAATTTCAACATCTTTATCATCCAAGAACGGATGAAAGAGACCGATTGCGTTTGAGCCACCGCCAACAGAAGCTATTAACATATCTGGCAAGCGCCATTCTGCTTCCATCATTTGTTCTTTTGTTTCTTTACCAATCACAGACTGAAAATCACGGACTAGCTCAGGATATGGGTGCGGACCTGCTGCTGTGCCAATTAGATAATAGGTATCTTCAACATTGGTCACCCAATCACGAAGCGCTTCATTCATCGCATCCTTAAGCGTGCCTGCTCCAGCAGTTACCGGGACAATTTCTGCACCCAGTAATTTCATACGGAAAACATTTGGACTTTGACGCTCTACATCAGTTTTGCCCATGTAGACGACACAAGGGAAGCCAAACTTTGCTGCCACGGTTGCGGCAGCAACACCATGTTGACCCGCGCCAGTTTCAGCAATAATGCGTGTCTTACCCATTTTTTTTGCAAGTAAGATTTGACCCAAGCAGTTATTAATCTTGTGCGAACCGGTGTGATTCAATTCATCGCGCTTGAAGTAAATCTTTGCACCACCTAAATGCTCTGTCAGGCTTTCTGCAAAATAAAGCGGTGATGGACGACCTGTATAATGCTTATTGAGGTAAGCAATTTGCGCATGAAAATCAGGATCGTTTTTAGCATCTGTATAATGCTTTTCCAAATCCAGAATAAGTGGCATTAAAGTTTCGGCAACATAGCGCCCACCAAATATGCCAAAGTGTCCTGCTTCGTCTGGTCCAGTTTTAAATGAATTTGGTTCAATTGGTTTACTCAAAACGTGTTTCCTTAACGCTCGCTTACAACATCACAACCGTGACATGTTGCCAAAAACTTCTCAATTAATTTTATGTCTTTTACGCCTGCAGAGCTTTCCACCCCTGATGAAATATCAACTGCACTTGCCCCTGACTGCTTAACCGCTTCGCATATGTTTGAAGCATCTAAACCGCCAGACAACATATATGACACATCTTTAGGCAATACGTCCATGATTTCCCAGTCAAATGCGACACCATTACCACCGGGCAGGTTAGAACCCTTGGGTGGTTTAGCATCAAATAAAAGCTTATCGGCAACACCAATATATGGCTTCACTTTTTCAAAATCAGAAATCTCACTGATTGCAAAAGCTTTCATTGCTGGCAGGCAATAGCGAGCCTTTAATTCTTCAACACGCGAAACTGTTTCATTCCCATGAAGCTGCAACATGTCTGGTTTCATCGCTTCAACAATTTGCTCAAGATATATATCATCCGCATTGACGTTGACCGCAACTTTCATAATACGGTTGCCTGCATAATTTGATAAATTTTGCGCTTGATCCACGCTTACATGACGTGGACTTTTTTCAAAGAAAATCAGACCCATATGCGTAGCACCACCCTCAATGACAGCATCAATGCTTTCATTGGTAGATAGACCGCAAATCTTGATTTCCAGCTTCTGTTTCATAATGGATGAATTCGCATGAAAAACGCTTAGAGTCTAGCGTTTCCAGCTACCCTCATCCCATAACCGCTTTAGCGATAAGCGATAGTTTGGCCATTGATATTCAAGGCCTAGTATTTCCTTGGATTTTTTATTGCTAACCCGCTTGTTCTCCCCATAAAAACTACGAGCCATTGGAGAAATTTCTGCTGTTTCAAAATCAATCTCTGGCGGCGGAGTTTTACCCATTAATTCATGCGCGTAAATTACAACATCTTGCGGGGGTGCAGGATCATCATCGGTGATGTTAAAAACCTCGCCAATGTTTTTTCGCATCGCTAATGCAACTGCCTGACCTATATCTTCACAGTGAATACGGTTAAAAACTTGCCCCGGCTTTACCATCCGGCGCGATGTGCCTTTTTCGATATTAATAAACCAATTTCGATCAGGGCCATATATGCCTGCAAGCCTAAATATACTTAGCGGAATATCATTTTTATCAGCTAGCTTAGTCCATGCTTCTTCTGCGCTTACCCTTTGAATTGAACGTTTTGAAACAGGGCGTAACTCACTCGCCTCATCTACCCATGCACCATCATGATGACCATAAACCCCGACGGTTGAAAGATAGCCCACCCATTCCAGCTTTGTCGCTAATTCCATCAAGTTTGGAAAGGTCGTCAATACTGGGTCTTCTTCTCCCGGTGAAATCGACACTACAATGTGCGTTGTATTAATAAGTTGAGCTTTTAATTCTGGCGTTGCCTTGCCATCAAAAATTTCTGCCTCAAAATCTTTAGCTCGTAAATTATCTATTTTTTCTTGAGAACGTGATGTCCCGCAAATAGCGTCAAAATCATCTTTTGCTTTTTCTGCAATTGAAGTTGAAGAAAAACCAAATCCAAAGATAAAAAGCTTACGCATGTCTATTCCATTCTTCGACAACCGTTTCGTCTGTCTCGCTTGCTAATTCTTTCGCTCGAATATCGGCAAATGCACTCTCACCTTCAAGTTTTGATAGCGCCCAAATACTTGCACCTCGCACGATTGGGCTTTGATCTTTACTATTGTGTAGGGCAAATGCTTTTAAAGATTGGTCTTGTGAATTACCTATCGCAATCATGACATTTCTTAAAAATTTGTTTCGACCAATCCGCTTAATTGGTGACCCTGGGAATTTAGTACGAAAGCTTGCATCATCCAATTGAGCTAATTCTTTTAAATCAGGTGCCAATAAATCCTCCCGAGCCTTAAGTTTTATCTCAGATGTTTCTTGAGCATATTTGTTCCATGGGCAAACCGCCAAACAATCGTCACAGCCATAAATTCGGTTGCCCATTGGTTCACGAAATTCTAAGGGAATTGCGCCATCATGTTCTATTGTTAGATAAGAAATGCAGCGCCCTGCATCCAGTTGATAAGGTGCAGGAAAAGCATTCGTCGGGCAAATATCCAGGCAAGACTGACAAGAACCGCAGTGATCTGTTTCTGCTTCATCGGCAGGTAATTCTGCTTTTGTTAAAATCGATCCTAAAAATAGCCAAGAGCCAAACTCACGGGAAACTAAATTAGTATGCTTTCCTTGCCAACCAAGACCTGCTTGCTTTGCTAATGGCTTTTCCATCAAGGGTGCGGTATCAACAAAAACTTTTACATCTTCATTAGTTTTTGAGGCCAGCCAACCTGCTAGAGTTTTGAGCTTGCCTTTTATGATGTCATGATAATCGCGATTACGCGCGTAGACTGAAACCGTTGCTTTTGATTTCTGCTCGAGTGTTTGAAGTGGGTTACTATCAGGTCCATAATTCATACCCAGCATGATTGCTGTACATGCTTCATCCCACATGGCGGTTGGAGACTTACGGCGCTCAAGTGTTGTTTCCATCCACTCCATTGTCGCGTGTCGTTTAAGTTCAACGCTTTGCTCGAGTTTCTCACCAATTTCTAAAGGTAATTTTGCAGGCGTGATTTGGCAGATATCAAACCCAAGTGATTTAGCCCGAGTGATTAAATCTTGCTTGAGTTTTATCGTTGATGCCAAGGATCAAAAATCCAAATCAATATAATGCGATGAAGGTGGTAGCCCCATAACTTTATCAGCTAAGAGTGGGCGATACGATGGGCGTGATTTCATTCGAGCAAACCAATCTTTTGCAGCTGGCTCATCCTCCCATTGGATTTCGCCTAAATAATCCAAAACCGAAATAGCTGCTGCTGCTGCCATATCTGCTGCAGATATTGTATTACCAGCAAGCCAATCTCTTGAGGATACAAGAGCTGATAGATACTTCATATGGTTTTTCAAATTTGCCCTTGCTGCACGAATAATATTTGAATCTGGCGCACCGCCACCTTCTTCAGCACGCATTAATTGCTTGAACACGCGCTCTTGAACGATATAGCGCGTCACTTCAGCATCAAATTTGCTTAAGAACCATTCAATTAAACGCCTTGTTTCTGCACGTTCGAGTGACTTTTCTGATAATAGACGCTTTTCACGCATCATTGCACCACACGTTTCGTCTAAATATTCGCCGATAACAACACCGCCACTAACAAACTGCCCCTCATCAACCATTAAAACAGGCAATGTACCTGCTGGATTAATCTGTAAAAACTCCATACGGCGTTCCCAAGGTTTTTCTTCCAAGAAACCGACAGATTGAGCATATTCGGCTAATAGTAGGCGAATATAACGCGAACTTGCTGACATTGGGTGGTGATAGAGTGTGTGCATAAGGCCTATTACTTATAAATCCACTGGAAATTATGACGCGAACATGAAAAAGAATAGATGAATCAGTTTTGCGTTTCTAAAAACAATAAAGAGACGAACAGCCTCGCGCAAGTTAATCTATATCCATAAGGCGATTTGATGACACCTGAACAAATTATCGTCCTTGCAATTGTGCAAGGCATCACCGAATTTCTACCGATTTCTTCATCTGGCCATTTAGCCTTAATCCCTGCTGTTACGGGTTGGCCTGATCAGGGCCAAGTAACAGACGTTATGGTACATATCGGTTCGCTCTTTGCTGTGATTGTATATTTCTGGCGTGATGTTTTAAAATTGATTGGTGGCGGGTTAGATTTATTACGTTTGCGTATGAACGATAACTCAAGAATGGCGCTGTATATTATCGTTGCAACCATTCCTGCAGTAGCCTTTGGATTATTCTTAAAAAAATCAGGTTACGGAGAGGGACTTCGTTCTGTTGAGGTGATTGCATGGAACGCAATTATTTTTGGCGTGCTAATGTATGTGACTGACTATATCGGCAAACAAACCAAAGTAATGGAAGACATGAAAATGTCTCCTGCTGTTATCATGGGCTTTGCGCAGGCAATGGCTCTTATTCCTGGAACATCACGATCAGGCATTACTATGACCGCCGCGCGTTTTATGGGCTTTAGTCGACCTGAGGCTGCAAGGTTTTCATTTCTTCTTGGTATACCAGCGATTGCTGGTGCGGGCGCATTTGTAACTTTGGATGCAATTGAATCTGGTATAGAAATTTCAAACGGCGCTATCCTAGCAGCGGTTCTTACTTTCTTTGCGGCGCTTACTGCAATCGCCTTCTTAATGGCATTTGTTAAACGCTCTAGTTTTCTAATTTTTACCATCTATCGCATAGCACTTGGGCTTCTACTATTCGCCTTACTTTATGATTGGATACCAGGCATTTCAGTTGATTTGTCGGTTTGACCCAATCAGGCTATAAGATTCGCAAAACATACACATAAGGGGAAAAGCGGTGACAATCCGGTTTCATAAAGGCGACTTACCAAATCTAGATAACTATCATGACTCCATTGCAGTCGACACGGAAACACTTGGGCTAAACCCTCTTCGTGACAGACTTTGTGTTGTTCAATTATCACCAGGTGACGGAACAGCAGATGTCGTTCAAATTGCTAAAGGTCAGACAGAGGCACCAAACCTTAAAGCACTTATGGAAGATCCAAATCGTACGATTATTTTTCATTTTGGTCGCTTTGATGTCGCCGTCCTAGAGCATGGTTTAGGCATTGCTACAAACAACGTTTACTGTACCAAGATCGCCTCTAAAATGACGCGCACTTATACGGACCGCCATGGCCTTAAAGACTTGGTACGCGAATTTATTGGCGTTGATATTTCAAAGCAGCAACAAAGCTCTGATTGGGCTGCAGAAACTTTAAGCCAAGCGCAATTAGAATATGCTGCTTCTGACGTGCTTCATTTGCATGAATTAATGGCACATCTAGAAAAACGCTTGGAGCGCGAAGGACGAAGCGAACTTGCAAAAGAATGTTTTAAATTCTTGCCTACACGCTGTCGCCTTGACCTTGCCGGGTGGCCAGAAACTGACATATTTGCTCATAGTTAAGCTACACCTAAGCCCTATTGTGACCATGAAGCTGTTGTAACAAACTGCAAGATAAAGTGAGGCGCATGTCTTGAGTAATCAGTTTCAAAATCAAACACAGGGACATTACATCCCCGTTAATGCAGGCGCCCAATCAACGCCTCAACAAGCATCTGCGCCTAATCTTGATTTTATCACCACTGACAACCGTGAAAATGAGTACCGCGAAGCATTAAAACACTCAAGTAAAGTTCGGTTTTGGAAATTTGCTTTTCCAATATTAGCTGTCCTAATGATTTTAGGAATAATCGTCGCTTTTGTGCTCAATTCACTAAAAGTACCCGATATTGCAGTTGAAAACATCAGCGTTTCTGATGGAAAACTTGTCATGGAAAATCCTGAACTTAGTGGATTTGATAAAAACAAGCGGCCGTATAACCTGAGCGCAACAAAAGCCATACAGGATGTTGAAAATCCCAATCAGGTAGAATTACAAGAAATCCTTGCAGAACTTCCTATGAACGAAAAGATCACAGCAACAATTACTGCTGGAAACGGTGTTTATGATGCAGATGCAAAAACGCTGGTTTTAAAAAAGAGTGTTAATCTTGTTACCTCCAGTGGCATGGTTCTCAATTTGGAAGACGCAAGTGTTGATATTGGTAATTCCATCATGCATACGAACAACCCAATCAATGGTACTAGTCCACAAGCCGATATTTCGTCCAACACCATGATGGTTGAAGATGGTGGCAATCGATTAATTTTTGAAGGCCGTGTTCGAATGACACTACGCCCAGATGAATTGAAAAAGGCAGACAAGACGAATGAACAGAATTAAATTTTTGCTATCAAAGACTGCAATTCTTTTTGCATTAGTTTTTGCAACTTTAGGGTTTGCTTCTTCGAGCTTTGCCCAATCTGCAGGCGGTGCTTTTAAGGGCATTGGTAATAATAATGATCCTATTCAGATTGAAGCGGATAAGCTTGAGATTATTGATAATGAAAATACTGCTCTGCTGACCGGCAATGTAAGCGTTGTTCAAGGCGCAACCTTGTTGCAGGCAACGCGTATTAAAGTATTTTACGAGCGAGCAAGTGAAAAAGGTAAAACTAAAAGTGGTATTCGTAAAATCGAAGCCAGCGGCAAAGTGGCTGTCCGCTCAGGCGAGAACAAAGTTTCGGCTGATAAAGCAACTATTAATATGATTTCTGAAACTGTTTTAATGACAGGCAATGTTGTGGTTAGCCAAACAGGTAATGTACTTTCGGCTTGTAAGGTTACAATAAATCTAAAAACCAATGTTTCTAATGTTACGCCTTGTAGTTCTAATTCTGGGAGTGAACGCGTCAAAATTTTACTGACACCTAAGAAAAGAAACTAAAACGGATTTTATGCCAAAATCTCTTGGTTAAAGAAAATTAACTATAATTCGTGTATTTGTAGCTAACAAAACGTTTATTGGATCATCACTTTGGGCTTTCTCAAAAACATCTCTGGCTTAGTAAAAAAGCCAAAAGCCCGTAAGGTTGAATGGGCAGATATGCCTCTAGAAAATACACTTTCTACAGGCCCAGAAATACGCGTTGCCACGCCCCCGCCTATACAACAAAGTCAGCAACAACCAACGCATCAACCGCAGTCTCGCGATGGCGTTTTGCTCGTTTCTGGTATTCAAAAAAGCTATAAAGGACGCAAGGTTGTAGAGAATGTAAACCTTGGTGTAAGGCGCGGTGAAGCGGTTGGATTACTTGGGCCAAATGGCGCCGGCAAGACGACAAGTTTTTATATGATAACAGGTCTTGTGCAGGCGGATGCAGGTAAAATAGAACTAAATGGTCATAATATAACCAAGACACCGATGTACCGCAGAGCGCGCCTTGGTATTGGCTACTTGCCTCAAGAAGCTAGTATTTTCAGAGGCTTAAGCGTTGAAAATAATATTCGTGCGGTGCTCGAAGTTGTTGAACCTAACAAAAAAGAGCGCGAACGCCAGCTTGATGCACTACTTGAAGAATTTTCAATAACACATTTGAGAAAATCGCCTTCAATCGCTCTTTCAGGCGGTGAACGTAGGCGGTGTGAAATTGCTCGCGCACTAGCAACGCGGCCTTCTTTCATGCTTCTTGATGAGCCCTTTGCTGGGATCGATCCAATTGCAGTTGGTGACATTCAAGACCTAGTTCGACACCTCACACGACGCGGCATTGGTGTCTTAATCACAGACCATAATGTTCGCGAAACTTTAGGGTTGATTGATAGGGCTTATATCATCCATGCGGGGAATGTTTTGACCCATGGCAGCCCAAATGAAATTGTCCAAAACCCAGATGTACGCCGACTTTACCTCGGGGAGCAATTTACTCTTTAGGAATATGTTTGCGTTACCTTGATGCAATAAACAGGCCAATTTTAAAAAGAGCCTGTAAATCAATAGGTAGGATAACAATGGCTCTTTCAGCTCGTTTACAACAGAAGCAATCACAATCACTTGTGATGACGCCTCAACTGGCGCAATCGATTAAACTTTTACAATACAGTCATCTTGAACTTGCTGAATTCATACAAAGCGAAGTTGAAAAAAACCCTCTGCTTGAGATTGATTCTAATGATAGTATTTCTGCTGATAAATTATCAGACGCCAATTCAAACCACCAAGATGATAAAATTTCTAGTGAAATGAAATTAGATGCTGGTGACAAAGCTAATGACTTAGATGCTTCTTTTGAGAATGTTTATGATGAAGGTATTGCGGGCGCAGAAAAAGCAAACTCACAGCCTGCACCAAACTCAAATACTTTATCTTCGCAAAATATCTCTTCAAATAATTCAGACCACACTGATTTTTTAGCAAGCGTCGGAGAAACGCTTAGCCTGGCTCAACATTTAAACAGCCAAATTTCACTTACCTTCGCTAACTTAAAAGACCGCGAAATTGCAACTTATATTGCACATGGCCTAACAGAAGATGGTTATTGTCAGGAAGATTTACATGATCTTGCTATGCAAACTGGTGTCAGTTTAAGGCATGTAAAGAATGTCCTTAAAAAATTCCAAACACTTGAGCCAATAGGGATTGGTGCGCGTGATTTAAAAGAATGTCTTTGTATTCAGTTGATAGAAAAAAATAGATTTGATCCTGCCATGGCAACGCTGCTGGATAATCTTCCATTATTAGCAAAACGTGAGTTTGAAAAACTCATGAAACTTTGCCTTGTTAGTCGCGAAGACTTTAACGACATGATTCGTGAAATTAAAGAATTAGACCCAAGACCTGCTGCAAAGTATGAACCAATTTTGGCTCAAAACATTGTTGCTGATGTTATTATACGTCAGAAAACTGATGGTAGTTGGTCGATTGATCTTAACTCAGAAACATTACCTAAAGTTCTGGTTAATCACTCTTATCATGCGGAGCTCACCTCAGCCGTTAAAACTCCCGACGGAAAAGAATTTATCGCCGAATGTATGGGTAATGCAAGCTGGCTCACAAAAAGCCTCGACCAGCGCGCGCAAACTATCCTTAAAGTGGCTACTGAAATTGTGAAACAGCAAGATATGTTCTTTGTGGAAGGTGTCGAACATTTGCGCCCTTTAAACCTGAAAACAGTTGCTGAAGCGATTAAAATGCACGAATCAACCATTAGCCGAGTTACATCCAATAAGTATTTAATGTGTGATCAGGGTATTTTCGAACTTAAGTTTTTCTTCTCATCTTCTATCACTTCAAGTGATGGTGACGAGGGACATGCATCTCAAAGTGTAAAACATAAAATTAAACAACTAGTTGAACTAGAAAACCCAAGAAAAGTGCTTTCTGACGATCAAATTGTTTTGCAGCTACAAGAAACAGGCATTGAAATAGCACGGCGTACTGTTGCCAAATACCGTGAAGCTATGCGTATTCCTTCTTCAGTTCAGCGCCGCCGTGAAAAGAAGCAAAGCGCTTAAATCAAGTAAAAATATATATTTATCTTTAGGAATTGCCATACAAGCCTTCTCCGCGCTACGCTTGAGTCGTAGTAAAACAAAAGAGGAGTTGCAAAATGAGCTTACAAATTTCAGGTAAACACATGAACGTTGGGGATACACTTACCGCACGCATTCAAGATCGTCTTGATGAAGCAGTATCTAAATATTTCCCAGGCGCCTATCGAGGCCATGTAACACTTGAAAAACAAGGTAACCGTTTTGCATGTGAATGTATCATTCACCTTGATAGCAGCGCTGATTTACAAGGCACATCTAACGAGACTGATCCAACAGTGGCATTTGAAGCTGCTGCAGATAAGATTGAAAAACGCCTAAGACGATATAAGCGCCGCCTTAAAGACCACCACGGGAATGCTGCAAGAGCTGCAAGGGCTGAAGCTGCTTACTCGATTGTTGAAGCGCCAGCAGCTGAAGAAGAAATGCCAGAAGAATATAACCCTGTCATTATTGCAGAATCACTCACCAGCATTGAAACGCAAAGCGTTGCTGAGGCTGTAATGAAGCTTGATCTGATTGATACGCCAGTTGTGGTTTTTAGTAATGCAGGTAGCGGCAAAACTAACGTTGTTTACCGCCGTGAGGATGGCAATATTGGCTGGGTAGACCCAGCTTAATTAGGTAATACAGGCTTTAGATTATTATAAAAAGCAGATGATGCAATATCAACGCGCTCGCTGGCTAACATCAGGGGCGCGCCATCTGCACCAAATAATGCCCAGTAAGTTTGACCTTGTTCAAGATCAGGCGTTTCTGGAAAAGAGGCTTTTATCTCTTCAACTGTCATTTCACGCATATAAGCAATGACATCAGACCCCATCTGAGCAAGTTTTTCTGTATTTTCTGCTGTTAGATTATTTAATTCTACATCGTGATACATAACACTGCTCCTTTTAAGTTGAGCTTGAGTTGATCGAAACTTTGCGAATAATCCGTTCTGGTTGAATTCTAATTAGGTCTATTTCTAAAAGACCGCTTTCTAAGTTAGCGCCACTAACCTCTATGCCTTCTGCTAAAACAAAAGCACGTTGAAACTGGCGGGTTGCAATGCCTCGATGCAGAAATACACGTTCCTGATCATCAACTTGTTTTCCAGAAATCGTCAGTTGATTTTCTTCAATGCTGATATCAAGCTCATCTTCTTTAAATCCTGCAACTGCAAGTGTAATGCGAAGAAGGTCGCCCTTTTCTCCCGGCTGGGTTTGCAGACGCTCAATATTATAGGGTGGATAGCCGTCATTTGCACTTTTTGTAGCGCGCGCTAAAACCCGTTCTAATTCATCAAAACCCAACAATAGGGGGCTTGAAAAGCCTGCAATACGTGACATGCGTTTTTCCATTCTTGTTACAGAATGTATATGGGTATTCTAGACATGGGGTTCAATGTTAAGCAATATTTGACTTATGGAAACTCATTATTTCCAAAATAGAAATAATGTTTCTTATTTATTCCAAATTGACAATGCGATTGGTTTTGATAGCAAAAGGCTGAATTATTTTAACTTCTGGAGAATTTTATGTCTGAACGCATTAACGTAGGTGGCCTAGATGTCGATAGTGGGCTTTTTGCCTTTGTAAATGAACAAGCTTTACCAGGCACCGGCATACCTCAAGATAAGTTTTGGGCTGATCTGGAAGCACTTATCGTTGACCTTGCGCCTACCAATAAAGCACTACTTCAAAAACGTGATGATCTCCAAGTTAAAATGGATGACTATTACAAAGCTAATAGTACTGACTATAATCTTGAAGATTACAAAAAGTTCCTAACGGATATTGGCTATCTTGTTCCTGAAGGCGGTAAGTTTGCGGTTGATACATCTAATGTAGACCCTGAGATTGCAATGGTTGCTGGCCCGCAATTGGTTGTACCTATTATGAATGCCCGCTATGCCTTGAACGCTGCTAATGCACGTTGGGGTTCACTTTATGATGCACTTTATGGAACGGATGCTATCTCTGATGAGGGCGGCGCAGAAAAAGGAAAAGCTTATAATCCAGCTCGCGGTAACAAAGTTATTGCATGGGCACGCGACTTCTTAAATAAATCTGTAGCTTTAGATGGCTCTTGGGCAGACGCCACTAACCTTGAAATCGTAGACGGCGAATTACACGTCACGCTGGAAGGTGGCAAAACTGTTGGCCTGTCTAATCCTGCTCAATTTGTAGGTTACCAAGGCGATGCGGCAAAACCTACATCTGTTCTTGTAAAACGTAATGGTTTACACGCAGATATCATCATCAATCCTGACCACCCAATTGGTTCAACAGATAAAGCTGGCATTGCTGATGTCGTGCTTGAATCCGCGCTTACAACAATCTGTGACTGTGAAGATTCGGTTGCTGCAGTAGATGGTGAAGATAAAGTTCTGGCGTATCAAAACTGGCTTGGCCTTATGAAAGGTGACCTTTCAGAGAGCTTTGATAAAGGCGGTACAACAATCACACGTAAGCTGAATTCTGACCGCGAATACACTGATGGAAACGGTAAAGATGTAACGCTTACTGGCCGCTCACTTCTTCTTGTTCGTAACGTTGGCCATTTGATGACTAACCCTGCTATAATATTTGATGGCGGCAAAGAAGTCCCTGAAGGTATTATGGACTGCATGATGACTGCAATGATTGCATTGCATGACTTAGGTGAAAACGGCCGCAATGGTAATTCACGCGAAGGTTCGATGTATATTGTGAAACCTAAAATGCATGGCCCAGAAGAAGTCGCTTTTGCGGTTGAGTTGTTTGGCCGTGTTGAACAAGCTTTAGATATGAATCCAAATACTTTAAAAATAGGTATCATGGATGAAGAACGCCGCACGACTGTTAATCTGAAAGAATGTATTCGCGCTGCAAAAGAGCGCGTTGTTTTCATCAACACTGGCTTCCTTGACCGTACTGGCGATGAAATTCACACATCCATGCTTGCTGGCCCTATGCTTCGCAAAGCAGATATGAAGGGTGCTGCATGGATTTCATCTTATGAAGATTGGAATGTTGATATCGGACTTGAGTGCGGTCTTTCAGGACATGCACAAATCGGTAAAGGCATGTGGGCAATGCCTGATCTTATGGCTGATATGCTAGAGCAGAAAATTGGCCATCCAAAAGCTGGCGCAAATTGTGCTTGGGTTCCGTCACCAACAGCCGCGACTCTTCACGCCACACATTATCATCAAGTAAACGTTGCAGAAGAGCAATCTAAAATCTCAAGCCGAGGCCGTGCCAATATCGACGATATTCTAACAATCCCAGTTGCAATTCGCCCAAACTGGTCACCTGAAGATATTCAAAACGAGCTTGATAATAACGCTCAAGGTATTCTTGGCTACATGGTTCGCTGGGTTGAGCATGGTGTTGGGTGTTCTAAAGTTCCAGATATCAATGACGTTGGATTGATGGAAGACCGTGCAACATTGCGTATTTCAACACAACATATTGCAAACTGGTTGAAGCATGAAGTCACAAACAAAGAGCAAGTCATGGAAACGCTTAAACGCATGGCTGGCGTTGTAGATGGTCAAAATGCAGGCGACGCGGAATATCGTAATATGTCACCTGGCTTTGATAACTCAGTTGCATTCCAAGCAGCCTGTGAATTGGTCTTTGAAGGTGACATACAGCCTTCTGGCTACACAGAGCCAGTGCTTCACCGTAAACGTTTAGAATTTAAAGCTGCAAATTCGTAATCTTTAAAAGATTATAAGACACAAAAAACCCCGCCTATTGAGCGGGGTTTTTTAATGCTGCAAATTCAAAGTAAATTAAGTTTGTTTAACAACTACTTTAGCGCCCGGCTTAACGCGGGCATGAAGGTCGATGATATCTTGGTTCATCAATCGGATACAGCCTGATGAAACTGCCTTACCAATTGACCACCATTCTGGCGTACCATGTAAGCGATAAAGTGTGTCACGACCACCTTTTGTAAGATAAAGCGCACGAGGCCCAAGTGGATTACTTAAACCTGGCGGCATACCTTTGCGCCATTTTGCTAAATTTGGTCTACGCTGAATCATACGTGAAGGAGGTGTCCATGTTGGCCACTCTTTTTTCCAGCCAATTCTAGCGTTACCTGACCAAGCAAAACCTTGTTTGCCAACGCCAACACCATAACGAACTGCTTTACCGCCTGATTGAACCAGATATAAGTGGCGAGCTGGAACATCTACAATAATTGTGCCAACGCGTTCTTTGGTTTTATAATCAACAATTTGGCGAAGAAATTCTTTATCTACTTTTTTAAGCGGAATCGCTGGAAGTTTATAACCACCGTCTATGCGTGATGCGTAATCTGATCTAAATTCTCTAGTTGGATCTTTAGAAATAGATGAGCAACTTGCCAAAGCCACGGTTGATAGAAGTGATAAGGTGAATGCGCGTCTGTTCATTTGTTTTGCCTCGATTGATCACCTTGCCTTAGTATTTGGGGCGACAGGATAATTCTAGTAAACTTAATTCTACAAAGTTTCATGATTCGCAACGCAAATATTAAGACTTTGCCATGTCACTCACGAATTGTTGCAATCAGGCAACATCACTAAAAGGCAAAATTTATATGCCAATCATATCACCACACCAAAATGAAGAAGGTTTTGATGGTCGTCAATCAGAAATGGCAATGATCATTCGCCGTGGAATTATGAGAGGTTTAAAGCAAAGCGACTTAGCTTTCTTACCCGAGCTTACACTGTCTAGTGGCAGACGAGCTGACTTAATCGCTCTTAATCGTAAGGGCGAAATCATAATATTTGAAATAAAATCTTCAATTGCAGACTTTCAGGCAGATTCAAAATGGCATGAATATAAAGACTATTGTGATAAGTTCTATTTTGCCACACATCCTGATGTGCCTATGGAAATATTTCCAGAAACTGAAGGCTTTATCTATGCAGAAGACTATCTGAATGAAGAATAGTGTTTAACGAGGGGCGCGTTTTGCCAAAATTCGCTGCAAAGTTCTACGATGCATGTTTAAAACGCCTAGCAGTTTCAGAAACATTGCGATCACAAAGTTCATACACACGCTGAATATGCTCCCAACGAACGCGATCTGCAGACATTGGATTTTCTGGCGGATCAGCTTTATCTAAAGGCTTGCGCATCAATGCAGTATAGACATCATCTGCATCAGCTGGTTTTGCCAAGTAATCAATTGCACCCATTTTTACAGCTGTAACCGCAGTAGCTATATTGCCATACCCTGTAAGAATAATTGCCTTACAATTAGGCTTTAAATTACGAATGCCTTCGATAACATCCAAACCGTTCCCATCATTTAGTCGCATGTCAACAACGGCAAAGTCAGGGGCGTTAATTTTTATCTTTGCCATTCCTTCGCTAACACTTTCAGCCGTTTCAACAGCAAAGCCACGGCTTTCCATTGCGCGTGATAAACGTTGTAAAAAAGGCCGATCATCATCAACGATCAATAGGTTATTATTTTCCCCGATAGCTTCTTGAAGTTCGTCTTGGCCTGTCATCTCAAACTCTTCTTGGTAAATTTAACTATTATGTGGGTTACTATGAGTAATTTGTCAAAGGTAACGACTAGTATAATTATTATTCTGAGAGCGCTTCAATTGAATTTCTTGGCCATTTAACCATAACAGAAGCTCCTCCAAGTTTAGATTTCAAATTATTTTTAAAATCTAAAGTGGCGCCGCTGCGCTCTAGAAGCGTTTTTGCAATAAATAACCCAAGCCCCAGCCCACCGCTTTGCGTGGAACGTGATCGTCTCGTCACAAATGGTTCGCCAATTCTAGCAAGCACTTCATCATCAAAACCACGGCCATCATCGATCACTTCTACCCAAATGTTATCATCATCCCAATTCGTTTCCAGCTCGACCTTTTCTTCAGCATAATCAACAGCGTTTTCAACAATATTACCAAGTCCATAGAGAATTCCCGGATTCCTAAGGCAATCTGGAACGCGCCTTCCACTTGGTTTTTTAATTTCAATAGTAACGCCGAAATTACGGTGCGGTTCTGATATCTCTTCTAAGAAAGCTGCAAAAGGCATTGTACCAATGTGTCGATCTCCCTCAGTTGAAAGCGATGTTAGTTTTTGAAGAATTTCACGGCATCGTTCAGCCTGACTTCTAAGAAGTTTTGCATCTTCAAATAATGCTGATCCATTTTCTAACTCACGCGTCATTTCTTTTGAGACAAGTGCAATTGTTGCTAGTGGAGTGCCAAGTTCATGGGCCGCGGCAGCAGCTAAGCCATCTAAATTTGATAAGTGTTGCTCGCGCTGGAGAACTAGCTCCGTTGCCGTTAGTGCATCAGATAATTTTCGGGCTTCGTCAGCAATACGAAATGCATAAATAGCTGTAAAAGAGAGGCTTGAAATAATAGCAAACCACATTCCGCCGATATAAATATTTGGTAATTTTAGCGATACCCCTTCAAGCCAGGGTAGTGGCAAATAGAAAAAAGCAAGGAGTGTCGCGCAACCTATCCCTAAAATACCCAAGAATAATGTGTAGCTGATTGAAAGTGCTGTTGCAGAAATTACCACGGGAACGAGTAATAAAAAAGAGAATGGATTTTGCAAACCACCGGTTAGAAATAATAATGCGGCTAGTTGGATGATATCATAGGCAAGGAGTGTTGTTGAGGCTTTTGAAGATAGCCTATGGTTACTTGGATACCTGAACTTAAGAAATAAATTTACAAAAATTGAAACTGCAATAAGCGCAAAACAAAAAGCTGGTTCAAAACTAAAGCTAAGTAAAAGCCATACAGAAAGTACAGCGCTTGATTGGCCGATGACGGCCAACCATCTAATATTGATTAAGGTCTTAAGCCGCAGATTGTGACTTGGGCCTCTTTGATTTACTTCCGTAAGTTCTGCAAGCGCCAATGGCTGCTCCTTACTTAATCTTGAAAGCTATGACAACATATCAACGATAACACGTCCACGTACTTTACCATCTACAATGTCCGTTGCTGTTTGAATAATATCATCAAAGCCGATTTCAGTGGTAAGCGCTTGAAGTTTACTCATATCAAGATCTGTTGCAATTCGGCTCCAAGCTTCTTTGCGAAGCTCTTTTGAAGCCATCACTGAATCTACACCCAATAAGGCTACTCCTCGAAGAATAAACGGCATTACAGTTGCTGGTAGATCAAACCCTTGCGCCAAACCACATGCTGCAACTGCACCACCATAATTTGTTTGTGCAAGTAAATTTGCAAGAGTGTGTGAACCCACAGCATCTACACCACCAGCCCAGCGCTCTTTACCCAATGGACGACCAACTTCTGAAAGTTCGGCGCGGTCAATAATTTCGTTTGCACCAAGTTCTTTGAGGAAGTCGCTTTCATCAACACGGCCTGTTGAAGCAATGACGTGGTAACCTAGCTTAGATAAAATCGAAATTGCAACTGAACCAACGCCGCCATTTGCACCCGTTACAACAATTGGACCGGAAGCAGGTGTAATTCCATAGCGCTCAAGCGCCATGACGCAAAGCATAGCGGTGTAACCAGCAGTACCAACGCCCATAGCTTGCTTAGGCTCAATACCTTCCGGCAAAGCAATTAGCCAGTCTGATTTTAAACGAGCACGCTGAGCATATCCACCCCAATGTACTTCACCAACACCAAAACCATTTAGAAGAACTTTATCGCCAGCATTAAATTCAGAAGAAGCTGATTCAAGTACTGTTCCTACAAGATCAATACCTGGAACCATTGGCCAGTGACGAACAACTGGGCTTTTGCCTGTAATCGCAAGGCCATCTTTATAGTTTACAGTTGTTGCTTCAACGGCAACCGTTACATCACCATCCATAAGATCGTCATTGGTAAGTTCTACCACATTGACTGATTGTTTCTTTTCTTCATCACGAGAAACCTGAATTGCTTTGAATGTATCAGTCATCTTAAATTTCCTTATCTAACTTTTTTGTCTCTTTACGTGCTCTTTGCCAAATTAGAATCTCATCGAGAATAATTGCCATTGCACCAATTGTAATGAATGTATCTGCCAAGTTAAAAACTGCAAACCTAAAATCTAAGCTATCAATGTGAAATAAAATCATATCAACAACCTTACCAAGCCAAGCACGATCAATGAGATTACCAAACGCACCCCCTATCACACAAGCATAACCAACTTCTGATAGGAACCGATTAGCCTCAAGCCCCTTCCAGAGCCATATTACAAAACTAATAACACAGACTGTCATAACGACTAATGGCCAATGACCAAGCCCATCCAACCATGAAAATGCTACGCCGTAGTTATAAGTCCTGAAAAGACTAAAGAAGGGAATGACTTCAACTTGCTGTTGCAAAGGTAACCTTGTCTCTACCATCCATTTGGATAATTGGTCGATCATTACCAAAAGCACAATAAGAAGCGTCCAATAGATTCGCATAAAACTCTAACCTTCCAATGAGGGTAGCTTCTTACCCATATGGAAAAGCATAACGCCTGTAGCAATTGCGAGATTAAGTGAATCTGCCGCACCGTGCATTGGAATTAACGCTAGCTTATCACAGGTTGCTGCCAAATCTTCGGGTAGACCTTGCTGCTCATTACCCATTAAAAGCAAAATAGGTTCGCTTTTATAATCTATCGTTCTAAAATCTGTAGCGCCCTCAAGATGCGTGCCAACCACTAAGCCTTCCCATGAAATGCGCCATTTCAAAAATTCTGTCTCATCCATACGTACAAGGGGCACATTAAAAATTGACCCCATGCTGGCTCGCGTTGCTTCTAGCGAAAAAGGGTCGGTTGTTTCGCCTACAAGAATAATACCTTCAGCTCCTGCAGAATCTGCTGTGCGGATAATCGTTCCTAAATTTCCAGGATCGCGCACCCGGTCAAGCGCTATCCATACGCTTGATGGGTTTGTAATTTTTTCAGGTACTCGCTTCCAATGTTGACGCATAACACCAACTACCATTTGTGGATTATCGCGGCGGGTAATTGAAGAAAGAACTTTCTCGTTCACTTCCAATATATCTGCGCCTGCTACCCGTAATTTTGCAGCAAGCTCTGCCACTTGCACACTATCATTGGTTGTCGCTGCATAAATCAGCGTTTCAATTTCCCAGCCATTTTCAAAAGCATCGCGAACAAGCTTCATACCTTCTACAAGAAATGTTCCATCCTGATCACGGTTCTTTTTTTGAGCTAGCGCTTTAATTGATTTAATACGAGGGTTAGAAACAGCAGTAATTTCAAAAATTCTACCTGGCCGTATTTGTTGATTATCAGACATTAAGCCACCCACCTACTGAACATAGAAGTTGATAATCGTCGATCACTTTTTTCTGTCCTTAATACAAGCTCACCAGACTGAAGCTCGCCACTACAATCGCCAAATTTCTCCTGCATAATTTCATGCATGGCATAAAAAGATGCTCGGATTGCATAGGCTGTAAGGACAACGAAAGATGATTTTTCATTAGTGATTCCACGCACCAAATCTAGCATATGCGGCAAGTCATCAAATAGCTGCCAAACCTCACCTTTTGGGCCTCGGCCATAAGCAGGTGGATCTAGCAAGATGCCATCATAAGTATTACCGCGCCTTACTTCGCGTTCACAAAACCGAACCGCGTCTTCGCAAATCCAACGGATCGGCTTATCCCCTAAGTCAGCATCGTCTTGATTTTCACGTGCCCATACGATTGCTCGCTTAGAGGCATCGACGTGGGTTACATGGGCACCGGCTTTTGCAGCCACTAAAGATGCAAGTCCTGTGTATCCAAACAAATTTAAAACTTTAAATTCTTTACCTTGCGATACGCGGGCTTTAATTTTTTCTTCCATAAACTTCCAATGGACAGCTTGTTCTGGAAAAACTCCCACATGGCGAAATGAAGTAAATCTACCTAGGTAATTAATGCCGTCCCAACTTAATGACCAAGTATCTGGCAATTGCTTTTTTGGAAAAGCCCAACGACCTGCGCCTTCTTCTGTCGTATCACCCGTGAATATAGCATCGACATCTTTCCATTCAGCAGGTGAGCGCTGAGGTTGCCATATGGCTTGCGCTTCTGGGCGAATTATTTTGAGTTTTCCATAACGTTCAAGTTTTAAACCGTTACCACTATCGAGCAATGCGTAATCATTATTTGGCAAGTTTTCCAAAACAACAGGACACACATCCTTCAACCGCTTACGAGAGATAAATGCAGGTTTTGCTTTTTGCACTATCTTCCCATTTGAGGGATCAGTTTCTTGCTTTTTCTGTTTATGCTCAGGCTTTGTCAAACTCTAAATACTCCAAAAGATTTAAGGCTTACTTACCTATGGTAATCTTGGTTTTAATCGTATAAAACTGGGATAGCAGATGCAAGTGATATGCGAAAGCCTATTCCTGCTTTGAATTATATAGGGAGAACATCATGAACGAAGTTGTAGAATATAAAGACAACGCCTGGTCAGTATTTTTCTGGGGTTTGATTATTTGTCTAGTGCTAGCATTTATAGTTTACCTAATCGGCTAAACGCTGACCGCATGAAGCTTCGCCCCATGGGTGCGAAGCCAGCCTTTTTGAATATCAGTATCTGGGCAAAGCTCTTTAGTTAGTTTCCAAAAGCGATCAGAGTGATTCATCTCTTTTAAATGTGCTACTTCATGCGCTGCTAGGTAGTTTAAAACTTCAGGTGGTGCCATAATTATGCGCCATGAAAAAGATAGTGTTCTTGTTGAGGAACATGATCCCCAACGACTGGTTGTATCTGTAATTCGAATTTGCTTTGGTCTTATTCCAATTGTGGTTGCATGGATGTTTACAACCGTATCAAACTCCTTGCGTGCTTCCCGCTTCATGAACGAAACTAACTTACGACTTGAGGTTGATGCCTCCCCTGGAACAAGTAAAATTGGTTGATTATTTTCAACCTTTGCTTGGACAAGACCTCGTAAACTACCACTTGAGACAATCGTATGCTCAATGCCTTTAAACGGAATTGTTTCGCCGTGTGTTAGCTCTACCCGTTTGGGTAATCTTGCAATTCTTGTTGCTGCCCAATTCCGATTACGACTAACAAACTCTTCAATTTCATCATCACTTACATGGCTTGGCGCTGTTACTTTTAAGCCGTCACCTGCAGGAAATAACCTTAGCGTGAGACGTTTGGCTCGATCGTTTTCAACTACTTCAACAGGCAGCAGCAGTCCGTCGATTTCTATTTCGAAATCTCGATCTCGCTTTTGTAGCTGTCTGAAAAAAGAAAATACCATGAAGCTATATTAGATGATTCTACTTTTATTGCGAAAACAAAAATGGAGCTTATCGGGTTTCCTTATCTTCTCATGCCTGAGAAGGGAAAGCTTTTAAACTCCATCAAAGTGTATGTTTATTTGAATGACTTAAGTGTCAATAATATCGCCGCCAGATTTTTTTGACCGTGGTGCTGGCTTGCGCTTGCGTGATTTTAGAAAAATATCGAACTCTTCTTTATCTCTCGCCCGGCGAAGATCGCGTTGATATTCATCAAACTCAGCGCGCATTTCGTCCATTTTTCTACGCTCTTCTTCAACTCTTTTGAATTCTGCCTCACGCCACTCATCAAAAGCAACATTACCTGATCTAGGGTGAAAAGGTTCATTTTTTGATGTGGCTGATTTGAATGTATCTGCAACCTTATCAGTTGCGCGATTTACATCGCGCTTAAAAACCTCAAGACGATCACCCCAAATAATGTATGCAATCATAGCCAAACCTAAAGGCCAAGCGATCATAAAGCCAATTACCATCATCGCAATTGTAACAGGTGTCCAAGCCGGACGGATCATTGAATTTGTCATGTAAAAATCCCTGAAATCTGCAGGTTCACCCCAATGGCACAACCTTAGTTGACCTTAAGTTAGGTATTAAAATGGCTGAATTCAAGGGTTTTGGCTAAGATTACCAAATCTTCACAAAGCAGAAGCGATCTCATCTATTACATTTTGAGCAGCTGTTTTTGGATCCGCAACCCCTGTAATCGGACGCCCAACCACCAAATGTGTAGACCCCGCGAGAATTGCATCTGCTGGTGTCATAATTCTTTTTTGATCGCCAACATCTGAACCTGCAGGCCTGATACCGGGTGTTACAATTGCCATTTTTGGGTCGATTATCTTACGGATTTTACTTGATTCTTGAGCGGAAGATACAACACCCCCCATACCAATTTGACTGGCTTGTTGAGCACGTCTTAAGACCAAATCTTCTGCTTTATCAGCATAACCTGCATCAGATATATCTGCATCATCCATTGATGTCAGAACGGTTACACCCAGTAAACAAAGGTCAGAACCATCTGCGGCCTCTACAGCAGCTTTCATAGCTTTTGGATAGGCGTGAAGGGTTGTCATTTGAACATCCATTTTCACGATGTTCTCTATTCCTTTTGAAATTGTATTATCAATATCTAGCAACTTCATATCGAGAAAGATTTGCTTCCCCATATCACGTAATTCACGGGTAAAATTTAATCCACCAGCAAAGGCTAGTTGATGACCAATTTTATAGAAAGAAACTGTGTCTCCTAAAGTTTCAACTAAATTTTCCGCTGCCATTACCGTTGGCACATCGAGGGGAACAATTAGACGATCTTTAGGAGTCATATTTATACTTTCAAAAGTGCTGCCTTAGTGGCAAGGGATTTTGCTGTGGCTTTTAAGAAAAGCGCACTGCGTTCGTCAATTAATTTATCCATATCATCAAAAGCTTTGAAGCCATTACCAACAGCTACTTGCTCGCTCACAACTAATGAACCAAGGCGCACTAAAATCTCACGTAAATGGTAAAGCATCGCTATGCCGCCCATACCACCTGGAGAACATGCGCCAATGGCAGCTACTTTATCTTTAAAAGGGGCTGCTTGGTCTGCTGGAACGCGCGTCATCCAGTCGATGGTGTTTTTCATTAATGCCGGTAACGAGCCATTATATTCAGGGCACGTTATGAAATAACCATCATGTTCGCTCATTAGTTTGGCAAGTTTAACTGCATTTTCTGGCACACCATCATTTACTTCAAGATCGCCGTTATAAATTGGTAGCGCATAATCTTCTAATGAGATGCGTGTAACTTCACAATCAAGCTCTGAGAGTTCTCTAATTGCCGCATCAAGCAAGCGCACATTGATAGAACCTGATCGTATTGAACCAGAAAAGCACAAAATTTTAGGGTTGCTCATTATGTTTTCCAAGGAGTTTGAATGAGGTGATGTTACGCTTATTGCATATCTCTACGATATACCCAGATACCGGCTGGGGGAATGTTTCTAAAAATACGATCTGATTTTTCCACGGTAAATTTACCCGGTACAGCTGGTACTGGAGGCTTTGCACCATAAGAAATTTGAATAAATGGACCGTTAGGCGCAACTAGCTTCAAGCTTTCATGAATAACATCTTCACGTTGTGACATTGGAATATTAAGAAGCGGTATAGCGCCTATTACGCCTGCATAAACCTTATACTCAACATCCTTGAGCGTTTTGCTTAAATCAAAAGCATCTCCGTTTATAAAATTTACATCGGGAATATTTGCAGTAAGGTAATCATAAAATTCCTTACTGTATTCAATGCTCACAATCTTATTTGGCTCAACTCCGCGCTTTAAGATCTCTCTTGTTATAACGCCGGTGCCTGGCCCTAGTTCCAAAACAGGTAAACCTTCTTCAATCGGAAGTAAACTTGCCATATAACGGGCTGCTATTTCTCCCGTAGGCTTAATTGAACCTACAGCACCAGGGCTTTTTATCCAGCCTTTAATAAATTCAATATCTTCCCTAAACCGGGCAGCAATTTTGTTTGCAGTTAAGTATTGAGGCATCATTATATCTGTAATCCAATTAAGTTAGGTGGAAAATATCATACTAAATAGAGATTATTGAGACCTTTAAAAGAAATAGTGAACTAAATATGGCCGAAAGGTTAAATTAATCTCCCAAACCATCAAGAAACCGTTTCATTCGAGTGAAGAAGCCTGTTGATTCTGGACTATTATCTTCAGATGAAATCTGCTGGAACTCTTCAAGTAATTCACGCTGACGTTTGCTCAAGTTTTGTGGTGTTTCTGTTACAACTTGAATATACAAATCACCAAGATCACTTGAACGCATAATTGGCATACCTTTGCCGCGTAATCTGAACTGTTTGCCTGTTTGTGTACCCTCAGGAACTTTTACACGAGACTTCGTGCTATCAAGACAGGCAACTTCAAATTGACCACCCAGTGCTGCAGTTGCCATTGAGATCGGTATCTTACAAAAAAGATCCGCTCCATCGCGTTGGAAAAACTCATGGGCACGAATACTCAAGAAAATATATAAATCGCCTGGTGGGCCGCCACGACTACCTGCTTCACCTTCGCTACCAAGTCGAATGCGTACACCATCTTCAATACCTGCTGGTATATCAACACTTAAAGTACGCTCTTTTGTAACGCGTCCTTGTCCAGAACAATCGTTACACGGGTCAGAAATAACCTCGCCTCGCCCCTGACATTCAGGACATGCTCGTTCGACTGAGAAGAAACCTTGAGAAGCACGTACACGACCAGCGCCGCCACATGTATTACAAGTTGAAGGTGATGAGCCAGGCTTAGCACCAGAGCCAGAACAGGTTTCACAACCAACGGCTGTTGGCACGCTTATTTCAGCAGATTTGCCATTATATGCGTCTTCAAGTGAGACTTCCATATTATAACGAAGATCAGAACCGCGTTCGCGTCCGCCAGAGCGTGCTCCGCCGCCACGACGGCCAGCACCGCCGCCCATCATCTCGCCAAATATGTCTTCAAAAATATCTGAAAAACCACCTGCACCGCCGCCAAAACCGCCAGCACCACCGCCTTGTTCAAAGGCTGCGTGACCATATTGGTCGTAGGCCCCGCGTTTTTGAGGGTCTTTTAAAACTTCATAAGCTTCATTTATTTCTTTGAACTTTGCTTCAGCGCCAGCATCATCAGGATTGCGATCCGGATGATGTTTCATAGCCTTTTTACGAAAAGCGCTTTTCAGCTCTTTCCCGTCGGCGTTTTTTGACACGCCTAGTAGCTCATAATAATCAGCCTTGGACATTTGGAGCCGATCCTATCTTTACAAAAAAGCCTTCGGCGCACAAATTTTCGTGCACGCCAAAGGCATATTGATACAACCGAACTTACGCAGACTTCTTATCGTCGTCTTCGTCGATTTCTTCGAAGTCAGCGTCAACAACGTCTTCATCTTCACGAGCTGCGTCTTTTGCAGCATCAGCCTCAGCAGCTTCATCTTGTGACGCTTCATACATCGCTTGACCCAGTTTCATGGATGCCGTTGCAAGAACTTCTGTTTTAGCTTTGATTTCTTCAGCGTCAGGATCTTCTTGCTCAACAAGTTCTTTTAGACCTGAAATTGCAAGTTCGATTTCATTACGCTCTTCTTCAGAAACTTTATCACCATATTCGTCTAGAGATTTTTCTGCAGAATGAATAAGTGTTTCAGCATGGTTCTTAGATTCAACACCTTCACGACGTGCCTTATCCGCATCAGCATTAACTTCAGCATCCTTGACCATTTGTTCGATATCTTCGTCTGATAAACCACCAGAAGCCTGAATTGAAATTTGGTGCTCTTTGCCAGTGCCCTTGTCTTTTGCAGACACATTCACAATGCCGTTCGCATCAATATCAAATGTTACTTCAATTTGCGGAATACCGCGCGGTGCTGGCGGAATACCGACTAGATCAAACTGACCTAACATTTTATTATCCACGGCCATCTCACGTTCACCTTGTGATACGCGAATTGTCACAGCACTTTGACTATCTTCTGCTGTTGAGAAAGTTTGAGACTTATTCGTAGGGATTGTTGTGTTGCGGTCGATAAGACGCGTGAACACACCACCCAACGTTTCAATGCCAAGAGACAACGGAGTTACGTCTAGAAGAAGAACGTCTTTCACATCACCTTGAAGAACGCCAGCTTGAATAGCAGCACCCATCGCAACAACCTCATCAGGGTTCACACCCTTATGTGGCTCTTTGCCGAAGAACTCTTTAACCGTTTCCTGTACCTTCGGCATACGTGTCATACCACCAACAAGAACAACTTCGTCGATTTCACCAGCTTTAAGGCCAGCATCTTTAAGTGCGTCAGCCATTGGCTTAACAGTGCGCTTAACAAGATCAGCAACCAGCGCTTCAAATTTAGCGCGTGTTAGCTTCATGGTCATGTGTTTTGGACCAGATGCGTCTGCTGTAATAAACGGAAGATTGATTTCTGTTTGTGCAGCTGAAGACAATTCAATTTTTGCTTTTTCAGAGGCTTCCTTCAAGCGTTGAAGCGCCATCTTGTCACCTTTTAGGTCGATTGAATTTTCTTTTTTAAATTCTGAAGCCAGATAATCAACAAGAACCATATCGAAATCTTCACCACCAAGGAACGTATCACCATTGGTTGATTTTACTTCAAAGACACCATCGCCAATTTCAAGAATAGAAACATCGAAAGTACCACCACCAAGGTCATAAACCGCGATCGTCTTACCGTCGTTTTTATCCATGCCATAAGAAAGGGCTGCAGCTGTTGGCTCGTTGATGATGCGAAGCACTTCAAGGCCAGCAATCTTACCAGCGTCTTTTGTTGCTTGGCGCTGAGCATCGTTAAAGTAAGCAGGAACTGTGATAACAGCCTGTGTTACTTTTTCACCTAAATAAGCTTCTGCTGTTTCCTTCATTTTTTGAAGGATCATGGCTGAAACTTGTGAAGGTGAGTATTTTTCACCCTTAGCTTCTACCCATGCATCGCCATTATCGCCTTTAACGATTTCGTATGGCACAAGCTTTTGGTCTTTCTTTACAGTTTTATCATCAAAACGACGACCGATAAGACGCTTAACCGCGAACAATGTATCTGATGGGTTTGTTACCGCTTGGCGTTTTGCTGGCTGACCAACAAGTCTTTCGCCATCATCACCAAAAGCAACCATTGAAGGTGTTGTACGCGCACCCTCTGCATTTTCGATAACTTTTGCTTCTTTGCCGTCCATTACAGCAACACATGAATTTGTTGTACCTAAATCGATACCAATTACTTTAGCCATTTTACTCTCCTTGACCAGCAGACTGGATAGACCCTTACGGCATCCAAGGCAAATCAATTGACTGCCACATCCAGCGCTCGGTTAGACTGGAATTTTCTAAGATTTTGCGATTTCCCCATTTTGGCAAATACGGGATAAACCGCAATTGAAAGGTATATAAGAAGGGCTGGCGACTTGTGCAAGGGATTGTGTGCGCTAAATTAAATAAGAATCATGGAATAAGTGAAAAATGGGTGCCTCAATGCTTAAGTATTGATGAACAAAGCGCCTTGGTGGATGAAATTCGCCAAATTGCTACCCAAGCACCGCTTTTTGTTCCCAAAATGCCAAATACTGGGAAGCCAATGTCGATTCGGATGACAAACTGTGGTCCACTTGGATGGGTTACCACTAAAGAAGATGGATATCGCTATCAAGAAACACACCCTGAAACGGGCACTCCTTGGCCAAAAATCCCGCAAAGTCTTTTGAATTTATGGGATAAGCTCACTGATTATCCAAAGCCGCCACAGGCCTGTCTCGTAAACTTTTATGAAGCATCAGCAAAAATGGGGTTACATCAGGATAAAGACGAAGAAGTTTTTGATGCGCCAGCACTCTCAATATCACTAGGAGATACTTGTCTGTTTAGAATAGGTGGTGAAAACCGCAAAGATCCGACTAAATCGTTCAAACTACAAAGCGGTGACGTCATGCTCTTAACTGGTAAGTCTCGAATGGCATTTCATGGGGTGGATAAGATTTATCCAGGCACCTCAACATTATTAAAACAAGACGGACGAATTAATCTAACCCTGAGACGAGTGACTGACTAATATCCATACAAATAAGCTTAGCTAGGCTTTTTTAGCGTCCAGCCATTTCAAAAAATACCCCTCTGCTTGAGGTGTCATCAATATCAAACACGCTAAAAGTATAAATGGGGATATTGGAGATATAAATAGTAGCCCTAAAGTATGAGCCAAGACCGGCAGTGCCGCAGCAATATAAAATAGCTTAGTACGTAACCTCAAGAATGCAGCTTTATTTTCATTATTATTTTGAATTGCTTCTCCGCACTGAGCATTTGTGCGTAAGCCATAAAGAGCACAGATTACTGATAATACACCTGCATCATAGTTGAAGGCATATGGCGTTATAATAAATGTTGCGATGACAAGTGTTGTAGCTCTCTTTTGAGTATCTTTGCTTTTGTAAAAAACTATGAAAGTTAAAAGCAAGGCTGGAATTGCAAACGCTGAATGTAATGCCCAAGAATATGCGCCTTCAATCCCAATATTTCTTGCGCCAATAAATCCAGAAAGCATCATGGCTAAATATTCAGTTCCACCACCATATGTTGTCATTATCAGTGACTGGTAGGGAACCGTGATTTCTATATAATTTTGCCAAGCTTCAAACCCAAATATTGTAATTGAGGCTATAACCAAAAACATACTGGTTAAACACGCAGAAAAGATCGCAGTCCAATTTCGTTCAAATAAAAGCAAGAAAGGAATTAATATTCCTAATTGAGGCTTTATAGTTAGAAGCCCAATACATATGCCTGCAAGAAATGGTTTTTTATAGCGCAGCGCCAAGCCCAACAGCATCAATCCGCTGGTTAAGAAACCATTCTGCGTGTACAAAATGTTTGATAAAATAGGAGCTATAACAAGCCATGCAAAAACGGGGGTCTTCCATGGCGATAATGTTTGAAGATATCGCGAGTTATGCTCACGTGAGAATGCTTTTGCGCCCAAGAAAAATAAAGCAAATGTAGAAAGTAAAAATACAGGCAGTGCGACTAAATAAGGGAAGAGATATAGTGGCGCGATAAATAATAAGAATGAAGGTGGATAGGACCAATTGTGCCAAGGGTATTGTGAGCCAAATTCTTTTTTCAAATGAACGATATAATCGGACTGATTGAAGATACTTAAAATATCTCCTTCAAATATAATTTTTGCTGCTATCCAGTAGTTTGCAAAATCTCTTGTGTATATCGGATTGATAGGATTGGAATTATATGCCACACCCTGCGTAACTAAATTCATGGCTACGTAAGTTGCCAGCATCAGCAAATAATAGTTAAAAATCTTGCGATTATTGAGCATTTGCCCGAAGTTCCAATTTCAGAATTAGGGCCATTAAATCATCTAGAAATTACAATTGAATTAATGAGGTTTTCTACTCAGTAGGCCAGCAATGAATTTTAATTAAAGTTTTCGAAGAGCTACTTTTTCTACCAAATGATCCTTATCTTTTTTAAGAATTAAATCTGCGCGTGGACGAGTTGGTAAAATATTATCATGCAAGTTCACTAAATTGATCGATTCCCAAAGTCTATTGGCTTCAATTAAAGCTTCTTCATCGCTTGTGGTCGAATAATGATGGAAAAATGATGCAGGGTCACGGAAAGCTGTATCACGCAAGCCCATAAAACGGCTTACATACCAATCCTCGATATCTTTTTCATCTGCATCAATATAAATTGAAAAATCAAAATAATCCGAAACCAATGGGATACTATCACCTTCACGGGGCATGTCTCTGGATTGAAGCACATTAATGCCTTCAAAGATTAAAATGTCAGGGCGATCAATCTGCACAGATTGATCAGGTAAAACATCGTAGCTAAAGTGCGAATACACTGGAGCGTTTACCGTTTCTACTCCTGCTTTTATTGCAGATAGAAAACGCAATACTTCTGCAACATCATAACTTTCAGGAAAGCCTTTTCGCTCCATCAAACCTTCTTGCTTAAGCCGCGCGTTTGGTTTTAAAAATCCATCTGTTGTAATCAAGTCAACTTTTGGACTTGAAGGCCACCGTGCTAGAAGCTCTTTCAAGATACGGGCTGTTGTTGATTTTCCGACAGCTACCGAGCCTGCGATGCCGATTACAAAAGGTGTTTTCATTCCTGAAAACTGCAAAAACTTACTGCGCAATTTAAAGAGTTGTTGAAGTGCTTCTACGTGCGTTGATAAAAGCCTCGACATTGAAAGATAAACTCGCTCCACTTCTTTCATCGAAATTGGGTCATTAAGAGAGCGCAGTCTTGCAACTTCTTCTTCCGTTAATGTCATCACGGTATCAGCTTTAAAAGCTTGCCACTCTTTGATTGAGAAAAAACGGTATGGTGAAATCAGATCTCCATCTTTTGGAAAATCTGCGTACTGCCAAAACTTATCTTGGTTATCGCTCATGGGTCTTATCTTGAAGCTTTTTCTTCGAGTCCAGATTGTTGAGTGCGTTTTTGCAATTCCATCATAACATCTTCCAACATAACACCTTCGCTTCGTAGTAAGACGAGCAAGTGATAAAGTACGTCAGCCGTTTCTTTAACCAACTCGACCTTGTCAGCCGTGCTTGCTGCAATGATTGCTTCGACAGCTTCTTCACCAAATTTTTTTGTGCATTTTTCTGTACCAGCGACAAGAAGCGTACTTGTATAAGAAACATCCGCACCCTCTAAAGAGCGCGCTGCAATGATTTCATTTAAATCTTGTAGGGTGAAGTCTTTCATTACGCAGTCCAACTTTAAAAACAAAATTATGTATGCATTCTTACTGGAATACCAGCTGCTTGCATATGGGCTTTAGCTTCGCCAATCGTATAAGTACCAAAGTGAAAAATTGAAGCAGCTAAGACAGCACTTGCGCCGCCCTTGGTGACGCCTTCAACCAAGTGATCCAAATTACCAACACCGCCTGATGCAATAACGGGTACATGAACTGCCTCAGAAATTGCTTTGGTTAGCGGCAAATTATAACCGACTTGCGTACCATCACGATCCATTGAAGTTAGCAGAATTTCGCCTGCACCTTTCGAAACTACGAGTTGGGCAAATTCAACTGCATCAATGCCCGTTTCTTTTCGTCCACCATGGGTAAATATTTCCCAACAATCTTCTTCGCCAACGCCTGATACTTTTTTTGCATCAATCGCAACAACAATACATTGATTACCAAATTTATCTGCAGCCCGTGCGACAAAGTCAGGGTCTTTTACTGCAGTCGTATTTACTGAAACCTTATCAGCACCTGCTAAAAGCAATTTTCGAATATCTGCAACTTCGCGAACACCGCCCCCTACAGTTAGCGGCATGAAACACTGTTCAGCCGTACGCGCAATCATATCAAAGGTCGCAGCTCGTCCTTCTGATGTAGCTGTGATATCTAAAAATGTAAGCTCATCTGCACCCGCTGCATCATAAGCAATGGCTGCCTCAACCGGATCGCCAGCGTCTACTAAATCAACAAAATTAACGCCCTTAACAACACGGCCATCTGCTACATCTAGACAAGGGATGATACGAACCTTAAGAGTCATGCTATAATACCTCCCATGCTGCTTTTTTTATCTGCCTGTCCTCACGGCAGAGCCGTTGCGGGCATGGCGGACAATCCGCTACGTCTAAGCATGGAATGTTGCGAATCTTCAAAGTCATTATAGTTTTTCCAAACGTTTAAGAGCTGTTTTATTAGCCTTTTGGTATGCCAAATTCATATAAGGCTCAATCTCTTTGAAAGTTTTTGCTGATGGATTAAGGATGCCCATCCAACCATAGATTGGATGCGGCATAAGTTTATCTAATTCATTGAAATCCCAAGGCCCTATAATAATAGAACCTTTAGATGGTCTTTCAGGCGTAGGACCAAAAGTATCTTCAAATGGTTTTTTGCCCGGGCCAAAATTTAAACGAAAGACTCCATCACGATCTAAATCAGATGCTTTATCATTATCACCGTTGCTTTCTTTTAGCGTTGCAAAATAAGCGCCTGACGGTAACTTTTCCTCTGGGTTCACAAAGAAACTTGTTTCTCCCCAGCTTGCTTTAGGGTGAACATCTTTAAAATTACTCAAAACCCAGTTTGAAATTTCGTCCGGCGTCATGATCTAGCCACCTAGAATCTTTAAAGCTTCACTTACATCCAAACGCCCATCATAAAGTGCGCGACCTGTAATTGCGCCCTCTAATTTTACGCAATCAGGTTCAACCATACGTTTTACATCTTCAATGGAAGCTAGTCCGCCAGATGCTATCACTGGAATTGAAACTGCCTCAGCAAGCTCGATCGTTGACGGCCAGTTGATACCTGTTAGGATTCCATCGCGATCGATGTCTGTATAGATAATTTCTGAAACGCCAGCGCCTTCGAATTTTTGAGCTAGTTCAATCACACCCAATTCAGAAGCCTCTGCCCAACCTTCAACAGCAACCTTGCCACCCTTGGCATCAATACCTACCGCTATTTTGCCAGGGAATTTTTTGCAAGCTTGCTTAACCAATTCAGGATCACGCACCGCAATCGTTCCCAGAATAACG
The DNA here is from genome assembly GCA_958296345.1 of uncultured Rhizobiaceae bacterium. GTDB lineage: Bacteria > Pseudomonadota > Alphaproteobacteria > Rhizobiales > Rhizobiaceae > JAALLB01. The sequence continues at coordinate 521,433 of CATQIJ010000013.1, forward strand.
CGGGCAATGCCTTTGTCTAGCCAATGGGCAATATGATCTAGTGTACGAATACCGCCGCCAAGTTGAACTGGGTTTTTCGTATTAGCTAAAATTGCTTCAACGGCTTTTCCGTTTACGGTCTCACCTTCAAACGCACCATTGAGATCAACCACGTGAAGCCATTTGAAACCTTGGTCTTCAAAAGCTTTTGCTTGAGCACCCGGATCTTCATTATAAACAGTGGCTTCGTTCATATCGCCAAGCTTAAGTCGAACGCATTCGCCGTCTTTAAGGTCTATTGCTGGGAAGAGAATTTTGCTCATTAGCGAATACTCTTTTTTGTTTGTATGTCCTCGAAACAAAACTTCTGCGGGCAACACGGGCAGCCATCTTTGAGGTCAATTATAGGGAAAAGAAATTTTGACATCACGGCTTCCACTTTAAAAAATTACTGATTAAAGCCAGCCCTAAACGCTGACTTTTTTCTGGGTGGAATTGCGTACCGACCATATTGTCTTTACCGATCATTGCTGTGACTGCGCCGCCGTAATTCGTTGTAGCAATACACTCTTGCGAATTTTCGCATTCCATTTGATATGAATGGACGAAATAAGCGTGTAGCCCATCTTCTCCGGTTTCAATCCCTTCTAGCAAAGGATGAGGTTTTTGAATTTCTAATGTATTCCAGCCAATTTGTGGAATTTTCAAATTAGGGTCGTTGGGTTTCAGGCTAACCACATCACCAGCAATCCAGCCAAGTCCATCAGTTGTTGCTTTTTCAAGACCGCGCGATGCCATTAACTGCATGCCAACGCAAATGCCGAGAAATGGTTTTGCTTGCTTCATAACCATTTCTTCTAAAGCTTCAACCATGCCATCGACAGCATCTAATCCAGCGCGGCAATCTGCATAAGCACCAACGCCCGGTAATACGATACGATCAACTTTTGAAACCCAATCAGCATCACTGGTGAGTTGAATATCTGCGGAAATATCAGCTTCACGTGCAGCCCGCTCAAATGCTTTTTGAGCGGAACGTAAATTTCCCGAGCCATAATCTATAATTGCAATTCGCATGTCTTATTCCGGAAAAAGGCTCATGTTGTTTTTATTCAAACTGGGTTTGAGTAAAACTGGATTTTGTTCATTATGAAAGGAAGGTTTAGTTTCAGAAATTGCATCACCTGAATTTACCAAAAATCGAATTTCAGCTTCTTCAATATTTTCACCCTCAACGATACCTGCATATCGCCAGCCAGTATTTTCTAGGTTTTTGCGAACCAGCTCATAGCCTTCAAGTAAGAGATAAAGACCTGGTAGAATTGAAAGGTAAGAAACTGCAATACTTGGGCTAGTAAAAGCTAAAATTATTATGGCAAAAATCACAACAAAGTAGACCATTAAAGGTAGCCAAAGCTTGTGCCATGCTAACCAAAATGGCGGAAAGAAAAGTGCCAAAGTTGCCTTTGTATCCGGAACAAGGCGTAAGCCTTCTTCTGAATTATCCATGCTATCTTCTGGTGGCAAATATACGCTGTAGGTTGTCATAAGTGTTGTTTAAACGGAAGTCAGCATTAGGACAACACTTATGCAAAAATTTAAAGAGACCCTTTTGTCGAAGGAATACGATCTGCCTGCCGTGGATCAATCTCCATCGCAACCCGTAAGACACGCGCAACAGCCTTAAAGCAAGTCTCCGCAATATGGTGATTGTTATCACCGTAATGATTTGTCACATGAAGCGTGATACCCGCATGTTGCGAAAACGCTTGGAAAAATTCTTTAAAGAGCTCTGTATCGTAGTCACCAACTTTTGGTGCAGAAAAATTCACATCCCATATCAAATATGGTCTACCAGACACATCAATCGCTGCGCGTGTAAGCGTTTCATCCATTGCAAGATCAAGAGATGCGTAACGCGTGATGCCCTTGCGATCACCCAAAGCTTGTGAAACAGCTTGCCCCAAAGCAATGCCAACATCTTCCGATGTATGGTGCGCATCAATGTGTAAATCACCATCGCACCTAATTTTCATATCAATTAATGAATGGCGTGAAAGCTGATCAAGCATATGATCAAAAAACCCAGCCCCAGTTTTTACATCATAGTCGCCCGTTCCATCGATATTAATTTCAACAGAAATATCAGTTTCAGCCGTTTTACGTGACAATTCAGCTTTACGCATAACAATTACTCTTATGTCAGTTAGTAGATTTCATGTCTCCTATACCAAGACAATCTTACAAAAGCTATAACGTCGGCATTAAGTATGATTTTGCAGAATAAATTTGAAATGCGTAGGAAACCTCTTACATTGATGAAAACAATTCATTTCGAGGTTCATTTATGTCAAAACTACCCTCCATGCACGCAACGACTATCGTCACGGTACGCAAAGGCAATAAAGTTGTTATTGCGGGTGACGGTCAGGTGAGCCTTGGGCCTACCGTTATTAAAGGTAATGCGCGTAAAGTGCGTCGTATAGGCAAAGATCAAGACGTAATAACGGGATTTGCTGGTGCAACCGCTGATGCATTTACATTGCTTGAACGCCTTGAAAAGAAGCTTGAGCAATATCCGGGTCAGCTTATGCGCGCTTGTGTGGAACTGGCAAAAGACTGGCGTACAGATAAATATCTGCGCAATTTAGAAGCCATGATGCTGGTTGCAGATAAAAATGTTTCGCTTTGTGTCACTGGTAACGGCGATGTGCTTGAACCAGAAGATGGTATTATGGCAATAGGGTCTGGCGGTAATTATGCTTTAGCCGCAGCAAGAGCGCTTTCTGACAGTAAACTTTCAGCAGAAAAAATTGCTGAAAAAGCTATGAAGATTGCCGGTGAGATTTGTGTTTATACAAACCATAGCCTCATTGTAGAATCGCTTGATACCGAAGGTAAATAAAAAGCTTCTCGAACCCATTAATTATATTCCCCTTTCAAGGTAATTTTATATGACTGATTTTTCACCCCGCGAGATTGTTTCAGAGCTTGATCGTTTTATTATTGGCCAAAAAGACGCTAAACGGGCAGTAGCCATCGCACTTCGTAATCGTTGGCGCAGACAACAGCTTGAAGGTATGATGCGTGAAGAAGTTATGCCTAAAAACATTCTCATGATTGGGCCGACTGGCGTTGGTAAAACTGAAATTTCACGACGCCTCGCAAAAATGGCTGGCGCACCTTTTCTTAAGGTAGAAGCAACCAAATTTACAGAAGTAGGCTATGTAGGCCGTGATGTTGAACAGATCATTCGTGACCTCGTTGAAATTGGCATTAGTCTTGTACGTGAGAAAAAACGCGAAGCTGTAAAAGCAAAAGCGCACTTAGCTGCAGAGGAACGTGTTTTAACTGCGCTGGTTGGTGAAACGGCAAGCCCTGCCACGAAAGATAGCTTTCGTAAAAAGCTTCGTAGCGGTGAAATGGATGATAAAGAAATTGAGATTGAAGTAGCTGATACAGCAAACCCGATGGGCGGAATGGATATTCCTGGAATGCCTGGTGGCAGTGTTGGCGTACTTAATCTTGGGGAAATGCTCGGCAAGGGCTTTGGTGGGCGAACCAAGAAAAAGAAAACTACGGTCATTGAGTCATATGAATCATTAATAGCTGATGAATCTGATAAAATGTTAGATGATGACAGTATTATTGCGGAAGCAATCGAATCTGTCGAAAATAACGGCATCGTATTCCTCGATGAAATAGACAAAATAGCCGTCAATGATCAGCGCTCTAGTTCAGGCGTATCACGCGAAGGCGTGCAGCGTGATCTGCTTCCTTTAATTGAAGGAACAGTTGTTTCGACTAAGCATGGTCAAGTTAAAACAGATCATATTTTATTTGTCGCCTCTGGTGCATTCCATGTTTCAAAGCCTTCTGATCTTTTACCTGAACTTCAAGGGCGACTGCCAATCCGTGTTGAACTCCGCGCACTAGAAAAAGGTGACTTCGTACGCATTCTTACCGAGCCAGAAGCAAGCTTAGTAAAACAATATATTGCGCTGTTAAAAACTGAAGGCATTGAACTTGAGTTTACCGACGATGCGATTGATGAAATTGCTGACATCGCCGTTGATCTTAATTCTACTATTGAAAATATTGGTGCGCGTCGATTGCAAACTGTGATGGAACGCGTACTTGATGAAATTTCCTTTGCTGCACCAGATCTTGCTGAAGAGGATGTTAAAGTTGATGCAAAATATGTGAAGAAGCACCTAGGAGAATTGGCAAAAGATGTCGATTTAAGCCGCTTTATCCTTTAATCATTGCGTATCATTAGCCCAAAATTGTTTCACACTTTTTGGGTGATATGCTTTAACCTTATACAAAGTTTCACAAAAAATTTGGAGCCTTCCTATCGACTCTAATGTCAAAATTATGCAATTTGCAAAAACTGACATTAGGTCATGTAAAGGGTTTTAATAAATTAATGCATAAAGTTCCATCTATTCTGGCTATTGCTTTACTTGGTATAGGCCTTGCAACACCTTCTTTTGCTGTAACGAAAGTTCCAGCTGGAAATCGTAGCGCGTCACAGCCAAAAATCCCTGCGACCTCAATTTCACGTACACGTTCTACAAACGGTAGCTTTCAAGCTAAGTATGAAAAAATTCGCGACCTGATAAAGTCAGACAAAAAACTCAAAGGCAAGATTAAAAAAGCTGCCAAGCAATATGGTATTGCACCGATACATATCGTTGGCGCACTCGTTGGCGAACATACTTATAATGTAGATGCTTTGGATCACTTACAAACTTATTATGTGAAAGCTATTTCATATTTTAAATCTGATGTTGAATTTGAATATGCTGGCGAATCAGTCAAAAAATTTGTGCAACGTAATGAATTTTCTAAATGTTCATCATCGCGCGACTCATATGACCTATGGACTTGCCGGGAAAATGTTTGGAAAAGTAAATTCAAAGGTAAAAAGGTTGATGGAATTAAATGGCCAAACGATCGGTTTGGCCGTGTCTTCTTTCAGCCCTTTTATGCAGGGCAAACGTTTGGGCTTGGCCAAATTAATCCACTTACTGCATTACAAGTTACAGATTTAGTTGCCAAAAAAAGCCGCAAGAAAAAACTTTCAGCTGCAAAGGCAAATGAAGTTTATAAAACAATCATGGAGCCCGACACTACGCTACAATATATGGCTGCTGTTATTCGCGTTTCAATTGATAGTTATAGATCTATTGGGGGATTTGATATCTCAAATAATCCAGGTGTTACTTCCACACTATATAACTTGGGGGATGTTAGAAATCGCGCGCGCAAAGCAAAGGCAAAAGGCGGCCTTCCAAAAGAAAACTATTACGGCTGGGTAGTAAATGAAAAGCGTGCAGAGCTTGAAGCTATTTTGAAGTAAGCTTTATAATTTTATCTGTTAATTCATCACATTCTTCATCAGATAGTTTTGCAACCTCGCCTGCTAGGCAATTTGCTAAATTGGTAGCACTTGCAGAAAGGTTTTCTGTATCAACTATCACACGAGTATGAGATGTTGCCGCCAGCTTTTGAAGCCCCTCTGCTTCATCCCAAATGATATTAAAATAACCAATTACGCGTTGTAAAAACTGCCAGCTTGGTATTCCACGATGACCTCTTTCTAGGGCAGATAAATAAGCTGCAGAAATTTTTAAATCAGACGCCATTTGTTTTTGGTTTACGTTCTTCTTTGCGCGCAGCTCTCTCATTTTTAAACCAAAGGGCGTCATGTTTTTGAAGCCCTAACTGCATTCCTAAGCCGTACGTATAAAGCACCACCACCACCATGTGTTACGTGCGCTTCATGAAAACCTCTCGCATATTTTCTAAATTCTGGCTCGGATAACCATCGAGGAACCGCTTGCCTTAAAATTCCCTCACCACGAACACCTTTACCAGTGATAACAAGTATAGTTCGTCGACCCATTAGATAAGAATTTTCTAAAAACCTATAAAGATGCGAATGGGCTTGTGATTGAGTCATACCATGTAGATCGATACGGCCATCGATGCCTGTTCTTCCCTTTGCTATCTTTCTAGTGACAGATTGATCTAACAAAGAAGGTTTAGGTGCTAATGAAATTGTCACTGCTGGTTCTGGCACATAGGGGCGAATAATGCGCGGCATCCCTCTTACAGGTTCTGGTCTTGCAACATTCATCTCGCCCATTTCAGCTTTAAACTCTAAACTTGCTCTATTGCTATGTAATGGTTTTGCAGTTCGTTTAACCCGTTCCCAAAGTTCTTGATCTTCTTTGCGCTTTTTTGACATGGGTCATGCGCCTTTTGGATAAAGAGCTATGAAATCTGTATCATGGCGAATACTGCCGGCAAGCGTACCTGCTTCTTTGCCCGAACCGATAAAAATATCACCGCGCTGCTCACCGACAATCGCTGATCCAGTATCTTGGGCTATCATCAACCGCTGGTAGGTATTTGACTGATCTGGCAATGGCTTTTTTGTTGAAAGCCAAATTGGCGTTCCGTATGGATGTACAGATTTATCAACCGCAAGGCTTCTACCTGCTGTTAGTTGAACACCAGCTGCAGCTATTGGTCCAAAATCAGGGTCATGCCCTTCAAGTTCTGTAAAGAAAATAAACGAGCGGTTCTTGTGTAAAACTTGAGTACCACGCACTAAATCTTCTTCGAGCCATGCACGAATATTGACCATGTTTGCATCTTCAAGTGGCATAACTTCTTGCTTAACCAAAAGCTTACCGATTGAAGTATAGGGATGGCCCGTTTTGCCTGCATAAGAAACACGGGAAGATGTTCCATCGCGAAATAACAAACGAGCTGAGCCTTGGATATGAATATAAAAACCTTCAACCACGGACTTAAGCCAAAAAAGCTCTAATCCGCGATCATCCAATGCACCATTGTCAATCTGACCACGATCGTAAAACTCCACTAAACCATTATCGGTCTGACGTGCCCACTCTAAAGACTGGTCAAGATTTTTTGGCTTATTATCTGGATCAAGCTTCACTAAATCATGCGGTCGGCGATATAGCGGATAAGAAAACTCTTCTGTTTTAACCCGTGAGGCTTCAACCGCTGGCTCAAAATATGCTGTTACAAAACCCTGCTCTTGTTTGTAAGTTTGTGGCTCGAAATGATTTTCAAAAAACTTACGAGCTGTTTGCTTACTAACCTTGGCCATATCAAGTTGAAGCGCTTTTTCCGCAATATTTAATAATTCTTGCGAAGGATTAACCGCAACGCGACTTACAAAAGAACGCTTAGCAAAAGCTTTTGCTGACATGCGAAAACAACTGAGAGCAGCGATGTGATCATCTTGTTCCCATCCTTTGAGATCGTCAAAGGATATTTGTCGCCACCCCTTACGCATAGCTATGATTAAGCTCCAGCTTCAGTCGCAACTAATTTCCAATTAGGATCATCAGATCTTGTATCGCGAGCAAATGTCCATATGTCTTTTACGCGGGCAATATCTTTATCATCGCCCTCAATCACTGTACCTTCTTTGTCTAAGGTTGCAGAGACGATCTGGGAAATGAACTTAATCGTAATATGTGCTTCATGCGACTTAACCGCAGCAGAGTGAACTTTGGACTCATCAATTCCGATAAAGGAAGACTGTACAGTCTCGCCGCGCGATTCACGATCATCAATGACAGATTTAAAACCTTCATAAACTTCTGGAGAAAGGAGGTTGCTTAGGCTTTTAGTATCACCTTGTGCAAATGCATTTACGATCATCTCATAAGCCATATCAGCACCAGCCATAAATTCCTTCGGATTAAAGCCAGCGTCAGCCGCCAGTATTTCTTTCAGGCCTTTATTAATTTTAGTTCTTGGCTTTGCAATTTTATCTATCTGGGCCAGTCTTGGGTCTTTTTCATCTGCATCTTGATTATCATTTTGTGGCCGCGTAGGTAATTTAACAACATTATCCGCAGCAGGACCGTCTTGCTCGGATTGTTTCTTACGTTTCTTCGGATCAAACATATCGGTTAAATCTTCCTGATGACCTGTTTTTTGGCCAAGGACTGAACGGAGTTTTAAAAGCACAACGACTGCTGCTACTAGAATTGCTATTGTGAATGGATCAAAGGATTGCATGTTTTTCGCCAGTTAAATGATTTACTACTATATAGTCTTTGAATAAGAAGTTGCAAAGGTGGCTATTCAAATTCTCTTTCATCATTCCTATATGATGGTAAATTAAAATAAACATAACAATTTAGCGAACACTTCATGCGCCTAGGCATTATACCCTTTTTATTATTATTCATTCCTATTCTGGAAATTGCTGTATTTATTATGGTTGGCGGTCAAATTGGCGTTCTATCTACGCTAGGTATGATTTTGGTTACCGCCATTTTAGGCTCTATTTTGTTACGAATTCAAGGCTTTGCAACTTTGGCCCGTATTCAAGAGCAATCCAAAAATGGTGCAATTCCTGGGAAAGAGCTTGTTAGCGGCGTCATGATTATGATTGCTGGCGTTTTACTCTTAACGCCTGGCTTTGTGACAGATTCAATAGGATTCCTGCTTTTCTTCCCGCCCTTTAGACATTTTCTTTGGTCTAGCATCGCATCAAAAGTTGTTGTTCAAACAAAAGGCGCTTTTCAGCAGGGTGGAAACCCATTTGGTAGCCAGCACCCAAATCAGAATGAAGAAGGTGTTGTTGACCTAGACCCATCTGAATTTTCTGAAAAACCAAACCCTGACAGCCCTTGGAATAAGTTGGACGACAAATAATTATGCTTGATGCGCCAATTCTAGCATAGTTCTTGTCTCATCACAGCGTACGTGCTAGCCAGCACGTTGAGAATGGCGCAAATTTACTCGCCGAATGAATTTAGATTAAAAACTCAAGGTTTTGACATGGCTAAAAAAGCAGCACCAAAAAAAGCAGAAGCAAAGACAGAAGTACCTGAAGGCGCAGAAACGCAGCCTGCAATGAACATTCTGGCGCAATATGTAAAAGACTTCTCTTTTGAAAATCCACATGCACCAGGTTCACTACGTCCGCGCGATAAAGCACCTGAAATCAACATCAACATCAATGTTAATCCAAATGCGATGTCAGAAACTGATTTCGAAGTTGAATTAAAACTTGATGCGAAAGCAACAGACGGTGATGAAGTTCTCTTCAATGTAGAGCTTATTTATGCAGGTATTTTCCGCTTTACTGGAATGCCGCAAGAAATGTTGCAAATGGCAGTTTTGATCGAAGCACCTCGTATGCTTTTCCCGTTTGCTCGCCAGATTATGGCTGACGCAACACGCAACGGTAGCTTCCCGCCACTAATGATTGACCCAGTTGATTTTGCTCAATTGTTCCAACAGCGTATGCAACAGCAACAAGCTGAAGGCACTGCTTAATCAAGTTTTTAAGATTTCCCCTTTTATGGAAACATTGAAGGGGAAGTTACAAACTATCCGTTTTCTTCCAAATCGGATTATCCCCTAAAGTCTCAACAAAAGTGCGATGTCTTTCGATATCCTCTTGCGACAGTGGCGAGACTAAAGGCCTTGGCCTTTGCATTATTTGTACCGAGCCATCTTCATTTAAACTAGAACCAGCGTCTGCGTTATTTGAATTTTCATGTTCAAGGCTGAAAGATGCTTGGCGACCACCCAAAAGCTCAATGTAAACTTCCGCAAGAATTTCAGAATCAAGCAAAGCGCCGTGTTTTTCACGATGCGAATTATTAATTGAATAACGCGAGCAAAGCGCATCAAGCGAGTTAGGTCCCATTGGGTGTTTGCGACGTGCAATCTGCAACGTATCAATGACACGCTCATCATCTAATCGTCCTTTACCCAATCGTTTTAATTCAGCATTTAAAAAGCCCGTATCAAACGAAGCATTATGCGCGATCAAACTGCCAGTAGAGAAAAACTCTAAAAACTCGTCTGCAATTTCAGAAAACTTAGGCTTATCGCTCAAAAACTCATTGGTAATACCATGAACCTTCAAAGCTTCAGGATGAACTTCCTTGCCCTCAGGATTTACGAAAACATGATAGGTTTTACCGCTGGGAAACCGATTAATAAGCTCAACCGCACCAATTTCAATAACACGGTCTCCATCATTGGCTTTTAGACCTGTGGTTTCCGTATCAAAGATGATTTCACGTAGAATTTCAGACATGGAGTGAATCTAGTGTTTGTTTGGCACTCTGTCACGCAAAGAAGCGTACTCCTCTACAGATATCTACTACTGCTATTAATTTAGTCATCTATAATGTCTGCTCAATTATCATTTCTTCTTTTCTTTTCTCTTTGTAACTTTGTTGTCCGGTTTTTCTTTTGCAGTATTTTCTTTTTTATCGAAGCACCCAGGCTTTGGAAATTGATCTGCAGAAGGACAAGCAGGAATATCTACGGTTTGCACATTGGTTATTACAAGTTGATTCGAGATAAAGACTAGAATCATAAGACCAGACATCAATACATTTTTTACAGAAAAGGCTCTCTTAAGCATGGGATCAGTTCCTTTCACGATACAGATGCTCATAGAATGCCATTTAAAAATTATTGTAAGTTGATCAGGGTCAATTTAAAAAAAACGGGCAAACCTTCCAATAAACGAATGTCCGCTTCTGGCCGAGGCTATCATTGAGTAGAAGCGTAAATAGTATTTAAATTAACGAAGCAACAATCTCTTGCACCCGTTCACGAGCAGCTTCCAAACCCTGACTTGTATCGATAATAAAATCAGCTTTTTCACGTTTTTCACTATCAGGCACTTGCCTAGCTAAAATAGCTTCAAACTTTTCAACTGTCATGCCATCACGTACTAAAACACGTTCTTTTTGTACTTCTGCAGGTGCGGTTACTACTATGATTTTATCGACGCGGTTTATGCCGCCTGTTTCAAATAAAAGCGGGATATCTAGGACGACTAACCTATCACCTCTTTCTTCAGCTTCTCTCAAAAATTCCTGTTCTTTTTGATGAACTAATGGGTGAATAATTGCCTCAAGTTTTTTCATATTTTCTGACTTGCCGATCACATATTCACTCAGTTTAACGCGATCAACTTTTCCATCACTCGTTGTATTTGGAAAAGCTTCTTCAATCAAAGATGTTGCTTCGCCTGAATAAAGTTCGTGCACTGTGGCGTCTGCATCATAAACGGCGATGCCTTCATCACGAAACATTTGCGCGGTGGTGGATTTGCCCATACCGATTGAGCCAGTTAGCCCTACTCTTATCATGATGCTTGTCTGGTCATGATGACAGCCCCAAAATATAATCACGCAATTCAGAAGTCACTTCTGGTCGAACGCCAAACCATTTTTCAAACCCTGGAACAGCCTGATGCAGCAACATACCAAGACCATCGACTGTTTGAAGACCCAGCTCATTCGCTGATTTTAAAAAGGGTGTCTCGAGTGGGATATAAACAATATCAGATACAATTGCAGAAGTTGGTAGCGTCGATAAGTCTGGCATCATAGAAGCATCACTTCCTGCCATACCAATCGAGGTTGTATTTACGATGAAATCAGCTTCCGATAATAATTCAGGTAATTTATCCCAGCTGTGCGCATGGCATTTTTTATCAAATAGAGTGCTTAAATTTTCTGCGCGTTCGTAAGTGCGATTAACGATATGAATTTGCTCGTAGCCAGCATCCAGAATAGCAAAAATGATTGCTCGCGCTGCTCCGCCTGCCCCAAGCACGATTGCATTTTTTCCATTTTTCCAATCGGGTGCAAATTGATCCATGTTTGCGGAAAAACCATAGGCGTCTGTATTACCGCCGCACAGTTTTTCATCTTCCAACCAAAGCGTATTAACAGCGCCAATTGCACTTGCTGCATTATCCAATTGATCAACATTTGCAAAAGCTACTTCTTTGTGAGGAATGGTAACGTTACCACCCATAAATTCACTTGATGGTAGATCTTTTAAAAATTGCTCAAAATTTTCTGGTTCAACCCCATACGCTTCATAACTTCCATCAATGCCATATTGTTTCAGCCAAAAGCCATGCAACATCGGGGATTTTGAATGCTTTATGGGCCAGCCGGTTACAAATGCTTTTTTCATTATTCAACAAGCCCTAGTTTGCGCAGTTCAGCTAAAAGTGGAAGCACGGGTAGACCAATGATTGAGAAATAATCCCCTTCTACTTTTTCAAACAACTGAACTCCAAGCCCCTCAATTTGATAAGCACCGACACTTGATAAAACCTTCTCACCAGCACCTGATAAATGTCGGCCTATGAAGCCCGGGTCTAATTTGCGAAAAGTAATCGTTGCAACTTCGACATGGCTCCAAAGAACTTCGCTATTCCTAACGAGAGCTACCGCTGCATTAAGTTGATGCTTCTTACCGGATAGTTGAAGCAGCCGTCTTTGCGCTTCTTGTATGTCCTTTACCTTGTGTAGAAGCTCACCTTCGAACGACAAAGTTTGGTCACACCCAATGACATAGCTATCGACATTATTTTTTGAAATTTCAGTTGCTTTTGCTATCGCTAAAACTTCAGCAATATCTTCACCGCTAAGACCCGCTTCAATCAATGGTGTTTCAACTTCGCGTTCATCAATATCTGCAGACTGGGCGATAAATTTCACACCAGCGTTTTTAAGTAGCTCTTGGCGATGTACGCTTTTTGAAGCTAAAATAATTTCAGGCATTATTTTCTTTCTCAGCTTTCAATTTTGCAATGTGATCTGCATGTAAATCTAAAATCCTAGCAGATGCTTCTTCAATTGACTTTCTTGATACATCAAGCAAAGGCCAATTGTGCTTTGCGCTTAATTTTCTTGCATTAATCAATTCTTCTGCAATCGATGCGCGATCTGCATAAGAGGCACTATGGACGCTCGCATTTAATTCTAACAAACGATTTTGCCGAACTTGTTGAATACGATCAGTTGACGCAATTAAGGTAACAATTAATGGCCGCTTACAATTTATAACTTTATCAGGCAGTACCATTCCTGGAACTAAAGGGATATTAGCTGTCTTAATACCTCTGTTTGCAAGATAAATACTGGTTGGTGTTTTTGATGTACGAGAGATGCCCAATAATATTACGTCTGCATCTTCTACATTATCTGGAATTACACCATCATCATGAAGCATGGTAAAATTAAGCGCATCTATGCGGCTAAAATACTCACTATCAAGCGCATGTTGGGCACCAACTATTCTACGTGTTGGTTTTCCTAAATATGAGTGAAATGTTTGAAATATAGGCTCCAGAACTGAAACGACCGGAACGCCAACATCTTTACATTTGGTTTCAAGATACTCACCGATCTCGAAGTCTGAAATTGTATAAAGAACGATACCTGGTTGTTTAGTTATTTCTTCAATAGCACTCTCGAGTTTCTTTTGATTACGAACTAATGGATAAATATGCTCAATAGCCTGATTTGATTGATATTGAGATGTTACAGCGCGAGCAGCTGCTATTAGTGTTTCCCCAGTCGAATCTGATATTAAATGAAGATGAAATGTACTTGCTTGGTCACTCAATGGGTTTTGCTTTCTTGTGGACGACTGTGGATAATTATCATTGATTTACTTTTTATCCAGTTTTATGCCCGTAATCATAAATTCAGCGCACAATAACATCGTATGTACTATTTTGAATAGATAATGTTAATAGTGGGGATAAATAGGATAACTCAATTTCTGATTTATTATTTTTGAATTTATAAACTTCTACTAGAATTCTAGAATATTGGATTTAAACAAGATTTTTTGATTATCCCCGTAATTAACAAGATGCAATAACATGAAAATTGAATTACACGTATAAAATCGAATTTTAGATAAGTTCTGTGAATTAAAAAGAATTACCGCTATTCACAGACTTTAATAAGAATCAAATAAACCGAAGGTAAAACTTCTTTTATAGTCAAACTGTGGAGAACTAAAAATTGAGGAAAGTCTTAGAAGTATTGAAGGGTAAAAGTTTTAAAAATCCACCCGTATGGCTGATGAGACAAGCAGGTAGATATTTACCAGAGTATATAGAAACACGTAAACATGCAGGTGGTTTTTTAAATCTTTGTTATAACCCTGAATTGGCAATTGAAGTAACGATGCAGCCGATTAGAAGATTTGGTTTTGACGCATCAATTTTATTTTCTGATATTCTTGTTATTCCTGATGCGCTTGGTCGTAAAGTTGAATTTAAAGAGGGCGAAGGCCCTGTTCTTGAGCCCATTAAGCTTGAAGAAATTGATCATTTGAAATTAAACGGTTTTATTTATCATCTTAAGCCTGTTTTGGAAACGGTTACTGGGTTGAGAGGTGAATTGCCTAATGAAACGACGTTAATTGGTTTTTGTGGTGCTCCTTGGACTGTAGCTACTTATATGATTGCTGGTCATGGTACGAGTGATCAAGCTCCAGCAAGATTATTTGCACATCAACATCCTGAAGAATTCCAAAAGCTAATAGATACGCTTGTTGAAGCATCATCGTCTTATCTAATTGCCCAGTTTAAAGCTGGTGTAGATATGGTTCAAATATTTGATAGTTGGGCTGGTATTCTTGGCGGCGATCAGTTTGAACGTTGGTGCGTAAAGCCTATGGCTCAAATTGTAAAAAACGTTAGAGCTGAAATTCCTGATGCACCAATTATTGGATTCCCTAAAGGGGCTGGTTCTCAATATAATGGCTACCGTAAAGCAACTGGGATTACTGGGCTTGGACTAGATTGGTCGGTTCCAATGTCTCAAGCTAAAGAATTACAAAAAGAAGGTGCTATACAAGGACTACTTGATCCTATGCGTGTGATCGCTGGTGGTTCTGCTCTTGATGATGGTATTGATGAAATACTTGAAAACCTTGGTTCTGGGCCTTTAATTTTTAATTTGGGTCATGGAATTACTCCACAAGCACCTATTGCCCATGTTGAACAACTACTTGAGCGTGTTCGAGGAAATTAATCTATGTATGAGTGGGTAAGAGTTGCACACATTATCTCAATTATCAGCTGGATGGCTGGTCTGTTATATTTACCAAGGCTGCTAATCTATCATTTTGATGCTGAAGTTGGCTCTGTCCAGTCTGAAACTTTTAAGACCATGGAGCGTAGGCTCTTAAAAGCTATAATGACGCCTGCTATGATTGCAAGTTGGGTTTTTGGCCTATGGTTGATGTTTTTAATTGATGCTCATAAAGAAGGTTGGCTCGTTACTAAGTTTTTCTTAGTTTTTTTAATGAGTGCTTTTCATATGTTTATGGCGCGATGGGTACGTGAATTTAGAGAAGATAAACGTTTGCGTTCAACAAAGTTTTATAGAGTAGCTAATGAAGGTCCTACTATTTTGATGATTTTGATTGTTATTTTGGTTGTTGTAAAACCTTTCTAGCACTGATTCTATTAGCTTATTTCTTTGTGATAAAAATTTCCTTGAGTGAATCTTATTTTCGGTCTATTTAGTCATCAACCTACCTAATTTGCAGTACGTTGAAAATTAATCCGACTTGCAATCTAACACTACATTGATGGAAAGAGTGTCTTCATGGAACAAATGAAGCTTCAAGAGTTAAACTCGAAAAGTCCTACTGAACTTATTGCTTATGCAGAAGGTTTGGAAGTTGAAAATGCCAGCACTAAGCGTAAGCAGGAGCTTATGTTTGCTACGCTTAAAAGTCTTGCTGAAAATGATGTTGAGATTATTGGTGAAGGTGTTGTTGAAATTCTTCAAGATGGCTTTGGCTTTTTGCGATCAGCTAGTGCTAACTATCTACCAGGTCCCGATGATATTTATATTTCGCCATCTCAGATTCGTCGCTTCTCACTAAAAACTGGTGATACTGTTCAAGGACCTATTAGAAGCCCTAAAGATGGTGAACGTTATTTCGCGCTTTTAAAAGTTGATACAATTAACTTCGAAGACCCGGATAAAATTCGTCATAAAATTCACTTTGATAATTTAACTCCGCTTTACCCTGATGACCGATTTAATATGGAGATTGCGGATCCAACAAATAAAGACCTGTCAGGCCGCGTTATTGATTTGGTTGCGCCGTTAGGTAAAGGCCAGCGTGGATTGATTGTTGCGCCACCTCGCACGGGTAAAACTGTTTTATTGCAAAATATTGCGCATTCGATCACTGCTAATCATCCTGAAAGTTATCTTATTGTGCTTTTGATTGATGAACGTCCTGAAGAAGTAACGGATATGCAGCGTTCTGTTCAAGGTGAAGTGGTTTCATCTACTTTTGATGAACCTGCTGTTCGTCACGTTCAAGTGGCTGAAATGGTGATTGAGAAAGCTAAACGTCTTGTAGAACATGGACGCGATGTTGTTATTCTACTAGATTCTATCACGCGTCTTGGCCGTGCTTATAACACCGTTGTTCCTTCTTCTGGTAAAGTTTTAACAGGTGGCGTTGATGCAAATGCACTTCAACGTCCTAAACGGTTTTTTGGCGCTGCTCGTAATATCGAAGAAGGTGGTTCGCTTACAATTATTGCTACAGCTTTGATTGATACGGGTAGCCGTATGGATGAGGTTATCTTTGAAGAATTTAAGGGTACTGGTAACTCTGAAATTGTTCTTGATCGTAAGGTTTCTGATAAACGAGTTTATCCTTCGATGGATATCTTGAAATCTGGAACTCGCAAGGAAGACTTACTGGTTAGTAAGGAAGATCTACAAAAAGTCTTTGTTCTTCGTCGTATTCTTTCTTCGATGGGTACAACGGACGCAATTGAGTTCCTGATTGATAAACTTAAGCAAACTAAGAATAATGATGAGTTCTTTGATAATATGAATACATAATATTCATTTATATCAATTACTTAGAATTATTATTTATCGATTCGCTTATGTAACTTTCTAGCAAATAGATAGTTTTATGGGTTAATTTTGATTCGGCTTCGAAATATTCTTTTTATAGGAATAACCGTGATGAGTGATGAAACTATTGTTGCACTTTCTAGCGGCAGCTTACCTAGTGGTGTTGCTATAGTTAGAGTTTCTGGCTCTGCTTGTTCTGATATTGCATTGGCTATGGCGGGCGGTTTGCCTAAGCCTCGTATTGCTTCCTTGAAAAGAATTATTCATCCTGAAATCTACGAACAATTGGATAGCGGGCTTTTAGTTTCTTTTCCTGGGCCAGCTAGTTTTACCGGCGAAGATTGTTTAGAATTTCAAGTGCACGGTGGGCGTGCTGTGGTTGAAGTTATTCTTAAAGCGCTTTGTAGCTTTGAGAATGTTCGTCTGGCAGAAGCTGGTGAGTTTTCTAAGCGTGCATTTGAAAATGGCAAACTTGATCTGACAGAAGTTGAAGGCATTGCTGACCTTGTTGTTAGTGAAACTGAAGCTCAACGTAAACAAGCCTTAGCTCAAAGCCGTGGTGACTTACGCGGTACGTATGAGGACTGGCGTCAACGTTTGATCCATATGCGCGCGTTGATTGAGGCTGAATTAGATTTCAGTGAAGAAGAAGACATACCTGATGAAATTTCAAAAGAAGGTTTTGCGAAAGTCTCTGAAATAAAAAGCGAAATTGATAGTCACTTAGCTGATAATAGAGTCGGTGAAATTATTAGGGATGGTTTTAAAATTGCCCTTATGGGTAAACCCAACGCTGGTAAATCTAGTCTTTTAAATGCGCTTGCTAATAGAGATGTTGCTATTGTTACCAATGAAGCTGGTACAACTAGGGACGTTTTAGACGTCCACTTAGATATTAATGGTTATGCTGTTATTGTTTCAGATACTGCAGGTTTAAGGGATTCTGAGAATTTAGCTGAAGTTGAAGGAATAAAAAGAGCGCAACTTAAAGGTTCAGAATCTGATTTAGTTATTTGGTTGACTGATATTAATGACACGGAATCACTTCCTAAGCTAAATTTTGAGGATGTTATCTTTTTAAAAACAAAAGATGATGCTGCTATTCTTTCTAACGGGCTTTCAATTTCTACTATGACTTCACATGGTATCGATACTTTATTAAATACTATCAACACTCGGTTGATTAATAAACTTGATATCGGTGAAGCTGCATTGATTAGTAGGCTTCGATACAGGGAGGCTTTAACTCAATGTAGCGAACATTTAGATTTTGTTTTAAATAATGATAGCTCTGGAATTGAATTAAAAGCTGAAACATTACGACATGCTTCTGATTGTGTTGGTCGTATTACAGGTAAAATTGATGTCGAAGATCTTCTCGATGTAATTTTTTCTGAATTTTGTGTTGGTAAATGATTCACGTGAAACATTTACCATTATTAGGCTTTTAATTACCCTGTTTCACGTGAAACATTTTTATTGATGATTGATGTCGCTTTCTCTTTGACCTTAACTAAATGAATCGCTATTGGACTCAAATGACGAATTATTCTGAATATGACGTAATTATTGTTGGTGGTGGACACGCTGGTACTGAAGCAGCAAGTAGTTCTGCACGGGCAGGCGCAAAAACGGCTTTAATTACTCATAAACGTGACACAATAGGTGTTATGTCATGTAATCCTGCTATTGGAGGCCTTGGTAAAGGTCATCTTGTGCGTGAGATTGATGCTCTAGACGGGCTTATGGGACGTGTTGCGGACCGTGGCGGCATTCAGTTCCGGCTTCTTAATCGAAGAAAAGGCCCTGCGGTGCGCGGGCCTAGAACACAAGCTGATCGCAGGCTTTATCGTGAGGCGATGCAGGAAGAGATTTTTAATATTAGCGGACTTAATGTAATTGAAGCTGCTGTAGAGGATATAGAACTTGTAGATAATACTATTCAAGGTGTTATTTTATCTGACGGAAGCGTTGTTAAATGTCGTGCAGTCGTTCTTACAACTGGGACTTTTCTTCGGGGACTCATCCATATAGGTGAAAAAATGATTCCTGCTGGGCGTATGGGTGAAGATCCAAGTGTTGGACTTTCTGCGACCTTAGAAAAAGCTGGCTTTGCACTCGCGCGGCTTAAAACGGGCACACCAGCGAGATTAGATACTAGAACAATTGATTGGAATAGCCTTGAGAAACAAGGTGCTGATGAGCATCCTGTGCCCTTCTCGAGCATGACGAAAGAAATTACAAACCCTCAAGTGGAATGCGGAATTACTCGCACAACGCCTGCGACGCATAAAATTATTCGTGACAATGTTAAGCGCTCTGCGATGTATTCTGGTCAGATTGATGGCATTGGACCAAGATATTGTCCATCAATTGAGGATAAGATTGTAAAATTCGGTGAACGTGACGGGCATCAGATATTCTTAGAACCTGAAGGCTTGGATGACATTAATGTTTACCCCAACGGTATATCAACCTCTATGCCAGAATGGGTGCAAGAAGCGTTCGTAAAAACTATTCCAGGTTTAGAGAACGCTGTTATTCTTCAGCCTGGTTATGCAATTGAGTATGATCATGTTGATTCTAGAGAGTTAAAGCCCACGCTTGAAACAGGGAAGATTCAGGGCTTTTTCCTTGCTGGGCAGATTAACGGTACAACTGGTTATGAAGAAGCGGGCGCTCAAGGACTTGTCGCTGGATTAAATGCAGCTAGATTAGCTGGTAAGCAAGATGAGATAACATTTAGTCGTACGCAGAGTTATATTGGCGTTATGATTGATGACCTTGTTACGCGCGGTGTAAGCGAACCTTATCGTATGTTTACCTCACGCGCAGAATATAGACTTTCTCTGCGTTCTGATAATGCTGATCAACGTTTGACACCAATTGGTATTGAGGCTGGTATTGTTTCTACTGATAGGCAGAATTTCTTTGAGAAACAGCAAAAAGCGCATGAATCAGGCCGCGAGCTGCTTAAATCTCTTACTTTAACGCCAAATGAAGCAGCAAAAGCTGGTTTGAAGGTTAAAGAAGATGGTGTTCGTCGTTCAGCATTCGATTTGCTTTCTTTTAATGATATTGATTTTAATAGGCTAAAAGAAATATGGCCTGAGTTAAATACGATAGACGAGAAGACTGTTGAACCTTTGGAAATTGAGGCTGGATACGCTGTTTATCTTGCTCGCCAAGAGGCCGATGCTTCTGTTGTTAGGAAAGATGAGAAGCGTGTCATTCCTCAGGATTTTGATTATGAAAATCTCTCTGGTTTGTCGATTGAGCTACAACAAAAGCTGGAAACGGTTAGACCTGCAAACATCGGGCAGGCTGCTCGTATTCAAGGCATTACACCTGCGGCACTTACTTTGCTGTTAGCTCACATTACGAAATCATCATCAAAGCGGAAAGTATCATGAGCGGAGATGTAATTCTTTCTGAACTCTCTCGTATCCATCCTGTTTCACGTGAAACTTTTACAAGATTAAAGATAATAGTATCTCGCATAGAAGAGTGGCAAAAGAAGACTAATCTCATTGCGCCATCAACGTTAAATGATATTTGGAATAGGCATATTGCTGATAGCCTCCAATGTATTCGTTTAAAGCCCGATGCAAGATCGTGGGTAGATATAGGTAGTGGTGGTGGATTCCCTGGTTTAATTATTGCTGCCATAATGGCTGACTATGATGAGTCTTCAGTTGATTTGGTTGAAAGCATACAAAAGAAGTGTTCATTTCTGCGCCAAGTGAATAGACAAATGAACGCTCGTGCTAAAGTTCATTGCGCAAGAATTGAAGAGGTTAGCTCTACTATTCATCAGCCAGAAGTTGTAACCGCACGCGCGCTAGCAGCTTTGCCATTATTATTAGAGCTTTCTTCGCCATGGCTCTTGAATGGAGCAACAGCATTGTTTCATAAAGGGCGAGAATTTGAGGTGGAATTGGCAGATTGTGATGGTCTGTGGGACTTTGATCTGGTAAGCTATGAGAGTATTATTTCAACAGATTCTGTAATTCTGGAAATAAAAAATTTAAAGCGAATGCGGAATAGAAGAAGTCATGCCTAGAGTTATTACTGTGGCCAATCAAAAGGGTGGTGTTGGTAAAACAACAACTGCAATAAACCTTGCTACGGCACTGGCTGCTATCGAACAAACAGCTTTAGTGATTGATTTAGATCCTCAAGGTAATGCAAGTACTGGCCTTGGTATTGATCGTGATGACCGTAAGGTTTCTACTTATGACTTACTAACAGGCGGTGCTACTCTTGAAGAGACGATTACTCCAACCGCAGTACCTGGATTGTATGTTTCTCCCTCAACACTTGATTTATTAGGTGTCGAAATGGAAATCTCTGGCGAAGGTGATCGTGCTTATAAGCTTAAGAAAGCAATTGAGGAATATAATCCTAAAGACTTACCGATTGATTATATTTTAATTGATTGTCCGCCGTCACTAAATTTACTTACATTAAACGCAATGGCAGCTGCTGATTCAGTTCTAGTGCCACTACAGTGTGAATTTTTTGCACTCGAAGGTTTAAGTCAATTGCTACAAACCGTAGAACAGGTCAAAGAGACGATTAATCCAGATATTATCATTCATGGTATCGTTATGACGATGTTTGATAAGCGTAACAATCTTGCAATGCAGGTTGTTGACGATGTTCGTGAATTCCTTGGTGATAAAGTTTACAAAACAATTATTCCTCGCAATGTTCGGGTTTCAGAAGCGCCATCTTACGGTAAGCCTGTGCTTTTATATGATCTTAACTGCGCAGGCAGTCAGGCTTATTTACAACTGGCTTCCGAGGTTATTAAACGAGAAAAGCAATTAATTGCTGCATAATTTTTGATTCATATCCGTAATGAACTGGATACTATTAGGGTATTAAAATGTCAGATGAAAATTCAAAAAAACGTCTAGGTCGCGGCTTAGCAGCTCTTATGGGTGATTTGGATCAGCCAATATCTTCAGCAAAAGTTAGTGAAGAAAAAAGTAGTGAAACTCCTGCTATTAAACATGGAGAACGCTCAGTTCCAATCGAGTATATTCGAGCCAATCCAAATAATCCGCGTAAGTTTTTTGCTGATAATGAATTGCTGGATTTATCAAACTCAATTCAAGAGCATGGAATTGTACAACCAATTTTGGTTCGCCCTGCAAAAGGGGAAGACTTAGGCGGTGCACAATATGAAATTATTGCTGGTGAGCGTCGTTGGAGAGCAGCTCAAAAAGCTGGCCTTCATGAAGTTCCGATTGTAATTCGTGATGTGGCCGATAAACAAGCGCTTGAACTTGCTATTATTGAAAACGTTCAGCGATCAGATTTAAATTCAGTTGAAGAAGCCCTTGGCTATCAACAATTAATTGATGAATATGATTATAGTCAAAACGAGCTTGCACAGGTGATCGGGAAAAGTCGATCGCATGTTGCTAACACGCTTCGTTTGCTAAAATTGCCTAAAGATGTTCAAGAGCTTGTAAGTAATGGTAGTTTGTCTGCTGGTCATGCAAGAACACTTGTTACTGCTGATAATCCTGAAGCTCTTGCAAAGAGGATTGTTGAAGAGGGATTATCTGTTCGTCAAGCTGAGATGCTTGCTCAGGAAAACCTTGAAACGAAATCAAGTAGCGGCAAATCTGGTAAAGGCATAAAAGCAGAAAAGTCTGCTGATATCCGCTCTCTTGAACAAAGACTTGAAGATAATCTTGGTTTGAAAATCGACCTTCGTCATGGGGACAAAGAAAAAGGCGAACTGAGAATTAAATATTCTAACCTAGATCAGTTAGATGAAGTTTGCCGGCGTCTACAAAATGGTTTGCTAGGCTCTTAAACTTTAGCGCTTTTTAAGAGCTGAAGCTTCTAGGCATAATGCAAGAAGAGTGGTGCTGCACAGAGCCTGAGCTATTCCGCTTTTTTGGCGACACTCCAGCATTGCTTTATCAAGACGGACTAATGCTCTTGTTAGTCTGTCTAGTGTCCATATGTTGACCGCAGTCGTAACAGCGTTTTTCCTTGCAAAATGAATAGGTGGTCGCATACCAGCGATAACGTTTGATGTGACTTGGCGATTTAGCTCAACTTTACTTCTTGCACTTTGAAGCATTTGAAAATGGCGAAGCAAGCCTAATAAAATAATATCAGGTGCGTTTCCTGCTTCTATCGCTTTTGGAAGCACCGCTTGTAATTTTGCCGCATCACCAGTTGACGTGGCATCAATAACATCATCCATAACTAATTTTGAAGCATCGCCAACAATCTCATGAATTTCATCAGCTGTAACGCTATCTTTGCCTTCGCAATAAATTGCTAGCTTACTAAGTTCACCACGTGAAACCATGCGGTTATCACCGAGCATCGATTTTAGCAAAAGTCGTGTATCGCGATCTATCTTTAAACCTTTTGATACGATCTCTTCATTAATTAATTGTTCGACAGCAGCATCAGTATCTTGATAACAAGGAATCGCGAGGCTAGCAGGGTTTGATTCTAATTGCTTTCGTAGGCCAGCAGTTTTCTTTAAGTCGCCAGCTTCGATGATAATAATTGCATCCTCAGGTGGCGTGTCTAGCACTGGCTTCACGGCTTTTGCTAAATCGTGCCTGGTATTTCCTGAAATTCGAATAAGTCGTTTTCCACCAAACATACCAATTGTATGTGCTTCATCAGCAATACGTGCTGTATCACTTGCTGCATCATCTGCATTCATTCGAATTAGGCAAAATGGATCTTTAAGATCGACACCAGATTTTTGTGCTAAAACATCAGCACGTTCACTAACAAGACCAGCGTCTGGTCCATAGAGTAATATTACTGCTCTGGAAAAATCAGGCTTCTTTAAAAAAGGTTCAATATCTCTAGGCTTAAGTGAAGCCATTGGAGTTTAAAGTCTGCTAATGTTCGAAGCGATTGCTAGGCGCAGTGCTTCAGCAGCTTCTTTTGCAGCACGATTTTCAGCGTCACGTGTTGCCCTATTATTAGCAAGAACTTGACCTGTTCTGTCATATGAGGCTGCCGCATCTCGTGAACCACTAGCTACAGTTTCGTTTGTCTTAAGATCGATAAGATCATAACTGACACGAACTGTTACTGTTCCAGCAGTTGAATCTTCAACACTTGGAAGGGCAGCTGATAGCTTATTGCTGTAGCTAACACGGAGTTTTGCTTCGTGAGTTTTTTCACTTGAAGCAAAGCCGCCATTAAGTAGAAATAAAAGATGGTTTCTAACTTGTTGACCAACGCGATTGTTAACAGAAGCAACGCCAACTTGTTCAAGACCACCACCTTGTCCAGGAATGCGTTCTCCATAAAGTGGTTGAAATTGACAGGCGCTCAAAAATAACAATGCCAGAACAGCAATGGAAGAACGGCTAACTTTAGTGATTTGACTAAACAACAACATTCACAATTCTCTTTGGTACAACGATTATTTTCTTAGGCGTTTTGCCATCTAATTGTTTTATTACCACATCTAGAGCCAAAGTTGCATCCTCTATTTCTTTTGTTGATGCATCTGGGTTAACTTCAAGATCGGCGCGTTTTTTACCGTTGATTTGGACGGGTAGAATAATTGTATCATCAACAGCAAGTGCATCATCATGTTGAGGCCAAGATTGTTCGGACACAAGACCATCAAATCCAAGTTCTTCCCAGCATGTTTCACCTAAGTGAGGCATTACAGGGGCAAAGCATTGAATAAGGAAAGATAGACCTTCTTTCATGGCGCTATCTAAATCAGCGTTGCTTTTCTTGACATCACCACTTGATGAAAGCGTGTTTACATATTCATACAATCTGGCAATTGCACGGTTAAAGCCAAGGCGCTCAATATCATCGCCAATTGCTTTTAGTGTTTTATGTGAAGCTTTGCGAATAGCATTTGCTTTTTCATCTTTAAGACTGTCAGGCGCATTTGCAGATTTTACATTATCTGACCATATAGAGACCAAACGCCAAATACGCTGAACAAAACGATGCGCACCTTCTGCGCCTGCATCCGTCCACTCAACATCACGTTCTGGTGGTGAATCGGATAGCATAAACCAACGAGCAGTATCCGCCCCATAGGTTTGAATGATGTCATCTGGGTCAATTGTATTACGTTTAGACTTTGACATTTTTTCAATGCCGCCGATTTTTACATCTTCGCCAGTTTTTGCGTGAACAGCTTTACGGGCTTTACCTTCTCCAGAAAGAACAACTTCTGTAGGCTGTAACCAAGCACCATCTTTATCGCGGTAACTTTCATGAACGACCATACCTTGTGTAAAGAGACCTTTGAAGGGTTCTTTGATATCCATGTGCCCAGCAATGGACATAGCACGGGAGAAAAAGCGCGAATAAAGCAGGTGTAAAATTGCGTGCTCAATACCGCCAATATACTGATCAACAGGCAACCAATGATTTGCGCCAGCTCTATCAGTCGGCGTTTCACCATTCGGTGTTATGAAACGTGCAAAATACCATGATGAGTCAACGAACGTGTCCATTGTATCAGTTTCGCGTTTTGCAGGTTTTCCACAAGATGGACAATCAGTGTTGCGCCAAGTTGGGTGACGATCTAATGGATTGCCTGGAACATCGAATGTAACGTCATCCGGTAATTCAACCGGAAGGTTTTCTTTTTTATCTGGCACTACGCCACAATTATCGCAATGCACTACTGGAATTGGACAACCCCAGTACCGCTGACGAGATAAGCCCCAATCACGAAGGCGATAGTTTATTTCTTCTTCGGCTAGATTGCGCTCCGCTAAAACATCAATTGCAGTATTGATTGCTTGTTCCTTGCGTTGACCAGACATTGGGCCAGAATTTACCAAGACGCCATCATCGACATAAGCTGTATCTGAAACTTCAACTGCCATATCTGGCGTATCAATTGTTGCAACGACTGAGGTTACTTCCAAATCATATTTACGAGCAAAATCTAAGTCACGTTGATCATGTGCGGGACATCCGAAAACTGCGCCTGTGCCATAGTCCATCAAGACAAAATTGGCGGCATAAACAGGTAGCGTCTTACCTTCTATAAACGGATGCGCGACTGTAAGGCCTAAATCGAAGCCTTGCTTTTCTGCAGTTTCAATATCTGCAGCTGAAGTACCCATCTTGCGGCATTCTTTTATGAAAGCTTGCAATGCTGGATTAGACTTTGACATTTCCAATGAAATTGGATGCTCTGCCGCAATCGCCATAAAGCTTGCGCCGTATAGCGTATCAGGTCTTGTTGAGAAACAAACAAGCTCGTTCGTATCTGTTCCATTTTTTTCTATAAGGGGAAACTTGATTTTTGCACCGCGTGAACGACCAATCCAGTTGGATTGCATGAGCTTCACTTTAGCTGGCCATTCATCGAGTTCGTCAATGGCTTCCAAGAGTTCGTCAGCATAATCTGAGATTTTGAAAAACCACTGGGTTAGTTCGCGTTGTTCAACTTCAGCACCTGAGCGCCAGCCTTTGCCGTCAATAACTTGCTCATTGGCAAGGACTGTCATGTCGACCGGATCCCAGTTTACTTTTGCGTTTTTACGGTAAACCAAGTCATGTTTTAGAAAATCAAGAAATAATGCTTGCTGTTGTGCGTAGTAGTCTACGTCACAGGTTGCAAATTCGCGCGACCAATCGATCGATAAACCCATGCTTTTAAGCTGAGTGCGCATCGATGCAATATTGTCGTATGTCCAACCTTTTGGGTGCGTATTGTTTTGCATCGCAGCATTTTCAGCTGGCATTCCAAAAGCATCCCAACCCATTGGATGAAGTACTTCATAACCTTTCGCACGTTTATAGCGTGCTACAACATCGCCCATTGTGTAATTACGAACATGGCCCATATGAATGCGGCCAGAAGGATACGGAAACATTTCCAGCACATAGTATGGCTCTTTGCCACTCTCTACATCAGTGTTGGTTTCAAACAGCTTCTTCTCATCCCAAATTTTTTGCCAATGGGGTTCGCTTGCGCGAGAATTATAACGTTCTGTTGTCATTTTATTGTTTCTATTTGAATGCTTTAAGTTGTGTAATATATCTTGTGAAAGACCTTCACCAGAAATTAGTGAAAGCGTCAACCTTGAGAGCCTTTTTGAGTTAAGAGATATCTATGACAGAAGAAAATAAAGTAGAAAATAATAGCGCAAAAAATTACCACCATGTGTTTTCAGAAATGAAAATGCATTCTGAAAAACACAAAGTAGAAATGCCTACTTTAGTTTGTGTATCAAAAACATATGATGTTGATGCTATTCAGCCGGTGATCGATGCAGGTGCGCGCGTTTTTGGTGAAAATCGCGTCCAAGAAGCGCAGGGTAAATGGCCAGCATTTAAATTAGCAACACCCGATATTGAGCTTCATTTAATTGGTCCTCTACAAAGTAATAAAGCTAAAGAAGCGGTTGAGTTGTTTGATTGCATTCAGACGATTGATCGAACAAAAATTGCTAAAGCCATTGCAAAAGAAATGAAGGGGCAAAACAAGACGTTAAAATTGTTTATTCAGGTGAATACAGGTTCAGAACCGCAAAAGGCTGGAATATTACCAGATGAAGCGTTGGAATTTGTGAAATACTGTCAAAACGATCTTGGTTTAGAAATTGAAGGCCTAATGTGCATACCACCGTTTGATGAAAACCCTGGTCCGCATTTTGCGCTTTTACGAAAATTATCGTGCGAAGCAGGTGTTGAAAAACTTTCTATGGGTATGTCTGCTGATTATCTTACGGCTACAGAATTTAACGCTACTCATGTGCGCGTTGGTAGCGGTATCTTTGGCGCTAGAAATTATTCGTGAATAATCATTTCTGTTTCGCTTGATAATAAGGGCAATAAAGCTTGCATATCTTCAGGGTCAATCGCAACGCAACCTTCGGTTGGTTTTAATTCTGGGCTTGTTTGGTGAAAGAATATTGCGCTGCCAAGTCCGCTAACCGGCGGATTGATATTATAATCAAGCACAATACAGACGTCATAGAGCCTATCTTCTCTAGTCATAATTTCATGTGATGGGGAGAATGGCAGCTTTACGAGTGCATTATAGTTTGGATCATCGGGCGAATCACACCATCCGTCGTTCGGTTTAATTGATGAAAACGGAAGTAAGCTTGTAGGTTTTTGTATTCTGTCACGTCTGTAAAAGCCGTATAAAAGTTTAAATGTACCAATAGGCGTTGCGCCATCGCCTTCTTGTTTGGTGCTAGTCAAACCTGAGCGACCTAGGCAGCAATTGATGGCAATATCGTTGTATTTGAGCAAACCATGGTGAATATCGCCGTTTTGTTGTCTCTTAACTTGGATAGTTTTCAGCATCTTCATTGAACTCACGAAGTTTCACATTATGTATTTAATTATCACATGGACGTGTAATTGTCTGATATGGCCTTACATTAATACGAAATGGTCATTATTGGATATATTGTTTCTTATAATGATATAGTCCAACAATATAATGTGACTGAGGAATATTATGGCTACAAAAAATATTTTACTAGTTGATGATGATGATGATCTAAGAGAAGCGCTTACTGAACAATTGGCGCTTTATGAAGAATTCACCGTTATTACGGAAGCAAGTGCAACGAAGGGTATAAATCTAGCCCGCTCAGAACAAGTTGATTTGCTTGTTATGGATGTTGGCCTTCCTGATATGGACGGCCGTGAAGCTGTAAAGATTTTGCGAAAAGGTGGCTTTAAAGCACCAATTATCATGCTTACTGGTCATGATACCGATTCGGATACAATTCTTGGTCTTGAAGCAGGTGCTAATGATTATGTCACAAAGCCATTTCGTTTTGCCGTGTTGCTAGCTCGAATGCGTGCTCAATTGCGTACTCACGAACAAAGTGAAGATGCAGTTTTTACCATTGGTCATTATACATTCCGCCCGTCTCAAAAACTTTTGACAGAAGAAGATGGTAATAAGGTTCGCCTGACGGAAAAAGAAACAGCGATTATGAAATATCTTTATCGCGCCGAACAAAAAGTTATCAGCCGTGATGAGCTGCTTGAGCAAGTTTGGGGATATAATTCTGGTGTGACAACACATACGCTAGAAACTCATATTTATCGTTTGCGCCAAAAAGTTGAAAAAGACCCTTCTAATGCAAGATTGCTTGTAACTGAGGGTGGAGGCTATAAACTAGTTCCATAGAGCTATTCTCATTTGGCGCGTGATCAAATAAAAAGAGAACGCGCTAAATAAAGAGAGTAATTCAGCTTATGTCACTTGAAGACGATATAAATTTATTAAGTAAGGTGCAGATGTTCAGTGAATTTGAAGCTGAGCACTTGCGCCTTCTTGCTTTTGGTAGCCAAAAAATGTCTTTTTCTAGAGGGCACGAACTCTTTAGAGAGGGCCAACACACAGATGGTGGTTATGTTGTGGTTTCTGGAAGCGTTGAATTGCTTTCATTTCAAGAAGGTAATTCAAAAACTTTAGCTACATTTTCTGTTGGTAGTCTGATTGGTGAAATTGCATTAATTTCAGTGAACAAGCGTATAGGTACGGCAATTGTTTCGGAAGATTGTGAACTCATAAAAATAACCCGCACGACAATGCATCGTATTTTAAATGAATACCCGCAACTTGCAGCCGCGCTTCATAAAAGAATTTCTGATTCTGTTTTAAATTTTACCAAAGACCTAGAAAAAATTCGAATTTAATCCAAATCAAATTCTGCAATCACCGGAACATGATCAGATGGCTTTTCCCAGCCACGAGCTTCTCTTAAGATAGAAATATCGGTTAGGCTTTCGTTTAAAGAAGGGCTGCCCCAAATGTGGTCTAGTCGGCGGCCTTTATCTGCGCCATCCCAATCTTTGGCACGGTAACTCCACCAGCTGTAAACGATTTCATCTGATGAGATTTTTTGACGAACTAAATCAGACCATCCCCCTTCATCGCGGATTCGATCTAGAAATTCAGTTTCTATTGGTGTGTGGCTAACGACTTTTAATAGTTTTTTATGTGACCAAACATCGTTTTCATGCGGGGCAATATTAAGATCGCCAACAAGAATATTTTCAACATCTGAATGATTATGTGGAAGCTCTAGCATTTCCGTTAAAAACTTGAGCTTGTGGTCAAACTTTGGGTTTTTCTCAATGTCTGCTTCATCGCCGCCAGCAGGTACATAAAAGTTATGGATTTGGAGTTTTCTACCGCCAGCCTCAACTTGAGCTGAGATGTGACGTGTATCACCCATACTTACATAATCTTTGCTGTAGCTTTTAGTGAGTGGGCGTTTTGAAACAGTTGCAACGCCGTGATAGCCTTTTTGGCCATGGACAGCCATGTGTTCATAACCCATATTTTTGAAGTTTTTCGATGGGAATTGATCATTTTGGCACTTAATTTCTTGAAGACATAGAACGTCTGGTTGCTGTTCTTCTAAAAATTGTTCGACCAAGCCAATGCGCAGGCGAACAGAATTGATATTCCAAGTGGCAATCTTAAAAGGCATGAGGTTTTCCTATCGTTGTAAATCAACCTTATAGGAAGTTTGTGATCTCAAAAAGCAGTAGGAATTGTTTTTCCAATTGTTTTTTAGTTGTTACCGGTTGGTTTGTTTACAGCGAATTTTGTATTTGAGATTTTGACGTTTTTCTTAACGTTGAAAATCATTACAGAAGTTTCTTTGCCTTGTGCGTCTTTGATCGTCCACTGACGCAAGTCTTGGCTTTGCGGATCAAATAAAAGAGTAATTTCTGAATTACCAAAGACCTTCTTGTCGCCCATCACAACAGTAGTGACGTCTTTACCTGCTTTTACGCTGCGGATAGACTTATCGTTGATTTTAATTTTATTGGCCAACAGAAGACTAAGCGGTGTTTTCCTAAGCGGGTAAAAATTTGTTGTTTTTAGTTTTTTGTTTTTTACAGCCAGTGTTCTACCATTTGAAACAACAGTAATGGGTGACGGATTTTCATAGTTAAATCGGATTCTGCCAGGACGTTTTAGTAGAAACTTGCCGCCAGTTTGCTCGCCGTTTGGTCCGAATTGAACAAATTCACCTGTCATGGTCGGCACAGTTTTAAAGTGATTGCTAATAGCTTGGATGGCTTGTTTTTTATCATTTGCCAATGCTGGTGTAACGATTGCGGCTGTTGCCATAACAAACGTTAAACAAACTGTTTTGATAGTTTTTCCAAGTATCTGCTTCATAGTACATGCCTTAAATTTCAAACCCTTAAAGCCACTTATAATCTTAGTTCGTGGCTGTTTGTGGGCAAAACTATAGTTTCTATATGGTCTCATTTTCGTCTGGTACAAGTATTTCACGTTTTCCTGCATGGTTGGCGGAGCTGATTAAGCCCTCTTCTTCCATGCGTTCAATTAGGGATGCGGCGCGGTTGTAACCTATTGAAAGCCTGCGTTGGATATAACTGGTTGAGACTTTTCTATCTCTTAGAACAACTGCGACAGCTTGATCATAAATATCATTTGATTCAGATAAAGCATTTGGATCGCCGCCAGCTGCTTCATCTTCTTCTTCTTGTTCTTCTGTAACAGACTCAAGATATTGTGGAACACCTTGCGTTTTCAAGTGATTTACAACTGCATCTACTTCACCATCGTCAACAAATGGGCCGTGAACACGTTGGATGCGTCCGCCGCCTGCCATATAAAGCATGTCACCCATTCCGAGTAGTTGTTCCGCGCCGCTTTCACCTAGCATAACGCGCGAGTCAATTTTTGATGTTACTTGGAAAGAAATACGCGTTGGGAAGTTTGCTTTAATTGTACCTGTAATAACATCTGTTGAAGGACGCTGTGTTGCCATGATTACATGAATACCAGCAGCACGCGCCATTTGCGCAAGACGTTGAACTGTTCCTTCAATGTCTTTACCGGCTACCATCATAAGATCAGCCATTTCATCGATGATAACGACGATGTATGGCATTGGCTCGATTGCGATCTCTTCAGTTTCGTAAATTGCTTCACCTGAATCGCGATCATAACCAGTTTGAATCGTACGGGTCATGACCTCGCCCGTTTTTTGGGCTTCGTTTGCGCGGCTATTATAACCATCAATGTTACGAACACCGATCTTTGACATTTTCTTATAGCGCTCTTCCATTTCGCGAACGCTCCACTTAAGCGCAACAACTGCCTTTTTAGGGTCGGTTACTACAGGAGTTAGGAGATGCGGAATACCATCGTAAATTGAGAGTTCGAGCATTTTTGGATCAATCATGATCATCTTCACCTGCTCTGGAGTGAAGCGATAAAGAAGTGACATGATGATTGTGTTGATCGCCACAGATTTACCAGAACCGGTCGTACCAGCAACTAGAAGGTGAGGCATTTTTGCTAAGTCAGCAACAGTTGCTTCACCGCCAATTGTTTTACCTAAAATCAATGGGAGTTTAGCTTTTGTATCTTCGTAAACCCTACTTGCAAGAATCTCACGGATGAAAACCGTTTCGCGCTTTGCATTTGGTAATTCGATACCAATTGCATTGCGACCTGGGATAACTGCAACACGTGCAGCAATCGCTGCCATTGAGCGTGCAATATCATCTGCGAGACCAATAATTCGCGCAGACTTAATACCTGGTGCTGGTTCTAATTCATATAGTGTTACGACTGGTCCCGGGTGAACATTAATAATCTCACCTTTGATACCAAAGTCATCTAATACACCTTCAAGTGTACGAGCGTTTGCTTCTAATGCTTCTGGTGATAATTGCATTTCAGCGCTTTTTGGTGGCACGTCCTGCATGAAAGTAAGGGGTGGTAGTTCAAAGCTTCCGTCAGAAATTAATGATGGCTGTGCTTCACGTTGCACTCTTGTTGACTGTTTTGGTGGTGGTGCTTGTGTTTTCACGCGCGTTGTTGGCGCTGCAGCTTGTGGTGCCTCAACTGGCGAAGGCGCTGGCTGTTCAGCCCATTGTTCTTCAATTGCAGCAGTTTCTGCATACTCATTATAAGTATTCTCACCGTATTGTGGACTTTCAAATGCGGGGTCTGCTTGTGTAAGTGGCTGAGCGGTTAGTGCTATTTCAGGTTCACTATAGTTTTGTGGTCCACCATATTGCTCAAAATCGTCCAAACCATCATCACTTGGCGCTGTAAGTTTTTCTTTAAATGCTTTTGCACGCTCGAAGAAGCCAGGCTTAGCTTCTGCTTCTAAGGCTGCTTCTTGAGGCTTTGGGCGGAAGTAGCGCATTTTAAAAACGTAATAATAATGACTTGCAGCGCCTAAAAGCCAATTTGGCTGGCTATCATCTTCTATAAAGTCATCATCATTAACGATGTCTTCTGCTGTTAATTCCGTAACTTCATCTAAACGCCAGATTAATCCTGAAGCCGCAAGCAATGTCCAAAGCGCAAGAAATGAGAAAATAGCACCAATGATTACCGCATAGAATCCTGAAACCTCAGAAATCACTAAGCTAGGGATTTTTAACATCATATCACCACCGACGCCGCCAAGCCCCACTGGGAGTGGCCAAGTTTGTGGTGTGGCGAAACATGAAAAAGCAGCAGCCGCCAGTAAAATTGCGATTGGCCAAAGCATCAGGCGTTTTTTAATAGCTGGAGTTCCGCGTTGTAGCAGTTTTGACCAGCCCCAAAGTGCTGGTGGAATAAGAGCGATTGCGGAAGCAAGGCCAAAAAATTGCATTGTAAAATCAGCAAATACAGCGCCGGGATAACCAAGGGTATTTGAAATTGTGCTTCCATTAGCATTTGAAAGGCTTGGGTCTGTCACTGACCAAGATGCAAGAGATGCAAAAGCCAAGCCAACCAAGCCTAAAAGTGCTAACCCAACAAGAACCGAGAATTGGTTTCCGAGGCCTTCTTTTACAGTTGGGTTTAATCTTCTTGTATCAACATCTGATAATTGCATGCCGTGCTCCAAAACGCTTATCTCCTGCCGATTCAGGCAAGAAACTGTCATATGAAGACAAGACTAGAGATTTAAGGTTAATCGCATATTAACCATGGGGAAGAATCCAGTATTTTTCGGTTTCTTTACCCGCCCGCAACTTTGGTTTTGCCAAAATCTTTTTTGCGCTCACGGATTAAGCCTTCTTGAGCAACAGACGCTACTAATTGTCCATCACGAGAGTAAATGCTGCCGCGTGTAAAGCCCCTTGCTCCTGAACTGTTTGGGCTGTCTTGTGAGTATAAGTGCCACTCTTCCATGTCCATCGGCCTATGAAACCACATCGCGTGGTCAAGACTTGCAACTTGTAAGTTAGGATCAAAAACTGCGCGGCCATGAGCAAAGAGTGAAGTATCCAGCAAAGTCATGTCAGAAGCATAGGCAAGTACAGCTTGTTGAACTGCGGTATCTTTAGGCAATGGGCCTGTTGCTCTAAACCAAATATTTTGTTTGGGCTCTAGTTTTTTGCTTGAAATATAGTGTTCAAGGCTGATTGGTCGTAATTCTATTGGGCGTTCACGTTTCCAATAATTACGCACGCCTTCTGGAGCGTGATCGATAAATTGTTCAGCAAGTTGTTTTTCACTCGGCAAATCCTCTGGACTTGGCATATCAGGCATTTCAACAAAATGCTCAAGACCTTCTTCCACGATTTGAAAAGATGCTGACATGGAGAAAATTGCTCTACCATGTTGAATGGCAACAACGCGGCGTGTGGTGAAGCTTCTACCATCGCGAATGCGGTCAACTTCATAAATAGTTGGGACAGATGGATCACCTGGTCTCATAAAATAGCCGTGTAGTGAATGGACAATGCGCTCTGGCTCTTCACCACCCGATGATACAGTCCTTTGAGCAGCAACTAGGGCTTGTCCAATAACTTGTCCGCCAAAAATACGCTGCCAACCTACATCAGGGCTTTCGCCTCGATAGAGGTTTTGTTCAATGCGTTCTAGGTCGAGTATATCAATGAGGGTTTCAACTGCTTTGGACATAATTTATTGGCGAAGAATTCTGAATAAATTGCTTCACTATCTTTCTTTGTTTGGCGAACAATTCAAAAGGAATTGCTTTGTTTTTAATGAACAACTCAAAAGGAGTTGCTTCACATAAGATAACGAATATTTACCCTGAGACAATGTTGCATCTGGAAGTTTTGTCTTTGGACTTCCATCTATGCTAAAGAATACAAAAATCTGAGAGTGTTGATATGGCTAAAAATGCAAAACTAAAGTTACCAATAAGTGTTGACATCTTAATTGCAGGCGGTGGTTATGTTGGGCTTTCTTGCGCTGTTGCAATAAAAGATGCGGCGCCGCATTTATCTGTAATGGTTGTTGACCCTGTCCCAGAACATGCAGTCGAAAATGATGAACGTGCTTCTGCAATTGCAGCCGATGCATCGCGGATGCTGGATGCACTTGGGCTTTGGAAAGGGCTTGTTAAAAACGCTCAACCGATCAATGAAATGATTGTAACTGATAGCAAAGTCAGTGATGTTACGCGGCCTGTTTTTCTTACTTTTTCTAATGAACAAGAAGAAGACCAGCCTTTTGCGCATATGGTCGAAAATCGGGAACTTGTAAAAGCGCTTCGTAAAAAAGGTGACGGCGATGGTATCATTCGTATTACGGAAAATGGTGTTGCTGATTTCGAAACCGAAGTGACTAAGACTGTTGTAACACTTAATTCAGGCGATACGATTTCAACAAGGCTATTGGTTGCTTGTGACGGTGTTCGTTCAAGGTTGCGCGAAATGGCAGGTATTCAAACTGTTCATTGGCCTTATGATCAAAAAGGAATTGTTTGTACAGTTGAGCATGAACGACCACATGAAGGCCGTGCCGAAGAGCATTTCTTGCCCGCGGGGCCGTTTGCAATTTTACCTTTAAAAGGAAACCGTTCTTCGCTGGTCTGGACGGAAAGTTCACATGATGCAGATCGCTTGCTTGCGCAAGATGAAATGATTTTTGAAACAGAGCTTGAACAACGCTTTGGTTTTAAATTAGGTGATATCAAACTTGCTAGTAAAGTGCAGGCCTTTCCACTTGGTTTGAGATTAGCACGCGAATTTGTTCGCAACAGATTTGTACTTGCTGGGGATGCAGCTCACGGTATTCACCCTATCGCAGGACAAGGTTTAAACCTTGGTTTTAAAGATGCGGCAGCTCTTGCAGAAACAATTGTTGAAGCTGATCGACTGGGTCTAGATTTTGGAACTGTTGATGTGCTTGAGCGCTATCAGATCTGGCGTCGTTTTGATACGGTTCAAATGGGCATTGTAACTGATGTGATGAACCGACTGTTTTCAAATGACAATGGATTTTTAAGAGGCTTGAGAAGTTTTGGATTAGGGGTCGTTGACCGTATGCCTGCAATGAAAAAATATTTTATCAATCAGGCTGCTGGTGAAGATACGGCAGCACCAAAATTGTTACGCGGCGAAACTATTTAGAAATTTCTTTTGCTTCAAGTTCGCGTGCTTCTGATACGATCATAACCGGAATTCCATCGCGGATAGGATAAGCAAGCTTTGCAACTTTTGATATAAGTTCACTTTCTGCATCATTATATTCAAGTGTGGTTTTTGTAAGTGGACACACAAGAAGCTCTAGTAGTTTGGGGTCAGGTTTTATCATAAGCGTATATTATTGCAGGTTGCCGTATGTGTCACCACTTTGTTTGGCTAGGTGAATTTCAGAAATAGCAATTAAAGTTTCAGCACGGTCTTTGAGTGTTGGCGCCTCAAGTAAGGCTTGCTTTTCAGCAGGGTCGTATGGGCTCATCATACAAAGTGCCGTGATAAGAGTTTCCGTATCTGCATTATCAACAGTTTCCCAATCAGCATCCATATTGTTTGCCTCTAGGTAATTTTAAATGCTAGAAGTATCGCATCACGGTCTATATCATCACCTTGCGACACTTCTGCCAAATCAGCTTCAAAGGGTTTTATTCTACACTGGCGATAGTCCGTATTGATGGTCATTCCTTCAATGACTTTAAATCTGCACACACCAGATAGGCTTATGTGTATGCGACCATCACCCATTTCTTGAAAAGCAGAGATACAGCCAATATCACTTAAAGGTGGGGAGCCTTCGTCATTATGCGCATTATTAAAATCAGGCTGTATCATCCCTATAAGTTTTTCGCCGCGTAAAGCGTTGCTCACCATTTTACGATAGCGGGGTTCGAAAATATTAAGCGGCAATTGCCCGCCAGGTAATAATAGGGCACCCGTTAATGGAAATACAGGAATTGTATCCGGTAAATCATTTTCAAAATTATACGATACGTTTCCAGCTTTCATCGGTGTTCCAGTGTTTAGTTCATTACAAGTTAATCTGGTACAAAAAATTTAAGTCTCAAGTGCTAAGCGGCATGTTTTCGTGAAATGGTGTATGTATGAATGCGAGAGATACAGAATTTACGAGAATAACAATGAGGAAAGTTTACGACGTGCAGAAATAGTTATTTCATCGCTCATTCCCCACGCGTCGAAGAATTGAAGGAGTTGAACGCGTGCTGCATCGTCATTCCAGCCAGGCTTTTGTTTCATTATTTCTAAAAGATGATCTGCTGCCTCTTCTTTTTGATGAGCAGCATTAAGTGCGATTGCTAAATCCAGTTTCAGTTGAGGGTCATTAGGTTTGGCATCCAGCTTTGATTGTAAGTCGCTAGACGTTTTTCCTAATGCTTCGGCTTGTTCTGCAAGATCTAATGCTGACTTTAATGAGGTGATTTCTGATGAGGCTAGTTGTTCATCATCAAGATTAGCCATGACACCGCGTGCGCCATCTAGGTTACCTTCGCTTAAGTAAAGGTGCCCAACACCGGCAATTGCCTGTAAGTTAGTTGGTTCGGCTGTTAAGATATGACCATATATTCTGCCGGCTTCTTGTATGTTGCCTTGTTCTGCTAATTTCTTGGCATCTTCAAGCAATGTTTCCATTTGATCGCCATCATCTAAAGGACCAGCGATTTTTCCGATGAATTCACGGATTTCTGATTCAGTCTTTGCACCCATGAATGCATCTGCTGGTTTTCCATCTACAAAAGCCACAACAGCAGGAATAGATTGAATTCCCATTTGCCCGGCAACTTCCGGGTGCTTATCAATATCCATTTTAACAAGACGAACCTTGCCTTTTGTATCTGCGACAGCTTTTTCGAGTGCAGGTGCTAATTGTTTACATGGTTCACACCATGGCGCCCAAAAATCGACTAGCACAGGGCCTTGCATTGAGGCTTGAATTACTTGAGAAGAAAATTCAGCTGTAGAGATGTCTTTTATTGGTGTTTCTGATTTTGTACTTGGCGTTTTGTTTTCGCCAAAAGAAACATTTGCACTTTGGTTCGTAGTATATCCACTACCGCCACCAAAACCGTATTCATCGTTACTCATGCTTCTTCTCCAAACTCTGAAACTTGTATAATTTGCGGCTCATGATTTATGTGCTTTAAAAACTGCAATAAACTCTCTTTAGAAATGGTGGTTGTCATCTCATTCGTCAATGGATGGCAATTAATAAGATCGTAGCGCAGCAAAGGCTCATCAATAATAACACTGACTTTGTTTTGTGTATCATTGATAGGGGCAAAAGCCGTGACGGCCCCAGGTTTTACACCTAACAATTCCATTAAGGCTTCTGCTTTTCCAAAAGACACTCGCCCTTTTGCACCAATTAATCCATGAATTGTATTTAACTTAATTTGGGCAGAGCCTTCAGCGACGATAAGGAAAAAATTTCCTTTTTTGTCTTTTAAGAAAAGATTTTTTGTATGGCCACCTGGAATTTCTTGTTTAATCTTAGAAGATTCTTCAACTGTAAAAACTGCCTCATGTTCATGAGTTGTTGTTTCTATGTCTAATTTGCTAAGGGTATTGAGTAAGTCTTGTGGGCTTAAAGGCATATCAAAATTCCGTGTAATTATGACAAATCATTAAGTCTTGTAGGGCGTTATATCAAGACCTCATATTAAAGCCTGTTAAGTATAAAAACCATCATTCAATTTTGATGAAAAAGGTTCTTGCAATTCAAAACGACTTGCTTCATACAACGTTCACAAGCGACAAGCTTACAGTGAGCGGGCGTAGCTCAGGGGTAGAGCATAACCTTGCCAAGGTTAGGGTCGTGAGTTCGAATCTCATCGCCCGCTCCAATTCAACTTCTCTTACATTCTCATAATTACTCTAAACCCCTTATATTATAAGGGGTTTTGTGTTATGTACGTTTTCATCGTAGAACATGGAATACCATAGAATTCCGTCTATTTGTTGTACATCTGTTGTACAATTTTGCAAATATTCGTAATTTTGTTGTACAAAGAGAATTATGGCACTCACTGATGCACAAATTAGAAGCTTAAAGCCTGAAGCAAAACGGTACCGAAAATCCGATAGCAGTGGCCTCTATATAGAGGTCATGACTTCAGGTGCTAAATTCTTTCGACTTGCATGCAGATTAGATGGAAAACAACGCACTTATTTCATAGGCGAATACCCCAGTCCTTGTTTTGCAAGGTAGTCGGGCAGTGAAAAAGGAGACTAAAATCTGGTCGTGATGCATCCACTTTGGTCGGGGCAGGTCTGCTTTGTCAGGGCAACGGGGAGATTTTAGTCGCGTTTTAACGCGTGACGGTTCCAGGGTACAATTGTTCCCAAAATGTCCTATTTTTGGCGTTTCTTATAACAATAAAACCGTCATGGGATCATGACGGTTTTTTGAGAAGTTATCAGTTTAGCTTTTAGACGACATTACAGGTTTATTCTGTAAATTTGTAAGATTGAGTGCTCCAATATTACGATTGTAATTCCGTATTTTGCAGGTTGGGTTGAGGTTTATATTCAGCAGAAACATTTGTGTTTTTGGCTGATGGTAGTCCCATGAGTTGTTGCAAGTTTTGAATTAAAATATTGGTTTCATGATCTCGTTCCAGCATTGTGATGATTTGTTCATCCTTAATACGCAGTTGATCATTTGCGAGGTTTAGTTGTTCTTTGAAGAATTCAAGTTGTTCATCTTTCATGGAGAGCACTTCTTTTAAGTGGGTAGCATTTTGCTCCGATGAGTCCCTCGAATAGTTCTTGATTGGTGTATTATCCAGAACCTCATCTTTACCCTTTCCA
The DNA here is from genome assembly GCA_958296345.1 of uncultured Rhizobiaceae bacterium. GTDB lineage: Bacteria > Pseudomonadota > Alphaproteobacteria > Rhizobiales > Rhizobiaceae > JAALLB01. The sequence goes on from CATQIJ010000013.1 coordinate 561,182, forward strand.
GAGGGCATAATTTGATTATGGCGCTCTACAAATTCGTATATTGATCCTCGTTCAATCAGGTACCGAACACCATTTTCTGTTGGTACTAATCGTGCCGCAAGATCGCCATGTTTGCACATCCTTTGTATCGTTCGGATTGTTCTCGTAATTCCTTCTTCTCGTAAGAGTTCATCTGTCGTTTCAATGTCTACCCAATCGGCGAAAGGTCGCGGTGCGTCGTTTGGCGGGTTGTCTGATTTTGAGTTAGTTTGAAGTTCATTATCCAGAGTTTAATCACGTGGGATTTCATTTGTATCCTTTACTGGCGGTTCGACTTCTTTTTGTAGGTGACGAGACATGTCGTGGCTGGTCGTGCTGTGACCAGACGCATCGGGTACAATCGCGTCCTGTCTTTGCATGTCGGGAACTGTCGTGACTGTGTCTGAATTGGTGTTGATAATTGTATTATCTGAGCTATGATGGTTGGATGATCTATTTTTAGAATGTGAGAGATTTATTTCTGATGTGTCGTGTCGCGGCAGTTCACCTATTGTCGCGTGATGACGAGACCCTTCGGTGTCGGGGTTTCGCTTATGATTGTTTATGTCGTTCATGATTTAAGTATAACAATTCATCAGCAGTGGGGAGTTGAGATTTTCACATATCATGCAGTCTTTTCTTTGTAGAAAAATCTTTCCCAATCGTTTTATTAGGAGACTTTAACGCTACGCTTGCTAGTAATGATTTTGATCAGCTTACCAAAGCTGGCTTTTCTGCACTATCTGCACAAGATGAAATGAGTGGTGCTTTTACCTATTTAAAATCACCTTACAAGAGTCTAATTGATCATATTTTTCTATCTGCAAACATGAGCAAATATGCTAGCGAAGATGATTTTTTTATTGTTGCTCGCGACAAGGTTGTAAGTCGTTTTGTAAAAGATACATCCGAACATTTGCCGATTGCTATGCGACTTTCATTATCTAAAATACAGGATATGGAGAAAGGTGAGAATTTAAGTTCTGACTCTGTGATTGATGATGAATTTTCTCAAATGTTATCTTCGGTTGGTTTGTCATCACCGAAACATAGCCATGACTCCAGTTCCTTGAGAAAGATAAGCGATCGAGTGGAAGCAGAAGGGGTCACTGAAAGAATTCCTGAATGGCCTTCACTTTCTTGGCAAGTTTCTGGCCTGACTAAGTCTCATTTTTTTACCCGAAATACTAATTCGTTTAAGAGAATAATGAACTATGTTAATGAGCAGCTAAAAGTACAATATGGTGCTGGCGCTAATATCCTTACATTAAAAGATATTGTTGTGCTTTTAATGGCGGAAGCTGGTGTTTCATCAAGCGGTATTATGGATCCAAATTTTATACACTCAAATGGTGAGTATGGGTTTTTTCCACTTCCAAATAATATTGATTATTGGGTGGGCACAGGCGCGCCTGAATACAACAAGCCGATGAGTGTAGATACGAATATTCGTTATTATCTTGCGTATCTGGGACAACTTAAAAACAAACCGGTTAGAAATGTATCTGGTCTAGTACTTTATCCAGGTTTGTTTGAACAACATGGTATTGCAGGCAATACAGAGCGTGCCGCAAAATTACTCGCAGGCATTGTTCATGGTTATTTTTGGGAGGGTAATTTCAGTGATAAAATTGTACCGATAAATAAGATTCTAAATGGTTACTCAGCAGATAAACCTCTTGATCAAATAATGGCAGATACAGCTTATGCTCACGCTGGTAAAACGCTTATGGTGAATCGTCAGAAAAACATCAATTCTGGTCTAGCCTTGGTTTAGATTGAGTATTTATATTTATCAAAAATTAGCTTATATTATTATCTTACTTAGGAGAATGCAATGAATCGGATTTTAGGAATAGTTTTCGTTTTACCTTTTTACTTATTGCAAATTTTAACATTACATATGCTGCTGGATATGGACTTTGTAAAGTAGGAACTACTTTGAAAGGTGGTGAGCTTCTATATTTGTCACAAGTTAATAAGAAGTATTGTTGGAATGAAGTTCCTGACAATGAAAATATGAGTTTTGAAGGTTTTTCAAAGTCAAATTACCAATTTACATATGTGTTTGGTTTCAAAGATAAGAGGATAGAATTTGATCCTATTTTTACTGTAAAGGTTAAACAACTTAAATCTGGAAATAAAAGTATTAAAGATAAAGTTTCTTTGTACCGAAAAGGGATTAGAACACTTTGTGGTAAAAGATTTGGTCGAATGGTTGATAATTTCGTAAATTTACCATTTGGTGAATGAGAAGTTGATGGGCGTTTATTCAATACCTTTCATAAAGATGATAAAAATGATGGAGGTGCTACTTTAGCTGAATTTCATATTTGGTTTAAGAATAGCCTCGGACAATGTGCGCGGTCAGATAGCCGTAAACTAAAGAAATATTTTGTGATAAAGGATATCGATTTTGCACCTGGCAAAAGCTTAGCACAAAGAATTGCGGAAGTATTTGGATTATCTGCGACCACAGCTTTTGCAACTGGTAAAGCTTCCGCGGTCTATGAAAAAATACGTATAGAACTTCAGAAAGGTCAATTTCGTGGTACAGAATTATCTGCACATTTTAGTCTTGAGCAAAAACACGAATACGATGTGATCATTAAGGATTTATCAAGTTATCCAGAGGGTAGATTTTTAAGACCAGAGAAAAGTTTTGGTATTAGGGAATAGTTATAATTTAAATCAACTAAATTTTATCATTATCATTGGATTAACCATTATGCTGCAAGATTATCTTAAAAGCTTTACTGCACTTCATGTACTTGCATTAGCTGTAAAAATAGGACCTCAGCATATGACAATTCCAGAGAATATTAAAGTCAAAAACCATACTGCATTGAACATGGCAGGATTATCTATCCTAGCTGGAATGTTTCTATTTAGTGTTAATATACTTTCACCTAATGAAATAACCTTCGGTGTTAGTATATTATCTTCAATTTTAGCACTCTTGATTATTGGTGTAATCGGCGTTTTCGTTAACCTTGCAACGCCTTCTCAAAATAACTTTGCTGATGCGAATATTGCAAGTAGCAACGCAAACAAATGGGGTTCATATCTAATATTATGCCTCTTTGTTGTTCTGATTTCATTTTTCTCTATTAATGGAATAAGCGCATAATGGAATAAGCGCACTATTTTTTGATGGAATGATAGCAATACCCGCTCTTCGCGCTGGTGGGTGGGGAATAAATCTCCCAATTTTCATAACGGTGGCTGCAAGCTCTTTTTTGGGAACGGCGGTAGTATATTATCTTTGTCGTCGCTCTGGTAAAATTTTAGACACAAGAGCTGTCGCGATCAGAGTTTTTTTAATTACAAATTTTGTGTGTGGAACAATTTTGTATGCGTTTAATTTTGTTTTATTCAGATAAATATCTTTTTTTATTCTTAATAGTACTCAGTCATAGCCGATCATTATAGTAGCTTTCTTGGCTTTAAATTTTAGTGGATATGGATTGTGTCGTTTGCTTTGTTTTATGTGTTGAAACGATAAACGCAGCTATAAATATTATTGTCATTACGAGCACGATTGTAGGTGCGGGTGCGCTGTCTAGGTAGAAACTTAGATATACACCTAAGAATGATGACAGAACTGCGATTGCGACTGAAACTATCAACATCGCTTCAAAGCGCTTTGTTATTAGAAATGCGATTGCACCTGGTGCAATCAGGAGTGCTATTGTTAGAATGACACCTACAGCTTTTAGCGCAGAGACAATTGTGAGTGATAGAATAATTAGAAGGCCATAGTGAATAAGTTTCACTGAAAGGCCTGCAACCTTTGCTTGAATTTCATCAAAGGAATGTAGCAATAAATCTCGCCATTTAAGTAAGATAATTGCTGTAACAATAAAGCCAATTACAAGTGTTGTAATGATATCATTCGTACTAACACCAAGCATATTTCCAAATAGGATATGGTCAAGATGCACGTCTGACTGGATTTTTGTGTAAAGCACAATTCCAAATCCAAACATACCTGAGAAAACAACACCCATAACGGTATCTTGTTTTACGCGGCTGTTATCTTTTAAAAATCCTGTAGCAAGAGCGCAGAACATGCCAGCTACAAATGCCCCTATGATGAGCGGGATGTTGATAATGTAAGCGATGACAATTCCGGGTAAAACGGCATGACTTACAGCGTCGCCCATTAAAGACCAGCCTTTTAAGACTAAATAGCAAGACAATAGTGCAGCAGGAATAGCAATGATTACTGCAATGATCATTGCGTTCGTCATGAATGTAAATTGGAATGGTAGGATTAACTCTTCAAAGAACGTCATGAGGTCGTGCTTTCTTTTAGCGCATTTTTTGCTTTGCGGTTGTTGGCTAACATGCCGTGTTTTGGCGCAAAGAAAAAAGCGGCTAAGAAAATTAAAGTTTGGAAACAAACAATGATTCCGCCCGTTGCACCGTCTAAGAAGAAACTAAAATATGCACCAAGAAAACTTGTTAGAGCACCGATGATTACACTTATTATCAAGAGTTTTGGAAAGTGGTCCGTTAGCAAATAGGCGGTTGCACCAGGTGTTACGACCATAGCAATTACTAAAAATGCCCCTACTGTTTGTAGGGCAGCAACAGTACAGGCGGCTAGAATAGCAAAAAACACAATCTTGAGTATTTCTGTATTTAAACCAATTGAACGTGCGTGAGTTTCATCAAAGAAAGTCACCATGAAGTCTTTCCATTTAATTAGTAAAACTGCGAGAGAAACAACACTAATTATCACAAGTTGTATCGTATCTTCTGGTGTGATTGCCAGAATATTGCCAAGCGTAATGGTTTGAATGTTTACAGATGTCGGTGATAGGGAAGCCATGAAAAGGCCAAGGCCAAAAAATGAAGTGAAGATTAAACCAATGATGGCGTCTTCTTTTAGCCCTGTGCGTTGGTTCAGAAAAAGCATTGCACTTGCGGCCAATCCACCAGAAAAGAAAGCACCAATTGCAAAGGGCAACCCCAGCATATATGCACCAGCAACACCCGGAACGATGGAATGGCTTAGTGCATCTCCAATTAACGACCAACCTTTGAGCATTAGATAAACAGATAAAAATGAGCACACTGCGCCCACAAGAGTGCTCACCCACATGGCGTTTATCATGTAATTGTATTCAAAAGGGAGAAGTAGAGTTTCCATTACTTCGATTTTTCTTTTTTATCATAAATAACGAATGGGCGTTCATCATCTGTCAGGACGGTTACTTGTCTTGCGTCTTCATCATCATGAAGATCTGTGCCGCCAAGAACAAAGTGACGAAGTACACCACCAAAAGTGCGCTCTAAGTTTTCTTGTGTGAAGATTTCTGATGTTAGCCCATAAGCAAGGACGGTTTCTTTGATTAAAATAGTTCTGTCGCAGAATTCTGGTACACTCCCAAGGTTATGTGTTGAAACGAGCATGACATGGCCTTCTTCACGCATGTTGCGCAATAGCTCGATAATTGCTTCTTCAGTTTTTACATCAACGCCTGTAAAAGGCTCATCCAGTAAGATGACTTTGCTTTCTTGAGCTAGCGCGCGAGCAAGAAAGACGCGCTTTTTTTGGCCGCCAGAAAGCTCACCGATTTGACGCTTTCTAAAATTGCTCATTCCTACTCGTTCTAATGCATCGCTTACAGCTTGTTTGTCTTTGGCACTGGCGATGCGCATGAAGTTCATATGTCCGTATCGACCCATCATGACAACGTCTTCGACTAAAACAGGAAAGCTCCAGTCAACTTCTTCTGCTTGAGGAACGTAAGAAATCATGTTGTTTTTAAGGGCGTGTTTTACGCTTTTCCCGAAAACAGAAACACTTCCTTTAGCGGTAGGGACAAATCCCATAATAGCTTTAAATAGCGTTGACTTGCCAGAACCATTAACGCCAACAAGTGCACTGATTGTACCTGTTGGTATTTCGAAACTTGCATCATGCAAAGCTATATTGCCATTACGATAAGTAACGGTCACATCTTCTACTTTAATGCCTGAACTAGAGGTGCTCATTGTTTTGCCAATCCATCAGCGATGGTTTGAGATGTTATGCGCAATAGATCAATATAGGTTGGTACTTCACCTTCTGCTTCGCTTAGAGAATCAACGTATAGAACACCACCGTATTTCGCGTCTGTCTCACGGGTTATTTGTTTGGCTGGTGCATCTGATATGGTACTTTCAGAAAAAACAACTTTGATGTTATTTTTACGAACCGAGTCGATGACTTTGCGAACTTGTTGCGGTGTTCCTTGTTGATCTGCATTGATAGGCCAGAGATAAAGCTCTCTCATTTCAAAATCACGCGCTAAATAACTAAAGGCTCCCTCGCTTGAAACGAGCCAGCGTTCTTCTTGCGGAATGGAAAGAATTTTCTCTTTAAGAGGTTTTACAGCAGCAGTAATCTTTATCTTATAGGCTTCAGCGTTGGCTTTATAAACTTCTGCATTATCTGGGTCGTGTTTCACCAACCCATCCCGAATGTTGTTAACGTATATAATTGCAGACTCTAACGACATCCAAGCATGTGGATTTGGTTTTCCGGTGTAAGGGCCCTCTGCTATTCCCATCGGTTCAACACCATCACTTAAGGTTACACTTGGTACCTCTTTAAGATTGCGGAAAAATTGTTCGAACCATAGTTCAAGGTTCATTCCATTCCATAAGACAAGATCAGCACCTTGTGCACGGATGATATCGCGGGGTGTTGGTTGATAGCCATGAATTTCTGCACCAGGTTTAGTGATGGATTCTACAATCGCCGCATCACCTGCAACATTGCGCGCCATGTCAGCGATGACGGTGAAGGTTGTTATGACTTTAAATTTTTCGTCCGCACTCGCATTGTTGATCAATGAAGAAAGCATAAGGAATGCTAGTATAGGTTTAAGAAGGTTATTCATTTTTTATCCGAGAAAATTTTACTTCAGAATTATTACATATGCGAATGGTTCGCAAAGTCAATGCAATTGCAACTCATTCGCAACTAGAAAATAAAAATGCGAATTTAGAGTTAACTTAAAAAAAGCGCTGAATGTTAGTTTATTAGGTTTTCATCATGCGTTTGATCAGATTATCTTTGATGATGAACTGGTGCATGAGAGCAGCGCCTATATGCATGGCGACCAAAAGCGCAATAAATAAACCTAGCCAGTGATGCACCTCAAGAAGTTGATTGCCGAATTCTCGGTTTTTTTCTGCTATTCTTGGCAGCGTCATTCCAAAAAAGAATGGAATTTTAGCCACCCCCCAAGTGTTGGTCGCATACCACCCTAAAATTGGTTGAATGATAAGGCCAGCATATAACAAAGAATGAACTGCTCTAGCAGCTAATTGTTGAGGGCCTGCATCGCCTACATGTTTTGGAATGGGTGGTTTTGAGAGTTTGGATATAATTATTTTGAGCACAACAAGTAGCAATAAAAGAAAGCCTGTAGCGCGGTGGTAATCATAATGTTTGCCAATTTTGAAGTCGTTACCCATAAGAATCCCTACAACAATTACATAAAGCATTAAAGCTGCCATGACCCAATGGATTATTCGCATTGGAAGGGAGTAACCGCGTGTTATTTGTGACTCACTCATTCTACTAATGCTCCAATATATCTTGCTTGTCATGACTTGTTTCTAAGTTACGCGTAAATGTTGAAACCCGTCAACTGAGCGAGAAATCAAACAAGACTAATGATTATGCCTAAAAGCTTGACAAAATGCTGTTTTATGGTGTTTTTGCGTCAGATAATAACATTAGTTTGATTGCCGCATAACTGTTGCATTTATTTCAATCAAACATACTTCAGGATAGATCGAAGACAGATGGAAAAATTTAATAAGCTTACTGCCGTTGCAGCACCTATGCCGATTATCAATATTGATACGGATATGATTATTCCAAAAGACTATCTTAAAACGATTAAGCGCACTGGCTTAGGCGAAGGTCTATTTGCAGAAATGCGCTATCATGAAGATGGAACAGATAATGCAGAGTTCGTATTAAACACACCTGCATATTCTAAAGCTCAAATTTTAGTTGCTGGTGATAACTTTGGCTGTGGCTCGTCACGCGAACACGCACCTTGGGCTCTAATTGATTTTGGTATTCGCTGCGTTATTTCAACCAGCTTTGCTGATATCTTTTATAATAACTGCTTTAAGAATGGCATTTTGCCAATCGTTGTTTCTCAAGATGAGCTTGATAAATTGATGGACGATGCAGAGCGCGGTGCAAACTCAACTATGTCAATTGATTTAGAAGCTCAAACAATTTCTGGTCCTGATGGCGGCACAATCAAGTTTGAAATTGACCAAGGCCGCAAGGATCGTTTGATAAGTGGTATCGATGATATTGGTGAAACGCTTGGTAAGGCAGCTGATATTACTAGCTTTGAAGCTAAGAATGCTGAAAATCGTCCTTGGGCGTAATTGCTTTATTCCAAAGTTTGTACGAATAAAATCTCTTCAATAGGCTGACCATTACGGAGTAATTCCGTCGTCAGTCTATATTCGCCTTTATCTGGTTTTGTCCGTTTCCCAGAATATCCTGAGTAATCTGCTTTGTGGCGATCTAACGGTTTTGTCGTGTTTTGAGTGATTAAGCCTTTTGGTCCTTCAAGGGTAAATCTAACTTGATCACCTTTTCTTAAATTTATGAACCATGCCCAACCAACAATCGCCTGATCTGACTCGCTCAGTTTTTTGGGAGCGCCAATTTTTACAAGCTCTTTATGTGTGACCGCGCTACCCGTAATTCCGGAAATCATTAAACGTGATGTGTTCGCAGAGAAGTATTTAATCGTATCTTTATTGAGTAATGTATTTTTAGATTTGGTTGACGAGCAATTCTGCGATGGTTTTGCGCCTGAAATTGGATCGAGCCATTGTCCATTTTTGCGAACGGTAAGATGAACGTGCGGGAAAGCAGCAAATCCTGAATTACCTACAAAGCCAAGTATGTCGCCTTGTTTTAATTTCTGGCCTTTTTTGACTGTAATTGAATTTTTCTTGAGATGACAAACTTGAGACTCATATCCATTTACATGTGTAATGATGATGCCATTTCCGCATTCGTTGCCTTTAATGTTCGCTTTATCTTGTGGTGTGAGCATAAGCTTATCTTCTTCTCCATCTTGAAATGCTTTTACAATACCATCAGCAGAGGCAATTACAGGAACATTGTCTTTTATGTTTTCTAGAGAGAGTAAGCGTATGTCTATTCCCTTGTGACCACCATATGTAGCGCCTTGGCAATAAGTATCGGATGCGGTTTTATTGCTTAGAACATCCGGCAAATTTTGAATGAAACAGTCTTTATTAAGCTCGCAATTAATTGGTAGGCCAAATTTTAGTTCTTCGCTATTTGCTAAATTTGTAAAGCCTAAAAGCCCTATGGTGAAAAGGCCGCGCTTCAACAGTTGAAAAACTGCTCGCATGGGTTTATTCACTGATGCAGATTTAACAAAAAACCTTAAAGGTATATTCATGGCAACGCGCAAAGTGTTTCTCCTCCCTGGAGATGGTATTGGTCCAGAAGCGACCGCAGAAGTAACTAGGATTATCAACTGGATGAACGAAACGCTAGACGCTGGTTTCGAAGTTGAAGAAGGCCTCGTTGGCGGTGCAGCATACGATGCGCATGGCGAAGCTATTTCTGATAGTGACATGGAAAAAGCTTTAGCTGCAGATGCTGTTCTTTTTGGGGCAGTGGGCGGTCCTAAGTGGGATGATGTTCCTTATGAAGCGCGCCCTGAAGCAGGTCTTTTACGCTTGCGTAAAGATATGGAACTCTTTGCAAACTTGCGTCCAGCAATTTGTTATCCAGCTTTGGCTGATTCATCGTCACTTCGTAAAGACGTTGTTGAAGGCTTGGATATTCTAATTGTTCGTGAGCTTACGGGCGGTGTTTATTTTGGTGAACCAAAAACAATTACTGATCTTGGCAATGGCCAAAAGCGTGCGGTTGATACGCAAGTTTATGATACGTATGAAATTGAACGTATTGCAGGCGTTGCATTTGAAATGGCACGCACACGCGATAATCGCGTATGTTCTATGGAAAAACGTAACGTTATGAAATCAGGCGTTCTTTGGAATGATGTTGTTTCAGCTACGCACAAAGAAAAATATGCTGACGTTGAATTAGATCACATGCTTGCAGATGCTGGCGGTATGCAGCTTGTACGCTGGCCAAAACAGTTTGATGTGATTGTAACTGATAATCTCTTTGGTGATATGCTGTCAGATGTTGCAGCAATGCTCACAGGATCATTAGGTATGTTGCCTTCTGCTTCACTCGGTGCACCAGATCCGGTAACGGGTGCGCGTAAAGCGATGTATGAACCGGTTCACGGTTCTGCCCCTGATATTGCAGGTCAAGGAATTGCGAACCCAATCGCTATGATTGCGTCATTTGCAATGATGTTGCGTTATTCATTCAACATGGTTGAAGAAGCTGATAAAGTTGAAAAAGCAATTGCTAATGTATTGGATACAGGCAAGCGTACTGGTGATATTTGGTCAGAAGGGTGTGAAAAAATCACCACTGCTCAAATGGGTGATGAAATTCTTGCTGAACTTCAAACGCTTGTGTCATAAGTATTGATATACATGAGCCACCAGTTTGAAACTTATTTCAAATCATTGGCTGGCTCATGGGCCTTGGAGCGCAAAATCTCTACAGGTGAAACATTAAATGGAAAAGCTGTATTTGAACTTGTTTCGAGTACGGCTTTTTTATTGCACGAAGAAGGTGAGCTTAAATTATTGAGCGGCCTAGAAATTCCTGCTTCTAGAAATTGGTTTTGGCATTTATCTGATAATACTGACTTGGAGATCACTTATGATGAAGCGCGATTGCAGGATTATCATTTGATAAATTTGCATAAAAGAGAAGATTACTGGATTGGCTCTGCTCAACATTTATGTGGTGCCGATCTGTATTCAGGAGAGTATTTGTTTTCGGAAGATAGGTTTGAAATAACTCAAACAGTTAAAGGTCCGCAGAAAGATTATTTTGTGATCAGTATTTATTCAAAATAACTTGTAGGTGTTCCTGAGTATTTGCCACGCTTACCAAAAAATTCTGGCTTATCTTTCCCGCAGATGAAAACTTCAGCTTTTGTATCTGCTAATTCTTGTGACAATTTATTGGCGTTTTTATTGGCGCGTGCATCTACATAACCTACGACGCAGGAAGTTGGCTTTTCATGATTTCCAACAGTGGAGACGACAAGTACCTGCCCTTCTAACCCCTTTTTATATTCACCGTTGTCATTGGCGTTTTCAATGAAATACCTAATAATTGCAGCATAGGGTTTGTTATCTTTTAGACGCCATTCAATCGTATCGTTGGCGCGATTGAATTGACCAAAGCTTTCCCATTGATCGCTAAGTTTTGAGATATGACCAAAACGAACCATTTGGCGCAGGTCACCTTCTGAAAAAATAACAGGAAATCCTGTGTAACCAGCACAAGTGGCCGTTAAGCCCAGTTCATATTCTGAAATCACTGTGCAGGTATTTTTAAAATCAATCTTTGTATAGGTATTGGTTTGGGCAGTCGCAGATGATGTGGCGAAGAAGAATGCTAATACCAAAAACCGACGCCACATGATTGCTACCTTAAATAAACATTGGGATGAGTGATGTTGCTATGAAGCGCTGTAGGAAGAATATGATCACCAAAACTACGATTGGAGAGAGATCTATTCCGTTTAGGTTTGGCATAAAGCGTCTGATAGGACGATAAAGCGGTTCTGTTAACTGATAGAGCATACTGCCAATTTGGCCGACAAACTGGTTTGATGAATTGATGACATTAAAGGCAAAGAGCCAAGAAAAAATGGCTGATGCGATAATGATGAACCAGACGATATCAAGAATGAATAAAAGAGTTTGAAAAATTGCGATCATTGAGCTGCTTTCAGTTTTAGTGTTCTTATCATTTGGCCTTTATAGCGGTCTAAATCAAGTATGATTATTTGCTGGCCCTATCCAATGGTTAAGAAAATCATCCAACCATTGTTTGACTTGAGGATCGTGTTTCGGTCTTGCTTCGAACTGTTGTTCGCGATTTTGTGCTCCTGGCAGTACAAACCGATGTGCTGCTTTGGTTGTCCATTTGTGCATCATATAGTGTGTTACTTCTGAATGAAACTGAACGCCATAGGCATTTTTACCGTATTTGTAAGCTTGGTTTGGGTATTCTTCGCCGCTTGCTAGAAGCATTGCATCTTTTGGAAGTGAGAAACCTTCTGTATGCCATTGGTAAACATGATCAGGCCATGACATTAAAGTTTCGCCTGCTTGGGTCGCTTTAATTGGATAATAGCCAACTTCAACAAATTCATCTTTGTGCGTTGAAACTTCGCCGCCCAGATGCTTGCAAAGCATTTGTGCTCCAAGGCAAATCCCGAAAAATGGTTTGTTTTCTTTGAGCGGTACTGACATCCAGTCGATTTCGCGTTTGATGTACTCATCATTATCATTGGAGCTCATTGGTCCGCCAAAAACTACGGCGCCAGCATATTCTTCTAGTGTTTCTGGTAGCTCGTCCCCAAGTGGGGGTCGACATGCAACCAAGTGATACCCCATTTCTTCAAGCATCATGCCTACGCGCCCTGGTGTAGACGCTTCTTGATGCATTATTGTTAGGATTTTTGGTTTTTTATGATTGGTCATTAGGCGGATTTGGGTTCGCTTCTTTTGAATTTCTTTTCCATACTCTTTGCTTGAGTAATACGCGATTTCTGGATTCAACGCCCATCAATTCAGCGATGCGCCAAACAACATTGTCTTCTAATTCATGTAAAACGCCATCTGCAAAGACCATTTCCCAAAGATGTTCTATGATCTTTATACGTTCTTCTTCGTTTAAGGTGCGTTTTAAGATGCTTGTAAATTTATAAAGATCAATTGCCTCTTGCTCAGCTGTTTTAGCTTCAATTGTAAGGCTTTTTGTTTCTTCTTCACTTAGATCAAATTGCTGAGATAGTAGTTCAGCCATTCGGGTTTGTTCTTCTTCGCGAATAACCCCATCAACTGCAATCACATGATACATAAGGGCAGCCTCTGCTAGCTGCATTTTATCATGGATGAAAATTTTTGGTTCTTCAGATGCAGAAAGATCTGTAACGAATTTTTTAAGGATATCAAACATAAGCTCAACCTAATCAATTCATGCCAAGATTCAAGCCTTGGCATAATAATGTTAGGTGTGCACTTTTATATACTAACCGACGATGAAAGCAGTCTCGTCAATATTTGTATTTTCAGTATTCGCTTTAATGATATCTGATAGAGATAAGTTATTGAGCCATTGTTGATCTGCTTTGCTCATTGATCTTGTATAAAAGTTTTCATCAGCTTTAGCAGTTTTAGCAAACTGCTCGGAAACAATTGTTGTGAAAGTTTCACCTAGCATTGAGTAACCTGAAGCATTTTCAGCTAAGCCGCCAACCCATAAACCAATTTCATCTGGTGATGAATAAACTGAAGCGAGTTGTTCGCCAACACCATCTTGGAAAATTGGATCATCGAAGCTTTCGATCTTTCTCATTCCAAGCTCTTTACGCATCTCATTATAAGTCGGAAGGTTGCGATCTCGCCCACGCTGAATATTAAGCGATGCAAGATCAAGGCCCGGCGCACCAGATCCTGGAGGGCCAAAGAGGCGGTTACGCAGGCCATCGACAATTTTATTGTCGACTTTCTCTGAAGTTTGCTCACTTTGACCAGAAAGTATGGCACCGATGCCTTCTTGTTTCGTGAAATTAGGATTGAAGAAAACATCATCAAGTGAAACTTGTTTAATGCTTCCATCATCCTGTTTCACCGCAACCTTTTCACTCACGAGAGTGTGCCCCAGCCTATATGCGGCGGTTGCGAATTCGTTAGATACTTTTCCATCATTTGTTTTTTGGTTGATGTAGAAATTGTCAGGGTTCGCGTTTTTAGCACCAAGAAGTACTGGCAAAAACTCGTTATAAGTAATTGCTTGAACTTCAGCTGTAACAATTTTACGGGCTTCTGTGAAAATACGCTCATCTGACATTAATGGGTTTTTGTCGGCTATTATGCTTGCCTGACGATTATGCTCGCGTACAAATAGAGTTTGTAGCGATAATAGGCCTGGTTGTTCTGCGGCACGTTTATCACCTGCTAGTACAACATTATCCGGATCTGCAAGTAAGAAACCGTCTTCACCTATTTTCATTTGGCCACCAACATGAGAGCGTAAGTGTTCTGTTTCTTCTGGTGTTGCGCCATAAACCATAGAGGCATCAATAAGCGGTGTTTGTTCGTTTATTTGTTGGCGAACACCATTTGCATCAACTACGCCTTTAGAGCGAGTGAATGGAATAAAGCTTCGTCCTGTACCAGTTGGATCTAATCCTGGATCGCCTTTTGGTACAGAAATCTTCGCTTTTTCTTCGCCTCCTTTTGTTAAGATCATGTCGTGGTCAATAAATTGACCCCAAGACCATAAAAGATCAGATGCGTTATTGTTATTTTTTGTCTCTTGCCCTTTTTGGTCAGCTACAGCGTTTGAAACGTCTCTTGGCGCAGGTCTATCTTTTCCTGGGAGCTCACCAGTCTTAGCTCCGTCACCTGCTGGTACGAGTCGTGAAAGAGTTTCATCTGCGAGGGGTTTAGCAAATGGACCAGGTTTTGGCTTTGGGTGAGGTTTTGAATTTCCACCACCCGAAATAGTAATTGAGAAGCCGTTATTGTGATTTTCAAAACTTGGGAAGTTTAATGTTATATTTGCATTTCCTTGGATTGAAATCTTTGAAACTTGATTTGAAAGCATATTTTTTAGATCGAAAAAGATATTCGTTCCAAATTTATCCGCATTGATTTTAATGCTGCCTTGATTTCCTTGATTGTAACCACTTACCGCCCCTACATTAGAAGGCTTTCCTGAGGAGACAGGGTTTTGATTATGCTTGGTTCCGCAAGTTCTCACGGGATTATTTAAAGATTTTGAAACGTTTTTGAATTTCATCGACGATTGCGCGTCTGCTTGTACTCTTTGAGTATTATTTGAAATGTTTGAGTTATGTTGAACGTTAACTTTGCTTATCATTTTAATCACCAATAGGTTTTTTCAGGCGCGGAATATTACGCTAAGAAAAAAATATCACAGTTTTGTGAGTGTAAATATTGGGATGTATTGCTGAGCAGTGACCGTAAAGACTACTTAGATGTGTAGGGGTTTTCCGTGTGTAGCAAGTGCTGCTTCTCTAACAACTTCTGAGAGAGTTGGGTGCGCATGACATGTTCTGCCTAGATCTTCAGATGATCCGCCGAACTCCATCAAGACAGCGCATTCGTGAATCATATCGCCAGCACCAAAGCCTACAATATGAACACCAAGAACACGGTCCGTCGTTTTTTCAGCTAGAAATTTTACAAAACCCTCTGTTTGGTTCATTGCGCGTGCACGGCCATTTGCCATGAACGGGAATTGGCCTACTACATAATCTACGTCAGCAGCTTTTAATTCTTCTTCGGTTTTACCAACAGATGCTACTTCAGGCATGGTGTAAACAACGCCCGGAATAACATCGTAATTAACGTGTCCTGCTTGGCCTGCAATGGTTTCAGCTACGGCAACACCTTCATCTTCGGCTTTGTGAGCGAGCATTGGCCCTTCGGTTACATCGCCAATTGCCCAAATGCCTTCGACGTTAGTTTTCCAATGGCTTGTTTTAACTTTGCCACGTTCGACTTCGACGCCTGCTGCCTCAAGACCAAGATTATCCGTGTAAGGGCGGCGACCTGTAGCAACTAGAACGATATCTGCATCGAGTATTTGCGTATCACCACCTGCAACAGGTTCAAAAGATACACTTGCACCTTTACCCTTTTTCTCAACGCCAGTAACTTTTGAGGAAAGATGAAATTTGAAGCCTTGCTTTTTTAACATTCTTTGGAATTGTTTAGAAACGTCATTATCCATGCCGCCTAGAATTGTATCAAGGTATTCAACAACCGTTACTTCGCTGCCTAAGCGGTTCCACACAGAGCCCATTTCAAGGCCAATAACGCCGCCGCCGACAATAACCATTTTCTTAGGAACAGATGAAAGTGCAATTGCACCGGTTGAAGAGACGATTGTCTTCTCATCGATATCAACTTCAAGGCCTGGAATACCAGCAACATCAGAGCCTGTTGCAATAACAATATTTTTAGCAGTAACTTCTTGTGCTTTACCCTTATCATCAGTGACAGTTACTTTGCCCTGCCCAGCGATTGAGCCAGTACCATGAAAGACGTCGACTTTGTTCTTTTTCATAAGATAAGCGACGCCATCAACATTAGCTTTTACGGTGTTATCTTTGTGCGCCATCATGGCTTTCAGGTTTAGCTTTGGTTTTCCAACATCAATACCTAATGCTTCCATACCGTGATTTGCTTCTGCAAACATTTCTGAGGCGTGAAGAAGTGCTTTTGATGGAATACAGCCAACATTTAAACATGTGCCACCAAGCGTTGCGCTTTTTTCGATGATGGCTGTTTTCAAACCTAACTGTCCGCATTTAATTGCGCAGACATAACCACCCGGTCCTGAGCCAATGATTACTACGTCGTATGTGTCAGCCATGATAATTGCGAGCCTTTTAGTCTGTCTTGTTAAACGTGGATACTTTTAAGTTTATGTAACTTGCCCAAGCAAAGGCCAAGCAAGCATTACATTTCCTACCATTGAAACTGCCCATGCGATGGTGCGTAAAAATGGAATGCCAATGATGTATAGCGGAATATAAGCAATGCGCGCCCAAAAATAGAGTTGTACTGCAATTGCACTGGTTGAATCCCAGCTTTCAGTAACGTGAACAATTAATACGAGTGCCGCAAAGACAGGAAAGGTCTCCAACATATTGTAATAAGCTCGTTCAAAGCGGCCACCAATACCAGTTGTAAGAACTTCATCATCCCGTGAGCCAGCAAGACCCATAAAACCGTTTGTCAAAAATCCAGCACCCGCTTGGAGCACCATTTGGATGAGTACAAGGAAGATGGCGAAAATTAGATATTGTAGTTCGATGGACATATGCATTCTCCAAAAGTTTATTCAGTACCAAGTTTACCAGATTATAAATCCAAAACCAGACGTTCTGGATCTTCTAGGCTTTCTTTTACGCGTACCAAGAATGTTACGGCCTCTTTTCCGTCAACAACTCTGTGATCGTATGATAATGCTAGATACATCATTGGGCGGATAACAATCTCGCCATTTACAACAACAGGGCGCTGGTCAATCTTGTGCATCCCGAGAATGCCAGATTGAGGTGAGTTTAGAATTGGTGTCGACATTAGTGAGCCGTAAACACCACCGTTAGAGATTGTAAATGTTCCACCTTGCATATCAGCCATCGAAAGATTGCCATCGCGAGCTTTGCGGCCCAGATTACCAATTTCTTTTTCAACTTCTGCAATAGACATTGCATCTGCATCGCGCACAACAGGAACAACAAGCCCTTTATCTGTTCCTACGGCTACACCAATATGGGCAAAGTTTTTATATACGAGGTCTGTGCCATCAATCTCTGCATTAACTGCAGGAATTTCTTCTAGTGCATGGCAAACTGCTTTGGTGAAGAAACCCATGAAACCTAGTTTCACGCCATGTTTCTTTTCAAAGAGGTCTTTATATTTTTTGCGCATTTCCATAACAGCGGTCATGTCGACTTCATTGAAGGTCGTCAGCATAGCTGCTGTATTTTGTGCGTCTTTTAAGCGGCGTGCAATGGTTTGGCGAAGACGTGTCATCCGGACGCGTTCTTCACGCGGTGCATCATTAGTTGGTGCGCGCGCTGCTACGGGTGATGGAGTGCTTGATGCTTTTTGTGCATCTTCCTTTAAGACTTGTCCACGTTTGCCAGAACCTTGAACAGAAGCAGGATCAATGCCTTTTTCGGTAAGGATTTTCTGAGCAGATGGAGACGCAGGCATTTTTGAATCGCTTGCGGCGGCTGGTGCCGCAGTAGTCGTTGTCGTACCGCCAGATGCTACTGCTCCAGCAGCACCTTCTTCGATTTTGACTAATATTTCACCAACTTGAACTGTATCACCAGTTGCAGACATGATCTCTACAATTTTGCCAGAGACAGGCGACATGACTTCTTGTGCAGCTTTATCTGTTTCAAGTTCTACAATAGCTTCATCAACGGAAACACTATCGCCAACTTTTTTGTACCATTCACCAACACCAGCCTCTGTGACAGATTCACCAGCACTTGGAACTGGAACTTCGATAATTTTAGAGCCGCCGCTTGTGCCACCAATGCCATCTGCTTTGGTTGCAGCAGCAGTTGTTGGAGTAGTTGCTACCCCGCCTTCTGCAATCAAGCCGAGTAAAGCTCCGACTTCTACCGTTTCACCTTCTTTGACTGAGATATCACCAAGCACGCCAGCAGTTGGTGCTGGGACTTCAATGGAAACTTTATCTGTTTCAAGCTCTACGATAGGTTCATCAATTGCGACTGCTTCACCTGGTTTTTTCAACCATTGACCTACAGTTGCTTCGCTTACTGATTCACCTAATGTTGGTACGCGGATTTCATTTGCCATGCTTCAGTTTCTCTTCTTTTTTGCAAACAATTCAGTAGGAATTGCTTTGCTATCTTTGTTTGCGAACAAACCAAAAGGGTTTGCTTTGCTTTATTTATTGGTGAACAATTCAATTAGAATTGCTTCATATTGTTGCTTATGATCAACTCATAAAGAGCGCTTCATAATATTTATTTTGCATCCCCTAATGCATCTTCAAGAAATGCCTCTAGTTCATGTAAATGCCTGGACATTTGACCTGTAGCAGGTGATGCCGCTGCTGCTCGACCCGTGTATCTTGCACGCTGATGTTTTGCATCGATATGTTCGAATACCCATTGCAGATATGGTTCAATAAATGACCAAGCGCCCATGTTCTTTGGTTCTTCCTGACACCATACCATCTCTGCATTTTTAAAACGCGAGAGTTCTGTGATTAATGCTTTTGCAGGGAATGGGTAAAGTTGCTCTAGACGTAAGAGATAGACATCATCAAGACCGCGTTTTTCACGTTCTTCAAGAAGATCAAAATAAACCTTACCTGAACACATAACTACGCGTTTGATTTTATTGTCTTTGACTAGTTTTGTACCTTGGTAGTTTTTGTCGTCAGCATCATCCCACAGGAGGCGGTGGAAACTGCTGTCTCCATAAAATTCTTCTAATCGTGACACGGCTCGTTTATGACGGAGCAATGATTTTGGTGTCATTAAAATCAGCGGTTTACGGAAATCACGACGAACCTGACGGCGTAAAATATGGAAGTAATTTGCTGGCGTCGTACAGTTCGCAACTTGCATGTTGTCTTGCGCACAAAGTTGTAGGAAACGCTCTAACCTTGCTGATGAGTGTTCTGGCCCCTGCCCTTCATAACCATGGGGTAGAAGCATTACGAGACCCGACATGCGTAACCATTTACTCTCGCCTGATGAAATAAACTGATCGATTACAACTTGAGCTCCATTAACAAAATCACCGAACTGCCCTTCCCATATCGTCAAAGCATTTGGGCGGGTTAGGGAGTAGCCATATTCGTAACCAAGAACAGCTTCTTCTGAAAGCATTGAGTTGATTACATCATATTCTTCTTGGTCTTTGGAAATGTTATTTAGCGGCGTATAGCGACTTTCATCTAACTGATCGTAAAGCACTGAGTGGCGTTGTGAGAAAGTACCACGTTCGCAGTCCTGACCTGATAAGCGAACGGTGTGTTTTTCATCGACCATGGCGCCAAATGCTAGTGCCTCACCCATGCCCCAATCAATACCTTCACCTGTATCAATCATCTTTCGGCGACTATCCATTAGGCGTTGTACGGTTTTGTGAATGTTGAAACTCTCTGGGACTTCGGTAATTTTTTTACCAATATCTGAAATTTTCTTTTTTGTGATACCAGTTTTACCGCGACGTGTTTCATCTTCATTGTCAGCAATTTTTAAACCAGACCATGCACCATCAAGCCAATCAGCTTTATTTGGTTTGTAGTTTTGCCCAGCTTCATATTCAGTTTCTAGGAAATTGCGCCATTCATCGCGCATTGTTTTATATTCTTCAGCTGTAATTAAACCTTCTGAAATGAGCTTGTTACTGTAGATGGTTGCTGTTGTTTCATGTGCACGAATGTTTTCATACATCAATGGCTGTGTAAACGCTGGCTCATCGCCTTCATTGTGCCCAAAGCGTCTGTAGCAGAACATGTCTACAACAACAGGTTTGCGGAAAAGCTGACGATATTCTGTTGCAACCTTAGCTGCAAAGGTAACCGCTTCTGGATCATCGCCATTAACATGGAAAATTGGTGCTTCAATCATTTTTGCCACATCAGATGGATAAGGTGATGAGCGAGAGAAGCGAGGATTGGTTGTAAAGCCAATCTGGTTGTTGATGATGAAGTGAACTGAACCACCTGTGCGGTGACCTTTTAGGCCTGAAAGACCAAAACATTCAGCAACAACGCCCTGCCCCGCAAAGGCTGCATCACCATGAAGTAGCAATGGCATAACTGTATCGCGTGGACGTGAGCCTCGTTCATTTTTTGGCTCAAATTTATCTTGCTTGGCGCGTACTTTGCCCAAAACAACTGGATTTACGATTTCAAGGTGCGATGGGTTTGCTGTTAGGGATAAATGGACCTCGTTACCGTCAAACTCACGGTCAGAAGATGCGCCTAGGTGATATTTAACATCGCCTGAACCTTCAACTTCATCTGGCTTGAAAGAACCGCCTTTAAATTCGTTGAAAATCGCCCGGTGGGGTTTGCCCATCACGTTAGCAAGTACGTTCAATCGACCACGGTGCGCCATGCCAAGGATGATTTCCTTAAGGCCCATCTGACCGCCACGTTTAATGATTTGCTCAAGTGCTGGAACAAGCGCTTCGCCGCCATCAAGACCAAAGCGTTTTGTACCTTTGTATTTGATATCGATGTATTGCTCAAAGCCTTCAGCTTCTACTAATTTACGCAGAATAGCTTTTTTACCTTCGATGGTAAAAGCAACGCCTTTGTCTGGTCCTTCGATGCGTTCTTGTAGCCAACCTTTTTCTTGTGGGTTGGAAATATGCATGAACTCAATGCCGATGGTCGAGCAATATGTTCTTTGAAGGATTTCTACCATTTCTGGTATGGTGGCAAATTCTAGACCCAACATGCCATCGATGAATATTTTTCGGTCGTAGTCAGCTTCTGAAAAGCCATAGTTTGAAGGCAGAAGCTCGTTGTAGGCTTCTTTTTTTCCAGCAATTTTTAAAGGGTCGAGATCAGCATGTAAGTGGCCACGCATACGGTATGCGCGGATCATCATAATTGCTGAAACTGAATCGCGAGTAGAGCGCAAAACATGGTCGCCATCTGATGGCTCACCTTTTGTTGCTGCTTGGGCTTTAATTTTATCGCCTACATGTTTTTCAACAACAGGCCAGTCGCCATCTAGGGCTGAAACGAGTTCGCCGTTCGCGTGAATTGGCCAATGGGGTTTTTTCCACGAAGCGCCTTCTGCATTTTTTGTGATGTCGCCTGCATCGTCATTTAATTCTGAGAAAAAGGTCTGCCAGTCGTTGCTTACTGAACTTGGGTCCTTCTGGTATTGAGCATAAATTTCTTCAATATAACCTGCGTTACCACCGTATAAAAAAGATGTGTTAGAAAATTCTTTGTTAGAATTTTGCTCTGCCATTTTCCGAAGCCTTATCTCTTGTCAATATTTATTCAAAAGGTATAGGGCGGCTAGAAGTCTATGAGTGTCTTCTAGCCGCCATAAGTATTATTTTAGGTTTGGCGCGATGCCTTCACAAACTTCACAAAGTTCAGCAACTGCACCAACAGATGCATTAAACATTTTTTGCTCTTTGCTGTTTAGGTCAATTTCAACAATACGCTCTACACCATCTGAACCGATTACAACTGGTACACCAACGTACATGTCTTTTACGCCGTATTCGCCTTTAAGTGCTGCGGCACATGGTAGAACACGCTTTTGATCGCGAAGATAAGCTTCTGCCATTGTGATGGCTGATGCTGCTGGTGCGTAATAAGCTGAACCTGTTTTAAGAAGAGAAACAATTTCGCCGCCGCCCTTACGAGTACGATCGATGATTTCGTCTAGGCGTTCTTTTGTAACCCAACCCATTTTAACAAGATCAGTTAGCGGAATACCTGCAACTGTTGAGTAACGCACAAGCGGAACCATTGTATCGCCGTGGCCGCCGAGTACGAACGCTGTAACGTCTTTGATTGAAACATCAAATTCATCTGCAAGGAAATGACGGAATCTAGATGAATCCAATACGCCTGCCATGCCAACAACTTTGTTTTTTGGTAGGCCAGAGAATTTTTGCAAAGCCCAAACCATTGCGTCAAGCGGGTTTGTGATACAAATCACGAATGCATTTGGTGCATATTTTTTAATACCAGCGCCAACTTGCTCCATCACTTTAAGGTTGATGCCTAAAAGATCATCGCGGCTCATGCCAGGTTTACGTGCAACGCCAGCAGTAATGATACAAACATCGGCATCTGCAATTGCTTCGTAGCTTTGTGTGCCTGACATTTTTGAGTCAAATCCATCAACTGGAGATGATTGAGCAATATCAAGTGCCTTGCCCTCTGGAATGCCTTCTGCGATATCAAATAAGATAACGTCGCCTAATTCTTTCATCGCTGCTAAGTGAGCGAGTGTTCCGCCAATCATGCCTGAGCCAATCAAGGCGATTTTTTTGCGAGCCATATTTTTCCCTTTACGTAAAAGTAATAAACAATAATTTCTGCTAGATCATGAAGATCTTAAGACGTGTTTTAAAACAGAATATTGAATTTGCAAAGCACAGAATATTGTGTAGTTATTTCAGTATCTTAAAAAGATTTTCATTTACGTAAAAGTAAGAATTTCTAAGCACCTATGTATTCTCGGGACTGCATTTCATGCAATCTGGAGATTGTTCTCTTGAATTCAAACGCTTCCGTACCAGATGTTGCTGTATAAAGTTTGTCTGGTTTGGCTTCGGAAGAGACAACAATACGAATATGATTATCGTAGAGTGTATCAATTAGTAAAATAAAGCGCTTTGCTGCGTTATGATCTTCGCGTTGCATGACGGGAATATCTTCCAGAAATACTGTATGATAATTTCTAGCCATTGCTAAATAATCCGCAGCGCTTCGTGGTTCTAGGCAAAGAGTGGCAAACGGAACTCTAGCTACACCGGCTGCTGATTGGGGTATTTCAAGTTTTCTACCTTTTAATTCTAAGGTTTCAGGTGAAACTTTCGTAGCTCCAGTAAGGCGTAGCCAAGTTTCATCCATAGCTTTTTTAGTATTGTTGTCTAATGGCGTGTAGTAAACAGGAGCTTGATCTAATTTTTCTAATCTGAAGTCTGTTCTTGCATCTAAGTTAAAAATACTAACGTTCTCAGTGAGTAAATCTATAAAAGGTAAGAATATTTTACGGTTTAAACCATTCGTATATAGATTTTCAGGCGCTACATTAGAGGTTGCAACAATAACTACACCTTCATCGAACATTGCCTCAAACAAACGCCCTAAAATCATTGCATCGGCTATATCTGTAACTGTGAATTCGTCAAAACATAGAACACTTGCGTCTTCTGCTAAAGCTTCAGCAATTGTTGGGATGGGGTCTTCTTCTTTTGTTTCGCCATGTTTATAAGCTTGGCGGTGTTTATGAATTCGCTCTTGAGCATCTTGCATAAAGTCGTTGAAGTGCGCGCGGCGCTTGCGCTTATGAGGTAGAATTTCAAAAAACATATCCATCAACATGGATTTACCGCGCCCTACATCGCCCCAAATATAGATGCCTTTAATAGTTTCGGGTGCTTTTTTGCTAAATAACCATCCAAGTGAGCTAGATTTTCTAGAAAGTCGCTTTTTCTCAAGCTTGGCAAGAAGTTCATCAAACTGAGTGACAAGTATTGATTGATTTGGGTCAGATTCTATCTGACCAGCTGCTATGAGTTTTTCATAGGCTGTGTTCATTCTTTGTGGATTTAGATTTCTCGTGTCCATGATACGCAATCATATGCAAAAGTTTACGATTGCAAACTGAAAACTAAAGTTATGCTAAGTTTATCTTGAAAAAGAGATTGGCTTGCCAGAAGCTGTAGTGCCAGCGTAACGTTCGCTACCTACAGAGCCTAGGCTAGCAACTTGACTGCCATTTCCATCTACTAGGACAACTCTTGAGCCTTTAACGTCCCAAGCTGTTACAGTGCTTAGCTCTGGGGAGTTACAACGTAATGTTGTTGCGCGGTAGCCGCCAGACCATTTAGTGAAAGCAAGAATCGCCCGACATTGAGAGCTATCCGAAGCAACATTCCAAGAGCCAGCTAATGGTTCGTGGGTTAAAGGCTCTGTGTTTGCAGGATTTGTATTAAGAGAAGCAACTTCAGTATTCACTTCTTGTGAAGCATCAGTACTAGATACTTGCGGAGCAGTTGGTGCATCTAAACTGGTTGATGCATCAGCAGTTTCTGAAATTGGATCTAATTGAGTTGTCTCAACATTTCCCGATGGTACAGAAGGTAAAGGCTGCGGCGGAGTGCGCGTACTAACATTCAAAGCATTCGTTGAGCGTGTACAACCCGCAACGGCAATTGCCATCATCAAAATTGCGAGTGAAGTTTTTAGACCCATAATTCATGCCCTTATATTGATAGGCGGTACTTAGTTTATATTTGTAGCCACAATATGGCCTGTAATAGCTAAAAGAAGGTTAACCAGTCCTTAATTGTGCCGTAGCGGAAGGTTAGTCACATATATAAAGAAATTTATCAAGCCAAATAATATTTTGGTCTAATAATATAAAATAGGCAAAAATAAGCCACTTTTGGGCCATGCTTGATTTAGTATCTTCTCTCGCTTAAGTAATAAGTAGTGAAATCTATGAAATTTCATTGGAGGAGATAATTATGAAAATCATTAAAAAAGTCGCTTTGGCTTTTACATTCACAGTTGCAACAACAGTAGGTGCTTTTGCTGCATGTGATGCAGGTGAAACTGTTATCAAGTTTAGCCACGTAACAAACACAGATAAACATCCTAAAGGCATCGCTGCTTCTGTACTTCAAGAACGCGTTAATAAAGAGATGAACGGTAAAGCTTGTATGGAAGTTTTCCCGAACTCAACTTTATATGATGATAACAAAGTACTTGAAGCGCTTTTAAATGGTGATGTTCACCTAGCAGCACCGTCACTTTCCAAGTTTGAGAAATTTACCAAAAAATTCCGCATCTTTGATTTGCCGTTCATGTTTGCAAATATCGATGCAGTGGATGCTTTCCAAAACTCTGATGCGGGTAATGATTTAAAAGATTCTATGGTGAAGCGTGGACTTAAAGGCTTGGCTTTTTGGCATAATGGTATGAAGCAAATGTCTGCAAGTGTTCCCCTTGTGAACCCATCAGATGCGAAAGGCTTGAAATTCCGTGTTCAGGCTTCTGACGTGCTTGTGGCTCAGTTCGAGCAACTTGGCGCTAGCCCACAAAAAATGTCTTTCAAAGAAGTTTACGGCGGTCTTCAAACCAAGGTTATTGATGGTCAAGAAAATACTTGGTCAAACATCTATGGTAAGAAGTTCTTTGAAGTGCAGGATGGAACTACTGAAACAAACCACGGCATTATTGACTATCTAGTTGTGACATCTGATGAGTGGTTGGCTGGTCTTGAGGCTGGTACGCGTGATCAACTTCTTACAATTCTTAAAGAAGTTACTGAGAGCCGTAACAAAGAGTCTTTTGCGGTAAACGAAGCTAACAAAGCTAAAGTTGTTGAAGCTGGCGGTGTTGTTCGCACTTTGACAGATGAGCAACGTCAAGCTTGGGTTGATGCATTGAAGCCAGTTTGGTCTAAGTTTGAAGGCGATATTGGAGCTGATCTAATCGCTGCTGCTCAAGGCACAAACTAAGTTCTCAAATGAAGTAATACTTCTACGGCAGTGCAATTGTGCTGCCGTAGAAGCACTTTAGGTAAAAAATGATGCACGGCCATTCAAAACCAAAATCCACTATTGATAATATAGAAGAGACCTTCATAGCGATTACGCTTGGGCTTATGACGGTGATAACTTTCGCCAATGTTATTGCTCGCTATGTTCTCAATACGAATATCTTATGGGGGCTAGAAGCTACTGTGTTTTTATTCGCTTGGCTTGTTTTAATCGGTGCTTCTTATGGCGTGAAGCAGACGTTTCATATTGGCGTTGATGTTGTTTTGGTCATGGTGCCAAAGCCGCTTCGTAAAATTCTAACGCTTATTGCTTGTGCAGTATGTGTTTTATTTGCTGCATTAATCTTAAAAGGTGCATGGGATTACTGGTCGCCATTTATAGGCAAACGCGCCTTTTATGAAACAGATGATTTGCCAGTGCCATTTTTTCTAACCTGGATCAGTGACGTTTTTAACGATGGTGAGGCATATGAAAAATTGCCGCGCTTTATTCCTTACGCCGCACTCCCAATCGGTATGGCACTTTTGCTTTATCGATTTATCCAAGCAACTTATTACGTGATTACGGATCAACAAGTAGGTATTATTGCCAGCTATGAAGCTGAAGAGTTGATGGAAGAAGTTACGAATAAAAATAATAGTGCAGGGGAGCAAAACTAATGGAAGTTGTTCTTCTCTTTGTTCTAGTTGTCACCTTAATGCTGATTGGTGTGCCGATTGCGGTTTCACTTGGTTTATCGAGCATGATTTTTTTGCTTGTTTATTCAGATGGATCATTAGCTTCGATTGCCCAGACACTATTTTCAGGCTTTGATGGTCACTATACGCTTTTAGCTATTCCGTTCTTTATTTTAGCATCTAGCTTTATGTCGACGGGCGGTGTTGCCAAACGAATTATTAGATTTGCAAATGCTTGCGTCGGGCATTTTTCTGGCGGTTTGGCCATTGCTTCCGTTTTTGCTTGTATGATGTTTGCCGCCCTTTCTGGTTCATCGCCTGCAACGGTTGTGGCCATTGGTTCAATCGTTATCGCTGGTATGCGTGAGGCTGGCTATTCAAAAGAGTTTGCTGCAGGTGTCATTTGTAATGCGGGAACGCTTGGTATTTTAATCCCGCCGTCGATCGTGATGGTTGTTTACGCAGCAGCAACGGATGTGTCCGTTGGGCGTATGTTTTTAGCTGGTGTATTCCCAGGCCTACTTGCTGGTTTGATGTTGATGCTTGGTATTTTCGTATGGGCAAAAGTCAAGAGACTTCCATCTCAGCCATTCGCAGGTTTTAAAGAAATCCTTTCATCTGGCAAAGATGCTTTTTGGGGCTTGTTCTTAATCATCATTATTCTCGGTGGTATTTACGGCGGTATATTTACGCCAACAGAAGCTGCTGCTGTTGCGGCTATCTATGCATTTGTCATCGCTAACTTTGTTTATCGTGATATGGGGCCACTTGCTATCACGGGTGATGAGTTAAACACGTCACTGTTTAGAAAACCGCAAGCACTTATCAGCGCTTGGTTTCATCCTGATACGAAGAACACGCTTTTTGAAGCTGGTAAACTTACCATCATGCTTTTGTTTATTATCGCTAATGCATTGATCTTGAAGCATGTGCTAACGGAAGAACAAATTCCTCAATCAATTACCCAAGCTATGTTGGCTGCAGGCCTTGGACCAATAATGTTCTTGATTGTTGTCAATATTATTTTGTTGATTGGTGGTCAATTTATGGAGCCATCGGGCTTGCTGATTATCGTGGCTCCGCTTGTATTCCCAATAGCTATGGAGCTTGGTATCGATCCAATTCACCTTGGTATTATCATGGTGGTAAACATGGAAATTGGTATGATTACGCCGCCCGTTGGCCTGAATTTATTCGTAACCGCTGGTGTCGCCCAAATGTCGGTCACCAATGTGGTGAAAGCAGCGCTTCCTTGGGTGGGTATCATGTTTATCTTCTTGATAATGGTGACTTACATACCGATCATTTCAACATGGCTACCAACCACGATGATGGGGCCTGAAATTATTACGAGGTAAGAAAAAATGCTTAAGAAAGCTTTTCATTTTAGTCTACTTGCAACAGTTTTTGTACTTTCCCGGCCCAAGCATTTGAAGTAAAGAGTGTTTCAGTTGGTACACCAACGATTGCACATTTATGCAAGCAACTTGGCGGCAAAGGCGCTGACCCGATTATCACAATCAAACATGATCCTGTTGCAGGTGAGAGAATTAAAGTACGCATGTATGATGTTTTAATAGGGCCAGGAAGAGGGCTTTTTGAACATCGTAAAAAAAGCATAAAGTCCGACGCAAGTGGAACCACTATTTTAAAGGCTAATTTTTTGCCTCCCTGTAATACAACCAACGGAAGGAAAAATTCTTCTTATCGGTTTGATATTAAGGTTAAAGGTGGCAAGCCTGTAACAAAAAAATGGTTTAAATTTAATAGCAAGACCAAAAATATATCCAGGTAAATGTAGATTTTGCTTATTAGAACTGTCTAAAATAACTGATATATTTGCCTCAAAATGCTGGAATATAAGCGCTATGACAAAAGCCTAATTCGCATCTGACGAACAATCTCTTTTTGCTCAGCATTAGCTTCACCGTCGTGACTTGCAACACGTTGAACCATGTCGATGAACTCTGACATTTGAGTGGGGTTTAGATTGCTCATCCAGAGAGATTTATATTGGCGAATGATATCGTTCGGGCTTGCAATTTGGTTTGATACCCATTCAGAGAAGGGGACGACTTCGTCACTATCTTCCATACCAATTTCATCTTTGATAATTGCTTTAATCATATCGCGGGATTCGTCTGTCATGATGCCTTTGCATTCAGCTGTTTTGACCATGATGATTGCGGCAGCGGTGCCAGGGTCTTCTACGGCAGTAAGGACGGAGCCATCGGCTTTTTTTACGGAAAGCATTACGTCTAATTTTCCCTCGTATTGTTTGTGCCATATCGATGGCTTGTCCTGCTGCATTTGCACCGCGTTTAATAATAAAGAAATAGTATGATGCGGCGGCAATAGCGCCATGTATACCAAGTATAATATGCAAGAAACTTCCCCTAATATGCAAACTAGGGGAAGCTTAGCTTAAACTCTTAAATTTTCCAATAATATTGGAGAAGTTTTACTTGGCTGCGCCGTCGGTCATTTTAGTGATAGCGCCCGACATGCCAGCAAATGATTTTTTCAGCACCATTGATTGAGTAGCGCGCTTTTAGTGCTTCAGGATCAAGGTAGCCGATTTTTGTTTGACTAGCATCGTCCCAAATTAAAACGCGGATTGGTAGGTCTAAACCTGCAAGGATGTTTTCTTGCATAATAGGTGTACCAATTTGCGGTGCGCCAAAGATGATAAGCGTAGCGTCTGCTAATTCCATATCAATGGATTTTGCGCCCGCTGCGTGGTCAATGCGTGCGAAGAGTTTTGGCGGTGCGTTTTCGATGATACCAACAAGTTGTCCGCCGTGTCAGAAACAGAGTTGTTACTGTTTTTAATAACCCAACCTTCTTGAGCATTCGCAGTTGTCATAAATAAAAATCCAGTCATAAAAAGTGTAATTGCTGAAACCAAAATACGCATGGGTGGGACGCTCCTAAAAAATTATAGATAAGTTTTAGTAGAGCCATATGGCAATTGAAAGGCTTCAGTCTTTCACTTTATTTTTATGCTTGCGTGAGAGCGGGCGCTAAGAATTTACAAATTTATATAAAAAAATGGCATAAAGGATGCCCATTCTTGTTTGTGCGTTTCTTAGTCAGGAAAAAATTAGCCCTTACGAACGTGATGCAATGGCCAGTGACGGTGTCTGTGACACGTTTTTAATTAGCTTATGATTACGAATGCCCGTGTGGCAGTGCCTATGATTACGTTTCTTTTTCTTTAAGTGTGCTGTTTCATAGCTTTCTGAACTTATAGTAATTGTATTTTTTACAGTATTACTAGAAGCAAAACTTGATGCCACACCAAGGCTCATACCAAGTGCAATGGATAGCGATAAACATGTAATTTTAAGCATACTCATTCCTTTCGTGATTTGATTGCTCAAGGGTAGCACGAAAATTGAATATCCAAAATATAGAAGTTACTTAAACTCGACGCTCAACCATCATCTTCTTAATCTCAGCGATTGCTTTTGCCGGATTTAGATCTTTTGGACAGGCTTGCGCACAGTTTCATGATGGTGTGACAGCGGTATAGGCGGAATGGATCTTCCAAATCATCCAGACGTTCGCCAGTTGCTTCATCGCGTGAATCGATCAACCAGCGGTACGCTTGTAATAGAACAGCTGGACCTAAGTAACGATCGCCGTTCCACCAGTAAGACGGGCAAGAGGTTGAGCAACATGCGCATAAGATACACTCATAAAGACCATCAAGCTTTTCACGGTCTTCTTCTGATTGAAGCCATTCAGTACGCGGCTGATTGCTTTCTGTTTTCAACCAAGGCTGAATGGAGCGGTGTGCGCGTAGAAATTATTCATGTCCGGAATAAGGTCTTTAACAACTTTCATGTGTGGCAGTGGGTAAACTTTAACCGAGCCAGCAACTTCGTCCATGCCTTTCGTACAAGCAAGGGTATTCGTGCCGTCAATGTTCATTGCGCATGAACCACAAATGCCTTCACGACAAGAACGGCGAAGTGTTAGCGTTGGGTCGATATTGTTTTTAATCCACAAAAGGCCATCCAAAACCATAGGGCCGCAATCGTCCATATCGACGAAATAGGTATCAATCGATGGGTTTTGACCATCATCAGGTGACCAGCGATAAATACGGAACTCACGTAGGTTCGAAGAAGCTTGCGGCTTTGGCCAGGTCTTGCCTTCGTTAATAGTAGAGTTCTTGGAAGTGCGAGTTCAACCATTTGTTTAAACCTTGCTGTTTTCTACTGCTTCAACTTGTTTTTCTAGCGCTTTATCACGCAGATAAAAGTGAAGCTGTACTGTAATCATAAAAAATAAGAAGCCAGTGATGAGCGTAACTGCCCAAGCTGACATGCTGGCGATACTTTGGATGCCAAAATATTCACCGGTAATAATTTCTAGCACTTTAAATAAAATCACAAGGCCAGCCACCATCCATAGGTTTTTAGAAACCTTGGCGATGCCAAAGGCAATAACGCATTGATGATAAGACCGGCTGTAATTGCGATTATTGTGTTCACTAATTTTCTCCTAGTAAACCCGTGCTTTAGGCAGGATTTTCTTTGGATCAATGCCACCATCTTTTTGGGCTAGAAGCGGTTTGGTATTTACGCCGCGATAGGTAAGTTTGACTTTACCTTTGTCATCAACGGTTGCCAGTGAGTGCTTGCGCCATTTCTTATCATCACGATCTTTATAGTCTTCGTGTGCATGAGCGCCGCGACTTTCTTTGCGAGCTTCCGCACCATAAACTGTCGTAATTGCTGAGGGCATAAGATTATCAAGTTCAAGCGTTTCAACCAGATCTGAGTCCAGATCATTGAGCGGTCTGTTACTTTAATATCCGTAAGTTTTTTGTAAGCTGCATCCATACGCTTACAACCCTGCTTCAAAGTTTCATCCGTACGGAATACGGCTGCATCTTCTTGCATGATGTGTTGCATTTCATCGCGAAGCACGGCTGTTGGTGTGCCGCCGTCTGCATAACGCCTTGCATCGAAACGGGCCATAATTTTATCACATGCTTTTGGATTTGGCATTGCGATTGGCGCATCACGATCAATGCTTTTACCAGCTCTAATTGCTGCGGCACGACCAAAGACAACCAAGTCAATCAACGAGTTTGAACCCAAACGGTTTGCACCATGAACAGAGGCACATGCTGCTTCACCAACCGCCATAAGGCCTGGAACTGTTGCGTCTTTATCTTTTGCCGTTGGGTTTAGAACCTCACCCCAATAGTTGGTTGGAACGCCGCCCATGTTGTAATGCACGGTTGGGATAACTGGAATTGGCTCTTTATTAAGATCAACGCCTGCAAAAATACGTGCTGATTCAGAAATACCTGGCAAACGTTGTGCCAGTGTTTCTGGCGGCAGGTGGTTCAAGTGTAAGTGAATGTGATCGCCTTTTGCGCCAACGCCGCGACCTTCGCGGATTTCCATCGTCATACAACGAGAAACCACATCACGCGATGCAAGGTCTTTATAGGTTGGGGCATAACGCTCCATGAAGCGCTCGCCTTCGGAGTTGGTTAGATAACCACCTTCACCGCGTGCACCTTCTGTAATCAGGCAGCCAGCACCATAAATGCCAGTTGGGTGGAATTGTACGAACTCCATGTCTTGCAGTGGAAGACCTGCACGCGCAACCATACCATTGCCATCACCTGTACAGGTGTGGGCAGAAGTTGCTGAGAAATATGCGCGACCATAGCCGCCTGTTGCAAGCACTACCATCTTCGCGTTGAAGCGGTGGATTGTGCCGTCATCTAAATTCCAAGCAATAATGCCTGTGCAGACACCATCATCAGACATGATGAGGTCCATCGCGAAATATTCGATGTAAAATTCAGCGTTGTGTCTTAGTGATTGGCCATAAAGCGTGTGCAGAATTGCGTGACCTGTACGGTCAGCTGCGGCACAGGTACGTTGTACGGGCGGGCCTTCACCATATTCTGTTGTGTGACCACCGAATGGACGCTGATAGATTTTACCTTCTTCTGTACGAGAGAAGGGTACGCCGTAATGCTCTAATTCATAAACAGCTTGCGGTGCTTCTTGCGTTAGGTATTCCATCGCATCCACATCGCCTAACCAGTCTGAGCCTTTGACTGTGTCATACAAATGCCATTGCCAGCTGTCAGGGCCCATGTTGCCAAGAGACGCTGCGATGCCGCCTTGTGCTGCAACGGTGTGCGAGCGGGTAGGGAATACTTTTGTGACACAAGCGGTCGATAAACCTTGTTCTGCCATGCCGAGTGTTGCGCGTAAGCCAGCGCCACCAGCGCCAACGACAACAACATCGTGATAGTGATCAACAAACTCATAGGCTTTGCCGTTATGAGTACCTTTAGTTTTTTTGCTTTTTTGTGTGGTTGCCATCTTTAAGATTAGCCTCCGAAACCGAGTTTAAGAACTGCAAATGCGCTAGCGATGCCAATCGCAGAGCAGAAGAAAATGTTGAGCATGACGCATAAAACTTTTGCGCCTTCTGAGTGGATATAGTCTTCAATGATGACTTGCATACCCAATTTCATGTGGATGCATACCGATAAAATTACGCCGAGCATAACAAAGGCAATGAAGGGTTGCGAAAGTCTCTCTGCTACTTCTGCATGTGGTGCGCCGTTTAGTGAGACAACAATCCAGATGAAAAATAATAAAAGCGGGATGTTTGCTACAGCGGTTACTCGTTGACGCCAAAAATGATCCGTTCCTTCCTTGGCAGAACCAAGGCCGCGAACTTTACCCAAAGGAGTGCGCATATCTGTCATAATCTTCTCCTTATCGAACTGAATAGCCGATGACCCAAATCAGGATCGTCGCTGCAATTGAAAATACCCAAGATAGCTTAGCGATTTTGGTGGTGAAATGTTTGTCAAAGCCCTTGCCCAGATCCCACATCAAATGGCGAAGCCCGCCAATCATGTGGTGCATCAGTGCCCAAGTGTAGCCAAAAAGAATGATGCGTCCGAAAATCGAACCAAAAAATGCGTTCACCCACTCAAAATAAGCAGGTGACGTTGCCGCTGCAAAAAGCCACCAAGCCACAAGCAAAGTGCCAAAATATAAAGCAGCGCCCGTAATACGGTTGACAATGGATGCAACCATCGTTGGAATCGGTTTGTAAATGGACAAATGAGGAGAAAGCGGCCGCTTGTCCTGCAGCTCAGTATTTGACATAAATCTTGCCTTTGTGGTGCCTAGTGTGTCTGGCTAAAATGCGTTACGGGGCAAACCCCTAACCTTCTGCTACCCTTTTAATGCGAGTTGCCTAACAGAGTCAAAACATACAATGGTAGTAGGAGGGGATTAGATGCTTTTTATTGCCGCGGGGGAGATTTACTGACTTTGCTATGATTACTAGTCATTATTTTGCAAGGACCGCTCCTGACCCAGAGCGGACGTTCAGTTTTGGTGTCCAATGTCAGCTTTGAGACATTCAGGCATTGTCACAAAAGAGTTGTTTTCGCTACGTTAACGCGCCTCCTTCGAGATCACGTCAAAATAAAAGCAATCCAAATAAGTAAGAATGTAACAAGAACCAAATACGAAGTTCCAGCTACTAATAGATGCAGGAGCTTGCGATTAGGGCGTCCCAACATGCGGCTAACAAACGCTTTTGAATGCTCCTTTCCCAATATGGATAGCTCAATCTCATGCATCCTTTGAGCCATTGTGACGATTCGAGATAAATGTCCTGTAAGCATTACTATTGCTCACATAGTTGTTATGATACCGAACAAAGCAAGGAAATCCCATACTTGAAAATCAGAATACAAAATTTGTATTTGTATTTTATTTTGAGCGGCAAATCCTAAACTTAAGTTCAATCCAGTGAATAATGCAGCCTGAAACACTAAATAGATTGATACAAAAGTGGCAGAGTATGCGTCTGCGCTCGCGACGCGCTGAGATAATATTTCGTATTCTTTTGCGATGAATTCAGTTCTGTTCATAAAACTTATTATTGATATTTATGTACAATAGTTCAAGTAGCAAATTATCTACCAAACAGTTAGTCTTTTTGCAGTAGATACGTCGAAATTTGATTGTTCAGGGCGAGTCATCAAGTGAAAGAAGTTCGCAAAGCAGTCATTCAACAAATCTCTAAGACTGGTCGCTTCTGGCACACACCTGCCGTTGAGAAAAATAAATATTATTCACAAAATAGTTTTCCCCGCCTTAAATACCTCCTGCATAATCATTTTCATCAGCAAGGTGCACAACGGTAGAACGTACGACCATCGTTTTATATCTTACTGACAGCGGAGCGGCGGTAACCATATCTATCACTTGGATTGATATTTATTATATATCAAAGGGTGGCGGGACTTGGGTCGCTTACGGATGCGAAATCATCTAAGAGGCTTTGTCGGAACGGTGTGCCTGAGTAGTCCGATACTGACATCAAATCTCCGCGTGAGGGCTGTATGCTCAGCACATAGGGTCTTTTTAGGTTATCAGCCCTCGCAGTTGTGCAAGACAAGCGAAGCGACGTCGCTGCTCGACAAACAAGCGCAGCGCCGTTGAGAGAGCTTTGTTTCTTTTCCGTCGGTGCATCCGCACCGACGTCCGTTCACGCACTGGCATTTTGGCTTCTCAACGGCGGCTGCGCTTGTTTGCCAGCCGGCGGCTAGTCGCCAAAGCCTTGTGCTGCCACGGAGGGAATGTGTATATAACGCCGTTCAGTTGTGGGCGAGTGGGTAAATAGGTTTGTGTGATGGTCTGCCTCCTCCTTGTGGGGAGGCTAGTGAGCCAAGGCAAAGCCGCAGGGGAACTGGTGGGGGTAATGTACCTGAGTGTAATTTACGGAATCTACTAACAACTGCATTACCCCCACCCGCTCTGTCGCTTCGCGCCAATCACGTGCCTCCCCACAAGGAGGAGGCAGGCTACCACACGCACCTAGTGGTGTGTGGGTAATTTCCCTTCTTCAATTTCCATGTTACTTATTGTTGGTAACAAGGACCTTCAAAATTGCTTTCTGTATTTCTTACCGTACTGCCAGTTTTTCTTATTCTTGGCGCTGGTTATTTTCTTGGGCGTGTAAAATATCTTCCTGATGGGATAGCGGATGCGCTTAATGTCTATGCGCTTAAGGTTGGGGTTCCGTGTTTGCTTTTCATGGCGATGTATAATCTTGATTTTGGTGAAGCATTTCAATTACCGATGCTGGTTAGCTTTTATACGGGTGCTATTACGTGTTTTGTGTTTGGGATTATATTGTCACGGACTTTTTGGAAGCGCAGGCCGGGTGAGGGGGTCGCGGTTGGATTTTGTGCGGTATTTTCCAATACGGTTTTAATTGGTATTCCGATTGTGCAATTGGCATTTGGTGATGCAGCACTGACGCCGGCTTTTGGGATAATCGCCTTTCACGCTTCTACACTTTATACGGTTGGTATGACCACGATGGAGTTTTCCAAGCAGGGTGGGCGTAGACTGGGTGAAACCTTAAAGGCTGCTTTTTCTTCGGTGATTGCCAACCCGTTGATGATCGGGATTTTAACAGGGATTGCCTTTAACTTAAGCGGATTGAATTTATTTGCGCCGCTTGAGCAAGCTCTCGATATGGTGCGTGTTACGGCTATTCCGGTTTCTCTAGTGGGAATTGGTATTGTGCTTACGCGCTATAAGATTAGTTCTGAATTTACCGAGACGCTTATGGTCTCCGTACTCTCGCTGGGCTTGCATCCGCTGATTGCATTTGTTCTGAGCTATTATGTATTTGAGCTTGAGTTGATTTATGTTCAGGTTGCCGTGATCATTGCGGCGATGCCGCCAGGTATGAATGTTTATATTTTCGCAAACCTATATCAAAGAGCGATTGGCCTATCGGCTTCAGTGTTAGTGATAGCAAATATTTTATCAGTCTTTACGATTACGGGCTGGTTGCTGTTTTTGCAGAGTCTTTAAATAAAAAAGGCCTCGCAAATAAATGCGAAGCCTGATCTTTGGAATCTGATATTAGAAGTGATTACTTCCAGTCGCGGATGTCTACGAAGTGACCTGCAATTGCTGCAGCGCCTGCCATAGCTGGTGACACAAGGTGCGTGCGACCTTTAAAACCCTGACGACCTTCGAAGTTACGGTTCGAAGTAGATGCGCAACGCTCTTCTGGCTTTAGACGATCATCATTCATCGCCAAGCACATAGAGCAACCCGGCTCGCGCCAGTCAAAGCCTGCCTCGATGAAGATTTTGTCTAGGCCTTCGGCTTCGGCTTGCTCTTTAACAAGACCAGAACCTGGAACAATCATGGCGTCGACTGTGTCAGCTACTTTTTTGCCTTCAACTACTGCGGCTACAGCGCGAAGGTCTTCGATACGGCCATTGGTGCATGAGCCAATGAAAACGCGATCCAGTTTGATATCTGTCATCGGTGTACCAGCAGTCAGGCCCATATAGTCAAGTGCACGTTGTTTAGACGTGCGCTGTGTTTCTTCTCCTAGATCGGCTGGGTTTGGTACAACACCGTTGATTGAAATGACATCTTCAGGAGATGAACCCCAAGATACGATTGGAGGAAGGTTTGCCGCATCCAATTCAACAACTTTATCGAAATGTGCTCCTTCATCGGTCTTAAGTGTTTTCCAATATTCAAGCGCCATGTCGTATGCAGCACCTGATGGTGATTTTGGTTTGTCTTTGATGTACTCAAAGGTTTTTTCATCTGGTGCGATGAGGCCAGCGCGGGCGCCGCCTTCGATGGTCATGTTACAAACCGTCATGCGGCCTTCCATAGAAAGTGCTTCAATGGCTTCGCCAGCAAATTCGATCACGTGTCCAGTGCCGCCAGCTGTGCCTATTTCACCGATGATGGCTAGGATGATGTCTTTTGCAGTTACACCTTCTGGTAAAGTGTTGTTGACCTTAACCAGCATATTTTTGGCTTTACTCTGAATGAGCGTTTGCGTTGCAAGAACGTGCTCAACTTCAGATGTGCCAATACCATGCGCTAATGCACCGAATGCACCGTGCGTTGAAGTATGACTGTCACCACAAACAATCGTCATGCCTGGAAGTGTGAAACCTTGCTCAGGGCCGATTATGTGAACGATGCCTTGGCGCTTGTCGTGCTCTGAATAGTATTCAATACCGAAGTCTTTTGCATTTTGTGCAAGCGCTTCAACCTGAATGCGGCTTTCTTCATTGGCAATGCCGTTTACGCGGTCAGGGGTTGTTGGAACATTGTGATCCACTACAGCCAGAGTTTTTTCTGGCTGACGAACTTTGCGACCTGCAATTCGAAGGCCTTCGAAGGCTTGTGGACTGGTTACTTCGTGAACAAGATGGCGATCGATATAAAGAAGCGATGTTCCATCAGCTTCAGTTGATACAAGGTGGTCATCCCAGATTTTGTCGTAAAGCGTTTTAGCCATTTTTGTGTCCGTCATGTGTTATGAAATATATTGAGACTTGATATGCACCGATCAAGCAGTTTCGTCAAGATTTTGGGCGATTGTCATTAAAACAAAAAAGGCGACTGAAACAGCCGCCTTTGAATTTGTGTGCTTGAAGTGAATTACTCTTTTGGAGCTTCTTCAGCTGGGGCTTCTGCTGCCGCTGCTTCTTCAGCCGCTTTTGCTTCCGCTGCAGCTTTCTCAGCTGCCGCATCTTCTGCTGCTTTTTCTTTAGCTAGCGCTTCTGCTGATGCAATTTTTTCCGCTTCTAGGCGTGCTTTTTCATCAAGCATTGCTTGACGCTCAGCATCGTTAAGCTTTTTAGCACGAGTACCAGTGTTTTCTGTAATACGCGCTGATTTACCACGTAGTTCACGAAGGTAGTAAAGTTTCGCGCGACGTACTTTACCGCGACGTACAACTTCAACACCTTCAACCAGTGGAGAATAAATTGGGAATGAGCGTTCAACGCCTTCACCGTATGAAATTTTACGAACTGTAAAGTTCTCTTGGAAGCCAGCACCCTGACGACCAATACAAACACCTTCAAAAGCCTGTACACGAGTACGTTGACCTTCTGTTACACGTACTAGGACGCGAACTGTATCACCTGGTTCAAAATTTGGGAGTGTGCGCTTTTCAGAAATGCGAGCGGCTTCTTCAGCGTTAAGCTGTTCAATAATATTCATCGTTCAAACCTTTTGTTATCGTAGAGCCAGGGACAAACCTTGTTGCCTTTGCCAGACGTATTTTTCTTAATTCAAAAATGCCAGAGCGACTACTTATTCAATAAAGGAAGCGGCTATCCGCACTTATCGAACGAGACGGTTTAAAACCATGTCGATGCACAATTCCCGGTTTTTTCGGAAAGTTGGCGTTTCCTTAGAGTAAAATGGATAGTTTGTCGAGTGTTACAGAGATTCTTTTTTAGCATAAATTGACGTTGCAGCGATTTAATTGAATTACACACGCTTAGTGTTATTTTTCAGCTTCTTGACCTATCCAGTAGAATTTACACATCTTTCAATAAATCAGGCCGTCGCTTCTTGGTGAGTTCGACGGATTTTTCATGTCGCCAACTGTCTACTTTACCATGGTTGCCAGAGGTGAGGACTTCTGGAATGGTTTTACCTTCAAATATTGCTGGGCGCGTATAATGCGGGTGCTCTAGTAGATTGTTTTCAAAGCTTTCGGTCTCGCCACTTGTCTCATTTCCCATAACGCCGGGGAGTAAGCGCACGATAGCATCTAGTAATATCGTTGCTGCTGGTTCGCCGCCAGATAGAATGTAGTCACCAATTGAAACTTCTTCCAGCTCGCGTGTTTCAATGACGCGTTCGTCAACGCCTTCGAACCGACCACAAACGATAACTACACCTTCTGCTTGGACAAGTTCTCGTACTCGTTCTTGGGTCAGCGGTTTGCCTCGTGGGGACATCAGC
The DNA here is from genome assembly GCA_958296345.1 of uncultured Rhizobiaceae bacterium. Taxonomy (GTDB): domain Bacteria; phylum Pseudomonadota; class Alphaproteobacteria; order Rhizobiales; family Rhizobiaceae; genus JAALLB01. Next base: position 600,711 of record CATQIJ010000013.1, read on the forward strand.
AGGCGAGGGCGCGTGTCTTCTGTATTGCTTGTTGCATCTATGGCATCTACCAATACATCTGCGCGCAATACCATGCCAGCACCGCCGCCAGCAGGGGTATCATCTACATTTGAATGCTTGCCCTTGCCGAAGTCACGTAAGTTCGTGGTCTCAAGTTGCCAAGTACCTTTTTCAAGAGCGTTGCCTGCTAGAGACATTCCGAGCGAACCAGGGAACATTTCTGGGTAGAGGGTTATGATGGAGGCTTTGAACATGGGGTATGTTTATTTGGAAAAGGAGTATGGGGCAAGGGTTTGCCTCCCCTTTGAGGGGAAGCGCGTGATTGATAATGCAAAAGCATTATCAGAGTGGGTGGGGGGTGAGCTAATGGTGTTGAATATTTATCCCCCACCGGCTCAGCTTCGCTTCACCAACCTGCCCTCAAGGGGCAGGTAGTTATTTTACATCCTCATCACGTTCACTTACCTCAACAGGAGGAATAACTGTTAGGCTGTGTTTTTCGAAATCGAGCGTAGGAACAACTTCTTTTGTGAAGGGAAGAAAATAAGTATTTGCTGAAAAGCCGCCACTTTTCATGAGGGGTGAAATTTCCAACATATCGCCTGCGCCGAAGTTTGGTACTGTCATCACTGTGCCAATGTGCTCCCCAGCCTCATTCAATACATCCATGCCGATTAAGTCTTGGATATAAAATTCATCATCTTCTTCAAGTTGAGGTAATTTTGCGCGATCAACAAAAAGTTCTACGCGGTTTAATGCTTCTGCTTCCTCGCGGGTATTAACACCCTCAAATTTGACGACCATCACAGTTTTTTGCTGGCGCATTCGTTTGATTTTGAACTTTTGCCCGTCTTTAGTTTCCAGCTTGCCGTATTGATTGAGCATATCTGGATCACCAAAAGGCTTAACGCGCACTTCACCTTTGATGCCGTGAGCAGCGCCTATTTGAGCTAAGAGGATTTTTATATCAGTCATGCAGGCCTTTCAAACAAAAACGGGCGGCAATGAATTGCCACCCGCTTAATAGCATAATTATTAAAAAAGCAATTACTCAGATTTTGCTTCTTCTGCAGGTGCCTCAGCTTCAGGAGCTTCCTCAGCTGGTGCATTTTTAGCATCTTCTTCTTTTTGTGCTTTTTCAGCAATGCGCTCTTGAGCTTTTTTGCCAGGTTTTGCTTTGTTAGGATTGTTGCGAGCTTCACGTTTTAGGATACCAGCTTCGTCAAGGAAACGTAGTACTTTGTCTGTTGGCTGTGCGCCTTCGCCTAACCAGTGTTTAGCACGGTCAAGGTCCATTACAACGCGCTGGTCGTTGTCTTTTGCAAGTAGCGGGTTGAATGTACCGATTTTTTCGATGAAACGGCCATCACGTGGAGAGCGAACGTCTGCGATCACGATTGAGTAGAAAGGACGCTTTTTTGAGCCGCCACGGGCCAGTCTGATTTTAGTTGCCATTGTTAGTATTCTCCTTAAGAATTTTGTTTATTTCGCTCTATTTGCGAGCTTGTTTGTGATGTTGAATAACTTCTGAGATTACGAAATTCAGAAGCTTTTCAGCGAAGTCTGGATCAAGATTTGCGTCTGTTGCGAGTTTGCGCAAACGCTCGACCTGTCTTTTTTCCCTGTCTGGATCAGACGGGGGGAAATCGTTTTCGGCCTTTAGAACGCCAACCGCTTTGGTTACGCGGAAGCGCTCAGCCATGATGTTTATGAGTGCGGCATCAAGATTATCAATCGAGCCACGGTGCTGATTTAGTTTTTCTTGAGGTGTCATTATTTCTTACCTCCAAATGGGCCTTTGCCGCCAGGCGCTTTTATGCCCATCTCTTGCGCCATTTTTTGGATTTCTTGTGGGCTCATTTTTGAGAGATCTGGCATTCCTGCGCCGCCGGGCATTCCGCCCATGCCACCCAATGGATTGCCGCCGCCAGTGAGTTTGTTCATCATTCCGCCCATGGCAGCTTTGCCCATGCCGCCCATCATGCCACCGAGACCACCGCCGCCGCCCATAGCACCCATCATACCGCCCATACCAGCTTTGCCCATCTTCTTCATCATGTCGCCCATTTGGCGATGCATTTTGAGAAGTTGATTTACTTCTTGAACAGAAGAACCAGAGCCTGATGCGATACGTTTTTTACGGCTGGCGTTTAGCACTTTTGGTGCTTTACGCTCTTTGCGTGTCATCGATGAGATGATTGCTTGCTGACGTTTGAAGATTGAATCATCAAGACCTGCTTCATCAATCTGTTTCTTCATTTTGCCGATACCTGGAAGCATCGACATAATGCCGCCCATACCGCCAAGGTTTTTCATTTGGTCAAGCTGCTCAGATAAGTCGTTTAAATCAAACTCACCCTTCTGCATACGCTTAGCCATTGCAGCGGCTTTTTCTTGGTCGATGTTCTCTGAGGCTTTTTCAACCAGAGACACCACATCGCCCATGCCGAGAATACGGTCTGCGATACGGTTTGGGTGAAAATCTTCTAACTCATCGAGTTTTTCACCCGTACCAATCAGCTTAATCGGTTTGCCTGTAACCGCTCGCATAGAAAGAGCTGCGCCACCACGCCCATCACCGTCAATACGAGTTAGAACAAGACCTGTAATGCCAACGCGCTCATCAAAGTTTTGTGCAAGATTGACGGCATCTTGGCCTGTCAGCGAATCTACAACGAGTAGAATTTCATGTGGGTTACCAGCTTTTTTGATGTCTGCCATTTCAACCATGAGTGGCTCATCAATATGTGTGCGACCTGCGGTATCTAGAATGACAACATCATAGCCGCCAAGTTTTGCGGCTTGTTGTGCGCGGCCTGCAATATCTACCGGTGATTGGTCAGCTACGATTGGGAGTGTATCAACATTGATTTGCTCACCTAATTGGCGAAGCTGTTCTTGAGCGGCTGGACGCTTCACATCAAGCGACGCCATCAACACTTTTTTCTTTTGCTTCTCTGTAAGGCGTTTGGCAACTTTAGCGGTTGTGGTTGTTTTACCAGAACCTTGCAGACCAACCATCATCAAGGTGACGGGAGGCGTAGAGGCTAAGCTAATAGGATCTGCATCAGAACCCAACATCTCGACGATTTCATCATGAACGATTTTGATGACCATTTGGCCAGGTGTTACGGATTTAACAACTTCTGCGCCAACGGCTTTTTCACGAACTTTTTCAGTGAAGTCACGAACAACTTCAAGCGCTACGTCAGCCTCAATCAGTGCACGGCGAATTTCGCGTAATGCTGCTGACACGTCTTTATCGGACAGAGCACCACGCCGGGTAAGTCCGTCAAATATGCCGCTCAAGCGATCGGATAAAGATTCAAACATGCTTTTACCTTGTCGGATTTCCTTATCTTTTTCGCTAATAGCTCAAAAGGGAAAGCCTTTTCTCTTTTTCTGTCGGGCTTTCTTATCTTTCTCGCTAGTCGCTCGAAAGGAAAGACCTTGGTTGCTGTCACATACTTTCAATATGAGGTCAGCATACCTCAAACACAAACCAAAACAAAAAAATCACCCGAGGGCGCAACGCGCTGTCGGATGTTTGCCTGAAGGAGCTCTTTATACCTTTTCGGGTCCCTAATAGCATTTTCAAATCTGGTCTCTGTATGAGATGAACTGTATAAACAGTGAAAGGGACAATAAGTCAAGCTTAGTGTTGATTCATAGATGATTGCCATTAATGTAGATATTAAATAATGGAGTTCTTAATTTTGAAGCGGCGTGGGTTTTTAAAGTGGTTAGGTTTAGGGGCAATTGGCATTTTGGGTGGCGGGGCGACATTTGCAGCTTGGAAGCCCTCTAATTTTTATTATAAAGGCCCCAAGTCCAAACATTTTAACGGGGTGAATTTTTTCAATTCGGGTGGTGTTGAGCCTGGTGGATTTTCAGATTTATTGAAATGGCAGATGGGCGGTGGTAAGGCAAAATGGCCTGCTGAGTACCCTAGTCCATTTGATAAATCGAAACCTGATGAACGTGTTGAGCGTGACGTTATCAAAATTACCATGATTGGACATGCAAGTTTGCTGATTCAGGTTGCCGGGCTGAACTTTATTACTGACCCTGTTTTTGTCGAACGGGCCAGTCCGGTGCAATTTGCCGGGCCAAAACGAGTTAATCCGCCTGGTATTCGTTTTGAAGACTTGCCACCGATTGATTACGTACTGCTATCTCATAATCATTATGATCATCTTGATTTGGAAACGCTTGATCGATTGGTCAAAGAACACAACGCAGAAATTATATGTCCGCTTGGAAATGATGCGATTGTTGCCAAGAAAAATGATAAGGCGCAATTTATCACTGGCGATTGGGGTGATGTTATTGAGTTGAAAAATGATACGCGAGTGCATTTTGAGCCTGCACATCACTGGTCTGCACGTTGGATTAAAGATCGCCGTATGGCCTTATGGGCGGCTTTTGTTTTGGAAGCGCCACAGGGCAAGATTTATCATGTAGGTGATACAGGTTTTCATGACGGGATTAATTACAAGGCACTCTTTGAAAAGCATGGTGAGATGCGCGTTTCAATTCTGCCGATTGGTGCTTATGAACCGCGCTGGTTTATGAAAGGTCAGCATCAAAACCCTGATGAAGCGGTTCAAGGTCATTTGCTATGTAAATCACAAACGACAATTGCGCATCATTGGGGAACATTTCAGCTTACTAATGAAGCTATTGAAGCGCCTTTGGAAGCATTGGCAGAAGCTAAACAAAAGCATGGCGTTATAGATGAGGCTTTTGTGGTGGCAAGGTCTGGTGAAACAACAATCACCTAACCCTTTGCAATTCGTGACAAAGAGGACTATTTGAAGTCTTATGAGTGATATGAATGTACCCTTTGTTAAAATGAACGGCCTTGGCAATCAAATTATTATTGCCGATGTGCGAGAAACTGCGGTTAAAATTACGGAAAGTGCGGCGGTTGCGCTGGACGGTGTAAGTGAAACCAAGTTCGATCAGATCATGGAAATTCATAAAAGCAGCAACGAGCAGATTGATGCGGGCATTCGGATTTTAAACTCTGATGGTAGTGAAGCGGGCGCTTGTGGCAATGGTACGCGCTGTGTTGTTTCATGGTTGAACAAAGAAACCTCAAAGGATTCTTTTACTTTTAAAACTAAAGCTGGAATTTTGACGGCTAAATATGAGAGTGACGCACTTATCACAATTGATATGGGTGTGCCAAAATTTGGTTGGGAAGACATTCCACTTGAAGAAGAGTTTTACGATACAACTGGTATTGAACTTCAAGTTGGCCCAATTGATGCACCCGTATTACATACGCCTAGTGTTGCAAATGTTGGTAATCCACATTGTATATTTTGGGCGCCTGAAGATGTTTGGAGCTATGATTTAAAGCAGATTGGTTCATTACTTGAATTCCACCCTGTATTTGCAGATCGCGTGAATATTTCATTGGCTAATGTTGTAAGCCGTGACCACATAATTCTTCGTACCTGGGAACGTGGTGCTGGCATTACTGAGGCCTGTGGTTCTGCTGCATGTGCGGCGGCTGTTTGTGCAGTTCGAAAAGACCTAACGGATCGCAAAGTTAAAATTACTGTTCCGGGCGGCGATCTTCATATTGAATGGACGGACGCCGGTCGTATTTTAATGACGGGTCCAGCAGAATATGAGTTTTCGGGTATGTTTAATCCGCTTACAGGCGAGTTTAGTGTTGATGGTACCTAATGGATTTTGAAGACGAAACAGGCGATGAAAATCTAAAAGTCCTGACCTTCGGGTGTAGGCTTAACGCTTATGAATCTGAGGTTATGTTACGCAAGGCACGAGACGCGGGTTTGCAAGATTTAGATGGCGGTGCTGTTTTGGTAAATACCTGTGCTGTGACAGGCACTGCCGTTAAAAGTGCGCAGACTGCTATTCGTCGTGCAAGACGTGAAAATCCAAATGCTAGAATTATCGTCTCGGGATGTGCAGCCCAAACTGAAGCACAAACATTTGGGGATATGGGTGAAGTAGATCTTGTGATTGGTAATGAAGAAAAACTCCATTCTCAATCTTATAAAGCGTTGCCAGACTTTGGTGTGAATGACACGGAGAAGGTTCGCGTCAATGATATTATGGCGGTGACTGAGACTGCACCGCACATGGTTGATTGTATTGGCGGTCAGACACGGGCTTTTGTTCAGGTTCAAAATGGTTGTGACCATCGCTGTACGTTTTGCATTATTCCTTATGGCCGTGGTAATTCGCGCTCGGCTCCGATGGGTTCTGTTGTTGATCAGGTGAAAAAGCTGGTTGATAATGGCTATCTCGAAGTTGTGCTAACGGGTGTTGATACAACCTCTTATGGGGCTGATTTACCTGGTCGACCAACACTTGGGACGCTTGTCCAAAATACTTTAAAACAAGTACCGGAGCTTCCTCGCCTTAGACTTTCTTCAATTGACTCGATTGAGGTTGATGAGCCGTTGATGGAAGCGATTGTAAGCGAAACTCGTTTCATGCCGCATTTGCATTTATCGTTGCAGCATGGCGATGATATGATTTTAAAGCGTATGAAGCGCAGGCATTTGCGCGATCATTCAATTGAGTTTTGTAATCATATTCGGGATATACGGCCTGATATGGTTTTTGGCGCGGATATGATTGCTGGTTTTCCGACTGAAACAGATGAGATGTTTGCGAGCTCGATTTCTATCATTGATGAATGTGGTTTGGATTTTCTGCATGTTTTTCCATTTTCGCCGAGGCCAGAAACACCAGCTGCAAAAATGCCCCAGCTTGATCGCGGATTGATTAAGCAACGTGCAAGCACCTTGCGGACTAAGGGGGAAGAAGCATTTCAAAAACATCTGAATAGTGTTTCAGGCATTCATTCTGTTTTGGTTGAGCATGGCGGACTTGGGCGAACACCGCAATTTACAACAGTTCAAACGGGTGACCTTCCACAGGGACAGATTGTTGATATGGCCATTTCAGGCCATAACGGGAAACATCTTATCGGCGAAGCGATTCGCGAACAAAAAATAGGTTAATCAAACGTGGTAGACGAAAAGAAACCTGGTCTTTTAAAGAGAATATTTTCCTTTGGTTTTGGTAAGAAAAAAGCTGAATCTGAAGTTGAAGATAATTTTGCTGCGGAAGCTGAAGCGGAGCGTATTGCAGCTGAAAAAGTTGAGCAAGAGCGACTTCAGGCAATTAAGCAGGCCGAAGAGGATGCGCTTGAAGCCTCACGTTTAGCCAATGAAAAAGCGGAAGCTGAGAGCAAAGCTAAAGAAGCCGAGCGAGTTGCTGCGGAAGAGGTTAAAGCTGCCGAGAAAGAAAGACTTGAAAAAGAAGCAGAGGCTAAGCGCATTGCTGAGGAAGAGGCTTCGCGTTTAGAAATTGAAAGACTTGAAGCAGAGCGCATTAAAGCTGAGGAGTTAGCTGTTGAACAAAAAGCTGCAGAGGAAAAATTAGAGCAAGCAAAGCTTGCTGCTGAAAAAGCAGATGCGGAAAATGCGGCGCGTCTTGAATTGGAAGCTGCAAGAGAAGTAGAGAGGCTAGAAGCTGAACGCGAAGCGGTAGCCCTTCAAAAAGCTCAAGATGAGGCCACTGAAAAGACAAGGCAAGAAGCGCTAGCTATTCAAGCTGCAGAAGAAGAGCGCTTGGAGGCTGAGAAAGCTGAAATAGGACGCGTTGAAGCTGAACAATTGGCTGCGGAAGTAACTGCTCAGGCTGAGGCGGAAAAATTAGCTACAGAGCAACAAGCTCAGGAAGAAGCGGAAGAGGCTCTTCTTCGACAAGCACAAGATGATGAGGGCTCTGAGTTTGAAGAGACAGGGGTTGAGGAGCTAGTTTCTGAACCTGATGAAGATGAAGAACCAGAGGGAGAACGTAAGGTTGGTTGGTTTAAGCGTCTTACAAAAGGTTTAGCTCGTTCATCTAATGCTTTAACTGAAAATATTACTTCGGTTTTCACCAAGAAAAAGCTGGATGAAGACACGCTTCAAGAACTTGAAGATATTCTTATTCAAGCTGACCTTGGTGTTGAAACTGCTATGAACATTACGGACACGCTTGCCTCACAGCGTATGGGCAAGGATGTAACGGATGAAGAAGTGCGCCAGATTATGGCGGATGAGATTGAGAAGGTTTTAGAGCCTGTTGCACAGCCGCTTGAACTTGATTTAGACCATCAACCACATGTGATTTTGGTGGTGGGTGTAAATGGTTCTGGTAAGACAACAACCATCGGCAAAATTTCTCAAAAGCTTTATAATGCTGGTTTTTCTACTTTGCTGGTGGCAGGTGATACATTCCGTGCAGCCGCTGTTGAGCAATTGCATATTTGGGGTGATCGGACGCAGGCGCCTGTGATGTCTCGCCCGAATGGTTCTGATGCGGCAGGCTTAGCGTTTGATGCGTATTCGGAAGCGGTCGAACAAAAGCGCGATGTAATGTTAATGGACACCGCTGGTCGTTTGCAGAACAAAAAAGAATTGATGGATGAGCTTGAAAAAATCATTCGTGTTTTGAAGAAACAAGATGAAACTGCACCCCATACGGTTTTGCTGACGCTGGATGCGACTACAGGGCAAAATGCACTTAATCAGGTTGAGATTTTTAAGGATGTTGCAGGCGTAAATGGTTTGGTACTGACAAAATTAGATGGTACGGCTCGCGGCGGGATACTTGTTTTCATCTCCGCGAAGCATAAGTTACCTGTATATTTCATTGGCGTTGGTGAGCAGGTTGAAGATCTTGAGCCATTTGAAGCTGATGTATTCGCAAAAGCAATCGCAGGAATTGAGTAGTACAGCCCAAAAAGTGGTAGTCGGTTTTTGGGATAAGCTGTGCGATAAGGAAAAAGTAATGAGTGAAATGCAAACTGAACGTAAACCTTTGGGCCAATGGCAAAAGCTTGCTTTAGAGGTTGGCCCGATTGTGGTTTTCATTCTTGCTAATAAATATGGGGACCGGCTTGCGGAAAACTGCCCAGCCTTAGCAGCGCTTGGCGGTAAAATTTTTATTGCTACGGCTTTTTTTATGGTTGCAATGACCATTTCTCTTGCGCTGACTTGGATTTTTGAACGCCGTATCGCGATCATGCCGCTTGTTACATTTGTGATGGTGGTAATTTTTGGCGGGCTGACGCTTTATTTACAAGATGAGTGGTTTATCAAGGTAAAGCCAACGATTATTAATTGTATGTTCGGTTCAACGATATTGGGCATGTTATATTTCTTTAAATATCCGGTCATGAAAGTATTGTTTGATGGCCCATTCAAGCTGGATGATATCGGTTGGAGAAAATTATCCTATCGTTGGGGTTGTTTCTTCTTCGTCCTTGCGCTGGTTAACGAAATCGTATGGCGAAATTTCTCAACGGATTTCTGGGTGAATTTCAAACTCTACGGCACCATGCCTATTACGTTTGCCTTCATGATGTTCCAAATGCCAGTGCTGAAACAGCACGGGTTGGAGCAGGATGAAGATGCAGATGGGTAAGTGGTTTGGTTGCTTGTGACTCACTGTGGACATTCAATTAATCTTCGACATGAATCTGCTAATGGTATAAAGTTACCTTACTTTCATCAATTGCTATGCAATGCATAGCTAATATTATGCACGAATTCATTCAAATTACCCGACACCGATATGAAGAGCCTTACGCAATAAACCTTGTAATACTAGCTAGCAATGGCATGACAAGTGGTGGACTAGAACTACATATAAATCCAGATCGGATTTTAGAACTAGGCCAAGGCTTAATTGACTTTCCAGGCAACCAAACATCACGCTATCTTTTCCAGTATGGCTCTGAATATCCCGAAGATCGATTTGCTTGTTATTTTCGACTTCATGCTTATGCATTGAATAGCTTGGAAAGTTATTTGTTGAGTTTAGTGAATTAAAACACAGAAGAATATATTGGAGTTCTACAGAAAGTATAATTGATAATGGCGTATTACCACGAAATAAAAAAAATCAAGATAACATAAGAGCGGCGTTAACCGCAGTACATAACACTAGCTCAAGTCTAATTTCTACTTCCCTCACGAGACGAGATAAATAATACAATGTCCGTTTCATGGCACAAAGCTACCCCTTACAAATCAGCAACCTGTCCTGCAGGGTTTTCAACGGTTCCTTTGCCTCTTCTGCTTCCACTTGACGGTCATGTTCTAGTGCCCAATGAACCGTCGGAAACGCTATGTCTTTCCATGGTATTTCGTCCCAGCTGAAGAGTTCTACTTCTATGCTTTCTTAGCCAGCGGAAAAATCTGGGCTGTTCATGGTTGCGCGGTAGATGAGTTGGACTTGGCTTAGGCGTTCTACGGTGTAAACGGCTAGAAGTCCGCTTAGGTGCAAATCTGCATTGGCTTCTTCCATGGCTTCTCGTTTTGCGCCTTGTTGCGGGTTTTCACCTAGTTCCATATAATCGGCGGGAATGGTCCAATAGCCTTTGCGTGGTTCAATGGCTCGTTTGCAGAGGAGGATTTTGCCTTCGTGGCGAACGACTGAACCGACGACTATTTTTGGATTTTCGTAATTTATAAACTCGCAATGGTCGCAGATATCTCTGCCGTGCGTATCGCCAGCTGGGGTGCGTTTAGAAAATGAAGGTTTTAAAAATCATTCATAAGAGTTAATTAGAGTTTTGAATCGCATCTTCAATAATAGGCATTAGGCTTTCTGATAGATCTCTTGGGTTCACAGGCCCTACATGTTTGAAAATAATTTTGCCTTCATGGTTGACGATGAAGGTTTCTGGAATACCGTAAACACCCCATTCAATTGATGCGCGACCAGAACGATCTACGCCAACTACGTCGTAGGGATTGCCAAGCTCGCTTAAAAACTCAAGTGCGTTTTTGTTGCCGTCTTTATGATTGATGCCTACCATTTGTAGGCGCTTATCTTTGGCTAGCTTTAATATTTGGGGATGCTCTTGTCTACATGGAACACACCAAGAAGCGAATACGTTGACGATAGAGGTTTTGTCCTTAAACATATCCTGCGTCATGCCTGGAATTTGAATGTTATCTTGGATTAATCCTTTAAGCGGGGGCACACCTAGGTTAGGGGCAGGCTTGTCCAATAGTGCGGAGGGGAGTGCAGATACATTACGTCCTTCAGTTGAGAGTAAAGAGTAACTTGCGCCCGCAATACCAAGAAAAATAAACAACGGTAGGATTGAAGTCCATATGTGATTTTTTGGTTTATCATCCATTGTCAGCTCTACGTTTAATGCCAGATTCCTCAAGACGCTTTAATTCTGCCTTACGCAATTTGTGTTGCGCGATGATGTAGATTGTCATGCCAACAATAGCCACGAAACTAATGATGTAAGAAGGGATGATGAAGCTTGCGTGTTCACCAAACATTATGCGGCTCCCTTACTTGACTGTTTGCGTGCTGCTTGCATTTTCATTGTGCGAATTCTGCGGCTAAGGATTTCATTGCGCATGGCCATCATATGAAGCGTGAAGAAAATCGCTGTATAGGCCAATGCCATGATAAGGAGCGGATATAAAAATTCTGCGCTCATTGCTGGACGGTCAAAACGTGAAACGCTTGCAGGTTGGTGAAGCGTATTCCACCAATCAACTGAGAACTTAATAATAGGCAAAAGAGGCGCACCAGTTAATGTCATCACCGCTAAAGGAAGCGCTGCTTCTGAAGGTTCATCAAATGCTTTTGAAAGGGCAATTAGACCTAGATAAATAATGAGAAGTACAAGCACAGAGGTCATACGCGCATCCCATTCCCACCAAGTACCCCACATCGGCTTTCCCCAAAGTGAGCCTGTTGCAAGGGCAAGGATTGTAAACATTGCTCCCAAAGGGGCAGCGGATCTTAGCGATACATTAGCAAGTGGGTGACGCCAGACGATGGTGCCGATGGCAGAGGCGCTCATGACTGCATAGCTCATCATTGCAAGCCAAGCGGCTGGTACGTGGATGAACATGATGAGCACTGTATAGCCCTGTTGATAATCTTCGGGCGCGTTGAATGACATCCAAAGGCCAACTGCTAGAAGTGCAAACGTAATTATAGCAAGCACAGGAATTGCTTTACTAGCAAAAGTATTAAAGCGGGTTGGGTTTGCAAAAGCCCATATGGATGGTTTGATCGTTTCAGTAGTCATAGAGCGTATCTAAACTTTCGATGGTTCAAGTTTTAGTCGGCAGAATGCCGCAGCATGATGCTTGCCGCAAGAGGACCTAGCACAGATGTGAAAAGAGTTATGGCACAAACAAAAAGAAATGGCGCCGTGAAAGGTGCAGGATCTTCCAGTGCGCCAGTTATTGCAGCGACACCAAAAATCAAGATTGGAATAACAAGCGGCAAGACAAGAACTGAGATTAACATGCTACCGCGTGGAAGTTTAACGGAGACTGCAGCACCCACAGCGCCGATAAAGGATATTGCTGGCGTTCCTGCTAGTAGTGTTATCATGGTTGCACCAATTCCAAGTGGTGAGAGGTTGAGCATGATACCAAACATGGGTGTGGCAACGACTAGAGGTAGGCCAGTCATGGTCCAATGCGCCAGTGCTTTTATAAAAATAGTAATTGCAAGTGGGTGCGGTTGCATAACAAGTAGATCAAGCGATCCATCTTCACGCTCTTGCGCAAATAGTTTGTCGAGACCGAGTAGACTTGCAAGAAGTGCACCTATCCAAAGGATTGCAGGGGCTAGGTGAGACAATAGTTTTGTGTCTGGCCCAACGGCAAATGGGAAAACGCTAACAACTGCTAGAAAAAATAAAACGCCTGTTAATGCACCACCACCTGCTCGGATGCTTAGGAGGATTTCGCGTTTTAGGAGGGCTAGCATTAATTGGATGCCTTAATCTCTAGTGTTCTTTCAGTTTCAATACCCAAGGGTAAATGTGTTGCAGCAATTAAAATTCCGCCACCTTCACAAAAGTTTTTACAAAGTTCCGTAAACATTTTGACCGATTGCGCATCCAGCCCAGCCGTGGGTTCATCCAATATCCATATGGGTCTGTCGGAAACCAAAAGCCTTGCAATTGAAACGCGTCGTTTCATACCCGCTGATAAATAGCTGAATGGCAGGTCGATTGTATGCGCGAGATCAACTTCATCTAGCGCTTCTTCAATGCTGAGATCGGGTTCGCCACAAAACTTTTGCCAGAAATCTAAATTTTCTCTAACGGTAAGTGCTGGCTTCATGCCATTTTGATGACCAAGGTAATGACAATATTCGCGGACCTCACCTTCAAATTGTTTGCCAGTTTCATCGAGCAACCGGATCGAGCCATCGTTTAAGGGCATAAGCCCAGCAATTCCGCGCAGGGTTGTGGATTTACCAGAACCATTTTCACCCGTCACAATAAGAGCTTCCCCTGCTGATAGCTCAAACGAGATATTAGAGACGATTTCTTGGCTAGCGCGGTTTAGGTTCAGTTTTTCAATAATTAATTTCATAAGGTTGGTTCTAGCGAGATTATGGTCAGTAGAAAACCCTTGAATTATTACAATCAACGTTAGTCTTATACTTTTGAGCTCAATGGCCTATTCACAATTTATATATATGGATTTATAATGAACTGATGAGTGTGGCGCATCTTTATGATGCTGCCCTTATAATTTTTCACAAACTTCAAGAAAGACGCTTTATGTTGAACTCGATTGATAGTTTCAAATGTAAATCAACCATGACCGTTAACGGTAAGGAATTTACATATTACTCCCTCGCAAAAGCAGAAGAAAATGGCCTTACGGGTATTTCTAAACTGCCTTTCTCTTTGAAAGTACTTCTAGAGAACCTACTTCGTTTTGAAGATGGTCGCTCAGTTACTAAAGAAAATATTTCAGCGGTTGCTAATTGGCTGAACGCAAAAGGTTCCGCTGAAACCGAAATTGCTTACCGTCCTGCACGTGTTTTGATGCAAGACTTTACGGGTGTTCCAGCTGTTGTTGATTTGGCCGCGATGCGTGATGCAACAAAGATCCTTGGCGGTGATACGGCTGCAATTAACCCGCAAGTTCCTTGCGATCTTGTAATTGACCACTCTGTGATGGTTGATTACTTCGCAAATGAAAAAGCTTTCACTATGAATGTTGACCGTGAATACGAGCGCAATGGTGAGCGCTATACATTCCTTAAATGGGGGCAGGAAGCATTTGAAAATTTCCGCGTTGTTCCCCCAGGCACTGGTATTTGTCACCAGGTAAATCTTGAAAACTTGGCACAAACCGTTTGGACAAAAGAAATTGACGGTAAAACTGTTGCTTATCCTGATACGTTAGTGGGTACAGATTCGCACACAACGATGGTTAATGGCCTTTCTGTTCTTGGTTGGGGTGTTGGCGGTATTGAGGCTGAAGCTGCGATGCTTGGTCAACCAATTACAATGCTTGTTCCTGAAGTTATTGGTTTTGAACTAACAGGTTCTTTAACAGATGGCACAACAGCAACAGATTTGGTTCTAACCGTTGTTGAAATGCTTCGTCAAAAAGGCGTTGTCGGAAAATTTGTTGAATTTTATGGTTCAGGCCTTTCAAATCTTTCTTTGGAAGATCAAGCAACAATCGCAAATATGGCTCCTGAATATGGCGCAACGTGCGGCTTCTTCCCAGTTGATGTTGATTCACTCAAATATTTAAAAGCTACAGGCCGTGAAGTTGATCGTGTAGCGCTTGTTGAAGCTTATGCAAAAGAGCAGGGCATGTGGCGTGCAGATGATACGCCAGATCCAGTATTCTCTTCGACAATTTCATTGGCGATGGGCGATGTTGTTCCATCAATCTCTGGCCCTAAGCGTCCACAAGACCGCATAGCACTTGCTGGCGCTGATGTTGCATTCGCAGAAGCTGCTAAGACGATTAAGTTAGGTGACATTGCAAAAAAAGGCGATGAGAAGCGCTATGACGTAGAAGGTACAAACTATAAAATTGATGACGGCGATGTTGCTATTGCTGCGATCACATCTTGTACAAATACTTCAAACCCATCTGTGATGATTGGTGCTGGCCTTTTGGCTCGTAATGCACGCGAAAAAGGCCTTGCGGTTAAGCCTTGGGTTAAAACCTCTCTTGCTCCTGGTTCGCAAATCGTGACGGATTACCTTGAAAAGGCAAATCTTCAAGATGATCTAGATGCGATGGGCTTTAACCTAGTGGGTTACGGTTGTACGACTTGTATTGGTAACTCTGGCCCATTGCCTAAGCCAATTTCTAATGCGATTAATAACAATGACGTACTGGCTACTTCGGTTCTTTCTGGCAACCGTAATTTTGAAGGCCGTGTTAGTCCTGATTGCCGCGCTAACTACTTAGCTTCGCCGCCATTGGTTGTTGCATACGCAATTGCTGGTTCAATGCACATCGACATTACAAAAGAAGCGCTTGGTCAAGACCAAGATGGCAATGACGTATTCTTAAAAGACATTTGGCCTTCAACGAAGGAAATTGCGGATCTTATTCGTACTTCTATCAATGAAGAAATGTTCCATACGCGTTATGGTACTGCTTTTACGGGTGATGCAGGCTGGCAGGAAATTGAAGTTTCTGGCGGCGAGACATATAATTGGTCTGAAAATTCAACATACGTGCAAAATCCGCCGTATTTTGAAGGCATGACCATGGAGCCTGATGTAATTGAAGATATTAGTTCTGCTCGTATTTTGGGTCTGTTTGCAGATTCAATTACTACGGATCATATTTCTCCTGCTGGTTCGTTTAAAGCGGATACGCCTGCTGGTGGTTATTTGACAGACCGCCAGGTTCGTCCAATCGACTTTAACTCATATGGTTCTCGCCGTGGCAACCATGAGATTATGATGCGTGGTACTTTTGCTAACATACGTATCAAAAACCAAATGTTGAACGATGTTGAAGGTGGTTTTTCTAAGCATTACCCATCTGGCGATCAAGCACCAATGTATGATGTTGCGATGCGCTATAAAGAAGAAGGCACACCGCTGGTTATCTTTGCTGGTAAAGAATACGGCACTGGTTCATCACGTGACTGGGCAGCTAAGGGTACGCGCCTTCTGGGTGTAAAAGCAGTTGTAACGGAAAGTTTTGAGCGTATTCACCGCTCTAACTTGATAGGTATGGGTGTTCTTCCGCTTGTATTCACAAACGGTGATTCATGGGAAGGTCTTGGAATGAAAGGCGATGAACAAGTTTCTATTGCTGGTCTTGCAGATCTGAAGCCGCGTCAAACACTAACTGCTGACATTACGTTTGCAGATGGATCGAAGAAATCAATCGAACTTCTTGTTCGTGTGGATACAGAAGATGAGCTTGATTATTATAAAGCAGGCGGCATTCTTCATTATGTATTGCGCAACCTAAATCGCTCTGCGTAACGTTAAAGTTATTTAATCATTAGAAAAGCCGCGTTTTCATACGAATAAGCGGCTTTTTTGTATCAATTTGCATGATCAAGCTAGATTTCACTGACTTGTGAGTCGCATTTGAGGAGTTTTTTCCATACAAAAACTCTAACGAAATTTATTATTCTGTGTGAAAAGAACTTTAGCAGAATTGATGGAGTATGTTTTTTGCGTAAATTATTGCTATCCATGATGTTTACTACGACAGCATTTAGTGCAGGGATTTCGCATTTGAATGCTGCTGAAATTACCACCCAAAGGGCGTTGTTGAGTCGTTCACAAGCCAAGGGTGCTATTCCTGCCCACCTGCAGACAAGCTTATGGGCGAGTTTGCAAAAGGCGCTGAGCTTTTGGCTTTATCTTGGCACGTTGATTATTGGGATTATCTTGGTTGGAAAGATATTTTTGCCTCGCAAGCAAACACGAAACGTCAGTATGATTATGCTAGGGCATTGAAAGAACGTCAGGTTTATACACCTCAAGCCGTAATTAATGGTAGAGTACATGCCGTTGGATCAAATAAAGACGATATTGAGGGAAATTTACTGAAATTTGCTACGAGCAATCGAGGTATGATTGTTCCAATCGACGCTAAAACGACCAGTGAAAGCATAAAAATTAACATTGCCAATAGCCTAGAGGCCGCTGATGCAACGCTTTACATGGTTTTTTTCAATAAAGAGCAAAGAGTAGAAATCATACGAGGCGAGGACGGCGGTAAAACGCTTTCATATCATAATGTTGTTCATGATATTCAGGCGCTTGGTATGGTCAAAGCGAATGGATTAGAAATGGAATTCCCTGTTGCAGAAATGAAACGCCAGGGTTTTGATGGGTGTGCTTTGATTTTGCAAAAGACTGACACAGCAGGAAACCCATCTGCCATTATTGGCGCGACCATTATTACTGATTTATAAATTTACTAGCTTATTTTAAAGCAAAAAAAGACCGACTTACTATTTACTAGATGTCGGTCGCTTAGGTATGGGGATTTTGGGTTGTTGTATCTCAGTGTGGTCCAGTTTAATGACGTCCGGGGGCTGGGGGGCTGAAAACCGGTGGGTCTTCAAACTGGACCGTCTGAGGCAACAACTTAAATTTGCTTTCAAATCTAGGTGATATCTAGGAGAGATTTTGGCAAGAATGTGGTATTTTTTAAATACATTATTGGCAGTATCAATTAATGAGACCAAAAATCCCAGCTATAATCACTTTTTGCTAAACACGATTATTGCTTGCAAACAATCATATTCAGTTTCATGATTGCCATATGACAATTGAGAATAACATAGTTTCACTTAAATCCTCTAAGCCGCAAAAACCTATTGAGATGGTTTCTTTTAATCGTCGCGATATAGATGCGCTTATGCAGTTTTATAGTAAACGGGTTGGAACAGGCGAATGGCGAGATTATGCAATGGATATGCTTAAGGATCGTGCCGTATTTTCGGTTTTTGCCCGAGCAAGTGAAGTGCCTATCTATACAGTTCACAAGACACCAAAGCTTGCAAATCGACAAGGTGAGTGGTCTTTGCTGAATGCCAATGGTCTTATTTTGAAGCGAGGCCGTGATCTAAAGCAAGTTTTAAAAGTTCTTGATAAGAAGCCCAAACTTATTTCTTAATAGTTGCCTAGAATGTCTTTGGCATAAAAAAAACGGCGCCCTGTTGGACGCCGTTCTTAAATTTTAAAATAGGCTTAGAACTTAGTCATCGCCGCCCATGATACCCAAAATGTTGAGTACGTGGATGAACATTGAGATAAAGCTTCCGTATAAAATGAATGCACCGAAGATTGGCTTACGGCTAGCAACGCTTGAATGGTCATTTTCGCTATACATATTTTTGACTGTTTGAGTTTCCCAAGCAGTAATTGCCGAAATTAACAGCACATATGCACATGAGATAATCAGGCTAAACATTGTGCTAGCAAGGAAGTAGTTCACGACCATTGCAATCAAGACGCCAATCATTACCATAGCAGCAAATTGACCAATTCCTGAAAGGTTTTTCTTGGTTGTGTAACCTAGAACACTCATGGAGCCGAAAAGCAGAGACGTGATACCAAAAGCTTGAATTAGAAGTTCTGGGCGAATGTTTAGGTAAGCATAGATCATTGGTGCGATTGCTACGCCCCAAAGTGCTGCATAGCCCCAGAAGGCTACATGAGCCATTGTTGTGCTTCTTGCGTTCATGATCATGCTCGGGCCAAACATGCTGGCACCGATAAGAAGAACGAAGAATAACCACGGCACTCCAGCAACAAAGCTTAAGAATGCAGGGCTGCTCATAGTTGCGAATGTGACAATTGCTGTTCCAGCAATGCCAAGTGACATGTAGTTATAAACACCCAGCATGTAAGAACGCAGGCCAGCATCGTATTCAACGCCAGCGCGACCTGTTGCTTGGTCCATTTGATTTTGTCTAAAGTCAGCCATTAAATTTTCTCCTAAAAGTCTGACGAAATTTATCCCCTCGGATATGTACCGTAATATGAGTATTAATTGTGACGTTCACAAGACCTAATCTTGCTTTAAAGTGTCAAAAAAGCATAAATCTTGAGTTATATAGTTAAGTTTTATAGTTCTCGAAGGATGGGAGCTGCTTTTTGACCTAAAATTCGCCAAGTTCCGATTAAACCTAGAACAATTGTAAAGCCCAGGGCTGCAAGAATAGTTCCTGCTGCAACACCAGGTAGTATTACGAACTGGAACTTCATGATTACTGAAATAACAAACCATGCAGCTAGGCTACCTGCAAGAATAGCAAATATTGCTGTCGCAAGACCTAAAAGAGCGTATTCTAAAACCAGCATTTTAATTAGAGTTGGCCTTGTGGCGCCAAGAGTTTTTAGAACTACAGCATCATGGACGCGCTCTCTATTGCCCGCAGCTAATGCGCCTGAAAGCACTAGAATTGAAGAGATAAGCGCAATTGAAGCAGCCGCCCTGATGGCAGTTGAAAGTTGGCTTATCAATGTGTTGACGGTTGTCAAAACATCTCGAATGCGCACTGCTGTTACAGCTGGATATTCTTTTGATAGGCGTTTTAGTAGTTTACCATCAAATCCTTCTTCAATCTGGCCGCCTGAAGTAAGTGTTGAAAGATAAGAATGAGGTGCGCCGGCGAATGTATTGGGTGAGAAGACAAAGACAAAATTAATTCCCAAAGTTTCCCATTGAACATCACGAAAGTTTGCGACTTCGGCTGAAATATTGCGCCCTAAAACGTTGACCGTAATACTATCGCCAATTGATAGGTTTAATTCACCAGCTTCTTCTCGTGCCACAGATACAAGAGGTTTCCCAGTGTAGTCTTCTGGCCACCATTTACCTTTTGATAGTGTCGAGTTTTCTGGAGTGCGTTTTGCATAAGTAATCCCACGATCCCCATTGAGCACCCATGCACCACTAGGTGCTACAGGGTAATTTTCTGCATCAATCCCGCGTAAAGAAATTATGCGTCCGCGTAACATTGGAACAGCAATTGTTTTTCCGTTGGGCGAAATTTCTGCCAAGGTTGAGCGGAATGCATCAATTTCATTATTTTGTATATCAACAAAGAAAAAATCAGGTGCGTCTTTTGGAATATTATTTGAAATCTGACTTCTTAAATTTCCATCGATACTTGCTAGCGCTACAAGAAGTGCCAATCCAAGACCCAAAGATAAAATAATGGATGATGTTAGTGAGCCTGGGCGGTGTATGTTAGCAATAGCCATTCGCAATGCTGGTGATTTAGAGGAAGGTGATTTTTTGGCAATAAATTGAATGAGAATTGATACAGCTTGCAAAAGCAAAAATGAGCAGGCAATAGCGCCCGTAAATACAATTGCGATGTAACGGCTTTGAGAGAAGTAAACTGCAAATCCGACAAGAGCGGCTATACAAATTAACAATACTAAGATGTAGCTTAGTCTTGGAAATTTGCGTTTCTGCCCATAACTACTTGCGCGAAATAGGTCTGTTGGTTGAATGTCTCTTGAAAGTGCTAAAGGCCAAATTGCAAAAATAAGCGCTGTTAAAAACCCATATAAAATTCCAGGTAAAAGCGCTACTGGGAAAAATAATGCGCCACTAGAAATGGGCAGAATATCACCCATAAAATATCTTGCTAGATAAGGCATAGCCATGCCCAGCAAAAGGCCGATGAAAATTCCAATGGTTGCCATAATCAGGATTTGAATAAGGTATAATTGGAATACAAATGCACCAGGTGCGCCTAAGCTTTTGAGTGTGGCGATTACTGAGCGTTTGGTTTCAAGATAAGCCCGGGTGGCATTGGCAACGCCTACACCGCCAACAATGAGCGAGGTTAATCCAACTAGGGTTAAGAATTCAGTGAACCGTTGAATACTTCTAGATAAAGCTGGCGCTGCATTTTTTTGCGACCTTATGCGCCAGCCAACATCTGGAAAGCTTTTGTTTGCTTCTTCAATGATATTTTCAAGATTTGAAATTGAAGGGTCATTTAATTTAACGCGATAGTGATATCGTAGAAGTGAGCCTGGCTGAATAAGCCCTGTGCGCTCCATACCTTCTAGGGATATAAGTGTTTTTGGCCCAAAGCCGATGTTTAAACCAAGCTTGTCAGGCTCATTTACGATCAAATCTTTAATCACAAAAAGCGCTGAGCCAATTTCCAGTGTCTCGCCTCGTTTAACACCCAGGCGTTCCATTAATAAGGGTTCAACTAGGATTTCATTGTCTTTAAGCTTTTCGGGTGCCGTATTTTCTAATGTGAAGTCCCCATAAAGTGGGTAAGCATTATCTATCGCTTTTAGTTCTACAAGCGTTTGTTCTTCTGCCGCTTTATTTCTCGTCATTGCACGCATGGTGATGATTTTACTTATTTCACCTTTTGGGGCTAGAAACTCTAGTTGAGCTTGGTTGATTTCTCGCTGAACAAGAGAAAACGAAAGATCCCCACCAAGGATTGCTTGGCTTTCAGATGCTATGCCTTGTGTGATGGAGTTAGCAACAGAGTTAACACCGCTAATTGCTGCTACGCCAAGCGCAATACAGCCAAGAAAAATGAAAAAACCACGAAGACCCGCTCGAAGTTCTCGCATTGCAAATTGTAGGGCAAGAGCTATTCCTGGAATGAAATTTTGATTAGGCATTGGTGTCCTCGATAACACCTGAACGCACGGGTATGGTTCTATCACATTGCTTGGCTAAATCGAGATCGTGCGTCACCAGCACTAGGGTTAGGCCTTTTTCGCGCTGACGTTCAAATAATAGATTTGCAACTTGTACACCTGTTTCCCCATCAAGATTACCTGTTGGTTCATCTGCAATCAGAACAGTTGGTTCTGTGGCTAGTGCTCTTGCAAGTGCCACGCGTTGCTGTTCGCCGCCTGAGAGTTGGCCTGGATAATGGTTCAACCGATGGCCTAAACCTACGGCCTCAAGTTCAGCTTTTGCTTTTTTTGAGGCTTTCGGATCGCCTGAGAGCTCTAGTGGTACGCTGACATTTTCTAAAGCAGTCATGTTTGGAATGAGATGAAAGGATTGAAATACGATGCCAACGTGCTTGCCACGGAAGGAGGCCAACTTATCTTCGTTCAGCTTGGTGATATCTGTACCATTAATAATAATACGACCTTCATCAATACGTTCTAGGCCAGCAATGACCATCAATAATGTGGATTTACCAGAACCTGATGGGCCAACAATTCCTGTCGATGTTCCCTTATGAATTTCAAGACCAATGCCTTTCAGAACATGCACACGAGATGCATTTTCTCCCAAGGTTAGGTGAAGGTTTTCAAGAAAGATTGCGGAAGTTGATTGGGTTACGTCTTGTTTCACGGTTGTTTAGTGTCCAAGTATATAAGAATGATTGTATCTATATGGGATTATACCTTTAAAAATGAAACCACTTTTTTATTACATTTTGGCAAGCTTTGCTTTTATTGCGATGAATATCAGTCCTGCCAGCGCTTCTGATAATGCCTGTGAAGACAAGAAATTAGTAGTTTTTGGGGATAGTCTTGTTGCTGGTTATGGTTTGGAGCCAGGGGCCGCGTTCCCTGAGCAATTGAGTAAGAAACTAGATGCTCAAGGTATTAAACTTGAAATTATTAATGCAGGTGTGTCTGGTGATACGACTTCGAGCGGACTTGCACGGTTAGATTGGTCAGTGGGCAATGGTGTTGATGCGGTTATTCTTGAATTGGGCGCAAATGATGCGCTTCGAGGTATTTCACCTGAGGTTACTGAAAAAAACTTAGATGCGATGATCGTAAGATTTAAAGAAAAGAATATTGAAGTTTTATTAACTGGTATGATGGCGCCACCCAATATGGGACCTGCTTATGGAGAGGCGTTTAATGGTATTTATGGCAAGCTTGCCGAGAAGTATGAAATACAGTTTTATCCGTTTTTTTTGGATGGCGTTGTGGCTGATCCAGAATTAAACAAAGCGGATGGTATTCACCCGACTAAAGAGGGTGTTTCTGTTATCATAGATAAAATCATGCCAACTGCTTTGAAGCTTTTGGATAAAATTTGCTCATAAAGGAATTTTAAGATGGCACGCCCTGAAAGAATGGATGCGGATACAATCACAAGATCTCTTAGTGAAGTTGACGGTTGGTGTATGGTTGAAGGACGTGAGGCGATTCACAAGGCATTTACGTTTAAGAATTTTGTTCAAGCTTTTGGTTTTATGACTCAGTCAGCGATTATTTCTGAAAAAATTGACCACCACCCAGAATGGTTCAATGTTTATAAAACTGTTGAAGTTACGTTAGCCACCCATGATGTGGATGGCCTGACTGAACTTGATTTTAAATTGGCAAAAGCCATGGACAGAATTGCTCAATCTTGAATTCATTGCTTTGAATTCCCAATTATAAAGGAAGGAGAGGTGAATGAAAAAAGCGCAAATTGACGAGATTTTATATTCAAGTGATGATGAGAAAAACTCTGATCGTGAGCAGACGGTAAAAGATAAGTTCTGGGTAAAGTTCCGCGCAACAGCTAATCGCATTCCATTTATGGAAGATGTAGCAGCAAGCTATTATTGCGCACTAGACCCGGAAACGCCTAATAAGGTACGTGGTATTTTATTAGCAGCACTTGCCTATTTTATTCTGCCTTTGGACGCTATTCCTGATTTTCTTGTTGGGTTCGGCCTAACTGATGATTTAACTGTACTGACAGTAGCTTTTACGGCGATAAGCGGAAATATCAAAGATAGTCACAGAATTGCTGCTAAGAAAGCGCTGGAAGCTGACTTGCCCGCAGAGAGTGAATTATAATAGTTATAGACTTATCACTCTTGATTCCGTAAATCCTGATCTTAAGTTTCAATTTTACAAAGCTTTTTTATATGCGTGGTTATTTTGGTATTGGGGTAGAGGGTATTTCTAAGCCTCTTAATTTTGGCAACCTGGCTCGTTCTGGGCATGGGTTTGGTGCAAGTTTTATATTTACTGTTGCTGCCACGCAAGCAATTGGCAAACCTATTTCTGACACGACAAAATCTAAAAACCACTTACCGTGGTATTCATACGATACAATTGAAGAAATGCGTTTGCCAGATGATTGCCGTATGGTTGGTGTTGAACTAACGCCTGATGCTGTTGAGCTTCCAAGCTTCAGACATCCTGCGAAAGCTGCTTATGTTCTTGGCCCAGAGGGTGGCTCACTATCGCCTGCTATGATTGAGAAATGTGAGTTTACTGTAAAAATTCCAATGGATTTTTGTATTAATGTAGCCATGGCAGGCGCGATTGTTATGTATGATCGGATGCACTCACTTGGGCGATTTGCTGAGCGTCCAATTGCAGCGGGTGGACCAACTGAATTGTTACGCCCACATGTTCATGGGAAAAAGCAATACTCTGGTGGGCAGAGACTTCCATAATACGCTATATAATAATTTGTAACATTTCTTGAGATTTTCAAATCTAGGCCTGATTCTTGCCTTGATTTTGAGGGATGTTGACGTATCCTTTGGTTAATCGGGCTGATTTGCAAAGAATGAACAAAAAACTTCTAGTTTTCTTTAATTTGTTCATAATTTACTAACCAATGTTATCGCATTTTAAACCCGAATAATCGAAAATATAATTAATTCTGCCTTTGAGCTAAAAAGGCAATTTGCAAGAGACTGTAACAGGACTGGTATAAGAGAATGAATGTGAAACGTACTTTAGGGCTTGCCTTTGCGGGTGTATTAATTAGCGCATCACTTCCAATCTATGCGCAGGCGCAAGCGCCGACACGTATCAAGCAACATAATGCTTGGGGTGCTTATAGCCATACGACCGGTAACGGTAAAATCTGTTATGTTCTTTCTATTCCAACAGATAAAAAACCTGCTGATCGTGATCATGGCGATGTGTTCTTCATGCTTGCAAAGCACCCAGGTCAAACTTCATCCTTTGAACCGCAATTTACCGTAGGCTATCCGTTTAAAGATGGTTCTAAAGTAACGCTTACAATTGATGGCAAGAATTTTGCTATGTTTACTAAAGGTGGCAATGCTTGGATGGAAAACCCTGCTGAAGAGCCTACGGTTGTTGCTTCAATGCAGGCTGGACGCGCAATGTCTGTTTCAGGCCAGTCACGTCGTGGCACTGTAACCAGTTATGTTTACTCGCTTTCTGGCGTTACAGCATCTTTAAAAGAGATTAATAGCTGTAAGTAATAATTTGCAGGACTATGGGGTGATTTGATTTTCACTCCGTGCTAAAGAGCCTCGCATGGCCACATCATTAGATCTTACAAACGAAGAAACTCGCAAAAGCGTAGATGCATTGAAGCCTGCTTCAATGCAAAAACCATCTTTGATCGGTATGAGCCGTGAAGACATGGGCGATGCTTTGCGTGCGGAAGGTATTGCAGAAAAACAAATCAAGATGCGCGTTAGCCAGATTTGGCATTGGCTATATGTGCGCGGCATTTCTAATTTTGCGCATATGAAAAACCTCTCTAAAGATTTTCGTGCACTGTTAGAAGACAAATTTGATATTGCCCGACCAAAAATTGTTGAAGAGCAAATTTCAAATGATGGTACTCGCAAATGGTTGATGCAGTTTCCTTCGGGTGGTGCAGGTAAACCTGTTGAAGTTGAAACCGTTTATATACCGGAAGAAACACGCGGTACGCTTTGTGTTTCATCTCAAGTGGGCTGTACGCTTACTTGTACTTTTTGCCATACGGGAACGCAAAAACTGGTTCGTAATCTAACCTCTGGCGAAGTCTTGGCTCAGCTTTTGGTGGCGCGGGATAGGCTTGGTGATTTTCCTCATGCTGACACACCACAAGGTGCAATTGCTCCAAGTGAAGGGCGTAAAGTTTCTAACATTGTCATGATGGGTATGGGTGAACCGCTTTATAATTTTGATAATGTCAAAAAAGCGCTACAAATTGCAATTGATGGCGATGGACTTTCGCTTTCACGTAGACGCGTCACGCTATCGACTTCTGGTGTTGTACCGAATATTTCGCGTACGGGCGAAGAAATTGGCGTAATGTTAGCAATCTCGCTTCATGCTGTGACAGATGAATTGCGCGATGTGCTTGTGCCGATAAACAAGAAATACCCGCTTAAAGAATTGTTAGATTCCTGCCGTAATTACCCAGGTGTGAATAACGCGCGCCGCATTACGTTTGAATATGTGATGCTTAAGGGCATTAATGATAGTCTTGAAGATGCAAAAGAATTGGTACGCCTGCTCAAGGGAATTCCAGCCAAGATAAATCTCATCCCATTTAATCCATGGGAAGGCTCGGACTATGAATGCTCTGATTGGGATACAATTGAAAAGTTTGCAGATTTTATAAATGCAAACGGCTATGCTTCCCCGATAAGAACCCCAAGAGGCCGTGATATCCTGGCAGCTTGTGGTCAGCTGAAATCTGAGTCTGAGCGCATGAAAAAGACCGAGAGGTTGGCGCTAGAAGCGATGATGATTGCTGGACATGGTGAGTGATTTTCATTCTATTTGCTGACCCTCTGCACACAATCTGAAAATTTATACATCATTAGTATCTATAATTAATAATTGGAGATTCTAAGAATGCCGTTCGGGTTGCATTTTATATTGGGCTATTTGCTGTCTGTGTTGGTTGCAACTTTCTCTGCACAGATTATATCTATTTTTGCTTATTTAGTTGATCCAAATCCAGATCCTTATGTCTCTATTGGAGGCATATTTATGATCACTTCAATCATTGTATTTTTTCTGCTTTTCCTGGCTATTCGGCAGCAATATTTTTCGCAGGTTTTTCATCAGATAAGACGCATTTATATTGGGCTGTTGCTGGTTTATTAAATGCAATGCTGGCGCTTGTTATATTCTATGTTTTTGCTAACCCTTTATTTTCTGTAAGTCTGATGCCTTTTTCAATGTTTGGTGGCTCTATGGGGGGCTTGCTTACTCATTTTTTAGAAGGTGGTGTCCTTTTATTTAATCTCCCCTCTTTCTCCAAACCCTCTGCACAAAAACTTATAATTGATTTTGCATAACGTTCCTGAAGTTAAATTTATGGGGATGATTATGTTGAGATTTTTGTGGTGTGGATTTGGTTTGGGTGTTGCAACACTTACTATTGTTTTGGTTACGTTGTTTGTTCCGATCTTGCCTAAACTAGTGACATGGCATGATCCTAAAGGGTTGCTTGCGGTTTTTCTTGTTGGAGGATTTCTTACAGGTTTGATTGTTTTGCCGACGTTTAGTTTTGCAGCTTATGTGCGATCCGTGAAGTCTATTTCTTCACCTTATTATTGGCTTGGCGTGGGCGGGCTTGTGGCTTTTATTGCCAACTTACTGCTCGCAATTATTTTTATTCCCTATACAAATTTCATTATTTTAAATTCTTCTTTATTGGGCGGTGTAATAGGTGGATTTGTCTATTCGCTATTTTATAACAAAGAGATTGTTCCATTAATGGTGCAAGATTTGAAGATCGTTTTGGATAGGGTTAAATTTAATCGTATTTTGAATGATTCAAAACCCTCGCGTGTAATGGCAACGGTACAATTATCTTCTTTATGAAATTGACTTAAAGCGCTATTAGAAGCCTATGAGTCTTATCTTATCTATAATTTGGCGGTTAATTGTAATTTGCTTTGCACTGTTGGTGGCGCTTCTTGCGGCTTCGATGATTCTAGCTTTTGGTATTTCATCAGGAATGTTTGCTGAATTGTTGGGTGCGGAAAATTATGCAACCTTGGATGAAACTGAATGGGGCTATATGGTTCTAGCGATTGCTACGATTGGCATTGGCTTTGTGACGAGTTTTAAACTTGTAGGGCTTGCGCTTTTGCCTGTGATTATAGCAATCACAGTTACAGAAATGATGCGCTGGTGCGGAATGGTAACGCATTTAATATTAGGCGGTGTCTCTGCACTCTTTGTAGTTTTCACGCAATTACCACAAGGGATAACGCCGAGTGAAGGAACGCTTATCGTAACTTTAGCAATGGGGTTTGTCGGTGGGTTTTTCTATTGGCTCATTGCAGGGCGCGGTGCTGGCAAGTGGCAAGATAAATTACCCGCGCTCCGTGAACAAAATGCGGATGGCGAAAGCCGAGAAAACGCCAGCGAATAGATAATCTATCGCCCGGGTTACTTTTGGATTTTTCTTGAGTGTATCTGCCACTTTATCAACGGCGTAAATCATCATTGAACAGCAGATACCTCCAATGAATATAAAGTAAAAACCAAGAAAAATCATTTTGCCTGCTGCATTCGTGTCTGCTGATGAAACGAATTGCGGTAGAAACGTAATGAAAAAGAGGATGATTTTAGGGTTGAGCATATTAATTCCAATCCCTGTTAGCCAATTGCTTGTTAGGCTTTTTGGATTTGTTTTACCTTCTTCCAAACTAAAAGCAGACCCTTCTCGGATTGCTTGCACTGCTAACCATAATAGATAAAGTGCACCCACAACCTTCAATATCAAAAATCCATTGGGCGAAGCTTGAATCAAGGCTGAAATTCCAAAGGTTGCAAGAAGTGTATGAATGACAACCCCTGTTGACGCGCCAACTAATGCTGCCATGCCTGCAGCGCGGCCTTGGCTTAATGCTCGTCCTAGAAACAACGTCGTGTCGGGACTAGGTGTAAGCGTTAAAATTAGCGCTGCAATTGTGAAAGCAGAAAATACAGGAAGTGAGGGTAAGAAGTCTATTTTTTACCTTTGAAAAACTAATATATCAGTTGTGTGTGGATGATGGTTCACACGCATCAATTTCTGCTCTATAAAACTCTCAAATTTATACTAACGCAATCCGTTTTTTGAACCTCCCACAAACAACGGAAAATTCATATTCAAGGTAATCCTCATGGCTCTTGCAAAAGATAAAATCAATAAAGTTGTTCTTGCTTACTCTGGTGGTCTAGACACGTCCATTATTTTAAAGTGGTTGCAAACTGAATATGAAGCTGAGGTCGTAACATTTACTGCTGATTTGGGGCAGGGTGAGGAACTTGAGCCAGCTCGTAAAAAAGCTGAGATGATGGGTATCAAGGAAATCTATATTGAAGATGTCCGTGAAGAATTTGTTTCTGATTTTGCGTTCCCGATGTTTCGCGCAAATACGGCTTATGAGGGTGTTTATTTACTTGGAACTTCAATTGCCCGCCCACTTATTTCTAAGCGTCTTGTTGAAATTGCTAAAGAAACAAGTGCTGATGCGATTGCACATGGAGCGACAGGTAAAGGTAATGACCAAGTGCGTTTTGAGCTAGCAGCATATGCGCTTGATCCTAATATAAAAGTGATTGCGCCTTGGCGCGATTGGTCTTTCAAGTCTCGTACCGACTTGCTTGAATTTGCAAAAGAACATCAAATTCCTGTGCCAAAGGATAAGGAAGGTGAAGCGCCGTTTTCTGTTGATGCAAACTTATTGCACTCATCTTCTGAAGGCAAAATTTTGGAAGATCCCGCATTGGAGGCATCTGAGCATGTATATATGCGCACGATTTCTCCAATGGATGCACCTGATGTTGCGACCGAAATTGAAATCGAATTTGAAAAAGGTGACGCGGTTGGCTTAAACGGCAAACGCTTATCAGCAGCGAGTATGCTTGCCGCACTTAATAAACTTGGCCATGACAATGGTATTGGACGTTTAGACTTAGTTGAAAACCGTTTTGTTGGAATGAAATCACGCGGCATTTATGAAACGCCAGGCGGTACAATTTTGCTGACAGCGCACCGTACGATGGAGTCGATTACACTGGATCGCGGTGCTGCTCACCTAAAAGATGAATTGATGCCTCGTTATGCTGAGCTTATTTACAATGGTTTCTGGTTCTCTCCAGAGCGTGAAATGTTACAAGCCGCAATTGATCATTCACAAGCACATGTTGAAGGTAAAGTTCGTATGAAGCTTTATAAAGGCAATGTAATTGTGACAGGCCGTGAAAGCGATAAATCACTTTATTCAGAAGAGCTTGTGACATTTGAAGATGATCAAGGCGCGTATGATCAAAAAGATGCGCATGGGTTTATTCGTCTAAACGCACTTCGTCTGCGTACATTAGCTGCTCGAAATAAAAAGTAAGCTCTCGACTCGCTAAAATAACGGTTTTCCCCTAAACAAGTTTGGGGTTGAGTTTTAGTGGGTTGTTAGCAGTGACAGAGAAGCAAGAGAATTTAGATAATACGACGCGCGTTGCTAATCAAAGTAGCAAGTCTGGCTTTAGTTATAAACGCCTTTCATGGCTGCTTGTTATTTTGTTGATTATATCAACGGTTGCTGGATATTTTTATTTAATTCGAGATCAAGGGCCTGTGACACTAAAAATAGCCTCGGGACCTTATCGATCTGATTCGTATGAGCTTATGAAAGAAGTTGCTGATGTTATTAGTCGGCATTCAGAAGAGCTTATGATCGAGGTTGTGCCGAGTAAAGATTCTAGTAATAATATTTCATTGTTAAATCAAGGTGTTGTAGATTTAGCAACGATCAGATCTGATACGCCAGTTGTTAGCAATGTTAGAATGGTGGCAGATCTCTTTTCTGATTATTTTCAACTTATAGCTCGTGGCGAAAGTTTAATTTATACACCTAATGATCTCATTGGTAAGAAGGTTGCAATTGCGAATTTTGGCACTGATGAGTTTCGCTCTTTTTGGGTTTTGGGTGATCATTACGATTTACCTATCAATGGTATTAAATGGCGTACAATGTCTTTTGAGAATGCAAAAGATGCATTGTTATCAGGTGAGGTAGATGCTGTTTTTACCGTACGGTCGCTTAGGGATCGTGTTTTGCTGAATTTGTTTGAGGATGCGGAATTAAAGAAGTTTCCTCTTAGGTTTATTTCTTTAGACCAAGCTGAGGCAATCTCTATAAAGCGGCCTTTCTTACAAGTTGGGCATTTACCTAAAGGGACATTTTCTGGCAAAGCGCCAACCCCAAGAACTCATACAATTACAACTACGGTTCAGTGTGTTTTAGTTACCCGAGATGATCTTGATGATGGACTAATTCGTGAACTTACTCGGATATTGTTTGAAAACAGACTTGATTTAATTATCCGCTTTGCTCTTGCATCTGCAATTCAACCACCAAAGATTGATGAAGGGTTGGCTATTCCACTTCATGAGGGGTCTGAGCAGTATTTTAATCGTGATCAGCCTTCCTTTTTGCAAGAAAATGCCGAACCTATCGCATTGTTGATAACGATTGCCGCTATGTTGTTTTCGGCACTTTTGGCATTAAGATCTCGGTTTGTTTCTACTCAAAAAGATAGAATGGACAGCTATAATTACCTACTTTTGGACATAGCTGAGCGAGGTAATAAAACATCAGATCTTGATGAAATTAAAATTTTAAAAACTAGCTTGTTCGATACGCTTGAAAAAGTTGTGCGCGCTTTGGATACTGACGAAGTGACAGAAGAAGGGTTTCAAACCTTTTCTTTTCTATGGGAATCTGTGCGCGTCATGCTAGTTGAGCGTGAAAAAGAGATCAGTAATTAGTACTTAAATTAAAATTTTTAGGTGGATTTTTAATTTTTCTCTTTAGGTTAACAAAAAGCAAACGTAGTATGTTTTTATGTTTACGATTACAGCCAATACCAGACGTGCAAAGCCAGAGGATGCTGGCGCTATTGCAAAAGTGCATGAAGTATCTTGGAAAAGTGCTTATGCGGGTATTGTCCCGTATTCAGCATTAGCTCGTATGATAAATCGCCGTGATGTGAATTGGTGGGCGAATGCTATTCGTAAATCTACGTTGATTTTAGTTGTAGAAATGGACAATGAGATTGTTGGGTATGTAACGCTTGGCCCAAACCGCGTGAGCACTTTTCCGCACGAGGGTGAAATATACGAGATTTATCTTCGCCCAGAATATCAAGGTGTAGGTCTTGGTGCTAAGCTCTTTGCTGATGCAAAGACTGAATTAAAGCGACGTAGCTACAAAGGCGTTGTAGTTTGGGTTTTGTCTGATAATGACCCTGCAATCTCATTTTATGAGAACGCTGGCGGGCGCGCGATAGCGAATGGCTCTGAGCATTTTGATGATAAAAAGCTAACTAAAACAGCTTTTGCTTGGGATTAATTGTCTACTAAATTATACCTTTAAAGCCATCCTTCATTGACTCTTCATAAAATCCAGTTATGTAACTCTCATCGAAGCTTTGAGATTAGATTTATGTTTGACAATGCTCTGACATCTTTATCTGCCCTTAGCGTAGTAGCAATTGCTCACTGCGTCTCTTTTTGCTCGACCTCAGCTAAGACAACTTCAAAAACAACGAAGACCATCAAGGTCTAATCGCTTCCGCTTGTGCCCGATACATTCTCCCGGGCTAAACGGGAGGGTGATGACAAAGGTGAGAGTGAAGAAAGAAAGTTCCATGGGATATAAAATTGCAATCGTAGGCGCTACTGGAAATGTGGGTAAAGAAATGCTCGACATTCTAGATGAGCGCGGATTTCCAGCAGATAGTGTTGTGGCGTTAGCTTCGCGTCGTAGCCAAGGTAAAGAAGTATCTTTTGGTGATAAGACGCTTAAAATTAAAGCCTTGGATGGTTATGATTTTTCTGATGTAGATGTTGCTCTCATGTCAGCGGGTGGCGACATCTCAAAAGAATGGGGACCAAAGATTGCTGCACAAGATTGTGTCGTGATCGATAACTCATCTGCATTCCGATATGATCAAGATGTGCCGCTTATCGTTCCTGAAGTAAATCCTGATGCTATTGAAGGTTTTACAAAGAAGAACATCATCGCAAATCCAAATTGCTCAACTGCGCAATTGGTTGTGGCTCTTAAACCTTTGCACGATAAAGCAAAAATCAAACGTGTTGTTGTTTCAACATATCAGTCTGTTTCTGGCGCTGGTAAAGAGGCGATGGATGAGTTGTTTAACCAAACTCGTGCTGTGTTCGTGGCTGATCCAGTGGAAGCTGTAAAGTTTCCAAAGCGTATCGCGTTTAACGTAATTCCACATATCGACGTCTTCATGGAAGATGGCTACACCAAAGAAGAATGGAAAGTCGTCGCTGAAACCAAAAAGATGATGGATAAAAACATAAAAGTTACATGTACTGCAGTACGTGTTCCTGTGTTTGTTGGTCATTCGGAAGCAGTAAACATCGAGTTTGAAAACGAGATTTCAGCTAAAGAGGCACGTGAGATTTTACGTGAAGCACCCGGCTGTCTCGTTGTCGATAATACTGAAGAAGAAACTTACATCACACCACTTGAGTGTGCAGGTGAGGATGCAACTTATATCTCTCGTATTCGCGAAGATATCACCGTAGAAAATGGCCTTAATATTTGGGTTGTTTCAGATAACCTACGTAAGGGCGCTGCTCTTAACACAGTTCAAATAGCTGAATTGCTTGTTAATCGTGGTTTGATTAAGCCAAAAAGTCTTGCTGCTTAAGACTTTTTAGAAATCAGCAAGGCTCTTAAATCATAAAGAGCCTGCTGAGCTTCTCTAGGCGACATGTCGTCGGGCGAAATTTGTTCAAGAGCTTCTACAATTTTGCTGTCAGATTTCACCGTAACAGGTTCAGTGGCCATAACTGAAAATAGTGGAAGATCATCGATAAGCGTTTTGGCATTATTGGTTCGCTTTGAGCTTTCTAATTGATCTAAAACGTCTCTGGCGCGCGCAATTACAGCTTGTGGTAGGCCTGCTAGTTTTGCGACTTGAATTCCATATGAGCGATCTGCGGTTCCGGAGACAACTTCGTGCAGGAAGACCACATCTCCTTCCCATTCTTTCACTTTCATAGTGACATTGGAAAGGCGTACAAGAGGCTCTGCAAGTGATGTTAATTCATGATAATGGGTGGCAAACAATGTTCTACAATGATTGGCTTCATGTAAATGTTCAATCGCTGCCCAGGCAATTGATAGGCCATCAAAAGTAGCAGTGCCACGACCAATTTCATCTAAAATAACAAATGATTTAACTTCTGCTTGGTTCAAGATTGCTGCGGTTTCGACCATTTCAACCATAAAAGTTGAGCGGCCACGCGCTAGATCATCTGCAGCACCAACTCTACTAAAAAGTCGATCGACAATACCTATATGAGCTTCCTTGGCGGGCACAAAACTACCCATTTGGGCAAGAATAATAATTAATGCGTTTTGCCGAAGGAAGGTAGATTTACCACCCATGTTGGGGCCAGTGAGAAGCCAGAGCTTACCTGCTTCATCGCCGCCTATATTACAGTCATTGGCTACAAATGGATTTTGCGAGTCACGTTTCAAAACTTGCTCAACTACTGGGTGGCGTCCAGCTGTTACTTCAAATGCGAGACTGTTATCCACTTTTGGGCAGCAGTATTCGTAAGTTTCTGCTAAATGCGCTAGGCCTTGCGCTACATCCAGAACCGCAACCGCATCTGCAGTTTTTGATATTTGAACTACTTGTTCAAGCACGCTTGAAACAAGTATTGAAAAAAGTTCCAGCTCAATTTGTTGCGCTTTACCTGCCGCATTTGCAATTTTGGTTTCAATCTCAGCTAATTCAGTTGTTGTAAAGCGCATTGCGCTTGCTAGCGTCTGGCGATGAATGTATTTTGCTTTGCCTTCGTCGCTGATTAAAGGGTCAGCATTATTAGCAGTTACTTCGATGAAAAAGCCGAGCATGTTATTGTGTTTGATCTTAAGCGATTTAATGCCTGTTTGTTCTGCATATTCTAATTGCATTCCTGCAATGACACGGCGGCTTTCATCTCTTAGTTTTCTTAATTCATCTAGTTCTGGATGGTAACCAGTTTTAATAAAACCGCCATCACGAGCCAGAAGCGGAAGTTCTTCTGCAAGAGCTTCAGAAAGTAAGCTTTGAAGCGTGCTCGGTAATGCATCAATAGCTTCGCGCGCAGATAAAATCTCAAAAGGAAGCTCGGTTGATTTTGATAATTCTTGAATGATAGCACGAGCACCGTTCATTCCAGCAAGCAAACCAGCTAAATCACGCGGGCCACCCCTATTAAGTGCTAGTCTAGAAAGAGCACGGGCCATATCTGGTATTTGTTTAATTGAGGTGCGTAAATGGCGAGCAAGTTCTGGCGTATCGATAAGGTACGAAATGGAATACTGTCTTTGGGTGATTTGATCAACATTAGTGAGCGGACTCATCATGCGTTCAGCCAATAACCGGCCACCAGGACCACTTACTGTATTGTTAATTGCGTGGAAAAGGCTTCCATTTTTTTCACCCGATAAGGTGCGCATTAGTTCAAGATTTGCGCGTGTTGCAGCATCGATGAACATACAATGACTTGCATCTTCACGTGAAGGCGGCATTAACGCAGGGCGTTCGTCAATTTGAGTTTTTTCGACGTAAGCTATCGCAGCACCTGCAGCGCAAAGTTCAACTTTTGAGAAGCTACCAAATCCATCAAGTGATTTTACATTAAAGGTTTCCTTCAGCCGTTCGATTGCCATTTGGCTATCAAAGAAAGTAGGGCTTTCAATTGTAATGGATTTTTCATCTATCATGATCCTTTGTTTAACATCAGGATCGCTATAAATGCTTTCTGGCATGATCAGTTCGCGAGGATCTATTCTTGCAAGAGCAGCGCCCAGTTCTTGTGTACTTACCTGCGTTACGCGGAAGCTGCCCGTTGAAATATCAATCCATGCAATTGCCATTTCAAATTTATTTTCACCTTGCTTGATGCGGGCAAGAGTTGCTAGAAAGTTTGACGCAGAAGGATCAAGAAGTTTTTCTTCTGTTACTGTACCCGGTGTAACTAACCTTACGACATCGCGCCTTACGACAGATTTTGCGCCACGCTTTTTTGCCTCAGCAGGGTTTTCCATTTGCTCACAAACGGCAACACGGTGACCAAGGCCGATCAATTTTTGCAAGTAATCTTCTGCTGCATGAACCGGGACACCACACATGGGTATGTCTTCGCCCTGATGTTTGCCTCGTTTTGTAAGTGTGATTCCAAGCGCACGAGATGCGATCTCTGCATCATCAAAAAACAGTTCGTAGAAATCACCCATGCGATAAAATAAAAGACTATCCATGTTAACGGATTTTATCTCTATAAATTGCTGCATCATCGGTGTGGGGGCTGTTGCTGCTGGTTTATCTTTTGGTGATTGAGACAATGGATACCTGATTAATTGAGTTCAGACGTATTCCCTAAGATTCCTGAAACTTGATGTTCGCGCAAGGGTTTGTCTACGCTTACACCTCCCATCCACAGATGAGGAGGTAAGTTTTAAGTTGTTTTGCGATGTTTGGTGGCTTCAGCGCCATAATAATTTACATAGCGTGGATTTATGTTGGCGACTGGTAGAATAACCGCGATATCAATCGTACCAAATTCTTCATCGATCACGATAGAATCTGAAAAAAATGCTCCTAACCTTAAGTAGCCTTTAATTAAAGGGGGAAGGTATCTTATTGCTTTTTTTGGGTCGTCTATTAAATGCTCAAATTGCTTAATTGAAATTGCGTTTTTCACGGTTGGCTTTATCTGCCATTTTGGGTCTTGGCTTGTAAGCGTTGATAAAAAACCCAATGCCAGCTTAATTTCTTCAACGGACTTAGCGTAAAAAGAAGCGCAGCCTGTCATTACGTCTACTTTATTTTGAACGGCATAAAACCAAGTTCCCTGCCACATTAATTCCATTGTTCGTTTGCTGCGATAATTTTCTAAAATGCATGAACGACCCAACTCCATAAAACGTTTGTCAGGGTGTTTTGCAGCAAGTGCTTCTAAATCAAATTCAGTTTGCGAGCGAAACTTTAAGTGTTTGTCGCTTGTTGATTTAACCAAAAACCTTTGTGTACCAATAGTTTTTGGCTCTTTTGGATTGCTATTTTCCAAAACTATAAGGTGATCACAAATTAGATCGTGTTGTTCTTGTTCAAGATGCGAATTTGGTTTTATATCTTTTCGTGCAGAAAACTCTTCACAAAAAACGTCATACCGAACACTTTGAGCTTTTTTTAGCTCAATTTCATTTTGTGCTAGCCGCGTTGTAAGCGTGCCTAATTCGCCAAAAATAATTTGAGATTTATCAGAGATTACATCGCTATGAGGCTGTTTGATTAACATGCATACAGTATAACGATATTTTTATTGCAGTCATGATAAAAGCTTAAATCTTTGATTGTTTTGTTGGAGTATTGTCTGCAGCCGTAAGAAGCTTTTCCGGTTCTAATGGTTTGGTTAAAAATCCAGTAGCGCCAAACTGTAGGGCATTATCTCTGGTGTCCGCTTTTTCGTCTGCAGTCAGAATAAAAATAGAGGTTTGAGCATATTCGTACTTTTTCTCAATTTCCCTGATTTCTTTTAATGCATCCAAGCCGTCTTTAATTGGCATTTGTAGATCCATGAAAATAAGATCAAAGGCATCGTCGCCTTTATGCTCTTCCCATAATGAAATTGCTTCAGCGCCGTTCTCAGCTCTTGCGACAGAGTGACCTGCTTTTTCGAGTATTGCTCTTGCAAGCTTTGCGTTGATTTCATTGTCTTCGGCAATCAAAATTCTTTTTGGCTGGGTGGTTGCTACTAGTGTCGATGACCAGCTTTTTGAACTTGAAATTTCACGGCTATCTGGTTTTGCAGTTTCATTACCAACAATTAAATTTAGAAGTGAGAGCTTTCTAACTGGCTTGATGAGATAACCGTCAAATCCAGCTTTGATATAGTCATCTAGCTTTGATCTCGATTTTGCTTCAAGCAAAATAATGGCTTTCTTATTTGTTTTTTTACAAGCTTCTAGTAACGACGCTGCTTCTAAACTTGCAGTATCTATGGATTGATCAATTAGAACTGTGTCAAACGGAATAGGCGCTGTATGAATATCACTGTAGTTAGCTCCATGATCATTTATATATGATTTTAGAGATGTTGTTTCGTATTGGTCTGTACCTAAAATTAGAATGTTTCTATTTTTAAGCATGCATGATTGCTGCTTCATTTGTGCATTTTGCTTAGTATTAACATCGATAGTAAATTCAAAGGTTGACCCTTCATCACGTGTGCTGACTAAATCAATTTTGCCGCCCATTTCCTCAATGATGCGTTTTGAGATTGAAAGGCCAAGGCCAGCACCACCATGTTTGCGCGTACTTTCGTTGTCTGCTTGAGCAAACTCTTCAAATATTTTATGTTGATCATCAAGGGAAATACCCGGGCCTGTATCAGATACTTCAAACTTAAGAGTAGTTTTATTTATAGCGGCATTTTCTTCACCTAGAGCAACAAGCTTGATGTGAACGCCACCTTCTTCTGTAAATTTTAAGGCATTTCCTACAAGGTTAATTAGAACCTGACGTAATCGTCCTGAATCGATCTCAATTAATTCAGGTACTGAAGCGCCTATGTAAGAAGAGATTGAAATATCTTTGTCGTGCGCTCGTGATGATAAAAGTTCGCATACATCTTCAACTAAACGCCCAGGCTTCATCGGAGCTGTTTTTAATTCCAGTTTTCCTGCTTCAACAACAGTAATGTCTAGGATGTCCTCAATTAGGGTCAATAAAGCTGTGCCGGAATCATGAACAGCATCTACATAAGCTTCTTGTTCGGGTGTTAAAGGCGTATCAGCTAATAGTCCTGACATGCCTAAAATACCATTTAAGGGGGTGCGCATTTCATGGCTTACATTTGCCAAGAACCTTGATTTTGCATGACTAGCTGCTTCAGAATTTTGGCTGGTTTGTCTTAATTCAAGTTCAATGTTTTTTTGACGTGTGATGTCTCGGATCATCGTACGAACAGCTGTTTCGCCTGTAGTGTCATCTCGCAAGGGGAGATCAAGCCAAGCAAACCACCGTTCACCGTTTTGCGTTTGGATTTTAACATCCCACATAATTTCTAAATCATTTGATTTTGAACGTCTTACTTCTTCTAATAATTGAGGCTTAAATGGCTTGTTTAAGAATGATGTATCAGCTTCGCCAAATGTGGCAGTAAATGCTTCGTTGACATAAGTCACTAATCCATCGGGTGAGCGATGCATGATAATGTCACCAAAAGCTTCAATTAAACTGCGGTGTCTTTCTTCACTTTCGTGCAGTTCCCAAGTTCTATTTTGTAGGATTTCAAGTTTTGTTTCGAGATCTCTACGCTCTTTATTGTTGGCGTGTTTTAGGGCGCGAGTTTGAAAAAGGTTAGCAATAATAGTTAGAGAAAGTGCTACTATTGTCACACTTATCGCTATCATTTTTAGGTGCCCTAAATCCAATATTACGGGTGCAAATGAAGCTATAAGTGTTATGGATATTGAGCCCCAGAATATGAAACTCCAAAAATTTGGTTTTTTGTTCGTGGCTTTAGTTGCATTCCTTGGAACTGGGATGTCATTTAGCTTGGGCGCATCAACAAAGGGCAAATCGTTTTCTTTTGATTTATTAATAGGCGCAGTTTTAAGAGAGTCAGAATTATCACCTCTGTTGTCTATTCCTGCATTAAAATTTTCAAGTTTTTTCTGCGCCATACCATAATCCATCTTTCATACAGCCTAATAGTCTCACAATTTAATTGAAAAACCGTTTCAATTTAAAATTGATGACTTGTTCTTTTGGTGGAATTATTGATGATGCGAGTAAGTGAGTGTCGCTTTTTAATTTAAAGGAGGAAGAAGTTGTCTTCTTCAAGTTCATTACATGCTGATAAACCGTGCATATTATGTTGTGCAATAACGGGTTCGGTTCCTACAAAAGCCGCTAACCCTGCCGTTCCGATTAGTATTTCTGAGCAAGTAGAAAGCTGTCAGGAAGCCGTGGAAGTAGGGGCATCTATTTTACATTGTCATGTGAGAAATGATGATGAAACTCCAACTTCTGATCCTGAAAAGTTTGCTAGATTAAAAGAAGAACTAGAAAAACATTGTGCTGGCGCTGTTATACAATTTTCAACGGGTGGACGAAGCGGCGCTGGAGATGAACGTGGTGGCATGTTGCCATTACGGCCCGATATGGCATCTTTAACGGTAGGTTCAAATAATTTTCCAACACGTGTTTATGAAAACCCACCTAAACTTGTTGAATGGCTGGCGAGTGAAATGCGTAAATATGAAATTACGCCAGAAATAGAGGCATTCGATTTGTCTCACATTATTCAAGCTGCCAAAATGCATGAAGATGGTAAGCTTTACGGTAAGCTATATGTACAGTTTGTTATGGGCGTTAAAAATGCGATGCCTGTCGACAAACACGTTTTTGATTTTTATGTTGAAACTATGAAACGAGTTGCATCTGATGCCCCTTGGTGTGCAGCGGGAATTGGGCCCGGGCAAGTGGTTGTGAATGAATGGGCAATCGCTGCAGGGGGGCATACCAGAGCAGGGCTTGAAGATAATGTTAGGCTTGATAAAGAAAACTTAGCGCCTTCAAATGCAGCTCTTATTAAACGTGCTGCAGATCTTTGTGAGAAGTATGATAGACCTGTTGCTTCATTTGCCCAGACTAGGGAGATTCTTGGACTTCGTGCGATATAATGAATTACGCCGCAACAGCTAACCTTTCTCCAGCGGTTCGATAGGCGATGGCCTCAGCAAGGTGAATTCTGCCGATGGTCTCGACACAATCAAGATCTGCAATTGT
Source organism: uncultured Rhizobiaceae bacterium (assembly GCA_958296345.1). Classification (GTDB taxonomy): domain Bacteria; phylum Pseudomonadota; class Alphaproteobacteria; order Rhizobiales; family Rhizobiaceae; genus JAALLB01. Next base: position 641,059 of record CATQIJ010000013.1, read on the forward strand.
TCGAGCTACTTTTAAAATGCGATGATAAGCTCTTGCGGAAAATTTCATACTTTCGGCTGCATCTCTTAGCAATTGTTCGCCGCCTTGGTCTGTGACTGCAATCACTTCTGCTAGGGAAGCTGATGCATGGGCGTTTAGACGGCAATCAGCTCCCATTTCTTCAAACCTTTGTTGTTGTAACTGTTGTGCTTTTAAAACTCTTGATGCGACATCTTTAGATGACTCACTTATAGTTCTGCCTATCATATCCATTGCGCTTACTGCTGGAACATCCACTCGTAAATCAATACGATCTAATAAAGGGCCAGAAATCCGTGCTTGATAATCTGTGGCGCAACGATCACCACATCTACAGGTGTGGCCGGGTTCTCCTGCCATGCCGCATCGACATGGGTTCATGGCCGCGATTAGTTGAATTCTGGAAGGGTAGGTGGCGCGGTGGTTTGCTCGGGCAATTGTTGTTTCACCTGCTTCTAAAGGTTGGCGAAGACTATCAAGTACTTGCGGTAAAAATTCAGGGAATTCATCTAAAAATAAAACGCCATTATGAGCGAGTGATACTTCTCCTGGGCGAGCTTTTACGCCGCCTCCAACCATTGCTGCCATGGTTGCTGAATGGTGAGGTGCTCTAAAAGGCCTTCTATTTGTTAGTTTGCCATCCGCTAGTTCGCCCGCAATTGATGAGACCATGGAAATTTCGAGTAATTCATTAGGTGTTAAGTCAGGTAAAATACCTGGTAATCTTGCCGCAAGCATTGATTTTCCAGAGCCTGGTGGACCAGCCATTAATAGATTATGCCCGCCAGCCGCCGCAATTTCTAAAGCGCGTTTTGCAGTCTCTTGGCCTTTGATATCTGCAAGATCAGGCAGAACATCATTAGGTTGGCTAATTGCGGGTAGTGGACGCGATAGAACCTGCGTGCCTCTAAAATGGTTTGCAAGCGCTATTAAACTAGGAGGAGAAAGAATATCCATGTCGGGATCTGCCCAAGCAGCTTCTCCGCCACTACTTGCAGGGCAGATTAGGCCTTTACCTCTTGCGTTAGCGCCAATCGCTGCAGGCAGTGCGCCTATGATATTTGCAAGCGCACCATCTAAAGAGAGTTCACCAATCACCACATAATTTTCTAAAGCATCAGAGGGTATTGCGCCTAAACTTGCCATTAAGCCCAAAGCTATCGGTAAATCATAATGGCTGCCTTCTTTTGGAAGATCTGCAGGGGCAAGATTAACGGTTATGCGTTTATGCGGCAATGAAAGACCTGAGGCATGAAGGGCTGCTTGTACGCGCTCACGACTTTCTGCAACGGCTTTATCTGGCAAACCAACAATAGAAAAATGCATTTTGCCAGGCGCAATCATTACTTGTACATCTACAGGCCTTGCTTCAATTCATTGGAATGCGACAGTATTTACTTTTGAAACCATGTTTTTATTCCTCATGGACAAAATATATATACAAGTATAAATGTCAAGAACAAAATAAGAACATTTAAGCGCAGTTATCACCCTCTATCATCATGAAGTGATGTGCAGTTGATGATAATTTGGTTATAGTAGTGTTCTAATTATCAAATCAAATGGCAAACCTGTGCAATTTACCGACTATATTAAAAGTAGTTTTCTACACTCGAAAGATATGAGTACGCTTCCTGAGCGGGTTCAACTTGCGTTACGGCAGCGTGAGCGCGCCAATGAAGTTGTTGTGCGAATTATCCAACTTGCAATTGTTGTGATGTTTTCAACGCTTTATTCATTAGCTGCAAAAACTGGGCAGGCAGCTGATTTTCAACCTGTGCCATATGTTTTGGCTGCGTATATCGTTCTATCTGTGATTGGTCTTATATGGGCGATAAAAATGGAGTTGCCAAGTTGGTCAGTTTATTGCTCGATACTTTTTGATTTTCTCTTGCTTTATTCATTGATGATTAGTTTTCATATTCAGTATGAGCAGCCAGCCTCATTTATTTTAAAAGCGCCTACTCTTCTTTACGTTTTTATATTTATATCGCTTCGTGCTTTGCGACTTGAGTGGAAATATGTAGCGGCGGCTGGAATTGCAGGTGCAATTGGTTGGGCCTTAGTTGTTCTTTATGTGACAACTCATGAACCTGAAAATACGATGATTACGCGCTCATATGTTCAATACCTTACATCTAATTCGATTTTGATTGGCGCTGAAATTGATAAAGTTATTTCAATTCTTGCGGTGACTGGCATTTTAACATTGGTCGTGAGTGGGTCGAGTAATTTGCTTGTAACAGCGATTGCTGAACAAGCAGCGGCAAAAGATTTTTCGAGGTTTTTTGATAAGCGAATTGCTCAAGATATTCGCTCAAGCCAAAAAGTGCTGGAAGCAGGACAAGGCGAACGTAGAAGTACCGCAGTTATTAATATTGATATTCGGGGATTCTCGGTTATGGCTGCGAACAGAGAACCATCTCAGGTCATGCAATTTTTATCAGCTTATCAAGGCAGGGTCGTTCCTATTCTACAAGAAAATGGAGCCATTATTGATAAATTTATGGGTGATGGGATTATGGCTACAATTGGTATTGATGATGATGAAATCGCTTTTTCACGCAAATCGATTGAGGCAGCAGAAGCTATTTTACTTGATTGTAAGAAATGGCGAGCAGAAGAACCTATGCTTGCTGATGCGGGTGTCGTAAACATCGGGATTGGTATTGCCTGCGGGACGGTTGCATTTGGTGCAGTTGGGCAGGGTGATCGCTTGGAAATGACCGTTATTGGTTCACCTGTAAATACGTCAGCCAAATTAGAGAAGCATAATAAGGTGCTTAACTCGAACTGCATCATCTCTCGCAAGACATGGGATAATGCGATTAGAGAAGGTTATGTGCTCAAGCTTGAGTCTGAGTTTTTAGAAACCAATGTTGATGGTATCGAAGGCGCAAAAAGTATTGTTGTTCTAAAAGCTTAGTTTTATTCAAAAACAATTTGTGGTTTAGCGCTTGTTTCAACTTCAAGTCGTGAAATTACATCAGCGGCAATCTGTTTATAGATTTTGGCATGTGGACCATCTGGATTTGAGGCGGTTACAGGTGTTCCGCCATCAGAGTTAGTCCTGATATCCATATGAAGCGGTACTTCGCCCAAGAATGGAACGCCTAGCTTATCTGCTTCAGTGCGTGCACCGCCATGACCAAAGATATCAGATTGTTCTCCGCATTTAGGGCAAATGAAGGTACTCATATTTTCGATTAGCCCAAGAATAGGAACTTCTACCTTGCGGAACATATTTAAACCCTTGCGGGCATCAATAAGAGCAATGTCTTGAGGTGTCGAGACAATCACCGCACCAGCAAGGGGTACTTGCTGAGACATGGTCAATTGTGCGTCTCCCGTTCCTGGCGGCATATCAACAATTAAAAGATCTAACTCACCCCAAGCGACTTCTCGCAACATTTGGGTAAGTGCAGAAATTACCATTGGGCCACGCCAGATCATTGGTGTTTCTTCTTCAACCAAAAAGCCCATCGACATAACTTTTAAGCCATAACCTTCTAGTGGGGATAGTATTTTACCTTGTGCAGTTGGCTTGTCTGTAATGCCAAGCATACGAGGCATAGATGGGCCATAAATATCAGCGTCTAAGAGGCCGACTTTTAACCCTGTTGAAGCAAGAGCAAGCGCTAAGTTAACTGATGTGGTTGATTTGCCTACGCCGCCTTTGCCAGATGCAACTGCAATTATGTTTTTAATCCCTGGAACGCCAGCTTTTTGTGTGTTTCCTGCAGCGGCTTGGGCTTGCGTTGGTGGGGGCACGCTACCAGCTTGGGCGGATGTTGGTGCGGGTCTTATTGGTGCAGAACCAGGCTTGCGTTCTGCGGTTAAAACAGCGGTTACTTTTTCGAGATTATCAAGTTGAGATACTGCTTTTTCGGCTGCCTCTCTTAAAGGCTCTAATTCTTCTGCACGTTCTGCTGGAACCTTGATGGAGAAAATCACTTTCCCATCGTTTACAAGAACATTTTCTACCATGCCTAAAGAGACAATATCGCTTTTTAAGTCAGGACCTTTAACTTTTGAAAGTTGGGCAAAAACATCGCTACTGGTTACTTCTGACATGGGTATATCCGCTTAGAGAACTGGTTATAAAGTCATAGGTTCTCTAACGGCATTTGCCAAGTATTACCTTAGAAAAGTTTAAAACCTTTTTTAGGAGGCTCTTTGTCTGGATGGGGGCCTGGATCATCTGGTCTTCGTTTTAATGGAAATTCAACCGTATCATCAGAGTCGTCATTAATCGTATCAGATGCCAGTTTGTTAGGCATTTTTACAGGTGTAGATTTTTCTGACCCTATGTCTTGGTTATTGTCGTTTTGAGGTTTTAGGGCTTTTTCTTTTTCCTCCGTTACCAATTCAGATAATGCGTCCTCTTCTTCGACTTTAATCCCAGAGGTTTCCTCCTCGGGTGGTGCTTTCATAATTGAGGCTGCTGCTACAGCAGCGCTGGCCGCAGTCGCTAAAGCTTCTTTAGTTGGCGCTTCGTTATCTTTAGTATCAGTAACAATTACAGCATCTTCAACATCGGAAGCTTCTTCTACTACTCGTGATGTCTCAGCTTTTAACTCTTCTAGTGTCATAACGGGTGCTGATTCGTTGCCTAATTGTTGAACGGGAGTTTTCCATTCAAAAGCATCAATCTCTCCATCAATCGGGGAAACTGGCAACCAGTCTTCTGAAACATAATTACCTGCAACCCAAGCTGGGTCAGCTGGCGCTCTAACTGCTCGAGCAAGCCAATCACGCATACGGCCTTTGTCGCCGTGCTGGCCTTCTTCAATATCGGCCATTAACAAATAAGCACGTTCTGTTGGGCTGGATGTTAAAACAGGTTCTAGGGCTTCGCGCGCTAGCTCCCATTCGTTTGCATCAATTGCACCAATAGCTAACGCCATGTTTCCTTCAGGGCTATCTGGGGTCAATTTTGAAAGTTTTTTTGCTCTTTCAAGTCGTTGTTGAACAGTTTCGCCTGAACTTATAGCGGAATGCGCTTCGGCCAATTCTGGATGAGGCATTACTTTCCAAGATGCTTCAATTATTTTTGTAGCGCTTTTTATATCACCAAGCCTTGTAGAAACTCTTGCAAATGTGGTTGCTGCAGGGACTAGATCTTTAGCAAGCTTATGTGCTTCTTTAGAGAGCTTAAGCGCATAGTCTGGATTTTCGGATTCTTTAGCCATGGCTTTGCCGGTTAAAAGAACGGCACGTTGACGCTTGGCTGCTATTTTATCAATTAGGCCTGCTGAGCGATTTGAAACCAATGTTTGAATTGCTGCATCCCAGTCATCATCGCTTGCTGCGTATCGTAGTTTTGCATTGCCTGCCCATGGTAATGATGGTTCCGCTTTTACGGCTTCTTGTGCGTAATAACGCGCAGCTTCTGGTTCCCCTTGACGCTCTGCTTCAAGGAATAGGCCTCGTAAAGCAACCATTTTTGTTGATGGGTCTTCGAGCATGGTTTTGAAGTTCTCGCGTGCTTCATCACGCTTATCTTCAAGAATTGCTGTTTGTGTACCTAAAAGAGCAACCAATGGGTCTTTGCCAAGTAGCTTCTTGCTTTCTTTTGTTAGCTTTCTAGCTGTACTGGCATCGCCTGAGCTTGCTGCGATTAAGCCTTGAGAAAGCGCTTTATAGCCCTTTTCACGTTTGCGATTATCAAAGAATCTGGAAAGCATTGTAGGCGCGCCAATTAGACTGCGTAAAATTCCCCAAGCTAGTATCGAGATAAAGATCATTGCGACTAATAATACAAAAACTAATGTGAGTGGAATGCCGACTTCTTCTCCTGGGCGGCCCATTTGAGCAGCAAGCCATTCCCATTTGAGGAAAACTTCACCAGGGTTATCTGCAACCCAAGCAAATAATATGGCTAAGCCAAGAACGACCAGAAGAAATACTAAAAAACGAAACATTCGGGTGGGTCCTTGCTCTGGTTAGCCAGCTTCAGCAGTTAATTTTTGATTTAATGCATTTTGAAGCGCGAAAGCTTCTATGCGTGTATTGAGTTGCGCAATCCAAGATGCGCCGCTTTTGCGTACGTCGTCAGGCAATTGAGCCCACTCTGTTTTTGCAGCAGCTAATTCACCTGCTTCAACTTTTGCTTTGACTCGTGAAAGAATTGCAAGCGGTGTATCACCTGTTTGTGGGCCGCTTGTTCTAAACGAAACCATATTTTGAGCATTAGCCCAGAACCGCTCTGAGATGCTGCCATCTTTACTTGGAGCATTGGGGTTTTGGACTGTATTAATAAGTTTATTTAAATTGCTCACTAGTGCGACGCGAGATGAAATACCTGAATTATTTAGCTCTTCTAGCCGTTTGGTTTCAGGAGTTTCTCCTATTAATGCTTTAACAGAAGAAATTGGTAAGCTTAAAGCATCATCATTTTTTAACGCCTTAGCAAGTGCATTAACAGCAACGGACTTTGCAACTTTTTCACTCGCTTTAACGGAAGCTACTGTATTTTTGAGTGTTGCAGATTGCTCTGTTAGACCCGAAAGTGTTTGTGCATTTGCTTCAGCAGACTGTGTGAGTGTTGCAAGCGATGTTGTTATTCCTTGAACTTGCGTTTCTAAAGAACCGATAGAACCTGATAATGCATCAAGTGCTGGGTTTTTTGAGACACTGTTAGAAACAGTTTCTAAATCTGCTTCTATGGTTTCAAGACGCGTATCAAGTGATGAAATAGCAGTAGAAAGTGCAACAGGTGATGTGTTTTTACCATCCGCAGCTGCTGCAGTAATTTCTGCAAGCGATGTATTTACCGCTGCAAACTCTTGTTCAAGTGCTGCTAGTTTTTCATCTAATTTGTTTGAGTTATTAGAGGTCGCAGCAATTTCTGAAACCGTTGCCTCTAGTGCTGAAAGTTGTGTATTGATAGGTGATAGATCAACAGCAGTCGAAGTGTTATTTTCTTTTAGTGCTGCTATTTCAGCTACAAGACTGTCTATTTGTGTGGAGTCTACAGATGAAGATTGAGAGCCACCATAAAAATTTCCAATGATAGGTAATTCGCGCGCGCCATCCCAAATGCCGATTGCACCAAATCCGATTAATGCCGCAGTGCCGCCCATTAGTGCAGAGATCAAGTTGCTCATAAACGAACCTTTGCTAGCAGGTTGCTTGGCTGTTGATTTACCATTGTCTGCAGGCTTTTTTAGTTCTGGTTTTTGGCTAGTTTTTGTGGCGGTTTCAGAAGATTTTTCTGTGGCAGGTTTTGAAGCAGAATCTTTTGCAGCTGTATTTGGTTTGCCAAAATTCTGATCTTTTGTATCCGCATCAGTTTTACTCGCCGTAGATGTTGCTTCGGCTTTTATTTCTTTTGCATCTAAATCAATTGTAGCAGGCTTTTTTGCCTGTGCTGAGTTGCGTCTTGTGCCAGTTGGCTTCGCTTTAGAGGCCATATTATCTTCCTGTCTGAACTACTTCGTTTAAATATTATATGTACTTAGCCGCAGTTATGCGAGTCTGTATTGCTTTACGCAAGGTAAATTATCAAATTTATATACAAGGTTGATTGATTGATCTTCTATTTTAACAGCGCAATCATATGCGATTCATCGGGTTCTTCTGCAATTAAAACCTCTTTCCATTCAATATGTTCAAGAGAGTTTACTGCTTGCTTTGATATACCAACCAAAGTGCAGGCTTTCAATACACTTGTAAGATTTATGGTTTCTAATATTCGCGCAAAGTGTTGCCCGCTAAGTGAAGAATATACGAATACATAGGCACTCGAAGCTCTTGTTACGGCTTCTTTCATCTGATGCTTATCTGGCATGATAGGGTTCACCTGATAAATATCTACGGTATCGACGTTAATTCCATGAGGTCTTAAAGCTGATTCTATATCGAAGCTTTTGTCGGGTGTTGAAGGGTAAAGAAACTGGCTGCCACTAAGATTCAAGTCACCCATAAGTTTGGCAAGAGCAAGGCCACCACCTTTTGCGGTATAAGTTTTTGTAAACCCTAGCATTTGAGCTGCGATTTCTGTTTTTTCTCCAACACAAAAAGCTGGGAGGCTCTTGTTTTTAAGTATCCAATTGCGCGCTTGAAGAGTTTCTACCGAGTTTTTGCTAGTAAAAATTATCCCATCATAAGCTTCATTTGGAATAGGCTCATTTAAATCTTTGATTTCAAATAAGGGAAGCAAAATGGCTTCATGGCCGTGCTGCTGAAGTTTATCTGCTGTTTGAGTTGCGGCAGGTTCTGCTCTTGTTATTAAAACTTTCATGCGTTTATCACGCCCAATCTTTGAAGAAACCCGCCCCAGCACGCGATTTTAATAGTCTGCCCATTTCAAGGCCTAATTCTCTTGCATCTCCAATAGTGCCTTCAAGCCGATCTTCATGAGATTCTGTCCCATCAGGTTTTAAAATTATGCCGTGAAGTGATAGTTTTTCACCCTCAATTTTGGCGTGCGCACCGATAGGAGTTCGGCAAGAGCCGTCTAGTTCTTCAAGGAATGAGCGTTCTGCAATAAGTGCTGTTTCTGTTTCGCGATGGTTAAGAGGCTTTAGCAATTCCAGCATATGAGTATTTTCAAGATGCGCTTCAATTGTAATTGCGCCTTGCCCTGGTGCTGGTGGGAACTCATCAATTGAAAGTTGTGAGGTAATTGCATCACTCATGCCCAGACGATTAAGGCCAGCACAGGCAAGAAGCGTTGCATCTGCCACACCTTGTTTTAGTTTTTCAATGCGCGTTCCCACATTGCCGCGATACATCACCATTTCAAGGTCTGGTCGCTTGCGCCACATTAAAGCACGGCGACGCAAAGATGCGGAACCCATGACAGCGCCTTGTGCTAAGTCTTCAAAGTTATTTACTTTATTTGAAATAAAAGCATCGGCTACATTTTCACGAGGTGGATAGCAAACAAGTGCTAACCCCTCAGGTAAAGCAGTCGGCATATCTTTTGCGGAGTGGACTGCCATGTCGATAGAGCCATCAGAAAGTTTTTGTTCAATTTCTAAGGTGAAGAGGCCTTTGCCGCCAATTTCAGAAAGAGCAATGTTTTCCTTTTGGCTTCGGTCACCTGCCGTTGAAACAACTTCAATTTCGATTTTTAAATCTTGATGCTCATCTTGTAACAATGATTTCATATATTCGGCCTGTACAAGTGCTAACTTGCTGCCACGGGTGCCAATGCGGATTGTCTTTTCTGCCATTTTCTTTTTACGCTCTGTCTGGTACTTCAAACTTTATAAACTGTTACAGGCATCGGACTTTTCTGACAATGAATATTCTAGGAATTGAAACAAGTTGTGATGAAACCGCTGCTAGCGTTGTGACGCGAGATGGCGATGGCAAGCCGAAATTACTTTCTAATGTCATATTAAGTCAGATTGATGAACACTTTGAGTTTGGCGGCGTTGTACCAGAGATCGCAGCTCGTGCACATTTATCTGCGATAGATCATATCATCACTCGCGCTTTAGATGAGGCTAAGATGGATTTATCTCAAATTACTGGTATTGGCGTTACTTCAGGGCCGGGGCTTGTTGGTGGGTTAATGGTTGGGCTGATGACTGCTAAAGCGCTTTCTGCTAGCCGAAATATTCCTTATTTGGGCGTTAATCATTTAGAGGGACATGCTTTAACGCCGCGACTTACGGATGATGTTGCTTATCCGTATTTGCTTTTACTTGTCTCTGGCGGACATAGTCAAATTGTGCGCGTTGATGGATTGGGTGAATATACTAGATTAGCAACGACAATTGATGATGCTGTTGGTGAGGCTTTTGATAAAACGGCCAAGCTTTTAGGGCTGGGGGTTCCAGGTGGACCAAATGTAGAGAAGGCAGCACGCAGCGGTGATGAAAATCGTTTTAAGTTTCCGATGCCGCTTCGAGGTCAGGAAACGCTCAATATGTCTTTTTCTGGTTTGAAAACCGCGATTAGAATACAAGCTCAAAAGTTAGTTCCTTTAAGTGACCAAGATATTGCTGATTTATGTGCTTCGATGCAGAAGACGGTTGCTGAGATACTAGCTAATCGATGTGAACGAGCGGTGGCGTTTTGTGATGGGATTAATACACTTGTGGTTGCAGGTGGGGTTGCATCAAACTCAAAAATTAGAGAGCGATTAGATACGGTTTGCGAGCAAAATCAGTATACTTTGATTGCCCCACCTTTGAAGCTTTGCACTGATAATGCAGCGATGATTGCATGGGCTGCGCTGGAGCGATTTGAACGAGGTGAAAAATCAGATATGAGTCTAGCACCACGGTCGCGCTGGCCACTTGATGGATCAACGGAAAGTGTTATTGGCTCTGGCCGTAAGGGAGCAAAGGTATGACGAAAATATGCGTAATTGGTGCGGGCGCATGGGGTTCAGCGCTTGCCTGTGTCGCTGCACGCGCAGGTCACGATGTAATGATTTGGGGGCGATCTGAAGAGATTGTTTCTGAAATCAACTCATCACATACCAACACTAAGTATCTTGATGATTTGAAGCTTGAGCAATCGATTGTAGCAACAACTGATATAGGGAAAGCGGTTCGTGGAAGCGATTTGGTTTTGCTCTCAATTCCAACGCAGACACTTTCTTCGCGTCTTGATGAAATTAGAAAACACTCAGGCGATGCTATTCTTGTTACGTGTTGTAAAGGGATTGATAAAGAAACTGGAAAATTGCCAGCTGAGCTTGTGAGTGATGCTTTTCCAAATAATGTCGTTGGTGTACTTTCAGGCCCGAGCTTTGCAAGTGATGTGGTCGCAAATTTGCCCACAGCAGTAACCGTTGCAAGCGATAGTGAAGAGGTTAGCGACATATTAGCTGGGCAACTTTCGACCGATACTTTTCGTTGCTATGCGGCTACCGATATAAAAGGTGTTGAACTTGGTGGGGCACTTAAAAACGTGCTGGCGCTTGCAGTAGGTGCGGCACGTGGCATGGGGCTAGGAGCCAGTGCAGAAGCAGCTCTTATGGCTAGAGGTTTTGCAGAACTTCGCCGCTTGGCAATTGCGTTGGGTGCAAAGCCTGAAACATTGTCTGGACTATCAGGTTTTGGCGACTTGGTACTAACGTGTTCAAGCCCGCAATCGCGTAATTTTTCTTATGGAATGGCAATGGGCAAAGGTGAAAGCCTTGAAGGATTAAAGCTTGCAGAAGGCGCGCATACGGCAGGTGTTGCTTTAAAAATTGCGGATGAAAAAAATATTGATGTTCCAATCATTGGCGCAATCGTTAATGTATTGGATAAGAAAACGACGGCGCGTGAAGCAGTGCATTCACTTTTGACACGGCCACTCAAACGCGAAATTTAATGGAGAACCCAAATGCAATATTGGTTGTTTAAATCAGAACCTTTCAAGTGGTCTTGGGATCAACAAAAAGCCAAAGGCGATGCTGGCGAAGAATGGGATGGCATCCGCAACTATCAGGCTCGTAATTTCATGCGGACTATGGAGCTTGGTGATCTCGCCTTTTTCTATCATTCCAATGAAGGCCTTGAGGTTGTCGGTATTGCTGAAGTAAATGCATTAAGTGCACCTGATACAACAACGGATGATGAGCGTTGGGATTGCGTGCATATCAAAGCTGTTCGCGACATGCCGAAATTTGTGACACTTAAAGATGTGAAAGCAAATCCAAAGCTTGCTGATATGTCGCTTGTTACTTCCATGCGGCTATCTGTTCAGCCCGTGAAGCCAGATGAATGGATAGAAGTCTGCCGCATGGGTGGTCTTGATGGGAGGACCTTGAAGGATTTATGATTGGTCTATTCTAGCCTGATAACAATTATTGTTAGCTGAGCGAATGTGAATAAACTCTACTTTCTTATTTGTGAGCATTGTCTTAGCAAACGAGTGTAATTCTTCTCTTGGGACGATTTCCCCGGTTCCGTATACAATGCGCTCGTCTTCATCATAACCACGAATTATAAGTGTTTCTTTATTAGTTAATGACTCGGGTATTTCTCCAAAATCTACATATGGTTCGCATTTTTTCTTATGTAAAAATATCGGCCCCATTTCAGCGTAAGGCTGGACTGTGCTGAACGGACGATGCGCTAAAACATAAAATTCTTTCTCTTTATCTATCATTTTCAAGCAGTGACGGCATGGGTTTCCTTGCTCGTCGGAGATTTTTGTTTCCAAAGGTTGATTATTTGCATCCGATTGGCTTTTTCTGATTTTGTCTACTTCGTTCGTAGGCAAGCCACTAAGTTTTATTTCTGACATGAGTTTCTCCTTTTCGCTGTGATGTCTATGAAGCTATGCCGATTAAAAGCTCTGAGCCACCCGATTCTTGCACGGGTAATTTTGCAATTTACTTGAATGTTTTGGCACTTTGTCGATGATGAAGAAATGACTCTTCATCTCACCAATTCTCAAGCCAGACATCTAATCTTGCATTTACAAGGTTTAACTTGACCACCCCACAAAGCTCATGGGGATGGTGAGTTAGAGGCGTTGGTTGAGCAGCTTGGTTTTGTGCAGCAAGATTCTATACGCTGGGTTGAGCGTGAGCATCACATGACGCTATTTGCGCGCAATCAGACTTACCGACCAAAGCATCTTGAAGCATTGCATGAAAACGGTGGTTTGTTTGAAAACTGGACGCATGATGCCTCGCTTATTCCTGTAAAATTTTGGCCGTATTGGAAGCATAAGTTTGTACGCTATGAAGCACGACTGCGTAAAAAATTCACTCAGTGGCAGGGTGAGGGATTTGAAAAGCGAATTGATGGCCTACGCGCTCGTATTGAACAAGAGGGTGTGCTTAGAGCGCGGGATCTGGAAAAGCCCAAAGATGTAAAACTCAAGATGTGGCAGTGGCATGACGGCAAGGCTGCAATGGAATTTATGTGGCGCACAGGCCAACTTTCTGTGCCAAGGCGTGAAGGATTTCAGAAAATTTATGATTTAAGTGAGCGTGTAATTCCGCAAGAGCATTTTGAGCATAATGTTTCTCATGAAGAATTTGTCGATTGGGCATGTCGTTCCGCGCTGGATCGGTTGGGGTTTGGTACGGCCAAGGATATCGCTAAATATTGGGATCTATTATCAATTGCAGAAGTGCGTGACTGGCTTTCTGCTCATGGTGCGCAGGAGACCAAAAATATTACAGTCCAGCCGCATGATAAGTCGAAGCCTCGTGAGTTTGTTGCGCGACTGGATATTGAAAATATTCTTGATAGCTTACCAAAAATTCCATCTCGCATCAGAGCGCTTTCGCCTTTTGATCCTGTGATACGTGATCGTAATCGACTGTCCTGGTTGTTTGGATTTGATTATACAATTGAAATTTATGTGCCGCCTGAGAAACGTAAGTTTGGATATTATGTATTTCCGCTGCTTAAAAAAGATAAACTTATAGGGCGCATAGATTGTCAGGCACGTAGGGCTGATGATTGTCTTTTTGTGACGCAGATTTGGCTTGAGCCAAAAATTAAGTGGTCGCGCGCAAAACAAGAAAAATTAGATGCAGAACTTGCTCGTCAAGCTCGGCTTTGTGGCGTCAAGAATATTGTATGGAATGATGCGTGCAATTATCGTCCGAATTGATGGGACATTTCTTCTTGCGGCGTTAATGACTTGTGCAAATGCACCATCATCCCCGCAGCGAATATGGGCGTTAAAATATTGAATATTGGAATAGCCATAAGGCCAGCGATCACCATGCCGCCTATAAACACAGTTCCCCAATGTTTGCGGCGTAATTTATGAGCCTCTTTTTCTGGGCGATAGCGCATCGCGGCGAATTGAAAATATTCACGGCCTAGGAGATATCCATTGGCAACAAAAAAGACGATGATGCCAAGCCCTGCAAATAAGAATAACATAAGTGCAACTAAGTTTACGACGATTACCATTACTGCAAATTTGATGGCAAGTGTAATTGAATCGCCAAGCGGCATTGGAGTGCCTTTTCGCTGGTCTGGGTAATGCGTTTCTTCGATATGCTCAGCAACCTCATCCAAGAACAAGCCTGCAAAGATGGCTGAGGTTGGTGCAAGTAAAAAACCGGCACCAAAAATTACACCCACACCCAATACCCAAGCAATAATGCTTGTGACCCATGTCCAGCCTTCTAGGAATGGAAATAGATAATTGGTTGCTAGCATTTGCATTCCCAGCCACATGCCAAAGAATAATAGAATGGTTAGCCCGAGTGATTTCCATACAACTGAGCGGAAACGGGGTTTTAATATCTCTCTAGCAGAGCGTGATGCAGCTTCATAAATCATGCCTTTCAGATAGGAATAAAAGATAATACTTACAAGAAAATATTACCTTAGCCTTTTAATTCGTTGTCGTGAGCGGTATGGGTTTATCACTTAATTTGGAGAATTTTCATGAGCGATACGAAATATGATGTTTTAGCAATTGGTAATGCGATTGTTGATATTATTGCAAAGGCTGACGATGCGTTTTTAGTTGAACAAGATATTGCCAAAGGTGGCATGACGTTGATTGATATGGCGCGCGCTGAGCAGCTTTATTCTGACATGGGTCCTGCGATTGAAACTTCTGGTGGGAGTGCTGGTAATACAGCTGCTGGCGTTGCTAGTTTTGGTGGTAGTGTTGCTTATATTGGTAAGGTTGCAGACGATCATCTGGGTAAGATATTTCGCCATGACATTAAAGCAATTGGCGTTGATTATGATACGCCTTCACTTGAGCATGGTGAGACAACTGCTCGTTCAATGATCTTGGTCACGCCAGATGGTGAGCGTTCTATGAACACTTATCTTGGGGCGTGTGGAAAACTTTCTTCTAAAGATATTGATCCTGAATTAGTAGCTCAATCCAAGATTACATATTTCGAGGGTTACCTTTGGGATCCAGCAGAAGCAAAAGACGCTATTCGTGAAGCTGCTCGTATTGCCCATGAAAATGACCGTTTGGTTGCGATGACATTATCGGATGCCTTTTGTGTCGATCGATACCGTGATGAATTTTTGGAATTGATGCGTTCAGGAACGGTTGATATTTGTTTTGCAAATGATGGTGAATTGAAGTCGCTTTATCAAACGTCTGATATTAATTCAGCAATTGATGCAATTCGTGAAGATTGTAATCTATCAATAATTACCATGGGTGCTGATGGTTCTATGGTTGTGACGCGCGAAAAAACTGGCACAGTTGATGCACAACCGATTGATGAATTGGTTGATACAATCGGTGCTGGTGATCTTTATGCAGCTGGTTTTTTGTTTGGTCTAACAGATGGCCGCGAACTTGGTGAGTGCGCTGTGCTCGGTAGTATTGCTGCTAGCGAAGTTATTCAACATATTGGCCCGCGCCCGCAAACATCCTTGAAAGAGTTGGCTGAACAGTTAGGTTTATAAAACGATGAATTGGATTATTCGTATTTTAAAATCCTGCTTTGCTTTGCCAAAGTGGGTTTTTATGTGGATATTTCTGATTCTGGTACCGGCAAATTTTTCCGGAATATTCTTTTTGCAGTATGAAACAGGATTTTGGGTAGCGACCCTTGGCGCGATAGGTATTCTTGTCAATATTCCGATCATGTTTCTTAATGGGGGATTGTCAAAAGTTATGGCATTCCCGCATTTAATCTTTTGGATTCCATTGCATTTTATTTTGGTCAATCATTGGTTCAATACGCCTGATATGAATGGTTTTGAACAAGGCTATCTGATTTTTATTCTTGTTATAAATACCATATCGCTTTTATTCGACGTGAATGATGCAAATGAATGGCGTAGAGGCAACCGCGATGTTGTGGGCTTTGAGGGTGCACCTATAAAGTTGTGATCCTATTTACGAATGCTAGAACCGACTGCTGACACAAAGAGCAGAGATAAAATCCAACCCGCCGCGATTAAGAACCATTCAAAAGTTCTAACCCACCACCCAAAATTATCGCGGGTTCCGTCTGTGAAAACAACGCGCGGCGCCCAATCTGATTCCATGCGTAAGTTTACAACAGGAAGCGCAACGTCGGCTGCATAGATGAAGGATTGAAATTCAGAATATTCGTACGGCATGGCTAAGGTGCAATTCTCATTAGGTAAGTAAACCCAGTTTTCTGCGCACCATGCAGGGATTGAACCACCTGTTCTTGCTTCCTTGTAAACGAGTGGATGTGTTGGGGTCATGATGCCACGTTTGGCTGCTTGGCTATAAAGTAGCGTACCAAGCATAACGAGCCCAAAAAGAACAACTAGCGCATTGCCAGGTTTATATCCGTAACCAACGGGCGGGCCCCAAAGTACTTTGCGGAAAAATACTCTGCCCCAGTGCCATAGGTTAAAACCACTTTTTGCTGTGGGCTCATGATAAGCCATAAAATTGGTTTGGAGTTTTTGTTTTTCAATCCGTAGTTCAAGCGCTTCTTCTTGATAACCCATGGAATCCAGAACACTTGCCAATTGTTCCCAAGGACGCGGCTTGAAATTTTTGTTCAGGTGTTCTTCTGGTTGTTGATTGAGAAATTCTATCCAAAACTCTGGTTTGCAATTGTCGGGAAGGTTTGAAAAGCCTTCATAAGTGAAGTTATCAAGCTTGGTGTTGTAGTTTATTTTTTGGGGCTGTTCTTCGTCAGTGCTTTCACCCTCGTTTGGTGTTGGTTCACCCTTGCCATTTTTTTCAAGATAGCTTTCACGCTTCCGCATCCAGCTATCCCCATCGGTGTTGATGGTTTTGCAAGAAGCACCAGAAAAATCAACTTCACCATTTGCGTGCTTGAGCGAGCGCCAGACCAGTGTTCCACCAATTTTTGAATTGCGCAGTTGAAGGGCCGGTGTGCCTTCTAAACAAGCGCCTTGAGGCGTAAAGTCACCACCAATTTCTGTGCCAGTGAGTGCGATTGTGCCTTTGGCAGTTACGTTTTCGAGATCGACATCACCATCTATTTTGCGCGGTTAGCAATTAGGGAAATATCTGAATCGCTAAGTTTTCCATCATTGCAATCAATATTTTCTTCTACAGTCATGTTATTGGCAAGAATTCCAGATTGGAAATATCCTCCTTCACATGTGAGGTCACCATAAATTTTTGCACCCAATAAACGGGCAACACCAATTGCTTTGAAGTTGTCGTTTAAAAAAATACCGCCATTAACTCCAATTCCATCACATGAAAGCGCATTTGTTGGGTTATTAAAATTTCCAGAAGTGCAGTTTAGTGAGCTCCTGATTTTAGCTCCGAGTAGTCGTACTTCACCTTTTGCTCTAAATTCATTAGCTAAAAATATAACACCCTCTGCACTTACACGATCTGCAATTAATTCTTCTAATGAACTGCCGTTTAAAAATAAGCTTTTGATAGTCGCTCCACGTAAGTCAATATTATGGATAATACTACAGCATAATAAACTTATATCGAAATTGATTGTTACAGACTGTAAATCGATAATCGTGGTGTTTTGTTGTAAAAATATATATGCTCCGAAAAGGTTAATACCTCTTGTGTGAACAAGCGACCTCTCGCACCCACCCAAAATCATATACCGAAGAAATTCAGCTCTTACAGAATTAAACTCTGTAGCCTCTTCTGGCCTCTCACCAGAAAAGTCATCAACTTCACAAACTTCACCATTAGCAGCGCATTGTCTTAGTTTTTCTTCGGCTGGTAGGAGCGGAAGGAAGTCTTCTAGTTTGCTTCCTTTTAGGGTGAGGGGGCAGGTTTTTTGGGCGCATTTGTTTTGCGTGCTCTTGCTGCCATGTTCCCCTCCCATTTTGTTTTAAGTTCTTAGCACTCGTCTTTTTGTCTGGTTTGAGAGAAGCTTGTTATTTTCTCATCTATAATAACGAACTCTTCTTTGTTTAAGAATGAATTTTCTGAAAACTTGTAGCAAACTATTGCGGTTGCTGTTGTTTCGTCAGTTGAATTCACACCTTTCATGATAAGCGTTAGGTCTTTTGCTACATCTTCCCAATTATCCAGAGCTGCAATGTATTCGACTTTTGTTTGGGTGATTTCTAGAGGTTTAAGATCAATTGTAGCGTCATCTGCTAAAAGTTCATTGAAAGTTCCAGTGTTGCTGGTTTTAAGAGCGCTGTACCATTTGGCAACAAGCTCCCTATCAGCAGCAATTGCAGCTTGGCTTGCAAACATTAAAATTGCAGTAGAAATAAGAAGTCTTTTCATGGTTTAGCCCCTATGAGAATTTAAAGTCAGGACAAATCAGTGAGACTGATTCGGGTATCTGGTTTTACAATGCTTTGTGCATCGCTCTCAAGTGCTAACTCATCGGAGCTGCGTTTAGTGGCGTTTTGCAAGATTTCAAAAACAGATGATGTTGTGATGTTCAAATTCTCTTCATCTGGAATTTTGCTAAGTAAATGGCCTAGATAGATGGCAGCTGTTAAATCTCCAGGCCCGTTTGGCGGGTCATTAAATTTTGCATGTTTGGCTAAAATTATTTTTGATGAATTGCAAAATAAATTACCAGTTTCGTTTGAGTTCTCCGTTGGGCATGAGGTTGTAATGACTTTTTCTGATTTAAGCTGATTTGCAAAATCTATCGTTTGCTCAATTGTTTGGGGCGTTTCTTGGTCTAATAACCAGCCTAACTCAAAGCGATTTGGAGTTGTAATATCGCATAATGGAATGAGTTTATCTCGGATTGCTGCGGCTGTTTCTTGCGGTATATAAAGCCCGCCCAAATCGCCAATAACAGGGTCGCATAGATAAGCGCAATCTTGATTTTTTGCTTTTATGTTTGAAACTAAATTTGCCACGGCTTTTACTTGCTTAGGATTAGCCAAATAACCTGATAGGATTGCGCCAACTTCGTCTATCCAGGGGGAGTTTTGAATATCATTCAGAAAGCTAGAAAATTCATTGTCACTAGCAACAACGCGTGTTGAGGGGCTATGCCCAGGGTGCCAAGGCAGGGTTATTGTTGGTATGGCCCAGACAGGAAAACCAAGTGTTTCAAGAGCAAAGACGGCTGCACGGTTTCCAACCGAGCCTCGTGCAACATGGGATGAAATTACGATGACAGCTTTTTTAGGCATGGAATAAATAAGTTCGCAGCAAGTGAATTATTAGAATAATAACAAAGATTTCACCAAGTGCGCGTCCAATACGTTTCCCCCAAAGTTCTGCCCATTCGTTTTCGTCAGTATCGTCAGCACTAATGTGTCCCTTTACGCGTTCTGCAATTCGTTTTACCGATGAAGTGCCGACAGTTTCAGATTCTTGCGCGACGCGCTCAAGAATACGTTTAGATTCTGCCTCATTGTCATTTAGGTTTGTTTTCTTAGCCATATCTATAACCTTTGATTTTGTATGACACTGGCAAAGTAAGGGTAAGACTGCAATAGTATAAGCTCTTCTCAGGGGCATTATGGAGAGTTTGATGAATGTAGATGGGCAAATACAAGCTGATGAATTTGTAAACTCAGATAAAAAGGTATTTGGAGCTGATGCTGTTTGATTTTGCAGCTCAACCTTATCATACATTGATTATTACCTTCATTTTTGCACCTTATTTTTACAGGTTTCGTAGCCAGTAATCCTGTCGAAGGGCAAAGCAATGGGGTTATGCGACGGCTCTTGCTGGTATTATCATAGCAATTCTTTCGCCAATTCTAGGTTCTATTTCGGATGCAACAGGGCCAAGGAAACCATGGATATTTGGGTTTTCATTCTTGGGTTTTTTGGTTCTTTCTTGCTTTGGTGGGCTTTACCGAACTCCATTAATGGAACGCATGTTTTTATTCCGCTTCTTGCATTGGTAATTTTAATGTGGGGTTTGAATTTGCTGCCGTTTTTAATAACGCAATGATGCCAACTCTTGTGCCGCGTGAGAAGCTTGTAGGCTATCGGGAAATGCTTGGGCACTTGGCTATGTTGCTGGTCTTTTCATTTTTGATTATAGTTTTGACAACGATGGCCACTAATGAGAAAGGCCTAACTCTGATAGGCATTGAACCATTGTTTGGCCTTCAGGCAGAATTAAAAGAAGGCGAAAGGGCAACAGGCCCGTTAACCGCTATATGGTATCTAATTTTTGTCTTGCCGTTGCTGGTTTTCACACCAGACATAAAAAAGCGAAAAAAAATAGCTGGCGCTGTTAGTCAGGGTTTGCGTAGTCTTTTGTAACGATAAAACGACTACCAGAAAATACATCTTTGTTTGCTTATCTAACATCTTCAATGCTCTATCGTGACGCATTGAATGGGCTTTATGTATTTGGCGGAATTTATGCAGGTGGTGTTTTAGGTTGGTCAATTATTGATATTGGTATTTTTTGGTATTCTCGCAAACATTACGGGAATTTTTGGCGCTTATTTCGGTGGCCGACTTGATGATTTTAGAGGCCCAAAATATGTCGTTCGTACAAGTGTTATTGTGCTTACAATTGCAAGCTTCATTATTATCACTACAGATCAGAGCCATACTTTGTTTATTACGCTTGCTGACGGCTCTTCTATTCCAGATATTGTATTTTATATTTGCGGTGGTTTTATTGGTGCAGGAGGCGGTGCTCTTCAAGCTGCCTCTCGAACATTGATGGCTGATCAGGCCGAGCCAGGTCGTATGACAGAGGCTTTTGGGCTTTATGCAATGTCTGGGCGAGCAACTTCATTCTTAGCGCCGTTTTTGATAGCACTCTTTACAGACATTAGTGGCAGCCAACAAATTGGTGTTATTCCTATTGTTTTGCTTTTTATAATAGGCTTTTTCTGCTTGATAAGGTTAAGCAGAAACACACTTAGATTTTAATGTCTGAAGTGACGAGTGCCAGTGAATACCATTGCAATGCCTGCTTCATCTGCTGCAGCAATGACTTCATCATCGCGCATTGAGCCACCTGGTTGTATGGCGCAAGTTGCACCTGCTTCAACGGCTGAGATTAATCCATCTGCAAATGGGAAGAATGCATCGGATTGCTACCGCGCTCCTTTTGTGAGGAGTTCATTGCTGCTAGCTGCTTCCATTGCATCAACTGCTTTTCTGGCTGCAATTCGGGATGAATCCAATCTGCTCATTTGGCCAGCACCAATGCCAACGGTTGTTAAATCACGGGCGTAAACAATAGCATTTGATTTAACATGTTTTGCAACTTGGAAAGCAAAACGCATATCTGCAAGTTGGGCCTCTGTTGGTTGAACTTTTGTAACAACTTTAAGTTCAAGATCATCAATGACGAGGGCGTCACGATCTTGCACTAGTAATCCGCCCGCTACTGTTTTAACAGACAGGCCTTTTGTCGTTGGGTCTGGTAAACCGCCTGTAATGAGTAAACGAAGATTTTTCTTTGCTGCAATGATTTCACGTGCTTCTTCATCCGCATCAGGGCAATGATGACTTCTGTGAAAATTTCTACAATTTGTTTTGCTGATGCAGCATCTAGTGTTTGGTTTAGGGCGATGATGCCACCAAAGGCTGAGACTGTGTCGCAAGCGAAGGCTTTTTTGTAAGCTTCCCCAAGTGTTGCGCCACGCGCTACGCCGCATGGGTTTGCGTGTTTGATGATTGCAACGGCTGGACCATCTTCTGGCTTAAACTCTGATACAAGCTCAAATGCAGCATCTGTATCGTTGATGTTGTTGTATGAAAGTTGTTTGCCTTGAAGTTGCGTTGCGGTTCCTACACCTTTGCGATTATCACCTGTTTTATAAAAACCTGCTTGTTGATGAGGGTTTTCACCATAGCGCATTTCGGAAGCTAATGTTCCTGCAACACTTCTGTGCAATGGCATTGAAGAACCTACTTCATTAGCAAACCAATTTGAGATTGCCGTATCGTAGTTTGCTGTTCTAGCAAAGGCTTTATGCGCCAGACGTTTGCGAAGTTCTAGTGTTGTCTGATTGTTATTCGTTTTTAGCTGTTCAAGCACTTCTGCATAGTCAGCTGGATCTGTAATGATATTTACAAAGCCATGATTTTTTGCTGCAGCGCGGATCATTGCCGGGCCACCAATGTCGATATTTTCAACGCTGGTATCGTAATCTGCGCCTTTAGCGATGGTTTCTTCGAATGGATAAAGATTAATTACAGCCATATCTATAGGGCTGATGTTTTGCTCGCTCATTGCTTTTAGATGTTCTTCATCTGCGCGAACGGCTAGAAGGCCACCATGGACAGATGGATGTAATGTTTTTACGCGACCATCCATGATTTCTGGAAAGTTTGTAATAGAGGAAACATCTTCAACTGGAATGCCAGCATCTGAAATTGCTTTTGAAGTTCCGCCCGTGGAAAGAAGTTTGATGCCCATATCTGATAAGGTTTTTGCAAGTTTGATAATTCCAGTTTTATCTGAAACAGAAAGCAGTGCCGTTTTTACTTCTGAAAGATCAGGAATTACGTGTTGTTTAGCAATCGGTGACATGACGTTGCAGCTTTCTTTTATGACTTAGTATGGGTGGTTTATCTGTTCTATGTAGCTTGTATTTTTTGCAAAGCCCAGTTCATTTCTGGTTTATCATAAGCTTTTGTGTGCACGACTATTTGCCATGTGCTTTTTGGCGCTGGCAAAGTCGCAAAGAATATACTTTCTGTAAGTTCAATTTCGAAACCCGGGCAATCAAACCGCCATTGCTCTCCTTCGCGAGTTTCAAGTAGGCATGTTTCAGAATTTGCAGAAAGTGATGCCTTTATGTCTGGGTGCAAGTGAAAACGTAATGCCACTTTATCCTTGGTTGTGTAGCGCATGTCACCTTTATTTGGCCCACTGAACCATTCTTGAGCAAACAGCCTATCGCCATTTGTATCTAGTGTTAAAGTTCTTTGATGACGGATGCCAAACTCCCGAACATAACTATTATGTGCTGCAATAATTGTTGTTGAGCTGCTTGTATCCTGGCGAGAGATTTCTGGTTTTAAATCTCTTGAGAACAATTGGCCGCTTATGGGACGTCCCGCAGTGCCCGGGTTTTCAAACCTACAGTTTGAAGTATCATTTAATGTGGCTGTTGAATGCGCATTTGTTGTGCGCCAAACTTGCGATGTGTCATCTTCTGATATTTCTGGCGCGCCGCAGTTTACAATAATTGAAGATAGCCCGCTGGAAAATTCAAATGAAAGACAGCCCGCGTGCGCATCAAGAGAAAGCTCTCCTCTTGCGGGTTCACCTGTATCTACAATTAAATTACCTTTGCCAAGGCTGGCCCTCTGATAACCTGAATGATTTGCATCTAGTACAGGCGACCCAAGACTTTCATCATATCTGAGCAGTGTTGTGATAAGGTCTTTTCCTGAGACGCTAACACCATTAAATCTAGCGATTGTTCCATCACTGTGACGGAAAAATCTTAATGCAGGAAGTAAGCGTTCAATAGCTGAAATAAGCTCATTGGGCGGCGCAATTTCAATCGCATTAAAACCCTCTTTTAGAGGCAGTAGTAACGCTAATATCTCTGTAATTATTGCTGGGTTGCGAGAGATATGGCCGCCATCTGGTAAAATTTGTTTTCGTAACTCTATAGCAAGTTTGTTGCGATGAGTGTTAAGCGAACTTGAGTTGCCGCTAAAGCAGATTGATGCATAGGTTAGAGCAATATGCCCGTATAGTATAGGCATCCCCTCTGGTGCATGTGCAATGAGGCGGCGAATAATTTTTATATGCTTGCCCAACGATCTCATAAGCTGGTGATGAAATTCATGGTCTGGATTACTCAACACTACAATTGAGTGGCACAATAATGAGATTAAGCGTTTTGAAGCTGTTTCAATCTCCCAATTAAACTTAGAAGTATCTTCTGGCTTTAATTCAATCCACTCTTTTACTAAGGCACGTGCATGGCTATCTGATAATATATCTTTATTGGCAGAAAAATGCCTCAGCCACACAAAACTATAAAGCTCTTTTTCCCAAGCATCATTTTCTGTCGCTATTTGAAACGGTCTTAAACCTCTAGTTTCAATTGTTATCCCACCAAGCGCATAATATCCGCTATAAAAATCTTGTGCGATTTGTGGATCTGCGGTGTGTAAATCTTGAGGTTCAATTACTAGGCGTTGAGGCACAAACGAAGTAAAGCCTGGCATTGATGTCATGCCAGAATACAATTTACCTTTTATCTGTCTATATGATCTGCCCATAGACAGTTTAATAGCTCTTAGCTTGTCAAAAATACTCATTAAAAATTAGACTCACCTGTCTTTAATAAAGTAAGCGATTTTTTTCTTGAATGGTAGTGTCTTGAAGTAATTATTGCTTGATAAACCTACAGGCAAAAAAGCCGTCTAAGCCAGTATATTTATCTTCTTCTTGATGCGCCAAATGGAAGGGCAGTGTCCGCAGCGCACCTTGTCCATTAATGCAAGATTCCAATCCACTAATCTCTTCGGCCTGAATGGGGTCTGATTGTAAATCTTCAAATTGCTTTGAAACTTTTGAAAGAAGGTCTTCCCCTTCTTCCTTGAGCATGGAGCAATTAGAAAATACAAATGTACCGCCAGGTTTTAAGAAGTCTTTTGATTTTTCTGATAGTTGAAGTTGAAGTTTGGCAAGAGCCGTTATTTCTTCTGAATTTCTTGTCCATAAAACATCTGGGTGTCTTCTTATCGTGCCTGTTGAAGAACAGGGCGCGTCAAGAAGAATTGCATCAAACTTTTCTTCGGGCTCAAACTCCAGAATGTCAGCCTCTATGAGCTTTGCCTTAAGTTGTAGACGGTCAAGGTTTTGTTGGAGACGCATAAGTCTTGGTTCAGAGATATCGACTGCTGTTACATTATAGCCTGCATGGGCGAGCTGCGCTGTTTTTCCGCCAGGGGCTGCGCAAAGTTCAAGAACGTTCGCGCCCTTATCTTTATTTATGAGTTTTGCAGGAAGGGCTGCTGCTGCATCTTGTACCCACCATTCGCCGGCTTCATATCCATCAAGCTCACTAATGGCTGATGTGTTGGTCAATCGCACGGATCCTGTTGGTAGAACAAAGCCACCTAATTTTTCAGCCCATTCTTGCGGGTTGGACTTTACTGTTAAATCGACCATTGGTTCTAGAGAGATGAACTTTGAGATATTCGCCGCTTTTTCTTTACCGTAATCTTTACGAAGGGCCTTCTCCATCCATCTTGGTAAGAGAGATGTGTTTGAAGTTTTAGATAAGAGGTCTTCTTTTTCTCTTACCATGCGACGAAGAATGGCGTTTGACATCCCGCGAAACCTTGCTGTGCGATCATCATCGCCAATGGCGGTTACTCCCAAGTCAACGGCCGCACTGTCTGGTGCATCCAAGAATAAAATTTGGGTGGCAGCAACGTGTAGTGAATGTATTAAAAACCTTGCACGCTTTGGCGGCGGTCTGCCCATAACTCGTTTTAAAACAGCCTCAATACGATTGTGATTTCTAACGGCTGTTACTGCGATGGCTCTGGCGAGACCTTGGTCACGTGGGTCAAGTTTTAAAAACCGCGAAAGGCCATGTTGTTTATCACAAAGAGCATCTAGATTACGTGCGTCGTCGATTGTGCGAGTGAGCAATAAAGTTGCTACCAGTCGCGCTTCAAGACCTGTTTTTTGTTTCAACGGGATCTGCCCCAAGGTTGTGATGTTTCATCTTGTGGGGAGTTATCTTCTATTGACCATTCACTAGCAAGGGCTTTGAGTGCATTAATTCGGTTTTGTGTGTCTGGGTGAGTGGAGAAAAGGTTGTCGCGTTTATATTGACCTAATGGATTAATGATAAACATATGTGCCGTTGAAGGATTACGCTCTGCCGTGTCGTTTGGAATTTTTGCGGCACCCATTGCAATTTTTTCAAGCGCGCTTGCTAGCCAAATTGGGTTGCCGCAAATTTCTGCGCCACGTTTGTCTGCAGCATATTCGCGTGTACGGCTTATGGCCATTTGAATAAGACCTGCAGCAAAAGGTGCAACAAACATCGCAACCAAGGAGCCAATTGTACCTATGCCACCGCGATCACGCCCGCCGCCAAAGAACATTGCAAAGTTTGCGATCATCGAAATTGCACCGGCAAAAGTTGCTGTAACGGTCATGATGAGCGTGTCACGGTTTTGAATGTGGGCAAACTCATGTGCCATAACACCTGCCACTTCTTCCATGCTTAAAGTGTCTAAAAGACCAGTACTTGCCGCAACAGCTGCATTTTCAGGGTTTCTGCCTGTTGCAAACGCATTGGGTTGAGGTGAATTTATTATATAAACGCCTGGCATTGGAAGATCAGCTGCCTTAGCAAGTCTGCGAACAAGTTCATAAAATTCAGGTGCGTTTCGCTCGTCTACTTCTACCGCATTATGCATTTTCAGAACCATCTTGTGTGAGTTCCAATAGCTGAAGAAGTTCATGACTAATGCGATTATTAGGGCAATCATCATGCCTGTTTGCCCACCGATCATTAGCCCTAATCCCATGAAAAGAGCAGTCATGAAGGCGAGTAAGGTAGCTGTTTTGATAATATTCATTGTATTTTCCTGTTGTTTTCAGGTTCTGTATTCACATATAGGTGTTATAGTGACTTGCTAAAAGGCGTGATTTTAAAAATGACTGCAAACGATAATAATTCAGAACTCCCCGATGCTGCAAAGCGGGCGCTTGCAGAGGCGGCTGAACGCGGTGAAAAACAAGCAGTTGAGGCCAAAAATACGCCGCCAGCACCTAAAGAAATATTAGGTAGAGATGGCCCTGATCCAATTCGTTTTGGGGATTGGGAAAAAGATGGCATTACAAGCGACTTCTAAGAGCTTTATTGTATCAAAATATAACATTTATTATTTTACTTCGATAAATCGCTTATATTTGAATTGCATCAAAGTGACTAAAAATAGCTGTTTCTTTCTGCTTTATGAACCTGATGTGTTAAACCTTATAAATCCAATTAAGGTTTTGTTTACTAATAAACCCTGAAAAATATATATGTTTCAGTGAAATACGTATCAACTAACTATCCCTTAGGTAGTTTTTCTTAAAACTGGCCTCGAAATTGCTTCTCTCTTTGCAACAACTGCATGGAGAGAAACTTGAAACTCGTATCTAATCTAATTAATAAAGCTATCTCTCTAATCTAATTAATAAAGCTATCTCGTTCAAAAAAGATGAGAAAGGCTCAATTCTTCCGCTTACAGCAATCATGCTAACAGGCCTAGCACTAGCAGGCGGCGCTGCAGTCGATTACGCTCGTTATTCAAAAGTAAAAACAGTAATGGATACAGCGCTTGATGCCGCAATTTTGGACGCAGGCGTTAGATTAGGTTCTGGTCAACCAGTGAACCAAAAATTCGAAGATGATTTTAAAGAATTTTTCAACGTAAATATCGTTGGCCGTGGTGGATATACGAGTGATTATAATGTGGTTACTTTTTCTGCTGATGCAACAACGGGTAAAGTTTCTGCAACGGCAGAAACCAATGTTGATGCAACTTTAATGCGTATCGCTGGCTTTGATAAGTTTAGTGCTGTTTCTAGCAGTGGTGGTATATTTGAACAAAAAGAAACTGAAGTTACCATTATGCTTGATGTTACAGGTTCAATGAGAGGCCCTAGGATAAGAGCGCTTCGCTTAGCCGCATCAGATGCTGTAAATATTTTACTTCCAAATGGGCTAAACACTCGTGGTACACGGGTTGGATTGGTGCCTTATTCGGCGTCAGTAAATGCGGGTCAATATGCCAATGCCGTGACTAACAATAATGGAACAAATAATAGTTGTGTTACTGAGCGTTCAGGGGCTGCTGAAGCAACAGATATTTCTTATCAGTCTGCACCTTTAATTAAGGGAGTTAGCTATTGCCCTAGGGTTGCAATTCGTCCGTTAAGTAATAATAAGAGTGAAATCTTGAATGATATTAATAATTTAAGCACGGGCGGAGGTACTGCAGGCCACCTTGGTATTGCATGGAGCTATTATCTTTTGTCTGAAAACTGGAATTCAGATTTGTGGCCTGTAGAAAATGATGCGGCGGCTTATAACGCGGGTGTCAATAAAGTTGCGATACTTATGACGGATGGACAGTTTAATACTGCATACACAGGCGCTGGTGGGTCAAAACGTTCCAACCAATTAGCCAGGGATATATGTACAGATATGAAAGCACCGAAGAATGGTCATTCTGGTATTACGATCTATTCAATAGCATTTCAGGCGCCGTCAAGCGCAGAAGCAACACTTCGTGCTTGTGCCAACGCAGACGCTGGTAATAAAACTTTCTTTTTCTCGGCATCAAACGAACAAGAGCTTCGTGAGGCATTCAATAAAATTGCCTGCGCCTTACTCAATAAGTTTATGGAAATAGTGAAGTAATCAAAAGCGGGCTTTTAGCTCGCTTTTTTGTGTGGTGGTGGCGTTATTAGCTATGCAAAATGTGCATATCTACTATGAAAGATTGGGACTCCAACTATTAAATAAGATTATCTATATATATCCTAACAGCGAAACAAACGCTGACAATAACTTTCAGAACCACTCCTCCTCCCAGGTTCTGAAAAGACGGATTAGCTTCCTCCTCCAATTTTAGCTAATCCTAACATATGAAGCTCGTCAGATCCTCCTCCCCTGACGAGCTTTATTTTTGTCTTGTTTTCTAATTTGTATCAGGCAACAAAAAAGGATCGCTTCTTTCGAAACGATCCCTTCGCAATTTTTACTTCTGATGGCCTGTTTAAAAGGAGAGACGCCTCATTAAAGGCTGCCTTAACGCGAAATCACTTCCTCCAGATATCTCCAGAAATCTTAAATCACTCGACATTAGACACCTCCTTTTGATTCGTTAAACATGTATAGATGTTGCCACAGATTGAAAAACCGTCAACCCGTTATGATTTATACTGTCTGTTCTCAATAAGATCATCGACAACTGCTGGTTCTGCAAGTGTTGAAGTGTCGCCTAGATTTGAGAAATCATCTTCTGCAATCTTGCGCAGAATTCTTCTCATAATTTTGCCTGATCGAGTTTTTGGTAAACCCGGAGCCCATTGAATTGCATCTGGCGCAGCGATTGGTCCAATTTCACTTCTTACATGTGTGCGAAGTTCTTTTTAAGTTCATCGGTTGCTTCAACGCCTTGCATCAAAGTCACATAACAGTAAATGCCTTGACCTTTGATGTCGTGCGGGAAGCCAACAACTGCTGATTCTGAAACTGCTTCATGCGCCCCAAGAGCTGCTTCAACTTCTGCTGTACCCATGCGGTGACCAGAAACGTTGATTACATCATCAACACGACCTGTAATCCAGTAGTAACCGTCTTCGTCACGTTTACAGCCATCACCTGTGAAATATTTGCCTTTGTATGTTGAAAAGTAAGTCTGCACAAAGCGCTCGTGGTCGCCATAAACCGTACGCATTTGGCCAGGCCACGAATCTGTAATACAAAGATTACCGTCGTTTGCACCTTCAAGTGGGTTGCCATCATTGTCTACCAATTGGGGTTGAACTCCAAAAAAATGGCGTTGTTGCTGAACCAGGCTTAAGTGTGGTTGCACCTGGAAGCGGGGGTAATCATGTGACCACCAGTTTCTGTTTGCCACCAAGTATCAACGATTGGGCAACGACCTTCGCCAACGACGTTATGATACCATTCCCAAGCTTCTGGATTAATAGGCTCGCCTACTGTTCCAAGAATGCGAAGGGATGAACGTGATGTTGATTTAACTGGGTCATCACCGCCTTGCATCAAAGCGCGAATAGCTGTTGGTGCTGTGTAGAATTGGTTGACTTTGTGTTTGTCACAAACTTCCCAGAAGCGTGCATTTGTTGGATAGTTTGGAACACCTTCAAACATCACAGTAGTCGCGCCATTCGCAAGTGGCCCATATACAATGTATGAGTGGCCCGTTACCCAGCCCACATCAGCAGTGCACCAGTAAATGTCACCTTCTTGATAATCAAACGTATATTGATGGGTCATGGATGCCCATACAAGATAACCAGCTGTTGTATGAACGACACCTTTTGGTTGACCTGTAGAGCCTGATGTATAAAGAATGAATAGAGGGTCTTCTGCATTCATTTCTTCTGGCGGGCAATCTGTAGATGCTGCTTCGCAGGCCTCATGATACCAAATATCACGACCTGGTTCCCAATCAATTGCGCCGCCTGTGCGTTTTACGACAATAACTTTTTCAACGTGAATATTTTGAATGGCTGCTAGCTCAATTGCGTTATCAGTATTCTTTTTTAAGAGGAACTTTCTTGCCGCCGCGCAGGCCTTCGTCTGCGGTAATAACGATGGTCGATTCACAGCCAACAATGCGGCCCTGCAAGTGCGTCTGGTGAGAAACCGCCAAATACGATTGAGTGTATGGCACCAATTCTTGTACATGCAAGCATAGCATAAGCTGCTTCTGGAATCATTGGCATATAAAGTGTGACGCGATCGCCTTTTTTAACACCTTGTGCTTTTAGCACGTTGGACAATCTACAAACATGCTCATGCAATTGTTTGTATGTGATATGCATTTCTTCTGAAGGATCGTCGCCTTCCCAGATGATAGCTGTTTGATCGCCGCGTTTTTCTAAATGGCGGTCAATACAATTGGCGCTTACGTTGAGTGTGCCATCTTCATACCATTTAATAGAGACGTCAGGATATTCAAAGGTTGTGTTTTTTACCTTTGTATAAAGTTTAATCCAATCAAGACGCTTGCCTTCATCACCCCAAAAACTATCAGGATCAGAAATACTATGCTCATACATTTCTTTGTATTTTGCTGCATCTGCCCATGCGTTCTTAGTGGCATCTTTTAATACTGGATATGTTTTAGCTGTATCTGACATGATATCTCCTCCGACCCTTAGTATTTTAAGGGGTATTTCCTATTCCAAATTTTCTATCTTTATAATCTCACCATACATACAAGGTCTATTCAACCATAGGTCAATGTGTGGTTTTCATGTGTGGGGTGTTTCTTAACGAGTATGGTTAATTTCAGATAGTTAAAATTTTAACGAATTTGCGGCAAAGTCAAAATATTCCATTTGTATAGTGTAGGAATTATCCATGGCTAGTTTTCGCCGATTTAAAATTGCAGCTCTTGTTCTGCCTCTAGCTCTGTCTGCTTGTGCAAGCAGTGATTTTGGTAATTTTTTTAAGCCAGGTAAAAGATTACTTGGAATGACACCCAGTTGGTGTACGCCTTTGCCGTTAAAAATTGCGCTCACAAAAATTGCTAAGAAGTTTGGCCCGATAAGAGTACATTCATCACATCGTTGGCCTTTAGAAAATAAACGTAAGGGTGGGAAGTCAAAATCATATCACTTAACCTGCCGTGCAGTAGATTTTTCTGTGCAGGGTGGAAGTCCGCAGGCTATTAAGAGCTATATTAAATCCTTATGGGAAGTAGGCGGCTATAGTTATTATCCGCGTGGAAATTTTTTCCATATAGACACTGGGCCAAGACGGACTTGGTGATTTTACCCTTCCAACAAAACCCTACTTTCCATAAATTCCTCGATAGCTTCCGCTTGATCGCTTGATCGCTTGCTTCATCGCGTAGCCAAGCTAGGAAGTTTAGAACCTTTTCTTTTTCCAATGCCTCATGAGGACAGCAGAAGTAAAAGCCACCTTTGGCGCTGATGGCTTGTTTGAAGGGGGCGATTAGTCGCCCTGCATTGATTTCACGGAATGCGAAGCCCAAACGTCCCAATACAATGCCGCCGCCATCAACTGCTGCCTCAATACAATAGTCTGCGTGATTGAAATGTGCGCCTTTGTCCGGATTAACGCCAGTATAGCCCATAGCTTCAAGCCAGGTTTTCCATTGTCCACCATCCAAGAATTTTAGAGACTGATCGTGGATTAAAGGAGTTTTTTCAAACAAACTTTCATCTGCCTTACTTCCCATCTCTTCAAATAGTTTAGGTGAAATAAGCGGCGTTGAAATTTCCTGAAATAGTGCTTCGGTGAATAGATTTGGATAATTCCTGCGCCAAAGCGAATAACCGCGTTTACTCCGTCGCGATCAAAATCAGTGAGTTTGAGGTTTGCTGAGAGCCTGAAGTCTATTTCAGGGTTTTGCTCCAAATATGCATATAATCTGGGTGCCAACCATTTCGCTGAAAATGCAGGGCCAGTACTGACTACTAACGTTTTATTGTCTTCGTCTGATTGGAGGAGTGCAAAGGTCTCTTCCATTTTTTCAAACGCTTCAATAATGCCGGATGACAGGATACGGCCTTCTTTGGTGAGTACTACTGCGCGATTTAGCCGATTAAAGAGCTTAATTCCAAGAAATTCTTCCAATTGTCTTATTTGATAAGACAATGCAGAGGGTGTAATTCCCAGTTCTTCAGCAGCCAATTGAAATTGCATATGACGACAAGCGGCTTCAAAGGCTCGGACCGCATTAACAGGTGGTATTTTACGCATATTGGCTTCACTTAAAAAAATTGAACTGAAGCTTAAGAATTAACCGTTTGTTCTATATCTGTCGAGTTGTTATTTTTAATTCAATAAATGAAAAGGAATAAAGATAATGACAACTCGAAACACAAGAAACCGCTTTATAACACGTAATTTTCCACATTATGACACCGCAGACTTTAACCGCCGTATGGAAGAAGGCTTGAGAAGAGCACCGCAAGAACGTGCCAAAGCACTTAAAGATTTTTGGGGTTGGTTAACCCGTACTGCATGATACATGCGTTTTAGAATAGGAAAATATAATAATGTCTGTTTTAGCAATTCAACAACCTGTAATTACCCGCGATAAAATTGCTTTTGCAATCAAATGGGTGGCATCTATTATCCAGATTTTGGGTTATACAGCGACTGCATTTGGCTTTACACCGCTTAATATTTGCTTGTTTCTTGTCGGTCTACTTGGTTGGTTTGCAGTGGGCGTGATGTGGAACGATCGCGCTATTATGCTAATTCACATTATTGCACTGGGTGCGATGTTTGTTGGGTTGGCTAGTTAGAGAACGGTTAAAATTCCATCAAGTGGTTTTTTAATTTTAGCGACAGCGGGAACAGTCGCGTCTTTTGCCGGATGTCCCACCGCTAAAATCATCACAGGCTTTTCTGATTTTGGCCGTTCTAACAGTTCATTTAAAAATTTCATCGGATTAGGCGTATGGGTGAGTGTTGATAGGCCTGCATGATGTAAAGCGGTGATTAAAAACCCAGTGGCAATGCCAACGCTTTCATTGACGTAGTAGTTTTTAAATTTAGTACCATCATCAAACTCCCCATAGCGCTGCGCGAAAATTACAATCAACCAAGGGGCGATTTCTAAGTGCGGTTTTTCAGGACCAGTGCCAATGGGTTCAAGTGCTTTAATCCATTCATCGCTGCCGCCACCTGCATAAAACGCCTGTTCTTCTTTTTCTGCTGCTTTTCGGATTTTAGATTTTACTTCAGGATTGCGAATAGCCACAAAATGCCAAGGCTGATGGTTAGCGCCACTGGGAGCAGAGCCGGCAGCACGAATGCAGTTTTCGATGACTTCTTGTGGCACTTCTTTCGAAGTGAAGTCACGAACGGAATGTCGTGTTTGCATGGTTTCATAGAAATGAGAAGCTGCTATGCGCATTTCATTATCACTCAAGGATGAGCGATTTGGTAAGGGGAGCGCTTCGAATTTTAAGTTTTTGCGGGCGAACATTTAAACTCCCATCCAACCAATAATTGCGCCTTGTAGAACAAAGACGAGTAGCCAATATCCAGCGTCTATGAGTGTTAAGTCCCAACCGTTCCCTTGGAAACGGTGGTTGGTCATCATGGGTGCTAGTGTAAAACCTGCCCAGCAGAAGAGGGCAGATAAGATACCGCCGCCTATTGTATATGTTCCAATGTGGCCGATCAGGCCTGCAAGAATATATGCAATCAGGAATTGTGAAATGAGTGCCACAATATAAATCTTCGGGTTTGGCGTTGGCTCTTCGGTCATTCCAACTGCCTTCATCCAAGGTTTGGCTAGTGCGCCATACCATGCAGCGCCAGCCATCATGCCTGCGATGGCTGCTATTATTACGGCTAGGTAGTTCATTCCATGGAAAATCATGTTGGTATCTCCTGATCTAAAATTGGTACAATTGCAGCTGGTACATCGCAGGTTTTTTCTTTTGATTTGCAAAGATCAGCGATGATGCAGGCTTCGCATTTTGGTTTTCTGGCAACGCACATGTAACGCCCGTGTAGAATCAGCCAGTGATGCGCGTGGTAAAGAAACTCTTCTGGGATAATTCGCATGAGGATTGCTTCAACATCATCGGGAGTTTTAGCTGGTGCTAATCCCATGCGCATTCCGATGCGAAGGATATGTGTATCGATTGCCATGGTTGGAATGCCAAAGGCCATCGACATGACCACGTTAGCCGTTTTGCGCCCAACGCCTGGCAGTTTGACGAGTTCTTCTCGTGCCTCAGGGACGATACTATCAAAATCATCTACTAACATTTGTGAAAGCGCAATGACATTCTTGGCTTTGTTTCGCCATAGACCGATGGTCTTTATATATTCGCCAACTTTAGTTTCTCCAAGTTCGAGCATTTTTTCTGGTGTGTCCGCAATTTTGAAAAGCTCTTTGGTGGCGCGGTTTACTCCGACATCGGTTGCTTGTGCGGAAAGTGCGACTGCTACAACCAGTGTATAGGGTTAACGTGCGCAAGTTCACCTTTTGGCTCAGGACGTAGTTTACGAAAGCGCGAGAAGATTTCGGTCAATTCTTCTGTGTTATATTTGCTTCGGGGCAGGCGTTTTTTCTTTATGGGTGCCATGCGACTTTTTTGTTCCTGTTCAAACTGTAATTTCTCTCTAGATTATACATTATGGATGAAGAAACCAAACCAGAATTTATTGTAGAGCTAATACCGCATCGCTCGCTGGGGCGTACTGGATTTTTGCTGCTTATGGGATTTATTGGTGTCACTTGCTTTATTTCAGGCATGATGTTTTTGATTATGGGTGCTTGGCCTGTCTTGATTGCGATGGCTCTTGATGCCCTTATAATTTGGTTTGCGTTCAAGATGAACTATCGAGCCGCTAAAGCGCGTGAAGTAATTTCTGTTGCGCGGGATGAATTGAAAATCCAAAAATTTGCGCCAAGTGGGGCGAATGAAAACACATACGTTTAACCCGTTTTGGACGCGCTTTGAAGTTGATCGCCATGATGAAATTGGCATTACGTCTATGCGCCTGACTACAAAAGAGTTCAGTTTGTCTATTGGTGCGTTTCTTAACCCTGATGATCGTGAGAGTTTTGCCCGCGCTTTTAAGAACGCACTTGGTAGAGCCAAAGCATAAAGATATCGTCCCCGCAAGTTTCGGGTGGCGGATTTATTTACTCCGTTCTAATCTCCTTTTATGAAACATGATTTACACTCTCCAAAAGCCCTTCGATACGGTGGGCATATTCTTGAAGCTAACGCAGAACTTGATGGTGATTATGTCACCATTCGAAAGGCTGTGGAATTCTTATCTATGCGCTGGCAAGATCAACCGTCTTTAACCGAACTAGCTTCACATCTTGGACTTGGTGAGACTGCAACACAGAAGTTATTTACGCGCTGGGCAGGTATTTCGCCCAAGGCTTTCAGTCAGGCTGTAACGCTCGATCATGCTAAACGTCTTTTGCGTGACGAAGATTTACCAATTTTAGATGCGACGTATGAGTTAGGGCTTTCATCCTCGTCACGCTTGCATGATTTATTTGTAACGCATGAGGCAATGTCTCCGGGTATTTGGAAAGCGCGCGGCGGTGGATTGCAGTTGGAATATGGGTTTCATCAATGCCCGTTTGGACGCGCTCTCATTATGATTACAGGCGAAGGTGCTTGTGCGTCTTTGGTTGGGTTGGCTTTTTGTGATGCAGGTGAAGAAGCCTTGGCGCTTGAAGACATGAAAGGTCGTTGGCCGAATGCCAACTACAGCGAGAATGTTACTTTGACGGCAGAGATGTCAAAGCGGATTTTTACACCTGATAATTGGTCTGCGGATACGCCTTTGCGCGTAACGTTGATTGGGACTGATTTTCAAATTAGAGTTTGGGATACGTTGCTCGGCATACCGTTAGGCCGTGCTAAAACTTATTCTGATATTGCTGAAGCTATTGAGAACCCCAAAGCTGTTAGGGCAGTAGGTGCAGCCGTTGGACGTAATCCGATTTCCTTTGTTGTACCGTGTCATAGGGCACTTGGAAAATCAGGTGCGCTGACGGGATATCATTGGGGGCTGACACGAAAGCGGGCAATGCTAGGCTGGGAAGCCGGTGTATCAGGTTAACTTTGATACATTTTGCGCCGTCTATCCTTAGTTGCCTGCGTTCCTTCCTGTGAACCATCGTGAAAAGTTCCAAACCAGCGATCCCAAGGCATTTCTTGGTTTCCATAGTTGCACTCATAATAACGGTGATGGAGCTGGTGATAGAATGTTCCCAGTGCAAGACGCGGTTTATCTTTAATCAATAGGTTTTCATAACCAGTATGTGTCATGGCAGCGCCTGGGGCTTGGTAGATTAAATGGAAAAATAAATGGATTGGGTGCGATGGAATAATCCAGTGAATGTATAGTGTTGTGAGGTACAGGAAGTGCTCGACTGGATGCATTGAGAAACCTGACCAAGGGCCGATGTTTACATTTCTGTGGTGGAGGATGTGAAAGTGTTTGTAAAAAAATGGTACATGGAGAAGGCGATGTACCCAATAAAAATGAAAGGCTGACCATATAGGTAAGAGGATTAATGCCAGCACAAACCAGACCGGATTTTGGTTTGGTGTAATCGTTGGGATATAACCATTGCCCATAAGCCACATGGTGATTGCCTGGAAAGCGGTGAGTTGCGCAACACCACTTGTAAGTGACCAGAACATGTTGTCATGAACTTGATTGGCAAAACTCCAAAGACGGTTGCCTTTTGCCTGATCGCGGTGATCAAATTTCAGTTGTTTGTCTTGGCCTTTTCGTATGTAGAAATACCAATGCAATCCACCAGCAATAACAAGCATAAGAGCAATGTTAATCGCCCAAATTTGGGTAACCCAACCTACAGCAAATGTTTTTGTGGTTTCTAGCGAGGGATAGGCAAATAGCCATAGCGCAAGCGCCACAAGCACCATTATCATCCCCTCACTTAACATCAGCCAGTTACGCGTAAGCCAGTGGATTAAAAACCCTGGTCTTGGAGGCCATTGGAAAATTGAAGGGTCTACCAGTGGAAGTTCTGGATGATAATTCCACTCCTTGCTCATACCGTCAGTTTCAGTATTCTTTGGCATTATACTCCTCCATGATTGATATAAAGGGTAATCTAAAATTACTCGTTGTGAAGGGCGCATAAAGAACAAAAGCTTCGCATGGTGGGTTGTTTATTAAACGTGGATTAGGGTTGATTTTACCTTATTGCTGCAGGCCTATTGTATGGGTGCTGTTGCATATGTACTGGAATTAGACTCGGAGTGTAAGAATGATGTGAGGGTTTTATCTCACCAAACCTTCAACGTAACGCTCCCCCGCGCTACTGGTATATCTTCATCATCTTGCCAACACACAACATCAACAATTGATAGCCTCCTACTTTTGCGCACAACTGTTGCTCTGGCATAGATGTCTGCGTCTTTTGTTATGCGTAGGTAGTCTATGGTGCTGGAAGAAACTAATGCGTCTTGTTCATCTTCAAGCAACTTTCTGGTTTCGGCTTCGGCACAAGTTTCAATTGTGGAAGCGCTTACGCCGCCATGAATTGATCTTATCCAAACATTTCCGATGTGGTGTTCTGCAAAGGTTAGGTGGTAGAGGCCTTCGTCTTCAAGTGGTTTGATTTGAAGCCATTTGCCAATATTTGCCTCAAACACACTCATGATTTTTCCCGTATGGATTTAGTTGTCGTGCCACCATAAACGTGCCGATAGCTGTTGAGATTATGCGCTCTTCAATACCAGCAAGAATTTTTCCACTGACATAAGCAATCTCATTTTCTACACCGTTGAAGGTTGCGCGGCAGCTAATTTTTTCACCTACTTTGGCTTTGCCCAAGTGATTTGTGGTGAGCTTAATTGTGGCAACGGCTTGTGGTTTTCGATTTCGCCAAGGACGCAAGAACCCATTACAGTATCCAGAAATAGTGTTGAAAAACCTGTATGCGTTTGGATGCCATCTTGGTCTGCAAAGCTTTTTGGCGCATCTAATGTGACCGTTAATGTATGGTCGATGACGCCCTCAAACTTCATGTTGAGGGCGGCAGTTAAGGGATGCTTATCCGTGAACAGGATTTGAGCAGGATGTTGCGTATCAGCCAAGCTCGATAATCTCTTTAGAAGCAACGCTCGTGTCTGCGTTGAGCTTATAAACCATAGGAACGCCCGTTGCGATATTAAGACTTAAAATGCTTTCTGTATTCATTTTGTCCAGAATCATAACAAGTGAGCGAAGTGAATTACCATGTGCAGCAACAAGAACGGTATTGCCAGCCATCACGCGCGGTAGGATATCGGTCATGTAATATGGCCAAACGCGAGCGCCAGTGTCTTTTAACGTTTCGCCTTCATCGCCTGGAGGAGGTGTGTCATATGAGCGACGCCAAATGTGAACTTGCTCGTCGCCCCATTTTTTGCGGGCATCATCCTTGTTAAGGCCCGCAAGGTCGCCATAGTTACGCTCATTCAAAGCTTGGTCGTGTATGGTTTCAAGATCAGATTGTCCGACACCATCAAGGATGTGTTGGCAGGTTTTTTCTGCGCGTTGCAGAACGCTAGTGTATGCAATATCAAATTTCATGCCGCTCTCGCCCAACAATTTGCCAGCAGCTTTTGCTTCTTGGTGGCCTAGCTCTGTAAGATCAGGATCGCGCCAACCTGTGAAGAGATTTTCTTTGTTCCATTCACTTTGTCCGTGGCGGACAAGAACGAGTGTTCTTTCCATTATAATATTCCTTAATTTAAATTTTAGAGTCCTAGCACATC
The DNA here is from genome assembly GCA_958296345.1 of uncultured Rhizobiaceae bacterium. GTDB lineage: Bacteria > Pseudomonadota > Alphaproteobacteria > Rhizobiales > Rhizobiaceae > JAALLB01. Next base: position 679,823 of record CATQIJ010000013.1, read on the forward strand.
GCGCATTGAGTAAAGTCCTGCGGGCTTTCCAAATCCCCAAAGCGCCGCTTTTACAGCACCTGTTGCAAAGAGTGAGCGGTCTTGTGCTGAGTGTGAAAGTTCAATGCGTTCACCTGCGCCTGCCAAGATTATAGAATGATCACCGATAACAGAGCCACCACGCAAAGTAGCAAAGCCGATAGTACCTTCTTCGCGTGCACCTGTAATGCCATCGCGAGCACGCACAGAGTTTTCAGCAAGATCAATGCCTCTACCTTTGGCGGCTGCTTCACCGAGAAGAAGTGCTGTTCCAGATGGGGCATCTACTTTGTGTTTGTGATGCATTTCTAAAACTTCGAGATCAAAGTCTGAGGCCTTTTAGTGCTGCCGCTGCTTGCTCGACCAGAACAGCAAGTAGATTAATGCCAAGGCTCATGTTGCCCGATTTAACGATGGTTGCGTTCGCACATGCAGCTGCTATTTCCGCATCTTCTTCTGCGCTACAGCCCGTTGTGCCAATTACTTGAATACAATTGTGTGATGCGACTTTTTGAGAAAGCGCAACAGAGGCTTGTGGAACAGTGAAATCAATCACGCCATCACAAGCATCAAGTTCTGCTTCTAGGTCTGAAGAAATTAGAATTTGATTTTCACCAATGCCTGAAAGGATGCCTGAATCTTGGCCAATAGAAGGTGTGCCTTCACGGTCAATTGCTGCGACTAGTATTGCATTTGGTGTTTCGCTGATTGCGCGAATAAGAGCTCCGCCCATACGGCCACTAGCACCCATAACTGCAAGTTTCATATCACTCATGCTACTCCCCTTTATTTTGCTAGCTTTTTTATGCGTGGTTTTTTAACTGCTGTCTTTTTAGCGGTTGTTGATTTCTTTGCAACTGCCATTGTTCCGATGCCATGTAGCTTTGCATAAGTACCAGTCTTTTTCTTGATGAGGCTAGCGTGTGTACCTTCTTGGGTAACACTGCCGTTTTCTATAACATAAATACGGTCAGCATTTCTGATGGTGGATAGGCGATGCGCCACGACGATTGTTGTACGGCCTTTGACGAGTTTATCTAGTGCTTGTTGAACGAGAAGTTCAGACTCATTATCGAGTGCAGAGGTTGCTTCGTCTAATAATAATATTGGAGCATCGCGCAAGAAAGCCCTAGCAATTGACAGACGTTGACGTTGGCCACCAGAAAGATTACCGCCCATTTCTCCACGAGTGTATCGTAGCCTGCTGGTTGATCTAAGATAAATTGATGTGCTTGGGCTAGGTTTGCTGCTGCTATCACTTCATCGTCAGTTGCGTGAGGTCTGCCATAGCGGATATTTTCTAGAATAGAACCTTCAAACAATATTGGCTGTTGTGATACATAGGCAATGTTTTGACGTAAAGACTTTGCTGTTATGTCTGCAATGTTCTGACCGTCGATTATTATTTTGCCGCTGTTTAAATCAAAGAACCGTTGAGCAAGTAAAATGAGTGTGGATTTACCACCTCCAGATGGACCTACGAGTGCTGTTGTTTTTCCTGATTGTGCTTTGATAGTAACATCACGAACAATTGGCTCATTATTTTGATATGAAAACCTGGTAAGAATAAACTCAATTTCACCTTTTGAAATTTTGAGTTCTTTTGCGTCAGGCTTGTCTGATTGGCGCGGCGGTGTATCAATAATTTCGTAAAGCATACGTGCATTAACAAGCGAGCGTTCAAACGACACACGAAAGCTTGCTAGTTTTCGGGCTGGTTCATAAGCAAGCATTGCAGCAGTTAGGAATGAGAACATGCCGCCTGCGTCATGACCCAGTTCTGCAACACGGTAGCCACCATATGCAACGACGCCAGCGATGGCGAAACCGGCTAGGATTTCAGTTGGCGGTTTTGTTTTTGCATTAAGCTTTACAATTTTATTAGATCTGATTTCAGCCTGTTCAGTGAGGTGACGCATTTTATCAGCCATCTGATCTTCCATCGTAAAGGCTTTGACGATTTCCATACCTTGTGAATTTTCGATCAAAGACGACGTCACGCGAGCGTTTAGGTCAACTTCTTGTTTTGCTACTTTACGAATGCGCCTGACATAACGAGACATGATGTAGATGATAATTGGCATGACTGATAAAGAGACGACTGTCATATGCCAATCTTGTATTAACATCACGATTATTAGAGCAATCAATGTGAATAAATCACGTGCAAATACGATAACAATATCATTCATCATTGTGCGCATTGCTATGATGTTTTGATTAATTTGTCCTACTATATAAGACGAACGATTTGATTTATGGAACTGTACACCTAGAGAAAGTAGATGATCGAATATGCGGCGTTGATATCTTGCAACGATGTTATTACCGATCTGCCCTAAAACAGTCATATAGCCATAAGTTGCTAGGCCTCTAATGGTGAACACAAGAAAAATTGCGATGGCTATATAAAATGCTGCATCCAGCTCTTGTTTTACGAAAACATCATTTGTGATGTTTTTGACAATATAAGCCACAAATGCAGTACTTGCTGCGACAGCTCCAAGGAATAAGAAGGCAATAAAATACTGTTTGCGATACAGCTTCCAGTTCTCAGAGAGAACACGTTTAACAATCGCATTATTTTCTTCATTTGCGAGTGGTTTTTTAGGTGTTTTTTCCAAAGATGCGTCAGCCATTACAAATTTCTTTATAGTCCGCGCTTTCTTACATGGCGCGGGCGTTTTTTGCAAAGTTTATAACGGGAATATTTTATCACCAATTGCAGTGTTACCTAATTGAATGATTTTTGCTGTAATACCGCCGTGCCCGCGCACTGCCGTATATCCGCCTGTGCCAAAGATTTCTTCCATTCGAGAGCACGGTGCGCAGAGGCCTGTTCCTTCAAGAATTGCATCGCCAATTTGAAACTGGCGGTTGCGCAAGCCAAGTAGGTTGATGTTACTTACAACGATGTTCTTCTTAAGTCTGCTGGCGAAACATTCGTGACACCCAACATAGATGCGATGACAGCAAGATGTTCATATTGGATAAGTGTCACACTACGTTTTCCACCAGATGCGTAATGATCACCTGCTAAACCATTCAGGGTGATATCAACCAAATCAGTTGCGTTCATTGGTTCACGTCTTTTTGGGCGTAGGCCAATCCATTGGACTAGGCCGGATCGGGCATGGCGTGAAGTGAGAGAGGCAATTGTTTCCATTCTAGTCCCTTACCAGTGCGGTGGTTTTTCATTTGGAACAGGATTATCAATATTGTCTTCAATAGAAGAAAACCTACTTTCAAGCATAGCAATTCTACGTTCAAGTTGTTCGATACGTTTGCTATTATGAATGAGCTCTGAAGAGAGCTCTTCATTGGCAATTACACTATGAGCTAATTCTTCCTCGAGCTTCGTGATACGGCTGTTAATTTCATTCATTTCTTATCGCTTAAACATTTTGTGATTTTTGTTGTTTCTTAAAAGGTTGATTTATCAAACAAAGTCAATCAACCTTATTGGATAACATTTAAGGAGTTTCCCATGATATCTCACCTTAAGCTTTTAAGTCTTACTGCTATAGGTCTTTTTACCTTCTTTGCTAACATGAATATAGCTCTCTCTGCTACTGAGCCTAAATCCGTTGAGATTAAGGGAGAGATAATTGATACTTGGTGTTACCTCTCGGGGGGGCATGGGCGGACAAGATGCCGTAATTGGTACAGCGCACCATACATGCGCACTATGGTGTGCCGCAGGTGGTATCCCCGTTGGTGTGCTTGATGAAGATGGTCAGATCTATATGGTTTTAAAGTTAGAGGGTGAAGATACTCTCAAACAATCTGACAATGTATTGAAAATTCAATCGGATGTTATAACAGCAAAAGGTCTTCATTACGTAAGAGATGGTGTGGACTATCTCATTGTTGAAGATGTCGTCGCTAATGACGGCATTAGTAATTTTAATCATGAAGATTATGGTTCTGTACCCCCTAATTCCTTTCCTAAAAACTATTTAAGCAAGCAGTGAGGAATAGACCAATGAGTATTTTTAAGAAGACTGTTGTTTCGATTTCCTCTGTGTTAGGCGGTCTTGCCATATCAAGCTCCGTTTCTTTTGCCGAAGACTTTTCTGCGGGAGTAAGGCAAAAGAGTATGGGCTTGAGGAAGAAGTCAAATCAACGTTTTCTGCCAAAGTTGTTGATTTGGTTTGTGAAGTTGCGGGGGATTGCGCTGACAATTGCGGGGATGGCACTCGGCAGCTAGGGCTTGTTCGCGATGCTGATAATAAGTTGATTGCAGTTCTTAAGAATGGACAATTCTCATTTAATGGTCCTGCTGAAGATTTGTTGCCGTACTGTAACAAGCAAGTTGATGTTGATGGCTTGATGATTGGTGATCCTGAAGAATTTGAAACGCAATTTTATATGGTACAGCTCATTCGTGAATCTGGCAGTGAAAAATGGAATAAAGCAAATAAGTGGACGAAAAAATGGGCAGCTCGCAATCCAGAAGCTAAGGGCAAGGGCCATGGTTTAGACGAGATCCCCGGGTCAAAAAACAGATTGCTGCAACTGGGTATTTTGGCTTGGGTAAAGAAGCCGATATTGAATATGCGAAAGAAAACCAATGATAGGGTTTAATATTATTAAACCAATCGCTGGTGCTTTGACTACTATTTTGATAGCCAGTTCGTCGCTTGCGCATGATGGTGTTGTGCATGAAGACCTTACTGAGGCTCTTAAACATCAAGAAGCAACGTCCCCTAATACATTGGGGTTTCCTGATGTAAAAGGTGGAGACTTTGATCTGATCGATCATAATGGCAATAAACGCACGTCAAAAAATCCTGACGGTCATTTTCAGTTGATTTTCTTTGGGTATGCAAATTGTAAGGCAATTTGTTCCGTCGCACTACCTAGAATGGCCGCCGCAGTTGACCTTCTGGAAGATCAAGACACCAAAGTAACGCCCGTTCTGATAACCGTCGACCCAGAGCGTGATACAGTTGATAATATGAAAGAAGCCTTAGCATACCATCATAAGGATATGATTGGCCTCACAGGCAGTGAGCCAGCACTTGATGTTGCATATAAGGCTTTTAACATTGAAAAATCATTGGTTTATGAACACCCTGAACAAGGACCAATCTATGCTCATGGATCGTTTATCTATTTGATTGGGCCTGATGGTGATTTTAAAACACTTTTACCCCCGATTCTTAGCCCTGAACGGATAGCAGAAGTTGCCAAAGGGTATATTTCGGGTGAAAAATCATAGTTTTCAAATAGAAAAATCGTTATTATTCAAAATTTTACAAGTTGGGAACTCACAATTAACTTCATTTTAATAATAAGTGCCGCAATATGACGTTATATTACCTACGGAATAGCGAGTCACTATTATGCAAGCAGAGAGAAAAATAGAAGAAACACACGTTTCTAATACTCCCGCAATATCTCAAGCAGATGCTCTTCAGCAAATCATGTCTAATCCAACAGATGCTGTTGAAATTGGAAGTGCACTTCCTGCCTTACAACGAGCGCGTATAGCACAGTTCTGTTACGGACGTGTTCATATGCGTGAGCTTGGGCTTCGGCTAGCTAGTAAATGCGATCTGATGACATTGAAGGCCGCATTTGGCCGTGGCGGTGAGGTTGTTTTCAAACAATCCCGTGATGTCGATAAAACGCTAGGAAAATTAAAAAATTCTCCAGGAAGCCAAACACCAAGACCTATTACCCTCAAAGGTAGCATCACTGGGTAATTCCAGAATTAAAATTCGACCTAATCACAATGATTTTAAAATTAGCAACTAATTTTGATTGAGATTGACTTTATTCAGTCGCCATTCATAGCGAATATGTGAATTGAGTAATTCCGAAATCAACATATTTAGTTTGCATGACATCATTGCCTGAAAATATTCCCTTTACAATTAGTACGTCTGACCCAACAGTTTCAATTAGTTCTTGTGATAGAATGGTTATTGGGCAATTGGGCCAAACGCTTGATGGTTGTATTGCTACACCGACAGGCGATTCTAAATACATTAATAGTGATTGCAGGTTACGGCATTTGCATAGAATTCGCAGTGCCGTTGAGGCTGTTATTGTCGGTGTTGGTTGTGTGAATGCTGACAATCCAAAGTTAAGCGTACGTCTGTGTAGTGGTAATGACCCTGTGCGTGTCATTATAGACTCAAGAGGGCGTGTAGATTTACAGTCTTGTCTTTTTAACGATGGTGTTTCTGATGTAATTCTAATTACCTCTCAAGAGGTTGAACACCCAGCACTTGGAAAAGCCGAAATTATAAAATTGCCTGCACATAATCATCACATATCACCTTCCGAAATTGTGAAAGCGCTATTTGCTAGAGGCTTTGAAAAGATTCTAGTGGAAGGTGGTAATCAAACACTTTCGAATTTTATGGATGCAGGTGTTTTAGATAAGCTGCATTTGATTGTCGCGCCCGTTATTATGGGCGGTGGTTTATCTGGATTAAATTTAATGCCAATCGATAAATTGCATGAAGCACTTCGTCCTGAAATAACGCTTTATCCCCTTGGGCGAGATATCTTATTTGATTGTAATTTTAGCAAAGCTTAAACAGGTACTGCAAAGATATCTTTATGCCCAACAAATAAAGATGCGTTGGAGTTTTCAATTAAATTTAAGCGTTCCAAGAGCCATTCATTAAATAGAGTATTTGAGCTTGGCGTAATCTCAATCGCTGCATCTCGCCAACCTTGAAGCAACATTCTTTGAAAAGCTTTACGGTTTGATTTTCCAACCCAATCAGACTTGGCAACATTGACCTGATAGCCTGCTTCTTCAAAAAGAGTAATTGCAGTGTTGGCAGCTTCTGGGCCTAGGGCTAGTCCAAAACCTTTGTCTGTTTTTTGATGCTTATTGAATGCATCGAGTATTTTTTCGTCTGTTCCTAAGCTTGGGTCGCATCCTGCTCTACCGTCATAAGTAAGGGCTGCGTAAAATGGTATTTTTCTTTTCGTAATTTCCTTGACCATTTCTTCTAGCCATTCTTCTGAAACCAAATCTAGAAAAGCTGAAGTAGTTATAAGGTCAGGTTGATGCAAAAATAATGCATCTAGTGATTTTGATAAATCTGCGTGTGAAAAATTAACTTGGTCGCCTTGCGCTTCGGCCTTAGCAACCTCAAGCAATGCATCATCATTATCTACTAAATGCCAAATTAGTTTTTGTGATAGGACTGGCTTTAATGCGCGAAGGGTTGAGCCCGTTCCACTTCCTATGTCTGTGATTTTAAGGGTGTCATCTTGTGCGTACCAGCCAGTAACGCCGGCAAGAATTTCCTCGCTACGAGCAGAGTGATCTATCGGTTCGCGTAGAGCTAACCATTCTGCTGAAAACCCACTCATGATACGTCCTTTAAAATTTCAACAAATTGTTTTGCTGAGTTCTTCCATGTCGGAAAATTTGGCTCTTCAACAATAGCATTGTTTTTGTATTGAGCGCGAAGGGTTTCGTTTGAAATCATGGTTTCAAGTGCATTTGCTAATGACGATACGTCGGATGGTTTTACTAATATCCCGCAGTTTTCAGGAACTGTTTCTGGGATTGCTCCAGCAATCGTGCCAATAACTGGAATACCTCTAACAATTGCCTCCGCATAAGCCATACCGTACCCTTCAAAAAGTGAAGGCAAAACAAAAACATCTGTTTTACTGCAGGCTTTTTCTAGAGCTTCTTCAGTAACACCGCCATGGAATTTTATTTTTCCAGTAAGTTTTTCTTGTTTAATTATCATCTGTAATTCATCAAAAAGAATCTTGTCGAAATTAGTGCTGCCAATACAATCAAGCCGCCAATCAAGATGAGTAAGTTTGCTTAACGCCAATAACAAGTCCTTATGACCCTTACGCTTAATAACAGAGCCAACGCATAATAGATTGATAGTTCTATCATCATTGCCTGTTGACGTTGCACTTCGATCTACGCCTGGAAGCACCGTATGGATTTTATCAGTATTAAATCCAAATAATTCAGCAACAGTTTTGCTTGTCGTTGGGCTGGTTGTAATGATGTTTGAAATAAATTCTAAGCCTTGTTTCTCGCTTTGTTTAAGTGATTGAGCGGTGGCTTCATCTAAGCCATTTTCCAAACATAGAGGATGATGGATTAATGCAACTACAGGCATTATTTTGCAGAGTTTTTGCAAAAAACCAGGTGAAATCCCACCTAAAAGACCATCAACTACGGCTATATCTGCTTTCGGAAAAGTATCAACTTGTGCAATAGCATCTTGTTTTTCTGCTTCGCTCGGGAAGGGATAATTTCCATTAATGCTTATGAGTTTGATATCAACACCTGTAGTTTTCCATGCGTTGATAATTTCACGATCATAGCGATATCCGCCTGTAGGAAGATTGATATCTCCTGGTATGACGAAGAGTACGCGCATATCTTATAATTTGCCCTCGTACCAAGCTTTTGCAACGTGACTTTCTTCAATGGTGATGCGAATTGAATCTAACTCACCTTTTTTTCGACCAAGTTCACCCTCGTTTGCAGCTTTAGCCAAATGGTCAAATATGTGTTTAGTCAGAAATTCGGTTGTAGTATTTTCGCCTTTGAATTGCGGAAGCTCATCAAGGTTTGCGTAATTGATTGGTTTTAAAACGGCCTTTAGAGCATCATGCGCTGCTCCTATATCAATAACTACATTATTTTCGTCCAGTGTTTGCGAAATGAAACACGCGTCTACTATAAAGGTTGCGCCGTGCATTGCTTGAGCAGGGCCGAAAAATTCGCCTTTGAATGAATGTGCAATCATTATGTGATCGCGAACTTCTACTGCGTGCAAGGGAGTTCTCCTAAAACTATTGATTTGTTATGCGTTCTTATATTTGACCAATTGGCAAAGCGCACTGCTATTGTTGTTAAATATGTCGTGAAGATGGTCTGGTAAAGATTCGAACGCAATTTCGGGCTCAAGTAAACAATTAAGTTTTTCATCAGATAGTAGTTTCATTGCCTCTTGCATTCGGTCTGAATAACTATGTGTCTTGCGTTTTGTGGGAGCTACATGGCCCACTTGGCTTGAAATAATTTGTAGGCGCTTTGAATGAAATGCACCCCCTAAGTTTAAAGTTACTGGTTTTTCACCATACCAACTCATCTCAAGTATTTTTGCTTCAAAAGCCGCGCTCTCTATTGCAAGTTGCAGACCTTTTTCTGATGCGCTTGTGTTAAAGATGCGTTCCATTTCAGTTGACGTAGAAGACAAGAACTCGTCTGGTGTATGAAATGAGAGGCCTAACTTTTCTGCTATTCGTTTCTTTTCTGAATTAATATCAATTACAACTGGAGAATGCCCAGTATGCGATTTTAGATAGAATGCGGTGAGTAACCCAACAACGCCTGCGCCAACCACCATATGATTTTGATCGTTCTCAATTTCCGCATCCCAAACGGCATTTAACGCGGTTTCCATATTGGCTGAAAGAACGGCGCGCGAAGAAGGCAATGCCTCAGGAACTAGATTGCAAGCATCTTCAGAAACATAAAAAATGTCTTGATGAGGGTGAAGAATAAAGACTACATCGCCTTTTTTTATTCGCGTTACATCACTTTGTGTTTCAATAACTTTCCCGACACAGGCGTATCCATAGCTCACAGGGAAAGTAAAATCCCCCGATTGATGAGGGCAGCGCATTCGAGTTTGCTCAATTAATGGGACTTTCCCCTGGTAAACGAGGCTTTCTGTACCTCTGCTTATGCCGCTATGGAGCGTTTGGATTAAGACATTTTTTTCTTTGAAATCAGCAAGTTGACAATCTTCGATTACAGCATTACATGCTGAATGATAAGAAAGTCGTTTCGCTCTCGCACTGGTAACGTTTATTTGAGGCAATTGTTCAGACACAGTTCAGTTTAATTTCTCTATAACTTTAAATAACAAACAGGCGTTTGTCTCATTTATGACAAAAAGGCGGGTGATGGAGCATTTGTCAAATTTATTTGTAATTTTGTTTTTGGGTATTCTTAGTATGACACCAACTCTTCGTAGACAAATTTTTGCCTCTTTGGTTCTAATTACGATCTTAGGTCTTCTAAGTATGATGGCATACTCGCTTTCTTTAGGTGGTATTATGCCGGCTGAGTGGGTCTTGTTAGCTTGTTTTGCTATTACGCTTCCTTGGACTGCTATTGGATTTTGGAATGCTGTTATAGGTTTTACCTTGCTTCGTACAAAAGAAAATGCTGCAGCGCATGTCTTTCCCGCATCTGCTGAAATTACAGGCGATGAAGATATTACTTCTTCAACGGCAATTGCTATGTGTATTCGTAATGAGGATGCTAGCCAAGTTAACCGAAATTTAAATGTGATGATTGCACGTCTGGTGGCTTCAAGTGATAGTAAGCAATTTCATGTTTACGTTTTGAGCGATAGTTATTTTCCAGAAGTGGTTAAAGACGAAGAAGCTATTTTTGCTAAATTGAAAAAAGACTGGGCTGGTAAGATCGATGTTACCTATCGCCGCCGTGAAGATAACCAAGGTTATAAAGCTGGTAATATTCGCGAATTTTGTGAACGTTGGGGTCATAAACATGACTACATGTTAACGTTGGATGCGGATAGCATAATGTCGGCTTCTTCGATTTTGCGTATGGTTCGTATCATGCAGAACAACGAAAAGCTTGGGATTCTACAAAGCCTTGTCGTTGGTCTTCCTTCAGATAGCGCTTTTACACGTGTGTTCCAGTTTGGTATGCGCATGGGCATGAAGTCTTACACTTTAGGTAGTGCTTGGTGGCAGGCTGATTGTGGCCCTTATTGGGGGCATAATGCCCTTATACGTTTGAAGCCGTTTATTGATCATTGTCACTTGCCAAAAATTGAAGGCAATGGCCCGCTATCTGGTTGGATTTTAAGCCATGACCAGGTGGAGGCTGTTTATATGCGCCGTACTGGTTTTGAGTGCCGCGTTTTGGCGGAAGAGATGGGTTCTTATGAAGAAAACCCGCCGCATATTTTAGAGTTTATCCGCCGTGATTTGCGATGGTGCCACGGTAATATGCAGTATTTTAATTTACTAAGAGAACCAGGTTTATTACCAACTAGCCGCATTCAACTTGTCCTTGCGATCCTTATGTTTATTGGGTCGCCTGCTTGGATGTTGTTTGTTTTGGTTGGTACCTCTGCATTCATCTATCCTGAAGTAGGTGTGAAAATGCAAGGTGTTGGGCCAGGTTATACGTTGTTTGCGATTATCATGGCCATGATTTTTGCGCCAAAGATTGCTTCAATTGCTGATGTGCTTATACGCAAAGATTTACGAAAGTCTTTTGGCGGCGGATTAGCTATTTTTTCGGGGTCATTTTTAGAGATTATTTTTTCTATGATGCTTGCTCCCATTATGGCGATTGCCAATACGATCTTTTTATTCCAATTGCTTGTTTTACGAAAAGCTAAAGGTTGGACAACGCAATCTCGTAATGCAGAATCACTACCTTTTTTAGTAACCGCTAAACACATGTGGCCTCAAATGTTATTTGGGTTGGTTGGCTTTGCTGGTGTTTTAAGTGTCGGAAACTTAGGAATTGCTGGCTTGCTAATTTGCTTGCCTGTATTTATTGGGCCGCTTTTAGCTGTGCCTTTTGGAATTTCCAGCTCGCATATAATATTTGGTAAGCTGACCTCAAAATTTGGCTTTTGGCAGCTTCCGGAAGAAGAAACCCCGCCTGTTATTATTCGCGCTTTAAACTTACCTGCGATATCTATTCGTGCGGAGTATGAAAAAGATAGTGAATTGCATTCACCACTTTCAACTCAAGAACTATTGGATATTGATGCAGAGTTAGATATCGTGAATACTGTATCAGCAAAAGACATGAGAATTGTTGCTTAATAATATTCACTGTTCATTGGGTGGTTTCAAATTAATAACCTTCAAGTTACGCCTGTAATCTTAAGCGGTGGCGCTGGAACGCGTCTCTGGCCGCTTTCTAGAAGCTCACGCCCCAAACAGTTTCTCAACCTTGGCGGTAAGCGGAGCCTTTTTCAAAGTACAGTATTGAGATGTCAAAGCGATCTTTTTAACGACAAACCTATTGTAATCGGTGCTAATGATCATCGATTTCTAATTGCTGAAGATTTATCGCAACTGAATATACAAGCTGATATTATACTAGAGCCAGTGCAGCGTAATTCTTGCGCTGCAATTATTGCTGGTTGTTTGCAGGCAATAGAGCGTGATGAAAATTCCATTGTTCTCGTACTTGCTGCAGATCATGCTATTAAAAATGAAAATGGTTTTCGTGATACAATTCAACGTTCAATGAGTGCTGCAAATGAGGGGCATCTAATTACGTTTGGCATCAAACCAGATTATCCTGCAACCGGATATGGCTATGTTTTACCAGACACTGACAATCTGATTAAGGGTGGCTATTTGGTTTCTCGATTTGTTGAAAAACCTAACGAGACGTTAGCTAAACAATATATGAATGAGGGATGTTTTTGGAATAGCGGAAATTTCATGTTTCGTGCGAGTGTATTTTTGGATGAGGCAAAGCGTTTAGTCCCTCAGATTGTTGGTGCAGCAACAAAATCTCATCTCCAAAAGAAAAGTGACCTTGATTTTTTAAGGCTGGATGAAAAAGCTTTCTCAACTAGCCCTTCTATATCTGTTGATTATGCTATCATGGAAAAGACAGAAAAAGCTGTGGTGTTTCCGGCGTCGCATGATTGGTCTGATATTGGTACATGGAATTCTGTTTGGAGAAACCTTCCCAAAGATGAAGCAGATAATGCTTTTCTTGGAGATATAATCATTAAAGATGATAGAAATAATTTTGTTCATTCAAGAGAGAGGCTAACGACCCTTTTAGGGGTTGATGACACAATTGTTGTTGTCACGCGGGATGCTATTTTAGTTGGAAATCAATCGCAAAGTGAACAAATCAAGAGGCTGGTTGATGAATTAAACCTAGCTGAATGAGAAGAGGCAGGTACTGCTCTTCAGGTTTATAGACCTTGGGGGAATTACGAGCAGCTTGATAAGGGTAATCGCTATCAGGTTAAGCGTATTATTATTAAACCAAACGGTGTGCTTTCATTACAAACACATCAACATCGTGCAGAGCATTGGGTTGTCGTGCAGGGCATCCAAAAATTACGATTGGTGAGAGTGTTCAAACCTTAGAACCAAATCAATCGGTCTATATTCCGCTTGGTAGGGTGCATAGATTAGCTAACCGTACTGATACGCCAGTTGTGCTTATTGAAGTTCAAACAGGCGATTACCTTGGTGAAGATGATATTATACGTCTTGATGATGAATATAATCGAGATTCATATCACTAGGAAAATTTAGCTGCTTGAAATAAGTGGCAGTCCAGGTGCAATTTCTTGTGTCTGTTTATTCTCAGCTGGAGCTTCTTTTTCATACTCGCGGCGTAAGCGATTTGCTTCGTAAGATTGGTCTCGAAGAGCTTTTCTGTGTTTGCCTTGCGAGAGCCAAGTTAGGCAGGAGCCGATGAGTGCGCCAATGATTAGTGCTGCAAAAATAAATGCAAAAAATGGCAATGAGATTGAAAAAGCTGGTGTTTCCGTATTGAGAGGATCAAGGCTAAAGGTAACCCAATGTCTGTTAGCAACCGATAGTAAAATCAGAACGATTGCTATTGGTACTACAAAAAATAGATTCATAAACTTACGCAAGATTTTAGTCCTTGAGATGATAATTGGTATTTACTTGTTAAGACGCTCGCGAAGCTCTTTACCCGTTTTGAAAAATGGTACCCATTTCTCATCAACACTAACTTGGTCACCTGTTTTTGGGTTGCGAGCACTTCTTGCTGGTCTGTTTTTTACAGAGAAAGCGCCGAAGCCCCTTAACTCTACACGGTTTCCAGTGGAAAGAGCGTCGGTAATTTCATCTAAAATTGCATTCACAATGTTTTCTACATCGCGGTGATATAGATGAGGATTTTTATCTGCAATCATTTGCACGAGCTCAGACTTAATCATATTACAATCCTTTAACGCCAATACTTATTTTAGCGAGAACCTTGCCAAATTGACACCAAACCGTCAAGCGGCAGGCGCTCTTGAAGTGCTTCTTCTAGCGCTTTTGCTTCTGAATTACTTACATTAATACCGAAAATACTCGCTATTTTATGAATTGCTGCAGGGTTATTAAAAATACTGTCTGTTGGACGTTTTGGTTTGTGTTCAATGACTTCTAGTGATTTATCGATGCTTTTCTCATCATTAAGCCATTTAACCGCTATATCTTCACCGCCTATTGCGTCAATGAGGCCGTTTTCCAAGCTTTGGCTTCCGGTGAAGATACTGCCGTCGGCAAGTTGCAAAACTTCATACTCTTTCATGCCTCTTCTATCAACAACGATGTCGACAAACCATTTATAGGAATCTTGAATAAGTCTGTCGATCATCGCGATGGATTCGTCACTCGCAGGATTAAAAGGATTTGGTTCTGCTTTCATAGGAGATGATTTAACGGCCTTTACTTTCACGCCTATTTTATCAAGAAGCTCTGATGCGTCTGCATATTGAAATAAAACACCGATAGAGCCAACAATAGAAGACCGTCTTGCTACGATGTGATCACTTGCAGAAGCAATCATATATCCAGCGGAAGCGGCTAAGGTTCCAACGCTTGTTGTAACGGGTTTAACTTCAGCTAATTCTCGTACGGCTTCAAACATTGCTTCGCCGCCGACAGTTGAACCACCGGGGGACGATATATTTAAGACAACAGCTTTAACTTTATCATCTTCTTTTAGTTTTTCCAGCAGCTTAAGCATGGGTCCGTCATTGGTGATTACGCCCGTAATCGTTACTCTAGCGATGTGATCAGAAGATGCGCCTGATATGCCTGCTTTATTAAGTCCAAAGGCAATCATACCTAACAGTGTTAAGCCAAGGATCACAAAAGTTGCAATTCGCCAAAAGCTAACTTTCTTGCGTAATCTTCTGCGGTCAATGATATCATCAGCATTTATAGACACGTTACATTTCCTTTAAATTGATTGCTTACAGGTAGCAGTGGATTGAGTTTCCTGCAAGGCGATATCGCTTCACTTAGAGATTATAAAGATCGCTATATTTATCTTCAAGATATTCAATTAGTGGTTGCGCTGAAGGAGCTTGATTTGTAGCGGATTGAATTAGATCTTCCGCTGGTAATAGCTTGCCTTTGTGGTGGATTTTCTCACGTAGCCAGTTTAGTGTATTTGCTGCTTCACCTTTTGCAATATCTTGATTACGATTAGGCATATCTATGCGCATGGCTTTGTCTAAACATGCTGAATAAATATTGCCTAAGCTATATGTCGGAAAATATCCAAATAGACCTACTGACCAATGCACGTCTTGAAGAACGCCGAGCTTCACATCTTTTACGTCTAAGCCAAAATATTGTTTGAAGCGGTTGTTCCATTCAGCTTCTAAGTCTTTTACTTCAAGATTGCCTGACACTAACTCACGCTCTAGTTCAAAACGTAAAAGAACGTGCAGATTATAATGGACTTCATCCGCCTCGGTTCGAATGAAGCCTGTCTCTACTTTATTGACTGCGCGATAAAACTCTTCAGGTGAGGATATGTTTAATTCAGGGAAGTGCGATTTCATTTCTGGATAAAGCCACTGCGCAAAAGGGCGTGAGCGCGAGATTTGATTTTCCCAAAACCGTGATTGGCTTTCATGAACGCCCATCGAACAATATTGTGCTGCAGGCAGGAAAGGGTCAGGTGCGCCTTGAGCATAAAGTGCGTGGCCTACTTCATGAGCAGTTGAATAAAGGCAATTTAGTGGGTCGTTTTCATCTACGCGGGTTGTGATGCGGCTATCGCCACCGCCGCCTGAACTAAATGGGTGTGTTGAAATATCAATTCGCCCAGCATCGAAGTCATAGCCCAATTGCTTAGCTAATTTTTGTGTGAGCGCTAATTGTTGATCTGCTGGAAAGCTTCCTTCAAATATTTTTGGTTTAGGTTTGCCAGCGATCTTCTCACGAAGCGCAACAAGCGGTTCTCGCAAGCCTTCAAGTAAAGGAAGGAGCGTGTCAGTTTTTGCTCCCGGTTCAAATTGATCTAATAGAGCATCATAAAGGTTATCATGGTTGTCACTTAAACACTGTGCTTCTTCACGCTTTAGGTGAAGAAGTTTTTCTAATGCAGGGGAAAACATTTTAAAATCTGATGCTTCTCTAGCTTTTGCCCAAATCATCTGGCCTTCAGTGGAAGCTTTTGCAATTGTCTGTGCTAATTTTTCAGGAACTTTGGTTGCGTTATCATAATCACGCTTTGCTTGTTTGATGTTAACTTTGTCAAAATTTGAAATTTCTTTTTCATCAATGGTAGCAATCCATTCAGGGATCCGTGGATCACTATTTTGTTGGTGAATTATTCCTGCAAGAACGCCTGTTTGTTCAGCGCGTTGTACAGCACCCTTTTGTGGCATCATTGTTTCTTGATCCCAAGAGATTATGCCTGCAACCTGTTCAAGTGCTGCTGTTTTTTTCAAGTGTTCGAGAAGAAGTGAAAGTGACATTTAATACCCTAACCAAGCTGTTTTGTGACTTGATAGATAATGGTTTTCTGTCAAAAACCAATAGGCTTATCTTTAAATAACTTGTTCCAAAAGTTGATTTGTAATGCTGTCAAAAATTTTATTATCCTGCATATTCTTTGCAAGCATCATAGCGCCCTGATGACCTGCTAGCAAAGTGTTGGCGGTTGAGAGTTTTTGTGATTTT
>CATQIJ010000014.1 GCA_958296345.1 uncultured Rhizobiaceae bacterium
GAAATGCTGAAAGTGCTTCTTAAAGTTACTGTAGAAAAATACGGTGTTGCTGCAAAAATCATTGCAACCGTTGATGACCTTGAGAAAATAGCAGCTGACGATAATGCTGATGTAGCTGCACTTAAAGGCTGGCGAAAAGAACTGTTCGGAAACAAAGCGCTTGATTTGAAAAATGGACGCATTGCTCTTGGATATAAAGATAGAGCAGTTCAGGTGATTAAAACTGGCGAGTGATTTTCAAAACAACCTCAATGCCCGACATAAGCTGAATAAACCCCAAAAACTCCTACCAAAATCAAACTAAGTGCCCAGACTATGCCTAGGTTAAACCATGTTTTAGAGATGAACTTTAGCCCAAGCCAAAAATAGATGATTGTAGCAAGAACACCCCCTGCTATGGTCATGGAAAGCGTATGAACAAGCGCAACAATGAATGCGTTTTGGATGTTTCCACTCATCAATGTACTAACAGCTTGATGGCCTGTTTCATCTGCTCCGATTGCACAAATTTGCAGATAGATTAGAACAAGCATAAGCCCAGCCCCATGAGCCATAGCAGCAAGAAATGACCATAGCCCCAATCGCGCAGGATGCACTCTTGCTAGAAATCTTGGGTGCTGACGGTTTATCAATAAATAAAGTCCCATACCGATTACCAACAAACCCGCACCAATGCGGATTTCATTCTCCCAAATCAGTAATATAGTCATCATTGAGAAAGGCAGGAGAATTGCCAACATAGCCAGCAAATGCCCTAAGGCTAGTAAACCAAAAGCTTTTGGAAGCGCACTATGCTTGCGCTCCATTAGGCCATCAGAAACAGCTAGGGGCCAACCCATTCCTGGATTGATCCCATGATAAAAGCCAGAAAAAATGACGGCCCACCAAAGAGCCGCCAAAGATGTATCGTCACTTATCATTTAGACGTTCGGGTAACAGAAACTATCCGTTGAACAGTCTCAACCTTCAAGGCGAATTTGGTGACTGCGATAGCCTTTCGGGAAATCAACATAGAAATCCTTATCAAGCTCAAAGCTACCATCACTTCCAACGCGTGCCATGACCATTTGCCCTCCACTGTCATTCGGATAAAATTGATCATCCCATGTTGAATACAGAGAGTTTGTCCAATAAACGCGCTTACCGTCCCGACTAATCTCTACCATCTGAGGGCCATAAGCAAAGTCTTTGCCATTTGGATGTTTGTGATGCGCAACGATGCCGCCCACATTAACCTTGCCTGCAAGAACCGGGTTCATAGGATCGCTCACATCATATTGATGCATTTCACCCAACCCCCAACAAGCGACGTATAGATATTTATCATCCAGACTTAGATCAATGTCTGTAACAAGTGGCGGCACAGCTCCAAAGCCTTTTAATAGTTCTGGCAAGTCGTCTGCATCTGCAGGGACAGGATCAATTGTAATGGTTTTTTTAGATTGCCACACACCATCATCATCACGCCACCAAGTGAAAATAGCGCCTTGCAAATTGGTTGTATCAACAACCACACCACAAAAGCCGTACGACTTTGATGGATCATGCGCAGGGCGAATTTCTAATGCCATTTGATGATTTTCACCAAAATCAATCGTCTGAATATTTTTGCGCTTACGCAAATCCCAAAAATGAATTGAGTGGCCATATTTATTACTCAACAAGTCTTCCGCAACGATACCATTTTCAAACTGAGGTGGCAGTCCTCATTCAGAACTAACCATGTAATCTTGTGGTAGGTTCCACCAAAAATCATAATGCTTGTCTTGTTTGCCACGATCCATTTCGTAGCGGCCAATGATCTCAAAAGTCTCACAGTCCATGATAAAGATACCTGGAGGGCCGTCAGTTCCATCTTCACCACCGCCGCCTAGCGTAGATACATAAATGCCTTCTGGCCCACAATGAATTGTATGTGGGCGAGAATAACCGGTTTTTTCAAACAACTCTTCAGGCTCAATGGTTTTATGAATTTTTGCTTTTAGCGGATCTTTTACATCGATGATGTAAATGCGCGAGGAACGAATACCAAGAACGATCAAATATCGGCGCTCTAAAAATGCATGACCTGTTAATGGCGAAAGCGAAGAAGAACAAGCATTCCAACCAAAATGGTGAAACTCATCGCCTTTATTTGGTACAATGACCTGATGAACTATTTCACCATATGTCTTAGATATAGGGTTTAAATCAACGACAGCAATGCCATCTGACTGCGACCCATCTGGGCTAAGCATGACCGTAAAGCCATAATTTTCAACAGGTGCTTGCATGGCTAATTTTGCAGTTGCGTGGAATGTGGGATCTGGTTTGATATTCATTTAACTTCCTCCAAGTGTAATAGATTTTGCCAGTTTACTGCGAACAAACCCTCCAGATTGTTCGGCATGGCAATCATTGCTATTCCAAGTTTATTTGACCAAATAATCAAATGACAAAACGGCCTAACTTGATAAAAGCGCGCCCTATTACATCATGATAAAGTTTTAAAAATCCGCAAGGGGTAAACTTAAGTCGCGTTTTTACTGAACAATACCTATTCTCAGACAATGCTTATGGTCATTTCTTCGCCTATCTCTTTGCATAATTGCTCAAGCCTACTCTTTGGTCGTTCTCCAATAAGCACCTTCAATTCTTCAGGCACTTCTAGAATTAAGTTTCCGTAACCCGTGCGCACAAGTTTTAAGTTTGGTAGCACACCCTCTACGGATGCTGAGAAGAGATACAACAAGCGGAATAGAGCAGCTAACAACCTTGCTTTTTTTGCTGTTTCTTCTGTAGCTAGCTTTGCTATTTTTGGAGGTTGATGTTTTGAACCTAGACCTTGATGACGATGAAAATTGACGATGGTTAGAAATGCCCTACCCTCATGGCTGATAGAATTAAAACCTGCATTATTGATAATTCCAAGCGATTGTTCTGCTCTAAAATCTGAGTCTGAGCGCCATGAAATATCAGCTAAATTACAAGCAGCTTTGCGCCACCGTTCTTCACTGATCGTTTCCTTTTGACCCAAGACCTTTAGTGCAGCGCCTGTCCAATCTGCTAATTCCAAACCGTGTTGAGGAGAACGTGATCTTAGTATTGCCAGTTCACCAGTTGCTTCTAATAGCGCGTCGCTGTTGCATGTTTCGTCATCTAACAGCGAATAGAGATATCCTTCACGCAGGCCCGTTGCAGACATTTGGACTTCTTTTGCGCCTAAACGTTCAAGCGCTGACATCAAAGAAATTGCGCCAAAGGGCAAAAGGTTTCGGCGGTTTTTTGAAATGTCTTCAATGCCTTTAAAATCATCAAGATTTTCTTTTGAAACTCGTTTGCAAAACTCAATATAATCTTTTGCCTTAACCGTATATCCATGGACAACGTCTAGGGGGTAACCAACATCAAACATATGCAATCTTGCCAGGTTTCGCCATGTCCCACCGATTGCGTAAAAGCACTTGCTTTTGTTTGGCCATTTCAATTTTACATTAGATAGCTCCTGGCGAGCAATCTTTGCGGCTTGTGAAATATCTCCTTTGGATGATTCTTGTAGCCTGATCCCTCCAAGCGGAGTCGTAACGCCTTGTTTGGCATCATCTGAGGTAGGGGTAAGTTCCATAGAACCACCGCCCAAATCTCCTACAATTCCATCGGGCTTATAAAAGCCACTGTCAGCACCTAAGCCTGCGTAATAAGCTTCCATACTACCTGTAAGCAACTGCACTTTGGCACTACAGATAGTTTCTACCTGCTTTATAAATTTTGGCCCATTTTCAGCCTCACGCGCTGCAGCCGTTGCCAAGATGTGTAAGTCTTTGACGCCTATCTGTGAGCTTAGTTGATAAAATCTTTTAATAGCTGTAAGCGCGCGCTTAACAGCCTTTTCATTTAGCGTACCAGTTTGTGCTACCCCGCGCCCCAGACCACATAATACCTTCTCGTTAAATAAAACTGCAGGGGATCGCGTTAGCCCCTCATAGATAACAAGGCGAACCGAATTCGAACCAATATCAAGTATCGCTACAGGTTCGCGTTCTCTAAGGCGACCTTGAGCTTCAATGTATTTCTGTGTGGTCTTTTGTTTTCGTGTCAAAATTGCGGTTATCGACAAAGCTTTTCGGCGCGTCATTTTTAAGAGCCTCCCCCCGCCCAGACAGGCTTGGATTTGTCATAAAGTATGTCTGACAATTAAACGATTCGCCATCACTATGCTTGGATAGTCTACGAGAAGTTCCATCCGGCATAATTTCCCAGCTTAATTCTGTGTCTTGCATGTTAGCGACCATGATTTGATCTAGAACTTGTTTATGGACGGTCACGTTTTTAATTCTAACCATGGTCTCAACACGTCGGTTAAGATTTCGCGGCATCATATCTGCTGACCCCATGTAAACAATCGCGCCTGAAGATGGAAGCGCATTGCCATTACCAAAACAAATGATGCGGCTATGCTCTAAGAACCGACCAACAATAGACTTAACTTTAATATTTTCTGACATGCCAAAAACATTTGGGCGCAAACAGCATATACCTCGAACAACTAGCCTTATTTGAACACCAGCTTGGCTTGCTCTGTAAAAAGCGTCAATGATTTCTGGATCAACGAGTGAATTCATTTTCGCCCAAATATGAGCCTCTCGCCCAGCCTTTGCGTGGGCGATTTCATCTTCGGTATGTTTTAGAATACTTGAGCGAAGACTAACTGGAGAGACAATCAAAGTCTCCAAGTTTTCTGGTTTTGCATATCCTGTGGCGTAGTTAAAAACTTTTGCTACGTCATTAGCAGTGGTTTGGTTTGTCGTAAAATAAGATAAATCCGTATAAAATCGTGCTGTTATTGGATGGTAATTACCTGTTCCAATATGAACGTAATTTTTAATCTTGCCATCTTCTCTACGAACTACCAAACTTAGCTTTGAATGGGTCTTCCAATCCGTGAAACCAAAGACGACTTGAACTCCAGCACGTTCAAGATCTCGCGCCCATCTGATATTTGCCTCTTCATCAAAGCGTGCTTTTAGTTCTACGACAGCAACAACAGACTTCCCTGCTTCTGCAGCCTCAATTAAAGCTGCAACGATGGGAGAATTATTCGAAGTTCTGTAAAGCATTTGTTTAATGGCTATTACATCTGGGTCGCGCGCTGCTTGTCTAATAAACTGTACAACAACATCAAAAGATTCGTATGGGTGGTGAACCAAAATATCTTTTTGCCTGATGGCTGCTAAGCAGTCACCGTTTTGCTCCCGTACGCGCTCTGGGAACCTTGCAACGAAAGAGGTAAACTTTAAATCAGGTCGATCAATGCCAGCAATTTTCATCAAATTGTTCAGAGCAAAAAGCTCACCAACTTGTTCAACCTTTATACCATTGATGTTTAACTCGCTGACAATGAAGTCGCTTAGATTTTGAGGCATTTTACTGTCGGTTTCGATGCGGACCACCTTACCACGACGTCTGCGCTTTAAAGCGCTTTCAAACGTAAGTACAAGGTCTTCTGCTTCCTCTTCAACTTCAAGGTCGCTATCACGTATAACCCGAAAATTACCATGCCCAATAGATTTATAGCCTGGGAATAATTTATCTACAAAACGGACAATGATATCTTCTATACTGATAAGGTGAATTTCTGATTTTGATCTTTGTGGCAGTTTAACAAAGCTTTCTAATCCAACAGGAATACGAATAAAGGCTTTCATCGAGTGTTTTTTAGAACGATGACTTAGCTCAAAGACTAGAGCGTGACCTAAATTAGAAATGAATGGAAAAGGATGCGCTAAATCCATTGAAAGCGGCGTTAGAACTGGAAACATATTGGTATGAAAATAATCTTCGAGCCAGCTTAATTCTTCTAAACTTAGCTCATTTGGGTGCTCTATATAAATAGCTTCATCAGCCAATTGACCTTGTAACTCAGCCCAATAAGTTTGCTGATCTGATTGCAGAATTTCTATAGAGTCATGAACAGCTCTTAGTTGTTCTTCAACACTCATTCCATCATCAGAACGCTTCTCGACAT
The DNA here is from genome assembly GCA_958296345.1 of uncultured Rhizobiaceae bacterium. GTDB lineage: Bacteria > Pseudomonadota > Alphaproteobacteria > Rhizobiales > Rhizobiaceae > JAALLB01. The sequence goes on from CATQIJ010000014.1 coordinate 6,005, forward strand.
TCTTTTCTTTTTGAGCGGCTAATCCAGCTACTCTTACCATCAAAAACTCATCCAGATTACTAGCCGAAATTGATAGGAATTTTACTCGCTCTAAAAGTGGGTGGTTTGGATTACATGCTTCTTCTAAAACACGTCTGTTAAACTCTAACCAAGACAGTTCACGGTTTACAAAGCGCGTAGGATCATTGAATATCTCATCAAAACTGGGAATGTTCTGGTCAGCAAGAATGCCTCCAGAAAAATTTTGAACTTGCTCGGTCATCTTGAGACAGTATCACAAACCTTGGCAAAATTGAGGAGTGATTTTTCACATTCAAATAGTGTGGTTAATCTGACTAACCCTTAATTCATGCCCAACCGCTCTAATGCATTAGAAGCTGTGGCGCGTGAAATAGATGATTGCCGCGATAAAGCCTCTTGATCTATGGCTTCTACTAATCTGCCAGCAGACTCTAAAGATCGTTCCATGCGTAAAACACAGTATTCAATTACTTTTTCATCTACGGATAATTGTCGGTCAGAAAACAACTTCACCATAACTTGGCGTAACAACGCGTCATCAGGTTCGCTCAATTCAAAAACCTGAACTGCTTTAAGTCGTGATGCTAAATCTGCAAGTTTCACATCCCAAGTAATGGGCCAAGATCTACTTGTGATGAGGCAATACCCTTCACCTTGTTTAATCGCATTTAAAAAATGGAACATCGCTGTTTCATTAATGACACCGCTGGCTGCATCTTCTATTAAAAAAGTATCATTTTCGGATGCACGTTTTACAAATTCATCAAGATTTTTAGCTAGATCCACACAATTGCAAGTTACAGCCTGAGCCTTATCAGCCCAGACGTTTGCTATGTGCGTCTTACCTGCGCCAACAGGACCGGCCAGAACGCTCACTCTGCCTGGCCAATCTGGCCAACTATCCAGCATTGATATTGCCATCTCGTTTGCCTTACTCACGATCAAATCTTCGCGCTGATGCGTTACCGGCATAGACAAATCAAATGGTAATTGTGGATTAATGTTTTTACTCTTTTTACTCATCAACGCTTTTACAGGTTACCGTGCTTTCTTAGCAGTACGTTTGGTTGTTCGCTTGGCTGGAATGGATGCCGATTTACCTTTGTATAGTTCACTTTCAAGGTAACGTCCAAGCCCAAAACGTATAACTACGCCAACAGCGGCGGCGGCGGGTACGGCGATTAACATGCCCGTAAAGCCTAACAATGAGCCAAATGCAAAGAGCGCAAACATTAGCCAAACTGGATGTAGGCCAACTTTTTCTCCTACCAGTTTAGGTTGAAGAATATTTCCTTCCATAAACTGCCCCATGAAGAAGGTAGCAGCACATAACGCTACAGGTATCCACTCAGGCCAAAACTGAACAAGTGCTACGCCTACAGAAAGTAAAAAACCAATAATAGACCCGACAAATGGAATAAACGAAATCAACCCGGCGAATAAGCCAATGAGCAACCCGAAGTTGAGACCAATAACAGTTAGACTTACACCATAAAACAGACCTAAGATAAGACAGACCGTACCCTGCCCTCTGACAAAGCCAGCGACAGCTGAATTAATATCTGTGAAAACAGTACGAATGGTATCGCGGTGATCATGCGGCAACCAACTATCAATACGCTCCACCATGTTATCCCAATCATAAAGCAGGTAGAATGCAACTACAGGGGTTACAATAAGAAGCGAAATCACATCAACTAAGGATTTTCCTGAACTCCAAATTTTTCCCAGAACTGTGGATACCCAACTGGCACCTTCTTTCATAAGTCCATTTATGTTGTCTTGCAGTGATTGACTATCAACACCAAAACGATCGCGCAGCCAATCGATATCAGTTGAAGCGATTAATTCCTGCAGTTTTCCCACCAGCTCAGGAAGGCGATCAAGAAAACCTGTTATCTGGTTTGCCAATATTGGAACTAGCACCATCAAGAAAATCACAAACAATAAAATAAAGGCAATTAGAATAATAACTGTTGCAAGCATTCGGCTAGTGCCCATGCTCTCTAATTTGTCTGCAACTGGGTCAAGAAAATAAGCAAGTGCCATTCCAGCGATGAACGGAAGTAATATATCTGAAAAGAGCCACATAAATGCAACGAACGCTGCAAAGATAATAAGCCAGAAAAAAATCTGCCTTCTCATACGTAATCCAAAACTCTCGTCCATTGGGCACTCCCTAAAGCGAAACTTTTGTGTTAGGTGTTTCGCAGATTCCCTAAATCTTTATTGAATCAATATTTATTCTTATCAACTGCGGAGCAACGCGGCAATCATGTCTTCTTCAGATACCCCATCTACTAACGGCTTAAGTTACGCACAAGCAGGCGTCGATATCGATGCAGGCAATGCGCTCGTTGAAGCAATTAAACCAGCAGTAAAATCAACGGCACGCGCAGGATCAAACCCAGATATTGGCGGGTTCGGCGGGTTGTTTGACATGAAGGCTGCTGGTTTTAAAGACCCCGTCTTAGTTGCTGCTAATGATGGCGTGGGAACAAAGCTCAAAATTGCGATTGAAGCTGGCATTCATGACACCGTAGGCATCGATCTTGTTGCCATGTGCGTAAACGATCTAATTGTTCAGGGTGCAGAGCCGCTATTCTTTCTTGATTATCTTGCAACAGGCAAGCTTGATGTTTCTGAAGCAACGAAAGTTGTTGAAGGCATCGCAGAAGGCTGCCGTCAATCTGGTGCAGCCCTTATTGGTGGTGAGACGGCTGAAATGCCTGGAATGTATTCAAATAAAGATTATGATCTTGCAGGTTTTTCTGTTGGTGCTGTCGAGCGTGATGGTATTTTACCGTCAAATGACATTGCAGAAGGTGATGTTCTTTTAGGTCTTACTTCTTCTGGTGTCCATTCAAATGGTTTTTCGCTAGTTAGAAAAATCATTGAACGCGCTGGCCTTTCTTGGAGTGATGCTGCTCCCTTTGATAAAGATAAAACTATCGCACAAGCTTTTCTTGAACCAACCCGCATTTACGTAAAGCCAATGCTTGCAGCTATTCGTGAAACGGTCGGCGTTAAAGCTATGGCGCATATTACAGGTGGCGGTTTTACTGAAAACATTCCGCGTGTTTTACCAAAAGGTATTGGCGCGAAGCTTGATCTATCACAAGTATCACCACCAGCAGTCTTTGGCTGGTTGTCTGAAGCAGGCAGTGTTGCTCAATCAGAAATGCTACGAACCTTTAATTGCGGCGTAGGCATGGTAATTGTCACATCCCTTGAAAAAGCAAATTCGGTAAAAGCAGTGCTTGAGGCGAACGGTGAAACAGTCGTGACAATGGGTGAGCTAATTGCGGATGATAAAAGCGAAGTTACTTATGAAGGAAACCTAGCTTGGTAAATACCCCACGTAAAAAACTCGCAATCTTAATATCAGGGCGTGGCTCCAACATGGAGGCCATTCTTAATTCAACACGACAAGCTTATTATCCTGCGGAAATTTGTTTGGTCATTTCTGATAATAAAGATGCGGCGGGCTTAGATACAGCACGTAATGCTAATATCAAAGCAAGTGCATTTCAACGCTGTGATTACGAAACCCGCCTAGAACACGAAGCAGCAATTATGAATGCGATCAATTCAGCTTGTGCAGATATTGTATGCCTCGCTGGCTACATGCGTATCTTATCAGCTGATTTCACAAAAACTTATGAAGGTAAACTGATTAACATTCATCCAAGCCTACTTCCAAAATACAAAGGCTTGGAGACGCATCAGCGCGCGATTGACGCAGGTGATAAAGAACATGGTTGCACAGTACATTTTGTAAACTCAGAAATGGACGGTGGTGAAATTATTGCACAAGCTAAAGTGCCTATCCTTAAAACTGATACGGCAGATACGCTTTCTGCTCGTGTTTTAGTCGAAGAACATAAACTCTATTCAAAAGTAATCGCTGATCTTGCAAAATTTTGAGCAAGCCGTAATACTTAAAACAAGATAACGGAGTATTTGAATTATGAAGAAATTTCTGGCTGTAGTAATTCTCGCTACTTCGATTGTGCCAATTCAAGTTGGTACTTCGAATGCATTCTTTGGCAAAGAAAAATTTCCTCTCTGCACTTCAGACAAAGTTCTTAAAAGAATTGCAAAACGTTTTAATCAGGCAGAAAAAATTTACTGGGAAGTTCGCGGTCTTGTTTTAGAGACCGTTACTAATCCGCATTTACATAATGGCAATGCTTTTCCAGAATCTCCAATCAATCGACGCTATTGCCATGGCGATGCTGTATTTGAAAATGGCAAGAAACGCCGTATTCATTATCTTATTGAACAAGGTGCAGGCTTTGCCGGCTACACATGGAATGTTGAATATTGCATTCACGGTCTTGACCCGTGGAAGTATCACGATGGTAGATGCCGAGTATTAAGCCTATAGACTTATAGAGCGCCTGAAAGATACTGCAGTTGCATTGTTAAATCTTCTGCATGTTCAGATTTTGGAATAACCACGTCGTATTCTGGCTCATAATCAGTTGTTGTGATGCCGTAGCTTGGCTCATCATCACGTTCGCGCGCCTCAGGTATCACAGCAGCAGCTATAACCGTTTCTCGAATACGCGCTGTTGGCACTGCGATTTCATCAAGCGTGATACTTGCAAGCTGGAATCTGGCTTCTTTACTAAGAACGATATCTTCTTCACTCTTTTCAACGACAGGCGCCACGATTGATACAGTCACAACTTCCTTAGAAACAACTTTAGTTTCTGGTTTGTCGGTGCTGACCATCAAGATGTTTGGATCGCTTATGATTTCCAGTTTTTTCTCAGGCACCAATCCGTCAAAAGGCCATGCTTTATCAAATTCAGCAATTGTCAGTGTTGAGACATTCACATCAATATTAGATTCTGTTCCCGGCACACGATATAGACAGCGTCTTTTGTTGCAATTTGGGTGCGCTGAAAACTGCCATAAGGCATATGTGTCCCAATTCCCCATTGGAAATGCGCCTCTAACGTCGCCTTTAAAGCGGGCATACCAAAGCTGCATACGTGATAAAATAGGAAATTCTGCACGCCTAGCTGCAATTCGTTGAGCTGTATTATGATTAGTATAGAGAACAGGGTATCTGCCTATGCGCGCATAAATTTGTTTTGCAAAAAATCTCTGCATCTTTGAATGAAATCCATTTTTTTGGATCATCATGCTCAATGTCTAAGGCAATCAATTCGTCTTTTTCGGGTTTTGCGAAACTCAGAAAATGATTTGCCTGTGCAATCGGATTACCCGGGCGACCCAAGTGATAAGCACCCCACTTTAAACCAAGCGCCTTCGCAAGTGTTTTGCGCGTGTGGTAAAGCTGCCGCTTCATAAAATAGTTTTGAAACGATTTTTTACAGATTTTTTGTTCAGTTGCATTGCCTGCACATGACCATGGTGATTGCAGACCGTCGCTTGATTTTCCAATGAATGCACGAACTCGCTTATCCGTGACCATCTTTTGCCAGTCGATTGGATTTTTTTCATAAGCATCAATAACAAGTGCTTTTTGTCTGTCGCGCCATGGATAGTTGAAATCAGATGCTACTGCGAAAGGCGTTAAGCCATAAATTATGACAAATGCCAGCGCAAGCTTAATGAAAGCTGCGCAGATTTGTGATTTTATGTTGTTACTCTCAGCTAAATACATTTGTTGCTTGCCTCCCGGCGATACGCGCAACCCTACTAAGTTAGGGATTCAGTGTATTTCTCAATCCTAAGCACTTATGGTTAACGAATGGTAACAAACTTACCAAACGGAAACAGTATATTAGTGTCGATTATTGGCTCTTTAATCAATCAAGTAAGACTGAATTATGTCGCTTTGAAAGCAAAGCAAGTGAATAATACTTAGTGTTTTATGCCAAATTCTTCCAATTTAACCTAGAATTTGACGCCTAAGCCAATGTTTACTGAATCTTCTTTAAAGTCGATCTCATTGCTTGCGCCGCCACCGGTTCCGAAAGTTTCAGACCTATAATCAGAAAATCCATATTCAATCCGAGCAGTAACACCGTCTAATATTTGCCGCTCTAAGCCTGCGCCCAGATTATAGCCGGTTAAAGTTTGGCTATCACTACCAGTAATCGTTCTTGCTTCAACACCCGTTACGGCAAGACCAGCAAAACTGTAGATAAAAGAATTTTCGAAAGCATAACCTAACCTACCGCGTATAGACGCATCCCATTCTTGCTCGACTGTTGTGCCACCTACACTGGCTTCGGCATTTGCAAAGCCCCCCCCCCTAATTCAAGACCTGTAACGACCTGATTATCAAACTCGAAGTTATAACCTGTATAGCCTCCGAATTTAAAATCTTCATCTTCAGCAGCACCCAGTGTACTTACATTGGCATCAAACCAACTGTAACCACCATAAATACCAGCATAAAACCCACCCTACTGGCTCGTATCAATAACAGGATCAGAGGCAACAGGCGCTTGTGGCTCTTGCGACACTGCATCTGCAGCGAAGGCTGGTAATGTAATAATTGAGGCAATTAGGCTTAGACCGAGGACATGAATAGCTTTGCTTTTAGTCATAACTTTCTCCTAAATTTGCAGGTGAAATTTAAGATGCAATTCAAATGCGGCGGGTTGTGACTCGAAGGATGGTAATTTCGTGACTCTTTAAAGGCAGTTTTTATAAATTGCCCCTTAAAATCAATTGCCCTATTCCCTATATATCGTCAAACGGATATTTCTACCCATTCTCACTAACCAAAACTTTATTCATGCTCGCTTATTTCCTTTTAGTTGTCGGCCTAGTTATCCTTGTAATAGGAGGTGATATTCTTGTGCGCGGTGCTGTTTCAGTTGCAGAACGCTTTTCAATATCACCCTTAATTATTGGGCTAACAATTGTATCTTTGGGCACATCAGCGCCAGAGCTATTTATCTCTGTGCAAGCAGCACTTGCAGGATCTGGCGGCCTTGCGGTTGGTAACGTGGTTGGCTCCAACATTGCCAATGTTTTACTGGTATTGGGTTTACCTGCATTAATCGCTTCTCAATGTGTAAAAGAGGATGGTATAGGGCGAAACATTTTTGTGATGCTTGGCTTCACTGTTGTTTTCATGGGGATGTTAGCAACAGGTTCTATGGGGCTTCCTTACGGTGTTATCCTTTTTGCACTTCTATTACTTTTCCTTTGGGACCAGTATAAAAGCTCACTTAAATCAAAAGAAGTGCCTGATTACCACGATGAAATTGGTGAAGGCCCATCATCACCAAAAATTGCAATCCTGTTTTTATTGATTGGCATTGTTATGTTGCCACTAGGCGCGCAGTTGACCGTTGATAATGCCCAGAAAATTGCACATGACTGGGGCTTATCAGATGAAATCATTGGCCTAACTGTTGTAGCGATTGGTACATCACTGCCTGAGCTAGCAGCCTCTATAATGGCGGTTATTAGAGGAAACTCTAACTTAGCGATTGGTAATGTGGTTGGCTCTAATATTTTCAACATTGCAGCAATCATGGGTATTACACTTATCATTGCACCAATACCTGTTGGCGAGCATATTATTCATTTGGATATGTGGGTCATGTTCGGCGTATCCTTGTTGCTCGGCATGATTGCCTACTTCATGGATGCAATTACTCGCTGGATGGGGCTTGTTATGTTAGGCTTGTACACCAGTTATATTGCATTGGCATTTATGAATTAAGGGCATATCAAAAGCCCCAAATAGAGTGGGTAAACCTTATATGAAGACAGCATTGGTAACAGGCGGCGCAAAACGAATTGGCGCTGCAATTGTTAAAGACCTCGCCAAGAACGGATTTAATGTTGCAATTCATTCTATATCTTCAAATGAAGCAGCGGATAGCTTGTGTGAGTTAGCACTAGGGCAAGGCGTTAAGGCATGTTCTATTTCAGGTGACCTAACAGATGGAAAATCTACAAGACGCATTTTTACGAGCGCCGCAAAAGCGCTGGGGACCAATTAACTTGCTCATCAATAATGCATCCATATTTTTAGATGACAGTGCAAATGAATTTGATGAACAAACATGGGACAGTCATTTTGCGATACATCTAAAAGCACCTGCCATTCTGGCTGGAGAAATGATGAAGCAATCACTGAGCAGTGGCTTAATAGTCAATATGATTGATCAACGCGTAAAGCGGTTAAATCCTAACTTCTTTTCATATACTTTATCAAAATCTGCATTGTGGATAGCTACTCAAACCATGGCCCAAAGCTTTGCGCCACATGTTCGAGTGAATGCAATCGGCCCTGGCCCTACCTTGCAAAACGAGCGCCAGACTAAACAAGATTTTGATCAGCAGTTACAAAACATACCATTAAAACACGGCCCCGATTTAGAAGAATTTGGACGCACTATACGCTATCTATACGACACACCATCCATTACAGGACAAATAATTGCCTTGGATGGAGGCCAGCATTTGGCGTGGGAAACACCAGATGTTTTGGGGATTAAAGAGTAACCCCTCGAAATTCACTCTCGAATCCACCATATTAAAACCATGAGCGACCAACCTGTAAAAAAAATCAAACTGGCTTCCATGACCGGCGATGCTGCTGAGATCGTGTGGGAAGAGTCTGTTGGTGATTTAACAGGTAAGCCAGGCGTTGAGATTATTGGTGAATTCGTCAAGCACCTGCCTAATGCGCCGGGATGTTATCGTATGTTCGATGCGGAAGGCGAAGTGCTTTATGTTGGCAAAGCCAAGTCTTTAAAAAAGCGCGTGGCTTCATACGCAAAGATGGGTGGACATACAAACCGTATTGCGCGGATGATCCGTGAGACGGTGAATATGGAGTTTGTTACCACCCACACGGAGATGGAAGCGCTTTTACTAGAAGCTAACCTCATTAAGCGACTTCGCCCAAAATTCAATGTGCTATTGCGAGATGATAAGAGCTTCCCCTACATTGTAATTACGGATGAGCATGATTCACCGGGGCTTTTTAAACATCGCGGGGCTCGCAATAAAAAGCGAACTTACTATGGTCCGTTTGCCTCTGCTGGTGCTGTAAACCGAACGATCAACGCCATGCAACGTGCGTTCCTCATACGCACTTGTACGGATAGTGTTTTTGATGGTCGTTCGCGCCCGTGTCTTCTACACCAAATCAAGCGCTGTTCAGGGCCTTGTACGGGTGAAGTGAACGAAGAGGAATATGCAAAACTTGTTAAAGAAGCAAAGGATTTTCTTTCTGGTAAAAGCACGGACATGCAAAAGGTGCTTGCCAAACAAATGGAAGCAGCTTCCGTTGATTTAGATTTTGAGCGTGCGGCGATTTATCGTGACCGCCTTTCCACGCTTTCTCATGTGCAATCTCATCAGGGTATTAATCCGCAATCTGTTACCGAAGCTGATGTTTTTGCAGTTTATCAATCTGGTGGCATGATCTGTATCCAAGTATTTTTCTTTCGTACGGGACAAAACTGGGGCAATCGTGCCTATTTCCCGCGTGCGGATAAAACGATTGAACCAAGTGAAGTTTTAGGTGCATTCTTAGGACAATTCTACGATGATCGCCCCTGCCCGCGTCATATCTTGCTGTCACATGACACAGGTGAAATAGACCTTCTAGCAGAAGCATTCAGCACCAAATCAGATTACAAAGTGCATGTCAACGTTCCCCAGCGCGGTGAAAAACGTGAATTGGTTGAACATGTAGGAACGAATGCGCGTGAAGCACTTGAACGCAAATTAGCAGAAACTTCTACCCAAGCAAAACTGATGAAGGGCTTGCAAGAAGCCTTTGGACTTGAGAAAACGCCTAACAGAATTGAGGTGTTTGATAATTCGCATATTCAAGGAACGAATGCAGTTGGTGGGATGATTGTTGCTGGACCAGATGGGTTTGCCAAAAATCAATATCGCAAATTCAATATCAAATCAGAAGACTTAGTGCCGAGTGATGATTATGGCATGATGCGCGAGGTTATGCAACGCAGGTTCTCTCGGCTTGTTAAAGAATATGGAATGCCTGAAGAACAAACGATTGAAGATGGTGAAATTGGCATTTGGCCAGATTTACTTCTGATTGATGGGGGGCTTGGGCAGTTGAACGTCGTCTACGACACTATGAAAGAAATGGGATTAGAAAAAGCTGTAACGATGGTTGGTATAGCCAAAGGCCCAGAACGCGATGCTGGGCTTGAGAAATTCTTCGTCAAAGGCCAAAAATCCTTCATGTTACCTGAGCGCGACCCAGTGCTCTATTTTGTGCAGCGCTTACGCGATGAGGCGCACAGATTTGCTATTGGTTCACACCGCGCAAGACGCAAAAAAGAAATGATAACAAATCCATTAGATGAGGTTGCTGGAGTTGGCCCGGGACGCAAGCGAGCACTTCTTCATCGCTTTGGAACAGCCAAAGCCGTGTCTCGTGCTGCATTAAGTGATTTAAAATCAGTTGACGGCATTTCCGAACAAATGGCACAAGCTATTTACGATCATTTTCACTAAGAAGATTCTTACTGCATGACTAAGCCCCTAAAAGACAAACCAGCGCTTTTATATAGCATTCCTAATATTTTGACTTACGCTAGAATTGTGGCAGTGCCGCTTGTTGTTTTATGCTTTTTTATTGAAGGTAAACTACAATCTTCTGATACGGCTCGTTGGTGGGCGGTCGGTATATTCATAATTGCCAGTTTGACGGATTTTCTGGACGGCTATCTTGCTCGCATTTGGCAACAAACATCAAACATAGGAAAAATGCTTGATCCCATTGCTGATAAGCTTCTGGTTTCTACTTGCTTGCTTCTGTTAGCCGCAGATACAGATGCAACCATTCGTGGCTGGTCATTGTGGGCAGCTATTATTATCTTATGCCGTGAAATATTGGTTTCAGGCCTTCGTGAATATCTAGCAGAACTAAAAGTTAGCGTACCTGTCACACAACTTGCCAAGTGGAAAACAACCGTACAGATGATCGCGATAGCATTCTTGCTTGCTGGCTCTGCCGGCGATAAAATTTTTGAATACACAACACAAACAGGGATAGTCTTGCTATGGGGTGCTGCAATCCTTACACTTTATACAGGCTATGATTATTTCCGCGCTGGCTTGCGCCATATTATTGAGTAAGACATGAGCATCAAACTGATATATTTCGCATGGCTAAGAGAACGCTTTGGCATAGGCGAAGAGCAAGTTGATTTGCCTGACACTATAAAAACTATTTCTGATCTATTTGATTGGCTTGCTTCTCGCAGTGAAGAATTTGAAACGGTGATGGAGCATCGCAAGATCATACAAGTGGCAATTGACCAAGAGCATGTACAAGATGCAGACACGCTTATTGGTAACGCAAAAGAAATTGCAATTTTCCCGCCGATGACAGGTGGCTAAGAAATGCCTACCAAACCAGACATCCGCATTCAGGCTGAAGATTTTGACATCAATGCTGAAATCAAAAAACTTACTCAAGGTCGCACAGACGTTGGTGCAGTGGTCACTTTCTCAGGTCTATGCAGAGGCGAAGGTGATACTCTCTCAGCTTTAGAGTTAGAACACTATCCAGGAATGGCAGAAGCGGAAATAAACCGTATCGCAGGACAAGCCATTGAACGCTTTGGCCTCTTAGGAATTTCAGCCATCCATCGCTATGGAAAAATAACACCGGGCGAAAACATTGTGCTCGTCATAGCCACTTCCCCCCACCGCCAAGCAAGCTTTGATGGCGCAAACTTTCTGATGGACTTCCTAAAAACACGCGCACCGTTCTGGAAGAAAAACCATATGGCATCCGGCGATGATGGTGGATGGGTAGACGCAAAAGACGCGGACGATGATGCGCTGGGTAAGTGGGAAATTTAATCTAGAGAGCAACTTCCTTGCTAATCATTTTATGCGGGATATTCAAAACTTTTAAGCTGACAGTTGCTTCAAGCCCACCAAGTTCGGCGCTCTTTTTGAAGGCAAGTTTACCGCCCCAGGTTTCAGCAATCTCTTTAACAATACTTAACCCCAAGCCTGCTCCTTTTGATGTGCTGATATTTTGATAATCCGTTAAGTTACCATCATTTTTCTCAGCTCTAAAAAATCGTTCTGCCAACGATGTCAGCGCCGCTACTGGCACTCCACTTCCATTATCTGCAACACTAATTGTGACTTCATCTCCCATTCTGCTACAGGTTACTATAATCCTACATTCTTCATCACTAACACCATGCTTCAAGGCATTTTCAATAAGATTTTGCACAATAAGCTCAACCGTGAATGGGTCTCCGCAAACCATAAGAGAGCTTTCGCCCGCCATTTGAATATTGGCTTTTGGTGAAAGAACAATAATATCCGCTAATACTGTTCGGATCATCTCGCATAGATCAAATGAAACAGCGTTAGAAAGATCAGCTAGTGTATTATTGCTTTTAGCTAAATTAAGGAACTGATTGGCAACACGTGCAGTCCTTTGCGCGCTACGCTCAATTAAAGAAAATTGTTCTTTCATTTTTGGAGGGAGGTTAGAAATTTCCGAGGTTTCAATTGCTTGCACTTGAGAAATTAGACCAGTGACAGGCGTTCTGATCTCATGAGCACATGCGTCGAGGAAAGTACGCTCCCTATCCAACTGATCAGCCATGTTTAACGTCAATGTATCAATAGCAGACTTTAATAACTTAAGCTCTTGAGGATGGTTTCGAGCAGGCAAACGGTCTAATTTCCCCAAATCAAGAGCTGTTACATCCTTTGCTAGTGTATCAAGTGGGCGCAAACCATATTGAACCGCAACATACAGGCCTATTAAAATCAGGATGAGAAGAGCGAACAAAGGTGCAAAAATTGAAGTAACCAATCGCCGAATTGCGAATTTTCGCTCCGTATCTCTGATTGCAGCAACAACGCAGTCGGCACCATTACACCTAGATGAAATGACCCAGTTCTCTCCATTGATTTTTTTAACTGTATCAATTGAACTTTGTTTGAAGGTCAAAAGATCGTCGATGATATCCCTACCACGACTCAAAATCAGTTCCTCACCTCGCCAAACAAGAATGGCTCGATTTGGATGCCCCTCATCCGTAACTTTATTTAATGACTGCCCATTTACCAATGAAAGCATATTAGTTGCATCGTCAGCCATCAACTCAGCAAGGAAGTCTCGGCTTTGGTCAAATGCAATAAGTTTGGTAAAAACAGCAGCAGCAAACCATGCTATTAGAAAAACAAATCCCGTGGAAAATAACAGCCTGGACTTTATTGATTTTGGTCTAGAGATGGCACGCAATAACCGATTCCACGAACCGTTTTGATTAAATCGCCCCATAGGCTTTTCCTTAGTTGTGAAATATAAACTTCAATTGTATTTTCTTCCACGTTTTTGTCCCAGCAATACAAGGTATCAATAATTTGCTGCTTTGTTTTTACTCGCCCTTGTTCTTCTAACAAATATTGCAGCAACCTAAATTGACTAATAGGCAACGAAACAGGGATATCGTCAACGAATGAAGCTTGATGATCTGGCATAAGTTTTAAACGATGATAAATAATTGAATTTGATGCGCGCCCTGCACTGCGCCTTTTAATAGCTCGCATACGTGCAATTAGTTCTGACATATCAAATGGTTTTGCCAAGCAATCATCAGCGCCTCTGTCTACACCAAGCACACGATCTTTAGGACTGTCTCGCGCTGTAAGAATAATGATTGGAGAATGATTACCCTCCTCACGCAGCTTCTTTAAAAACTGCAAACCATCACCGTCAGGAAGGCCTAGATCAAGAATAATAATCTCAATTTCTGATGTTTTTATTGCTGTTGATGCTTCTGATAAAGTTGCTACATGGTCGACGCTAAACTCTGTTCTTGCGATTGTTTTCAAAATTGCATCCGCAATAATAGTATCGTCTTCAACAAGTAGAACTTTCAAATCAATTCCTTTTACCCATATTCCCAGTATGAATTTTAATTTGCCAAAAGTTTAGCCAGTTTAGTATGCCCGCGTTTGATGGCATGATCGTAAGGTGTCAAACCATCTTTATCAGCAATAGTTTATCCGCTCCTGCCTTCAATAACATCTTCGTAATTGCAACGTAAGGCTGGGAGCCATCCCCCAGAATTGCAACCTCCAGAAGCGCCGTCCACCCAACATTGTTTATCCGATTAACTGGTGCGCCAGCCTTGATCAACATCTCAACTATTTTGTCTACTCCCTTCGCAGAACCATAAATGATAGCACCGCCATCATAAATGGATGTTACCATGGTTGGGTCTGCACCAAGATCAAGCGCTTTACGAGTAAGCCGAAGGTTTTTCGTTGTTATTGCAATATTCAACACATCACGCTTTTTATGATCCATAGCATTGATATCAGCACCATTTTCAACAAGTAATTTTAGCATCTTTATATCACCACGCCGGGCAGCTACTAAAAGTGCCGTATCACCATTAATGTTGCGTCTTTCTATTTTGCTGTTACCTTTTTTAAGCAATGCTGAAACAGCAGAATGCTTGCCAGACTTAACCAATGTAAAGAGACTAGATTCTTGAGCCACGCTAAATTGCGTTAACAAGGAAAATACAAAAACCAACGAAAGAACAATCTTGGTTTTCTTGTTTTGCAAATATTGGCGCATGGCTTCACCTTTGACTTTGAGTAATAATCTCAAATGATATCAGCCAAACCTGACTCTAAGCTGATGTAATAATCACATTGATTTGAGACTAACATCAGTTACCAATCAGCTTTGGTAGATAATCCTACACTTGGCAATCCCGCCATTTGATTAGGATTTTACCATGAAATTTATAACAGCTGTTTTTGCAGTAAGCATTCTCACAGCACCTGCACTCGCAGGTGACCTACAAAAAATTAAGGAACCAACAGAGACAAAGGGCGTTAGCCTGAGCGTGTTGCAGAAAAACGCACTAGAGGCGCAAATACCCGCTATGAACGGGTATGAACTTCGCGGCCGCAGAATTACATTTGAAGCAGGCGCCTCTTTCACAAAACATAATCATGCAACTCGCCCTGGTTTTGTCTTCGTTGAAAGCGGTGAGATTATTGAAAACCGCAATGGAAAATCACAGAAATTTAAAGCAGGTGATTCATGGATTGAGGATGCCAAAACTGATCATTGGTTGCGTAATGTATCAGATGCGTCAGCTGTAATTATCATGGTTGACCTACCTGTTATCAAGTAAATTTATTGTACAGAATACACTGTTTGCCGCTAGTATTCGGCAAACAGTCTTCCACCTACTTTACAAAGGCCAAAATACCATGATTGCTGGCACCGCCACACCAATCACGATCACTTCTAGCGGTAGACCCATTTTCCAGTAGTCGCCAAACGAATACCCCCCTGGCCCCATGATGAGCGTGTTGTTTTTGTGGCCAATGGGTGTGAGGAATGCACAGGATGCGGCGATTGCTACTGCCATCAAGAATGGGTCTGAATTCACTCCTAATTTGTTCGCGATATCTACCGCTACGGGTGCGCCGATGACTGCTGTGGCTGTATTGTTTAATACATCAGAAAGCGTCATCACAACGACCATTAGGATAGTTAGAACAACCCAAGGCGCGTAGCCTGAGGTGATGGTTACAATCTGCTCTGCGATGAGTTGCGTGCCACCTGAGGCTTCCAACGCAGTGCCTAGTGGTATCATAGAACCAAGCAAAACAATGACTGGCCATTCGACGTAATCATAGACGTTACGAACTGGCACAATGTCTAGAAGCACGTACAATGCCACTACCACACCAAGCGCTACTGCCAGATATAAAAAGCCAAAACTTGCTAATGCAATTGCTGCTGCAAAAATTGCTGCTGCAAGCCATGCGCGCGTATGTTGTGTGACGGATAGCCCGCGCTCTGCTAACGGCATTGCGCTTAACCAACCGATGGTTTCGTCTAAGTTTTCTGCTGGACCAATCAAAAGCAAGATATCACCTACTCTGATTTTTTCGTGGCGAACACGTTTGGTAAAACGTCTGCCTTTTCTTGAAATACCTAAAAGCGCAACGCCTTTTCTGGCACGAAGACGAATATCAATTGCTGCGCGTCCTACAATTCTTGTTTCTGGCGTGACCAGCACTTCTGTAAGTTGAAGATCGCCAATAGCTTTTTCGTTGGTCGTTTTTTCACCGAAGAACTCTAGTGAATATACACCTCTAAAACGGTCAATATCCTCTGCCGATGCTTCCACGACAAACATATCACCACTGCGCAATACAAGGCTTGAACTAAAGCCTTTTAATCGGCGATTATTTCTGGCGACGCCAATAATTACTAAGTCATGTTCGTTAGCTTCATCGTATAAATCACGAACTTGCTGACCAACTGCTTTTGATTTTTCAGGGATAACTAGTTCAGCGATATAATCTTCCAGATCCATGCTGCTAGAGTTTTCATCAACTTTTTCGTCAGCACCTGGAACCAAGCGCCATCCAAACAGCGCGACAAACAGAATACCAACACCTGCACAGATCAAACCGACTGGTGCAAAATCGAACATCGCAAATGGCTCTCCCGCCACCGTTTCACGGTATTGAGCGATGATGATATTTGGCGGCGTTCCAATCAAAGTTACGAGCCCACCCAAAATGGTTGCAAAAGATAGTGGCATGAGTGTTGCGCGAATACTTCTCCCCGCTTTCTTTGCGGCCTGAATATCGACGGGCATCAACAAAGCTAACGCAGCGACGTTGTTCATGAACGCAGATAAAACTGCACCTGTTGAAGCCATTATTGAAATGTGCGCACCCACGCCGCGCCCTGTATCAATGACAGAGCGTGTAATAATATCAATCGCACCAGAATTTTGCAGTCCACGCGATACAATCAATACAAGCGCCACAATGATCGTTGCAGGATGACCAAAACCGGCAAAGGCCTCAGAGGTTGGTACGACGCCAAGAACGAGCGCAATCAAAAGTGCGCAAAACGCCACAATATCATAACGCCACCTGCCCCATAACAACATGGCAAAGACACCAGCAAAAAGCGAAAATAGGATGGTTTGATCTGAGGGCATAAACGACTCCATTTGAACTTACCCCATAGTAAGGCGCTCAAGTAAAGTTCACAACTTTAAGTTATAAATATGCCAGTATTTCTATTTTAATTTATCTTCGGTGAAATATGCAGGCTGATCAAAAATCAAGGACGCAACCTCGGTACTAAAATCAGCCTCGTTTACCCCTTGAATAACAGAAGATTGAAATGCATGGCCCTCTTCTGTCTCGATGTAAGCAATTTTTTTATACGCCTCTTCTGCAATCAATTGAACTTTTTGACGTTTCAACTGCAAGTTAGAAATATTGGTTGAGGCTCCAATTTTTATTTCAGAAGCCTCAGCTTCAATTTTTACGCCTTCTTCATTTGTAGTTATTAAACTATCTATTATTTGACCTTTAACAAAAACCGTATCTTTTGACATTTGAGTAAGCGATAAATAATTAATCGCGCAATTCTTTAACGCCTGTTTCAAAATAGCTTCGCCACAGTTATCATCCTCAAGCGCATCGTCCTCAACAAACTTTCGAACTTGCCTTGCTTCTTTTTGATTTAATGTCAGAGGGTTTTCGTTTTTAGCGTCTGCATCCCCATCAATCTTGGAATTTGATAGTTTGGTGTTATCTGCTTCGCTGCTGGTTTCTCCTGCTTTATTGGCATTTTGAACCGCTTGCTCAAACATTCGACCGTTTGTGTGCTCTTGTGAGAGGCCCAGAGCTTTCACAGGTTTTTTATTCAGGCCAAGCGACTGCTGGTCTAAACCTTGCGTACTATTTGCTGCTAGAGCAATGTTTATAGAATCTACTTCCAAAAGCGTATCTCCTGACAAAACATATCTTGAAACATAATATGACTTGCATCACCAGATTTCGCGCTAACTCAAAATGGATGACAGAACATACACTAAATCAATGTGGTCGGGGTATCGGCTATTATTACCTAGTTGTTAGTAGTAGTGCGCTGCCCATTAATTGAGGCGACATTGATAATCAATAATTGGCACCAATGTCAGGTGTGTGCCAGAAGTGACTAATTTTTGGAAACACTTCAACGACCGCATTGAGCCCTTAGTTGCAGAATTTGAGGTGTCGGTATTTGGCCAAATTTCCCTATTTTTCCCAATGAGGAACCCACGCCCCATCCATTTGAAGAGAAATACCCGCCGCATCTTCTTCCAGTTTAACAACGTGAAGCTCGCCTTTATCGCCGCCATAGGCTTTACGAGCTTTTTCGAATTACCCGGCAACAAGGCGCGTAGCTGGTGCCAATGTGCCTGCATCATCACACGCTTCAACAATTAATGTTAAGTCTTTCTGGCAAAGATCTAGCGTAAATGAAGGGTCATAATGGCCTGCAAAAACGGAGGGAGCATCATGGTGCATGCACCAGCTCTCACTTGCGCCAATTTTCAAGGCTTCCCACGCTCGTGACAAATCAACACCGGATTTTACCGCCATTACCAAGGCTTCGCCCATGGCTGTAGCGTGAATGGCCCACAACTGATTGCTTGCTAGTTTTGTGATAGAACCACTGCCATTTGCGCCCATATAATGAACCGGCCCCATTAGTTCCATAACAGGGCGCAGACGCTCTACGTTACTTCATCACCTCCAGCGAATTGGGTCATATCGCCGTTGCGGGCACCATCAACAGCACCTGTAACAGGTGCATCAATGGCTTGAGCACCAGTAGCCATGATATCGCTGGCAAGTTTACGAACCATTTCTGGTTGATTGGTCGTCATATCAATCCAGACTTGCCCTGCTGCCATCGCGCCGAGCAATCCGCCTTCGCCATGTATGATGTTTTCAATCTGCATCGGGCCAAAAACCATGGTGAAAACGACATCAGCATCTTTTGCTGCTTCACTTGGTGTGCTCGCCCATGTTGCTCCAAGTTTTATATGTTCTTGAGCGCGGCTCTAATCGAGGTCACATACAGTAAGCTGATGCCCGCCCCGAATTAAATTGAGAGCGGCTGCACCGCCCATTGTGCCAAGCCCGATAAAACCTATACGCATTGAAATTTCCCCATTCAGAGTTTGAAAGATTACCTGTTTTGATTATTGCGCTAATATTTGTTCTGTTTCAAAACAGTCGCAAATTCACCTTCAAGGGTACTCAATGATGTGGAATGCACCTGCTCGGCAGAATGTTCTATGCCATCTGGTCCTGTAACTGCATATGCCCATACAGCGTCTGCTGCATAGACCGTATCAAACCAAGATCGGAGGCGGCACGTGTCGCACTTTCTACACAGTGATTAGCAGTAGCACCGCAAAGCACCACGCGCTCTACGTTTTTGGTGTGCAAATCCGACCCCAAAGTGGAATTGGCAAAAGCACTGCTGACATGTTTTACAAGCACCTTCTCATCGCCGACTGGCTGAGCAAATGATTGAACGGCAACGCCCGGCGCATCGCTATGAAATGGATCGTCCGGGTCTGTGCCATGATGATGGATATGCACAACCTCATCCCCACGCTCGCGGAAAGCTGCAAGTAAAGAAGATATATTGTCTGCCGCCTGCGGGCAAGACCGTTCCGCTCCATTGGCGTCATCATGTGTCAATGCCATCTGCACGTCGATCACTAATAGTGCTGTTTTCATGTTTAAATTCCTTGCTTTTTAAATTACCTGTTTTACTTTTCGATCGGCTAAAATTTTTTCAACCCGTTTGCCGTAAATTCTAATGTTCACATCATCGCTCAAAATGGTATTTGGCTCCGCACTATACGTCATAATTGCTGTTACGCGGGGTTGATTGCCTTCTACCTCGGTTACACCATGCAACTAATAACCACCACGGAAAAGCGTAAAAGCACCTGCGCCTCGGCTGAATGTTTTGGCTTTTGACAGATCACCTGCAAGCAATGCATCAACAGTTTCTCTATCTTCTGTTTCGTCTGTGCGTGAATTGGGCAGGAATGCGAATTCTCCTCCTTTATCTGCTGATTGCAGCAACAGGGTTACAGTGCATTCCGTTGTGTCATAATGCCAAGCATGCTAGCTGCCCGGTTGTAGTGCCACCACATTAAGTGCCTGGAATTCATCTGCGCAACGATAAAGGACCGGTTTTTTCTGCACCTGGCGAATGAAAGACGTAAGACAAGGCGATTTATAGAGTTTTTTGCAGCAAGGTCTCTTCGGGGATTTGATCATCTGCCAGCTGGGTCGCGATATGCGTGTATTCCTTACGCCGTGGATCATCCGCAGGGGCTGAAGGATCAACCTTGCCTTGATAAATATTGCGTTTAATCGTCAGTGTTTCAGCTGTTGGCAGCAGATCGTTTGATTCTGCGGCCAATGCTTCCGGTTTTATAAAACCGTCAAAGTTACACCAGCCATGTTCTTGCATGTGTTCCTGACATTCTCGGAGATATTCAGCACCTTTACCTGTTTCAAGGTTTTCAATCGGGTATCGCTCCAGATCAATAAGATTAAGGGCCATGTCCACGTTTGTGGGAAAAGTCATATCGTTCATGAGTGGCTTCCTTTCTGGTCTGCGGATTGAGGTATTTGACAAGCCTTGCTGTAATGTGACAGATAAAAACGCAAAACTAAAATTAGATAAAAACCCCTCATACACCAAAAATACTTATAGTAATGGATTCCAATCTACATCTTAACCTCAATTGGCTCCGCACTTTTGAAGCCGTTGCGCGTTGTGCGGGATTTACAGCTGCCAGCAAGGAGTTAGGGCTTACGCAGACGGCAGTGAGCCTTCAGATTAAAGCGCTGGAAACAAAGCTTGGCCATGACCTGTTCATCCGCCGTGCAAAAAGCATCCAACTCACGGAAATTGGACAGGCTTATCTGCCATCCGTTCGTGACACGCTTCAAACGTTATTTCTTTCTACCAACGGTCTGTTTGGGCCGGATTTGGAAAGCACAATTGTCGTGCGATCTTCCATGGCACTGATTATGTGGCTCACGCCAAGACTGAAGGAGTTTCAGGAGTTACATCCGGGCATCGGCATAAAATTAGTCACCTCAATATGGGTAGATGCCGCTGAAACACATTCAGTTGACGTGGATATCGTGCTTGCGCCCAACAACCATTCTCTGAGTGGCACAGAAAAATTATCTGATGAGTTTATTGTACCGGTTTGTGGCGCAGGCATGTTGGATGACATCAGCTCTGTTGAAGACCTTGCCAAGGTGAACCCTATTCATATTTTAGGGTTTGATGATCATTGGTCACGGTATATGGCCGAATATGATCTCAAGCATGATGTTCACTCAACTCGATTGCTTGTTGATACATCTGTTGCAGCTTGTGAAATGGTCGCCGCCAACCTTGGCTGCGCTGTAGTTATAGAACGGTTTGCTAAACGCACTATTCAATCCGGCAGTCCTATAAGTATAGTTGGCGACAGGGTCGCACTGGGGCAATCCCATTATCTGGTAGAACGAGATTTATCCAGCGAAATGCATCCCGCATCTGCAACATTCAAAGACTGGTTAAGGCTTCAGTTCGAGTAAGTATCTAATAGTTGCTCAGAGGCAGAAATATGAAGAAACAACCTGTCGTTTGAGGAACAATCTTAAAAATGGAAAACGGTGCTTTGTCCGCAAACCTGCCGTTCAATATAAAAATCTCAATGTCCATAATGGGTCAGCAACAGACTTTCATAAGAACTATTCTATTCTTGAAATTGCAACCACTTACCTAAGGCATTTTTGCTTTTTGGAAGTGTTGTGCAATACTCTTATGACTACAAGAAACGCAAGTTTATTAACACCTGAAAACAAAAAAGCCGCCTATACAGTTTTGCATAGGCGGCTTGGGTTTTTAAAAGCTTAGAGCTTGATTAGCCAACGATTTCGTTGCCAGCGAACCAGAATGCAATTTCTTCTGCAGCTGTTTCTGGAGCGTCTGAACCGTGTACTGAGTTTTCACCAAGTGACAAAGCGAACTCTTTACGAATTGTGCCTTCATCAGCTTCAGCTGGGTTTGTTGCACCCATTACTTCGCGGTTTTTAAGAATAGCGTTTTCGCCTTCAAGAACTTGAACAATTGTAGGTGCTGAAGACATGAACTCTGTCAATTCGCCATAGAAAGGACGCTCTGAGTGCACAGCGTAAAAAGCTTCTGCTTGACGCAAGCTCATGTGTACGCGCTTTGATGCAACGACACGAAGACCAGCTTCTTCAAGTTTAGCTGTGATCGCACCTGTAAGGTTACGTTTTGTTGCGTCTGGTTTAATCATTGAAAATGTACGTTCGATCGCCATTGTTCTTATTCCTGTGTGTTAAAAAAAGGGAGGATTTGGCGGCTATATACGCGCTCAAATGCATTGCCGCAAGGGCGTAAGTGATTTCAAATAAGAAATATAATAGGAAAAGCCTTAAGCAGATTGCTCTGTATCTGCTTCATCCTTGAAGATTTCATTACTGCGCTGCCCGAATGCCTTTGGTCCTGATGACTTTAAAGGTTTTACTTCCTCGTCAGCCGTTGGCTCTTCAGCTACTATGTCTTCAGGGTTTTCCGCAGTAACTTCTGCAGATTCTGCACCATAGACTTCTGCTGAATGCTCTCTAGCAGCTTCATAAAGCTCGCCGCCTAAGTGCGTGGAAGTCGCTTCTTGTTTTTGAATTGTTGGCTCTTCCACATAAGCCTCTTGCGCATAAGTCTCTTCAACAAGCTCCTGTGAATGATACATCGCAGGTGTTTCTACGTATGGTAATTCTGTTGAACAGATGGAATTTCGGGCTGCTCCGCAATATATGCATCTTGTTCTCCAACACGGTAAAAAACAATTGGTACTTCGATTTCATCATGTTCACCAATGATAAATACCATCTGTGAAGGCACCTCTACTTCCGCAACAAACTCCGCCATGTATCTATGGTACTCAATAGCAACTAAAAGCTTAGCAACGTGTCGTGCAATTGCATTCGGGTCAACAATTACAGCACCACCCTCGTTCTCGATGATGCCTTGTAGGTTATTTTGATTTTTCTCATGGTCTTGGAACTGTTGAGCAATTTGACCAAGTCCGTCTAGAGCAACGCTGTCAATTTCCATGAAGCAGCCTTGCCACTCACTTGCTGTACTTTCACACTGCATTTGAATTTGCTCATCGCTAGCATTTGAAAAATCATAAACATCTTCGCTGTATAAACTAACCTCAATACCCTGACTAAGTTTTCCATTTTGGTCGTGTTGTATTGCATGAGTAGATAAATCGAAACCAACTGCACGAATTTTTTCTGGCTCAGAAACGCTTGAAGCTATTGTGGACATACATTCTAACAGCACGTCATGGGATGATGTAATGTTGACAGTCAAAGCCGCACTAAACAGCTCAATGCCCATGCTTTTGAGAACAGCAGCATACTTAGTTTTTGCTTCAC
>CATQIJ010000015.1 GCA_958296345.1 uncultured Rhizobiaceae bacterium
TCGCCATCCACATCCATTGAGACGACTGTATTGCTGCCGCCAAACTGATAACGCATTTCACCTGCTGTACCGCTAAAATTGCTTGTGCCGATGAAGCTGAAATCATCATCGCCACCACCCATAACCGCATCAACATCGGACAGATCCATCAAGTCTTCGCCCTGAACGAAATCACGAATGATGTCTCGTTGGCTACCTGCAAGACTGTCATTTACTTCGTTGAAATCAAAGACGTCGTTACCGCCTGTAACACTCACACCGCCGATAAAACTGTCGCCGCGCAAGATATCACGCCCCCCTTCTCCATTAATGAAATCATCGCCTGCGGCACCTGTGCGACGATCTAGTGAATTATCAAAACCACCGAGGATCGTATCATTACCATTGCCACCATTGATCTGATCTTGACCTGTTCCACCGTCGATATAGTCATTACCACCCTGGATAAAGTCATTACCACCACCTCCAAACAGAAAGCCCTCGCCACCGAGACCAAATATTAGATCACTTCCACCACCGCCATAGATTTCACTATCACCACCACGGCCTGTAAGTCTGTCAGTAAAGTCGCCACCATTAATGTTCTCGACATTGTTGATAACATCAACGCCGCCGCCGCCAGAAGTTTGTGGTGAACCATTGTTATTAAGGTTGACCGTTACACCACCGCCGAAACCAGAGTAATCCACCGTATCAATACCAGCACCTCCATCAATAATGTCATTGTCGAAACCACCGAAAATAACATCATTACCTGCTCCACCATTAATGATGTCGTTTCCAAGATCGCCATAGATTATATCTTTAACATTCAGCCCAGTAATATCCTCACTCGTTCCGTCTCCTATAATTGTAACGAAATCACCTGAGCCACCAAACCCTGTAAAATTCACACCAGACAGATCAAGCGATAATGCTGTATCCATGAAAATGGTAAAATTGATATCTAGACTTGAACCAGAAATAGTTTGCGCATCAACATCAGTAAAATTAGCACTTAATTGCGCAGCGTTAATATAAAACACCTCAGTTGTGGCGCCAAATACTAATTCTAAAGTTTCTAAATTAGTGAAAGTGTATGGACGTAAATCGAATGAGATCCCAGAGCTTGAAACAGCTCGTAATGTATCAATACCTGCGCCACCATCATAAATGCTACCCGCATCAGGCAGGTTCGAAGATGAAATAAGCAATATATCGTCGCCATCATCGCCAAAAACCTGATTTAATCCAGATAAACCATTTAAGAAATCATCATCATCGCCGCCATTTATAATATCATCATCGAGGCCGCCATCGATGGAATCATTACCTGCTCCACCATTGATTATATCATCACCGCCAAAGCTATTGATAATGTCATTGCCTGCCCCACCATTTATGACATCATCCATTAATGTTCCCAGAATTAAATCATCCTCTGTGATGGCAACATCAAGAAAATTGGTCATAGGTATATCTTCACTAGGCGCAAACGGACCTGAGGTGACACCATCAATACCTATAATTTGTGTACTTGCAAAAGCATTAAACGCTGCAAGATCTGGCAGAACGGAAAACGGATCTCCACCAATGGCAAAAATCGAATCAATCCCAGTTGCTGTGTCTTCCAGACTGAGAAAAATTGTTGTTCTGGTTATGCCGCCATCATCCCATGTCACAATGCCAATCGAAGGCTCCAAGCCGACATGGCGATTTCAAGAAGTCGTGCGAGTGTGTGTTCCCCTAACCCCAGCGCCATTTGGCGTAGTTGTGGAAGCATATCACTTAAATACTCTAGCTCAGAGGCACGTCTCATGCTTAAGTTATTTAAGGATTTTGGATTTAATACAGTTGCTTGATAGCTCATGGCCCACAGTTAAAATGTTGCCCTGCCAGAATATATTGACCACCTATTGACAAGAACCACTACTATAGGTTGCATTATTATCAATACACTATTTATACATGTATTATTGCTTTTCTTTAGCCTCAAATTCACTTTGGACTTGACGATTGCTTGTTCAATCGCCAATTCAGAGGCCTTTGTAATATTAATTTGCTTCGAAATTAGAATGGTACGCTTATGACCCATAGTCTTGTTATTGTTGAATCCCCTGCCAAAGCTAAGACGATCAACAAATATCTAGGCAAGGATTATACCGTACTGGCCTCTTATGGCCATGTACGAGACCTTCCGCCAAAAGACGGTTCTGTACTGCCAGATGAAGACTTTGCGATGTCGTGGACTACGGATGCGCGCTCTAAGCCTCGTATGACTGACATTACAAAAGCCATGAAGAATTCTGATAAACTCATTCTCGCAACCGACCCCGACCGTGAGGGTGAAGCAATTTCTTGGCATGTGTTGCAAGTCTTAAATGACAAAAAAGCTATTAAAGACAAACCTGTTGAACGCGTTGTGTTTAATGCGATTACTAAGAAATCTGTCCTTGAAGCGATGGAAAGTCCGCGCGAAATTGATGTACCATTGGTCGATGCATACCTTGCTCGCCGTGCGTTAGACTACCTAGTTGGCTTTACGCTTTCTCCTGTGCTTTGGCGTAAATTACCAGGTGCGCGTTCTGCTGGCCGTGTACAATCTGTCGCCCTTCGTCTGGTTTGCGATCGTGAGGCTGAAATCGAACGCTTTGTACCCGTTGAATATTGGTCAATTCTAGCAAGCCTAAAAAATTCGACAGGTGTAGTGTTTGAAGCACGTATTGCTGAATATGATGGGCAAAAACTTTCACGCCTTGATATTCCTAATGAAGCTATGGCGATGGAAATCAAGGCAGCGCTTGATGCTGGCGACCTTAAAGTACAATCCGTTGAAGCTAAACCAACAAAGCGCAACCCTTACGCACCTTTCACGACTTCAACAATGCAAATGGATGCATCGCGTCGTTTGAGCTTCACAGCCAAGCAAACGATGCAAGTTGCACAAAAATTATATGAAGGTATTGATGTTGGCGACGGTGAGACCACAGGTCTTATTACATATATGCGTACAGATGGCGTACAAATTGCCCCTGAGGCGGTTCAGCCCATTCGTGATCAAATTGCAAAAACGTTTTCAGCTAAACACGTTCCTGAGGCACCCCGCATTTATACTTCCAAGGCTAAGAATGCTCAAGAAGCGCACGAAGCTATTCGTCCTACTGAAATTTCTCGCCATCCAAAAGATATGAAGCAATATCTCAGCGATGAAATGTTTAAACTTTATGATCTAATCTGGAAACGCACCATAGCATCTCAAATGGCGTCTGCAGATATTGAGCGTACGGCTATTGATATTGTAACGACAAGCGGAAAAGCAACACGACTTCGTGCTAATGGTTCTGTGGTTATCTTTGACGGTTTTCTAGCTGCATATGACGAAGCAAAATCTGAAGATGCGGATGAAGATGACAAGCGTCTTCCAGCATTAAAAGAAGGTGAAGATGTTGTTCGTGAAAAAATCGAAGCAAAGCAACACTTCACAGACCCGCCTGCTCGTTTCTCAGAGGCTTCCCTCATTCGCAAGATGGAAGAATTAGGCATTGGGCGCCCTTCAACATACGCATCAGTTCTATCAACGCTGCAAGACCGTAATTATGTAATTCTAGAAAAGCGACGCTTTACGCCAGACTCTAAGGGACGTGTTGTAACAAGCTTTTTGGAAAGTTATTTTAACCGCTATGTTGAATATGACTTCACAGCCAATCTTGAAGAAAAGCTGGATAAAATTTCTGCAGGCGATCTTCAATGGAAAGATGTTCTTCGTGATTTCTGGACACAGTTTTCTGAGAGCGTAGGTGAAACAAAGGATCTGCGTGTTTCAGAAGTTCTGGACAAACTCAACATCGAACTTGCACCGCTCGCCTTCCCTCCGCGTGAAGATGGCGGCGCACCACGTGAGTGCCCTACCTGTAAAGAAGGTGAACTCAGCCTCAAGGTTGGTAAGTTCGGTGCTTTTGTTGGGTGTTCAAATTATCCAGAATGTAAATACACACGTCAGCTTGGTCAAAGTGATACAGAAGCTGCGGCTCAAGCATTAGCAGATGGGCCAAAGGTACTGGGCACAGACCCCGAAACTGAAGAAGAAGTTTCGCTTCGTACTGGTCGTTTTGGGCCTTATATCCAACGCGGCGAAGGTACGCCAAAAGAAGTTAAACGTGCAGGCATTCCTAAAGGTTGGGATCCGTTAGAAGTTGATTTTGAAAAAGCGCTTAAGCTTCTTTCTCTCCCACGCGATGTGGGTAATCACCCTGAATCAGGTAAGATGATTAAATCTGGCATTGGTCGTTATGGTCCATTTGTTTTGCATGACGGCATGTATGCTAATATGGAATCTGTTGAAGATGCTTTCACTATTGGTATCAACCATGCGGTGACCTTACTGGCTGAAAAAGCAGCTAAAGGTCCAGGGCGTAGAGGCGCTGCATCTGCTCTTAAAGACCTTGGCGATCACCCTGATGGGGAAAGCGGCAAGATGACGGTTAATGATGGTCGTTTTGGCCCTTATATTAAATGCGGCAAAGTCAACGCCACCCTACCAAAAGACAAAGACCCGCTAACGGTAACCGTTGAAGAAGCAGTAGAACTTATTGCAGCAAAAGTTGCGAAGACTGGCAAAAAACCAGCAGCGAAGAAAAAAGCTCCTGCAAAAAAGAAAGCAGCAGCTAAGAAGCCTGCTGCAAAGAAAGAGTAGCGTTTTAATTGGCGAAACAAGTCCCGCCTAAGAAAAAACTATCCAAGGTAGCAAAACGTGCGGCGGCCAATGCGCCGACACGCGAGCAGATTTTAAAGTTTGTTGCGGAGAACCCTAGACGCAATTCAAAGCGGGATATCTCCAAAGCCTTTAACATTAAAGGTGCGGATAAAATCCACCTTAAAGCTATTTTACGAGATCTTGTCCAAGAAGGTAAAATAGAATGCCGTGGCAAGCGTCTATCCCAAGCAGGCCAACTCCCTCCTGTGATAGCCATCGATGTTTTAACACGGGATCGTAATGGCGGCTTACTGGGTAAGCCTGCTGATTGGGATGAAGCCAAAAACGGTAAGCCCCCTGTTATTGAAGTTTCAACCAGAGCTAAAGGCAAAGAAAAAGTAGCAGGCCTTGGCAATCGTGTACTTGCAAAAGTATTCCGCATTGGCTCATCCGATCGCTACACCGCAAAAGTGATAAAAATACTGCCCAAGCAAGAAACGCAAATGCTTGGTGTCGTGCGTATTGGCGAAGGCGGTATTAGACTTGAATCTGCTGTTCGACGCCAAGGTGAGATGGAAATTCCTGCCGATTTACTTGGTGATGCACAAGATGGTGATCTTGTAACTGTAGAAACGATTGGTGGGCCTAAATTTGGTTTAAAGCGCGCTAAAGTTACAGGTGTGATTGGTTCTTATAAAACAGAAAAAGCTGCTTCAATCATTGCTATTCATGCCAATGAAATTCCACATATTTTTCCTGAAAGTGTTATTCACGAATCTGAAGCGATAAAACCTGCCTCACAAGGCAAGCGAGAAGATTGGCGTGATATTCCGCTCATCACGATTGATCCAGCGGACGCAAAAGATCACGATGACGCTATTCAAGCCGAACCTGACCCAGACGTTACAGGTGGGCATATTGTACGCGTCGCGATTGCAGATGTTTCTGCTTATATACAATCTGGTTCTGCAATGGATACGGAAGCGCTTTTACGTGGAAATTCTGTTTATTTCCCAGACCGTGTAGTTCCAATGTTACCAGAACGCATTTCCAACAATCTTTGTTCGCTACGCGAAGGTGAAGACCGCCCTGCTCTAGCCGTGAAAATGCATTTTGATGAGGAAGGTCGTAAGACCAAGCATACTTTCCACCGTGTCCTGATGCGAAACCATGCCAATCTTGCATATCCGCGCTATCAGGCGGCTATCGACGGCAAACCTGACGCAAAGACCAAGCCATTGATGAAAGATGTGCTGGAGCCGCTTTATGAAGCTTACAAGTGCATGACCAGAGGGCGCAACACTCGCCAACCGCTGGAACTTGATTTGCCAGAGCGTAAAATTATTCTAAAAGAAGACGGAACGGTTGATCGTGTTTTAGTCCCGGATCGCCTTGATGCACATAAGCTTGTTGAAGAATGTATGATTCAGGCAAATGTTTGTGCAGCAGAAACGCTTGAACGTAAGAAGCAGCCGCTCATCTACCGCGTTCACGAATCACCATTACTTGATAAGCTGGAAAAGCTTCGTGAATTTTTGACATCGCTTGAAATGACATTAGCGAAACCTGGCAATCTTCGTGCGATGCACTTTAATCAGATTTTATCAAAAGTACGTGGCACAGAAAATGAAGAGCTTGTGAGTCAGGTTGTTCTACGTTCTCAAAGCCAAGCCGTATATACTTCTGAAAACCAAGGTCACTTTGGTTTGCAACTCTCACGCTATGCGCATTTCACCTCGCCGATTAGGCGGTATGCTGATTTGATTGTTCACCGCGCCCTTGTGGGGTCTCTTGGACTTGGTGAAGGTGGTATTACGCCTCACGAGGAAAAGACTTTAGAAGATATTGCAGCAGGCATTTGTATCACCGAGCGCCGCGCCATGCAGGCGGAGCGGGAAACAATTGATCGTCTGATTGCAGGTTTCTTATCAGAACAAATTGGCGCTACGTTTCATGGACGCATCAATGGTGTGACGAAGTCAGGACTGTTTGTCACGCTTGATGATACTGGCGCAGATGGATTTATACCGATATCCTTGCTGGGTGATGAGTATTTCATCTTTGATGATGCAATTCATGCAGTTATTGGCGAAAGTTCTGGTCAACAGTATCAGATGGGCCAAAGAGTAGAAGTTAAACTAGTTGAAGCAGCACCAGTAGCTGGGGCGCTTCGATTTGAGATGATTAGCGAAGGTGTTGAAGGCACTGGTCTTCCTCGTTCTCGCAATACAAACAAACGCACTGGCCACAGAGGCCGGCAAACGCCTGGAACTTTTAGAGGCAAAGGGCGCAGAAAAAGGCATTAAGCTTATGAGTATAAATGAAGTTCATGTTGAGACGTTAGAAGAACGCAAAACCTTTCCTGCTATGATGAAAGGCCTGCGTGGTAATTGTCCTTCATGCGGTGAGACAAAACTATTTACGGGCGGACTTAAAGTTCAAGACAAATGCTCAGCCTGTAATGAAGAGTTTCATCATCACCGCGCAGATGACCTACCAGCTTATTTAAATATTTTTGTTGTAGGACACGTTGTCGTAGCTATCATGATGATGGCGTTGACATGGAAATTAGTTGGCATGTGGACTGGTATGTTCTTGACTATTGGTGTTGCAGTTCTTGCCTCAGTCCTCTTTATGCGTCCACTTAAAGGCATGGTGGTTGGTGCGCAATGGGCAATGCGTATGCATGGCTTTGGCGGGAATGAAGACTAGCCTATGACATCAGATAAATTTCAGGGCAATGACGAAGACCTCAATACGGAAGTAAATCGTATTCAAGGCATGATCAACTCTGATCAAGCCCGTGAATTTCGTACTAAAACACGCAATGAGTATGGCTATATACGCCCGAAGAACGCTTCTACGATGATACTTCTTGATGGTCCAAAGGATGATCCACGTATCTTAATGGGCAAGCGTAATAAGAAATTAAAATTCATGCCGGGCGCTTTGGTTTTTCCAGGCGGTTCTGTTGATAAATTTGATGGGTCAGTTCCTGTAGCAAATGAGCTGACTGAAGCAACTCAATCAAGATTAATGCAAGCGATGCGAGGAAAGCCAACAAAAAGAGGCGCGCGCGCGCTCGGTGTAGCAGCGGTTCGTGAAGTAGCTGAAGAAAGTGGCTTATTATTGGGTAAGTCTGGTGATTTAAAAAACAATCATGAAGACTGGAAAGATTTTAAAGATAAAGGCTTGGTCCCTGCTCTTTCAGCACTGCGTTTATTTTCAAGAGCAATAACACCGCCTGGTAATTCTCGCCGTTTTGATACTTGGTTCTTCCTTGCACATGCATCAGAAGTTGGTTTTGCACCAGAAGGCGGATTTGACCCTGATGGCGAGTTAGAAGAACTTCAGTGGATTAGACCTAAAGATGCGATCACTGAAAACACACGGGAGATTACTCGTGTCATGCTGGTTGAGTTAATTCAGCGATTGGCGAAGGATCCGAACCTTTCAGATGATTACCCTGCTCCGCATTATCAAACCACTGGAAACCACTTTCGCAAGACGATAATCTAGGTTAAGCGTGAATAGATAATTCTAGAGTCTATTCCATGGCATTCATACAATCATGCATAAAGAAAACATTCGCAGGTAGCGACTTGCGCGGTATTATTGCTGCGATTGCAAGTATTTCTGTTGTGGGCACAGGCATTGGCTTGAGCTTCCCTTTATTAAGCCTATTGATGGAACAACGCGGCATTGCAGCTTCAATCATTGGCGCTAACACTGCTATTGCGGGCATTGCAGCAATGGTGGCAGTTCCTTTTATAACGCCAATTGCTAGATCACTTGGGGTTGTTAATACCTTGCTGGCGGCAATAACTGTTTCTATATTTTGCTTGGCTGGGTTTTATCTCACAGATAATTTGCCAATTTGGTTTGTGCTTAGATTTATCTTTAGCGCTGCTCTCACAGCGCTTTTCATACTTAGTGAGTTTTGGATTAACTCAGCCTCTGAAGAAAATAACCGTGGTCTTGTTCTTGGAATATACGCCACAGTTCTAAGCTTAGGTTTTGCCTTTGGGCCAGGAATATTATCAGTTGTTGGCACTCACGGAATATTACCGTTTTTGATTGGTGGCAGCATGATCGTTTCCGCAATTGTTCCAATTTTATGTGGTCGCAATAATGAGCCAGAAATGGAACGCACAGGTAAAACGCCATCTATTATTCCATATTTATTTATGGTGCCGCTCGCGACAATGGCAGGTTTTGTATTTGGGGCAGCTGAGCAAATTGAACTAGCGCTCCTCCCCGTCTTTGCGATTCGTTCAGGCTACGAAGAACAGACAGCAGCTTTGCTATTAACAATCGTTGGTCTTGGTAATGTGGCGTTACAAATTCCGCTTGGGATGTGGAGTGATCGTGTTAATGACCGCCGTGTTGTTTTACTTGCCTGTACCCTGATAGGCGTTGCAGGTGCTATTTTAATTCCGCTCACAGCTCAAATAGGCTGGATGCTTGGTGTTGTTTTATTCATCTATGGCGGGATTATTTCTGGCATGTACACCGTTGGCCTTGCTCACCTTGGCTCACGCCTAAAAGGCACCGACCTTGCGCAAGCCAATGCAGCTTTTGTTTTGTGCTATGGATTTGGAATGACCATAGGTCCGCAATCAGCTGGCATTGCCATGGATATTATGGGGCCTGCAGGCTTTGGGGCAAGTTTATTTGTGTTCTTCGCACTGTATCTGGTTTTGTATGTAATTCGAGTTCAAAAAGCTTAACTCCAATCAATTGACTTGTACCAAACGAATTGAAATTTTATCAATCCATCCATCCAAACTGCATCTATTTCATTTGAGCATTCTGTTTATTCAGCAAGATAATTATAGGTAGAACAAACAATCCGTAAGCTAAGTTCACCTTTGTCTTGACTTTTGGTTGGCTTTAAGTAATTTGCGCTTCAACAGATGGTCGTGAACGTGCGGCCTGTTTTATTTCCGTTCCTATTTGCTTTATATAAAAAGTGAAGGTTCAAGATACAGGATTAATATCATGGCAAAAGCCACTACTATTAAAATCAAGCTGGAAAGCACTGCTGACACTGGTTTCTTTTATGTAACAAAGAAAAACAGCCGTACAATGACTGAAAAAATGGTCAAGCGTAAGTATGACCCAGTTGCTAGAAAGCACGTTGAATTTAAAGAAACTAAAATCAAGTAATTTTAGATTTCAAATAGAATCAAAAAGAGCCGCTTTTCAAAGCGGCTTTTTTATTGACTAAATTTATCGCAATGGCATGAAATTTGCTTCTTTGTTACTAAGTAACAATCGAGGTATTTTCTTTGTCCACACAAACACATCATAAAGATTGGAAGGCGTCAAACCTGAAAGCCATTCATGAGCGCCTAGCGCCTTTACGTAGTGCGGATAAAATAGAAGAAATTATCCAAGGCGATATTCAGGGTGTTTTTTTACACAAAGAACAAACACAGTTGAAGATGTATTGTTATGACAATGGCACACAAAAGCTCAGCAATATTATGTCGAGAATCGACCTTACCAATCCACTTAACTTGATTGGCCCTTATTCTCAGGCCGTATTTTTATCTGCATTTTGGCAAGTGGAAGCACCAAATAATATCTATATTGCTGGTTTTGGCGGAGGGCGCCTTGCTATGCTTTTTGATCACTATTTTCCAATTGTGAACATTCACGGCTCTGATATTGATCCCAATATTATAAAAGTAGCAAAAGAATACTTTGGGTTAAGCGACAAAGTGTTGATGGATGTTTTTACTGCTGATAGCCGAGAAGACTTAACCAGTCGTGACGCGCAGTACGATGTGATATTTCTGGATGTTTTTGTTGGCGGCGGTGAACACGTCAATCACCTTGCGACAATTGAATGCTTTGAACTTTATAAAAGTAAGCTTACAGAAAATGGCGTGATAGTTGCTAATCTGGTTGTTATTGACAAGCGTATGGAGCAAAAAATTGCCGCCATGCAATTAGTTTTCAAACATTGCTATATCTGGGAATATAATGGCGCGCATGTCATTTTTGCTAGTGATTTCGATGTTGATTTAAAAGAGATGATAGCTCGTGTTAGTCTATTTCAAAGTGATGAAGATCTTGGTTTTGATTTAATAGAAAAAGTAAGCATGTTAAAACCATGCATCAGAAACACAAGAATAGAAGCTTTATCTGACAAAGATCTCTAAATATCCGATAAGTCTTTAAAAGCTTCATATATTCTAATGAATTTCTGCACATTAAACTCCTAGTCTTGCCTTAAATATTCTAAATACCTATCAGGCATTGATTTAAGGAAAGAAAATGAAGTCAGAACTCTCAAAAAATAATATTTTCAACAAGTCTGGTAAAATAATCGAGCGATACACTGCGCCATTAGTTTGCTCGGTCATACTGACATTCATTTTGATACTTGATGAGTTGGGCATATTCCCTTTAGAGCATGACTTTGAGGATGATCTCAAAATTGCTTTCTCAACTGCATTTTTAGCATCGGGTGCACTTGGATTGCATCTAAATGCAAAGCATCGGATTAACTTACCTGTAAAACTTGGCCTGACAGGCTTGATAGCAGTTTTGGTCATCACCGCCGGTCTTTTATCCTCTTGGTTTCAGCAAAGCCCATTATTCCTCTATCCAGGTCTTGGTTTACTGATAATGGCAGCGCCTTTTTTATTACGTCAATCAAATGAAAATTCTGTCTGGCTTTATAACTCAAGGTTTGGCACCGCCATCGTTATGAGTATTATTGCCTCGGTACTTTTTGGCGGCGGCTTATATGCTATTTCCAGCAGTCTTGATTTCTTGCTTGGAATAGATGTCCACCGCAATGTCTATGACATCATTTGGATTATCGCTATTGCATTTGTCGGCCCAATCTTTGGCTTATATTTAATGCCAACGGACAGCAACGAAGAGCTTGTACTTCCTGATAACGCTGCCCTACTCGCACGCGGAGTTACATTCTTAATCAACTATGTGCTGACACCTATGCTGGTTATTTATCTTGCAATTTTACACCTTTATGCGGCTAAAATTTTACTAACCTTATCGCTTCCAAAGGGGCAAGTTGCCCTCATGGTATTGATATTCTCGCTTGGATTGACTGGGTTTATTTTGTTTGCTCGTCCATGGGCTTCTCGCAGTACTCTATTTACAAACTGGCTACTTAAATATTGGCACTTATTGTTATTCACCCCTTTAGTGCTGCTTTCGATTTCAGTTACAAGACGCGTTTCTGACTATGGCGTAACGCCAGAACGCTATATGCTTGTTGTCCTTGGTTTATGGCTTTTTGCTCTGTTCTTGTTACCAATCCTCAAAAGAACTCAATTAAGCAATGTTCGAATAATAAGCTCACTTGCTACCATTTTAATAATTGCTTCATTCGGGCCTTGGGGTGCCAAATCAATTTCTATTAGCAGCCAGAAGCATGAATTTATCAAACTGTTACAGCGTAATGATTTGCTTCAGGATGGGAAACTAAAAACGGATTTAGTCGAAGTACCTCAGTTTACCGCTGAACACTCTAAAACAAGTCATTCTATCGTAAGGTTTTTATCAAGAAATAATGGGTTGGAAAGTCTTAAGCCACTGTTTGAGGGGCACCCTAAAAACCCATTTGAAACAATAGATAACACCAGAAACAAGTGGGATACTAATAATAGAATAACCAAGTTACTTGGTTTTTCTTATAATGGAAAACATAACTCAGATCACTTGAACTACACTGCTTCCAAACCAACAAGTATCAATATTTCAAGTTATAACACTTACATCCCTCGCCTCAGATTACAAAATCACACCAAGCGCTCTTCAGCTGAATTGACAGTCAATGAAACACACGTATGGAGAGAAGACGATAAGATATTCATAGAAACTGCGGGCAGTATTTTTACCGCAAAAATTGATTCACTCATTGCGCTTACAAAAAAGCAAATAAAACAGCCAACTCACAACTGACTAGAAAAGCTATTTATGTTGATCTCTTGGATAATAATAAAAAAGCAACAATGGTTATTGATCATATCAATATGCAGCTTAAGACAGAAAAAATAACTTACCTTAACATCAATTTTGATTTGTTGATTGAATAGCTACTGAATTTTCAAATGAAAGGGGTCGGTTGGACTTTGGGAATGGTACGAGGAGGCCATTAACTGATCCAAATTCCAACCGACGACCCCACGGACCCAGGAGATGCGGCGGACCTGAGCACTCCGTAGGGTATTGTCCGATCAAGCAAGCAAAAACCTACTTAATCAGCATCAGAGAAATCTGACTCACTTTTGAAGGAAAATCAACATCAGGTTAAGGGTTTGGTAATTATTTTCCAGATTGAAGGTTACAATTAATGCTTAATCTTCATAATACCTAGCGTAGAAAGCAGCAGAAGCTACTGAGACATTACGTAGTCAATCATCAACCCAAGCTATTTACGACTACAACCTAGTTTTAGGCAGCCTCTGTCATAACTTTATTACGACCAGCATTTTTTGCAGCATAGAGCGCTACGTCTGCTCTTTTTAATAATTGCTTTGGTGTATCATCTTCAAGCTCTAATGAAGATAGACCCATGCTAATCGTTGTATAAATCTGCTTTGAACCACTTTCTGCGATGACAGGATGCTCAGCCACCTCACGGCGAATACGCTCTGCAACTACGTTTGCATACTCAATGTCTGTATCAGGCATAATGATAGCAAATTCTTCACCGCCATATCGGCAAGCAATATCAACATTACGCACACTTTTGCGAATGCGGTTTGCAACTTCAATAATTACCGCATCCCCTACATCGTGCCCGTGAGTATCATTCACCGCTTTAAACTTATCGATATCACACATAATCGCTGTTAAAGGCTTTTTTGATGCAACCGACTTGTCAAATAATGATGTGAAATGCATTTCGAAATAACGACGATTGTGAAGCTCTGTTAGAGGATCTTTAACCGCCATTTCAATGGTTTGCTGAACAGAAGCACGCAAGCAATCATTATAACGCTTACGGCATAATTGTGTTTTCAGTCTTGCAAGTAATTCTTGAGTATCAATTGGGCTTTTGATGTAATCATTTACGCCAATTTCCATTGCACGGCTCACAACTTCCTCTTGATCCATACCAGCAATAACGACTATTGGTAGCACTCGTGTTCGTTCTAGAGAGCGCAAGTGAGAACATAGACGCAAACTATCAAAATTACTCATATTCAAGGAAATAATAGCGAGATCATATTGCCCTTCAACGATACGAAATAATGCATCTGTCGCATTTGTTTCTACTTCAACATTATTTTGCACACTGAGCGTTGAAACCATTTTCTCATATGATGCGGCTTTATCATCCACTACAATGATATTTGGCCTGTGCTTTGAAGCATTCACTTCGTCTACGACCTGATAATGGTCCATGGCTAACTCATCACCATTTGAAGCTCTTAAGCGAAGATCATCTGTTAGCATCTTCAAACGAACAAGACTTTTCACGCGAGTTACTAGAGCTAAATCATTTACAGGTTTTGTTAAAAAATCATCTGCGCCCGCCTCAAGACCTTTGATACGATCTTCTGGTTGATCAAGAGCTGTCACCATAACAATCGGCAAGTGAGCAGTTTCAGGGTTTGCTTTCAAACGTTTGCAAACCTCAAAACCATCAATACCTGGCATCATCACATCAAGCAGAACCATATCGCACTGGCCGCTCTCACAAAGAGCTATTGCATCTTCGCCATTACTTGCGGTTAGTACTTGAAAATACTCAGCCATGAGTCTTGCTTCAAGCAATTTTACGTTTGTTGGCATGTCATCAACTACTAAAATACGTGCTGTCAATTTACTTATCTCACTACGCTGAACTATTTATTCTGATTACTCGATTATTGACCATCGCCAATATAATATTGAATTGTTTTGATGAAGGTCGCGACTGAAATTGGCTTTGAAATATAAGCCTCACAGCCCCCTTGCCTAATACGTTCTTCATCGCCCTTCATGGCAAATGCAGTTACAGCAATAATTGGAATAGAAGAGATCATTTCATCTTCTTTTATCCACTTTGTAACTTCAAGGCCGGAAACTTCTGGCAATTGAATATCCATCAAGATGAGGTCTGGACGATGCTCTTTGGCTAAATCAAGAGCCTTCAAGCCATTGCGCGTCTGAATAACTTCGTAACCCTTAGCTTCCAATAAGTCATTGAAAAGCTTCATGTTTAATTCGTTATCTTCGACTATAAGAACTGTCTTAGCCATCTCAAAACCCTACCCCAACACATGCGTAATTCAGCTGTATATGCTAATCTACGCAACACTTTGAGACAGAGAATAAACAAATAAGGTTGACGAATTGGAAACAAGGCTCAAAAAACTCAGAGTCCATTCATGTATACATCAAATTTTTAATGCCAATGACTGCTCCTGACCCAGTGCAGACATTCAGAAAACTATACTGTATATTCAAATTAAAATTTAATAGTTAAAAGTTGCATTAAAAATGGGGCATGGCACTCATATATTTGGTTACATTCAAACATTGGATGATAACAAGAAATTAGATAATCAAAAAACTATCAAAGCTTTTGAATTTGACGACCCTTGGCCATTTATTAATGCTTTTGGCAATGTTAACGAACATTATTGGGGTGGAATGATAAGTTATGGATTACACATGAAGGGTGACGAAGCAGGCGACGTTGCCCTTTGGTTGAGAGGGTTTCATAAATTAATCAATAAGTTGGATGACTTTAGCGCAGAAATTCACGTCAATCCAGAATGGATATGCCCTCCTTTTTATAGAAATTATTACAAACAAAATGCCCTACTTTCTTACAAACACTATTGGAAGTATGACACAACTGATTGTGAAGAAATAACTGAGGCCTTCGACCCTTTTCTGTCTGAAGATATAAATAATATATGGGAAGCTCTAATTATTACTAATAATAAATAACGCATTATATGAATGTCCGCTTCTGGCCAATAGCTGCCATTTAAAATGAAACAACTCACCCATCTTTCAAACACAACTGCTTTGCTTCATCGCCATAGCCCGCGATGATTTCATTTTCATCGACGAATACTGGTCTTTTTAGAAGCGTAGGATGTTCTGCAATCAGCGAAGCCGCTGTCGCATTGTCCAAATCTGCTTTTTGTTCTTCATCTAGATTACGCCAGGTGGTTGAGCGGCGGTTTAAGGCTTTTTCCCAGCCAAGTGTCGTGACAATCTGAGATATTATGTCTTCCGAAAGGCCGTCTGCCCTTACATCGTGATTTTTAAAGGGTACGCCTTCCGCTTCCATCCATTTGATGGCCTTCTTGCAGGTATCACAATTCTTGAGCGTGTAGATAGTCAGCATGATCAATCCTAATTATCCAACTGACAGGCATCTGATTGATAGTACTCAATTTCAGTCAATGCAGCGCGTAGTTCATAATCTGGATAGCGCATCATCAGTTGGCGTGTAACACCATTTTCATAGAGCAAGAACGATGCTTCATAAATTGGAACCGCCTCTCCAGTATTATCTAAGTTTTTATCAAAATAACTCATGCTAATCGGCCAAGCTTCCTTACTTTTAAAAGCTTTCACAACTTTGGGGTTTTCGCCCTCCAAAGCCTTCTCCACAACTTTTAAAGAGCCAATCACAGAGGCTGAGTTTAATATATTATCAGCATCGCCAGAACCATCAAACACATCATGAACGACGAATTTTTCTCCTTTTCGCGCGTCCGTTAAGATATTTACCAGATGTGTTGTTGTAAATATCCCCTGCCCCAATTGTAGCTCGCGCGGAGTATCACCTTTTAGTTTTACTACAATTTCTTCATTTGCAAGCACAGCGCTGCCAGAAATTTTTTGATCAGCTTGGTCATTTACAAAACTTTTGGTTTCGAAAGAAAACTCGTTACCGTCAGGGCTTTCATAGGTTGAGGTTTGTTGATCCGTTGTAAAATCATCCCGATCTGTGGAAATGGTTGTGACGAAGCGATAGCGAATGGAGATACCCTCGCATTCATTGCCCTTTACTTCGTAGACAATACGCCCTTTCATGCCTTTAATTCCAGAACGCTTTTCTGCGTTTTTCAAGTGTCACATCATAAACTGCGCGGTGGGGCTTCAATATTTCAAACCCTGCGGCTAATCCAAGTGAAGTCGTGGATAAAAGAGCAACTAGACTGGCAGTTAGAATTTTCATGTGGCGTGTCTTTCGCAAATGCTTAAAGTGAATCTTGACCCAGCATACCCTGAACCAGACATGAGGCAACTCCGTGGCATTGGAATTTAAAAATAAAAGCGAACATGATTTAAAATGGATGATTGAGCGCCCTATTGCTCATCGTGGCTTACATGATGTGAACAAGGGAATTTATGAGAATACACTTTCTGCGGCTCAAGCAGCAGTTGATGGCGGATTTAATATCGAACTTGATATTCAACCCTCATCAGAAATGGTGCCTATGGTGTTCCATGATTATAAACTTAATCGCCTAACCAGTGAGCGTGGCGACACACGATTGATGGATGCAAAAACTCTGACAAGCATCAACATCAAAGAGACAGATGATAAAATTCCAACGCTAGGAGAATTCCTTGCTCTAGTTGATGGCAAGGTCGGCGTGGTTATCGAATTAAAAGGTAAGAAGGGTCAGGATGATGGTTTTGTAAAGTCGATTGCAGATTTACTTGTTTCTTATGATGGCCCTGCAGTTATTATGTCTTTTCATCATCACATTCTTAGAGATGCAAGAGAGATAGCACCTGACCTGCCGCTTGGTCTTACGGCTCAAGGACATAATGGCAATTATTTAACCCACAAGGAGATTGCTGCAGACTGTAATGTTGATTTCATTTCCTACAACGTTGAAGAGCTTGATTGCCAATTTGTTCGGGAGTTTACTGCAACTGGCAGACCCTCAATTAGCTGGACTGTACGTAATAAAGAAGATCAAGCTTATAGCGACAAGTTTGTAGATCAGATTACATTTGAAGGCTTTAAGCCTTGAACCTTTGCCAAAAAAACAAACCTACTTAAATATGAGT
Organism: uncultured Rhizobiaceae bacterium; assembly: GCA_958296345.1. Lineage (GTDB taxonomy): Bacteria > Pseudomonadota > Alphaproteobacteria > Rhizobiales > Rhizobiaceae > JAALLB01. Next base: position 17,693 of record CATQIJ010000015.1, read on the forward strand.
GACAGTTTCCAAATTAGAGTTTTAAATTCATTAGCGGATGTTGATGCAACCGCATGGAATGCTTTGCAACCAAACCAGTGTTTTAATCCGTTTATCAGCTATGAATTTCTATATGCTCTAGAAAAATCTGGTTCTGCAACATCACAAACAGGCTGGCTAGGCCAACATCTTATTTTGGAAGATGACAAAGGCAATATGCTTGGTGCGCTTCCATGTTATTTAAAAAACCACAGCCAAGGCGAATATGTATTTGACCACGGTTGGGCGGATGCTTTTGAGCGCGCTGGTGGCAATTATTACCCAAAGCTTCAATGTTCTATTCCCTTTACGCCCGCAACGGGTTCACGCTTTTTAGTGCCTGAATGTGAGGGTCGCGAGGTTCGCATGACAGCGCTAGCTCAAGGCTTGCAACAATTGTGTGAGCGGATGAAAGTTTCTTCTGCGCATATTACGTTTATGGAAAAAGATGAATGGGCTTTTGTAGGTGAGCAAAATTATCTTCAACGTAAAGACCAGCAATTTCATTGGCTCAATCATGATTATAAGACCTTCGATGGTTTTTTAAGCTCTCTATCCTCTCGCAAACGCAAGAACATCAAGAAAGAACGCCGTATTGCACTCGAAGATAATGGCATTACTATTGAGTTTCTCACAGGTGATGAAATTTCAGAACGTACATGGGATCGGTTCTTTGCGTTTTATAATGATACGGGCGCACGCAAATGGGGGCAGCCTTATTTAACGCGTGAGTTCTTTTCGATGATTGGTAAGATGATGCCAGACCGCACGTTACTCATCATGGCAAAGCGCACAGACAATCAAAGTGATGAATATGTTGCGGGAGCGCTGAATTTCATAGGCGATGATTGCCTTTACGGTCGCCATTGGGGCTGCATTGAAGACCACCCCTGCCTTCATTTCGAAGTTTGTTATTATCAAGCGATTGAATATGCAATTGCACATGGATTGAAACGCGTTGAAGCAGGTGCACAAGGCTCTCACAAATTAGCTCGCGGTTATGTTCCTGTAACAACACATTCAGCGCATTGGATTACACACCCAGGATTGCGTGATGCGGTTGCAGATTATCTCGTGCATGAGCGCCGCGAAATTGATAGACATAATGAAATCTTGAGCGAACATGCGCCATTTAAGAAGGAAGATAAACAATGAGCACGCCAGAATACGATAACGACAATATCTTTGCTAAAATCCTTCGCGGTGAAATTCCTTGCTTCAAAGTCTATGAAGACGATCACGTGCTTGCCTTTATGGACATCGTGCCTAGAGGTATGGGACATGCGCTCGTAATTCCGAAAGAACCCTGCCGTAATATGTTAGACGCATCGCCAGAGGCTGTTGCTCATGTCCATAAAATAGCGCAAAAAATTGCCCTAGCCGCGATCAAAGCCTTTAACGCAGATGGAATTACCATCCAACAATTTAGCGAAGATGCAAGCGGACAAAAAGTTTATCACTACCACGTGCATGTTGTTCCCCGCCATGAAGGCAAAAAATTTGGACCTGCTAATGTTATGGGTGATATGGATGCGATTAAGGCTAATGGTGAGAAGTTGGTTGAGGCCTTGGAGTGATGAACCTTTTTACCGTATCGCTAGAGATGCTTTGTCTCAAATTCTTCAAGCTACTTGTGAGTGTACATTCGCCCATTTTTTAAGCTTTTCAACTAGAGCATCAGGTGAGACTGGTTTGGATAAATAATCATCCATACCTACTTCAAAGCATTTTTCCATATCGCCTTTAATTGCATGAGCTGTAACTCCAATAATTGGTGTATGGATACCCGTCTCAGCTTCAATCCTACGCATCTCAGCGGTTGCTTCATGCCCGTTCATTACTGGCATTGATACATCCATTATGATAACCCTCGGTAAAACACTTTTATAAAATTTTACACCTTCTTTACCATTATTGACAATCTGAAATTTTAGATTAGTAGCTTCAAGAATTTGGGTAAAGACAATCTGATTTACTTCATTATCTTCGCATATTAGCACATCAACACCTTGAGAGTCATCAATTCGATGCATTGATGATTTAACTGTAGACAGATTATTCCCAACAATATTTGAAGACGAAGCTTCATCTGGTTTCACATCAATCTTTGTTGTTTCGAGGTCACCAATTTGCTTGGCAAATGCCACGCTGGATATATTGCTATTCCCGTTTTTTGATTGTGCACTAGCTTTCTTGTCCTGTAACACTTGTATTATTGTCTCAAGTAGTAATGAAGAACGTGCTGGTTTGGTTAGATGTCCCTGAACTCCAAGAGAAGAGAATGGTTTTCCGTCTTCCAACTCTGCAACTGAAGTAAGCATAATAACAGGGATATCAGCGAGTGCCGATTGAGTTTGCATTATCTTGAATGCTTGAGCGTCGCTCATATCTGGCATCTGAAAGTCCATCACGACACAGTCTATTGAAATACCTTGGGATATAGCAGCATTCATTACGGCAAGGGCCTCTTTGCCACTAGTTGCTGCGGCACTATCGAGCTGCCATGCATTCATATGTTCAATTAGAATTGAGCGATTTACCGGATTGTCATCTACCACTAAAACACGTGAGTTAGAAACATCAAATGGAACACGTTTTTTACCGGATTGTTCACTGTGAACAGGTAGATTTATGTCAAACCAGAAAGTTGATCCTTCACCCAGTTCACTTTCAACACCAATTTTTCCCTCCATCATTTCTATCAAGGATGCTGTAATTGACAAACCAAGACCTGTACCTTCAAATTTACGAGTTGCTGATTCATCTACTTGAGTAAACTTCTCAAAAACTTTAGATACTTTATCAGAAGGTATGCCGATGCCAGTATCTTTAACTGTAAAATGCAGTTGCGCTTTTGCATTGCTGCCTTCGCCAGTTACTGAACCTTCAACATTGATGTAAATATGTCCTTTCTCGGTGAATTTGACTGCATTGCCCATTAGGTTAGTTGCGATTTGCCTTATGCGCCCTACATCACCAATAAAACACTCTGGAAGTGATGGTTCCACCCGTACAATCAACTCTAAATCTTTCTCAGCCACCTTAGTGGATACCAAGGTAGCCACATCTTCAATTGCTTCTCTAAGTTTAAAGGGAACTGGATCAAGCTCCATCTGGCCAGCATCAATCTTTGAGAAGTCCAGAATATCATTGATGATGGTGAGTAATGACATGCCGGATTTCACTATCACATCAGTGAACATCAATTGCTTTGCATCCAAATCTGTTTTTGACAGTAATTCAGCCATGCCCATCACACCATTCATCGGAGTCCTAATCTCATGGCTCATATTAGCAAGAAACTCGGACTTGGCACGTTCAGATAGTTTTGCAGTTTCTGCAAGTTGCTTTGAATGTGATGCTTGGTTTTCCAAGTGTACCCTTTCTCGGGTAGCTTGTTTAAACACGTTTAAAGACTTAGACAATTTGCCAAGTGCATCAGGTCTGTTTTCACCTTCAAAAATAACCTTATCATTTCCGTTAGCCATCTCATCTGCGGCTTGAGACAGTTTAGCGACGGGTGATAATACCGTTATTTTAAGCAGATAGAATATTAAGCCTAGTGTTGCAAGAATTGTAATGGCAGATGCAACAAGTAAGCTTTTGACTAGTCCTGTCCATTTATTATATGATTCCTGCATGCTTATCTCGGCACTATACGCTCCAAGAAGTTCTCCACTACTGATACCCATAAGCCCTGTATGACAACTAGCACACTTTTCATTCGAGGCTGACCCTTCACCCATAATGACGGGGCGCGTAATACGTAACATTCTATTGCTTGCGGTAACGGTCTGTGTAGTTTTTGTATTCAATGCAAGTTGATCGATTTCATCAAGTGGGCCTTCAACTTCAGTTTGGTTATTGGCTAATTGAAAGTCGATTACTTTTTGTGACATAACTAACCAGAGACGAACATTCTCACTTTGGTCAGAAAATTGCTCCAGTGTACCATTCAAGGTATCAATAGCTGGATCATTATCTTCTGTTTGTTTACGAAATGACATTGCATTCGCATGAACAGATTCCAACATATCTAGCGCAGCTAACCCTTCACGATTAGCTGCATATTCAATGTTCTTATATTTTCAATGTTCTTATATTCCTCAGACAGGTGATATGCGACCACCGGCATTAAAATTCCAGTTAAGACGAGCCCAACAGTTAAAAGAACTATTGAAGATAGTGATAATTTTTGAATGATCTTCATCATTTATTTCCCCATGCCTGTAATTAAAAAATCACATAAAAATTAACCAAGAATTAACTATAATAATAAAATTAAACCACTAACTTTATGCTGCAACAATCTGAGTTAGTTTGTTGAACAAAATTTACCCCTGGTTAGTATCGCGATTTTGATACTCAGGTAGGTTTTTAAAATTGCAAAGTCCGCATAGCCGACATTAACTCATCAAAATTGAACGTCTACATTGGGTTGCCTCAACCAGCTATTCAGCTCATCAACAACTTGCCACAACATAACTAGCGATTCTCCCAAACCACCCACAACATATAGCCCCCACCCCATAAGAATCGCAGATTCGCGAAACCCTTAACAAATCAATACCAAAAATTAACGTTTCCACGCTCTTTTTACTCAAAGCATTGAAAAAGCAGTAAATCTTTTTTTTCAAGTTTTCACCGTTATTCACACTTACACCACAGCATGTAGTTTTTTTATTTTTCTTTGCCACAAGTTGTTGACGTGCCCATCAGACTCTGAGTATCAGGAGTTCATAAGAGTTGAGTTGGATTGTGCCTGATTTGGGGGTTAGGCGTTAAACGCCTTACAGTACAAGCATAATCCCTTCCATTTTCGTTAGTAGACTGCATTAGAACACCGTTTCTAAGCATAAATTTCTGCGGACTTTTTTGGGTGAAATCTTGATTTTTTATTTTGTGATTTGTTGTTGTTAAAAACTTCCGTTAATACTATATTTAGTATTTACAGCGACAATCACATCAAGATATAGCGTATCAGCTTTAACTAAAGAGTGGCAGGGGTTGTGTCTTCCTTGTGAGTTTATGAGCACAAATAATGCTTAAAATTTGCAAGATGACGAAGAACAACAAGCGTAAAAATTTGTGAGTGTGGGGCTGAGTTGTAAGATTCAGCCATTGAAATCGGTTTGCCTGATGACAGGCAGTTAATAAGGAATACAAAATGCATATTGAGCGGCGATATACAAAAGAAAATCAATCAGCATACGAGGGTATTGATTTTCGTCAGGCGACTAGTGAAATCCGCAACCCGGATGGCTCGGTTGTCTTTAAACTTAAGAACATTGACGTTCCTACTAGCTGGTCACAGGTAGCAAGCGACATTATCGCTCAAAAATACTTCCGTAAGGCTGGCGTTCCTGCTGTCCTTAAAAAGGTTGAAGAAAATTCTGTACCATCATGGCTGTGGCGTTCAGAAGCCGATAAAGAAGCACTCGCTAAACTTCCTAAAGAAGAGCAGTACAGCTCTGAGATGGATGCACGTCAGGTTTTCAATCGTCTTGCAGGCACTTGGACATATTGGGGCTGGAAAGGTGGCTACTTCGATAAAGAAGAAGATGCGCGCGCTTTTTATGATGAACTTTGCTACATGCTTTGTAACCAAATGGTTGCGCCGAACTCGCCACAGTGGTTCAACACTGGACTTCACTGGGCATATGGTATCGACGGCCCTGCTCAAGGTCACCACTATGTAGACCCGTTCACACACAAGCTTGTTAAATCTAAGTCTTCTTACGAGCATCCACAGCCGCATGCTTGTTTCATTCAGTCTGTTCAAGATGACCTTGTAAATGAAGGCGGCATCATGGATCTTTGGACCCGTGAAGCACGTTTGTTCAAATACGGCTCAGGCACAGGCTCTAACTTCTCATACATTCGCGGTGCAAATGAGCCTCTTTCAGGTGGTGGCAAGTCTTCTGGCTTGATGTCATTCTTAAAAATTGGCGACCGCGCTGCGGGTGCTATTAAATCTGGCGGTACAACACGCCGTGCTGCTAAAATGGTTGTGGTTGATATCGACCACCCAGATATTGAAGAATACATCGACTGGAAAGTTCGCGAAGAGCAAAAAGTTGCTGCGATCGTTACTGGCTCGAAAGTGGTCTCAAACCACATGACAAAAATCATGAGCGCTTGTGTGAATTGTGAAGGCAATGAGGACGATTGTTTCGACCCTTCTATTAACACAGCCCTTAAGCGTGAAGTTCGTGCTGCTAAAAAAGCATTGGTGCCTGAAAACTACATTCAGCGTGTCATCCAACTTGCTCGCCAAGGCTACACAGACATTAAGTTCCCTGTTTACAATACGGATTGGGACAGCGAAGCTTATCTGACTGTTGCAGGTCAAAACTCTAACAACTCTGTATCTCTTAAAGACGGTTTCCTTCGCGCTGTTGAAGAAGATGGCGATTGGGATCTAACTGCTCGTAAAGATGGTTCAGTTGTAAAAACTTTGAAGGCTCGCGAACTTTGGGAAAAGATCGGTACTGCTGCATGGCAGTCGGCGGACCCGGGTCTTCATTACAACACCACAATGAATGATTGGCACACCTGCCCTGAGGCTGGCCCAATCCGTGCGTCTAATCCTTGTTCTGAATATATGTTCTTGGATGATACAGCGTGTAACCTTGCATCATTAAACCTTCTGCAGTTCCGCGACAAAGCAGTTGCTTCTGATGAAAACCCTCTTGCGTTCGACACACTAGCATTTGAACATGGTTGTCGTCTTTGGATGATGGTTCTTGAAATCTCAGTGATGATGGCTCAATTCCCGTCAAAAGAAATTGCTCAGCTTTCATATAAGTATCGTACAACAGGTCTTGGCTTTGCCAACATCGGTGGTCTTTTGATGACTTCAGGTATTTCATATGACTCAGATGAAGGCCGCGCGATTTGTGGTGCTATCTCTGCGATCATGACGGGTATTTGTTATGAAACCTCTGCACAAATGGCGGGCGAGCTTGGTGCTTTTCCTGATTATGAGCGCAACGGCAAGCACATGATCCGCGTCATGAAAAACCACCGCAATGCAGCGCATGGCAATGCAAAGGGTTATAAAGACTTGGCTGTTAGCCCAGTGCCGCTAGACCATGCATCTTGCCCACAGGCTGATCTTGTTGAACACGCAAAATCTGCATGGGATCGTGCCGTAGAGCTTGGCGAGAAAAACGGTTACCGTAACGCCCAATCAACAGTGATTGCGCCGACAGGTACAATTGGCCTTGTAATGGACTGTGATACAACTGGTATCGAGCCTGACTTCGCGCTTGTTAAATTTAAGAAACTTGCTGGCGGTGGGTACTTCAAAATCATCAACCGTGCAGTACCAGAAGCGCTTCGCACATTGGGCTACTCCGAAGCACAAATTGCCGAGATGGAAGTCTATGCAGTTGGTCATGGTAACTTAAATCAAGCAGCAGGCATCAACCCAACCACGCTTAAAGCAAAAGGTTTGGATGATGAAAAGATTGCGGCGATTAACGCGGGTCTTGAATCAGCTTTTGACATCAAGTTTGCTTTCAACAAATACACGCTAGGCGAAGAGTTCTGTAAGAACGCACTTGGCTGCACCGACGAGCAGTTGGATGATTTCAGCTTTGATCTTCTAGCTCACATGGGCTTTTCGAAGAAAGAAATTGAAGCAGCTAACATTCACGTTTGTGGCGCGATGACACTGGAAGGTGCCCCTGCCCTTAAAGACGAGCATCTGCCTGTCTTTGATTGTGCAAACCCTTGCGGCAAAATCGGCAAGCGTGCGCTTTCAGTAGACTCACACATTCGCATGATGGCAGCAGCTCAGCCGTTCATCTCGGGTGCTATTTCCAAAACAATCAACATGCCAAATTCGGCAACCGTTGAAGACTGTAAAGACGCTTACATGCTGTCTTGGAAATTAGCGCTTAAAGCGAATGCTCTATACCGTGATGGTTCAAAACTTTCACAGCCGCTTAATGCTTCTATCATCGAAGACGATGAAGACGAGGATGGCGTAGAAGATTTGATGGAACTACCTATCGCGGCACGTGCCACACAGGTAACAGAGCGTATTGTTGAAAAAATCGTTCAGCGTGTTGCAAGCGAACAGGAAAAACTTCCAGGTCGCCGCAAAGGTTACACCCAAAAAGCAAAGATTGGTGGTCAGACTATCTTCCTTCGCACCGGTGAATATGATGATGGTCGCCTTGGTGAGATTTTCCTCGACATGAACAAAGAGGGTTCTGCCCTTCGTGCCTTCATCAACAACTTTGCGATCTCTGTATCACTTGGTCTTCAATACGGTGTTCCGCTAGAAGAATATGTTGAAGCGTTTATCTTCACCAAGTTCGAACCTGCTGGCATGGTGAACGGCAATGATGCGATTAAGAATGCAACGTCTATCCTAGACTATGTGTTCCGCGAATTGGCTGTCTCATACTTGGGTCGCTCTGACTTGGCGCATGTGGATCAGTCAAACTTTGACCAGACAACACTTGGTAAAGATGTTGCAGAAGGTAAAACACAAGCAGTTTCTAGCGGCTTAACCCGAGGACATAAACTGGCTGTGGTAAAACCTTCAGCGGAACCAAAAGCTTGGCCTCTAGCGCCCCTGCAAAAACTTCAGCCCCAGTTATGGCAGTGTCATCAGGTGCAATGGCCTCAAGCTCGGCGGCACTGGCAGCAAACATAAACGCAGAACCAACAACCGCCTTCAAGCGTGACCTAGCCCCAGATACAGCTCCTTCTGCAAACCCAGAAGAAACGTTGGAAGTGGTAACCGAGGTTACAACTGAAACCACTACGGTAACAGTCAACAAAAACGAAGAACGCGTTAAATCGATGATGCAAGGTTACACGGGTAACTCATGCGATGACTGCGGGAACTTCACGATGGTGCGGAATGGCACTTGTGAGAAGTGCGATACTTGCGGGGCTACGAGTGGCTGTAGTTAGAGGCTACGCACCATAGTTCTGAATGGATTACTGAACCCTGCGGTGTGTGAGCATCGTGGGGTTTTTTATAGAGAAGGTTATAAATGGCAAATAAAAAATCGCAGCATTATGTACCAAAATGTCATTTAAGACCTTTTCAAAGTGAATTAAGCACAAAGACCATTCACTTAATTAATTTAAAGAATAACTTATCAATTCAAAACATATCTATAAAGAACCAATGCGCAAAAGATTATTTCTACGGTAAAGATTTAAAACTAGAAGACGCATTCGGAAGTGGTGAAGGTATATATGCAAAGATAATCAAAGAAAATAAGTTTGATAATGAACGGCTAAACTTCCTACGTGAGTTTTGCTACTTACAATACATACGAACCGACATAGCACTAAAGAGACAACGCTTTGCAATGGATGATATGGCGGGGTTAGCATATGAATTTAATGAAGAAGGAATACCAGACTTCCCCTTAGATACAAACACTTCCATTGCAAATAACTATCTTGCTGGAAAGGGGAAACTAGATGATTTAAAATTATGTATATTAAAAAATAATACAAAGGTTAAATTCTTAACATCAGATGATCCTGTAATTAAAATAAACAAATTATATGCACAAAAATATAAGGCAGCTACAAAATCATATGGTTTAGGCAATGCTGCATATGCCTTTTAATGCCTTTAACACCAAAGTTAGCATTTATGGCCTATGATGGTGACGTTTACAGCTTAGATAAATTGAGAAAATATATAAACACAGACAAAGAATTTGATATTAATATCATCAATGAGTTTCAGTTTTTAAAAGCAAATGAAAATATTTTTTTCTCTTGCTGGGGTGATCAAAACAAACTTTTAAAACAGCTAGAAATCGTAAAACCTAAACGTCCGAATACATGGCATAAAGTAAATTATGCAGTTATTGATACAGAAGTAAGCAATGAAGAAGGTACTGTGTTTAAATTTGTTCATACAATCTATGAAAGACGAGCAGCCAAACAAGCGCTTATTCATATTGAAGAGTATACAGATAAATGGCCAAGTTTTTTAAAGTATAGATATAAAAAGAAGTTTATTGATACAAAAAGTGGTGCTGGCTTAATCAGATTAAGTGCATCGAGATATCTATAACCACAATTCCCCCACCGGCTCACTTCGTGTCGCCAACCTCCCCTCAAGGGGGAGGTAGTTTTGGGTGAAATGTATCCTCGAAGCTTCTCCCCTCTTGAGGGGGAGAGTTCGAGCGCCCGGAAAACAATTGAGAATTGTTTTCAGTGAAGAACGGGCTGAGCTTACAGCGAAGGCCAATATCTTAGGGTTAGCCGAAGGCTAAGCCTGTTGATATTCAAGAGGGGGGGATTACATGCGCAGACAAGTACCGCCCAAACTTCGTAAATTTGCACGAGCCATGCGTAAAGACCCCACGGATGCAGAAGCTGTATTGTGGAATATTCTTTGTGCCAAACGGCTAGAAGGAATGCGTTTTCGCCGTCAGCATCCGATCGAGAATTACATTGTTGACTTTATTTGCCTTGAAGAGAAACTGATTATCGAAGTTGATGGCTCACAACATGCGGATAACGTATATGATGAAAAGCGTGATGCGAGGCTGAAAGAGCTTGGGTTTATTGTTCTTCGGTTTTGGAGTGATGAGGTAGCGACAAATTCTGACAATATGGCGCAGATGATTTTGAGGGCGGCGGGTAAGCAGAGTATCTAGTTCTCCTGCTCCCCCACCAGCTCACTTCGTTCACCAACCTCTTGGGACTACAATGGCGCTACGTTTATTTTACCTCAAGAGGAAGGTACTTTTGCTGAGTTGGGGTGCTCTTTCTCACACTCAAATAAAAACCCCACCGCGCTCTGAATACTTGCGCCGGTGGGGTGGTTTTGATTTGGTCGCTTTAACGACCTGACTTTTAAGGCTGAGACAATCGCCTTGCCATGTTAGTTTTAAATATGTTTTTTGAGTTTCGGGCTGTGCTTGAGACATTTGGCTTTATAGAGAAGACCCTAATCAGGCTTCGATCGGACAATTCATGGATTTTAGTGTTGTCAAAGTCACAGTCCGCGGCCGCCCCTTCGGGTTGGGCCTGACTTGTGTTTTGGTGGCATCATTCAACCTCCTATCCATCGCATCATTTCCTATCGAACTGACAGTTAAAACTGCTTGAATTCAGTCGATCGGCTTATCAAATTTATTCGCTAAATCATTGATTTAAAGTGATAAATATCAGTACGCGATGATGAAAGCATGAGCCTCAATTTCACTATTGTCAAGTTTTTCAAGTAACTTTTTTGATCACGTTTTATAACGAGGCCAAATGACTAAGGACGCAGAACGTTAAAAACCGCTTAGCTCATCCAGGCCGTCAGCCCAATATCGAGTCATGGTAATTGGCCAGGTTTTACCGCCGTTTTCATATTCACCCGTTGCGGTTTCGCCGTTTAATTGATATCGCGCACTGGCTTTTCCACCTCGCAATTTATTCGGGAGTGCAATTGAATTTCCATCTCTTACAGCCTTAAATAAATCACATGAAGGACGCTTTGCGCCCCAAGGTTTCCAAACATCTGTTGCATAATAAACAGATGAGGTTACGCCCACAGGTTTCATCACGATCAGCGTATGTGGCAAGGCCTCTTCGCCGTTGAGCTCTCGCCAACGTCCTGTATAAATTGACTCGATGTTGGACTTAACAATTGCACCACAAGATTTAACGCCAGGGAGTGAACGAATTTGCGGCTCAGCTTCTACAGAAATTGTATTAGAGACAATAGTAGGCGTTTTTTCCGTACTTTGGCAGCCAGAAAGTAAAAGCGCGCTAAGCAATATAGGTATATATTTGTTCATGCACATCCCATTTTCAAACACGGACAAGAAAAGCAAATTGCGCTCTATCTTGCAAGTTAGATTTTATGAGGAGAAAACAAAACTATGCCTGCAAGAAACGGGTTGCTGATTTAGAACCTTGAGTTAAACTCACCCCATGAACATAACAGCTGAAATTCCCTCTCCTTTTGGTTCGCTCTGCGTCACGGAAAGCAATGGCGCAATTATTGCGGTTGATTGGAAAGCAACTGATGAACCGCAAACTTCACCTTTGCTTCAAGAAACCGCAAAACAATTGGCGGCTTATTTTGCTGGTGATTTAAAGAAGTTCGATCTGCCGCTTGCACCCAAAGGTGATACGTTTCAACAGTCTGTCTGTCAGGCGATGCTAGAAATTCCATATGGTGAAACAACGACCTATGGTGCGATTGCTGATAAATTCGATGCTTATGGCCAACCAATAGGTCGCGCCTGTGGCGGTAATTCCATTCCCATCATCATCCCTTGCCACCGTGTATTAGGCGCAGATGAGATTGGCGGCTATTCAGGTGAAGGCGGCGTCGAACGCAAGATTGAATTATTGAAACTTGAAGGTGGATTTCCGTATTTGTTATAAGAAGGATACTTCATCGTGAACGTTAAAGAAGAAATCAGAATTGAAGGCAGCGACTGGGGTCATATGAAAGTTGCCAAAGGTGAACACATTCGCATCACGGCAATTGAAGGCCCGCAAGTTGCTGATCTATGGGCGTTTGCACAAGATGATACGAACATCTTTTTATCCGCAAAACATACGCGCTCAACATTAGAAAAACTCATGCCTGCCGTTGGTGATGCGCTTTATTCAAACCGCCGTGAAGCGATGCTTACCGTTGTTGAAGATACATCACCTGGAACACATGATATGCTGATGTCGGCTTGTGACCCGCGTCGTTATGAAATACTGGGGCATGAAGGTTATCATAAATCTTGCGCTGAAAATCTTTGTAGAGCGATGGATGATATAGGCGCAACAGCGCATGAACTACCCTCGCCTTTTAATACATTTCAACTCGCCTTTTAATACATTTCAAAATGTAGAAGTTCGATCTGATACAAGCATTGCGATTGTACCGCCAAAAGTTGAGGCAGGACAATATATTCAGATGCGAGCTGAAAGTGATTTATTGATTGTGATCTCTGCCTGCCCAATGGATATTGCAAAGACCAATGGCCCTGACGGTAAGACACGTCCTATAAAGCTGGAACGATTAAGCTAAAACAGGGTTAATCCTGCCTTAAATAAATCATGAGAATTTTCCTCATACGATAATCATATGTAAACTTTTCCTTGTTACTTAGAGAATGATTATTATTGGTGGTATAAGGACAAAATGAAAAATTTTTTAAAAGACACAAGTGGGAATATTGCACTAACAGTAGCATTGTTAGGTGTCCCTCTGATGCTTTCTGCGGGCGCGGCTATTGATTATTCACAATATGCAAGAAAAAAGTCATCCCTACAGAATGTAATGGACTCTGCCGCTTTAGCAGTTGGAAATGATCTTCAAACGAAATCCAACTTGAAATTGAAGCAAAAGTTGATGCGTTTTTTAAAGCGAATCTTACAGCCGAGCAATATTCCGAGATCCAAAGCTACCAAGTTCTAATACCAACAAACAAAGAAAAAATTACAGTAAAAGCAGTTGGAAAGCACCCAACAAGCCTTATGCGTATCATTGGTATTAACGATTTGAGTTACGAGCCAGAAAGCCAGGTCAATGCGCCTACTGGAAATGCCGAAATTATGATGGTGCTCGATGCGACAGGCTCTATGTCTGTTGACGGCAAAATGGATGCACTTAAAGTTTCTGCTAACAAATTTGTGGAAGATCTCCTTAAAGCTAATCTTATAAAAAGTCGCGTAAAAATTGGTATTACGCCATTCGCGCAATATGTGAATGTAGGGCTAGACAACCGTAATGCACCATGGATGGATGTTCCTGCTGATTACACAGATAAAAAAACAATCCAGACTCAAGATGTAATATCAAGCTCAGGGTGTTCTAAAACCACATACACTGATAGTGAAGGTATCCAACATACAGGCACAACCTGTACCAATTATGTATATGGCCCAACATACGACAAAGAAGCCACATATGAGTACAAGTGGTATGGTTGCGCTGGCTCTAGGAAATATCCTCGTAACTTGGAGGATAGTGACTACAGCCACAAAGTCCCTGGACCTTTAAATACATCTTGTCCGAATAGAATTACTCAATTAACAGATGACGAAACTGTTCTAAAAAATGAAATAAATTCATTATCCCCTTCAGGCTCGACTTATATTCCAACCGGCCTTGTATGGGGCTGGCGAGCTTTGTCTAGTGGTGAACCTTTTGATGATGGTATCTCATATGCAGAGGCAGACACAAAGAATGTTCAAAAAGTCATTGTCTTAATGTCAGATGGCGAAAACCAATCTTCAGTTAGTCCAAGTGACAAAGCTATGCACAATGGCACTAATTTAACTCAGTCCAACAAATACACAAAAGAAGTCTGTGATAATATAAAATCGAAAAAGATATTGCTCTTCACGATTGGCTTTGGAACTAGCATACCTCAAGCAACATTGGACATGTTAAAAGCTTGTTCGACTGATGGCGCAAACTATTATAATGCGGCAGACGGTGCGGCTTTAACAGCAGCATTCACTAATATTACATCAAAATTAGCCTCGCTCTATTTGAGCAAGTAGAGAGTGTAATCTTAATTTTTGGCAGGTGTTTGTTTCACCTGCCAAAAATTTATTCTAATAATTCCTAAAAAGCTAAAACTAAAGCCTTCCCCTTGTTTGTACGCCATGTATAACAAGAAGATGGAAGCCATTGAGTTAGATATCAAAGAACAAGAAAAATCTGTTTACACAGAAGGTAATGCCGTTCGTCCTGAAGTTATTACTCACATCGAAGGCCTTATTGAAGCTAAAGATAGTGCTAGCTTAAAAGAGCTCATTGAACCACTGCATGAGTCCGAACTTGGTGACATCCTAGAAGCACTAGACAGCGATGAACGTACAAGTCTTGTAACACTTACAGGCGATGAGTTTGATTATGCCTCATTAACAGAAGTTGATGAAGCTGTTCGTCTTGAGGTCGTTAATGCAATTCCAAATGAACAGATTGCAGAAGCGGTCACGGATCTTGATTCAGATGATGCTGTTTTCATCTTGGAAGATATGGAGCAATCAGACCGCGATGAAATTCTGTCGTTTGTCCCGTTTGAAGAACGCTCACGCATTATTCGCTCTCTTGACTATCCAGAAGAAACTGCGGGTCGCCGCATGCAAACAGAGTTTGTTGCAGTGCCACCGTTTTGGACTATCGGTCAAACAATCGACTACCTAAGAGATGACAGCAATCTTCCTGAGAGTTTTTATGAAGTTTTTGTCATTGGCCCTTCTTTTGAACTCATCGGGTATGTAACGCTAGATAATATCTTGAGAACAAGCCGTAAGGCAAAAATTGAAAGCATTAAAGAAACAACTGTTCACCCTATTTCAGTTCTTGAAGACCAAGAAGAAGCAGCGCGTGTCTTTGAGCAGTATGACTTAGTCTCGGCAGCAGTAGTTGATGATGCTAACCGCTTAGTTGGTGTTTTGACAATTGATGATGTTGTTGACGTTATTCAGCAAGAAGCTGATGAAGATATTAAGCGTCTTGCTGGTGTCGGTGATGAGGAACTATCTGATAGCGTGTTTGAAATTACACGTTCACGATTTACTTGGCTATTTCTAAACCTAATTACTGCAATCATGGCTTCATCTGTAATTGGATTATTTGATGTTACAATTCAAGAAATGGTGGCACTTGCGATCTTAATGCCGATTGTTGCTTCAATGGGTGGCAATGCAGGTACACAGTCTATGACTGTTGCGGTACGCGGCTTAGCCACAAAAGATATTGATAATTATAACATGGCTCGAACTATTCGCCGCGAGGTAATGGTTGGTATATTAAATGGTGTCTTTTTTGCAATCTTAATTGGCATGATATCAGCATTTTGGTTTTCAAATCAAAGTCTTGGGCTTATTATTGGCATTGCTATGGTTGTAAATATGCTTTGTGCAGCACTTGCTGGTATATTAATCCCGATTGGACTTGATAAAATGGATATTGACCCCGCAATAGCATCAAGCGTCTTTGTAACGACTGTGACTGATGTTGTTGGGTTTTTTGCATTTTTAGGTTTGGCAGCTTGGTGGATTTCTATATAAAGACAACAAAATCAAGATCATAGGGTTGCTTTTCAATCTCTCAAAGGGCAAGTTATGGCTGGTCTTACTTTTACGTAAATTTTTAAGCGATTTAGGGGGTCTGGGAGGGTAGTTTGAAGTCACCAGAACAAAAACAATTTTATTCGATTACAGAACTAACTCGCGAGTTTGAAGTTTCCACTCGCACCATTCGTTTTTATGAAGATGAAGGGCTTATTCAGCCCGTAAGGCGTGGACGCACAAGATTATTTAAACCTTCGGATAGGCGCCTACTTATGCTTATTATGCGAGGCAAAAGGCTTGGGTTTTCTATTGCGGAAATTCGTGAAATTATCTCAATATATAAAGAACCACCTGGCGAAACTGGGCAACTAAAGCTGCTTGTCCAACGGGTAATAGAAAAACGCGATCAGTTACTACAAAAACGCAAAGATATAGATGAAACTATTGCTGAATTAGACCAGGTAGAAGAACAAAGTCTAGGACGCATGGCAGAATTGGGAGTTGGCACTTAATGAGTGTTGTTATACGCCTTTTAAGGTCTGATGAACGTGCGGCCTGGCAGCCTTTGTGGAAAGGTTACCAAGAGTATTATGAAACAAACCTTGATGAAGTAACAGATAGCCTTTGGGAACGTCTCATGAGTGATGGCCCAGATGACCCTATCTGTTTGGTTGCAGAAGAAGACGGCAAGCTCTTAGGGTTGGTTCAGTATCTATATCACGGTACAACATGGTCTCCAAAACAGCGCATATACTTGCATGATCTTTATACAATTCCAGAAGCGCGTGGGAAGAGTATTGGCCGAAAGCTAATTGAAGCTGTTTATGACGCTGGAAAAACTCGTGACTGCGATCAAGTTTATTGGCTAACACAAGATTTCAATGAAGCTGGCCGCAGACTATATGATAAAGTTGCTATCGTGACACCATTCATAAAATATTCAAAAAAAGTCTAAAGATTTCCGCTTAACCAAAGCAGCGCTAGTAATATTCCAATCATAATTGGTTGATGCAGCAAATAATAGACAAGACTATTTCGTCCTAAAAATTTTACAGCTTTAGATAGCGGTTGTTCTAGCTTTGGCTTAACGAACACCTCAAGCCAATTCATATGGGTTGAGAGTTTTGCAAATGCTATGCCAAGTAAGGGTGCGGAAAACCATGGGAATACTGGAACATAGTCACTAGAGTTTGGATTAATTGCAGAAAGCCCCGTCCAATACCAATATGGTGCGTTTAGGAGTTCGGTTCGCCCATAGTAACGCAATGCAAAAATGCCCATTGCTACCATTACGATTAACGGCCAAGGCGCACGAATAAATAACAAGCCTGCTACACTAGCAAAGGCGATTGCATGAAGAATACCAAAAAAGATAAATTGATCAGGTGTTGCAAAATATGTGGCAATAGTAATTAAAGTTGCTGCTGCAATAATCTTTAAAATTCTGATTTTCCAACTACCCCAGCGAATACCATGTGAATGAGAAAGGTAAAGGCTGAAGCCCGTTAAAAACAAGAATGAGCTTGCTATAGCGCGTGCAAAATATTTCCAATGGGGTTGTGAAATATACCCAGCGTCTTTAACACCAAGTAGTTCAAGGTCAAAACCAAAGTGAAATATTGTCATTGCAATAAGGGCTATGCCTCTTGCTAAATCTAATAATTCAATTCGATTTCTAGTCATTTTTTGGCTCCACTTTTGGTGTTCCTAATCTTGCAATAAATAGACCGCTGAGAACAAGACAAAGTGCAATAACAGTTGTTAACTCAATCGCTTCATTTAATAAAATTGCACCAAAAATAATTCCGAAAACAGGTATTGCATTCATGCCGATTGCAAAAGTTGAGACCCCTACTTTACGCACAAGATAGAACCGCAAGACATAAGCAAGCCCTGTTGGAAACAAACCAAGCCACGTTAAGGCAAGAGAAGCACGTAGACCAGGTAGTTTTTCAGGTATGCCCTCAATCAAAACGGCCAACGCGATTAAACAAATAGAACCAATTCCTAAAGCAAGCGCAGTAAACGGGATTGGCTTCATATCTACTTTACGTATTAAAATACCGCCGCTGACATAGCAAAACCCAGCGACAATTACCGCAATTTGCGCCACAAAAGAAGTTGCCCCCAAGCTACGCAATGCATCCGGTCCGACAACACATAAAATACCTGTCATTCCAATTGCCACGGCTAGCAATTTATAGCGATTAATTGCTTCGTCTGAGGTAAAAAAATGACCCAAAATCAGTGCCATAAACGGTGTAGTGCCGAGCAAAAGAGCTGTAATTCCAGAATTAATATGTTGAAGCCCCCAAGAGATCATTATGAATGGAATGACGGTAATCAACATCGCAATAACAAATGTAAAACCAAGTGTGTATTTCGAGATTGAAAAACTAACTTTCCCAAAGAATGCAAAAGGTAGGAGTGCTAGAAAACCAATCGAAACACGGCTAGCAGCCGTCCAGATTGGGCCTAAATCTTCTAATGCGAATTTTATGGCTGCAAATGCTGATGCCCAAATAAGTGCAGTTAAAATCAGAAGAGCTATATCAATACGCCCTGCTCTTGAAATTTGCGTCATAAAACGAATATCCTACTGGTTTGCCAATACTCATTTCAGTCTTGTTGCCTACATGCAAGGTAAACTTCTTGCCACATTTTTGCCATGCAAAAAACACATAGCTGCCTTGCGTGTATAATGCATGAATCAAGTTGCGCCTCTCCTCAGTTCGTCATATTAACCTCTCATTAATAACGGCTCCCAATAAAGAGGGGCTGATTTTTTTGACAGGGTACAGAATGATTGAAGAAAAAGCAGAACCAAATGTTTGGCGCACGGCAATTTTTGCCATTGCATTTTTTGTAGGCGTCATGTTTGTCGCTGGAATGTTTGGCAACTTAGATGCCGTTGTTATTGCCTCTCAATAAGTAGTGAATTGATGTTTAAAAGTGGCTGGTTTTCTAACCAGCCTTTTTTATGCCCTGCTTTAGAACACCCCTATGACGGTTTTGGTATATTTGCGGACTTCAACATAGTATATCGCACAAGTGTATTTTCATTTTTGGACACTTGTAATGTTTCTTTCTGTATTTGAGCTTTTTAAAATTGGTATTGGCCCCTCTTCGTCTCATACAATGGGCCCCATGGTAGCATCTGAGTATTTTCTTAATGAAATTAAACTTGGTGAATGGCCTCGACGCGAAGGGGATGTTGTAGATCGCATTCAAGTATCTTTGCACGGTTCGCTTGCTTTTACGGGCAAAGGACATGCAACAGATAGAGCTGTTATTCTTGGCTTGGCAGGTGAAAAACCATCTGAAATTAAACCAGATGATGTTGATGGTATTCTTGCAAAAGTAAACGCCACAAAAGAAGTAACGCCGCCTGAGCATCCCACTTATCAATTTGATCCTGAAGCAGATCTTATTTTTGAT
Source organism: uncultured Rhizobiaceae bacterium (assembly GCA_958296345.1). GTDB lineage: Bacteria > Pseudomonadota > Alphaproteobacteria > Rhizobiales > Rhizobiaceae > JAALLB01. The sequence continues at coordinate 37,175 of CATQIJ010000015.1, forward strand.
TATGATATCATGCTCCCCCTTCACACGAATGGCATGACATTCAAAGCACTTACAAAAAACGATGAACTACTGCTCAAGAAAGAATATTATTCAATTGGTGGTGGTTTTGTTGTAGATGAAGACCGTCTACGTGCAATGGAAGCGGTTGATTCTTCTCGGGCAGATCGTGTGCCTTATCCATTTGAAAATGCAAATCAAATGCTGAAAATGGCAAAAGATTCCGGTCTTACCATCGCAGAAATGAAACGTGCAAATGAACAAACCAATATATCTAAAAAAGCGCTTACTGACGGTTTAGCTCAAGTCTGGGATACCATGCATAATTGCGTCGAGCGTGGGCTTCGTGAACATGGCGAACTGCCTGGCGGATTGCGCGTGAAGCGTCGCTCAGCAGCAATCGTTGAACAATTAGAAGCTGAATGGGGTATCAACCATATTAATCCAGTTGCGGCGAACGAATGGCTGCAAGTTTTTGCAATGGCTGTGAATGAAGAAAATGCGGCAGGTGGTAAGGTTGTTACGGCTCCTACCAATGGCGCAGCAGGTGTTATCCCTGCAGTCTTGAGCTATTATTTAAAGTTCTTTGCTGACACCAGCGTTAAGCAGCGAGAAGACTATTTACTGACAGCTGCCGCACTTGGTGGCATCATCAAACATAATGCATCCATCTCTGGCGCTGAAGTTGGGTGTCAGGGCGAAGTTGGCTCTGCATCGGCAATGGCTGCAGCTGGGCTTGCGGCAATTATGGGTGGAACGCCAGAACAAATTGAAAATGCCGCTGAAATAGCTCTTGAACATCACTTGGGTATGACTTGCGATCCAATTGGCGGGCTTGTGCAAGTACCTTGTATTGAGCGCAATGGTCTTGGTGCTATTAAAGCTGTCTCGGCCTCCTCACTTGCGCTGCGAGGTGATGGAACGCATTTTGTGTCCCTTGATGCTTGTGTGAAGACCATGCTTGAAACAGGAAAAGACATGAACACGCGCTACAAAGAGACAAGCCAAGGTGGGTTGGCAGTAAATGTTGTTGAATGCTGATATCTAAACTGGTTTCTTGAAGCGTAGCGCCCTAGATTAAATCTATGACTTTAAACCTTGTAAAACTATGTGTTGGTGTCTCTGCGGTAGAAGAATTGCAAGCGTGGATTGGTTACCGCAAGGACGAAAAGCGCCGTCAGGGTGTTGAATCTGCTCAAACACATACAACGCGTATGGTTCCAAAACGCGCTGAAGAATTACTCGATGGTGGTTCACTTTACTGGGTTATAAAAGGCAATGTGCAAGTTCGTCAGCATTTAACTGACATTCGCCCCTTTGTTGACCCACAAGGTATTAAGCGATGCGATCTTGTGCTTGAACCGCGCTTGATCTTAACCGAGTGGCAACCACGTAGAGCTTTTCAAGGTTGGCGGTATTTAACGCCAGAAGATGCCCCACGAGATATTGGCAACAGTGGCAGTGGCGTCAATGCCCTTCCCCCTGAATTGCGCGTAGAACTTTCTAATCTTGGCCTACTATAAGCACTTACAGCATTAACCAACATTTCCTGTTCTGACTGCGTAAGTAGTCGCAGTACCTTGTAAAACGTAAATCTCTAGGCGATAACTTACTTTAGGGTAAGCTACTCTTATTGGGGATTGGGTAAATGTTTAACGTAACCAACAATCAAAAACAGGCGCATGTCATTGTTTGCGGCAATGAAAAAGGTGGCACTGGAAAGACTACGACCATCATGCATATAACCATTGCTCTGCTTAATGCTGGTTATAAAGTGGCTACGCTCGATCTTGATACACGCCAACAAAGCTTTAGCCGTTACATTGATAATCGAAGTATTTTTGCAACCAGATTTGGCTTTGATTTATCGCTACCAAATCATTTTGTGATTCAACGTGACCATTCTGACTATGTGTCTGACCAAGAAAATAATGAATTAAAAAACTTTCTTGGAGTAGTCACTCAAATTCAAGCTGAACATGATTTTGTATTAATTGATACACCAGGCCATGATGGCTACCTCATGCGGCTAGCACATTCCATGGCGGATACGCTCATCACACCACTAAATGATTCTTACGTTGATTTTGATGTGCTAGGCCAAATTGATCCAGATACAGGAAATGTTGATGCCCTATCTCATTATGCCAGAACAGTTAGAGAAGCACGCAGACAGCGCCGTATCGCGGATGGTGGCTTGCTTGATTGGATCGTAGTACGTAATCGTCTGACCCAAATAAACTCACGTAATAAAGCGGCTATGTATAACAGCCTAAATAGTCTTTCAATGCAACTTGGTTGCCGATTGGCAGAAGGAATTTCAGAGCGCGTTGTTTTCCGTGAACTTTTCCCAAAAGGCCTCACAGCACTTGATGACTTAGATAAATTATTACCAGATACCCGTTCAAAATCATCTCACCTTTCCGCTAGACAAGAAGTACGAAGCCTAATTGCTTCGCTCAAACTTCCAATTGATGAATTGAGTAAAAAGCGCCAGCAAGCACGAGATGCATTCTTAGAAAAACAGACAAAGCCAGTTGATACAATTGGGATGTAATTAAAAAAGGCGCGTCTGAATTAACAAACGCGCCTTTAAATTCTATATCTTTTTATGCTTTACTCAGCAGAAGATTGTGCTGAACGCATTTGGCGTTTGCGCTCAATTGGATCAAGGACACGTTTGCGTAGGCGAATGTTTAGCGGTGTTACTTCCACTAGTTCTTCGTCTGTGATGTAAGCCAATGACTTTTCAAGTGTCATGTTTAGCGGCGTTGTTACTTTAATTGCCTCATCTTTGCCTGATGAACGCATGTTCGTAAGCTGCTTGCCTTTAAGAACGTTTACTTCCAAGTCGTTACCACGTGAGTGCTCACCAACGATCATGCCTTGATAAACTTTATCACCAGGGTGGATCATCATTGGACCACGGTCTTCTAGGTGGAACATTGCGAACGCAACAGCTACACCATCAGCATTAGAGATAAGCGCGCCTGTATGACGTTGCTCGATATCACCGCGATATGGCTGATACTCAAGGAAAGTACGGTTAAAGATCGCTGTTCCGCGTGTGTCTGTCATAAGCTCTGACAAATAACCGATCAAACCGCGTGTTGGTGCGTGGAATACCAAACGCACACGACCACCGCCTGATGGCTTCATCTCAACAAGGTCTGCACGGCGTTGACTTAGTTTTTCAACCACTGCACCTGAGAACTCTTCATCAACATCAATGATAGCTTCTTCAACAGGCTCAATTTTCACGCCGTTTTCGTCTTTTTGCATCAATACGCGCGGGCGACCAACTGTCATCTCAAAGCCTTCACGGCGCATTGTTTCAATTACGATCGCTAGCTGTAATTCGCCGCGACCTGCAACTTCATATGCATCTGTGCCTTCAACTTGTGTCACTTTAAGCGCCACATTGCCTTCAGCTTCTTTCATCAGGCGGTCACGAATGACACGGCTTTGCACTTTATCGCCTTCACGGCCAGCCAATGGGCCATCGTTTACACGGAAAGTCATTGAAAGTGTTGGTGGATCAATTGGTTGTGCTTCAATTGGCTCTTTAAGGCCAGGATTAACAAGCGTGTCCGCAACTGTAGCTTTTGAAAGGCCCGCGATAGATACAATATCACCAGCTTTTGCTTGTGTTACCGGCTTACGCTCAAGGCCATCAAAAGAGAGAACTTGCGTAATACGTCCCTGCTCTACAATCTTACCTTCTTGATCCAGCGCATGAATAGCTTGGTTAGGTACTGCAGTGCCAGATGTTATTTTACCTGTAAGAATTCGTCCCAAATATGGGTTGGCTTCGATTGTGGTTGCCAACATGCGGAACTCACCCTCTTCAACAGCAGGCTCAGGAACGTGCTGCATCACAAGGTCAAGCAATGGTGCCATATCATCTTTTGGACCATCAGGATCCATAGCCATCCAGCCTTCTTTTGCAGAACCATAAAGAACGTGGAAATCCAGCTGTTCTTCGTTTGCTTCAAGAATGCCGAAAAGATCGAACACTTCGTCAAGAACCCAATCAGGGCGACCGTCTGGCTTGTCGATTTTGTTGATTGCAACGATTGGCTTAAGGCCAAGTTTTAGTGCCTTTGCCAAAACGAACTTAGTTTGAGGCATTGGGCCTTCAGCAGCATCCACAAGAATGATAACACCGTCGACCATATTAAGAATGCGCTCAACTTCACCGCCAAAGTCTGCGTGGCCGGGAGTATCAACGATGTTGATACGATCGCCTTTCCACTGAACCGACGTCACTTTAGCAAGAATAGTGATGCCACGTTCTTTTTCGAGATCGTTTGAATCCATTGCACGTTCATCAACCTGTTGGTTTTCACGGAATGTACCTGATTGCTTTAGTAGAACGTCGATCAGCGTGGTTTTGCCATGGTCAACGTGCGCGATAATCGCGATATTACGAAGTGTCATAATTGAACCTGATAATGTTGTTGGATGCTGGGAAATGCATACCGCTGGCGTAACATAAAACTATAACGCCAAGATTTAAGTTTCTTGCCGCGCTTCTACGCTGTTTATTGGGGAGTTACAAGAGGGAAAGCCCTGATAATCTTTAGGTAGTTAAGAACCGATACAGAAGTTGGAAAACTTAGAACCGTTAAGATTCTCGTCGTTTCTTTGAAACGCCTGCTAGCTTGCTAGTTTTGGATATTTTATCTGCCACTTTGCTTTGCAAAGCGGCTTTGGTGAAACATGAATCTCTCGTCGTTTGTTGTACAAACGCCTGCCGCTTCTGCGTCGGCGATCGTTTTGCGATCTTGACTTGGTGCGGCCGAGAAGACTCGAACTTCCACGGGTTTTACCCCACAGCGACCTCAACGCTGCGCGTCTACCAATTCCGCCACGGCCGCAGCTAGTAGGTTGAAATTCATCAACTTGGGTGAAGTAACAAATCAAATGACTTGAAACAAGAGAAATAACACACAGGCGTGAACTTTATTTGCTTGCAGCTCTAGCATACTTGCAACGCCCCCTTTTACCATGCCAAGAAAGAACTATGAAAACCTCTTCTAACCCGCAGCGTGATACGCTTTCTACCAAATCTATGCACAAGCAATCTGATGATGCTGTTGCATGGGAAATTGCACCTAAGCTAGTCGACTACGAGCAAGCGGTTGCTCGTATGGAGGCCTTGGCTCAAGGGATATCGAACGGCAGCGAACAAGAGCGAGCGTGGCTTGTAGAGCATCCACCGCTCTATACCGCTGGTACGAGTTCTTCTGATGAACATTTGTTGAACAACACCTTTCCAGTTTTTTCAACGGGTCGAGGTGGTGAACATACCTATCATGGGCCTGGGCAACGGGTTTGTTATGTGATGCTCAATTTAAATAACCGCGTTCAAGACTTACGCCTTTATGTGGCAATGCTTGAGCAGTGGATTATCAACACGCTTGATCAATTCAATATCAAAGGCGAGCGACGTGAAGATCGTGTTGGTGTTTGGGTTAAGCGCCCTACTTTGCCTGCGCTTCCAGATGGAACTCTGCGTGAAGACAAGATTGCTGCTATTGGGATTCGCGTTCGCAGGTGGGTAACGTTCCACGGCATTGCTATCAACGTAGAACCAGAACTCTCCCATTATGAAGGCATAATCCCCTGCGGCGTACAAGGACATGGCATCACAAGTTTGGTGGATTTAGGCTTGCCTGTGACGATGGAAGACTTGGACATTGCCTTAAAGCAAGAATTTGAAAAGTTATTTGGTAAGACCCAATAAAAAAGGCGCTGCCAAGCAACGCCTTTTTGAGAAATTCTTGATTCTTTTGAATCACATCACGCTACTTTATCAAGTAGCGGTTTAAGTGATGAATGAAGCGATGGACTTTCTTGTTTTAGGTAAGAAACCAGCGCTTTTTCATTGTCATGCAGCACACCATCACGGCCAATGCGCTCTACTAACCAATGGCTTTCGCCGCTATCAATTGCATTTGCAGTTTGCTCTTCGGCTTCAAGCTGTTCATTACGTTCGGCCCAAGCGTCATCCATGGTATCTGAACCACTACGCATTACACCGCCAAAAAGCCACCCTTCATGATATCGCCTACAGATGAAAGGGTTTTGGAGAGCATGCCTGAAACATCTGCAGTTGTGTCATCCAACCATGCCTCACGGCGCATTACTTCTTTACGATCGATAGCGTGATATCCACCTGCAGACATTAGATGACAGCTCACAGCCTTGATGAATACATCGCTCCATTCCGCATGGTTCTCAGCTTCAATCGTCATATCGTTTAATTCAAACAAGACTTCGACTTCTTCTTTAGAAACAGCTAAACGCCCTTCTGCCCCTACTCCGTACATTACACGGCGAAGAAGGTTTGCTTCTGGTGCGCCTATAACGCCTGCTTTAAGTTCATTATTGCATAAAAGAGCGCCATTGCCTTCAAGTACGGCTACAGCAACCTGCTCTAATGCAAAGGCTGCAAAGAGTGTCGGCACTTGTGTTGCGCGTTCAATTACTTTTACGACAAGCTCAAGCTCTGAATTTGAATCAAGACGCCCGTCTTTAGTGATCTGAGCAACAAGCCAATCTGCATTATTATCGCTCATATAGCCATGAGGCTTTGCTTGATTGACACAATAATCAACCATGACTTCAACAAAGAAGTCATTCCAAGCCTTACATGTATCTTCAACACTGTCGTTTAGCGCGAAAACGCCTTCTGCTTCTGCGCGAGACACAAGCATATCTTCAAATACTTCGCGGCGGAAGGTGATGACATCCTCATCAGAAATACGCGACTGGTCTTGTAACAGATGTGTAAAATCCATCTGAATTCTCTTTCGGTTCTGAATTCTCTTTCGGTAAAATCCCCTAGTGAGAAAAATATACAAGAATAATTTTGATAATTAACGAATGAGTATGGTTAAGGTCTGGTTAAAATTTGATCTTCTACAATCTCTTCATTAGTCTCTTTTTCGAGCTTTTGTTCCCGCAAGAATATATATATGCCCGAACCAATAATAATGGATATGCCAATCCATTGAACAGATGCCGGAAATTCATTGAAGACCACATATCCCAAAATCGTAGCGCTTACGATTTCAACATACTGAAAAGGCGCCAGAACTGAAGCAGGTGCCATTGTAAAGGCAATCACGATCAGCACGTGTGAAGCGACAGCAAACAGACCTATACCCAACAAAAGCGACCATGCCTGATTGTTTGTTGGTAGTGAAAGACCAAAATCAACGGAGCCGAGTGGCGTACCAACAGCCAGAATAGCACCACAGATTAAAACGCCACCAATGCCTGCATAAAACTGCATCACTAGAGGCTCTTGGTTGCTTCCAGAAATTCTGGTTAGAATTAGATAAACAGAAAACAAGAAAGCTGTACAAAGTGGTAGTAGCGAAACCAAACCAAAAAGCTCATAGCTTGGCCGAATAACAATAATAGCACCGCCAAACCCAATGACAGCTGCGGTTACGCGCCTCCAGCCAACCTTCTCACCTAAGAAAATAGACGACATAAGCATTACGATAAGCGGCTCCACAAAAAACACAGCAATAGCATCAGCCAAAGGCATGTATTTAATCGCAGTAAAAAACAACATCGCCGCCAAGCCCATAATCATACCGCGAAGAATATTGACCCATGAAAACACATATTTCAACGCACCTTTTGACCATGCAACAGCAACGAAAGCACCCAGGAAAACACTTTGAACGACAAATCGCCCAAAGGTTACAGTTGCCGGACTAACATCTGATTGGGTTGCCAGTGACTTGGCGATCGCATCCATCACAGGTGCAAATAACATTGCTGCAACCATGATCATCATGGCTCGAGCAATTTGCGTATTGGCAGAAGAATTAGTCACTGATGTCTCGCTTAAAAATAGTTTCTTAAGCTTCAATCACAATTTCAGAAACTGCAAGCTTTTTTTTGCTGAGCCTTTGACAGCTTTCTCACCCAGCGGTTTTGTTGTGATACCTTCTGGTAATGACATTCTCATAAGAACATCATCGCTTATTAGGTACGGAATGTTTAGCTGCTTAGCTAGTCCTTCAAGTCGTGATGTTAAATTTAACGTATTTCCTAGATATGTGATTTGTCGTTTTCTACGCCCCATCTCTCCAACAACAATTGAACCACCATGCATTGCTGCTCGTATCTTTGGGGAAACGCCAAATTCTTCTAAAATTGTATCGTGTTTTACTTCACAAACTTTATTCAATTCGCTTATGGCTACTAATGCTTTGGTGTTGAGTTCTTTTTCATCAGAAAAAGGCCAAACAATAAAAATTGCGTCTCCAACATATGAATGGACTTCGCCACCATGCGCATGAATTACGTCGTCAAATAATACAAATAGCCTGTTTAGAAACTCATGGAATTTATCATCACCAATTTTTTGTGCTGCAGCAGTTGAACCCAGTACATCAACAATCATGAAAATACGCTCTTCTGTCTGCGGCTTATAATAATTTCCTATGATGAGGTTTTTAAGTGTTCGAGAGCCGATGAAAACTCGCATCTGCATCCAGAAGATAATTGCCGCTAAAATTACAACAGAAAATCCTATGTCTGTTAAAACATCGCCAATTTCGTCACCAATTAAAAATATCCGAGTGCCAATAATCTTTGAGAATATAAACTGCACAAGCAGAATTGAAGCAATTATAATAGATAGATGCACCACAATACGAATGAAAAATGATGCATAAAAAGGAAGGGCGCGGATTTTTGATTCTGGCCTGTTTATAAAAAACAGTTCAAACGCCGAAGAGCCTCCGGACAATAAAGCGCCAATACTAATTCCTATCCATGCATTACCTATAGAATCGGGGCGTGAAAGATAAACTGCTGCAGTATAGAAGTATCCAATCACTCCCCCCCTAATATCACTGTAAAAAATATTATCTGTAGATAGCTTTGGTGTTGTTTAAACATAACTTCAAGCCTCTAAAACAATTGCTTTCAATAATTTATCGGCAACTGAAAAATCAATCCATTTTTGTGCACGGCGTTCTTGAGCTTCGTAGTCATCACCCCATTGTGAGATGTTCCAGTCTTCATCAACGTGCGCTGCTGCCCAAGCCTTTTCTGCATCAAGATGCTCATCTGCGAGCGCAAGTGCAATCAAGGCTGAGCCTGAAACGGATGTGAATGTATGCAGTGAAGCAAGTTTGAAAGGATCTTCGTGGTTTTTTAAACGTGAACCAAAAATTGCAATTGCTTCTTTGGGTTGCGTTATGAAAGCAATGCCCTCGCCTGTTTCAAATGAGGCACCAAAGCTTTGCGCCCAATCCAAAATTGGATCCCAATGTTCACGTTGTTTTTCAACTAGCCCTTGTGGGTTTGCAGCACGATAGCAGACTAAATCAGACGATGCGTAACGTGTGATATCTTCCATCACCGCTTGCATTTCATTGACCACGCCATCAACCGCTGTATTGGCAAGGCGCGTTGCAGGCATTTTTAGCGGATTGATAACTTCTTCTGCTGCATTCCACTCATCGGCAATAATTTGCGCAGAGACTTTTCCTGGCAACATCAACACTTGTTTGCCTGGTGTTTTTACAGGTCGGCCATCAAGAGCAATTGAATAACCGCCGTCAGCTTCTTCTGCAGTTGCTTGTTTATAAAATTTCTTTGGGAATTTTTGCAGATCACGCTCTCGGTTTGCTTTACCTGCACCAATGTCGCCTCTTGCTACAGCACCTTCTGCATCTTCTAGTATGTCACGCATTTTCTTTATTCCAGAATTATTGAGTCAAATCAGATAGTGAATTCTTCATCATCGGCATCTGACTCGTTTAGCCCAAGTAAGTTAAACGTCTGCACCATGTGTGGAGGTAGCGGGGCTTTTACTTCTAACATACCACCACCCGACGGATGCGGAATACGAATACGCCTTGCATGAAGGTGTAAACGTTTTTGTATACCACCTGGGAAATCCCAGTCTTCAATATCAAAATATTTTGGGTCGCCCAAAATTGGATGTTCGATGTGCATTGTGTGTACACGTAACTGGTGCGTGCGACCTGTAATCGGGCTTAACTCCAACCAAGAAATATTTGGCCCAGCGTTATCAACCACACGATACTTAGTCACAGCATGGTCAGCCCCGCGCTCACCATGTCTTGCAATACGCATTTTATCACCCTCAGGTGTTTGTTCACGCAGGAGATATGTTGAGATTTGTGCTTGGCGTTTACGGGGTACTCCACGACAAATTGCCCAATAGAATTTTTCTGTTGTGCGATGACGAAAGGCTTTTGTTAACTCTTGAGCAGCACCGCGCGTACGCGCAACTACAAGCACACCAGAGGTTTCACGATCGAGTCTATGAACAAGTCTTGGCTTTTCCCCTTTTTGGCTTCGCATTGATTCTAACATGGAATCCACATGGCGGTTCACTCCAGAACCACCCTGCACTGCTAGCCCTGCCGGTTTATTGAATACAAGCACTTTTTTGTCTTCGTGCAATAACATGGATTGCAATACATCTAGATCGTTACGATCACGGATTGTATTGCGGGTTAGTGGTCCGTTAATTGGTGCAGCACCAAGTGACGTTACTTGCGGAGGCAGACGAACAGATTGCCCTGCTGCAACACGTGTGTCTGATTTTGCACGCTTGCCATCTAACCTGATTTGTCCAGAACGAAGGAGCTTTTGCAATTGTCCAAAGGCAAGCCCTGAAAAATGCAGTTTAAACCAACGGTCCAAGCGCATACCTGCTTCATCTGAGTCGACGGTTTTAGTTTCAATTCCGGCCATAATGTTTTTCTTTATTTATTTCTTGGATCTGTCTTATAGGAAAGAACGCCCAAACCAAAGCCCGATAAACACTGCTGCCAAAGAAATTACAACACTTGTAAGAATATAAGTGAATGCAGTCCCCATTGCGCCGCGTTCAAACATATTGGCCACATCAAGTGAAAACGCTGAAAAGGTTGTAAAACCGCCAAGAATACCCGTTGCTACAAACAATCTCACCTCTGGGGAAGTTCCCGTGCGTTTTGTAAGCCATGCAATAAAAAAGCCCATTAAAAGTGAGCCAAATATATTTACAAATAACGTTCCCCATGGAAATGCTGTTCCCATAACGCGCAGACCAGCAATGTTTGCCAAATGACGAAGGGATGCACCTATTGCTCCACCTGCAGCTACCCATAAAAGATTAGTCATTTTTGTCCCCGTTCTGCGCGTAGTTTATCCCAATACTCTAGCCGCTTAATTATATCTCGTTCAAAGCCACGCTCGACTGGTTCATAGAATTTTTGGCGCCCCATATCAGTTGGGAAATAATCTTGCCCAGAAAAAGCATCTGGTTGGTCATGATCATACAGATAACCATCATTATAACCCTGCTCTTTCATGAGCTTTGTGGGAGCATTTAATATATGTTTTGGCGGTAGTAATGAACCAGCTTCCCTTGCAGCATATCGCGCTTTTTTATGGGCTACGTGCACTGCATTAGACTTAGGTGCTGAAGCTAAATAAACAGCAGCTTGAGCAAGTGCTCTATCGCCTTCTACTTCACCTAAAAAATCAAACGCTTGTATTGCTGCCATAGTTACAACAAGTGCTTGCGGGTCTGCATTGCCGATGTCTTCACTTGCCATCACAACAAGCCTGCGCCCAATAAAGCGACGATCTTCGCCTGCTTCCATCATACGCGCTAGATAATAAAGTGCGGCATCTGGATCAGATCCTCGTACAGATTTATGAAGTGCACTTATGAGATTGTAGTGTCCGTCTTGGCCTTTGTCATAAATTGGAGCACGGCGTTGCAGAACTTCTTGCAGTGTTGCTGAAACAAGAATTTCATCCTCTTTTGCTACACGCCAAATTTCTTCCGCTAGAGAGATGATTGCACGGCCGTCTCCGTCCGCCATACGAAGGAGCGATGCTCTTGCTTCATCATCAAGCGGTAGGTCCTTACCTTCTAGTTCTTCAGCTCTTGCAAGCAGTTGTACCAGGCTATCCCCATCATGACTGTTAAAAGTCAACACCGTTGAACGTGACAATAGAGCAGCGTTTAATTCAAACGATGGGTTTTCTGTCGTCGCACCTACAAGCACAACAGTTCCATCTTCCATAACGGGTAAAAAACTATCAAGTTGCGCGCGATTGAAACGATGAATTTCATCTACAAAAAGCAACGTCTTGCGACCATTCGATCGACGCATTCTTGCGGTCTCAAAACTTTCTTTAAATCAGCTACACCTGAAAAAATTGCTGAGATCTGCTCAAAAGCTAAGTCACCCTCGCCAGCAAGTAATCTTGCTACTGTAGTTTTACCCGTACCCGGCGGCCCCCAAAAAATCATACTGCCAAGGCTACCAGAACCGATCATACGACTGATCGTTCCGTTTTCTCCAGTTAAATGAGGTTGACCAACAACTTGCGAAAGTATTTTGGGGCGAAGTCTTTCTGCTAAGGGCGAAAGCGCTTTATCTGTTGTTTCATCTGATGCAAATAAGTCAGCCAAAACATCACCTTATCGCGTGTATTGGCGGAAGCGGTTACCCTTACGTTCCAAAACAATTTCACGCCCTTTGCGTTCAACGATAAACATCCACTGGCGTCGTTTTTCTTTGATCAAGGGCTCTACATCCATAACGCGTAAAATTGGTTCGTTATTAATCTCACGTAATATATCACCGGGCCTAATACGATTTGCTACTGCTGGTGATCCTCGTTGAACATTGAGAACAATAACGCCCTCTTTATCGCCAGGTACTTTTATTCTTTGGGCTACAGCAGGTGAGAGATTAGCGATTAATGCACCACCTAACGCAGAGCGATTTGGTAATTGCGTTTCATTTGCAGGAACGGTTTCTGGCGCTGCCATTAAGGTGAGTTCTGTTTGTTTACTCTCACCACGGCTTAATAATTCCAGTTTAGCCAAGTTGCCAATGCCGACAGTTGTAAGCCTATACCCAAGCGCGTTTATGTGTTGTACGCGTTTGTCATTGATAGAAACAATTATATCGCCTGATTTTATACCAGCCTTTGCTGCAGGCCCACCTTTTACGACATTCGTCACTAAAGCGCCACGCGGTCGATCCAACCCCAAGCTTTGAGCAATCTCTGGCGTTACGTTTTGAAATGTTGCTCCAATCCATGGCCTTTGAAGTGTATCGCCAGTTTCTGAAGATTGAATAGCCACGTTGACCATATTAGAAGGAATAGCAAACCCAATGCCATTTGAACCTCCTGATCTGGAAAAGATCGCTGTATTAATACCTATCAGGCGTCCTTGCATATCGATCAAAGCGCCGCCTGAATTGCCCGGATTTATTGCTGCATCCGTTTGGATAAAAAATCCGAAATCCCCAATACCACGTGTAGAACGAGCAACCGCAGAAATTATACCGCTGGTTACAGTCTGCCCAACCCCAAACGGATTGCCAATTGCTAAGACCAAATCACCGACCAATGCATCTTCTGAATTACCGATTTCAATCGCTTTAAAATCAACATCCTCAATAACTTTTAGTATGGCTAAGTCTGATTCTTCATCTTTGAGAATAATTTCTGCTTCAAACTCTCGTCCATCAGACAATGCGATCTTGACCTCATCTGCACCCTTAATGACGTGATGGTTCGTGATGACTAGCCCATCTGAGGCAACAATAACCCCTGAACCCAAAGAATTCTGATCGCGCTTTTTACTTCTTCCACCAAAGAAGCGTTGAAAGAAAGGATCGCTAGCAAAAGGAGATTGTTGCTTAGGTTTACGAGCTGCATATACATTAACCACAGAAGGTGCGACTTGTTTAACTAACGGTGCAAAAGATAATTGAATTTCTGCATTGCTTGAAGGTACTTGAGTTGTTTGCGCAGAAGCATTTATGCTTGTGGCAACTATAAACAGCATACCCGCAACAAATGTTTTCAATGGGGCTATAGTCAAACTTTTATCTCCTAATTTGCATACGCAAAACAACGTCTTTGCCTAAGTGTATCTAAGAATTTTAATTCATGACACAAGCAATTTCGTGATTTCTTTATAATTATCACCTTAACAACAAAAAAAGCCCAAAGCGTGAGCTTCGGGCTTTTGAATTTGTTAGAAAAGTTAGCAAAGATTATTCTTCTGTTGCAGCACCTTCTTCAGCTTCCATTGCTTCCATACGAGCGCGATCAATTGCACCTTTTGCAGAAACATCACGATCTACCAATTCGATAACAGCCATTGGCGCGTTATCGCCGTAGCGGAATCCAGCTTTAAGAACGCGGGTGTAACCACCATTACGATCTTTATAGCGTGGGCCAAGCACGTCGAAAAGTTTCTTAGACTGTTCAACGTCACGTGTTCTAGAAATTGCCTGACGACGTGCGTGTAGATCACCACGTTTGCCAAGTGTAATTAGTTTATCAACGATTGAACGAAGCTCTTTGGCTTTCGGCAAAGTTGTCACGATTTGCTCGTGTTGAATTAATGCCGCTGCCATGTTTGCAAACATCGCTTTACGGTGGCTTGCAGTTCTGTTCAGTTTCCGGCCTTTTAAACGGTGGCGCATGATTAGCTCCCCTTCTTTAATATCTCACAGACTGGCTCTTAAGACTGTGATTTTGGTTTACGAGGCTGGCTTCACCAACCTCTTTCTAAAATTCTAGTATTGGTCTTCGTAACGCTTAGCGAGATCTTCGATGTTCTCTGGTGGCCAAGCAGGAATTTCCATTCCTAAGTGCAAGCCCATGCCAGCAAGAACTTCTTTGATTTCGTTCAAAGACTTGCGACCGAAGTTCGGTGTACGAAGCATTTCTGCTTCTGTCTTTTGAATAAGATCGCCAATGTAAACGATATTGTCGTTCTTCAAGCAATTTGCAGAACGTACTGAAAGTTCCAACTCGTCCACTTTTTTCAGAAGCGCTGGGTTGAAGGCAAGTTCTTGCACTTCTTCTTGTACTTCTTCTTTTTGCGGCTCTTCGAAGTTCACGAAGATTGAAAGCTGGTCTTGCATGATGCGAGCTGCATAAGCGACTGCGTCATCAGGTGTTACAGAACCATCAGTTTCAACTGTTAGTGTCAGCTTGTCATAATCAAGAACCTGACCTTCACGTGTTTTATCGATTTTGTAAGACACTTTGCGAACTGGTGAGAAAAGGCTGTCTACTGGGATAAGACCAATTGGAGCATCTTCTGCGCGGTTGCGCTCAGCAGGAGCATAGCCCTTGCCTGTGTTTACTGTTAGTTCCATGCGAATTTCTGCACCCTCATCGAGCGTACAAATCTGATGCTCTGGGTTTAGAATTTCAACATCACCAACTGTTTGAATATCAGCTGCAGTAACAACGCCAGGACCTTCTTTACGCACAACCATGCGCTTAGGGCCTTCGCCTTCCATACGAAGAGCGATTTCTTTTATGTTAAGAACGATATCTGTCACATCTTCACGCACACCAGCAATTGATGAGAACTCATGAAGAACACCATCAATTTGTACCGCTGTGACAGCCGCACCTTGAAGTGATGAAAGCAATACACGACGAAGTGCATTACCAAGAGTTAGACCGTAACCACGCTCAAGTGGTTCAGCAACAATTACAGATTTGAATTGAGTGCTAGAAACAACATCCAATTTGTTAGGCTTAATTAGCTCTTGCCAGTTTTTCTGTATCATAAAGTATATCCTTGGTTTTCTGCCACCATCCCTTCGTGGCAAATTTCAAGACATCTACCTGCAATGTGGATTTGTTGCAGGTGGATATGGAATTTATACGCGACGCTTTTTCTTAGCGCGGCAACCGTTATGTGGAATAGTAGTCACGTCACGGATTGATGTGATTACAAAACCAGCGGCTTGAAGCGCACGAAGAGCTGATTCACGTCCAGAACCTGGGCCGCGAACTTCTACTTCCAAAGACTTCATGCCATGCTCTTGAGCTTTTTTTGCGGCATCTTCTGCTGCAACTTGAGCTGCGTAAGGTGTAGACTTGCGTGAGCCTTTAAAACCTTGAGCACCCGCAGAAGACCAAGAAATAGCATTTCCTTGCGCATCTGTGATTGTAACCATTGTGTTGTTGAATGTTGAATTCACATGAGCCATGCCCGAAGTGATATTCTTACGTTCGCGACGGCGAACTTTACCGGCCTCTTTTGCCATGTATTTTTCCTTTTCTTCGATCTCTACACTGCCGTTGCTCCAGCAGCTCCACCTGAAAAACCAAGTAGGCTCTTCAAATAATGTTTTAGGCTTACGCCTGAATTACTTTTTCTTACCCTGAATAGCTTTCGCTGGGCCTTTGCGTGTACGTGCGTTTGTGCTTGTACGCTGACCACGAACAGGAAGACCACGGCGATGACGAAGACCGCGATAACAACCAAGATCCATCAGACGCTTGATGTTCATAGAAACTTCACGGCGAAGATCACCTTCAACCATGTAATCACGGTCAATAACTTCGCGAATTTGAAGTACTTCGGCATCTGTTAGTTGGTTGATACGACGTGCGTGATCAAAGCCAGTTTTTTCCATGATATCTGCAGCGCCCTTTGGGCCAATACCGTGAATATACTGTAGCGCAATAATTACGCGTTTATTTGTTGGAAGGTTTACACCTGCAATACGTGCCATTTTTTAACTCCATCTTTCGGTTAACTTCGCGTCCGGTGGAGGCCGGCCCATGCGAATGACTATCAATTCATATCACTCTACAAACACATTAAAGGCCAGCATCCAAATCCTATAATAGGTATTGGAACTGACCAGCAAATAGTTTGCGAATATGTATCGTTTAACGAGACTCCCCGCTTACGTCAAGCGGGAAAACTCTGTTTTATATGAATCTGTTAAACAGATTTTAGAATATCGTCGACTGCATTGAAGATATCTGAAATATCGCCCATGCCATCAACTGATTTTAAATCACCTTTAGCAAAATAATAACCAAGCAATGGTGACGTTTCTTTATAGTAAGCCATCAATCTTGTGCGTAACGTTTCTGCATTATCATCTTGGCGACGTTTGAACTCAGATTTACCACAACGGTCACAAACACCTTCTGATGCAGGCTTCTTAAATGTATCGTGATAGCCTTCGCCGCACGAACCACAAGTGTAACGGCCAGAAACACGCTCAACGAGCGCTTCATCGTCAACTTTTAACTCTACAACAGTATCAAGACCGAGACCTTTTTCAGATAACATAACAGAAAGCGCTTCAGCCTGCTCTAGTGTGCGAGGGAAACCATCTAGAATAAAACCATTTTTACAATCATCTTGATCAAGACGTTCAGAGACAATTGCGTTTACAATATCATCAGAAACAAGATTGCCAGCATCCATTACAGCTTTTGCTTTTTTGCCGACTTCTGTACCGTTAGCAACCGCTTCACGTAACATGTCACCAGTTGAAAGTTGAGGAATAGAATATTTATCAACTATCAGCTTTGCTTGAGTACCTTTACCGGCACCTGGAGGGCCTAATAAGATTAACTTCATTTACGACGTCCTCCTTTACGCTTACCTCCGCGCAGCTTTTGCTTTTTCATGAGGCCTTCGTATTGTTGTGCGAGCAGATGCCCTTGAACTTGAGCAACGGTGTCCATAGTTACGCTAACCATAATCAACAGTGATGTACCGCCAAGGAAAGCTGAGATACCAACATTGCTCATAAATACTTCTGGTATCAAACAGACGAAAACCAGATATATAGCACCTACAACTGTGATCCTAGTTAGAACAAAGTCTATGTGCTCTACTGTCCGTTCACCTGGGCGTACACCCGGTATAAAGCCACCTTGGTTCTTCAAGTTGTCTGCAGTTTCTTTTGGGTTGAATACAATCGCTGTGTAAAAGAATGCGAAGAATGCAATCAATGAGCCGAACAAGACTAGATACATTGGCTGACCGCGACCCAAATAACTTACCAAGAATCCAAGCCATTCAGGAAGGTTACTCTCGCCACCTGCGGTAAAGCCTGCAGCTGTTAAAGGTAATAGAAGCAATGACGAAGCGAAGATTGCTGGGATAACACCTGCAGTGTTTAACTTCAAAGGAAGGTGCGAAGAGTTACCTTCAAACATTTTATTGCCGACTTGTCGCTTTGGATATTGAATGAGCAACTTACGTTGCGCCCTCTCTACAAAGACAATCAAGAAAACAAGTGCCACAGCTACAACCAATACAGTCAACATTGTTGCTGTTGATATTGCGCCTGTACGCCCCTGCTCTAACAATTGAGCAATCGCTGATGGCATAGCTGCCACAATACCTGCAAAGATGATAAGTGAAATACCGTTACCAATGCCGCGCGCAGTGATTTGCTCACCAAGCCACATCAAGAACATTGTACCACCAACAAGAGTTAAAACAGTTGAAATACGGAAGAACCAGCCTGGATCAGCCACAACATTAGAGGCTTCAAGGCCAACTGAAATACCATACGCCTGTAACGTACCAAGAATAACTGTGCCGTAGCGCGTATATTGGTTGATAACCTTACGGCCCTGCTCGCCCTCTTTCTTTAATTGTTCCAGCGATGGAACAACTGAAGTCATCAGCTGCATAATAATAGAGGCAGAGATATATGGCATAATGCCAAGGGCAAAAATAGCTAAGCGCTCTACAGCACCACCATTGAATACATTTAACAGACCACCAATACCGCCAGCTTGACCATCAAACAGCTGCGCATATGCACTGAAGTTGATACCAGGTAACGGAATATACGTACCAAGGCGATAAACAATTAAAGCGCCAAGTGTAAACCACAGGCGCTTTTTCAGCTCATCCGCCTTAGAGAATGATGAAAAACTTAGATTTGAAGCGAGTTGCTCGGCAGCAGATGCCATTTTAATCTCCCGATAGCCTTGGTGTCAGGCTTATGATTTACGTCCTTCGGGACAAGATAGGTGTTTCGGCCACAAATTACGAGGCCGAAACTGTCTTTTCAGACTATTTAATTATGCGTCCTTAGGAACGTATACTTTTTTCGTGTAAACTACTTTTTCAAATACTTTTACAGTACCGCCAGCTTTTTCGATTTTTTCAATCGCAGCAGCAGATGCACCAGCAACTTCACAAGTTAGCTTAGCTTTAAGCTCACCATCAGAAAGAATACGGACACCATCACCTGCACGGCGAAGAAGACCTGCTTCTACAAGTATTTCTGCAGTGATAGTAGCTTTGCCATCAATCTTCTTATCGTCGATTGCTTTTTGCAATGCACCAACAGAGATAATTTTCATATCTGTTGTAAACATAGCATTAGAGAAACCGCGCTTAGGAAGACGACGGAAGATAGGCATTTGCCCACCCTCGAAGCCATTAATAGCTACACCTGAACGAGACTTTTGGCCTTTAACACCACGTCCGCCAGTTTTACCTTTACTTGAACCAATACCACGGCCCACACGTCTACGTGACTTTAGTGAGCCAGGATTGTCATTAATTTCATTGAGTTTCATAATATCTACTCCTGATCTTTAAGCGTCGTCTTCGACAACACGAACCATATGGCTCACTTTGCGGATCATGCCACGAACTGCTGGAGTATCTTCCAGAGTAGAGCGACGGTTCATTTTGTTAAGTCCAAGACCAATCAAAGTTGCGCGCTGATCTGCCGGACGGCGTAGCGGGCTACCTGTTTGTTGAACTGTTACTGTCTTTTTAGCCATGATAGTGCCCCTTAGTCTTCTGAACCAATCAGGTCGCGACGGCGTTCCTGAAGAGTTGAATATTTAAGACCGCGCTGAGAAGCAATGTCTTTCGGGTGCATTTGGTTTTTCAAAGCATCAAACGTAGCGCGAACCATGTTATATGCGTTTGATGAACCTTGCGACTTAGCAACAACATCCTGAACACCAAGCATTTCGAAAACTGCACGCATTGGACCACCAGCAATAATACCAGTACCAGCAGGAGCTGAACGAAGAAGAACTTTACCAGCACCGTGACGACCTTTAACATCATGGTGAAGTGTACGGCCAGAGCGCAATGGCACGAAAATTAGATCGCGCTTAGCAGCTTCTGTAGCCTTACGAATAGCTTCTGGAACTTCTTTAGCTTTACCATGACCGAAGCCAACGCGGCCTTTTTGGTCACCCACGACAACAAGTGCAGCAAAACCGAAACGACGGCCGCCTTTTACAACTTTGCAACGCGGTTGATATGTACGAGTTTGTCAACAAATTCGCTATCTTTTTCATCCCGGTTACGGGAGTTTTCTCTTGGTGCCATTTTCCTATTCCTTATTTTTTTCCGGTAGCACTAGACTTAAATCAGCAAGGCCCTTTGAATAACATTTAAGATACTCAGGTACCAAACTGGGCTTAAGGGGCCATTTAATAATGGCGCCCTTTATTTTTTTTATTCGCAATTCAAAAATGAAAAGCTTTAGAAGCTCAACCCGCCTTCGCGAGCAGCTTCAGCCAATGCTTTCACACGGCCATGATAAATGTAAGCACCACGGTCGAACACAACCTCTTTGATGCCTGCTTTTGATGCTCTGTCAGCAACAAGTTTCCCAATAGCTTCAGCAGCTGCAACGTCGCAACCTTTTTTGCCTTTGAAATCCTTGTCGAGTGTTGATGCTGATGCAAGTGTGTGACCTGCTACATCATCAATAACCTGAGCGTAAATGTTTTGCGAAGAGCGGTAAACGCTTAAGCGTGGACGACCATTTGCAACTTTTTTAAGCTGACGACGTACACGATTAGCACGGCGCGCTTCAGTGGATAGTTTGATTCCCATAATGCGTATGCCTTACTTCTTCTTGCCTTCCTTACGGAAGATCGTTTCGTCAGCGTATTTAACACCCTTGCCTTTATATGGCTCTGGTGGACGGTAGCTACGAATTTCTGCAGCAACCTGACCGACTTTTTGTTTATCGATACCAGTAACGCTTAGTTCAGTTGGCTTAATACAAGCAACTGTTACGCCTTCTGGCACTTTGTAGACAACTTCGTGTGAGAAGCCAAGAGACAGTTGAACGTCATTACCTTGCATTGCTGCACGATAACCAACACCGTTGATCTCTAGTTTCTTTTCGAAACCGTCTTTAACACCTTCAAGAATGTTAGAAACCATGGTGCGGGTCATGCCCCACTTAGAACGTGCACCTTTAGATTGATCACGCGGATCAACCTGAATAGCGCCCTCTTCCATTTTTACTAATACTTCTTTGCTCACAACAAAACTTAGATCGCCTTTTGGTCCTTTAGCAGAAACCGTTTGGCCTTCTATTGTTGCAGTAACCCCTTCAGGGATTTGAACTGGTTTTTTACCTATACGAGACATTTATCAAATCTCCCTTAGAATACGCGACAAAGGATTTCGCCACCGACATTCTGAGAGCGGGCTTCATGGTCCGCCATAACACCTTTTGGTGTTGATAGAATGTTGATGCCAAGACCGTTCGCCACATGTGGGATCGATTTGACTGAAGAATATACACGAAGACCAGGACGAGAAACGCGTGAAATTTCACGGATAACTGGCTGTTCTTCATAGTACTTCAATTCAATAACAATTTCAGACTTACCGTCGTCAAATTGTGCTGTTGAATAGTCGCGAATGTAACCCTCAGACTTCAAAACTTCACATACGTTAGCACGTAGCTTTGAAGAAGGGCTTGAAACTTTAGACTTGTTGCGCATCAAACCGTTACGGATGCGAGTCAACATGTCGCCTAGTGGATCAGTAATACCTGACATGGATTATCCCCTTACCAGCTTGATTTGACAAGACCAGGGATCTTGCCGAAGTTGCCAAGTTCGCGAAGTGCGATACGAGACATTTTAAGTTTGCGGTAATAACCACGTGGACGACCAGTAACTTCACAGCGGTTACGGACACGGATCTTTGACCCATCACGTGGTAGTTCGTTCATTTTCAATTGCGCTTTAAAGCGTTCTTCAATTGGTAACTCACGATTCATGATAATCGCTTTTAGAGCAGCGCGTTTAGGAGCTTGATTTTTAGCTTTCCTTACGCGTGTCTTATTTTTAGTAAATGCGCTAACTTTAGCCATTTAGTTTTTCCTTTGTTTCACGCTTGCCGTTACTGCTGTTCAGGGAATGGGAAGTTGAACTCTTTAAGTAGAGCCCGAGCTTCGTCATCCGTCTTAGCAGTCGTACAAACGATTACGTCCATGCCCCAGATCTTGTCTACTTTATCGTAGTTGATCTCTGGAAACACAATGTGTTCTTTAATGCCCATAGCAAAGTTGCCACGGCCATCGAAGCTTTTTGGGTTTAGACCACGAAAGTCACGAACGCGTGGCAGCGCGATTGTAACTAGACGGTCAATAAAATCATACATGCGTGGGCCACGAAGTGTTACTTTCGCGCCTAGTGGCATGCCTTCACGCACCTTAAAGGTAGCGATTGACTTGCGTGCATGTGTGACTTGAGCTTTTTGACCAGCAATTTGCGTTAGGTCATCAGCTGCAATTTGAGCCTTTTTGGAATCTTGTGTTGTTTCACCAACACCCATATTAAGAACGATTTTGTCGATCTTAGGAACTTCCATTGGATTCTTATAGCCGAAAGTTTCGACCATTTTACCGCGAACAACATCAGTGTAATGTGCGCGCAGGCGTGGTGCGTAATTCGTATCAGCCATTTATTTCTTCTCCAGAACGCTTTGCGACACGCACTTTGCTGCCGTCGTCCTTAACTTTAATGCCAACACGTGTTGGCTTACCATCTTTTGGATCAGCTAGCGCCAAGTTTGAAAGTTGGATCGCAGCTTCTCTAGAAATAATACCGCCCTCTTGAGCCTGTGATTGCTTCTGATGTCTTTTAATCATATTGACACCAGATACAAGGGCTTTACCCTCTTTTGGCATCATTTGCATGATTGCGCCAGTTTGACCTTTGTCTTTACCGGTCAAAACGATAACGCTATCGCCTTTTTTTAGCTTTTGCATAATATCTACCCCTTACAGCACTTCAGGTGCGAGTGAGATGATTTTCATGTGTTTCTTAGCACGAAGTTCCCGTGGCACAGGGCCAAAGATACGTGTACCAACTGGCTCACTTTTGTTATCAACGATAACAGCGGCATTGCCATCGAACTTAATCATGCTGCCATCAGCACGACGCAGTGATTGTGCAGTACGTACTACGACTGCCTTCATCACATCACCTTTTTTCACGCGACCGCGTGGAATAGCTTCTTTTACAGAAACTACAATAATGTCACCAACTGAGGCGTATTTCCGTTTGGAACCGCCCAGTACCTTGATGCACATAACACGACGGGCACCTGAGTTATCAGCGACCTCGAGATTTGTTTGCATCTGAATCATGACTGGCTACCTTCTTCTTTATATTAATATCCGTAAGGCCCAAACCTTACAGTGCCTGCCAAACTGTTTACGCTTGACCTTCAATTACGGTCCAACGTTTATCCTTGGAAATTGGTGCGCATTCTTCAATGAACACTTCATCTCCAACTTTTTTAACATTAGCCGCATCGTGGGCTTTGTAATTCTTCGTACGACGAACAGTCTTTTTGAAGAGCGGGTGTATAAACCGACGCTCAACTTTTACGACGACTGTTTTGTCGTTCTTGTCACTGACAACAGTGCCCTGCAAAACGCGCTTTGGCATGTCTACAATCTTTCCTTTATAAGGCTATTAAGCCTTGGCTTCTGCTGACTGCTTTTCAGCAGCAATTGTCTGAATGCGCGCAATGTCACGGCGAACCTGACGCATACGTGCGGTGTTTTCCAATTGACCAGTTGCTCTTTGAAAACGCAGGTTAAACTGCTCTTTCTTCAAGTCCACAAGCTCAGTCATGAGCTCATCTGGTGTTTTTGTACGAATATCATCGGCCTTCATGGCTGAAACTCTCTCGTTTAGTTATCGTGACTGGCGAGCGATACCCTGTTTGGAGCAATCGTGCAATCACTTTTCGCTTAGTCGGCAATACGCTGAATAAAGCGGGTTTTAATTGATAATTTACGGCCACCTAGACGAAGCGCTTCACGAGCAACTTCTTCAGATACACCATCAATCTCGAACATTACGCGACCAGGTTTAACTCTGGCGGCCCAATAATCGATCGAACCCTTACCTTTACCCATACGAACCTCAGTAGGTTTCGCTGATACAGGTAAATCAGGGAAAATTCGGATCCAAACACGACCGGCACGTTTCATGTGACGAGTGATTGCACGGCGAGCCGCTTCAATCTGACGTGAATTGATACGATCTGGCTCCATAGCCTTTAGACCGTAAGCACCAAACGTTAGGGTAGAACCACCCTTAGCTTTGCCGCTAATGCGACCTTTGTGCTGCTTGCGGAATTTTGTGCGCTTTGGCTGCAACATTGTTCTTAATCCCGTTTATTATTTGAGTTTAGACGACGGTTTCCACCACCACCCTGCTCTTGTGCTGCGTTTCCACGACGCTCTGATGCATATGGATCATGTTCAAAGATTTCGCCTTTGAAAACCCAAACTTTAATGCCGCAAATGCCATAAGCAGTTGCTGCAGATGCAACGCCATAATCGATGTCTGCACGTAATGTTTGTAGCGGAACGCGACCTTCGCGGTACCATTCCATACGAGCAATCTCTGCACCACCTAAACGACCTGCACAGTTGATACGAATACCAAGAGCACCAAGGCGCATAGCTGATTGTACTGAACGCTTCATAGCACGACGGAATGCAATACGGCGTTCCAACTGCTGAGCAATTGATTGAGCAACAATTGTCGCATCAATCTCTGGCTTGCGCACTTCATTGATGTTGATGTGAACTTCAGAAGAAGTCATCTCACCAAGCTTACGACGAAGCTTTTCAATATCAGCGCCTTTTTTACCAATAATGATACCAGGACGTGCAGAATGAATAGTTACACGACACTTCTTGTGTGGACGCTCAATTACAACCTTAGAGATTGAAGCAGCAGCCAACTCTTTTTCAAGATATTCGCGAATTGCGATGTCTTCATGAAGAAGGTTGCCATACTCGCCTTTTGTAGCGAACCAGCGAGAGTCCCATGTACGGTTGATACCGAGGCGGAAACCAATTGGATTAATCTTCTGACCCATTACGCGGCCTCCTCTTCCACTTCACGCACCACAATAGTGAGGTGTGAGAACGGCTTCAAAATACGTGTTGATTTACCACGACCACGCACTCTAAAGCGCTTCATTGTGATTGATTTGCCAACGTGTGCTTCTGCAACAACAAGGCTATCAACATCAAGGTCATGATTGTTTTCAGCATTTGCAATCGCTGACTGCAAAGTCTTCAAAACAGTGTCTGAAATGCGGCGTTGGTTAAACTCCAGATCAGCAAGTGCTTTCTGAACTTTTTTACCACGAATTAGCATACAAACATCATTTAGTTTCTGCGGGCTAGTACGGATTGTACGAGTGACTGCGCGAGCCTCGTTATCCTTGAGCACGCGTTCGCGTTTTTGCTTGCTCATAATTACTTCCTCTTCGCTTTCTTATCAGCGCCATGACCATAACAGTTACGGCTTGGCGAAAATTCACCCAGCTTGTGACCAATCATGTCCTCAGTAATATTTACTGGGATATGTTTTTGACCATTATAAACACCGAATGTGAGGCCAACGAACTGAGGCAGGACAGTTGAACGTCTGCTCCAAGTCTTGATTACTTCACTTCTGCCACTTTCACGAACTTTATCTGCTTTCTTAAGCAAATAACCGTCGACAAAAGGACCTTTCCAAATAGAACGTGCCACGATACCGGCTCCCTATCGTTTCTTGCGCTGATGACGTGTGCGCATGATTAGTTTATCGGATGCCTTATTCTTGGCGCGAGTACGTTTACCCTTTGTAGGCTTACCCCAAGGTGTCACCGGATGGCGACCTCCAGAAGTACGACCTTCACCACCACCATGTGGGTGATCGACCGGGTTCATGGCAACACCACGAACTGAAGGGCGACGACCAAGCCAGCGATTACGACCAGCCTTACCTTTGTTGGTATTAGAGTTATCTGGGTTTGAGACTGCACCAATTGTTGCAATACACTCACCATGGATTAAACGCTGCTCGCCTGAATTAAGACGAAGTATTGCATATGGACCATCACGACCAACTAGCTGAACATAAGAACCAGCTGAGCGTGCAATTTGTGCACCTTTACCTGGTTTCATTTCAACATTGTGAATGATAGTACCCACTGGAATTGAACGCATTGGCATACAGTTACCAGGTTTAATGTCTGCACTTTCTGCAGAGATTACCTTATCACCAATACCCAAACGCTGTGGCGCAATGATGTATGATAGTTCACCGTCATCATATTTGATTAAAGCTATGAAAGCAGTTCTATTAGGATCGTATTCGATACGCTCAACAGTTGCTGTCATATCACGCTTTAGACGTTTGAAGTCTACCATACGGTATGAACGCTTATGACCACCACCAATATGACGAGATGTCATACGACCAGTGTTGTTACGACCACCTGATTTGGTTAGGCCTTCAGTCAAAGTCTTGACTGGCTTGCCCTTCCAAAGACCTGAACGGTCTACAATTACCAGCTGACGCTCGCTGGGTGTCCGTGGATTAAATTTCTTTAGTGCCATGATACTGTCCCTTAAAGCCCTGTGGTGACGTCGATTGATTGACCTTCGTCAAGCGTCACAACGGCCTTTTTGACATCGTTTTGTTTACCTTTGATGCCACGGAAGCGCTTAACTTTACCTTTGCGAAGCAATGTATTTACTGCTTTCACTTTTACACCAAACAAAGCTTCAACAGCTTTTTTGATTTCAGGCTTAGTTGCGTTACGAGCAACGTTGAAAACCACTTGATTAGACTCAGAAGCCATAGTGGATTTTTCTGTGATGACCGGAGAAACGATCACATCGTAATTTCTTACTTCACTCATTTGAAACGCTCCTCTAATGCTTCAACTGCTGACTTAGAAAGCACAAGCTTCTCACGACGCAGAATGTCATAAACGTTGATACCTTGAATTGGCAGTACATCAACATGCGGCACGTTTTGTGCTGCTAGACGGAAGTTGTTATCCAACTCAGCGCCACCTATGAATAGAGCGTTTTCAAGACCTAATTTAGCAAGATGACCGCGAAGAGCTGAAGTTTTAGCTTCTTTCATCGCTAGATCGTTCATTACCACGATACCATCAGCAGCACGTTTTGCAGAAAGTGCATGACGTAGAGCTAGAGCGCGAACCTTTTTAGGAAGGTCAAACCCATGATCACGAGGTGTAGGACCAAATGCACGACCACCACCACGAAACTGTGGAGCTTTCTTAGTTGAGTGACGAGCTGAACCCGTACCCTTCTGTTTGTACATTTTCTTCATTGTTGCATTGATTTCAGAACGATTCTTCACATCGTGTGTACCGGCACGGCGTTTCGCCAATTGGTAACGCACCATACGGTGAAGAATGTCTTGGCGTGGCTCTAGACCAAACACAGCATCAGATACTGATACTTTGCCGGAAGCCTTACCTTCAAGAGTTGTTACACTGATATCCATTATTCAGCTCCCTCAGTTACTTCTGCAGGAGCAGCTTCAGCAGCTGATGCAGCACCTTTAAGACCAGCAGGAAGTGGAGCATTATCAGGACGGGCAATTTTCATTGCGTCTTTGATAAGGATCCAAGCGCCTTTTGAACCAGGGACAGCACCTTTAACTAGAACTAGACCACGTTCAGCGTCTGTACGGACAACTTCAAGGTTTTGAGTAGTGATACGAGTTGAACCCATATGACCAGCCATTTTTTTACCCTTGAAAACTTTACCCGGGTCCTGACACTGACCAGTTGAACCGTGTGAACGGTGAGAGACTGATACACCGTGTGATGCGCGTAGACCGCCAAAGTTGTGACGCTTCATAGCACCGGCAAAACCTTTACCGATTGAAGTACCAGTCACATCAACTTTTTGACCTTCTACAAAATGTTCTGCGGAAAGCTCTACACCAACATCTAGCATATTATCAGCTGATACGCGGAACTCAGCCAATTTACGCTTAGGCTCAACCTTTGCAACTGCAAAGTGACCACGCATTGGCTTCGTTGTGTTTTTGACTTTAGCAAGCCCAGCACCAAGCTGGACAGCTGTATAGCCGTTCTTTTCTTCTGTTCGCTGGGACACGACCTGAAGGCTATCAACCTTCAGCACCGTAACAGGGATCTGCACACCAGCGTCATTATAGACGCGGGTCATACCCAGCTTTTGTGCTATCAAACCTGAACGCATTTGTTCTGTTCCTTTATGGGAAGTAGGCAATGCCCAGAGTTCCCGCTACTAATTTCTAACTAACTGCCCGTAATAATTAAATCAGGGGCAAATCAGCCTTAAAGTTTAATTTCGACTTCAACACCCGCAGATAGATCAAGCTTCATAAGCGCGTCTACTGTTTGTGGTGTCGGATCAACAATGTCCAAGAGACGTTTGTGCGTACGCATTTCAAACTGCTCACGGCTTTTCTTGTTAACGTGTGGTGAACGGTTAACGGTATACTTTTCGATGCGAGTCGGAAGAGGTACCGGTCCTTTCACCTGCGCACCTGTACGCTTCGCTGTAGAGACAATCTCTTTTGTCGAAGAATCTAGAATACGATGGTCAAACGCTTTTAGGCGAATGCGGATATTTTGGCCGTTCATAAGTATTTTCCTTTAAGAACACGGGTGAGAAGCAATGCCCTCACCCGAAAATTCAAATTACTCAATAATAGTTGCAACGATACCGGCGCCGACAGTACGGCCGCCTTCACGGATAGCGAAGCGTAGACGCTCTTCCATCGCGATTGGCACGATTAGAGAAACTTCCATTTCAACATTATCGCCAGGCATAACCATTTCAGTACCAGCTGGTAGCTCACAGATGCCAGTTACATCCGTTGTACGGAAGTAGAACTGTGGACGATAGTTCGTGAAGAATGGTGTATGACGACCACCTTCATCTTTTGTTAGAATGTATGCTTCTGCTGTAAACTTCGTGTGCGGCTTAACTGAACCAGGCTTACAAAGAACCTGACCACGTTCAACCTGCTCGCGGTCAATACCACGGATCAGTGCACCGATGTTATCGCCAGCTTGACCTGAGTCTAGAAGCTTGCGGAACATTTCAACGCCCGTACAAGTTGTTTTTTGTGTGTCTTTAACGCCAACGATTTCAATTTCGTCGCCAACATTAACAATACCACGTTCAACACGGCCCGTTACAACAGTACCACGACCTGAAATTGAGAATACATCCTCAATCGGCAGTAGGAACGGCTGATCAACTGGACGCTCTGGCTGAGGAATGCTTGCATCAACAGCTGCCATAAGCTCACGAATAGCGTTTTCGCCAATGTCAGTACCATCATTGTTAATCGCATCAAGAGCAGAACCCTTAATGATTGAAATGTCATCACCAGGGAAATCGTAAGAAGAAAGAAGCTCACGCACTTCCATGTCAACAAGCTCTAGAAGCTCTTCGTCGTCAACTTGGTCAACTTTGTTTAGGAATACAACGATCGCTGGAACACCAACCTGACGAGCAAGCAAGATGTGCTCACGTGTCTGTGGCATAGGACCATCTGCTGCTGAACACACAAGAATAGCGCCATCCATTTGAGCAGCACCCGTAATCATGTTCTTTACATAGTCAGCGTGACCTGGGCAATCAACGTGGGCGTAGTGACGGTTTTCTGTCTCATACTCAACGTGAGCTGTAGAAATCGTGATACCACGCGCACGCTCTTCAGGTGCACCATCAATCTGGTCGTAAGCTTTAAAATCACCAAAATATTTAGTGATCGCTGCTGTCAACGTTGTCTTACCGTGGTCAACGTGACCAATCGTACCGATGTTACAATGCGGCTTATTACGTTCAAACTTTTCTTTTGCCATTTGGCTTCTCCATCCGTTGGTGTGGAACTCTCTCCACACATCAGGTTATTTAAAATTAGTATTGTTAGCCCGCAAACTTCTCTTGGATCTCTTTTGAGACCGCAGAAGGTAAAGGAGCATAATGATCAAACTGCATTGAATACTGGGCACGGCCCTGAGACATTGAACGCAAGTTATCGACGTATTTAAACATGTTCATCAGTGGAACGTGAGCATTTACAACTGTTGCAATACCACGAACCTCCTGACCTTGGACCATGCCACGACGTGAGTTTAAGTTACCGATTACGTCACCCAAATATTCTTCTGGAGTAACAACTTCAACCGCCATGATAGGCTCAAGCATTTGAGCACCAAGCTGGTTTTTGTTTTCACGGAAACATGCACGTGCAGCAATTTCGAAAGCAAGAACACTAGAGTCAACATCGTGGTAAGCACCATCTAGAAGCGTTGCTTTAACACCCAACATTGGGAAGCCAGCCAAAGGACCAGAAGACATAACGCTTTCGATACCTTTTTTAACGCCCGGGATATATTCCTTAGGAACGTTACCACCAACGATTTTACTATCGAATTCGAACTCTTCCGACTCTGGATTTGGCTCGAACAAGATTTTAACACGAGCGAACTGACCAGAACCACCAGACTGTTTCTTGTGTGTGTAATCTGCTTCGTATGTTGTTGTAATTGTTTCGCGGAAAGCAACTTGCGGCTCGCCTACATTAGCTTCAACATTAAATTCACGTCTCATGCGGTCAACAAGAATGTCGAGGTGTAATTCACCCATACCCGCAATGATTGTTTGCCCAGATTCTTCATCAGACTTAACACGGAATGAAGGATCTTCAGCAGCCAAGCGATTAAGGGCAAGACCCATTTTCTCTTGGTCGCCTTTTGTTTTTGGTTCAATCGCAATCTGAATAACCGGCTCAGGGAATTCCATACGCTCAAGAATAACAGGCTTTAGTGGATCAGATAATGTATCCCCTGTTGTAGTTTCTTTAAGACCTGCAATCGCAACAATATCACCAGCAAATGCTTCTTTGATATCTTCACGGTCGTTTGAGTGCATAAGCAACATACGCCCGACTTTTTCACGTTTGTTCTTTACTGTATTCATCACAGAAGAACCAGATTCGATTTTCCCAGAATAAATGCGACAGAATGTCAAAGTACCAACGAATGGGTCATTCATAACCTTAAATGCAAGAAGACCAAGAGGCTCTTCATCTGACGGCAGACGAACAACTTCATCTTCAGTCTTAACATCAATGCCTTTGATTGGCGGAATATCAAGCGGTGAAGGAAGGAAGTCTACAACAGCATCAAGAAGCGGTTGAACACCTTTGTTTTTGAAAGCAGAACCACAGAATACCGGGAAGTATTCAGCAGAAATTGTGCCGATACGAATAAGCTCACGAAGCTTATCTTCTGAAGGCTCATTACCTTCAAGATAATCTTCCATAGCAGCTTCGTCGTTTTCAACAGCTGTTTCGATCATTTCTTCACGGAATTTGTTAGCTATTTCAACTAGATCTTCAGGAATATCAGTAACATCCCAAGTAGCACCTAGCTCTTCACCATTCCAAACCAACGCCTTCATAGTAATAAGGTCAACAAGACCAGCAAATTCGCTTTCTGCACCAATTGGTATCTGAAGAACAAGTGGCTTACCACCTAGACGTTCTTTAATCATCTCAACTGAACGATAGAAGTCAGCGCCAATTTTGTCCATTTTGTTAACAAAAATCATACGCGGAACTGAATACTTATCAGCTTGACGCCAAACAGTTTCTGTTTGCGGCTCAACACCAGCATTAGCATCAAGAAGAGCAATAGCACCATCAAGTACACGTAAAGAACGCTCAACTTCAATTGTGAAATCCACGTGACCAGGCGTATCAATAATATTGAAACGCTTATTTATACCATCACGGCCTTCCCAGAAAGTAGTCGTAGCAGCTGAAGTAATTGTTATACCGCGCTCCTGCTCCTGCTCCATCCAGTCCATTGTTGCAGCACCATCGTGTACTTCACCAATTTTGTGGCTTTTACCTGTATAATACAGAATACGCTCTGTAGTCGTAGTCTTACCTGCATCGATATGAGCCATGATGCCAAAGTTACGATAATCTTTAATTTCAAATTCGCGGGCCATTTTGCCTTAACCTTTGTTTTTGGAAAGCTTTGCAGTGTCTTGGGGAACTGCAACCTTACTCAAAACTACCTTTTATTATTTACCAACGATAATGAGAGAACGCTTTGTTTGCGTCTGCCATTTTGTGTGTATCTTCACGTTTTTTAACTGCTGAACCACGATTGTTTGACGCATCCAGAATCTCACCTGAAAGACGGCCAATCATCGTTGTTTCGTTACGCTTACGAGCTGCTGCGACAACCCAACGGATTGCCAGAGCTTGACGACGCTCTGCGCGAACCTCAACAGGAACCTGGTACGTAGCACCACCAACACGGCGTGAACGAACCTCAACAGATGGAGCAACATTTTCTAGAGCAGTGTGAAAAGCTTCAATAGGATCAACCTTAGCCTTTTCCTCAACTTCATCAAGCGCACCATATACGATACGCTCTGCAACTGATTTTTTACCATCAAGCATGATGGAATTCATAAACTTCGAAAGAACCACATCTCCAAATTTTGGATCCGGGTTGACTTCACGTTTTTCTGCGCGGTGACGACGAGACATATTCTACTACCCTTACTTAGGACGCTTAGCGCCGTATTTCGAACGACGCTGCTTGCGGTCTTTAACGCCTTGCGTATCAAGAACACCGCGAATGATGTGATAACGAACACCAGGCAAATCTTTCACGCGGCCGCCGCGGATCATTACTACTGAGTGCTCCTGAAGATTGTGCCCCTCACCTGGAATATAACCAATAACTTCAAAGCCATTAGTTAGACGAATCTTCGCAACTTTACGTAGCGCTGAGTTCGGCTTCTTTGGGGTTGTTGTATAAACACGCGTACATACGCCACGCTTTTGAGGACAAGCCTCCATAGCAGGAACTTTAGAAGCCTTTACTTTAGGCTTACGTGGATTTCGAACCAGCTGGTTGATTGTAGGCATACAATCTGGACCTTTTCATTTTTTTTGACGACTGAGGGTCACTCCCTTTTCGCCAAACATGTTACGTTCAGAAACACCGTGCGAGACCGCCGAGGTATTTCCCATGCAAAAAAGATTCGACCGTTCCAAGACTAGCTTGGCGGAGAACCTTAAAATCGGCAGAGGACTGTAAACAGTCATGCACTTACAACTATAAAATCTATGTCCAAACCTTGTTTGAGTCTGTAGTTTGGTACGAGACGCACCAAATCGAATGCGACTCACATCGATCTGCTGTGGAAATAATAGGCCTAACTCCCATATGCGTCAACCCCTTTTTATGCGCAGAAGCTAAATTTTGGAGTCAAAACAGGCATTTGCGTTAATCAGTGATAAAATTGATTCAATATGACACAGTTCACCAATACCCCCCCCATCAACTCTGGCTAATATGTAACTTAAGAAGGCTCCAGTGCCTAATATTACTCATTTGTGACTATAATCTTAAGAATCGTCTCTATGACGCTCTAATTATTGGAGGGAGCGATTCACTCTCACTAATGTCTGAATTGAACTCTCTTAATAGGTAAGCAGCTAATTCCTCTTTCGGCAAAGGCTGTCCAAACAAAAACCCTTGGAAATGCGTACAATGCATTTTTAGAAGAACACGCACTTGATCAAGCGTTTCAATACCTTCTGCTGTAACTGTAAGGTTCATTACAGAAGCAAGTCTTGTGATTGCTTCAAGTACATTCTTTGCATTTGGGTCTGTGTCTAATGAAAGTATAAATGAGCGGTCAATTTTAGTTTATCAAATGGAAACTTTAAGAGATATGAGAGACTTGAATAACCAGTTCCAAAATCATCTAATGATATAGAAACTCCCATTCCCTTAAGCTCGCGAAGAGAGAACATTACCTCTTCCGTATTTTCCATAAAAAGACCTTCGGCAATCTCAAGTTCTAGCCTGTTGGGAGCTAGCCCTGACTTACTTAGTGCATCAACAACTGTATTGATAATATTATTAGATTGGAATTGTTGTGGTGATAAATTGACAGCTACAGTGAGATGTTCTGGCCATGTTACAGCTTCCAAGCAAGCTTGATGTAACACCCAATCGCCAATTTCTACGATTATTCCCATTGATTCAGCAATTGGGATAAAATCTGATGGAGGAACTGGACCGCGATCTGGATGTGTCCAGCGCACTAACGCCTCAAAGCTAACTGTTTTTGTTTCCCTAGCAGCAACTAATGGCTGGTAAGATAATGAAAGCTCACCATTTTTAAGTGCGTTTTTAAGATCAACTTCCAGATTTCGGCGCTCTTTTACGATTTCATCTATATGATGTTCATACAGTCGATAAGTGCCCCTACCTTCAGCTTTTGCTCTATACAATGCCAAGTCTGCATTATGGAGTAAGCTATGAGCATCGCTCCCATCACGATTTCGAAGCGTTATGCCAATTGATATGCCAATATCAAGCAAAACACCATCAATTCTACATGGCTTTGAGATAGCTTCTAATATAACTTCTGCAAGATTAGAAACAGACTGCACTGTACCAGCAGACTTACACAGTATTGCAAATTCATCACCACCTAAACGAGCAACAATATCACGGTCATCAACAACCCGTTTTAAAGATTTTGCAACTTCACCAAGTAACTTGTCACCCATTGCGTGGCCATGTGTATCATTTACGGCTTTAAAGCCATCAAGGTCTAAATAAAAAATTGACCATTGATTATTCTCTTCATGGCTATTTAATAAATCATCCAAAGCTATTGTAAAGTTAGCTCTGTTTACAAGACCAGTTAAAGCGTCATTGTGTGCGAGATAAGCAGTGCGCTCTTCTGTATGTTTTTTTCCGTAATATCAGACGCTACACCTCTAAAACCTAAGAATTCATTCTTTTGGTTATAGAGCGGTTTGCCTGCCATACTTACCCATCGACTTCCCTCTTCGCCTGAAGAAGAAATGACTATATCTCTAAAATTTTTATACTCAATGTAGTTTTTTCGCAGCCCTTCTAGTGAACGCATATTGAGTAATTGATTTTTCTCACTTGACAGTTTTCTTTGGTAATCACTGGGAGAGATTGATTGAAATGTAGTTTTCAGAGAGCTTGAGAAACCATAATGCCCTCTCGTTATTTGGCCTGTTGTATCCATTTCCCAAAGCCAGTCACTGGCATTTTCTGAAAAATCCTTTAACAGCAAGTCAATTGTCTCTGATTGATTACTGAGTTCAAATCCAGTTAGGACATTTGCAGTGAAGGTTTTTGCTATTGAATACCCAGCTCTCAGTATTGAAACAGCGTAAATAACAAGCATGCCTAGTAAAATGAAGCTGGCGAATGATGGAGACAATAGTAGACCCATCACGCTTCCAATGGTTAAAAAGGACAACCATACGACCATCGACAAGGGGACTGCATATAGTGACAATACTCCGCCACCCATCATACCGCTCATCACTGCAATGATTATGCCCTGCTTACCCTCTGGTATGTTTGGGTATAATAGCACTGGCATTATTGCCCATAAAACACCAGATATGAACGCTGCTTTGATAGCTTGTTTAGGCGCTCTTAAAGACGCACTTAGCACGGGTCCGCGATTTCTATTTTGATAAGACTGATTTAGCCCAACTGCTGCCAGTAGATATAAAGTTATTGTCCAATAGGGAAGAAACCAACCTGAAGGCTCTTTGTAAAATGAAAAAAGATAAGCGTTGCGCAAAGTAATTTTGCAACCATCATAAAAGGTGCAGTTTTAAAAATAGATGCCATTTGTGCAGCACGAAGTCTGCCTGCCATTTCGGACGTAGGGTCTAAATTATCATATGGATCTAAAACATCAAAGAGGTGTTTCATGTTTGATAATATTACGTTTTTCATGAAATCCTCCTTCTAATTAAATAGTTAGAGGAAAATGATTTACTAAAAGTAACTAAAATAAACTATTAAAGTACAGATTTTAAAAAGAAAAAGGCTACCCGAGGGCAGCCTTTTTCATTCGTAAATTATTGTGAAGTGCTTATTCTGCAGGTTCACCTTCATCGCTCATGTCAGCCAGTAGCGCATCACTTGCAGCCATTTCACGTTTTGTATCGATGATCATATCATCGCGTGAATTTGCAAGCTTACGGATGTTTGACATAACCCTACCTGTACCAGCTGGGATCAAGCGACCAACGATAACGTTTTCTTTTAGACCTTCAAGTGTGTCGGACTTACCGGCAACTGAAGCTTCTGTAAGAACTCTTGTTGTTTCCTGGAAAGAAGCAGCAGAGATGAATGATCGGGTCTGCAAGCTTGCTTTCGTGATACCCAGAAGAACCGGGTTACCAAATGCAGGCTTCTTACCTTCTTCAATCATACGCTCATTGAGAATATCCATCTCGATGCGATCCATTTGTTCCGCTTCTAGAAGACCTGTGTCACCTGGATCAGTGATTTCAACTTTTTGTAGCATCTGGCGAACAATCACCTCGATATGCTTATCATTGATAATCACGCCCTGTAGACGGTAAACATCCTGAATTTCATTGACGAGGTATGAAGCCAGAGCTTCCACGCCTTTAATTGCAAGAATGTCATGCGGTGCAGGGTTACCATCAAGAATGTAATCCCCCTTCTCGATTGGATCACCATCCTGTAGATAGAACGGCTTGCCTTTTGGAATTAGGTATTCCGCTGGCTCCAAAGTTGAATCTTCCGGCTCAATCGAGATGCGACGCTTGTTCTTGTAATCACGGCCATAACGGATTGTACCGTCAATGGTTGCGATAACAGCATGGTCTTTTGGACGACGTGCTTCGAAGAGTTCAGCAACGCGTGGTAGACCACCCGTGATGTCTTTTGTTTTCGCACTCTCTGTTGGAATACGAGCCATCACATCGCCGCCTTTAACTTTTGCGCCAGGCTCAACGGATAGGATCGCATCAACTGAAAGAAGAATACGAGCATCACCGCCACGTTTGAGTTTAACGATTTCACCATTTTTGTCTTTGATGACGATTGCAGGTTTCAAGTCTGCACCACGTGGGTTAGCACGCCAGTCAACAACAACACGTTTTGTGATACCTGTTGCTTCATCGGCATTTTCCTGAACAGAAAGACCGTCAACAACATCTTCAAACTCAACAGTACCATCAACTTCTGTCATCATTGGGCGTGTGTAAGGATCCCACTCAGCCATACGTTGGCTTTGTTTGATCGCATCGCCTTCTGCAACAAGCATTCTTGCACCGTAATTAACACGATGAGAAGCGCGTTCAACGCCCTTTTCATCTTCAATAACAACAGCAACGCTACGACCCATAACGATGTTACGGCCTTCACTGTCTTTTGAGATGTTTGAATTACGAATACGAATTGTACCCTCATAAGATGCTTCAAGGTATGAGCTGTCGACAACCTGTGCAGTACCACCAATGTGGAACGTACGCATTGTAAGCTGTGTACCAGGCTCACCGATTGACTGAGCAGCGATAACACCAACTGCTTCACCCATGTTAACCGTAGTACCGCGTGCAAGGTCACGTCCGTAACATGCGCCACAGATACCATTTTGGCTTTCACAAGTAAGAGCAGAGCGAATAAGCACTGTTTTAACTTCAGCTGCTTTAACCTTATCAACGTCAGCTTCATCCATAAGATGGTTCTTAGGAATGATAACCTCACCTGTTTCAGGATGAAGAATGTCTTCAGCAGCTGTACGACCCAAGATACGAAGCCCCAGAGAAGCAACAACCTGCCCTGCATCTACAACAGCTTGCATTGTCAAACCTTCGTCCGTACCACAGTCTTCGTGTGTGATAATGCAATCTTGCGCAACATCAACTAGACGACGTGTCAGGTAACCAGAGTTCGCAGTCTTCAAAGCAGTATCAGCAAGACCTTTACGTGCACCGTGGGTGGAGTTGAAGTACTCAAGAACCGTCAAACCTTCTTTAAAGTTTGAGATAATCGGGCTTTCAATAATCTCACCTGATGGCTTAGCCATAAGACCACGCATACCAGCAAGTTGTTTCATCTGCGTTGGAGAACCACGAGCACCTGAGTGAGACATCATGTAGATCGAGTTCATTGGAAGCTGACGTTTTGTTACATCATCAACGTGTACCGCTTTAATACGGTCCATCATTTCGTCCGCAACTTTGTCACCACATTTCGCCCAAGCATCAACAACTTTGTTGTACTTCTCGCCCTGAGTGATCAGACCGTCGTTGTACTGTTGCTCATACTCTTTGGTAAGCGTTTGTGTTTCTTCAACCATACCTGCCTTTGTTTCAGGAATAACCATGTCATCTTTACCAAAAGAAATACCCGCGTTACATGCGTGTTTGAAACCAAGCTGCATGATACGATCACAGAAGATAACCGTGTCTTTTTGACCTGAGTGACGATACACATGGTCAATCATTTTAGAGATGTTTTTCTTAGTCATCTCTGTGTTTACGATTTCAAACTGAACTTTACCGTTGCGCGGTAGAAGTTCACCCAAGATCATACGACCAGGTGTTGTTTCGTAAATTTTGCTTACAGGATTACCTTCTTCATCGACAGTCTTGAAACGGCCACGAATTTCGCGTGAAGCGTAATTACATCTGTATCAAGCGCATGTTGCAATTCACTCATATCAGAGAAGATCATGCCTTCGCCTGGCTCGTTTTCATTGACGATTGAAAGGTAATAAAGTCCTAGAACCATATCCTGTGAAGGAACGATAATAGGCTGACCATTTGCAGGGTGAAGAATGTTGTTTGTAGACATCATCAACACACGTGCTTCAAGCTGTGCTTCCAATGATAGTGGTACGTGTACCGCCATTTGGTCACCATCGAAGTCAGCGTTAAAAGCTGAACAAACCAATGGGTGAAGCTGAATAGCCTTACCTTCGATTAGTACAGGTTCAAACGCTTGAATACCAAGACGGTGAAGTGTCGGTGCACGGTTTAGTAGAACTGGGTGTTCACGAATTACTTCATCAAGAATATCCCAAACTTCTGGCTTTTCTTTTTCAACCAGTTTCTTCGCCTGTTTAACAGTTGAAGAGTAGCCTTTTGCATCAAGACGCGCATAGATGATCGGCTTGAATAGCTCTAGAGCCATTTTCTTTGGCAGACCACATTGGTGAAGGAACAATTCTGGACCAGTAACAATTACTGAACGACCTGAATAGTCAACGCGTTTACCCAACAAGTTCTGACGGAAACGACCTTGCTTACCTTTAAGCATGTCTGAAAGTGATTTCAGTGGGCGTTTGTTAGCGCCAGTGATTGTACGGCCACGACGACCGTTATCAAACAATGCATCAACAGATTCTTGCAACATACGTTTTTCGTTACGAATGATGATGTCTGGTGCACGTAATTCCATCAAACGACGAAGACGATTGTTACGGTTAATCACACGGCGGTAAAGATCGTTCAAATCTGAAGTCGCGAAACGACCACCATCTAGTGGAACAAGCGGACGAAGATCCGGTGGAATAACCGGAATGATTTTCATAATCATCCACTCAGGGCGATTGCCTGACTCGATGAATGCTTCAACCACTTTCAAGCGCTTAGCAAGTTTAACAGATTTCAACTCAGAAGATGTTTCTGCAAGGTCTGTACGAACCTCGCCAGCTACTTTTTCTAGATCCATAGAAGCTAGAATTTCGTAAATGGC
The DNA here is from genome assembly GCA_958296345.1 of uncultured Rhizobiaceae bacterium. Taxonomy (GTDB): domain Bacteria; phylum Pseudomonadota; class Alphaproteobacteria; order Rhizobiales; family Rhizobiaceae; genus JAALLB01. Next base: position 76,740 of record CATQIJ010000015.1, read on the forward strand.
CTCAGCACCAATCATAGCGGTAAATGTATCTTCACCGTACTCATCGATTGCATCCATATATTCTTCTTCTGAAAGAAGCTGATACTCGCTCATTGGTGTAAGACCAGGTTCCGTTACTACGAAGTTTTCGAAGTAAAGAACGCGTTCAAGATCCTTCAATGTCATGTTCAATAGAAGGCCAATACGCGATGGTAGTGACTTCAAGAACCAAATGTGTGCAACAGGTGCAGCAAGCTCAATGTGACCCATGCGCTCACGACGTACGCGAGATAGTGTTACTTCAACACCACATTTTTCACAGATAATGCCTTTATATTTCATACGCTTATATTTGCCGCAGAGACATTCGTAGTCTTTTACTGGGCCAAAGATACGCGCACAGAACAAGCCATCACGTTCTGGCTTGAAAGTACGGTAATTGATGGTTTCTGGCTTTTTAATTTCGCCAAATGACCAAGATAAAATTTTCTCCGGTGCTGCGATAGAAATTCGAATGCTATCGAAGTTCTGTGATGCTGCCGGACTGTTGAAGAGATTCATGACTTCTTGATTCATGGTACTTCATTTCCTTTTTGAGCTTTATGCTCGTTGCGGTTTTGGACTTGTGCACTTTACCAAAACCAGAATTTCAAATTTTGCGTGATTAACGCAATCGAACTGGAGGCGAAGGGTTCCCTCGCCTCCTTATTGTTCTTTATTCCGCAGCTTCTGCTGCTGTTTCGCTCTCATCTGGAAGAAGCTCGTCGCCATCGTCTTCAGGTTCAGCGTTTGGAACTTTTGTATTCTCAAGCTCAACACTCAAACCAAGAGAACGCATCTCTTTGATTAGAACGTTGAAACTCTCTGGAATACCAGCTTCAAACGTATCATCACCACGAACGATCGCTTCATACACTTTGGTACGACCAGCAACGTCATCTGACTTAACAGTAAGCATTTCCTGTAGAGTGTAAGCAGCACCATAAGCTTCAAGTGCCCAAACCTCCATCTCACCAAAGCGCTGACCACCAAACTGTGCCTTACCACCAAGCGGCTGCTGGGTAACAAGGGAGTATGGACCGATTGAACGCGCGTGGATTTTATCATCCACAAGGTGGTGAAGTTTGAGCATGTAGATATAGCCCATAGTCACCATACGGTCGAACTGTTCGCCTGTACGTCCATCATAAACAACAGACTGTCCTGAACTGTGCATACCAGCTTGTTCAAGCATATCAACGATATCAGGTTCATGCGCACCATCAAAAACTGGCGTTGCAATAGAAACACCACGCCTTACTTGACTTGCAAGACGAACGATTGATTCATCGTCGTAGTTTTTAACAGGCTCATTACGCTCGTTATCGCCGTAAACTTCTTCAAGTTCGTTGCGAAGCGGTTTGATATCACCGTTTTCTTTATATACGTCGATTAGATCACCGATTTTACGACCCATGCCAGCACATGCCCAGCCTAGGTGTGTTTCAAGGATCTGACCTACGTTCATACGTGATGGCACACCAAGAGGGTTCAACACGATATCAGCGTGTGTTCCATCTTCAAGGAATGGCATGTCTTCAACTGGCATGATGCGAGAAACCACACCTTTGTTGCCGTGACGACCAGCCATCTTATCACCAGACTGAAGCTTACGCTTAACAGCTACAAAGACTTTAACCATCTTCATAACGCCAGGCATCAACTCATCACCACGTTGAAGCTTTTCAACCTTATCCATAAAGCGTTGCTCTAGAAGATCTTTGCTCTCATCGTACTGGCCTTGGAGTTGCTCAAGTCTAGTTTGAAGCTTGTCGTCAGTTACTGCAAACATCCACCACTGTGAGCGAGGATATTCTTCCATCACTTCTGGTGTGATTTTAGTACCCGTCTTGAAGCCTTTAGGACCTGCTGCGCCTTCTTTGCCTTTTATCATGTCTGTTAAACGGCTGTAGACGTTACGATCAAGAATTGCTTGTTCGTCATCGCGGTCTTTTGCAAGAGTTTCGATTTCTTCACGTTCGATTGACATCGCACGTTCGTCTTTTTCAATACCGTGACGGTTAAAGACGCGAACCTCAACAACTGTACCAAAAGCACCTGGTGACATACGCAATGAAGTATCACGAACGTCTGATGCTTTTTCACCAAAGATGGCACGAAGAAGTTTTTCTTCCGGTGTCATCGGGCTTTCGCCTTTTGGTGTGATTTTACCAACTAGAATATCACCAGGACCTACTTCAGCACCGATATATGTAATACCAGCTTCATCGAGGTTCTTTAGTGCTTCTTCTGAAACGTTTGGAATATCACGTGTGATTTCTTCTGGACCAAGCTTTGTATCACGAGCCATGACTTCATACTCTTCAATGTGAATTGAAGTGAAGATGTCATCACGCACGATGCGCTCTGAAAGAAGAATGGAGTCTTCGTAGTTGTAACCATTCCAAGGCATAAACGCTACAAGCACGTTACGACCAAGAGCCAAGTCACCTAAATCAGTTGAAGGACCATCTGCGATGATGTCGCCTGCTGAAATACGATCACCAACGGTCACAAGTGGGCGTTGGTTAATACAAGTAGATTGGTTTGAACGTTGATACTTCATCAAACGATAGATATCGACGCCTGATTTTGAAGCATCTGTTTCTTCTGTTGCACGAATAACGATACGTGTTGCATCAACCTGATCAACAACGCCCGGGCGTTTTGCTGCAATCGCAGCACCACTATCGCGCGCCACAACAGCTTCCATACCTGTACCAACGAAAGGTGCTTCAGCACGTACGAGAGGCACAGCCTGACGCATCATGTTTGAGCCCATCAATGCACGGTTCGCATCATCGTTTTCTAGGAATGGAATAAGTGAAGAAGCAACCGATACGAGCTGTTTTGGTGATACATCCATCAGTTCCACGTTTTCACTAGGAACCATTGTTACTTCACCTGCAACACGGCAAGTTACAAACTCATTTACGAATTGGTTTTTAACGTCCAATTCAGCATTAGCCTGACCAACATTGTAGCGTGCTTCTTCCATTGCAGAAAGATAGATCACTTCGTCAGTGACTTTACCTTTAGCCACTTTACGGTACGGGCTTTCGATGAAGCCATACTTGTTGACGCGGGCAAAAGTTGCCAATGAGTTAATTAGACCAATATTTGGCCCTTCTGGTGTCTCAATTGGACAGATACGACCGTAGTGCGTTGGGTGCACGTCACGAACTTCAAAGCCTGCGCGTTCACGCGTAAGACCGCCAGGCCCAAGCGCAGAAAGACGACGCTTGTGCGTAATCTCTGAAAGCGGGTTTGTTTGGTCCATAAATTGTGACAATTGTGAAGAACCGAAGAATTCACGAACCGCAGCTGCTGCTGGCTTCGCATTAATCAGATCTTGCGGCATAACTGTATCAACTTCGATTGAAGACATACGCTCTTTAATAGCGCGCTCCATGCGAAGTAAACCAATGCGGTATTGGTTTTCCATCAATTCACCAACAGAACGAACACGACGGTTACCAAGGTTATCGATATCATCAATATCGCCCTTGCCGTCACGAAGATCCACAAGTGTTTTTACAACTTTAAGGATGTCATCTTTACGAAGAACACGAACTGTATCTTCAACTTCTTGGTTTAGGCGGATGTTCATTTTCACACGACCAACAGCAGAAAGATCATAACGCTCTGAATCAAAGAACAAAGAGTTAAACATTGCTTCCGCAGTTTCCATTGTCGGCGGCTCACCTGGGCGCATTACGCGGTAGATATCAAACAGCGCGTCTTGCTTGCTGTCATTTTTATCTGCTGCAAGCGTGTTGCGGATGTAAGCACCGATATTAACGTAATCGATGTTTAGAACTTGAACTGATTTGATTTTGTTTTCGTCAAGCATTTCGATGACTTTTTCATCGATCTCATCACCAGCTTCCATATAGATTTCGCCAGTTTTCATATTGACGATATCTTCAGCAACAAACCTGCCATAAAGCTGCTCATTGGTGATGCGAAGATTTTTAACGCCCTTCTCTGCTAACTGCTTGATGGTACGAGCAGTCATTTTTTTGCCAATTTCAAGAACAACTTCGCCGCTGTCTGCATCAATCAGATCTGCTTCAGCTTTACTACCCTTCATGCTTTCGCCATCGAAAGGAATTTTCCAGCCTTCACCATCGCGAGTAACTTTTGAGAATGTATAGAATGTCTCAAGAATTTCTTCTGGTGTTAGGCCAAGCGCCATAAGCAATGTTGTTGCTGGTAATTTACGACGACGGTCAATGCGTGAGAACACAATGTCTTTTGAATCAAACTCAACGTCTAACCATGAACCACGATAAGGAATAACACGCGCAGCAAACAAAAGCTTGCCTGATGAGTGTGATTTACCTTTATCATGATCAAAGAACACGCCCGGTGAACGGTGCATCTGAGAAACGATTACGCGCTCAGTACCATTCACGACGAAAGTACCATTACCCGTCATCAAAGGCATATCGCCCATGTAGACGTCTTGTTCTTTGATGTCTTTTACTGACTTTGCACCTGTATCTTCGTCGATATCAAATACGATCAAGCGAAGTGTAACTTTAAGTGGCGCAGAATATGTCATGTCACGTTGGCGACATTCTTCCACATCGTATTTAGGAGCGTCGAATTCGTAACGAACGAATTCAAGCATTGAAGCGCCAGAAAAATCAGTAATTGGGAAAACCGAATTAAAAACCGACTGAAGACCTTCATCTCCACGTCCGCCTTCTGGTTCATCAACCATAAGGAAAGCATCATAAGATTGCTTTTGAACCTCATTCAGATTTGGCATTTCCGCCACTTCTGCAATGTTACCGTAAAATTTTCTTACGCGTTTGCGACCATTAAAAACATGGTTTTGAGCCATTGTGACACCTTCGTATGTTGTGCAGCAGCATTTCGCTAGACCTGTCTCCAGAAAACCTATGCGTGCTCTGCAAAGCATGCGGCACTCGGTTCTCAAGACACGTGTCTAACGTAAGACTGTCATTACGTCTTGAACTGCGGGCAAACAGCTCTTTAAAGCCCTACTCATTTTACTCTGGAATGCACAAGACCCATGCTGCCGGTCTAGTTGCACAGAATGCTCCGGACGAATCCGGAGCCGGTTTTCTTATTACTGCTTGTTTTTGTCAGAAAAGTCGAACAACTTTTCCAGAACAAGCAGCCTGTATTACTTAAGCTCGACTTTAGCACCTGCTTCTTCAAGCTTCTTCTGAATTTCTTCAGCTTCTGCTTTTGCACAGCCTTCTTTAACTGCTTTTGGTGCGCCTTCAACAAGGTCTTTAGCTTCTTTCAAGCCAAGGCCAGTGATGCCGCGTACTTCTTTAATGACGTTAATTTTTGATGCGCCAGCTTCCATAAGCATTACATCAAATTCGTCTTTTTCAGCAGCAGCTTCAGCAGGTGCAGCAGCTGCTGCAGCAGCTACAGGTGCAGCAGCAGAAACGCCCCATTTTTCTTCAAGCATTGTTGAAAGCTCAGCAGCTTCCAAAACTGATAGTGCAGATAGATCATCTACGAGTTTAGCTAGATCAGCCATGTTATTATTCCTTAGTTAAGTTCAATTTCAATTTTAGTTCAAACTTTGAGAAGTCCGCGAGAAACATTCGCCTCAAGCAGCTTCACCCTTTGCAGCATAAGCCCCGACAACACGTGCAACCTGACTGGCTGGCGCATTGATAACTCGTACGATTTTAGTTGCTGGTGCTTGTACAAAACCAACAATTTTACCGCGAAGTTCATCCAGTGACGGTAGGCTCGCGAGAGCTTTAACGCCGTTTGGATCGAGGTTTGTAGCACCCATTGCACCACCAAGAACAACGAGCTTTTCGTTGGTCTTAGCAAATTCAACAGCTACTTTTGGAGCAGATACAGGATCTTCAGAGTAACAAACCAAAGTTTGTCCTTTGAATAAATCACTAATATGATCTGAATCCGTGCCTTCAAGAGCTAACTTTACAAGACGGTTTTTCGCGACTTTTACGGCGCCACCTGCAGCAGTCATTTGAATGCGTAATGCACTCATATCAGCAACAGTTAGCCCGGCATAGTGTGCAACAACCACAGCACCTGCATCAGCAAGTTCTGATTTCATGGATGTTACAAACTCACGTTTTTCCGTTCTTTCCACAGTTTCTCTCCATTTAGAAAATTTGATATCGAAACATCAAACCTTCCGTTTGCCTTTGCTATCAACACTCTTTGACCCATATAAACAGACCAGATTGCATCAATAACGCTCTAGGTCCTGCCCCAGGTCGAAAGAGAGTGTCTCTTTCAACAAGGCTGTACGAGTTTGAACCGAAATGAATGAACCTTAATTCAATAATTTCGCTCTAACTCCTATCTAATGCAGGCGTCTCATTTTGCTAAATCTTGCGCGTAAACACGTGCGATTTAGCTGAGAGATTAAGGCTATTAGGCCACCGGCAATCTCGGACAGGTGTTTAATTGGTTCCCCAATCAAACGAACTGATGTGAGCAAGCCCACACCAGAATTCTTTTATTAATCAGCAATTACAGTTGAAGGATCAAGCTTGATCCCCGGACCCATAGTTGATGAAATAGCCACGCGCTGAACGAAAGTACCTTTAGCGCCAGCTGGCTTTGCTTTTTGTACTGCATCAGCGAATGAACGAATGTTTTCTTCGATCTTGGCTGCATCAAACGATGCTTTACCAACACCTGCGTGTACGATACCTGATTTCTCAGCGCGAAAATCTACAGCACCACCTTTAGCAGCTTTAACCGCAGCAGTGATATCCATAGTTACCGTACCCGTACGTGGATTTGGCATTAGGTTACGAGGACCAAGCACTTTACCAAGACGCCCAACAACACCCATCATATCAGGCGTTGCAATACAACGATCAAAATCGATTGTTCCGCCTTGAACGATTTCCATCAGGTCATCAGCACCCACGACATCAGCGCCAGCAGCTTTTGCTTCTTCTGCTTTATCGTCTTTAGCAAATACAGCAACACGTACTGTACGGCCCGTACCGTTTGGTAGATTAACAACGCCGCGAACCATTTGGTCAGCGTGGCGAGGGTCAACACCTAAATTCATTGAAACTTCAATTGTTTCATCAAACTTAGCGCCAGCTCTTTCTTTAATCATCGCAATAGCTTCAGTTAAACCGTAAAGATGTTTGCGATCAATGCCTTCAGCGGCACTTTTATAACGTTTTCCAGACATGATTAACCCTCTACCTCGATACCCATTGAACGAGCAGAACCCGCAACAATAAGCATTGCTGCTTCAATATCATTTGCGTTCAAATCAACCATTTTCTTTTCAGCAATTTCTTTGACTTGAGCACTACTAAGTTTACCAGCAACTACACGACCAGGCTCTTTAGAACCAGAAGTCAGGTTCAATGCTTTCTTGATAAAGAAAGACATTGGCGGTTGCTTCATTTTGAAGGTAAATGATTTATCAGCGTAGATTGTAATCTCTACAGGGATTGGAGAACCTTTTTCCATTTCCTGTGTCTTAGCGTTAAACGCCTTACAAAATTCCATGATGTTCAGACCACGTTGACCTAGCGCCGGACCGATTGGCGGCGAAGGAGAAGCGTTGCCTGCTGGCACTTGAAGTTTCAAGTAACCATCAATTTTCTTGGCCATGTTTCTATTCCTTTGTTAGCTGGAGAACCAGCTGGTTTAGGTTTCGTGGTACGGTTTCAGCTAATCGGCCAGATTAACCTCCCCTCCCACGAGTTAAATAAGCATTTTGAACAACTCTTAAGTCTTTTCAACCTGCCCATATTCGAGATCGACCGGAGTTGCCCGACCGAAAATTGATACTTCCACCTTAAGACGCGCACGCTCTTCATCAACCTCTTGCACGATGCCGTTGAATGAAGCGAACGGACCATCTGATACGCGAATGCTTTCGCCAATATCAAACATGATGGATGGCTTAGGACGATCAACGCCTTCCTGAACCTGATTTAGAATTTGATTAGCTTCACGCTCACTAATTGGCTTAGGCTTATTATCAGCACCCAAGAAGCCAGTTACTTTCGGCGTATCTTTAATGAGGTGGAAAGCTGCGTCTGTCATATCCATTTTAACAAGCACATAACCTGGAAAGAACTTTCGCTCACTATCAACTTTGCGACCGCGACGCACCTCAACAACCTTTTCTACAGGCACCATTACAGCCTCAAAGAGATGCTCAAGTCCTTTTTGACGAACTTTCTCTTCGATTGCTTCTGCGACTTTCTTCTCAAAATTTGAGTAAGCCTGAACTATGTACCAACGATGCGCCATGCCTGTAGTTTTCCTCGTAGAACCTTTTTCGTATCCGCTATCTTTTAACCCAAGCTGAGCAATGACGTAACAGCAAAGCTAAGCCCTTGATCCAGAATGAAGAAAAACAACCCTGCAAGAATAACCATAATAAAAACCATGATCGCACTTGTTATTGTTTCACGGCGTGTAGGCCATGTAACTTTTGCTACTTCCGTGCGCACTTGCTGCAAGAAAGTGAATGGATTTGTCTTGGCTGCCATCAGTTTGGTCCTGACTCGCTGTCTAAATTAACATCAACTCTAGTTTAAGACCGGAACCTACAAACCATACAACCGTTTGTAAATACACAGAAAATCGTGCGCAAGACGGTATTTACCACATTGCACACGCTTTCTTTCGGTAAGAAGTATCTAACGCCTTGGTTTACAAAGCGCAAGGGGGTGTTTGGAGAATCTTTTTATTAAGAATGTCTCCTTCATTTTTTTACCCATCCCATCAAACAATACTTATGAGCAGAATGGACAATAGCCCTGAACTTCCTATCCGCGCATCTCGTAAGCCGTGAAGCAAATGATCCGTACACTAAAGAAAGAATAAACTGTCACTATAATTGAGATTCTGACGCCTGAAGCCGAGCAATAAACGTTTCAGATATCTCTAATTCATTTTCTCGAGCGTATTTTTCAATCGCCGCGCAAAGGTTAGACACATCCCCTTCTAATAAAGCACGATTTAAAGTTAAAATATCTGCACTAGAAATTTTGATGTTTTGATCCATAAGAACCTCAGATTTTAAAACACCCATAAATCAATTAATTGAAGTCGCAACACTTACGCGCTATACTCCCACCCAAATCAGACTCACGAACGTTTCTTGTATATGTTATTAACCATGGGTTACAATAAATATAAACACATTATGCGTAATAATTTACGCATGTCAACAAAATGATACGTATATATTTACTTATATTACGTACTTTAGGTAAGAATATTGACCGATACTTTCTCTGATAGAATAATTCAACTACGTGGAACTAAATCTCGACGAGAATTAGCGGCGGCAATTGATATGACTGAAGGTGCAATTCGTTCTTATGAAAACGGTACATCACCTTCGTTGGAAGCCGCTCTTAAAATTGCAAGTCACTTCGATGTTTCCCTTGATTGGCTTGCTGGACGTCAAGGATTTACTCTTTCATCGGGGCCTGTAGAGTTCGATGAGAACACTCGAAAAACAATAACAAAAGCAGGTGAGTTGCTTAGAACAATCTCTAAAAAATCCAAACGTATTTTAATCGACCCGGATGATCTATCTACGGTATTTACTGAACTGCTTACATATTCAATTCAGCAAAATGCGAATGGCGGTGAAATGGATAATATTGTCGATTTTCAATTTCAGCGTAATGTGCGTCGATAAAGGGTTGTAGTTTTTTAATTAACTTCAGCGGATCTGGATAAACAAAACCAGACTCTGGAATTGCAATATCCTCAATAATGCGGTCACGTCGTACCGACCGTACAAAACCAAGCATCCTATACCAACGTTGGATTTTGTTCTGATCAAATGCCCAGCAACCCATCGTTGTAATATTCTGACTTATCAAGTATCGCGCCATTGTTGAAATAATAAGAGGCCCTGTTACACCTCCTCTATATTCTGGCAAAACATACGCGGCCTGTAATTCACCAGCTGCATCAAGCGCTTTATCTTTATTAGGCTCGCAATAACCAAAGCCAATAACCACACCTTGATTAGTTTTTAAAGAAAACAGACCTTTGCCTGGCTTTTTTTTCCTCTATCACCCGGTTCCATTGAATAGAGCGATACTCTACAGTACGAGCCAGATGAACCGCCTCTGGAATGAAGTCGTAAACCTCTTTCCAACATTGAACATGAATATTACTAATTATAGGTATTTCTTTTTTTTGTGGAAAAATCTATATTCACAATAATAACCCCTCCATTAGAGAGAGTATTCTATGAATATACCTGGAATAGACAAAAAAATATCTACGATGCGCACAAAATCTGTGAAGATAAACTGGCGAATATTAATCTTCATACTATTTTATATGATTAGCGTTGTAATAGCATTTTTGTTGGGAAGCCATTTTGGGGCTGATATCCTACCTGTTTATAAATTCTAAAAACACTGAAATAAAAGGGTATTTATTATTTCGAATCCAATAAATGCGTGCGTCTAGCAACCCAATCTTGATAATTTCAGTGCCTTTTACGGGAAGATTTGCAGCATTCATTATCTCTTTAAAATCTTCACTTAATTCTACACCTACTGGATATTGTGAAATTATGTTTCCTGATAAATCTGTAAGCAGACTAAAGCATTGAAGACAATCTTGAGTTTCGCCCGTAACGACTAATGTAGAGGGCGTGATGATTGCCGTTATACACCAATGGGCTTACCGTCTTTCCATACAGCTCTAGCGATTGGAAGAAATGGGATACCAGAGGTCTTACCCGCAACAGGTTTATCAATAATCAAATGATCCTCATCGGCTTCCATGGCTTTAATAAAGTAACTACGAGTTGCTAAGTTTACATCCGGCACGGGACTAGAGAATGAATCGAACGTTAGTTTGCCGTCTTCAGATATGAAAATAATTGCCCTAACACCATCTAGATGATCAACAGTATTTCCAAGTAACTCGTGCGCCTCATCTTCTGTAAGATCAACGCGTTTAATAAGTTCTGCCATACCAGACAACGCAATGTTTGCTTGTCCAATGATCAAGGAAGCGTGATAATCTACAACTCTAGCGTGAGCGCGTATTTCTTCGTTTGTAAAATTTCCAAATGAACTCTCAAATACACTTGAAACAATCGATATGTAAAATACAAATAAAAGAACTAAATTATACTTGATGAAATTCATTAACAATATACCTTCAGCAAACTCTTCTCATCATAAACAAAATTTAGCACAAATATAAAGAAAATTCTTGTGAGCATATATTTTTAACACAAATCACGGTGGCAGTTTGCATTTTTACTAATGAATTTTGCTATGCTCTTATAACACAAACAATAAAAAGCCCCCTTGCTTTCACAAGAGGGCCAATATTGTCGCCTCAGTTTCAGAGTGCACCAGCATTATAGTATAGAATCAACTTTTCACATATGCATCTATATCCACGATGCCTGTTTTTGATTTTGGATCGACTTTAAAATCAACTTTGCGAACGACTTGATTTTTCTTATCTAGCTTTAACTTACGCCAACCAACAGCCATGGCAGCTTTAGGATAGACTGACCATTTGTTGGTGCTCTGCGAAGGTTCACTAACCCCGAACTTACGTCGTAGAACGCCATTGGCATAGTTGACCGCAAATTGTTTGCGTAAGTCGCTTGTCCAATGTTCTGTCGTCACTGAAATATTTAAACAATCTTCATTTTCAACGCGGTGTGGGCAATTAAGCGGCCAATGCACCATTTCACCTGGTTTAAGGTCATAAACCTGCGCCCCATCATCAAACGAGCGTTCGTATGGAATTTCTTCTTCTGTCTCACCCAGAATAATAGACTCTAAGCTCTCAGGCTTTAAATAAGGTGCTTCATTAGGGTAAACGTAAACACGCTTTTTACCTTCAACTTGCCAAAGCGACTGACCTGGCACATCTGCATGATAAAAAACCTGAACTTTTGGAGATGAAACCAGAATGCCCATTTTGCGTTTGAATGTTTCAAAACCAGGAACATAGCCTTCAAACTCGTCAAAGATTTTGTTTAGTAACTTGCCATATTCTGGATCAACGGTTTCAACAGCGCGCATATTAAGCCACATACGACCACGTTCGATTGCATCAATAACCTCTGCGCCAGAAAAACCTTCTTTTGTACCCTCACGCCAAAGTGGATTTTCCACATCATAGCCCATCGTGGTAATATTGTATTTTTCGCTTGGATATTGATCAACGAGTTTGCTTAAGCGCTCTTTTGTGAAGAGACCTGTTTCGCTCAAGCGGTGATGTAAAAGAAGCGAAACTTGGCTGAAATTATCAGCATATTCCGGCTTCCAATCTGAAATAATGGATTTGTTCATATTATTAACTCCCTAACTACCTGTCAGGAGCGTGATAACAAAGAAGTGTTGAAGTCTGTTTTAGCTAGTCACTAAAATTGTAACTATCTGCCTGAAAGAAAAGATTTAGCACCTTCATCGCCAAAATAGCGGGTTAAGAGTGAACTGCTAATGTTTTCAATTTCGAGAATAGTTATGCTAGTTGTTGCACCATCAAGTTCTTTCCATTCACCAAAGCCGATGTATTTACAGCCCACATTGGCATAGTGACGGAATAAAACGGGCAGACTACGCTGACCACCCTCAAAGCCAGAAACAATATTTCCAAGCTTCGAATAATCGCCACAGCCCTCCTCTAGTTGATTTATTTTCACTTCGCGAGGGATTTCTAAATCAAGAGCACGTTTAGGAGTAATGAACCCATCCATTTTTTTGTCATGCCAGTGGCGCATAACAAAACGTCGTAATAATTCGCGTGAAACAGGGTTGAAATTTTGACCCATAGTGACCGGGCCAAAGAGGTATTTAATCTTCTTATTTTTACGAGGTACTTCCAAGATAGCACGCCATAGTAACATGAGCGGTGAATAGCTTTTTTGATACTCAGGTAAGATTGCAGCTCGCCCTAATTCCATCGAATTTGGTAACAAGTCTTCAAAATTTGATGTCAGATCAAATATACTACTGGTCACGAGATTATCTGAAGAAACAGGTCTTTTTACAGGATCAGGCAGAGTGTACCGATAAACACCTACAACGTTTTGCTTAGTATCATCCCATAGCACTAGGTGGCTATAAAACGCATCAAATTTATCTTGGAGCTCTGATGGGTCGCTAACGTTAGTTTGTGAAGCATAAGCAGCAAAACGCACTTCGCAAATCATATCCATTAAAGCATCTGAGGCACCATTTTCAGACTGATAGATGGTGTATCCATTTTGTTTGATGAGTACTTCATGGCCCTTTAATATTTTGTGCGCATATTTTCCGTTGATTGGCACGGGCTTGCGAAGAGCTATTTTGCTTTCAACCTCAGTTCTCAATTCAGGCGCAATAAGTTGCGGAATATCAGGAACTTTTGGCGTTCCAGTTTTGAGTGCATAAACGAGGCTTCTAGAAAAAGCTCCGACAGAAACACTGCGAGACACCCTTGCTAACTGCCTGCTTGAAACGGGTTCACCTACTTTGAATGTAAAGTCGTGTCCGCCGCGCAAAAACTCACGTAACAACATGTAAGTGCGAATACGGGGGTGAATAAGACCAGAGATATTAAACATCATTGAATTTCGACCGCTAATGTAAAGCGGCACCATTTCACCGCCGCTTACTTCAACGAACTTACGAACTTGATCTGTCCAATCACTATCAGAAATTGTCCAATCAGAGGTTTTTAAGTGTGAACAGATACGGCCTGGGAAAAGTGCCAAATCCCCTCCATCGCGTAGATGTTTTAATGCTGTTGCAATCGACTTGCGATTTTGCCCTCTGCTATCGGCTGCTCCAAATGGATCAACAAAAAGCAATCTCGGATCATCTAGCTGCGTCGCCGCTAAAAGCTTGTTTGCAAAAATCTTAATATTTGGGCGATAACGCGTAAGAAGCTGAAAAAGAGCAAATGCGTCTGGCAAACCATAAGGGTGGTTGGCGACAAAGACCTTTGGCTTATCATCTAGTCTTTCAAGAACTTCAGGGTTTTCAATATCCCACTTGATATCCACACGTTTAAATAATTCATCAATTATTGTGCCCGCATCTGGCCAAGGGCGACCAATCTCTTCCATCAGTGCGTTCATCTTAGAAACACCGACTATTTTTTCTATTGCAGCAATTAAAAGAGGATTACCCGCATCCTCTGCAAGGCCAAGCACTTTTCTGCTAGATAGATAAGGTTTGTCGAAATCGGTTTTCATAGTGATTTGGTATATACTTTTAACTGCGAAAGACTCATATAAATAAGTCTTTTATGTTATCTTAATAACAAGCAAATGACTGTTACACAACGTTAGGTTTGTATATAGTTGCACTAAAAACATTGACCTACAAAGAGACCTGATATGAGATTTTTAGTTCAAAATATTTTTTCTGTTTTATTGAAAACAATAATTGCTTTAATTTTAAGTCTCCAAGTTGCCCAAGCACAAGATGTTGCTGATAGTATTGCACCTGAATTCTCATCTGGCGTAACTCAAAAAGAGCTCGTTAAAGCCAAGAGCCAGATGGCTGTGGCCGCCAACCCTTATGCAAGCAACGCTGGTTATAATACACTTAAAAAAGGCGGCAATGCGATGGTTGCCGTGCAAACGGTACTTGGTCTGGTTGAACCACAATCATCTGGTCTTGGTGGCGGAGCTTTTTTAGTTTATTTTGACGCCGTCCAAAACAAACTAACAACCTATGATGGACGTGAAACAGCCCCTAAAGCGTCAACGCCTGATATGTTTTTGGATGCTAATGGTAATCCAATAGGATTCTTTGACGTAGTGATTGGCGGACGGTCTGTTGGAACGCCGGGTACCGTCAAGCTTCTACATGAAACACATAAAAAATACGGCAAACTTAAATGGTCGGAAGTTATTGCACCTGCCGTTGAACTAGCAGAAAAAGGCTTCAAGCTTTCGCCCCGTCTTAACGCCTTAATTTCCCGTTCAGCGGAAAGCTTATATAAATATCAGCCAACACGGAATTGTTTTTTAAGTGAAGAAGGTGTACCGCTTTTTGTTGGAACAATTGTAACGAACAAAGAATACGCTAGTACCTTACGCGCTATAAGCAAGGGTGGTGCTGATGCTTTTTACAAAGGTGAATTAGCAAAACGCATTGTTAACACCGTTCAAAACGCACATGGAAACCCAGGTCGCTTATCACTGGAAGACTTGAGCGACTATAATATTATTGAACGTGAACCAGTTTGTTATCGCTACCGAAATCACGATGTTTGCGGTATGGGACCACCCTCCTCTGGTGCGCTTACAGTTGGGTAAATTTTGGACCTTGTCGAAGCTTACGATCTTAAAGCATATGGCGCTGGCAACCCTGAGAGCTGGCGTATTATTGGCGATGCTACACGCTTGGCTTTTGCTGATCGTGGGATGTATATGGCGGATAGCGACTTTGTGAAAATGCCAAAAGGACTTTTAAACCGTTCCTACTTGTGGGATCGAAGTCAGGATCTTATTCGTGATGATGCTTTGGGAATAAATGATGTAGATGCAGGCAAACCACCGTTTGACCATGCTTTGAATTTATCGCCAGATAACTCGCTAGAACTTCCCTCTACCAGTCACTTTTCTATTGTCGACCAAGAAGGCAATGTTGTTTCCATGACAACAACCATAGAAAATGGTTTTGGTTCCCGTTTGATGGTGGGAGGTTTCTTACTCAACAATGAGCTTACAGACTTCTCATTTGTGCCTGAAGTTGATGGTAAACCAGTTGCGAATGCTATTGAGCCTGGCAAGCGTCCGCGCTCCTCTATGGCGCCTACGATTGTTATGAAGGATGGCAAACCTGTTCTAGCAATTGGCTCTCCAGGCGGCAGTAGAATTATCCCTTACGTAACTAAAACATTAATCGCATGGTTTGATTGGGACAAAAATATCCAACAGGCCATTGAGTTACCTCACTTGGCAAATCGGTTTGGTACTTATGATGTTGAAAAAAATACGGCTGCAGAAAAACTAATTCCTGCACTTGAGGCATACGGTTATAAGGTAGAGATACGAGATTTAAATTCCGGCCTGCACGGAATTGAAATTACCTCCAATGGGCTAGAAGGCGGTGCAGATACAAGGCGCGAAGGAATAGCACTTGGAGATTAATCTACGAACGGATAATCCGGCGCATATTATCGAGTAAACGATCTTGTTCTTTCGACATAGCTTCAATTTCTGCGGCGTATTTTGGTTCTTCAATATCTAAACGTTGAGCAATAATTGACATTAGGTTGTCTGTGCTTTCAGACAATGCGCTCACTCGAGCTATCATGCGGGCTTTTGTACAAAGTGCTTGGGAAGGTGGATATTCAATTTCACTTGCGGGGCGGATCATGTGAATTCCTCGAATTAGTTACGCAATACATTAACGCTATGAAAGCCTTATGCTACTAGAGTGCCTCAGCATGGTTAAAAATCCATAAAGAGCTTCATTAAAATCCTAGGGAGTAATATGCTTTTCAAGCTTGAGTTAGCGTGCTAAGTCAAAAACTGATTAACATTAAAGGCTTAAGCCGTGTCTGAAAAACTAGCCTTCCTTGCAAGCGAAACGCAAGATGCCCAAGCTGCTCTTGAAAAGCTTGTTTCAATATATGGGAATTGCGATCCAAAAGACGCAACCTCGATTGTCGCTTTGGGCGGCGATGGTTTCATGTTGCAAACACAACATAACTTCATGAACTCTGGCCTTGCGATTTACGGAATGAACAAGGGAACTGTTGGCTTTTTAATGAATGAGTTTAAGCCAGACAACCTTAAACAACGTGTCTCGAGTGCTTTAAAAAGCAAAATCAGGCCTTTAGCGATGCGGGCAACTGACATGGAAGGTAATGTCCATGAGGCTATAGCTATCAATGAAGTATCGCTTCTACGTCAATCCTATCAAGCAGCAAGCCTTTCAATTACAACCGATGGTAAAGAGCGACTAGAGGCACTTATATGTGACGGTGTTCTTGTTGCTACACCAGCAGGTTCGACAGCATATAACCTATCAGCGCATGGCCCTATCCTGCCCCTTGGCGCACCTCTTCTGGCTCTTACGCCGGTAAGCCCATTTAGACCTCGCAGATGGCGCGGTGCTTTATTGCCCAATACTGTTGAGGTAATTATCAAAGTGAACGACCCAGATAAGCGTCCCGTTAATGCGGTTGCTGATCATACAGAAATAAAATCTGTAAAAGAAGTTTGTATCAAACTTGATATGGAGAACTCAGGTTTAATACTGTTTGACCCAGATCACTCTTGGGACGATAGAATATTAGCTGAACAGTTTCAGTATTAAACTAGGCAGCTTTTGCCATTGCAGCATTCATGATCGCTTCTGATACATCAATATAGTCATCTTGATTAACTTCAGCATCAACGAAGCCGTAAATATCAGCTGACTGAACCTTAGACTTAACAGGCATCACCTCGATATCGACAACATCAAGTTCTAGATTGCTTTCTAACTCTTGAGACATTTCAGCGATCATAGCATCCCTATCAATTTCAATTTCTTCAAGCGCTACAGCTTCTTCTACATCACTTTGGATTTGCACTTCAGCAGCTTCAATAGAAGCTCTGTTAGCAATTTCGGCAGCCTTGATTTTAGAGCTCTCGCGGGCTGTTTCTGCTGATAGTTTGCGAAGCAATAAAATCAACTCATCAACAACGTGATCTTTTTGACCCGTATAACTATCAAGCACTTCACGTGTTACTAAGTAGGGTAAACGAGCTTGGTTTGATACTTCACCAGAAGATAAAAGATGCCTCCAAGATGAGATAGCCGTATGGAAAATTATAAAGGCAGATTTTGGTAATCCAGCCCGGTCATACAAAGCTTTGAAAGCTGATTTTCTATCCTTCGTCAGGATAGCTTCTACACGAGAAAACTTTACGCCACTTAACTCTGAAAATGCGCGTGCTACTAATGTGATGTTACCCATACAAACTGCACGTAAGAGATAACTTACAGTAATTTTCCCGCTCTCAATCATATTGCGAACAAGATGAGTCACGTCTTCATTTGAGGCGTTTGCCACAAACGATATTGAAGCTTTATCACATGCTTCATGAATAACTTTATTCACTCGACTTTCTTGCATCCAACCTTTTGAAGAAACCAACCCAGAAAGAGCTTCACCAAGTTTGTCTATTAGAATAAGGCGTGATTCTGCGGCTAAATCAGTGCGATCCAACAATATCAATCTTATCTCTGTGACCGCCCCAAACCTCTGTGCAATTGTATGAAGGTTCTCTTGATTAAATCTAGCTGCAGGATTCATCATTAATGCCAGACAAGCATCTTTGTGCCCGCTTTTACAAATGCTTGCGATGATTTTTTCGCTCAACCATGGTCGGCAAGCTATTGCAATTTGATTATCTACTTCTGAAGTCTCAACAAATTCTACCAACTCCATGTCATGCAATACAGGCGATTGAGATAAGGCGATGATTGATACATCAAGTGTATCTGAAGCAAGAGCAGACATTATATGCCTTGGTGATTGCTTTCGTGCGCCAAAAGATTGCGCAAGAGCAACTCTAACGCATGGAGCTGGGTCTTCTAATAAAGTCGTAAGTGCAGCTTCCACATCTTCACGCTCCTCATTAGAAATATCACTTCTTAGATAAGCGCGAACAAGGGCAGAAGCTGCCTCAGTTCTCTTCGCTACACTAGCCGTTTCAACCCATTCCAGAAAATACTCAATTACCATACTAACTCCAGCCCATACACTTTGGACGTTACTCTTTAGAGGAGTTATAGCGCGTAATAATTAACGATCGGTTCACTATAGAAAAAAATGTTTTGTTAACGTTTGCGGTAATTCACCCCTTCCAATCAGGGCGTATCATTTCATGGAGATCACTCGTTAAACCAAAATCCATATAACCTAATCTGCTAACAGGCTCTGCTAAATTAACATCAAACCGGCCATCACGCAGCATGTCATCATTAATGTGCACACCAACAACTTGACCAATGATGACGAAAGCGCCTGTCAGGTTTCCTTCGACGTCGTTTGTCTCAACAACGCTTGTGACTTTACATTCCATGGCTGCATTAGCTTTTGCAACGCGTGGTGGTGCAACGATTTTACTTTCCGCTGTTTCAATACCGTAATATTCAAATTCACTAACATCAGAAGGCGCGTTTGCACTTGATAAATTCATTTCTTCCGACAGGCTTTTGCTAGCATAATTAAAAACGAATTCGCCCGTATCAACTGCATTACGTGCGTTATCTTTAAAGCCTTCAGAGGCAAACATCAGCATTGGGGGCATTCCTCCTACTGCATTGAAAAAACTGTAAGGGGCCAAGTTTGCTACACCATCAAGCGACAATGTTGATATCCAACCAATCGGGCGCGGAGCAACAATTGCCTTTATAGGATCATACTTTAAACTTGGGTCACGATTTTCTGGGGTGTAAAACATAAATTGGCTTTCATTGATAAGATCAAACAGAAGAATTAGGCGGGTTTTTTCAGTAAATCAATCTACTGCCTTGAAAAATACGCAAAATTGCGCTTTGCATTATGACATGGAGAACAATTGATAGATGAATCGTAATTTTCTAAACCGTATTCTTGTCGGACTGTGTATGATGTTTAGCTTTCAAGCTATTGTACAAGCACAATCTTCAAATGAAACTGTCCGGCAACGCATACTCCTTGAAGCAAAGCTTAGTGAAACGGGCCCAATTATACGTGACGGCATTGAATGGCGTATTTTCCCGCTTAATCTACAGCACCAAGATAAAACTGAAGAACTAGCTTATGCAACTGGTGGCTCCAAAGCATTTGATATTGAACCTGGTGAATACATTATTCATGCCGCTTACGGTCATGCAGGCGTTGTGAAGAAAATTTCAATTGGCAATGAAGCAGTTCGTGAAGAAATTAATTTAAATGCAGGTGGTTTAAAATTATTAGCAAATGCTACGGGCAATGTACGAATTCCAACTCGCATGTTAAAGTTTAATGTATATGAGCAAGCTATTCGCCAAGATGGATCTCGCAAGCTTTTAGCGCGTAATATTAGGGCTGGTGAAGTTACTACACTTCCAGTTGGCACATATCATGTTGTATCTACTTTTGGAAAACTTAACGCAACTGTGCGTGCGGACTTACGTGTTCAACCAGGAAAGCTTACTGAAGCAAATCTAGAGCATCGTGCTGCAATATTGACCTTCCGTCTTGTACGCTCATCTGGCGGCGATGCGGTTGCAGATACAGCTTGGTCAATTCTAACAGATGGTGGTGAAGTCATAAAAGAAAGTAATAGTACATTCCCAACAATGGTGCTTTCTGAAGGTAATTACACAGCGATAGCAAAACATAACGAAAAAATTTATAGCGAAGACTTCAAAGTTCGTTCTGGCTATAATAAAGACGTTGAAGTTTTAACGCCGAACTAAAATGTAATTTGGGGGAATGATGAGTTTCACAAACCTAAGAGAAATACCTGCTCGCCTAAATCGCAGTCAATTAGCGGTTCCGGGAATTCAAACTCGTATGTTTGAAAAAGCAGCGAACTCAAATGCTGATATCGTATTTCTTGATCTTGAAGATGCTGTAGCACCTGATGACAAACCCCAAGCTCGCAGCCACGTCGTTGAAGCTGTGAATGATATTGATTGGGGAGGTAAATCAATTTCTGTACGCATCAACGGCCTTGATACGCATTATATGTACCGTGACCTCATTGATGTTGTCGAAGGATGTGGTTCAAAGCTTGATCTATTGCTTGTTCCAAAGGTTGGCACAGCTAGCGATGTATATGCGATTGATATGCTGCTTACACAAATTGAAACTGCCATGGGCTTTAAAAACCGAATTGGGCTTGAGATCATGATCGAGTCAGCCTTGGGTATGCAAAACATCAATGAAATTGCTTGCGCTAGCGACCGTATTGAATCACTTCACTTTGGTGCTGGTGATTATGCAGCATCCCTTCACGCCCAAACGACACACATCGGCGGCGTTAATAATGACTATGCCGTTTTAAGCGACGCCGATGATACTGGTCAACGCCAAAGATATATCAGCGACATCCATCACCATGCTCTTTCAACATTAATCATTGCTGCTCGTGCAAATGGACTTCGCCCTATTGATTCAGCCTTCGGAGATTATTCTGATAGTGAAGGCTATATCGCTTCAGCTAAACGTGCAGCAGCTCTTGGGTGTGAAGGAAAATGGGCAATTCACCCTTCTCAAATTGGTTTGGCAAATGAAATTATGGGGCCATCAGAAACAGACGTAACAAGAGCTAAAGGTATTCTTGAAGCGATGAAGGCTGGCGCAAAAGAAGGCAAAGGTGCCGTCACATTTGAAGGGCGTATGATTGATTACGCAAATGTGCGTCAAGCTGAAATGCTTGTTAAAAAAGCAAGCCTGATTTCAGCTGCCAAATCATAGAGTCATTACAAACGATTATCTGAAGTGTTTAAAGCTGCAATCTGATTTGTGACTTCCTTAAACAACTTCTGTTTTATCCGCTTTGGATATTCCTCAAAAGTATTTGCTGTCATTACAAATGCTTTTGGTCCTGCAATTACAAAATCTCGGTAGTACTTGGTGAGATTATCTGACGACCCCTCAATTGCTAGGCCATTTATTGTAAAACCATCATCGACTAAATGCTGACGCAACGCTAAAGGCTCTACGCCTTCGTTTGAATAACCATCACCTGAAACATCAATAACCTTACGCTTACATTCTGGAACGCCAGAAAATTGACTTGATGTAAAAGTAAGTGCATCTCCGATTGCTGTTGAAAAATTGCGCCACTGCCTAGGTGCATTTTCAACATTTTTAGCAAAATTTTCCACATCACTAAATTTATTCATACGCTGCCAATTTAAGCTTACGACCTGTCTTGAAGTGCCGGTCCATTGAACGAGCATAACTGCAGCTTTTCGGCTAACCAATGCCTGAGAAACAGTAGGATCACACAGTGCGCCCGCAAGACCGTTCATTTGCAAGTCATATTCTTGCCTATCGACAGATCCAGAAATATCAACTGTTAATGCAAGCGCGATCTCACAAGCCTTGGTTGCCGTAGTAAATACAATAGAGAGCCCTAAGAGTACGCCCAAGAATGAAATTTGTTTCATAAAAACCTTTCAAGCCGAGAAGACTTAATTACAGTTTATGGAACAAGCTCCATTCGTCAATCAAATGAAGCATATAAAGTCCAAATTGCTCATCACAAAAAAATGTTCTGTGTTTTACGTCTGATCAAATTGTATGCGAATTACCAAAAGCCCCATCAACAAAGGTTAATGAAGTAATTAAAATATTTATGGCTCATCCGTATAAGTTAAATTGGTTGGACAAAAAATAAAAATTACGATCACTAAATTTACAGTAATCGTTATGACTTGGGGTACCGTATTATGAATTCTAAATTCAGTGCATTTTATAATAACAGTCGAGGGAATATAGCTACTGCTGCGGCTCTAGTGTTACCCATGTTATTGTGTGTCGGTGCTTATGTTACTGATTATGTAATTATGTTTCATCAAAAAGCTGCTCTACAAGAAGCAGCAGATGCTGCTGCGTTGGCTGCAGTTAAAGAACTTGGGCTAGTTGGTGCTGATGAAAAACTAATCAGTTCGGTTGCTAATTCATACGTAAACTCAATTTTTAATGAAGCATCTACCGTAAGCGGTGACAATACAAACCTTAAAATAGTTGACACTCCATCTAAAGAAGATTCTCAAGTAAAAATAGACCTTAGTTATACTTGGACACCTTTCTTGGCTCATTTGTTTGATTATCGTGTCACCCCAATTGAAGTATCTGCTACGGGAGCGCTTGCTGGTAATTCGCTTACTTGCATTATTGGTTTAATGCAGCCTCAACGATTGGCCAAATCAAGTATTCACCTTGATGATAGATCTATCGTACAGGCAAATGATTGTGCTGTATTTAGTAACTCAGTATCCAGGTATGGTTTAAGAGCGGTTTCTTCAGCACAAATGACAGCTGGCACTATTTGTTCTGCTGGTGGGGTTTTAACTCTTGGGTGGAGAGCAAAAGCTCAGTTTAGTCCTTCACCGATAACTGACTGCCCAAAGATTCAAGACCCTCTTTTACAGCGCCCAGCACCAAATGTTACTGCGTGTAGGACTGAGAACAATAATAGAGAAGTAAACACTGATACAACACTCTCACCTGGTGTTTATTGTAATGGCTTGACCATTTCTGGTAATGCAAAAGTAACTCTTTCACCAAGTGTTTACGTCATAAAAGATGGCCCTTTAATTGTTAAAGACACAGCAACATTAACAGGTGTGAAATCTACTTTTTTCCTAACTGGTGCAAATTCTGTATTTGATTTTCAATCTGATACAACCATTGACCTTGCTGCTGCAGAAACAGGTAATACAGCTGGAATATTATTCTTCGAAGATCGTAATGTTCCCCACAGTTTTGATTTTAATCCATTCGACCTAGACAACCTCCCAAAGGACATAAGAGTACATAAAATCTCCAGTAATAACGCTAGGAACTTATTAGGTACGCTGTATTTATCCAATAGCATATTACTTGTAGATGCGGATGCACCTGTTGCAGATGATTCTGTATATACGGCGATTATTACAGGTAGGCTTTAGCTTCAGGAAGGTCCGATTCTCACATTGAACTCTGATTACACAGATACAGAAGTTCCCGTACCTGGTGGCTTAATAGCAACAACACCTAGACTGTTTAGGTAGTAAGTTATTTTACATTAAGTGCACTGGCATCTTTTACAGTGTAGATCTCAAGGGGGTCAACTCTTCCTCGGATTTTTGTCTTATGTAATGGAAATTTTGTAAAATTTAAGCCGCTTATTTTTGCGGTTTCTTGAGAGACTATTAACTGAGACTTATACTCTTTAGTCAAACTCTCAAGTCTGCTTGATGTGTTTACAACATCCCCGATAGCGGTAAGACTTACGGCACGGTTATAACCCATATTTCCTACTATCGCTTTCCCGCAATGAATACCG
>CATQIJ010000016.1 GCA_958296345.1 uncultured Rhizobiaceae bacterium
ATCATTTATCAGGAACAGGTGATGCAGATTGCACAAATCCTTTCTGGTTATTCGCTTGGTGAAGCTGATCTCTTACGCCGCGCTATGGGTAAGAAAATTGCCTCTGAGATGGAAGCTCAGCGCGTCCGTTTTGTTGATGGAGCAGTGGAGCGCGGTGTTAAAAAAGGCGAAGCCAATGTAATTTTTGACCTTCTCGCTAAATTTGCTAACTACGGTTTCAACAAATCCCACGCAGCAGCCTATGCATTAGTCTCCTATCAAACCGCTTACTTGCGTTGTAACTACCCAGTAGAATTCCTTGCTGGCTCTATGCAACTTGATCTTGGTAATACGGATAAGCTTAGCATATTTTATCAAGACGCGGATAACCAAGAAATTACCGTTGTGCCCCCTTCGGTTCAAACGTCAGGTGTTGGCTTTGAAGTAAGTGAAGGCAAAATCCTTTATGCACTTGCTGCCATCAAAGGTGTAGGCGAGGGCGCCGTTGAGCAAATCGTTTCTGAGCGCCGTGAGAACGGTGATTATAAATCAATCGAAGATTTCTTTTCTCGCATTAACATTCGCCAAGTCAATAAACGCACGCTTGAAAACCTCATCTGTGCAGGCGCATTTGACTGTTTCGATTATGCCCGCGAACGCATGTTAGCAGGTCTCGAGCGTCTTGTTGCCCATGCTAGCCGTACCGCCCAAGACCGTGAGACAGGACAAAATGATATGTTCGGCGAAGCGTCTGGCGGCGAAGCAACAAAAATTGAAATGCCATTTTGTGAAGCTTGGAGTGCTAGTGAAAAACTGAACCGCGAATTTGGCGCAGTTGGCTTTTATTTAAGCGCTCATCCTCTCGATGAATATCGTGACATGCTAACCAAAATGCGTGTCCAGCTTTACGCAGAGTTTGAGACTTCCGTTAGAAATGGCGCTACTGCGGGGCGTTTGGCTGGCACGATCACAGGCAAGCAAGAACGCAAAACCCGTCAGGGTAAAGCCATGGGCATCATCATGATTTCTGACCCTTCTGGTCAGTATGAAGCCGTTATATTTGAAGAATCATTACTGCGTTTCCGCGATGACCTTCAAGTCGGGCAATCTGTTATTCTTCTAGTTGGCGCTGATATGAGACCGGAAGGTGTGAGTGTTCGCATTAATAGTGTTGAATCCTTAGAAAGAGCAGCCTCCAGAGAGCAGCGCGACTTGACCATTTTCTTGCGCGATCAATCGCCTGTTAAAAACCTTTCGCCATTGCTAGCAAAACGAGGCAATAGCCGTGTTTCATTTGTTATTGTTCAGCAAAATGGCGCACGAGAAGTCGAAGTGCAGTTAAAAGAACGTTATTCAGTATCTTCACAAATACAAAGCGCCATGAAAGCTGTGCCCGGCGTTTTGGATGTCGAGCTGGTTTAAAACGCTTTAAAGGTGAGGGTGGTCAGAGTACGATCAACCCCTTCTATATCTTGAACATTGTCATTTAAGAACTTGCCCACATCAGCGTCTTTTGGTGGGTAGATTTTAGCTAGCAAATCCCATTCACCACTTGTAGAATAAAGCGAAGAGCAAATCTCACGCTCATAAAGCACATCAGCAACCCGATATGCTGTTCCAGGCTTGCAACGAATTTGCACAAATACGAGATTTATAAGACCTTGAGACATGGGGTACTCCGATTTTGGATTCTTGAGTTGTTCATAGATTTTCAAGCTTAGTGATTAAAGTCAATGTTTGAGTTCTTTCTTGTCTTGTCTCACAAGGGAAGAACACACACACGTACTCAATCACTCGCCCATTGCTGAGCGGCGTTACATAATTTATTGGCGAACAAATCATGAGGATTTGCTTCGCGGGCATTCCCTCCGTGGCAGGGTCAACAATGGCGACTAGCCATTGTGCCAACCCGTGAACGGACGTCGGCGCGGATGCGTCGACGGAAAAGAAGCAATGCTCTCTCAACGGCGCTACGCTTGTTTGCCGAGCAGCGACGTCGCTTCGCTTGTCGCAAAGCAGGCACTTGTGCCTGTTTGCCAATATTTGATGCGAACAACGCAAAAGGCGTTGCTTCGCTAAAGCACAACAGTGAGGGCTGATAACCAAAAAAGACCCTATGTGCTGGGCATACAGCCCTCACGCGGAGATTTGATGTCAGTATCGGACTACTCAGGCACACCGTTCCGACAAAGCCTCTAGGGTAATTTCGTACCCGTAAGTCGCCTTAGTTCCGCCACCCTGTAAATGTTACACCATTTACTTCAAGTGATAAATAAAGCTACGACCGCTCCGCTGTCAGCAAAACATCAAACAGTGGCTATAGTCCAATGGTTGTGCATCTTGCTGATGAAAGAATTATGCCTGAGGGTTTTGGGGCGGGGATAAGTTTTTAATCGAGCAGCCCAACTCTCGTCATCCAGGTTTGCATGGCGACCGGGATAAAGAGAGGATAAAGCTTAAGCTCATGACCTTAGTTTTCAATAATTCTTAAACCGTCACCTAAATAATATAATAAATAAACTGTCCTTAAAATATGAAATAAGCAAACTGTCACTTTAATGGATTTCAAAGATCAAAAGTGAATTGTTCGGTTGCTTTAGGCTTGGTAGTTTTGGATGGTTTTTGTACTGGTTGAGATGCTGAAACTGGCTTTTGTGATTTAACCTTTGGCTTTGGCCCATGTTTGGAAGGTATTATCTTTCGACCAGTTTTCTTCTCTAGCTTTTTCAGCCAATCTATATCACCAGCAGGGCGACCTGTAGTTTCGCCTGATCGCAGTAAACCATAGGCGTCTTTTGCTATTTTCTCATTTAAGAAAGCTTTGAAATTACCAACCCGCTTTAGAGCTGGCATGGCCTTAAAAGCACGGTCATCCTTATTCTCTAGGTGACACTTCGTGCTAGACCACTTCCATTTTTCAGGCTGTTTAACAAGCTTTGCTCGAACTGGATTAAGCGATACGTAGCATAGAGCCTGATGTAGGTTCGCTTCATCGAGCGCCACAGAGCCAAAACGCCCTTGCCACAAGTGCCCCGTAACCTTGAGACGGTTATTGATGTGAGCCGTATAACGACGATGCGCATCCGCAAACGTCTTGCGCAAGCCATCTTCATCACTTGGTACAAGGATAGTATGTGTATGATTGGGCATCCAGCAATAGCCCCAAATCTCACAGCCAGCCTTGGCGGCAGCCTCTAAAATAAAATCCGTATAAAGCTGATAATCAGCCTCCTCAAAAAACACCTGCTCACGGCGATTACCCCGTTGGGTAACAAGGTGAGGAGTGCCAGGAATTACTATGCGTGCGATACGAGCCATGAGGCGTGTTTTGGAGGAGGGGGGTGCTTAAGTAAACTGTCCCTTTTATTTATGCGCAGGGGTTTTAAAATAATTTAGTAAAGTGTCCCTAAAATAACAGAAATTGCTTCTAGACAAGGAAAGGTATTAGAATCTTCAATGTCAGGTGTTGGCCAGAAGCCGACATGGAAATTTCCTATTGTTTTGAAAATTCAACAAACTCAATGTATGGACTGCTTTCTCTTAACTCATCAATTCTAGCTTTTCGCGATGCGTCGCTATCTTGAAGTGTCAGGCCATAATCCTCTGAAGAATTCTCCCATGTATCATCATTTAACATGTTAGCTTCGAGTTGGAACATGGCTTTTTTACAAAAGTTAATAAGTTGAGTATTCAACTCATTCTCAGTATCCTTATTAACATCACAACAATTTATTACTGCTTTCAATAGGTCGCCTTCATAAAAGTCACCAGACGCTATTGGATCGGCTTCCAAAATAATTATTGCTTTTGGTATTAGGTATTTTAGGCCAATATTCTGACTAATTAAAATTCTTAGTTCTTCAATAGAAAAACTAGTAATAGTTTTTTTTCTTAAACGCATGCACTTTCTTATTAGGTTGGTGTCATTTTCTGACACTTCCCAATAGTCATTCTCAAGCTCTTCAAGTGTTTTACTCATTGTAATAAATTAACAGAGACTAATATAAACTCAAGGTCAGCTTTGGGTCACAAGCAGCTATTTAGTATTCAAATTAAATATCTATCAAGCCGCTATTATTTGTGGTGTATTGATAGCTTTCATTCATTCAGAAATCTCCCCTTTACAAACCCCAGTTTTCAGCTATAAACCGCTTCATTCCACACGCAGGATTGCGTTTTTGACTCTCAGTCCCTGAATAGACATTGGTCACGGTAGCTTTTTCCATTCGAGCATATGCGAGAATGACCAGAAAATGCTCCACATAAAAACGATCCGGTGAAAGCATTTGCTTTTCATTCCCTGCGGAGGTTCAACCGGTAAAGGAGAAATACCACATGGCATTGCCAGATTACAGCATGCGTCAACTGCTAGAAGCAGGCGCACACTTTGGTCACCAGACATCACGCTGGAACCCAAAAATGGATCGTTACATCTACGGTTCGCGTAATAACATTCACATCATCGATCTTTCGCAGTCTGTTCCGCTTTTGGATCAAGCTCTTAAAGTTGTATCAGATACAGTTGCTGGCGGCGGACGTCTTTTGTTCGTTGGTACTAAGCGTCAAGCATCAGAAATCATTGCAGATGCTGCTAAGCGTTCAGCTCAGTATTATGTAAACGCTCGTTGGTTGGGCGGAATGCTTACTAACTGGAACACAATTTCAAAATCAATCAAGCGCCTACGTGAACTTGAAGGCATTCTAGGTGGTGACGCAGCTGCTTCACTAACTAAAAAAGAGCGCCTAATGCTAACACGCGAAAGCGATAAGCTTGAACGTGCTCTTGGCGGTATCAAGGACATGGGTGGCACACCTGACATCTTGTTCATCGTTGATACAAACAAAGAATCAATCGCACTACAGGAAGCAAAGAAGCTTAAAATTCCAGTAGTTGCTATTCTTGATTCAAACTGTGATCCCGACAACGTTGATTACCCAATTCCTGGTAATGATGATGCGGCACGCGCAATTTCGCTTTACTGTGATCTAATCGCAAAAGCAGCACTTGATGGCATTGGCCGTCAACAAGGTTCTGCTGGCGTTGATCTTGGTGCAGCTGTTGAAGCACCAGTTGAAGAAGCACTTGCTGCTGCACCAGTTGCAAAAGCTGCTCCTGAGCCTACACCAGCACCTGCTGCTCCAGAAGGTACTGCATTGTTTGCAACTCCTGAAGGCGCGCCAGACGATCTGAAGCAAATTTCAGGCGTGGGTCCAGTTCTTGAAGAAAAACTTCATGCACTTGGTATTACAAAGTTTGCGCAAGTAGCAGCTTTCACACCAGAGCAAATTGCTCAAGTTGATGATGCACTAAGCTTCAAAGGCCGTATCGAGCGCGATGAGTGGCTTAAACAAGCAGCTGTTTTGGCTAAAGCTTAATTTAACAAAACATGGCTCGCTTTTATGTAAGCGAGCCAACCATTCAAGATTAATAAGCGGGCAGGTGAGTAACCGTCCGCATAATTGGTTTTAAAACCGGAAAAGAGGCTAAAATGGCTATTACAGCTGCTCTAGTGAAAGAATTACGCGAAAAATCAGGCGCAGGCATGATGGATTGCAAGAACGCACTTACTGAAAACGGTGGTGACGTTGATGCAGCAATGGATTGGCTACGTTCAAAAGGCATTGCAAAAGCTGAAAAGAAATCAGGCCGCGTAGCTGCTGAAGGTCTTGTCGGTATCGCATCATCAGGCACATCTGCTGCTGTTGTTGAAGTAAATTCAGAAACAGACTTTGTTGCTCGTAACGATGGTTTCCAAGATCTTGTTCGCGGTGTAGCTTCTGCTGCACTTACAACAGATGGTTCAGTTGAAGCTGTTGCTGCATCTGATATGGGTGGAAAATCTGTTGCTGACACAATAACGGCTGCAGTTGGTACAATCGGTGAAAATATGAACCTTCGCCGTTCTGCTAAGCTAGAAGTTGGTTCAGGTGCAGTTGCAAGCTATGTACACAACGCTGCTGCGGATGGCATTGGCAAAATCGGTGTTCTTGTGGCTCTTGAGTCGACAGGTGACGCGGACGCTCTTGCTGCAATTGGCAAGCAAATCGCAATGCACGTTGCAGCGACTAACCCGCTTGCAATGAAAGAAGACGAAATCCCTGCAGACGTTGCAGACCGTGAACGCGCTGTTTATCTTGAAGAAGCAAAAGAATCTGGTAAACCGCAAGAAATTGCTGAAAAAATGGTTGTCGGTAAGATGAAAAGATTCTTCAAAGAAAGCGTTCTGCTTTCGCAGCCTTTCGTTATCAATCCAGACATCACAGTAGAACAAGCTATCAAAGAAGCTGAAGCTACTGTTGGCGCACCAATCGAGATGAAAGCATTCATTCGCTTAGCGCTTGGTGAAGGCGTTGAAAAAGAAGAAGAAGACTTCGCAGCAGAAGTTGCAGCTACTATGAAAGGTAGGTAATTCTTTTTTGCAAAGAAAATAGTCAAAATCTATGCAGGGCGTTTCGTGACAACGGAGCGCCCTTCGTGTATCAAAATCAAGAATTAAATGGGTAAGTGATTCATGTCGGGCAACTTAAAGTACAAAAAAGTCCTCTTAAAAGTATCTGGTGAAGCCATGATGGGCGATACTCGGTTTGGAATTGATCCTGAAACAGTCGGACGTATTTGCCGTGATATCAAAGAAGGTATTGAGCTAGGTGCACAAGTTGGACTTGTTGTGGGCGGCGGAAATATCTTTCGCGGTGTTGCGCTAGCAGCAAAAGGTGCTGACCGTGTCTCTGGCGATCATATGGGAATGCTTGCCACAGTCATGAACGCAATTGCTCTTCGTATGGCGCTTGTTGATATGGGCGTTCCAGCAGTTGTTCTGTCAGCCATAGATATGGCAGAAGTCTGCGAGCCGTTTACACAGCGTGCAGCAGAAAAATACCAGGCTGAGGGAAAAGTTATTATATTTGCTGGCGGTACAGGTAATCCATACTTTACAACGGATACAGCAGCAGCACTGCGAGCTTGTGAAATGCAATGTGATGCATTGATGAAAGCCACGCAAGTTGATGGCATTTATACAGCAGATCCACAAAAAGACCCGAACGCTGAACGGTTTGAAACGATTACACACGCAGAAGTTTTATCACGTGGCCTAGAAGTCATGGATGCAGCTGCTGTAAGTTTAACTAAAGATGAATACATTCCAGTTGTTGTATTCTCACTTTCTGATGAAGGTGGGTTTGCAAAAATATTGAAAGGTGAGGGCCGTTCGACTACGGTTACCGCCAACTAACGAAAACTTAATTAGGAAACAAACGAATGTCCGATGGCCCAATTGATTTAGCTGACTTAAACCGCCGCATGGATGGTGCTCTTAGTTCTTTGAAAGGTGACCTTGCAGGTCTACGCACCGGTCGTGCATCTGCTAATATTCTCGACCCAATTATGGTTGAGGCATACGGCCAGAAAATGCCAATGAACCAAGTGGGTACTGTAACAATTCCAGAGCCGCGCACAATTGCAATTCAAATCTGGGATAAAGGCATGGTTGGTGCCGTTGAAAAGGCAATAAGAGATTCAAATCTTGGCCTTAACCCTGTAACTGACGGCACAAACCTTCGTATTCCTATGCCAGAAATGAATGAAGAGCGCCGCAAAGAAGTTGTGAAAATTGCGCATCAATACGCTGAATCTACACGTGTTGCTATTCGTCACGTTCGCCGCGATGGTATGGATGCTATCAAAAAAGCCCAAAAAGATGGTGACATCGGTGAAGATGACGCTCACGGTCTTTCTGATAAAGTGCAAAAATCAACAGATGGTATGATTTCTGAAGTAGATACAATTATTTCTGCTAAAGAAACTGAAATTATGCAGGTCTAAACCTAAATGACGGATGCTGGTGCTCAACAAGTCGATATACTGGACGGGGATATTCCCCGTCATGTTGCTATTATTATGGATGGCAATGGTCGATGGGCACAAAAACGTAGCTTACCAAGAACTTTAGGGCATAAACAAGGTGTTGAAACTGTTCGCGAAGCTGTAAAAGCTGCTCGCGATATCGGAATCAAGTATTTAACGCTCTATTCGTTTTCATCTGAAAACTGGAGTAGGCCAGAAGCTGAAATTACAGAGCTCTTTGGCTTGCTACGCTTGTTCATTAGGCGTGATCTTGCCGATCTTCATAAGAACAATGTTTGTATAAAAGTAATCGGTCGAAAAAAGGGTGTTCCAGAGGATATTCTCGCATTATTAGATGAGGCGCAAAACCTCACCCGCGATAATTCGGCACAGACCCTAATCATAGCTTTTAACTACGGAGCGCGGGACGAAATAACAGATGCTGTAAAGAAAATAGCAATGGATGTTTCTTCTGGAAAACTAAGTGTTGAAGATATTACAGACGTAACAATTTCTAACACTTTAGATACCGTTGATATTCCTGATCCCGATCTTTTGATTAGGACCAGTGGTGAAGTTCGATTGTCAAATTTCTTATTATGGCAAATTGCGTATTCCGAGTTAGTTTTCCTTGAGTGTTTATGGCCTGACTTTTCAAGAGCAGATTTAGAAAGCGCTATAAAAATATATCAAAGTAGAATTAGAAAGTTTGGTGGGCTGGCAATGGAAGCAGGATCGTGAGCAATACCGCGAACAACCAAAGCCCAGCTACAAAAAAACCATTCATGAGCAAAGAATTAAAACTCAGAATTATTTCAGCTATTATTTTAGCAGCTATCGTCTTGACCATTACATGGATTGGCGGTCAGACTTTTACATTGTTATGGGCTGTTGCTGCAATTCTTATATTACGGGAATTCAATAGGATTTGCGCAACGAAGATATCCTTCGCGCACAATATTGCTTCTTTTATAGCGTTATTTTTGATCATTGCATCTTGGCTGATGGGAGATCGCGATACAGCTTTTATTATATTTGGTGTGGGGTTTGTTGTGCTCGCACTTTGGCAATTTGTTTTCAGCCGTACAATTTGGGTTGCCTGCGGATTAATGTATGCTACATTGCCATTTTTTGCGATGAGTGACTTACGCTCCGACAATTACAATGGGTTGGTTGTGATTTTACTTCTGTATTTCTGTGTTTGGGGCGCTGATGTTTTTGCTTATTTCTCTGGTCGTACAATTGGTGGCCCCAAATTAGCACCAAAAATTTCACCCAATAAAACATGGTCAGGCTTTATCGGAAGCTTGGTTGGCGCATTGTTTTTGTCTTATCTGGTGAATATCAAAGCTGGGTTTGAGCCTATCTTTGCTTTCTTTGTGATCATGCTCTTAGCCGCGATAGTTTCACAACTTGGTGACTTGATGGAGTCATCAATCAAGCGCAAGTTTAATGTTAAAGATTCAGGCTCAATTATCCCAGGTCACGGCGGTGTACTCGATAGAGTAGATGGCCTAGTGGTTGCGGCAGTATTCCTGTGGCTTGTTTCGCTTTATATTGCTACGCAACAAGGACAAAGTAATGATTTGCCTACTGTCTTCGTAAATGCCTTCTTGAGGCCATAGTAACTCTTATGTATGTCATTTGAGTACGTATTAAATTTATTTAACTGGAAAAGATATCAATGGAATTTTTAACGAGCATTGCAGACGGAGGACTTGGCTTTCTACTTATTATTTTAAGGTTTGTTGTTGTCTTAACAGTTGTCGTTTTTATTCATGAACTTGGTCATTATTTGGTGGCAAGATGGAATGGTGTTGATTGCGAGGCTTTTTCAATTGGTTTTGGGCCAGAAATCTTTGGCTGGAATGATAAAAATAATTGCCGTTGGAAGGTCTGTGCCGTTCCTTTGGGTGGTTATGTAAAGTTTTTAGGCGATGCAAACGCCTCATCCATGCCAGATTTTGAAGGTGTTGCAGAAGAGCATTTAACCGAACGTGAAAAAGCAGGGCGCTTTGAGCACAAGCGCATTGGCCAAAAGGCAGCGGTAGTTGCTGCCGGCCCGATTGCTAACTTCATTCTTGCAATTATAATATTTACAGGAAGTTTCTACTTTGTTGGTCGGTATGTAAGTGACCCAATCGTTTCAGAAGTCTTGGAAAACAGCGCTGCACAACAAGCCGGTTTCCAAAAAGGCGATGTTATTCGTGAAATTAATGGCGATGAAGTTAAAAGCTTTTCTGATATTCCAAGAGCTGTAGCTCCAAACCATGGTCGTGAAATGATTTTTACTGTCACACGTAGCGGCAAAAACATAGATCTAGCTGTTACACCAAAACTTACAGAGCGTGTTGATCGATTTGGTAATAAACAACAAATTGGATTGCTCGGTATTTCAAGTAAAGCAGAAGACGCCAATGTACGTAAAAAGGAATATGGCTTACTTGAAGCAGTTGGTGCAGGCACCTACGAAACATATTTCGTCATTAAGCGTACGCTACAATACATAAAAGGCATATTTACCGGAAGAGAATCTGTTGATCAAATCAGTGGCCCAATTGGGATAGCCAATACGGTCAATGATTTTTGG
Source organism: uncultured Rhizobiaceae bacterium (assembly GCA_958296345.1). GTDB lineage: Bacteria > Pseudomonadota > Alphaproteobacteria > Rhizobiales > Rhizobiaceae > JAALLB01. Next base: position 10,416 of record CATQIJ010000016.1, read on the forward strand.
GGCGAGGGCATTCAAAACGTTATTATCCTAACTGCAATCCTTTCTGTTAGTATTGGGTTATTAAACCTTTTCCCAATTCCAATTCTTGATGGCGGTCATCTGGTATTTTACGCCTATGAAGCAATCGTCGGAAAGCCAATGAACCCAAGAGTTCAGGAATTATCGTTCAGATTCGGCTTTATTTTACTGATGGGCTTAATGATATTTGCCACAAACAACGATGTAGTGCGGCAATTTTTTAGTTAATACCGTGTTTTATCTACCCTTTGCCTGCTTTTCGCCTAATTCAGTAGGCAATTGATAGGCAACAACATGAATCACTTGAAGTGGCTTTACTGACCTCAGAGGCTGTTATGTTTTGTAAGGTAAATTGTATTTTATTAACCATGAAAACTAATTAAGTTGGTTCAAATGCAACACTCTGACAAAATGGTAATAAATTGGGGTTTAAATTAGTGTCAAATGGTTGCGCAACGGGGAAAACTCTGTAAAAGGTTTGTTGACTAAGTAGATTCTGCATATGCTGGATCAAAATTTGTGCGACATCGCAAACAAAAATATAGCGGGATGACTATGAGACTGAATAATATAATAAAAATTGCCTTCTTAGGGCTTTCTCTCTCTTTTGTTTCTGTATTTACAGGCGCTTTAACATCAGGAAGCGTTATTTCAGCTGCTCAGGCCGCTGTAGTTAGCAACATTGATGTTCGCGGTAATCAGCGCATTGATGATGAAATCGTTGCGTCTTATATAACTATTAAGCCAGGTCAGAGCTTCAATGATTTCGACATCGATGATTCTGTAAAAGCACTTTTCGCAACAGGTTTGTTTGGCGATGTGAGTATTTTCCGCCAAGGTTCAACATTGGTTATCGATGTTGAAGAAAATGGCACCGTAAACAAAGTATTCTTCGAAGGTAATAAGCGCCTAAAAGATGAAGTGTTGAAAAACGTAGCTAGACTTCGCCCTCAAGGTATCTATAGCGATGAGCAAGCTGCTGCAGATGTGGAGCAGATTAATCAAGCTTACGCACGTGTTGGCCGTCAAGACGCTTCAGTTACATACGAACTTCTTCCACTTGCTAATAACCGAATAAATGTCATTTACCGTATTAATGAGGGTGATAAGACCAAAATTGGTAGAATTGATTTCATTGGTAATGATACATTCTCAGGCCGTCGTCTTGCAGATGTTATTACAACTAAAGAAACTGGGCTTTTTGGTTTTCTACAAACATCAGATGTATATGACCAGAGCCGTTTAAACTCAGATGAAGAGCTTTTACGCCGTTTCTACTTTAATAAAGGTTTTGCAGATTTTCAGGTTCTATCAACGCAAGCTGATCTAGACGAAGAGAAAAATGAATATATTGTAACAGTCTCTATGGATGAGGGGCCACGTTATACGTTCGGCAATGTAGCGATTGAAAGCTCATTAAGCGGTGTTGAAAATATTGCCCTTGATAATTTAGTTGAAACAGTATCGGGCGACTTCTACAGCGCAAAAAATGTAGAAGATACGGTCGTATCTATTACAGAACGCATTGCAGAAGAAGGTTTCGCGTTCGTTGAGGTTGTACCACGTGGTAACCGCAACTTTGAAACAAACACAATCGACGTAACGTACCTAATTGATGAAGGTGCTCGCGTATTCATTGAAGACATTCGCATTGTCGGTAATGACCGCACACGCGATTACGTAATCCGTCGTGAATTTGAAATTTCAGAAGGCGATGCCTACAACCGTGTGTTGGTACAAAAAACACGCGACCGTATTAATGCGCTAGGCTTCTTTGATTCAGTTAATGTGTCTACAAGACCTGGTTCTGAGCCAGATCGTATTATTCTATTCGTAAATATGATGGAAAAATCTACGGGTGACTTCTCGCTATCTGGTGGGTTCTCTTCAAATGGCGGGGCTTCTGGTGAGGTATCATTCACAGAACGCAACTTCTTAGGTCGTGGTCAGTTTATTCGCGCAAGCTATAGCGGTTCTGCAGATGAGAATACTTATGGATTTAATTTCTCAGAACCATACTTCTTAGGTAGCCGTGTTTCTGCTGGCTTTGGTATTCAATCAACACGCTCAGACGATACAGATGAGCGCCAATATACCGTTGATACAGACAGCGCAACGATTACATTTGGCTTGCCTCTCACTGAACACCTGAAGTCTAGCGTGTTCTATAGCTACAGAAGCAGCAGCACGACGGTTGGTGACGCATTACTTGATACAGTTGGTCAACAAGGCGATGTCAGTACTGAACTTTCAAATGCACTAATACAAAGCATCGATATCAACGGCGGTGACTTTGTTTCATCAGGTGTTGGCTATTCTTTAGTTTACAACACATTTGATAACCAACGTTCGCCCCGTGAAGGTATTCGCGCATCTTGGACGCAAACTTACTACGGTCTTGGCGGTGATGCTAACTACCTTTCAACAGAGGCTTCACTAGCTGGTTATCACACATTATCAGAAGAAGAAGATATCATCTTGTTTGGACGTGTTCGCGGTGGTCATATTGAAGTGTTTGGCGATGACAACCTAACAAGCACTGAATTTAGAACCGTTGATAACTACCAGGCTCGTCAAAACTATGTAAGAGGCTTTGATTCATTCGGTTTTGGTCCTCGTGACCCTATTACGGATGATCCATTAGGTGGTCGTACATATTGGACAGCAACTGCTGAAGTTCAGTTCCCGATGCCATTCATTTCTCGTTCGCTAGGCTTACGTGGCGCATTCTTCGCAGATGCAGGTCAATTAACAAATGTAGGTAACCCTGCGCTTGCTGCAATAGCTCAGGCAAATGGTGGTCCATTGTCTTCAGCTCAACTTGACCAAGCAGACTCAGATTCAGTTCGTGCATCAGTTGGCGCAAGTGTACTTTGGGCATCACCATTCGGCCCATTGCGAGTTGATTACGCGGTGCCAATTTCAGAAGAATCTTTTGATAACCTTGAAGAAATCAGCTTTGGCGTAAGCTCTGCATTCTAATCTCATATTAGATGTAAGTTGAAATCTAGATTGTAATCATAAAAGGAGCGGGATTAAATATGTTCTTTAAACCCGCTTCGATTTCCATCAAAGATATTGCAACATCCTGTGGCGCAACCGTTTTGAATGGCGCTAATAAAGATGAGCAGTTAATTAATGGGGCATCACCGATTGAGACTGCAACAAGCGGTCACATTTCATTTATCGATAATCCAAAATATCTAAAATATATTGAGAAGACCAAAGCAAGCGCTGTGTTTTGTGCAGAAAAACACGCAGGCCAAGTACCTAAAGACATTATAGCACTAGTTCATCCAACACCATATAAAGCGTATGGACAAGCTCTTACCGTATTATACCCAACGGCTATGCGTCCCCAACCAATCTTGGGAGAAGACGGCGTATCTGACAAAGCCATCATAGGTAACAATGCTTCTCTTGAAGATAATGTCACTGTAGAAGCAGGTGCTGTCATTGGTGCGCGCGCTTCTATTGGTGCCGGCAGTGTTATCTTGCCAGGTGCAGTGATTGGTTCTGATGTTAAGATTGGCAGAAACACTACTGTGGGTGCAAATGTAACTATTGTGAATGCTTATGTTGGCGATAATGTCATTATTCACAATGGCGTTCAGATTGGTCAAGATGGTTTTGGCTTTGCAATGGGCGCAGGCGGACACCATAAAGTGCCACAAATTGGACGCGTGATTATTCAAGATAAAGTTGAAATCGGTGCAAATTCAACCATTGATCGCGGTGCAAATCGTGACACTATTATTGGTGAAGGTTCAAAAATTGATAACCTTGTTCAGATAGGCCACAATGCAACAATTGGCAGACATTGCGTAATTGTGGGTCTAGCAGGTATCTCAGGTAGCGCAACGTTAGGTGATTATGTTGTGGTTGCCGGTCAAGCTGGTATTGTAGGTCATACAACAATAGGCGATGGTGCTCAGGTCGGTGGTGGTTCTGGGGTTCATGGTGATGTTGCACCAGGCGAAAAAGTAATGGGCTATCCCGCAATCGCCGCATCAAAATGGATGCGTGAAGCAGCTAAAATAATGATAGCTGATAAGCGTGATAGAAAAAACAAAAAGAAGGGCTAAAGTATATGTCAGAAGAAGCTCTAGGCTTAATAGAAATAAAAGAACTATTTAAACTCCTTCCGCATCGTTATCCTTTCTTATTAATTGACCGTATTAAAGACGTAGACAAAGACATGTCTGCTGTCGGAATTAAAAATGTTACATTTAATGAACCACATTTTGCTGGTCATTTTCCTGACGATCCAATTATGCCTGGCGTATTAATTGTCGAAGCAATGGCGCAAACCGCTGGTGCAATCTGTGCAAAGCAAAATTCAGAAGGCGCGAAGAAGTTTGTATATTTCATGACAATTAATGGCGCAAAGTTTAGACGCCCAGTTGTACCTGGTGATGTACTTGAGTTGCGTGTAGAAAAGAAAAAACAACGAGGCAGCATCTTTAAGTACCATTGTGAAGCATATGTCGGCGATGAAAAAGCTGCGGAAGCAGAAATTGGCGCAATGATGGTAGATCCGGAAGATAGAGCTTAATGACGTCTGATATACACTCCAGTTCAGTAATTGAAGATGGTGCTCAACTTGGCGAAAACGTAAAAATAGGACCGTTTTGTCATATTGGCCCTCAGGTAAAGCTTGGTGCAAATTCTGTTCTGCATTCCCATGTTGTAGTTGCAGGAAATACTACTATTGGTAAAGGTGCAAAAATCTTTCCGTTTGCCTCAGTTGGTCATGAGCCACAAGACTTAAAATTCCATGGTGAAGAAAACTCTCTAACGATTGGCGATAATTGTACTATCCGTGAGGGTACAACGATTAACCCTGGTACAGAGGGTGATGATGGTAAAACGATCATTGGAAACAATTGCTTTTTCTTAGCAAATGCCCATGTCGCACATGACTGTAAGATTGGTAACAACGTAATTTTCTCTAATGCCGTAATGGTTGCGGGGCATTGTCAGGTTGGCAATAATGTTATCATGGGTGGCGGGGCTGGTGTTCATCAATTCTGCCGTATTGGTGATAATGCGTTTGTAGGCGGCCTTGCTGGTGTTGAAAATGATATTATTCCATACGGTATGGCTCTAGGAAATAGAGCCTATCTTGGTGGCCTTAATCTTGTGGGAATGAAACGCTCTGGCGTTGATCGTGATAGTATCAATAAGGCCCGTAAGGCGTTCAAAGATATATTTAATTCAGATACGCCAATTGCAGAAGCTGTAAAAGAAGTTGAAAAAGAAATGGGTGATGATCCGATCGTTTCCAACATTCTAAAGTTCATTAACGCTTCTGATAATCGCTCTCTTTGTACTCCAAGGGTAAATAGGGAAGGTTAGGTGCTTTATGGGCACTCGAAATACTTCTCTTGAAATTGTAGCAAATGTTGGAATATTTGCAGGGCATGGCAGTTTACCGAAAGAGCTTGCTAGTCATTTACGTAGCATTGGGCATGAGCCATATATTTTAGGTATTGAAGGCGAAGTAGAGCCATGGATATCTGATTATAACCATGAGTTATTTGTCTGGGGCAAACTAGGTCGTTTTTTTAAGCACCTAAAGAACAACAACATAAAACAAGTTGTTTTTGCAGGCGGCGTAACACGCCCAACTCTTAGGTTTAGAGATATGGACTGGGGAGGCGTAGTCTCTCTTTCTAAGGTCATGGCATTTATGGTAGGAGGTGATAATTCATTACTTACTGGATTAATAAAATTATTTGACCAACATGGCGTAAAAGTCGTCGGAGCTCATGAAGTAATGCCAGAATTATTGACAATTTCAGGACTTGCCTTTGGTAGGAAACCGTTAAAGAAAGCTATGCACAATATTGATAAAGCGTTTGAAGCCTGCAAAGTGCTTGGCTCTTTAGACATAGGTCAGGCGGCCGTTGCTGTTGGTGGGCGCGTGGTAGCTGTTGAGGGTATTGAAGGCACTGATGGGATGTTAGAGCGTATTGCGCAAATGCGCGCTTCAGGACGCCTTTATGAAGATGGTAAGCATGGTGTGTTGGTTAAAACAATGAAGCCAGGTCAAGATATGAGAGCAGACTTACCAACTATTGGTCCACAAACCATTGATAGCGTGATCAAGGCAGGTTTAAAGGGAATTGCCATTGAAGCTGGGTATTCATTACTATTAGAAAAAGAAGAAACACTAGCTAAAGCAAAAGAAGCAGGTGTTTTTGTTTATGGACTAGAGCCTGATGTTCAAGGCGGTATCTAATGACAAATAAACTTCGCATCTACTTTGTGGTTGGGGAAGATTCAGGTGATGCCCTAGGTGTAAAATTAATTGATGCGTTTGAAGAGCTATCACAAGAGATTACTCCTATGGGGCTTGCAGGCGAGAAAATGAAAGAAAAGGGGGTGGCAAGCCTTTTTGATATTTCTGAACTCTCCGTTATGGGTATTTCTGCAGTAGCGTCTAAATTGCCAAGCTTATTAAAGCGTATCAAGCAAACAGCTAATGATGTTATTGATAAAAAGCCTGACGTTTTATTGCTTATTGATAGTCCTGAGTTTTCTTACCGGGTTGCAAAAAAAGTTCGCAAGCAATTACCACAGGTGAAAATTGTAAAATATGTTGCTCCTACCGTTTGGGCGTGGAGGCCAGGGCGAGCTAAGAAGATCAAACCATACATTGATCACATAATGGCTATTTTACCCTTTGAACCAGAGTTACTAAAAAAATTGGGTGGACCAGATGCAACTTATGTTGGACATCCGCTAGCAGCTGAAATGCCAGTGATAGAGACGAAGTCAAAGAAAAAATGTGCAGCTATTCCTAAGCTTGTAGTCTTACCAGGTTCCCGCCGTGGTGAATTGAAGCTAATGCTGCCAATTATTCGAGACACGTTACAAATACTACGAGATCGAGGAAATGACTTTGAAGTAACGCTACCTGCTGTAACAAGGCTTGAGACTGAGATTCAAGAACATACTAAGGATTGGAAGGTGAAACCTATTATCGTTTCCGGTGAGGAATCCAAAATTGAAGCATTTAAAAATGCAGATTTAGCTTTGGCAACTTCTGGTACTGTAATTCTTGAGCTAGCACTTTATAAAGTTCCGATGATTTCTATTTATCAGTTAGACCGTATAATGATGCGTCTTAGGCATATCATTACAGCTTGGACAACAGCCTTACCAAATTTAATTGCGGATTATCCCTTTATTCCCGAGCGTTTAAATGAAAACGCGCATCCTGAGCATTTAGCCAGAATGTTGGAGCGTTTAATGTTGGCAGGCGAAGAACGTAATGTTCAACTCAAGGGGTTTGATAAAATTACCAAACAACTAAAGAATGAAAAGTCGGGTGCCGTGGTAGCTGCTCAAAAAATCATTGAACTTACTAGCAAGTAATTCCAAAAAAAAGGCCAGCTAAAAGCTGGCCTTTAATAATAATATTACAAAAATTAGCGTTTGCTTACATCCACATACGGACGAGAAGTTGGTCCAGTATAAAGTTGACGAGGGCGACCAATTTTTTGTTTTGGATCTTCAATCATTTCTTTCCATTGAGCAATCCAACCTACTGTACGTGCAACAGCGAACAACACTGTGAACATGTTAGTTGGGAAGCCAAGAGCACGAAGTGTGATGCCTGAGTAGAAATCAATATTTGGATAAAGCTTCTTCTCGATGAAATATGGATCAGTAAGCGCAATACGCTCAAGCTCCATAGCAACTTCTAGAGTTGGATCATCTTTAACGCCAAGTTCTTTAAGAACTTCATGCGTTGTCTCTTGCATGATTTTCGCACGTGGATCGTAGTTTTTATAAACGCGGTGACCAAAGCCCATAAGACGGAATGGATCGTTCTTGTCTTTAGCGCGTTTTACAAATTCTGGAATACGGTCAACAGTTCCAATTTCTTGCAACATGTTAAGTGCTGCTTCGTTTGCACCGCCATGTGCAGGGCCCCAAAGACAGGCAATGCCAGCAGCAATACATGCAAATGGATTTGCGCCTGATGAACCAGCTAGACGTACAGTAGACGTCGAAGCATTTTGCTCGTGATCAGCATGAAGTGTGAAAATTTTGTCCATAGCACGCGCCAGAACAGGATTTACTTTATATTCCTCAGTCGGAACAGCAAAACACATATGTAGGAAGTTTGATGCGTAATCCAAATCATTACGTGGATAAACAAATGGCTGACCAATATGGTACTTATGAGCCATGGCTGCCAATGTAGGCATCTTCGCAATCATGCGCATAGAAGCAATCATGCGTTGCTTCTCATCCGAAATATCAGTTGAGTCATGATAGAATGCAGACAAAGCACCTACAACACCACACATAATAGCCATAGGGTGCGCATCGCGGCGGAAGCCCGTATAGAACTTGTTCATTTGCTCATGAACCATCGTGTGCATTGTTACGCGTTCACGAAAAGCATCGCCATCAGCTTTGTTTGGAAACTCACCATAAAGAAGTAAGTAACAAGTTTCTAGAAAATCACCCTTGTCAGCAAGTTCATCAATTGCATAGCCACGGTGGAGAAGCACACCTTCATCACCATCAATAAACGTAATATCACTTTCACAAGATGCAGTTGATGTGAAGCCAGGGTCAAAAGTAAAAGCGCCGGTTTCTTTATACAATGTTGCGATATCGATAATATCAGGACCGACACTCGCTTGACGAATAGAAAAATCCCAGCTCTTTTCTCCAATGCTTAGAGTTGCCTTATCGTTAGCCATATTTAAGTCCTTTCTGTTCGCAACCGGCCTTTGCCAAGTACGCCATTTAAAATCAAAATGATTCCTAATGGGGTGGAGTTAGAGGTAAAAATACCTACTATCCGTAAGTTGCGTGTTTCTAATAAGCGGAATACATTTGAGGAAAATGCATCGTTGCGTATTAGCTATATGATTTGAACCAGTGACACAAGTAAGACAATGGTCAAACAAATGTCAAAAATTGTCACCGATTAGCTTACGCAAGAGCGTCTTTCATTCTGTTTATAGACACGTCGCGGCCTAAAATTTGTAAAACATCAAATGCACCAGGCGAAGTCGCCTTGCCAGTAACTGCTGCGCGAATAGGTTGAGCCACTTTACCGAGCTTCAGATCATTGCTTTCAGTATAATTACGAATGCATGTCTCAACGCTTTCAGCTTGCCAATCAGCTAACGCTTCAAAGAGCGGAAGAATACCACTAATAACAGCAAGGCCATCTTCATTAAGTAGGTTGGCAGCTTTTTCTTCCATCGGAATTGGTCGCTGTTCAAAGATAAATGCTGCGCTTTGAGCAAGAGTAACGAGTGTTTTCGCGCGTTCTTTTAAGGCAGGCATAGCTTTTAAAAGCATTGGGCGAGTCTCATCGTTTAGATTGTCGGTAATAAACTTTCCACCTTCAAGCTCACTAGCAATTGTTTCAAAATAAGCAAGCAAGTCATCATCATTTGATTCACGAATATACTGACCGTTGATTGCTTCTAGCTTTGTAAAATCAAATCGAGCAGCAGCTTTGTTCATGCCATCAAAACCAAACCATTCAACCATCTGCTCCGTAGACATGATTTCATCATCACCATGTGACCAGCCCAGTTTTACAAGATAGTTGCGCAATGCCGCTGGTAAGTAGCCCATCTCGCAGAATTTCTCTGCACCAGTTGCACCGTGACGTTTAGATAATTTTGCACCATCTGCACCGTGAATGAGCGGAATATGCGCCATGGTTGGAACTTCCCAATTCATTCCCTGAAAAATAAGCGTCTGACGCGCAGCGTTAATTAGATGATCATCACCGCGAATTATGTGACTGACTTCCATGTCATGATCATCCACAACAACTGCAAGCATATAAGTTGGGTTGCCATCTGAACGTAGTAAAATTAGATCATCAAGATCACTGTTTGAAAATGTCACCTCCCCTTGGACTTGATCATCCACAATAGTTGAACCTTCAAGCGGCGCTCTTAAGCGAACTACATATGGCGCACCTTCTGGTGCAAGAGAAACATCGCGGTCACGCCATGTTCCATCATAGCGCGTTGGCAAACCCGCAGCTTGAGCTTTCTCGCGCATAGCTGTTATTTCTTCAGGCGTACAATAACATTTGTAGGCAGAACCATTTTCAACCATCTGATGAGCAACTTCACGATGTCTATCAGCACGTGCATATTGTGAAATGGCATCCCCATCCCACTTAAGACCTAGCCACGAAAGACCATCCTTAATAGCCGTGAAAGCATCCTCACTAGAGCGTTCACGATCAGTATCTTCTATCCGAAGAAGCATTTTGCCATCATTTGCTTTTGCATAAAGCCAATTAAAAAGCGCTGTTCTCGCTCCCCCAATATGAAGGTAGCCAGTCGGTGAGGGCGCAAATCGGGTAACAACAGGTTTAGTCATGTTTGTTCATGCTCGCTATATCGGCCAAATAAGAAAACTTGCAGTGATCTTAATTTGTCTATTTGATGAAGTTATTGCTCATTTAGCATAGTGAGTAAAAGAGACAAGTATATAAAGTAGGTATGGTTTGGCGGGAGATGAATTGCCAAGCGTCCCTGTAAAACAAAAACAAGAAGAACAAACTCAAGAGGCGCTTTTACAAAAAACGTGGTTTGCGAATGAAGCAAAGGGATTTGCTGCGCCTGCAAGCTTGAAAAAATCAAAACAACTTCAATTAAAGCTCTCAAACTTCGCATTAGATTTGCGCGATAGTTTACAGACAAAATTAATTCTCGAACTTGAAACAGGGCTGGGCTTTAATTTGATGCCAGTCTTTATGGGTATAGGGATTCTAGTCTATTCACAATTCCTGCAGAACCATCAATGTTTGCATTAGTCGCTACGGTTTTAGTTTTGTCTTTCGTTTCATGGAAACTAAAAATACAAAGCAGGCTATCCAACACAGTATCAATCTTAGCAATGCTTATCTCTGGTATGTTAGCTGCGCAAACGGCAACAAAATTAAACCATACACCAATGTTGGAGCGCCAAACGACTACGCAAATGCAAGCCGTTATTTTGAGTGTTGACCAAAGTAGAAGAGGGGCTGCACGATATTTTGTTAAACCCATTATGCTTGAAGGTTTTAAAGCATCCAAAATTCCGAGACGATTAAGAGTATCAGCAGCAGCAAAACATAAACGAATGAGGCCTGGAGAAGTAATTTCTGGTTTGGTTAGATTGCAACCTGTTTCAGGAGCGGTTTATCCAGGTGGATATGACTTTTCATTTTTTGCTTGGCATGAAGGAATGGGCGGTAGTGGCTTCTTTATGGGGCAACCTAAAAAATTAGAAGAAAGCTATTCGATCAGTCTGGGTGAGCAATTTACTATTCATGTAAATAATATGCGCATTGCCGTTGAAAATAGAATTTTGAAAGCGATGCCAAGCACAACAGGTAAAATTGCCATTGCCTTAGTGACTGGAAACAAAACCCATATACCTGCGGAAACGCAAAACAGTTTAAGAAAAACTGGGCTAGCGCATATTCTAGCTATTTCTGGCCTACACATGGCTCTGGTAACATTGACTGTAATTTGGTGCATAAGATTTGCATTAGTTTTTATTCCTAGTTTGGCGCTTAGGTATCCAATAAAAAAATGGGCAGTATGTGCGGGCTTTGTCAGTGCAACAACATATCTAATGTTATCAGGCGCAGGCATCGCAACGCAGCGCGCATGGGTGATGATCTCCGTAATGTTACTCGCGGTACTAATGGACAGGCGAGCGATAACGATGAGAAGTGTTGCAATTTCTGCAATCATCATTTTGTTGATTAATCCGCAAAGCTTATTATCTCCAGGTTTTCAAATGTCTTTTGCTGCGGTGTGTTCTTTAGTGGCGGGGTATGAGGCTTTGAATAATCGCCGTAAATTACAGGCAGAGAATATATTTATTCCAGTTAATCAAAACTTATTGGTTAGAGCGAGTACGGGGATGTTTGGATATTTCTCGGGCATTGCGACCACCAGTTTAATTGCTGGGACAGCAACTGCATTTATTGCAGCTTGGCATTTTCACCAAGTCGCACCTTTGGGGCTTTTAGCAAACTTGATTGCCATGCCGATCGTCAGCATCATCATAATGCCATTTGTTCTCTTCTCAGTTTTATTGATGCCCTATGGATTAGAATTTATACCACTTACATCCGTATCACTTGGGATTGAGTGGGTAGTAGATAGTTCTCGTTGGGTAGAAAGTATTTCGCCTAATGGTAATATCGGTCTTTTAAAGCGAGAGGCAATTTTTATCTTTGCGTTATTTTTAATATCAATCTGCGTTTTGAAAACAAAGCTAAGGTTGTTTTCAGTGATACCACTCTTGATTTTACCATTTTTATTAAAAGCACTGAAGATGCCAGATGTCATCATAGCAGAAAATGGACACGCAGTTGCTATTAAAACAGACAATCAAAAGCTTGGGCTTTTATTTCCAAGAGGTAGCGCATTTGTTCAAAATATTTTGCTTAAGGCATGGTCAAATGGGGAGGCTGAGCCTTTGGGGTTAAGCAAAGAACAATGCAATCGAGAGCGTTGTATTGTGGTGCTACCATCAAGTAAAGTGCTTCACGTTTTATATAACCCAAAGCTCATACAATCATCATGCAATCGCGCAGATATACTAATCGCACCAAGGTTATGGTGGATAACAAGGTTATGGTGGATAAATTGTAAGGAGACGGTGCCAGAGTTGGTTTTAAAGCGTTACGACTTTGAACGATTTGGTACACACGCGTTATATATCAATAGAGTTAGTGCAAATGCTAATAATGAAACTAAAATACTCAATTCAAATATCCTAAGCCAAGAAATAAGAGTCGAAACTGCTCTTCCAGAAGCAACAAGACCCTGGCATCGTGTGGTAACGCACCCTGATGAAGTTAATAATTATTAGTGATACTGGCGAATAAGACCAACAAGCTTGCCCTGAACTTTTACTTGGTCGGAAGGCAATCTGCGCGTTTCATAAGCAGCATTAGCAGGTTCAAGTGCAATCATGCTTCCTTCTCTATGGAAAGTCTTTAGCGTAGCTTCTTCATCATCAATTAGAGCTACAACAATCTCTCCACCACGTGCCGTCGTTTCCTGGCGAATAATAACCGTGTCACCATCAAGGATACCGGCCTCAATCATAGAGTCACCTTCAACGGTCAAAGCAAAATGCTCGCCACGACTAATCATCTCAGGGGGGACAGTTACAGAATGCGTATTATCTTGAATGGCAGATATAGGAACACCAGCAGCAATCTTGCCCATAACAGGTACAGAGAAACCAGCGTTATCATTTTCATATGATGGCTCACTACCCGGGAAAGCTGTAACATTATCGGCGACTGGCACAGGTGTGCGTTTAGCACCAAAGTCTGCTTGTATAACACTGACAGTTTCAACAGCAGCTTCAGGCGTACCCCAAGCTTCTGGCATTTTAATCACTTCAAGCGCACGAGCACGATTAGGTAGGCGACGTATAAAGCCACGCTCCTCAAGAGCTGTGATAAGGCGGTGAATACCAGACTTAGATTTCAGTTCAAGCGCATCTTTCATCTCATCAAAAGAGGGCGGAACACCTTCTGCCTGCATACGTTCATGAATGAATTGCAATAAAAGCTGCTGTTTTCTCGTAAGCATATGGTCAACCTTTCAAGAGATAACCTCAATGTGCGCTTAGTTTCTTATGTCGCTAATTTTAGAATCAAAAGAAACAAATGTAGAACATTACATATCTGTTCTAGTTATGTTCCGCAAGAGTAAAAATTAAATTAACGGCGGGTTTTTAATTCGTAAATACACCGTAACCGTGTTTTCTATTTGTTTACCATAATGAGAAGTTAATGAATTCGTTAGCAATTTTATCAATTCAAAGGTGAGATTCTATCTTCAATATTTTGGAGATAGTAATGCGTAATACCATTTTTGCGGCACTGAAGTTTTGTTCTGTATTTAGCTTATCAAGTCTAGGAGCAATGTCTGCTTTACCAGTTGAACAAGTTCAAGCTGCGTGTAGAGGTGGAAAGGGCATTGGTGTTCATCGCACGGTTGCACTGAATACATCAGGTGGAAGACGATATGGCAAATCACACGGCAGAGCACAAGATTTTCTCAAACATAAAGAAGTGGTACTAACTTTTGATGATGGTCCAGTCCCAAATATCACGCCAAAAGTACTGCATGAATTAGATCAACATTGCGCCAAAGCAACATTCTTTATGGTTGCAACTATGGCAAAAAATAATCCGTCCTTAGCTCGCAAAGTTGCAAATAAAGGCCACACGATAGGCATTCATAGTTATAGCCACAAAAATCTTGGTCAACAAAGTGGTGCAAATGCTGTTAAAGACGTCAACCGTAGTATCACTGCCATTGAAAAAGCTGTTGGTCGAGACGTCGCACCATTCTTCCGTTTTCCATATCTTTCAGAAAATAAATCAGTAAATCAACATCTTAATCGCCTTGGATATGGTGTGTTTGCAATTGATGTTGATAGCTTAGATTACAAATTTTCAAACCCAACTTCTATGGTCAACCGTGTCATGGGTGAGCTTAATCGCAAGGGTAAAGGCATTATATTGATGCATGATATTCAAAAAGTTACGGCTCGTGGGTTAGGCCAACTCTTAGATCGTCTAAACAGTGAGGGTTACAAAATAGTTCATGTTAGAGGTCGTGGCGGTAAGGATCCACAAGAACCAATTCTCGTGTCTTCTATTACAGAAAAACAAAACAAACCTAAACCAACTATTGTTGCTTCAAATACCAATGCAGAATCAACCACTAGCTGGACAATACGAAAATCTATTAGCACGCCAACAAAAGAGGCTGTAAAACAGAAAAAACGTAAAAATGTTAGAATGCTTACAAATAGTAAGAATCCTATTAGAGCGAAACTTAAAAAACGAATTACTATTGCAAATGCAAAACCTTCAAAAAAAACAAAGAAACAAAAGGTAGCTTCGTTAACAGCTCAAGATATATTCAAGCGTAATAAGAAAAAAGCTTTGAAGCAATTTAACAAGAATAAGCTAGCATTCCGTGCGGCAATTAAAGGCCGTATCTCAACTAATTAAGACAACCTCACAAGCATCACCCGCTTTTGCAGCATCAGCTTTAACCGCCCGGTAAACCAGACAATCTGCACGAACTAAATTAGCCAACATGGAGCTATCTTGTTTTGTAAACGGTGATGCTACCCGCTTGCCATCTTTAGAAACGGTTAGGGTAGCGCGCATATATTCTGCGCGCTCGTCATTTTCTGGTAGGTCACAACTTAATACTGCAGGAACACGTTGCAAAGCTTCTGCGCTTTGACCTGATAGCTTTTGAATAAGTGGCTTTACGAATACATTAAATGCAACCAGTGACGAAACGGGATTTCCCGCAAGGCCCGTTAGATAAACTGTCTTACCTTTGTGTTGAAAACGACCGAATAAAAAGGGTTTCCCCGGGCGCATGGCTATTTTTGCAATTTCGAATTCAAAACCAATTTCTTGTGCAACAGGTAATACAAGATCATGGTCGCCAACTGATGCACCACCTGTAGTGACAATAACATCTGCATTGCTCGTAATTGCTTCAAATATCTTTACCCGAAGCGCGTCTCTTGTGTCACCTGCAATGCCAAGATCTAAAACATCTGCGCCGCAGTTTTCTATGCTAGCTGCAATTCCAAACGTATTGGAAGCTATAATCTGACCAGGTGCAGTTGCTTGCCCCGGCATGACAAGTTCGTCACCGGTAGAAATCATAGCAACTTTGGCTTGTGAATAACATGGAACATCCGCATGATTCATTGAGGCGGCTAATGCTAAGCGATAGGGCGTTAGAATATCGCCCGCGTTTAAAAGTGTTTCACCCTCATTAAAATCCAACCCAGCCTTGCGGATGAATTTACCTTTTGCTGTGCCTTCTAAAATTTCGACTGTCCCATCACCTGCATTCGTATTTTCTTGAATGATGATGGTATCTGCACCTCTTGGAATGACAGCACCCGTAAAGATACGAACCGCTTCACCTTTGCCCACAGGTTCATCAAATGGCGTACCTGCTTTGGATTCGCCAATTACATTTAAAGTAGCGGGCAAGGATGTGACATCAGATTGCAAAACCGCATAGCCATCCATGGCAGAAGCATCAAAGGGTGGTTGCGTGCGTAAAGATATCAAATCTTGAGAAAGCGTTTTATTGGTGGCTCGTCTTAAAGTTAGCTTTTCTTCACCAATTGGTTGAACGCCTGATAAAACTATGTCGAGTGCTTTATCAGCAGGAATAAGCTCTTTCAAAGACATCTAGTCTTCACGCTTCCAGTGACCTGATTTGCCACCTTTTTTCTCATCAAGAAGAATGCCAGAAATTTCCATGCCGCGATCAACGGCTTTGACCATGTCGTAGATTGTAAGACAAGTAACAGAACAAGCAGTCAATGCTTCCATTTCAACACCTGTTTGACCAGAGACGCCTGCCATTGCATTTACACGCAAGCCAGGAAGTGTTTCATCTGGTGTAATATCAACAGTGACTTTAGTTAGCCCAAGTGGATGACAAAGCGGGATAAGGTCTGACGTTTTCTTAGCAGCTATAATGCCAGCAATGCGAGCTGTTGCTAGAACGTCGCCTTTTTTAGCGTTACCTTCAAGAACAAGTTTGAGGGTCTCTGGTAGCATTTTAACATGACCAACAGCAGTAGCTTCACGTGATGTAGATGACTTTTCACCCACATCCACCATATGTGCTTCACCAGTTTTGCCTATGTGCGTGAGTTCAGCCATTAAGCAGCTTTCTTTGTTAAAAGGTCTTTTGTTGCTTTTGCCACATCGTTTTGGCGCATCAAGCTTTCGCCAATCAAAAAAGTTTTGATGTTGGACTGAGAAAGCCTCGTTAAATCATAAGGCGTGAAGATACCGCTTTCCCCAATCAATAGCTTATGACGAGGAACAAGCTTAGAAAGGCGTTCGCTTGTTTCTAACGATACTTCAAACGTTTTAAGGTTTCGATTATTGATACCAAGAAGCGCAGAATTCATATGTTTTAGGGCACGTTCAAGTTCTTCTTCGTTATGTACTTCAACCAGTACATCCATGCCTAGTTCAAACGCAGTATTCTCAAGAGCAATAGCCTCTTCGTCAGTTACAGATGCCATAATAACCAAGATGCAATCTGCGCCCCAAGCTCGCGCCTCATAAACCTGATACGGCTCATAGAGAAAATCTTTGCGAATGGCGGGCAGAGATACTGCATCACGTGCATTGGTTAAATACTCTGGAGCACCTTGAAAGCTTGGCGTATCTGTCAAAATAGAAAGACAGGCCGCACCACCTTGTTCATAGGCTTTTGCAAGTTCTGGTGGGTTAAAGTCTTCACGGATCAACCCTTTTGATGGGCTTGCTTTTTTAATCTCAGCTATGAGGGCGTATTCACCAGCATTAAGTTTTGTTTGAAGTGTACTATAAAACCCACGTGGTGCAGATGCATCAGCAATTTTAGCTTTTAACTCGTCAAGTGAAACAGTAGCCTTTGCGGCAAGAATTTCTTCGCGCTTATAAAGCTCAATCTTTTTTAGAATATCAGCCATTATGCATTACCTTGATTAGATGTTTTAATAAGCTTTTCAAGTGTAGTCATAGCTGAGCCACTATCAATTGAGTTTGTTGCTAGCTTTGTCGCTTCTTGTAAGTTTGATGCTTTATCAGCAACTATTAATGAACAAGCTGCGTTCATAATTACCATGTTCCGATAGGCCGAAGGCTTTCCGTCAAGAACTTCGCGCAATGCTTTTGCATTTTCATTCGCATCACCGCCAGCAATTTCGCTTTCACTTGCAATATCAAAACCAAAATCAGATGGGTTAACTTCAAAAGTATTCACTGAGCCATTCACAAGTTCAGCAACTTGCGTAGTGCCTGTAATCGTTACTTCATCAAACCCTTGACCGTGAACTACCCAGATTTTTTCTGAACCCAGTTTTTGTGCAACTTTGGCAGCTGTTAAAACCCATTGCGGAGCAAAAACACCTAATAGCTGACGCTTCACACTTGCTGGGTTACACATAGGACCAAGCAAATTAAATATTGTTCGTGTAGCAAGTTCCACACGGGCAGGGCCAACATAACGCATTGCAGAATGATGAGCAGGGGCAAACATAAAACCAATTCCAGCATCTTCTATACAATCAGAAGTTTGGCTTGGGGATAGCTCAATGTTGACGCCAAGAGCAGTTAAACAATCAGAAGCTCCAGATTTAGAGGAAAGAGAACGATTACCATGCTTGGCAACAGGAACGCCGCAGCCCGCCGTTACAAGCGCTGTGCATGTGGAAATATTATAAGAACCTTTAGCATCCCCACCAGTACCAACAATGTCGATAGCATCTTGCGGGGCATCAACTGGCAACATAACTGCTCGAAGGGCGTCAATTGCACCTGCAAACTCATCTTCTGTTTCGCCGCGAACGCGCATACCCATCAGCACAGCACCGATTTGGGCATCAGTTGCTTCACCAGACATGATGATGTTGAAAGCAGCTTTTGTATCTTCTCGACTTAAACTTTCGCCATTAGCGAGCTGGCCGATTGCTTCTTTCAAATCTTGCATGTTATTTCCAAAGATAGATTAGTATGTTCTTCCAACATTTATTGGAAGTTACATGCCATGTCTACCATCATATCAGTTGCGGCCATATGAATTAAAAGCCGCTTCAATGCCTGCTGGATTTACAGTAACATCAAGTCGAGACTGCATATCTTGAACAATCTGGTTTAAGATGTCATCAGACGCCGCCGCATTTACTTGTTCTATTGCGTCGTCCGGAATGGATTTATCTTCAAGAGCTTGAACTTCTTTTATACGCAAAACGATAACGTTACCGCCAGAAGCTTGAGCAACTTTAACGTCATTTTTAACGCCGTCAAAGCCTTCTTGAATAGCAGCATTGCCAATCTTTGCTTCTTGACTGTTTCTAGCAAGAGCTTCGCTAGTTTCAAATTTAACTGCTGAGCCAATTGAATCGACAGGAAGAACTTCAGCTAAAACTGCGTTCATGTCTTCACCTTTACGAACACGTTCAGCAATATTCTCTGCAGTTTCTAAAACTTTTTCATTAGTTTGTTGAACAACCCATGCATCGCTTACGTCGCTTTTAACTTCTGCAAGTTCTTTTTGGCGAGTAGGAGTGATTTCATCAACTTCATACCATAGGAAGCCATCATTGCCGACTGGAAGTTCTCTAGTGTCATCGCCAGGTTGAGTTTCAAAAGCTACACGTACAAGTTGTTGTAAAACGGGTATGTCAGAAATTTGATTGCCATTTTCATCGCGGCCTTGTGGGTCAATTTTTGTCACAACACGAGTTTTCAAGTTTAGGGCTTTAGCTGTATCCAATAGATTGCTGCCAGCTGCGCGTTCATCTTCTACGGCATCAAATGTATTAAAGACTTCATCACCCGCTTTTTGGAGTGCAAGCTCGTCGCGAAGCTTGTCTTTGATGTCGTTATAAGCCGTAGTCGTCTCCGCTTTAATTTCACTTACGCGCACTATAACTGGCCCAAAAAGACCTTCAATAATGTCTGTTGGTACATTTAATTCAGCATTAAAAGCAGCTTCGCTAACTTTTTTGTCTGGTAGTTCACTATTCGTGACAAGTCCAAGGTCGATATCTTTAATTGTTTTACCAAGCTCTTTTACAACATCTTCAAATGAAGTTCCGTTAGTCAGTTTTTCTTTGGCGCTATCTGCTTCTGCTTTGTCTTTTAGAACAAGTTGCTCAACACGGCGTGTTTCTGGAGTGCGAAGGCCATTCTTTTGTTTGTCGTATGCTGCCCTAATTTCTTCATCTGTAATTTCTTGAGGCTTTACGATATCAGATGCGCGCAAGGTAAGAAGAGTAAGTTTACGATATTCAGGAGCCATGTAGTTTGTCTTATTGGCTTCATAAGATTCTGAAATGTTTGCTTCAGTCGGAACAGGCTTTTCTGTAAGAATTTCCGACCCTACAGCCACATAGTCAAAGACACGTTTTTCATTTCTGAAAAGTGCTATCGCGTCCGTAAAGACTTTTGGCATATCGAGAGAGGCTGAGGTTCCTTCTAAAATCTGATTGCGAAGTGCAACGCGTTTACGGTCTTGAATATACTCTTCTTCAGATAATCCGTATTGGCGAAGTGTTGCTCTCAAAGTGTTCCTGGAAAATGTACCTGATAAATCACGGAATGTAGGGTCATTTGCAATTTCTTGTGCCAGAGATGTATCCGAAAGACCAAGGCCCATGTTGCGAGCGCTTTCATCTAGAACTGCACCGGATGTAACTTGGGATATGACATTATTACGAAGACCAAAAATATCCGCTTCTTGTCTGGTTAATCTGTGGCCTGCTTGTTGCGATAAAACGTTAAGTTGGTTGTCATAAGCAAATCTAAACTCTTGAACGGTTACATTTGAATTGCCAACAGTGACTACATTGCTTGTATTTCCCAATAAAATACTACTTGAAATGCCCCAAACGGCAAAGCTTGCAATAAGTAATCCAATTAGAATCTTAGCAGTCCAACCTTTAGAAAAACCTCTGAGTAAATCCATCATGGTAAATATATCCAAATCAAAATATTTTTGTTGAGTTGGATATATCGACTCATGGGCATCTACTCAAGCTTATGTGCATGATTAGTGTCTCACGATTGCGTTTTTTTCATAAAAGTTTAGAAAAGGCACAAATCAAACCAATCGAGAGCTCAAAATGACACCTGATATTAAACCATTAGTCGCTGGAAACTGGAAAATGAATGGCCTTGAAGCTTCGCTTCAAGAGATAACAGCCATGGGCGCTGGCTATGATTCTAGCTTGCAAGGCAAAATTGACATGATGATTTGCCCACCTGCAACGCTAGTTTTAACCGCAGCACATGTTGCATTAGGAACTGGCATTGCGATTGGCGGCGAAGATTGTCACGCAAACGCATCCGGCGCACATACAGGTGATATCTCTGCTGAAATGCTAAAGGATGCAGGCGCAACGGCTGTTATAGTTGGGCACTCTGAGCGTAGAACAGACCACGACGAGAGCAATGAGGCTGTAAAAGCAAAAGCAGACGCAGGCTTGAGAGCAGGGCTTTTAACTATTGTTTGTATTGGTGAGACAGAAGCACAGCGCAAATCAGGCGAAACGCTTGCAGTACTAAAAGATCAACTAGATGGCTCAATGCCAGATGGTTCAAAAGAATCTGAAGTGATTGTAGCTTACGAACCTGTATGGGCGATTGGTACTGGTATGGTTCCTTCAGCGGATGATGTAAAAGAAGTACATGCCTTCATACGCGAAAACTTAACTGCAAGATTTGGCGATGAAGGTGCAAAAATGCGCTTGCTTTATGGCGGTTCAGTCAAACCATCAAACGCTGTGGAGCTTATGGGCATTGCGAATGTAGACGGTGCCTTAGTCGGTGGCGCAAGCTTGAAAGCTGACGATTTCCTAGGAATTTGCAAAGCTTATAGCGAGTTAATCTAACTTCTTGTAATCAAAATTTTACTGCCCATCTTAGTAGTTAAGCAAAACAGGGTTTGCACTCTTTGTGTAACCGTGTAAAAGAGCGCAAAGTTTGTAATTCATAGCCCTTAAAGGCTAAACGGGGAAAATATGGAAACCGTAATTATTGTAATCCATTTGATGATTGTAGTAGCACTTGTAATTGTTGTTCTTTTACAGCGTTCAGAAGGCGGCGCGCTCGGCATGGGCGGCGGCGGTTCTGGTGGAGGCTTTATGTCTGCACGCGGCGCTGCAAATGCTCTAACACGTACAACAGCAATTCTTGCCGCAGCATTTTTTGTAACGTCTATAACTCTGGGCATTATATCGGGAGTTGAAGGCGGTGGGGTGTTGGATAATCTACCCTTGCAAGAACAACAAGGCGGTGAGGGCGGTATTCTTGACCAACTTCCTGGTGGTAGTGATCTACAGGGTGGCGAATCTACTGACGAACCGCAGGTGCCGACAAGCAACTAAGTTTTGCCCATAAACTACTTCAAAATGCCTCTGAAATTATTCGGAGGCATTTTTTTGTGGGATAGATACATTTTTTACTTTCCGAATCCAAAAACAGGCGTTATTTCTTTAATCCCATGGCTCGATATGTTTTTATTACTGGAGGCGTGGTTTCCTCACTTGGCAAAGGACTTGCTTCAGCCGCACTTGGTGCGCTGTTACAAGCTCGTGGGTACAAGGTTAGACTACGTAAATTAGACCCTTATTTGAATGTTGATCCGGGGACAATGTCTCCCTATCAGCATGGCGAATGCTTTGTGACGGACGATGGCGCGGAAACCGACCTCGACCTTGGTCACTATGAGCGTTTTACGGGTAGACCCGCAAATCAATCAGATAATATCACGACTGGTCGTATCTATTCAGATATCATCACTAAAGAACGCCGTGGCGATTATCTGGGCGCAACCGTTCAAGTTATCCCACATGTAACAAACGAGATTAAGAACTTCGTGCTGGATGGCAATGAAGACTATGATTTTGTTCTGGTCGAAATTGGCGGCACAGTTGGTGATATTGAAGCGCTTCCGTTCTTTGAGAGTATTAGGCAGCTAGGCAACGACCTGCCGCGTGGCCAGTGTATTTACATGCACTTGACCCTCATGCCTTGGGTCTGGGCTGCAGGTGAGCTTAAAACCAAGCCTACACAGCACTCAGTCAAAGAGCTGCGCTCTATTGGTATTCAGCCTGACATATTGCTTATTCGTGCGGATCGTGAAATCCCGAAGGAAGAACGCCGCAAGCTTTCGCAATTTTGTAATGTTCGTCCATCAGCTGTTATTCAGGCACTTGATGCTAAATCAATTTACGACGTGCCAATGACCTATCACAAAGAAGGTCTGGACCAGGAAGTTTTGGATGCATTTGGCATTGATCCTGCTCCAAAACCAGACATGAAAATCTGGGAAGAGATCAGCCGTAAAATCCATAACCCTGAAGGCGAAGTAAACATTGCTATTGTTGGTAAATACACAGTCCTCAAAGACGCCTATAAATCTCTGATTGAAGCGCTTCAACATGGCGGTATTGCTAACGAAGTTAAGGTCAATCTGAAATGGATTGAATCTGAAATATTTGAAGGTGGAGACACCGCAAAGCACCTTGATGATGTCGACGGCATTCTAGTCCCTGGCGGCTTTGGCGAACGCGGCGCAGAGGGTAAAGTCAATGCGGTTACCTATGCCCGTGAAAACAAGATTCCATATTTTGGTATTTGTTTTGGCATGCAAATGGCTTGTATTGAAGCTGCGCGTAATCTCGCTGGCATTGAAGATGCAACATCAATAGAGCTAGATGAAAAAACTAAAGAGCCAGTAGTCGGTCTTATGACCCAATGGTTCAAAAGTAATCAGTTGGAAACTCGCGAAGCAGCAGGAGACATGGGTGGCACAATGCGCCTAGGCGCTTACCCGCACCCGTTAAAAGCCGGAACGCTAATCGCTGAGACTTACGGCTCAACAGAAGTATCTGAACGCCACAGACACCGCTATGAGGTGAACATCGAATATAAGGAACGTTTGGAAGAAGCTGGCCTAATTTTCTCAGGAATGTCACCCGATGGCCTATTGCCAGAAACGATAGAATACGCACCTGATGTCCACCCATGGTTCATAGGCGTACAATATCACCCAGAGTTGAAATCAAGACCATTCGACCCGCATCCACTTTTTGCTGGGTTTGTTGAGGCCGCTGTTAAGCAGAGTCGGTTGGTTTAGGTGAAAATGAGCTAAATTTACTCACTGTGTAAACAATGTTTGATCCTATTTTATAGCTGGTTATGACCGGAGGTGGTCATTGGCGTTTTAGCATTTAAGGATAGTTCTGAACTTAAAGAACTACATTATCAGAAGTTCTTCAGTTACTTTCCATGAAAATAAATATGATAATTTATATTTCGCTCTTTTCATATAGTTGATTGTAAGTAACGGTTAAAACCCCAACTCCGACAAAAAAACTAAACCAATTGAATATTCCAAAGAACAAAATCAATCCAATGTTGTTGAACGTTAATGATAGAGAGAAATGGTTAACTGCAACATAGAGCATTAAATTTGGAAAACTCATTAGAAAAATAATTAGAGCGGCCGTTACCATCAAATGGTATTTAACAGGGCGAGTTATATTAAATGAACTACCTAATCTAATATCTTCACCTACTGCAATAGCTGGCAAGGCCAATCTAAGTCTCAAAAAAAGCCAAACGAAGATAATATTTAGTATTATTGTTATAAGATACAGTGATAATTGAGATGATGGTATTATATCGAAACCGTGAGACACTTCTATTATATTAGGAGTAATAATGGGTACAAGGAAAAGCGAAATAGGAATAAAAACAATAAGGAGAATTATTGAAATTTGAAACCCCATTAGAAAATATGCAAGATTTGGCCAATTCCTTTTAATTACATGGAATCTAGATGGCATTTTTCCACGGAGAATATAGCGATGCCAGCCAACAGCTACAGATGTAGTTCTAACAATTCCTATAATAAATGCTAAAACCGTTTGAATAATGAAGCTTGTAGCTGAGATTGACTCAACATGAGGCGCAAATTGCGGAACAGTTATTGATTGCCAGTAAAACAAACCTCCAAAAGTTAGAACCCAAAACCAGCTAAGTCGAAAAGCCACATTCCAATTTTGGTATACTTGTTTGATGCAACGTATGAAAATTTTAAAACCCATATTTTACTATATTTCTAAATGTCTAAAACTAATTAGAATTTTAAGTAAAATTTGAAAAAAATCTATGTATTTTATCGTATTTACTTTGGAAAATTATAAATTATAAATTATAAATTATAAATTCTAAACGTCCAATTCTGGCCAAT
Source organism: uncultured Rhizobiaceae bacterium (assembly GCA_958296345.1). GTDB lineage: Bacteria > Pseudomonadota > Alphaproteobacteria > Rhizobiales > Rhizobiaceae > JAALLB01. Next base: position 35,273 of record CATQIJ010000016.1, read on the forward strand.
ACATGCCATTATATTAAAAACAAATAAGAACTTATAACCTAAATCTTGGCAATATTTCTATAAAACTCTATTGTTCAATAAATATATGGAGCATTAACTGTGAAAATTACCGTCATAATGTACGCATCAATTGTCCTTTTAGCAGGCAATATATCAGCCCAAGCCCAATCACCCCACGAAGCGCCCCTATGTGAAGCGGCAAAAACCAACCGTCAAATAGAACTTGTCTACGATAAAGACGTCAGCAAAGGCTGCGAACCGCGTATTGTTGATGTGCATCAGATTGCTATTGGCAATAACGGCAAGCTTTATATGCATGGCTGGCAGAGCCGTGGTTGCACTAAGGGCAGAGACTTTGAGGCGGAACGTATCTTTCGCTTTGATAAGATTAAATCAGTAAAGCTCATCGAAGGTTCGTTTGGCGAGAAGTCTCAATCCGTTAAGGCAGAAAGCTGGGACGGCTGTATTGGCTCAAATTGCTTTATCGAACAAAATATCTGCGAGTAACTTACGCTTCACCCAAGCAAGCTTGCACAACAATTTCAATGCGCATATTCGGGCGTAGCAGTTCTTTTACTACGACGGTTGCTCTGTTGGGGTAGGGCTCTGCAAAATATTCTTTATAGACCGCATTCATGGCCGCCGCATCGCTGGCTTCAATAATGAACATCTGTAGTTGCGCAACATCTGCCAAAGAACCACCAGCAGCATCCATTGCTTTTTTCAATTGAGAAAAAACGCTATGGGCTTGTTCGGTCATATCGCCATCAACTTTAACTTCAAGAGAAAGCGGATCACGCGGTATTTGGACTGAGAAAACCCTGTCTTGAGATTTTACTGTATTGGAAGCCAAGCCACCTTTTGGTAGTCCCCATTCTATAACATCAAACATTTTTGAGCCTTTTGATTTCTAATATGATGACAATTCATATCATCTGGACTAACCTTGTTTAAATGAAAACATCAGTCATCAACACCGTTTTTGCTAGTTATCCTGATAAGCAAAGAGAAAAATTGCAGCAATTGCGCGATTTAATTCATAAAACGGCGAATAATATTGAAGATGTGAACGAACTGGAAGAAAGCCTTAAATGGGGACAACCTAGTTTTAAAGCAAAACCAAAAACCCTTGGCTCATCAGTACGCATTGATAAACGTGATGAAGGCGTTTCAGTTTATTTCATCTGTAACACAGGCTTGGTAGATAAATTTCGCGAGATTTATCCAGATACATTTAACTACATTGGAAATCGTGAAATTCATTTTTCCTTAGATGATGATTTGCACGAAGATGAGCTCTCCCACTGCATCGCAATGGCTTTGACGTATCATTCAAAAAAGAAACAGAAACAATGAAAACAGCACTCTACACACGCAACGGGTCAGCAGATGCAGTACTTGAGTTGCGCGACAAACCAAAGTCTTCCTCACAAGATGGCGAAGTTTTAGTAAAACTAGCAGCCTCTGGCGTAAATCCGTCTGATGTAAAATCTCGAGCTGGGCGTCCCCTAGTTGGTGATTATGTGATCCCTCACAGCGATGGCGCAGGTATCATTGAAGCTGTTGGTGAGGGCGTTGATAGTACTCGTATTGGTGAACGCGTCTGGATTTGGAACGGACAATGGCAACGCCAAGGCGGAACAGCAGCTGAATATATTTCTGTTCCAGAATTTCAGGCAGTTAAGTTAGACGATGACATTACATTTGAAACTGCAGCTTGCTTTGGAATTCCAGGATTAACAGCCGCGCATGGCCTAAATCTACTGGAGCAAACAACCAGCGACACAGTGCTGATTACGGGTGCAGCATCTTCTGTAGGACATTATCTTACTCAAATGGCAACGCTCATGGGGCGTAAAGTCATTGGTACAGCCTCTGCTGCTAAACAATCCATCGTCATGGATGCGGGTGCAATTGCCTGCATCGATTATCAAAAACAAGATGTAGGCGAAGAAGTTCTTAATATCACTGATGGAAAAGGTGTTGGTGCTATCATCGATATGGATTTTACGTCAACATCAAGACTTGTATCATCTCCAGCGTTACAACCCTCAGCAAGTATCTTTTGTTATGGTTCAAATGATATGGGCGAAATTCCCGTCGCGTTTAGAGATCTACTATTCAAGCAACTACAGCTACAGTTTTTCCTAGTCTATGAATTAGATAAAACTCAACGCATAGCAGCAATTGATAGACTAAACTGGTTTATGCGATCAGGTCATGCAGTCACACGTATTGCTGATGTGCTGCCCTTAGCAGAAATTATCAAAGCGCATGAACTCGTTGAAAGCGGCAAAGCAAACGGAAATGTGGTTTTAAGCCTCTAAAGCTTGCCAACTCTTAAACAATCGGGCATCCAATATCTCATGAAAAACATTAATATAAGAAATCTTGATCACGTCGTTTTGCCTGTTCCAAATTTGGAAATAACACGCGAACGCTTCACGCAACTTGGCTTTACTGTAGCACCTGATGCACGCCATTCATTTGGTTCAGAAAATGCCTGTGTATTCTTTGAAAACGGAACGTTCATCGAACCACTAGCAATCGGCCATCGCGAAACTGTTGAAGAAAATATGGTTAAAGGAAACAACTTCCTACGCAGAGACGCAGCCTATCGTTTTCGTAACGGAGAAGATGGTTTTTCTTGCGTCGTATTTGGAGAGCCTGACCCTAAAAAAATCCGCAAGGAATTTAAAAAAGCTGGCTATGAAACTGGTAAAATCGTTGTTGTTAAGCGTCCAGGCGTTAAAGTACATATCGCTTTCATTATTGATCCGCGCGCCCCCGATTGCTCGTTCTTTATGTGTGAGCGACCAGATGGTCCAGCAAAATTTGCGCCAGAAATGACTAGCCATAAAAATGGTGCAATGCGAATTTCACGCGTGACGATGCATGAGCATTTACCAGAAGACTTTCAATATTATATTCAAACCGCTAGCGAACAACGCGAAGTGCGTTCTCATTCATTTGGTATGGATATGAATTTACCAAACGCAACACTTACCACATTAAACGACGATGGTATGAAAGCGTTTTACGGTTTAGATAGCGCACCGCAGGGGCGTGGTCTTCGCGCAATGGCTTTTGATATTGATGTACAAAATCTTGATAAAACAAAGAAAATTCTAAAAAATAACAACATTGAAGCCAGTATGCTTGGTGAAAGATTGATCGTTCAACCCGCAAGTGGCCAAGGCGCTATCCTTGCATTTGTGGAAGGATAAACAGATGCAATCAATTGCTCTAAAAGATTTTGAAATTGGCAATGAAAAACCAATGGTATTGTTTGGCGGTATCAATGTAATTGAGTCACGCGATCTCGCAATGAAGTCTGCCGAACATTATAAGCAGATAACTGACAAGCTCGGCATTCCATATGTTTTCAAAGCATCCTTTGATAAAGCAAATCGCTCATCAATAAATTCTTTTCGTGGACCAGGACTTGATGAAGGGCTAAAAATTCTTCAAGAAGTTAAATCTACTTTTGATGTACCGCTTATTGCCGACGTACATACGCCTGAACAAGCGGCGTCCGCTGCAGAAATAATTGATATCATTCAACTGCCTGCATTTCTTGCACGCCAGACAGATTTAGTAACTGCAATGGCAAAGACGGGTTCTATTATCAATATTAAGAAGCCACAATTTCTTAGCCCTCATCAGATGCATAATATCGTCAGTAAATTTCACGAGAGTGGCAATGAGCGGATCATTCTCTGTGAACGTGGTAGTAACTTTGGTTATGATAACCTCGTAGTCGATATGCTTGGCTTTAGTGTGATGAAAGAAATGTGCGATAACGCGCCAATCATTTTTGATGTTACCCATGCACTACAGATGCGAGATGCTGGCTCTGCCGCATCCGGTGGAAGACGAGCACAAGTAGCAGAACTTGCTCGCTCTGGTATGGCGGTTAGCCTTGCTGGATTGTTCTTAGAATCACATCCAAACCCAAATGAAGCAAAGTGTGATGGGCCAAGTGCATTACCACTACACATGCTTGAAGCATTTTTGACACAAGTTAAAACTATTGATGATGCAGTAAAATCAATGTCACCAATACAAGGACTTTGTTAAAATGAAAGCACTCTATTGCAAACTTTGTGGCGATATCTTTGAAGCAGAAACATTTGTAGAATGGATGCCAGAGAATTGCGCTAGGTTCGATGCTGCATAAGAATTCTTCATGCAGCTAAAAGCTAACCAAATTGCACTCATCCTTTTAACAGCCATCGCTGTCTTTCTTTATTGGCAGAAGTATCAAGACGTTTATAAAGATACAGGGCGCTTGCAAATTACCCAGACAAATGGCGCAGTTGAGTTGTCTTGGAATTCACCAATAGAAGTTCCAATGGCACGTCGTTTTGAAGAAGCCTATGCACAATGGGCTAATAAGACGAATAAGTTTATAATCAATCTTGATTCTGGCGGCGGTGCTCTGCGTGAGGGACGCTATGTAATCGAACTGATCAATAAAATGCGCGTTACTCATCAAGTGCAAACACATGTGGGCGAAAACAGCTATTGCCTATCCATGTGCGTTCCCATTTATCTGCGCGGCGAACAACGTAGTGCTTCTCGCAGTTCCAGATGGATGTTCCATGAACCTACAGCGTATGATTATATTACAGATGAAAAAGTTGAAGAAGGTGAAACAGTTCGCCGTGAAGCTGGTGAGCGGTTTTTTAAAAAATACTTCGTTGATTCAGATATGGACCCTGTTTGGCGCGCTAATCTTCAAAAAGAATGGATAGGAAAAGATGTCTGGCGCACAGGCGAGGAGCTTGTTAACGAGCGTTCAAACATCATTTTAAAGCTCTATTAGCACTCATCCACCAAATATCTCATTTCAGTCTTGATATCCTCATGCCAATACAGGTAGGCAAGACGCATCAATTCTATTCTCCTTTAAAGGAAAACACTCCATGACTGCAATTATCGATATTAACGCCCGTGAAATTCTTGATTCAAGAGGCAACCCTACAGTTGAAGTCGATGTGCTTCTGGAAGACGGCTCATTTGGCCGTGCAGCTGTGCCATCTGGCGCTTCAACAGGTGCGCATGAGGCTGTCGAGCTTCGTGATGGTGGTTCACGTTATCTTGGTAAGGGCGTGTTAAAAGCTGTTGAAGCTGTCAATACAGACATCATGGATGCAATCGGCGGAATGGATGCTGAAGATCAGCGCGCACTCGATCATGCGATGATTGCACTTGATGGTACAGCAAACAAAGCAAAACTAGGTGCAAACGCTATTCTTGGCGTTTCAATGGCCGTTGCAAAAGCTGCAGCTGATACATCTGGCCTACCGCTTTATCGTTATGTCGGCGGCCCAAATGCTTCAGTTCTTCCAGTGCCAATGATGAACATTATAAATGGCGGCGAACATGCAGATAACCCAATCGACTTCCAAGAGTTTATGATTATGCCCGTGGGCGCAGAAAATATGACAGATGCAGTGCGTATGGGCGCAGAAGTTTTCCATACGTTGAAAAAAGAACTTCAATCCCAAGGCCATAACACAAACGTTGGTGACGAGGGTGGTTTTGCACCAAATATTGGCAGTGCACCAGATGCTTTAGATTTCATCATGAAGTCAATAGAAAAGGCTGGCTACAAGCCGGGCGAAGATATGTATTTAGCGCTTGATTGTGCTTCAACTGAATTTTTTAAAGATGGCAAATACGTACTTGCAGGCGAGGGGCGTACTCTTGAGCCAGAAGCAATGGCGGCATACCTTGACGAGCTTGTTAATAAGTACCCAATTATTTCAATCGAAGATGGCATGGCAGAAGACGATTGGGATGGTTGGAAATCCCACACAGATATGTCTAGCAAAAAGTGTCAGCTGGTGGGTGATGATTTATTTGTTACCAATTCAGCGCGATTAGCCGACGGCATTCGCATGGGCGTTGCAAACTCAATTCTAGTTAAAGTCAATCAAATTGGCACTCTAACAGAAACATTAGATGCCGTAGAAATGGCGCATAAAGCCTCTTACACTGCGGTCATGTCTCACCGCTCAGGTGAAACAGAAGACGCAACCATTGCTGATCTTGCTGTAGCAACCAATTGCGGACAGATTAAAACAGGTTCATTGGCGCGTTCTGACCGGTTGGCTAAGTATAACCAACTTCTACGCATTGAAGAAGAGCTTGGCACTGCTGCACAGTATGCAGGACGTTCTATTCTGAAATAAGTTGCTAAAGCTAGATTATATAATTTTGCTTAAGTAAAACCAAAAAACTTGCTATCCTGCACTGGGGCTATTCTAGTGCGGGAGCAAGTATGGCTGAATTTACAGACACGCAATGGACTAAAATCCACAAACGGCTTGATGAAGATGAGCACGGCTATGGATTGCCTGAAGGCCGTGAAAATTCTTTAATTTTTTCTTCATTTAATATTCGAAAATTCGGAGCTTATAAGTCTCGTAAAAAAGTAAAACGTACTGCTGGGGCTTGGAAGCTTTTAATTCGTTTCGCTGAGCGCTGTGATTTGTTAGCTATCCAAGAAGTCGGCGATGACTTAACCAGCGTTAAGCACTTAATAAGCGAACTTGGAGATGATTACGCCTTCATTTCATCGGATGTTTCTGGTGGTAGTCCAGGACGAGGCGGTAACATAGAGCGACTTGTATTCGTTTATAAAAAATCTGTTCTAAAAACTACGGGCCTTGGTTTTGACCTTGCATATGAACGATCTGACATTCTTCGAACACTTTATGACAATCGGGAGCTTTTTGATCGTGACTTCGATAATAGAGATGTTGCTTTGTTAAAATATGAGGAAAAAGTTGCTAAGTATGAAGCCGAATTGAACGTTTATAAAGTCACAGGTTTGAACGCGAAAGGTAAAAAGAAGAAACCGAGCAAGCCATCTGCACCAGCATTTTCTATAAGTGAATTTCTGCAATTCATAAGAACGCCCCATATGGCATCTTTCCAGACAATCTCAAAAACGGGCGAAAAACCGTATAGCTTCATCGCAGTCAATGCGCATCTTTTATATGGCGGTGACACCAAAATATGGAAAGGTGAGCGCCTAAGGGAATTTAAAGCATTGATGGACTGGCTTATTATTCGAGCACATAAAATGGATCGAATGTATGAACCAAACTTTATTTTGTTTGGTGACTTAAATCTAGACTTTGAAAAAAAACCAACATTAAGCGAGATCAAATAGCTAGCTACATAAAGTCTTTGAATAAGACTAACTTAAAGAAATCAGCAAAGATTAATATGCCTTTCTTAGATGTGCATTCAGAGCAGGACGAAGCTTTTCGTACAAATGCAAGAAAAGATCAGACATTCGACCAAATTGCTATCATAGCTTCTGATCGTGAATACCCTCCGCCACACCAAAATGATAATGCAGGCAAAAAAGCTGATTGCTATGATTATGGGATGTTTGATTTCGCACAATTGTTCTTTGATGTGGTTCCAGAACCTACTTCTAGTAAAGCAAGGAGATATCAATTTTCGGCGTTTGAGTTTGATGTAAGTGATCACATGCCAATATGGATAAGATTACAAAAACCAATATTGGATCAGCATAAATTTATTTGGCGCTAAGTTTTTCAGCGTAAACGCTATATTAACGCGGACGTTATAACTTTATCGAAGTTGAATTTGTATAGAGTAAAGTTTCAACCCATGTCTACGCGCCAAACAAAAAATTCCAATCTACATAAGCTCTTACTGCCGTCCATTTGTGCTGTGCTGTCTTGTTATTTTGCTTATCATTCTATGATTGGTAAATACGGATTAGACTCTTATAAAAAGACGTCAGAAAAAGTTATCCAACTAGAGTATCGCTTAGCGGCATTACATGAAGAGAGCTCTGAATTAAAGTCTCGCGTGAGGTTACTATTAGATGGTTCAATTGAATACGATATGCTGGATGAGCAAGCACGCTATCATCTTAATCTTATACAAAGCGATGAGATTGTAATTATGAAAGCTGTTAAATAAATTGCAGTATTGATGATTAACTAAAATCAAGTTAATTATAATATTATTAATATAATTCAACACTTTATCGTAAGTAAAAAGTGTTATTTTATGGATTGTATTTTCTCTCCCAATAGTCATTATAGACGCAAACAATGGAGAGTCTCTCATGGCATCTAAGCCCAGCGCTTCAGCGAAACCAAAATCTACCGTTCAAAAGGCTCCAAAGCCATCAAGTTTTAGCAAAGAAGAAGAGCTAAAGTCATATTATGACATGCTCTTAATTCGCCGCTTTGAAGAAAAAGCAGGGCAATTATATGGCATGGGTCATATTGGTGGCTTTTGTCATCTTTATATAGGTCAAGAAGCTGTTGTAACGGGTATGCAGATGGCCATTAAAGAAGGTGACCAAGTTATCACTGGTTATCGAGATCATGGCCATATGCTTGCATGTGGTATGAACCCTGATGGAGTAATGGCTGAGCTTACGGGTCGTCAAGATGGCTATTCAAAAGGCAAGGGAGGCTCTATGCATATGTTCTCTAAAGAGAAACATTTTTATGGCGGCCACGGAATTGTCGGTGGGCAGGTATCGCTCGGTACAGGATTAGCATTTGCCAATAAATATCGCGGTAATGATTCAGTAAGTCTTGCATACTTTGGTGACGGTGCTTCTAATCAAGGCCAGGTCTATGAAAGCTTTAATATGGCGTCACTTTGGGATTTGCCTGTTATCTACATCATAGAAAACAACCGCTATGCAATGGGAACAGCAGTAACGCGATCTTCCGCTCTGACCGAGTTCTCACAACGCGGTGCTTCTTTTAAGATTCCAGGTATGAGTGTTGATGGCATGGATGTTCGTGCTGTTAAAGCAGCTGGTGACCATGCAGCAAAATGGACGCGCGGCGGCAAAGGGCCTTTCATTCTAGAAATGGAAACTTACCGTTATCGCGGTCATTCTATGTCTGACCCTGCAAAATACCGCACAAAAGATGAAGTACAGAAAATGCGCGCTGAGCAAGATCCGATTGAACAGGTTAAGCAACGTATTTTAGAAAACAAAATGGCGAACGAAGACGAGCTAAAATCAATGGATAAGAAAATTCGTGAAATTGTTGGCAAGTCTGCCGAATTTGCTCAATCAGCGCCACTGCCTGATGCAAGCGAACTTTATACAGATATTTTGGTAGGAGCATAATCATGGCGATTGAAATTTTAATGCCAGCCCTTTCTCCGACCATGGAAGAAGGCAATCTTGCAAAATGGCTTGTCAAAGAAGGCGATAGCGTTTCTGCTGGTGATATTATTGCAGAGATTGAAACTGACAAAGCAACAATGGAAGTTGAAGCGGTAGACGAAGGCGTTGTCGCAAAGATAGCCGTTGAAGAAGGCGCTCAAGGCGTAAAAGTAAATGCAGTAATTGCTGTTCTGGCTGAAGAAGGTGAAGACGCATCAAGCCTAGACGTTACTCAGCCTAAGGCAGTAGAAGCACCCGCATCTAGTGAACCTGTTGCTGAAGCACCAGTCCAAGTAAGTGCTGCACCTGCCATGGAAGTTGCAAACGATCCAGATGTTCCAGAAGGCACAGCAATAGTCTCAATGACCGTTCGTGATGCGCTAAACTCTGCAATGGCAGAAGAAATGCGCAGAGATGAAGACGTCTTTATCATGGGTGAAGAAGTAGCCGAATATCAAGGCGCTTATAAAATTACACAAAACTTGCTTCAAGAGTTCGGCAAAAGACGTGTCGTTGATACACCTATCACAGAACATGGTTTTGCAGGTATTGGTGTTGGCGCAGCAATGTCAGGTTTGAAGCCAATTGTAGAATTCATGACTTGGAACTTTGCAATGCAAGCGATTGACCACATCATAAATTCAGCTGCAAAGACGCTCTATATGTCGGGCGGTCAAATGGGAGCGCCAATGGTCTTCCGTGGACCAAATGGTGCAGCAGCAAGAGTGGGTGCTCAGCACTCGCAATGTTATGCCGCTTGGTATAGTCAAATTCCGGGCTTAAAAGTAATTGCACCTTATTCAGCATCTGATGCAAAGGGTCTTCTCAAAGCAGCAATTCGTGACCCTAATCCTGTTGTTTTTCTGGAAAATGAAATTCTATACGGTCAATCATTTGATGTGCCTGATATGGAAGATCATGTTTTACCGATCGGTAAAGCAAGAATTCATAAAGAAGGGACAGACGCCACCATCGTTACGTTCAGCATCGGCATGACATATGCTATAAAAGCTGCAGAAATACTTGAAGCAGAAGGCATAAGCGTTGAGATCATCGATCTACGAACAATCCGCCCGCTTGATATGGAAACAATTCTAACCTCAGTTAAAAAGACAAACCGCCTTGTAACTGTAGAAGAAGGCTTCCCGCAAAACTCAGTAGGCGGTCATATTGCATCACAAGTCATGCAACAAGCCTTCGATTACCTAGATGCACCAGTAATTACAATCGCAGGCAAGGACGTTCCGATGCCTTATGCTGAGAATTTAGAAAAGCTTGCATTGCCAAATGTTGATGAGGTTATTCAGGCAGTTAAATCGGTGACGTATAAATAATGCAACGGCTCGATCTTAAATCTTTACGCTATGACAAATTGGGACGCTCTGTTCTGATTGATGGTCGCAAGGTTGTTGTTGAGATTAGTCATGAAGCTTTAGAGGCGCTTTTCAATCGAGAACTCACTTCTGATGAAGCGATTATAAAGGTTGCGGAAGAACAAAAACGATTAACCAAGCTGGCCGAATGGATACCAGCGGATGATGGTAAGATACATATTACGACAAACATGCTGATGAATGATGGCGTGTTTGCGAGTGGAGAAGCAGACAATGCCAATTGAAATCACAATGCCAGCCCTGTCGCCAACTATGGAAGAGGGTAACCTCGCCAAATGGCACGTTAAAGAAGGCGATAGTGTCTCCGCAGGCGATATCATTGCCGAGATTGAAACTGATAAGGCCACCATGGAAGTCGAAGCGGTTGATGAAGGTACCATTGCTAAGATATCTGTCGAAGAAGGTGCGCAAGGCGTAAAAGTCAATGCAGTCATCGCGGTTTTATTAGAAGAAGGCGAAGATGCAGGTGCCGTTGATACAGCGCCTGCAAAAGCTGATACGTCCGCTCCAAAAGCAGAAGAACCAAAGCAGGTTGAAGTGCAAGCACCAACAACGCCAGTTGCCGCCGCACCAAAAAAAGATGGCGAGCGCGTTTTTGCTTCTCCACTTGCTCGACGCATTGCTAAGCAAAATGGCATTGATCTTTCATCCATTACAGGTTCCGGCCCTCATGGCCGTATTATCATGGCAGATGTTGAAGGAAAGAGCGGTTCTGCTGCTGCACCAGCAAGTACATCTTCTCAAGCACCATCGATAGCCACAGGGGTGTCAGACGACAAGGTTCTGGCATTCTATGAAGAAGGCAAATACGAAACGCTACCACACGATGGTATGCGCCGTGTAATTGCCTCAAGATTGAGCGAATCCAACCAAACCATTCCATCTTATAATTTGACCATGGAGTGTGAATTGGATGCGATGTTAAAACTTCGCAGTGAAATTAATGCATCTGCACCAATGGGTGATGATGAAAAGCCAGTCTTTAAAATCTCAGTCAATGATTTTATTATTAAAGCAATGGCGCTTGCACTTCGTGATGTACCAATGGCAAATGCTTCTTGGACCTCGGAAGCGCGTATCTTGCACAAACATTCAGATGTAGGTGTAGCGGTTGCAATTCCAGACGGCCTGATTACTCCAATTGTTCGTGAAGCAGAACTAAAAACGTTGTCCGCTATTTCGATTGAAATGAAAGATTTAGCAAAGCGAGCCCGTGATATGAAACTTGCACCAAGTGAATTTCAAGGCGGCTCAACTGCCGTTTCAAACCTTGGAATGTTCGGCGTTGCAAACTTCACATCTATTATAAACCCACCACAGGCTTCAATTATTTCTATTGGTGCAGGTGAAAAACGTGCGGTTGTGAAAGACAGAGCTCTTGCTGTGGCAACTGTAATGACGGCGACTTTTGCCTTTGATCACCGCGTCATTGATGGTGCACTAGGTGGACAGCTTGGCGTGGCATTTAAGAAGTACATAGAGAACCCAATGGGTATGCTCGTATAAGATAGGGAGCTTAGTTTTGTTGAGTTTGCTCAATGTTTTCTACGCGGGTTTCTTGCTTGGATTTGATAAATTCAGCAATGTCTCCACCAAAACGAGCCATACCAAGCGCAATGATAAGTGCGTAAACAACATTTGTGGCAGACTTTATCCAGCGAAGTGTAAAGACTTGCATAAAAGAACGCAGCAAAAGAAAAGCAATAAGTCCCAAGCCTGGGCCTTTTACAATCCATGGCAATTCGGAAATGTGCGTAATCAGATAATCAATTATATCCAAAGGATAAGTTCTCCAAAATCATCACTTATGTTCTTATCTGATTCTGACCGTAGTTGGGCAGGGGGTATAAATGTCTGAAATTAAAATTCGCCCTGCCAAACGAACCGATGCTGCCGATCTTGCAATTTTAGACAATCTTGCTGGTCATAGCATACCGCTGATGTTTTGGCGTGAACTAACTGACAATGATCGTATTGAAGACGCACTTGCATTAGGGCGAGATCGTCTTTCAGAAAATGATGGGTTTTATAATTGGAAAAAAGGTCGTGTAGCAATTGAAGATGATTTAATCATTGGTATGTCTATGAGTTACATCATGCCTGAACCAGACGAAGAATCTGAAGCCATCAAGCAAAACTCCGTTTCCTTCAAACCTGTCTTTGAACTTTATGACCAATGCACAGACCACTGGTTTGTAGATGCTCTAGCCGTTTATCCATCAGGCCAGCGAAAGGGTGTTGGCAAATTATTGTTTGATGACAGTATCGCACTAGGTAAAGAAAGTGGCGCAGAAGTTATGAGCCTAGTCGTCGAAGACACCAACGAAGTAGCATACACTCTTTATCGTGCTTACGGATTTGAAGTTGTAGCTCAGAAGGACTTCGTACCTTTTGAAGGAGCAAGAGAAATCAACGAGTGGCTCTTAATGTCGAGGCAACTCTCATGAAAACCATTCTAGTCTACGGCGATTCATTAACTTGGGGCTCAATGCCAGGTGAGCCAAAACAACATCCAAGGGAAGTTCGTTGGCAAAATGTTATGGCTAATGAACTAGGCGATAAATATGATATCATCACAGACGGCTTGCGTGGACGCTTAACAGCCTATGATGAGCATCTGTCAGATTGTAATCGAAATGCAACTCAGACATTGCCAACAGCGCTTTATTCTCACGCTCCCTTAGATTTAATTATACTTTTCCTTGGCACAAACGACATGCAACCCCATATTGCAGGAACTTCCATAGCTGCAATGCAAGGGATGAGGCGATTAGTGACCATTGTTCAAAACCATGTTGCAGGACCTGATTTTCCAAATCCAAAAGTATTGATCGTATCACCACCAAAACTTTGTAAAACGCACGATGAATTTTACACTGGGTTCTTTAATGGAACGATAGAGCAATCATACAGGCTTGCAGAATATTATGATCAAATAGCACAAGAGAAAAATTGTTCGTTTTTTGATGCAGGATCTGTAGCACAAACATCACCAAAAGATGGTGTCCATCTTGATGCACAAAACACGATAAACATTGGCAAAGCGTTAGCAGCAATTGTCAAAGAAATTTTAAAATAAGAACTCATTCGAGTTTAAGGAGAAAACAAATGGCCAATTCATACGATTTAATAATTATCGGTTCTGGACCAGGCGGTTATGTTTCCGCAATTAGAGCTGCTCAATTAGGTCTGAAGACTGCAATCATAGAACGTGAGCATCTAGGTGGTATTTGTCTGAACTGGGGTTGTATCCCGACTAAAGCACTGCTTCGTACAGCAGAAATCTATCACTACATGCAACATGCAAAAGATTACGGATTATCTGCTGATAACGTAAGTTTTGATCCTGCCGCAGTCGTAAAACGTTCTCGCGGTGTATCTGCCCAGCTTAACAGTGGTGTGAACGGTCTTTTGAAGAAGAATAAGGTGGATATAATCTGGGGTGAGGCAAAAATATCCGCTGTTGGAGAAGTAACGGTTACTGCAACAGAAAAAAAACCAATGGAACCTCAAAACCGTTTGCCACGTGGCACCTTAGGTGAGGGAACATACCAAGCCAAACACATCATTGTAGCAACCGGTGCACGACCACGCGTAATTCCAGGCATTGAACCAGATGGTGATAAAATCTGGACTTATTTCGAGGCCATGGTTCCAGAAACAATGCCTAAATCTATGGTTGTAATGGGTTCCGGCGCAATCGGTATTGAGTTTGCTTCTTTTTATAATGCCATGGGTGTTGATGTAACCGTCGTCGAATTGATGGACCGTGTTGTACCTGTTGAAGATGAAGAAATCTCCGACATCGCACAAAAGCGTTTTGAAAAAGCTGGTATTAAAATTCTGACGAGCTCTAAAGTTACCAAAGTTGAGAAAACTAAAGTTGGTATAATTGCTCATATTGAAGATGCAGAAGGAAAAACTCAGAAGCTTGAAGCAGAAAAATTAATCTCTGCAATTGGTGTTGTAGGTAATATTGAAAACCTTGGCCTTGAAAAACTAGGTGTCAAAACAGATCGTGGTTGTGTTGTGATCGATGATGTTAGTCGTACGAATGTCAAAGGCATATATGCGATTGGCGATGTTGCTGGCCCACCAATGCTTGCACATAAAGCAGAACATGAAGGCGTTATTTGTATTGAGGCGATTGCAGGTAAAAAGCCTCACCACATGGATAAAAAGAAAATACCAGGTTGTACGTATTGTCATCCACAAATCGCATCTGTTGGTTTGACAGAAGCCCAAGCAAAAGAAGCAGGTCACGAGTTAAAAGTTGGGCGCTTCCCATTCATGGGTAATGGTAAGGCAATTGCACTTGGTGAATCTGATGGCCTGATTAAAACAGTCTTTGATAAAAAGACGGGTCAACTTCTCGGTGCTCATATGATTGGCCATGAAGTAACAGAACTCATTCAAGGTTATGTTGTTGCAATGAATTTGGAGACAACGGAAGAAGATCTTATCAACGCAGTCTTCCCGCACCCAACACTGTCAGAAATGATGCATGAGAGTGTGCTTGATGCTTATGACCGCGTCGTGCATATGTAATGGACGGAAATTGACTTTAGCTGGTTAGTTAAGCCTAATTAAGGTAATTAACCAACCTTAGGAGCAAAAAATGAAGAACCAACTTACAAGAATAGCTCTAGCAGCCTTGCTAGCTTTAACAGGTCTTTCAGCTACCCCTAGTGCAGTAAATGCAGACTCATGCTGGAATCATAATGGCTCACTAATGAGGCTAAAGGCATCTGGCAATCAACGTTGGATGTATTATGAGAACCCAAGGTAAGTTCTTCGAAAGGCTGGTGTTCAGCGTGGAACATTATTATTTAATGGCCAGAAAAGCGGCAATTGGTATTCAGGGACTGCAAGACGTTTT
Organism: uncultured Rhizobiaceae bacterium; assembly: GCA_958296345.1. Lineage (GTDB taxonomy): Bacteria > Pseudomonadota > Alphaproteobacteria > Rhizobiales > Rhizobiaceae > JAALLB01. Next base: position 50,739 of record CATQIJ010000016.1, read on the forward strand.
TCAAAATATTGTCCAGGTACCCCACTTGAATATTATGTAGAAGGGCCAGTAAGGGGTGATCAACTACAGGTCACCGTCAGGGGCACACGGGAAATATATAAACAATGCCAACCAACAGGAAATGTTGCTTCTGACGTTCTTGTTTTTACATATGTCAAAAATTGCTAATACATAATTTGATCTCAATTTTATTTTGATCATTTAAGGATAAAAACTTGGTAACTGTACTAGACACAACAAAGCGCGAAATTAGGCATCCTGAAAAAGCGCACCGTCCTGAAAACCCGATTAAGAAAAAACCGGCTTGGATTCGCGTGAAAGCGGGTGGGTCTCCTATTTATCAAGAGACTGCAAAGATTATCAAAGACAATAATCTTGTTACCGTTTGCGGTGAGGCAGGCTGCCCAAACATTGGTGAGTGTTGGTCAAAGAAACACGCAACCATGATGATCATGGGCGATACCTGTACCCGCGCTTGCGCCTTTTGTAATGTTAAGACAGGCATTCCAAGTGCACTTGATGTTAAAGAACCTGAAAACGTTGCCAAAGCGGTTGCAAAGCTTGGGCTTAATCATGTGGTAATTACATCAGTTGACCGCGATGACTTAGATGATGGTGGCGCTCAACACTTCGTTGAAACAATTGAAGCCATTCGCAGCATGTCGCCTGATACGACTATAGAAATATTAACACCTGATTTTTTACGTAAAGAAGGGGCAATTGAAAAAGTTGCTCTCGCTAAGCCTGATGTTTTTAATCATAATCTTGAAACTGTATCTTCAAAATATTTAACGGTTCGTCCTGGTGCTAGATACTTTCATTCAATTAGATTGTTGCAAATGGTCAAAGAAGTTGATCCAACAATTTTCACAAAATCTGGCATTATGGTTGGCTTTGGTGAACAACGTAATGAGGTATTACAGTTGATGGATGACCTCCGTTCTGCGGACGTTGATTTCATTACTATTGGTCAATATTTACAACCTACGTCCCATCACCATGAACTAGTTAAATTTGTAACTCCAGATCAGTTTAAGTCCTATGAAACATCTGCTTATTCCAAAGGTTTTTCAATGGTTTCTTCAACGCCTCTAACTCGTTCCTCACACCACGCGGGCGAAGACTTCGCAAAACTTAAAGCTGCTCGTGAGGCCGCTAACCAATAATGCCAAAACTTCATAAAAAACACGTGGTCAATCACACAGCGCAGAACATGTATAAGCTTGTTTGTGACGTGGAAAATTATCCGAAATTCGTGCCGCTTTGTCAGTCTCTTAGTGTGAAGTCATGTAAAGAGCGTGACGGAAAAACACTAATGATGGCCGATATGACAATGGCCTATAAAATGCTGAGTGAAACGTTTACCACGCAAGTATTAATGAACGAGGAAACACTCACGATTGATGTAAAATATATTGAAGGGCCGTTCAAACATTTGGACAATCAATGGAAATTTAAAGACGTTGCTGAAGGCAAATGTGAGGTGACATTCTTGCTAGATTATGAGTTACGTAGCAAAATGTTAGCAATGGCAGCAGGTGCTGTTTTTGACATGGCATTTGGTAAGTTTGTTGATGCTTTTGAAAAACGCGCCGATGAGGTTTATTCTTAGATTTCCTCGGGATCATCCAACCCATATCCAAGCAACATCTCTAAAGCTTCTTTGATGGTTTCACGGCGCACTTGATCGCGGTTCATATCTGCAAAATTGAAGTCTTCAACAAAAGCGCCTTCTTCTTCTGAAGTTGCAACCGCAATATAGACCAAGCCAACCGGCTTTGTTTCTGTTGAGCCACCTGGACCTGCAATACCAGTTACTGCGACCGCAGCATTTGAGCCTGATTGTCTGATAGCCCCAATCGCCATTTCAGAAGCAACCTGCGCAGATACAGCGCCATGTTCTTCAATTAATTCAGCTTTGACCCCAAGAATTTTAGTCTTGGCTTCGTTCGAATAAGTAATATAACCACGATTAAGGACTTTGGAAGAACCAGCTACAGCCGTTATACACCCGCCAATAAGTCCACCAGTGCAAGATTCAGCCGTAGCAATGGTCGATCCAACATCACCAAATTCTTTGATCACTTGAGCAGCGAGTACCGTTAGTTCTTCATCAAACATTTTTCGTCATCCCAAATGAAACACTGGCCGTTGCGAGGGCAGCAATGCCTTCTTCACGGCCAATAAACCCAATTTTCTCATTCGTAGTTGCTTTAACGGAAACACGAAAAGTTTCAATACTGCAGATCTCAGATATCTTTTTTCGCATCGCATCACGATGAGGACCAATTTTTGGCGCTTCACAAATAATGGTGACATCCATATTAGTAATCACACCACCAGCATCTTGAATAAGTTTAACTGCATGTTCAATAAACTGATCTGATGAAGCGCCTTTCCATTTCGGGTCAGAAGGCGGGAAATGCGATCCAATGTCACCAGCTCCAATTGTACCCAATAGAGCATCGGTTAAGGCGTGAAGCCCAACATCTGCATCAGAGTGTCCTTGTAAGCTTTGCGTGTGTGGAATTTCTAAACCGCAAAGAATTACACTAT
>CATQIJ010000017.1 GCA_958296345.1 uncultured Rhizobiaceae bacterium
CGCTACCTGACCCTGCAACACCTGTAACTCCAGAAACGCCAACATCTACACCTGAACCAGAAGTTTCAGAAGATGGTTTGGAAAAACTGATTGAAGAAAATAGAATTCCTGTACCTAAGGTAGCGGTTCGTCCAAAACCAGCTAAACCAAATACGGCAAAAACAAATGACCGTAAAAAGCTTGAAGAGTTAGCAAAAGCAAGTGGCAAACCTGATGCGCCTGTGAAGAAAGAAGCTAAGAAAGAAACTAAGCTTCAAGATAAAAAGAAGGCTTCTTCTGGTGGGCAAAAAAAATCTACTAAGACTGCTTCACTTGGCACTAAAAAAGGCAAGTCTTCCGGTACACTTTCTCGAAGTGAGTTAGACGCTCTACGTTCTAAAGTTGAGGGTTGTGCTAGTGGTATTAGCGGTCAGCTTATTTCTGAAAACCTACAAATTAAAATTGTAATTCAACTAGCACCCGATGGCAGTATTAAAAAGATACCTGTTGTTGATACGATTGGTGGCACGCAGGCAGAACGCAAACGATATGGCTCTGCCATGGTGCGTGCAGTAAAGCGCTGTGCTCCTTATGATTTTTTACCTAAAGATAAATATGACACTTGGGCTGAGATTGTACCTACATTCTATCCAGCTAAGATGTTCCAATAAGACTTATGACAAAGAGGAAAACCCATGTTTTCGACATTTAAGAAACTTTTCATCACATTAATTGCAATCTTTGCGTTTGCAACGAGCGCCAGTGCGCGGATTGAATTTGATATTACACGCGGTAATGTTGAGCCTCTTCCCGTTGCTATTATGGATTTTCAGGGTGATAAAGTTGCTCAAGATATCTCAGCAATAATTTCAAATAACCTTAGGAATTCGGGTCTCTTTAAAATAACGGATAAAGCTGCTTTCATTCAAAAAACACTGCCTGTTAGTGGGCGACCAAAACTTGAAGATTGGCGTGTTTTAAATGTTCAAGCGCTTGCAAATGGTGCGGTTAGTAAACTTGCTGACGGACGCCTTCGTGTTGATTATCGCCTTTGGGATATTTTTGCTTCAGAGGAAGTGTTTGGCGGAAAGCGCCTAGAAATTGAAGCTAAGTTCTGGCGTCGTGCGGCGCATATTATTTCTGATAAAATCTATGAAGGCCTAACAGGTGAAAAAGGTTATTTTGACAGCCGCGTTGTGTTCGTAGATGAATCTGGTCCCAAAAATAAACGCGTGAAGCGTCTTGTGATAATGGATCAGGATGGTGCAAATATTCGTACGCTCACTCGTGGTAGTGACTTGGTTTTAACGCCGCGTTTCTCACCAACCCGCCAAGAGATTACTTATATGTCTTTTGAAGGCGGTCAGCCGCGTGTTTATCTTCTGCAAATTGAAACAGGCCAGCGCGAAGTTGTGGGCAATTTTCCAGGTATGACTTTCTCGCCAAGGTTTTCTCCTGATGGACAAAAGATTGTGATGAGCCTTCAACAAGAAGGTAACGCCAATATTTATTCAATGGATTTGCGTTCTCGTAATACAACACGCTTAACAAGCGGAGCAGCGATTGATACAGCGCCTTCGTTTGCACCTGATGGTTCAAGGCTCGTCTTTGAATCAGACAGAGGTGGTCGTCAGCAGCTTTATGTTATGGGTGCTGGAGGTGGGACTCCAAAACGTATTTCGTTTGGTAATGGTCGTTACTCAACGCCTGTGTGGTCTCCACGTGGAGATTTGATTGCATTTACAAAGCAATCTGGTGGACAATTTTTAATTGGGGTGATGAAGCCAGATGGTTCGGGCGAGCGTATTTTAGCTGAAGGGTTTCATAATGAAGGCCCGACATGGGCGCCTAATGGTCGTGTGTTGATGTTCTTCCGCGAAAGCCCAGGTGCTAAGGGTGGGCCTAAGCTTTATTCAATTGATTTAACAGGCCGTAATGAGCGTAAAGTGCAAACGCCCTCGTTTGCATCTGATCCTGCATGGTCGCCATTATTGGATTGATCTTAATATAAGCATTAAATCATTCTTTCTTGCCGCCATTTTGACATATTGCAGTGTTCAAAGGGCAAAAGTGGCAGGAAACCATATTGTAACAAAAGGCTTATAAAGGGTTTGTTAACCTCGTTTCTTGAGTGGGAATTAACCTGAACAAGTTATTATCAAAGTCAGTAAAATCTTATAGGAGCGACGGGCACATGCTTGCTGCAACATCAATTTTAAAATCACCAGCAGTTCTTGCTTTAGCGCTTGGCTTAGCAGTTGCAGGTTGTGCGAAGAAAGATAAATTGCCAGATAATTCTGGCCAGTTAGGTCTTAATAATTCTGGTGAAGCACCAGGTTCTCCTGGCGAATTTACCACAACCATTGGTGATCGTGTTTTCTTTGAAACCGATAGTACAATTTTGACGGCAACAGCGCGTCAAACTTTAACGGGTCAAGCACAGTGGTTGCTCCGTTATCCTAATTATCTAATTACGATCGAAGGTCATGCAGATGAGCGCGGTACACGCGAATATAACTTGGCACTAGGTGCACGCCGTGCTGCTGCTACACGTGACTTCTTAGCTTCGCAAGGGGTTCCAAGAAGCCGTATCCGTACAATCTCTTTTGGTAAAGAACGCCCGATTGCAGTTTGTAACGATATTTCTTGTTGGTCTCAAAACCGCCGTGCAAGAACAGCTTTGACACAACCTCAAGGTTAGTAGTTTAAAAATATCTTAGAATTTAAAGGCGGCTTTGATAAGCCGCTTTTTTTATGCATTTTAGCATGACCACAACAAATTTTAGACGTAGTTTTATTGCTTATTTAAGATAAGACTGCTTCATTAGAATTATTGTTTTCTAAATTGGGGAATTACGGATGAAAAGACTATTTCTTTCCTTGTGCCTTGGGTGCGCGGTAGTAATGCCAGCGCAAGCTTTGCAACCAGGAATGCCTATTATTAAAGTTCAATCAGGTGATGCTGCTTATCGTGTAAGTGTGCTGGAAGAACAGGTGCGTCAACTGAATGGCCGTATTGAAGAGCTGACATTCCAATTACTTGAAATGCAAGAAAAACTGCGCCGCCAAAATGAAGATAATGAGTTTCGCTTCCAAGAACTTGAAGAGAAAAAAGGCTCGCTTAGCGACGGTACAACCGACAATGTTGCTTCTAGTACAACTGGAGACACTGGCCTGGAAAAGCCTGAACCGTCTGATCAGACTGCAATCAATACTGATTCAGACGGAAATACAGAGCAATCACAAACTGAAATAGCTAAAGTTCCAATGATAGATGGTGTTGAAATTTATCAAGGTGAAGGCGGATTGGATCCAAATTTATCTGGGAATTTGGGCACGATTTTATTTGATGAGAATGGCAATATTGTTGATTCTACCATTGGTAAGCCACTTGATCTAACAGCTTTACCTAAAGCTGGTGAAGTTCAAGATACAATGCCAGAAAGTGCAGATGAACTTTTTGATCTTGGGTTTAATCATGTTCAAACTGGACGATATCAAGAGGCAGAAAATACGCTTGTGAAGTTTTCGGATAATTACGCAAACCATCCTCGTATGCCCGAAGCTCGATTTTGGCTTGGGGAAAGTTATCTTGGTCGTAGTCAATTTAAAAAGGCTGCAGAAACTTATCTTGATGCGCAAAAGCGCTGGCCTAATAGTAAGTTTGGCCCCCAAACACTACTGAAGTTAGGCGTGTCGCTTGCAGGGTTAAATCAGCGCGAGCTTGCATGTGCTACTTTCGCTAAGGTTTCTCAAAAATATCCAAATACATCACGCGCTGTGCGCCGCAATGTTGCATATGAACAAAATGCGGCTCGCTGTTTAACAAATTAAGAACTGACATGGTCTCTCCAATTAACCCATTAGAACTTTTTAAAACAGTTGATGCTGATAGCCCAATTATTGTCGCGGTCTCAGGTGGCAGTGATTCTGTTGCTCTATTATTACTTGCTTCCAGTTGGGCAAAAAGCGTCGATGCAAGCTTGCAGGTTGTCACGATTGATCACGGGTTAAGACCCGAGGCTGCTGCAGAGGCTGCTTTTGTTTCTGGCATCAGCGAAGGTTTGGATTTACCACATCTTACACTCGCCTGGGATGGAATAAAGCCTGAGAGTGGTATTTCGCAAGCTGCGAGAAATGTAAGGTATCAGCTCTTAGAAGAGTTTGCTTGTGATATCGGTGCAAAAACCATTCTTGTTGGTCATACAGCAAACGATCAAGCAGAAACGATTTTGATGCGCAATGCGCGCGGTGAAGAGGACCAGCAAGGGCGTGGTATGTCTGGCATTTCACCCTTAATGTTATTGCCAAACCGAACAACGCTCATGCGTCCTTTGCTCGATATTAGCAGAAATGATTTGCGCTCATACCTTAAAGAAATGAACCAGAGCTGGATTGAAGATCCTAGTAATTTTGATGAGGCTTATGAGCGGGTTAGAATTCGAAATTCACTTGGTGAAGACGAAAAACAAATTGCTGAACTTTGTAAATTTGCCAAGTTGTCAGGTAAGCTTCGTAAAGCGCTGGCAGATGACGCTGCATCTATTTTGGCTCAATATATCAAGGTCGGCGAAGGCCCATTATATTCAATTCCTAAAACTGCGTTCGACAATCATTCACTATCAGTTAAAAAACTTGCCTTACAGGTTTTAATTGCGATTGCAGGGGGGGCTGAATATTTTGTTTCAGGCAACTCAATTAATCGACTACTTGATGAGGATTGCGAGAGCCGCATAACAATAGGGCATGCTGTTATTGAGGTGAGCGATAGTCAGTTTAAGTTTTACCGTGAAAAACGTAATCTTCCTTCTGTTGTTGTTGGGCCTGGGGATCATGTTATATGGGATGGGCGCTATCTTATAAAAAATAACAGTGCTTCGTCTTACTTTTGCGGTTCTTTATCATTTGCTCAGTTGCAGAATATTGAAGAAACTAGAGGACGAAAATTGGCCGTGAAACCTAGAGCAGTGCTAGGTGGTACGCCTTATCTATGCGGTGATGGGGATGATGCGATCTTACCCTTTATCAAGGGGTTTGAAATGCCAGCAAAACTGAATTTAACTTTATGCGTGCGTTCTATTGAGTATTTTTGCCCAGAGTATGACTTTTCATTGCTTGAATTTGTTGATGCGCTGAAAGCTCGCATGGGCAGTTTGGGGCATGTTGAGTAGAATTATTGTAATTTTTTATCAATTATTCGTAATAAGCAAAATATTTATCGTTGCTAACCTTGGCAATTACCTAACCCAACCTATCTTGAGGTAATATTCGAGAAAACCTATTATACTGAGATATTAGGTAAACCAATTTCCAGGAAGTTCCAATGGACTCTAAATTTAGAAATCTTGCATTGTGGGCAATTATTGGCGTTATGCTGATTGCCTTATTTAATTTATTTCAGAACCCTGCTCAGCAAAGCGCGGCATCTGAGATTGCTTACTCTAAATTTCTTGATGAAGTTGAGAATAACAATGTTAAAAGCGTGGAAATTGCAGGTAAAGTTATTACTGGCACTTATGCTGATAAGGATAGCAAGTTTGAGACTTACTCACCGGATGATCCCGAACTTGTAAACAAGCTTGAAGAGCGCGGTGTTATCATTAATGCAATGGAGCCGAATGAAGGGTCCTCTTTGCTTGGAATCTTCGCTAGTTGGTTGCCGATGTTTATTATCTTGGGTGTATGGATTTTCTTCATGCGTCAGATGCAGGGCTCTAATAAGGGCGCAATGGGGTTTGGTAAATCCAAAGCCTAAGATGCTAACTGAAACACAAGGCCGCGTAACGTTTGAAGATGTTGCCGGTGTTGATGAAGCTAAAGAAGATTTAGAAGAGATCGTTGACTTCCTGCGTGACCCAACAAAATATCAGCGCCTTGGTGGTAAGATTCCGCACGGTGTACTTCTTGTAGGACCTCCAGGTACTGGTAAAACGTTGCTGGCACGTTCTGTTGCTGGTGAAGCTAATGTTCCGTTCTTTACAATTTCAGGTTCTGACTTTGTTGAAATGTTTGTAGGTGTTTGGTGCAAGGCCGTGTTCGCGATATGTTTGAACAGGCTAAGAAAAATGCACCTTGTATAATCTTCATCGATGAGATTGATGCGGTGGGACGTCATCGTGGCGCAGGCCATGGTGTGTGGTAATGATGAGCGCGAGCAAACATTGAACCAACTTTTGGTTGAAATGGATGGTTTTGAAGCAAATGAAGGTATTATTCTGATTGCTGCAACAAACCGTCCTGATGTTCTTGATCCGGCGCTACTTCGTCCAGGTCGTTTTGACCGTGAAGTTGTTGTGCCTCTTCCAGATGTAACGGGCCGTGAGAAAATTCTGAAAGTTCATGCTCGTAAGGTTCCTCTTACTGACAATGTCGATCTTAAAATTCTTGCGCGTGGCACACCAGGTTTCTCAGGTGCAGATTTGATGAACCTTGTTAATGAGGCTGCACTTCTGGCTGCACGTCGCAATCGCCGCATGGTTAGCATGTCTGAGTTTGAAGACGCTAAAGATAAAGTCATGATGGGCGCTGAGCGTCGTTCAACTGCTATGTCTGAAGAAGAAAAAACAAATACTGCCTATCATGAAGCAGGTCATGCAATTGTTGCATTAAATGTTACCGGCCTCTGATCCTGTTCATAAAGCAACAATTATTCCACGCGGGCGTGCGCTTGGCATGGTGATGCAATTGCCAGAGGGCGATCGTTATTCCATGAGTTATAAATACATGATATCGCGCCTTGCTATTATGATGGGTGGCCGTGTTGCTGAAGAATTGAAGTTTGGCAAAGAAAATATTACATCAGGTGCCTCATCTGACATTCAACAAGCACTAAGCTTGCAAAAGCAATGGTGACCGAAATGGGGTTATTCAGATGAACTTGGACAGGTAAATTATAGCGGCGACCAAAACCAACAGAACTACCTTGGTATGGGTGGCTCTATGGGGACAACGTCAGAAGCTACTGCGCAGATTATTGATAGCGAAGTTCGCAGACTTGTTGATACTGCTTATGCAGATGCCACTAAAATTATCAAAAAGAAAAAGAAAGATTGGGAAGCGCTTTCTCAAGGCCTTCTAGAATATGAGACTCTTTCTGGTGATGAGATCGCTGAATTGTTAAAAGGTAATCCGCCGAACCGTGATGAGGATGCAGGTAAACCACCTTCTCGTGGATCAGCTGTTCCAACGGCTGGTAAACCTAAAAAAGGTGGAGAACCAGATTCAGGTGATATGGAACCTCAACCTTCTTAAGTTCAAAGTCACTATTTGTTAACCATAAAGACCGCAATCTTAAAGTTTGCGGTCTTTTTGTATCTGATGTGTTATAATCTGATACACATTTTGACTGCGCAAGTTAAGCACCTTGGTGTATTGGGTAATCAGACTTGCTGGGCATGGCATGAAAAATCGGGTAGAAATTATGAAACGTAAGTATTTTGGCACTGACGGAATTCGCGGAACCGCAAACCGTTTCCCTATGACAGCAGATATTGCTATGCGAGTGGGCATGGCAGCAGGTATTGCCTTTCGCAGGGGGGACCATCGTCACGTGTGGTAATTGGCAAAGATACTAGATTGTCTGGCTATATGATTGAAAACGCAGTTGGTTGCTGGTTTTACTGCTGCTGGTATGGACGTTCTTTTATTAGGGGCCTATCCCAACACCTGCTGTTGCAATTGCTTACACGCTCTATGCGTGCTGATATTGGTGTAATGATTTCTGCTTCTCACAATGCGTATCAAGATAATGGCATTAAATTATTTGGCCCCGATGGCTTTAAGCTTTCAGATAAGATTGAAGTTAATATTGAGCGTTTACTTGATGAAAGAACTTACTTCGCAACTTGCACATCCAAATGAAGTTGGACGTGCAACACGTGTTGAAGGCGTTCATGCGCGTTATATAGAATTTGCAAAGCGCACACTACCGCGTAAAATGTCTCTTGATGGTATGCGTATTGTTATGGATTGTGCAAATGGCGCAGCATATAAGGTAGCTCCAGAGGCATTATGGGAGCTTGGTGCGGATGTTGTTCCAATAGGCAATGAGCCAAACGGTTACAAACATTAATCGCGACTGTGGTTCTACAAGTACGGCGCAGCTTTGTCGTAAGGTTCGTGAAACGAGAGCTGACATTGGTATTGCACTTGATGGTGATGCAGATCGTTTAATTGTTGTTGATCAAAATTCTAACGTGATTGATGGCGATCAGATTATGGCGCTTATTTCTGAGTATTGGCATGAGACGAATAGGTTGGCTGGCGGCGGAGTTGTTGCAACTGTTATGTCTAATCTTGGTCTTGAACGGTTTCTTAATGACCAAAAACTTGATTTAATCCGAACCAAAGTTGGTGACCGTTATGTCGTTCAGCATATGCGTGAACATGGTTTCAATTTAGGCGGAGAAACAATCTGGGCATATGATTATGTCTGATTTTGCTACAACAGGGGACGGCCTTGTTGCAGCTTTGCAAGTACTTGCTGTCGTTCAAGCTGAGAACAAACCTGTAAGTGACGTTTGCAGAAAATTTGAGCCTGTACCGCAATTGATGAAAAATGTTCGATATTCAAACGGCGAGCCACTTGAAGATAAGCTTGTTAAAGAGGCGTCAAAGAAGGTGAAAACCGTCTAGGTAATTCTGGCAGACTTGTCATTAGAGCCTCTGGAACTGAGCCCTTAATTCGTGTGATGGCTGAATGCGATGATGAAGCCTTGGTCGAAAATGTCGTCAATGATATCGTTGCTGTTGTCCAAAAAAGTTTGCTGCATAAAATAAATTTTTCAATTTAGTTCTCTTATAAAGATTGCTTCCAAGAGGGAGATTTCTTTGTTTTTGGACAATCGTAAATAAGTCTTAACCTTAATTTTTAACCTTAATAATTACGGTTAAGAGCGTTTTAAACCATTCTACTTCATATTCCTGATTATTGAATTTTCTCAACGCGTCAATCGTGACGTTTATCAGGAAGGAAGTTTGCAATGCGCAGCTTTAAAAAAAATGTCTCTCGTTGCTGCTGCACTCATGGCATCTACCGCTATGGTTCAGGCAGCTGATTTAATCCCAGTTACCTACATATGATTTACCACCGGAAGTTGTTTCCGGTTTCCGCATCAAGCGGTTGGTACATTCGCGGTGATATTGGCTATGCTAGTCTTGGACCATAAAGGTGTAGATTACTTGCAAGGACCACTTCTTACAGGTCGATTTTGAACAACATGAACTAGATTCAACTTGGTCTCAATTCAAGGTGGTATCGGTTATCAGGTTACGGATTACTTCCGTATTGATGGTACAGTTAAATACTTAGGTTCATCAGACTTTGATGGCTCATCAGCACCTGCAGGTTCTGTTTGTAATGGTGGTGCAGTATATGCTGGTTTTACATGTGCTTATAATGATGACAGTGAACTAGAATCTGCAACTATTTTTATGGCTAACGCTTATGTTGATCTGGGTACTGTAAATGGTTTCACACCATATGTTGGTGCTGGTATTGGTGGCGCTAAAGTGAAATACGGTGATCTACTTAACGATCAAACATGTACAGTAGCTGATCCGGCTTGTGACGCAGAAGATTTCGTTCACTCTGGTGAAACTGAAACACGTTTTGCTTGGGCTATTCATGCCGGCGCTGCATATGATGTTAGTTGTCGTACAAAAATTGACGCTGGTTATACATATACTCGCATCGAAGGTGGCAACATGTTTGGCACTGGTGTTGGTGCAGTTGGTGGCTTAACACCAGGTGTTGCGCAAGGTGGTAATGGTTTTGATCGTGGTATCGATATTCATGAAGGTCGCGTTGGTCTTCGTTACGCACTAAGCGATGCTGGGTGTCATCAGCCTGTGGCCTCCACAGGTTGTATATAAGTAAGTTGGTTTGAGGGAGGGGCTTCAAACCTTCCCTCCCTATAGTTTAAGTAATCCGCATATTGCGGGGAAACAAAGTATCATGAGCTGAGGGCTTAAAAATGAAACGTTTTGTATTAAATTCTACCGTAGCAGCAATAGCATTGCTTTCAGCTTCGAGTGCATTTGCCGGTGATTATAATTCTGGTGTTGTATCAAAGACGCCTAGTGAAGGTTACACAGACGTTGAATTTGGAAGCGGATGGTATCTTCGTGGTGATATTACTTATAATATTGATGGTAGAAGTAATAATACTTTTAGGGATTTATCTGCTTTAAATCGTTCTGTCCAAGCTGATTATGATGATGCGGTTGGCGCTAGAGTCGGGTTTGGTTATTATGTTTCTCCAAATGTCAGACTTGAAGTAAATGCAGAAACTGTATTAAATTCTGAATTAAATTCTGTCTCTGGGTTTAATTTTGCTGGTCAGCGCGATGTTGATATTGTTACAACTCCAGCTACTCCAACTACACCAGCTGTGACTTCTCCAGATGCAGTTTTCTTCGATGCTAATGGAACCGTAACAGGCACAACAGCTGGCCTATTTACTGGTGCTACTACTGCTCCAATTTCTGGTTCAGAGGATTTTGAAGCTAGTTACTCGACATCAACTCTAATGCTTAATGGATATTATGATTTAGTATCAGTTGGTAAGTTTAAGCCTTATGTTGGTGTTGGTGCAGGTATAGGGCGCGTGAATTATAATCAGTCACGACTCTTAGTTTGTTCTCCTGGAGCGGGTGAAACTTGCGCAGGCGGCCTTCCAGGTGAGAGAACTGAATCTACTTTCACAGTTGAAGATGAATATTGGACGTATGCATATCAACTAAGTCTTGGTACTGCCATTGCGGTTGATGAAAGAACGTCAATTGATATTGGGTATTCTTATACAGGATTTGGTTCAGGTGATGACCTAAACTATGCAGATGGTACAGGTATTGATTCAGATGGTGTAAATATTCACCAAGTTAGAGTCGGTATCGTTACGATATTTGGTAAGAGTCTAGATTTCTTAACCTAGTGATTTTAAGGCCGCTATTTTAGCTGCCTTTTTTGTATTCTAAGATTGCTTTTGTGCAAGCATGATACCGCCTAAAACTAAGACTAGTCCGATAGCATGATAGGCTTCAAATTTTTTCTTCAAGAATTATTACAGCTAAAATTGCACCGAAAATTGGAACAAGATTGATAAACAATCCACCTCTGTTTGAGCCAATTTTATCAAGCCCGAGTATCCAGAATAATTGTGCAATTACGGACGGGAAAAACTCCCGCATAAAGAACAACACTCCATCCTCCTCCATCTGGCCATAAGAAACTGTTGCTGTAGACTTCGTGTAAAACAAAAGGTGTTGTGGTGATCAATGCAGCTACACCAAGAACGCTCAAAAAGCTAAGTGGGTGTATGTTCGGTTTGCTTTTTAATAATACAGAATAAATACCATAAACCATAATAGCGCCGAGCATAAGCAAATCGCCGATATTTAAGGATTGGTTTCCAAGTCCAAATAAATTGCCCCTAGTGACAGTTATAGCAACTCCTATGAGGGTGAATTAAGAAGCCTATGACTTGAAAAGAGTTACCTTGGTTCTGTATAATATATAATTTAATAACAAAAACAATTAACGGCATTGAAGCCTGTTCAATAGCAACGTTTTATCGCTGTTGTATGATTAAGCGCCAGATACATCAGCGCGTTAAATGTAGCAAAGCCAAATGCGCCGAGCAAAAATAAGAATTGCCAGTGCTTTCTAATCATTTCAGCATCACGTTTGAGGTGAGTAATAGAAAAACAACTAATATGATACAAGCAATTATCCATCGTAACCAAGTAAGTAGGAATGGTGAAACATGACCTGCACCAAATTTGCCAGCAATGGCATTACCGCCCACAAAAGCGCTGTTAAAGATAGCAGCAAATATGGGTGTGTAAGGGAAGAAGACTTAGGTTGCATTTGAATTTTTGACTTCTTGTAAGTTACAGAAAAAATTGCTTGTACCCATAAAAAAATTGTAGTGAACATAAACTCTAGGTTGATGTTTGCAGCTTTTTTGGACTATTAACAACCGTAATCTTGTTTCTTCATTAGCTTTGATCTCGATTGCACAATCATCCAGTTGTTCTGCGATAGTTTGCCAGTTTAATTAAAATGCAAAGATAAAAGAGAGTTCTATGACGAATGTAGCTGTAATTGGTTCTCAATGGGGTGATGAAGGTAAAGGTAAAATCGTTTGACTGGTTATCAGAACGTGCTGACCTAATTGTCCGTTTTCAAGGTGGTCATAATGCTGGCCCATACGCTCGTCTATTGACGGGACTAGTTATAAACTAAGCCTTCTTCCTTCTGGTGTTGTTAGAAAAGGTAAACTTGCCATTATTGGTAATGGCGTCGTTATTGACCCACACGCACTCATGGCGGAAATTGAGCGCCTAGGTGAACAGGGTGTTGTGGTAACGCCTGAAAAATTTACGAATTGCTGAAAATGCTACCCTAATTCTTTCTGTTCACAGTGAGCTTGATGGTCTTCGCGAGGATGCTGCAGCGGTTAGAACTAAAATTGGTACGACACGTCGTGGCATTGGTCCTGCATACGAAGATAAAGTTGGGCGCCGTGCAATACGTGTTCTTGATTAGCTAATCTTGATAGTATTGGCCCTAAAATTGAACGCCTTTTGACGCATCATAACGCATTAAGACGCGGGCTTAATCAGCCAGAAGTTGAATTTGGTACGATTTACAAAGAGCTTGAAGCTGTTGCTGATCGCATGGTCCCGTTTAGTGAGCCCGTTTGGAAGTTACTTGATAATGAAAAACGCAAAGGTTCGCGGATTTTATTTGAGGGTGCGCAAGGCACACTACTTGATATTGATCATGGGACATATCCATTTGTTACGTCTTCTAATACAGTTGCGGGCCAAGCCGCTGCAGGTTCTGGCATGGGGCCAGGTTCTGTTGGTTACGTGCTAGGCATTGTAAAAGCTTATACAACACGCGTCGGTGAGGGGCCTTTCCCGACTGAACAGGAAAATGAAGTAGGTCAATTCCTTGGTGAAAAAGGACATGAGTTTGGAACAGTAACAGGTCGTAAGCGTCGTTGCGGTTGGTTTGATGCTGTGCTCGTAAGACAAGCAGTAGCAACAAACGGCATTACAGGCATCGCGCTAACAAAGCTTGATGTTTTGGATGGCCTAGAAGAAATCAAAATATGTGTTGGTTATAAACTTGATGGAAAAACGGTTGATTATTTGCCAGCAAGCCAAGGAACGCAAGCGCGTGTAGAGCCTATTTATGAAACACTTTCAGGTTGGAAGGGCACAACAGTTGGTGCTCGTACTTGGAAAGAATTACCTGCAGAAGCGGTTAAATATGTAAGGCATGTGGAAGAATTGATTGGATGTCCTGTGGCGCTACTTTCCACAAGTCCAGAACGAGAAGATACAATACTTGTTCATGACCCATTTCAGGACTAAATTAAAAGCTAGTAATTAGAAGTGATTCCATTTTTAATAAGTGTAACAGTATAAGGTGTGGGTAAACGGGGAATGGCTGATTATTATTCTATACTAGATAAGACGATTTCTGGATTACCTAATAATACTCCAGAGATTCGTAATGCGGTTTTTAAAAAGGCAAGAACTGCCATAGAAACCCAATTGAGAAACATGGACCCTTCACCTAGTGAAGATGCAATTAATTCTCAATTAAAGCTGCTTGAAGAAGCAATTTTATTAATTGATACAGAACATGGCTCTCAACCTGAGGTGACGTCAGTTCAAGAATTACCTGTTGTTGAAGAAGTCGTTCCTCAAGTTGAAGCACCTGCGCAACCTGACGTTGCGGACACTCCTGAACCTTATACTCCAGAATCGGTTGCAGCTGCTCCAGCTGCTGAAAGTGTCGTTGATCGTGTAGATACTGCTATTGAAAAAATTCAATCTGAAGTTCCGCCGACTGTTGGTCTGGATGCTTCTGCCCCAGTTGATGCAAGTTCCAATCTTGGGCCTGTAACTGTTGATCCAGCTACACAAGATATTCTTGATCCTATTGTTAGCTCTCAATCTGACCAGCTAGCATCTGTAGGCATGGATTTGGACAAAAAAAAATCAAGCGGTTTTCTTAGTGGTCTTATTAAGCTCTTAGTTGTCCTTGGTCTTCTTGGTGGTGCTGGTTATGCTGTTTGGAAGAATAAAGATGAATTAACTGGCTTTGTAAGTAACTTAATAAAGCCTGCTGATGTGGTTGAGAATAATTCAACATCTGAAAATCCCGAGCCTATTAATGAAGTTGAAACACCAACACCTGAACCTGTAATTCCGGAACCAGTAATACCAGAGCCAGTTGAGCCTGAAGTAATAGAACCTGAAGTTACTGAGCCAGAGGTTGTAGAGCCTGAAGTCGTGGAACCCGAAGTTGTAGAGCCTGAAACAGAAAATGAGACGACAGAAGAGCCTGTACAGGAAGAGACTCAACAAAGCGGTGTTATTCCGATTGGCGAAGTTGCTTATCTTTATGAAGAAGGCAGTGCTGGTAGTGGGGCAACAAGAACTAATGCTGCAATTACCTGGGAACTTAAGCAAGAAAGCTTAAAAGAAGGGATTGCGCCTGAGCCAGTTATTATTGGTAAGATGGACGTTCCTGAAAAGGCTATGTCTATCGATATTAAGATTAAAAGGAATATTGATGAGGCGGTTTCTGCTAGCCATATGATTGAACTGCGCTTTAACACCCCTGCTGATTTTGTAGGCAAGTCTGTTGAAAGCATTGCGCGTTTTGTCATGAAGGTAACAGAAGAAGCGCCTGGTGAGCCGTTGGTTGCTGTACCTGTGAAAGTGAGTGAGGGTTATTTCTTGATAGCGCTTGATAATCTCAAACAGGCTGTTGCAGTAAATACTCAGCTTCTAAAAGAGTCTGCTTGGATTGATGTTCCAGTTGTTTATGGAACCGGTAAGCGTGCTCTTATTACGTTAGAAAAAGGCAGAACAGGTGAGCGCGTATTTGATACGGCCTTTAAGGATTGGCAAAATCGATAGCTAGGCCCCTTGCTTCTTAGCGTAAAAGGGTATTAGAAAGTAAAAATATACTCCAGGGGGTGCCCATATGGGCTGAGATGTTTCAAAGAAATTTGAAACGAACCCCTGATCACAGTTGTAAATGTAATTTTATAAACAATGTGGTCTGGAACCTGATCTGGTTGATACCAGCGTAGGAATGGAGAAGCGCAAAATACTTTATTTATTTTGCTTGTCTTCTTTTCGGCCGTATTGAGAAAAATGGTTCGGTGGAAAGAAACCTTAAGATCATTGCTGGAAAGAGCTTCTATACGCTGATTGTCTGCGTATTTTTGCTTGTACTTTGGCAAGTCAGTATTTGGGTTTTTAACCCGCCGCAATATCTGTTTTCTGCACCTTCAGCAGTTGCCGATGCCTTTATGCAAAACCCCAATTACCTATTTTCGAACATGTTCATCACGCTCAAAGAAATGGTTCTGGGTTTCTTAGTGGGGTCGTTTGTTGGAATTTTAATTGCGCTGTTGCTTTCACAATTTGAGTTGTTAGATCGCTATCTCATGCCTTTAGTTGTTGTCACTCAGACATTGCCCGTTTTTGCTATTGCACCGCTTTTGGTGATTTGGTTTGGGTTTGGCATTGGCTCTAAAATTGTTATGGCAGCGTTGATAATATTTTTCCCAGTGGCTTCAGCTTTTTATGATGGGTTGAAATCGACTTCTTCAACATGGCTTGATTTAGCTCGGTCTTGGAAGATGTCGAAATTGCAAACATTATTACATTTTCGTATTCCAGCCGCTTTGCCGTCTTTGATGACTGGTTTGAAAGTTGCTGCCACTATTGCGCCGATTGGTGCAATTGTGGGTGAGTGGGCAGGGGCTGCGGGAGGATTAGGCTTTGTGATGTTGCAGGCAAATGCTCGCACGCAAACTGCCACTGTATTTGCAAGTCTTGTATTGTTGGGGCTATCCGCATGGGCTTTGCGATGGATTGTTGTTCAATTGGCTGACCATTTTGTTTGGTGGTCAGCTACTAAAGTTTCTTAAAACACGGAGTAAAAAATGTACCGTTTAATGATTGCCATCATGGCTTCTTTCTTAATAATTTTGCCAGCTCATTCGGCAGAAAAGCTGACTGTTCTTCTAGACTGGTTTGTCAATCCGGATCACGCGCCACTTGTTGTTGCTAAGCAGCGTGGTATGTTTAAGGCTGCTGGTCTTGAAGTTGATCTCATTCCGCCAGCAGATCCAAGCGCACCGCCAAGACTAGTTGCAAGTGGTCAGGCTGATATCGCTATTTCATATCAACCACAACTTCATGTGCAAGTCTCAGAAGGCCTACCACTTACTCGTATTGGTACAATTGTAGAAACGCCGCTTAACTCTCTTATCGTTTTGAAAGACGGGCCGATTAAATCAATTGCTGATCTTAAAGGTAAGAAGATTGGTTTTTCTGTTGGTGGTTTTGAAGATGCTTTATTAAAAGCAATGCTTGGTAAGCATGGGGTGTCTATGGATGATATCGAACTGATTAACGTGAATTTTGCACTTTCGCCATCGCTCTTTAGCGGTAATGTTGATGCTGTGATTGGCGCTTATCGTAATTTTGAACTTAACCAGATGGAAATCGAAGGTAAGCCTGGTGTTGCTTATTATCCAGAAGAGCATGGCGTTCCCGTTTTTGATGAACTTATTTTGGTTGCTAAGAACGACACCGTAAATGATCCACGTTACAAGACTTTTTTGAATGTTATTGAAGAAGCAACTTTGTTTTTAACCAATCATCCTAAAGAAGCCTGGAAAGATTTCATTGCTGCTCATCCTGATTTAGATAATGAGCCAAACATTCGTGCATGGCGCGATACGCTTCCGCGCTTTGCTAAGCGTCCTTTGGCTCTTGATACAAACCGCTATGAACGCTTTGCCGAGTTCATGAAATCATCAGGTTTGATTAAGTCATCTCCAGCGCTAGAGATTTATGCAATTGAGCTTAAATAATGTCTCGACCAACTGAACTATTACGTGATGCCAATTTAGATGATTGGCATCATGCAACGCGTCACAAGTTTTGTGCTGAGCTTGCTGAGGGTAGCTTGCCACTTGATAAAATGCGGAATTATCTCGCTCAAGACTATCAGTTTATCGATAATTTCTTTCGCCTAGCTGCCAGTGCAATTCATCACGCCCCAAGCTTGCCTGATCGTTTGCCACTTGCACAATTTATGGGCGTGCTTGCTGGACCTGAAAACACTTATTTTCAGCGCTCATTTGATGTGCTTGATGTTCATATAAAAGAACGTACTAATCCAAGTTTAAAAGAGCCTACGAAAGCGTTTCAGGATTTGATGTTAAAAGCATCTCAATCTGGAAATTATGGCGCGATGGTAGCTGTTCTTTGCGTTGCTGAATGGTCTTATCTTGAATGGGCAACGCCGTTTGCATCTTATAATAAAGATCTACCATTTTATTTTTCTGAATGGATTGATCTACACGTAGGTGACTACTTTGAAAGCGTGGTTGAGCACTTACGCGAGCAAGTGGATGTAGCTTATGACGAAGCTAATGAAGAAGGTCGTGCAGTAATTTCAGAATATTTTGCTGAGGCAGTTCGTTTAGAACGTGCCTTCTTTGATGTGTCTTACGCATAATATATCTCACCCTAATTCTTTGATAGGGATAGGGTGAGAAAGTGTTTTTAAAACTAACTTGCTCACCGCTAGCAGGGGAATTTTTATCAATTACAAACTATGTTGTGCCTAGAATATCTGAGAATTGAGGTCGTGCAATTGGCATGGTTTAGATTGCTGAGGAATATTGAGTTCCATCTGCTCTTACCAAAAATAGACCTAGCTCACTGAATAGTTCAAGTTCTGTAATGCTTTCTGCGGGTTCATGAAAATTTTATTCATTGAGGATGCCAAAATGAAAAGTGCAGCAAAAGCATTTAAGTCTAAATTCGTAGCTTTTCGTGCAAATGAAACAGGTAGTGTTCTGATCATATTTGTACTCTGCTTCCTAGTACTTGTATTGGCTATAGGGGCATTAGTTGATTATACGCGGATGACTAATGATCGCTCAAAATTCCAAGCGGTTTTGGATGCTGCTACTCTTAACGCAGCAATATCCCTTAGCAAGAATGATTGGGCTGTGGCTAAGCAAGACGGTGAAGAGAGTTTTTCAATAAATCTTCCACTTACTATGAAAAATTCCTTACTTTCCGTTGAACTGACTTACGTAGATGAAACCGTTTACGGTAAAGTAAAAAGTAAATCTGAGAATTATTTTATGGGGTTGTTCGGCGTTAAAAAGATTAATTACGAAGTTGAAGCAGCCGTTTATTTACCGGATTATCCAATCGAAGTTTCTCTGGTACTAGATACAACCTATTCAATGACAGTTGGTAACAAAATTGGAACTCTAAAAACAGCAGCGAACAATTTCGTTGACAGCGTGCTTTCTAGCCCAACCGCAGATCGCAAAATTTCGATTGTACCATTTGCCCAATATGTAAATGTTGGACGTGACAAAATGGGTTCAACTTGGCTAGCCGCAGAAGATGAAGTTATACAAGTACCTGAGCAATGTACGACAACAACACCAATTGTATCACAATCTGGCTGTACAACCCAAACCACCAATCACCCAGCCACAGAAGTGCCTGAGCAATGTTCTCCTGCTGTGTATAATGACGGTGTCTTAGTTAGTCCTGCCAGTTGCACTCCAGCATATACTCAGCCTGCATCCACATCTAGTTCTCAGTCATGCAGTAACATTACTTAGGGGCCACCGGAAACAACTTGCCAACCAGCTTATGATTACACAATCTATTGGAATGGCTGCGTTGCTTAACGTAAATATCCACGTAATCTGAATGATATGGACTTCAGCTTCCGCGTGCCAGGACCAAATTCACTAGTTTGCCCAAGTGAAATTCTGCCACTGACGGATAATAAAAATTCACTCAAAGCTAAAATCAACTCCCTTGCACCCATAGGTAACACTTATATTCCGCAAGGAGTTGTTTGGGGTGCCAGAACGCTGTCAACGATAGAGCCTTATAGTGAAGCTAAGTCAGAATCTCAAATGGCAAGCCTTAAAGGCAGGCGTTTTATGGTGTTAATGACAGACGGGGTTAATTTTGCTTCCCCCTTAGTTCCTAGCTCTCCACTTCACACTGGTACTGACTACGACAAATCAAATAGTTGGCTAACAGAGGCTTGTGAAAATGCTAAAGATGACGACATCACAATATTTACTATTTCATTTGGAACTTCAGTCAATACTGAAACACAGGCACTGCTTCGTGACTGCGCTTCGGAACCTGAAGGATATTTTCAAGCAGCGACAAATAGCAAATTCAAGGATAGCTTTAGTTCAATCGCAGGTTTAATTCTTTCTCCATACCTATCGAAGTAACAACTTCTTAGAATGTAGAATAAAATGCTGGTTACCCTTTTGGATAACTGACAGGTAATTCTGTTTAATGGAAGGTGATAACCTGTCTATGCAAATAATTTGCTTTTAATTGAAGTTTTACTTTTCTGCGGTTTTTCATTATTCGCTTGGGTAGAATCTATTTTAAAAGGAACGTTTGTTCTCGATACGTGGCAGTTTTCTCGAGGCGATAAAAAAGGCTCATATAAGAGCCTTTTTAAATCTCTATTTTGGTTTGCTTAAGAAGTTTGATGTTCAAGCTGTGGATTTGGCTTTGCTAATTCTTTTGCAGAGGCAACCATGGCTTTTTGTACTTTTTCAAACGCTCTGACTTCAATTTGGCGAACCCGTTCGCGGGAAATGTCAAACTCACCTGAAAGCGATTCTAAGGTAATTGGGCTTTCTTCTAAACGGCGAGCCATGAAGATGCGTTGTTCGCGCTCATTAAGAACACTCATTGCATCGGCAAGCATTTCGCGGCGGCTTTCCAATTCATCTTGCTGAACTAAAATTTGTTCTGCGCTTTCAGAATCATCCTTAAGCCAATCTTGCCATTCTCCGCTTTCTCCTTCTGCAGCCTTAATTGGTGCATTAAGAGAAGCATCACCTGCCATACGGCGGTTCATCGATGTAACTTCTGCTTCGCTCACGCCAAGCTGAGTAGCAATTTGCGTTACTTGATCTGGGTTTAGATCGCCATCATCCAAAGCTTGAATACGGTTTTTTGCTTTACGCAGGTTAAAGAACAAACGCTTTTGGTTCGCGGTTGTACCTATTTTTACGAGTGACCATGAGCGCAGTACATATTCCTGAATAGACGCTTTAATCCACCACATTGCATAGGTTGCAAGGCGGAAGCCGCGTTCTGGATCGAATTTCTTTACAGCCTGCATTAGACCAACATTGCCTTCAGAGACAACTTCACCAATTGGCAGACCATAGCCGCGATAGCCCATAGCAATTTTTGCTACGAGGCGTAAATGGCTTGTTACGAGCTTGTGTGCTGCATCACGGTCATCGTGTTCAAGATAGCTCTTAGCCAACATATATTCTTGGTTTGGCTCAAGCATAGGGAATTTTCGGATTTCTTGCATATAGCGAGAAAGACCATTCTCACTTGATATTGTAGGTAAATTCTGGGCCATATTAGCACCCTTCTCCTTCATCTAAAACAATGCTCCTTCTTGGAAGCGAGCATCCTATAGCTATTATATAGGTATTAATTTCAGCTATTCACATGAAATTTTGGTAATGTTAGTGCAGAATCGCATATTTTGAAGAGTTTGACTAAGGAACTGTGAATTTTTCTATAAATCTGACGGCACGATTATCGCAGTTGTAATAAGGCGGGCAGTTTGGAGTTATTATGTGTGGGTAAGCGGGATGACTGCTTTGAGCCCGAATTGACTGAAGATTTCTATTCTATTACCCGCAACTTAATCTGAGCTCCATCAGGTAAATTTTTTATCTGTCTGCCCATTCACCAGCGTGGTAAATCAACTCCTTTAATGGAACAGAACGTATATTAGTTACATCATATTTTCCTCCAAATATTGCAGGAATAACAAAATAATAGCCATAACCGGCTTTTAGAGCACCCAGTTCCTATCTTGCTAACTTTACTAAATTTACCATTTCCCAATCTAATATAAAGTCATCGTTGTCAATTAGTTGAGAGAAACTACTTAAAGACTGAGCTACAATTTCACAGGTCAACTCTTCTGGACAAACTCGCCAGAAACACTCCTCAGTATCTCGTAGTAATAAATTTCCAAATTCATTTGATCCAACGATTTCTTCAGCCTTCAATCCCGTCCAACTCCAGGCATCATTGATGTCTTTTAGGTAACTCAAAATTTTAACCTATCTCTAGCTTAAGTTAGTATAAATATGAATGTCACACATGCTGCATTTTGTTTAGACTGATGTGTGACATTTCTAATTGAATTTACTGCCAACTACGCACCTTGAGGGCGTCTTGCAGGTCTTTTATTCTTATTTGACTTGCTAAGAGGCTTTTGCGCGCCTGATTTTGCACCGCCTCTGGTTTTATTACTTGTATGAGCGCCTGAAGTGCCAGCTTTGCCCTTCCAGGATTTTTGCCCTGGTTTTGCTTTATTGCGGTTTCCCTGATTTGCACCTGTTGAGTCTGATCTTTGGCTTGATGCATTAGTGCCGTCACGGTTTGGTCTGCGGTTGCTGCGTTGTGGGCTATCCCCCTCAGCACGGCCTTCTGAACGAGGACCTCTACGTGATGAACTGTTTTTGTTGTTACTAAAGCGACCTTCACCAGAGGCATTGCGATGTTCCTGGCGGTTTGTATCGCTTGTTCTTTCTTTGCGTCTTTGCTCTTTAGCGTCGTATTCAGAAACGCTTGTCTGTTTGTTTTTAAATTTCTTAGGTTTAGCTGAGCTGTTAGAGTTACCATTGCTTCTGCTATCGCCGCCACGACCTCTGTGGCCTGATGCTCTACGACCACCGCCACCTGCAGGTTTGCCGTTACGACCACGCGAGTTTGAACTTGCTTTTTTACCGACAAATCCTTCAGGCTCTTCACCGCTCTCTACGCGAATTGAAATCGACATTAGTCGTTCAATTTGCTTTAGTAGATGAAATTCATTCGGTGCACAAAATGCAATGGCTTTACCTTCAGCACCTGCACGCGCTGTTCTACCAATACGGTGAACGTAATTTTCAGGTACTTCTGGTAAGTTGAAGTTGTAAACATGGCTAACAGCTGGAATATCAATCCCACGAGCAGCAACATCTGTTGCCACAAGAATATCAATGTCGCGCTTTTAAAAGCTCGTAATGCTCGGTCACGTTGGCCTTGGGCTTTTATTACCGTGAATACTGTCTGCTTTAAAACCACAATCGACTAGATGTTTCATCAGTTTTTCCGCACCGTGTTTCGTACGGGCGAATACAAGTGAAAGATCATCGCGGCGTTCAATCAAACAATCTTTAAGTAGGTTTGTTTTATCGCGGGCTAATACGTGGTGTACGCACTGCTCAATTTTATCGGCAGCTTTACCAGGAGGTGCAACTTGCACGCGTACTGGGTCATTCAAAAAATGCCTTTGATAGGTCTTCCACTTGTTTTGGCATGGTTGCAGAAAACAGCATTGTTTGGCGTGGTGTGCCGAGCATTTTTGAAATTTGACGAAGAGAATGAATGAAACCAAGGTCAAGCATTTGGTCTGCTTCATCAAGTACCAAAAAGGTTGCTGTATCTAGATAAAGTGCTTTGCGGTCTGCTAAATCCAGAAGGCGACCTGGTGTAGCAACCAGAATGTCTGTGCCTCTAGCAAGCGCTTGAGCTTGTTTGTTAATTGATTGTCCACCGATAACAACATTCACCCAAATTGGTGTCTTTTTGACGTATTGGCGAAGGTTATCAGCGATTTGGTTTACCAATTCGCGGGTAGGGGCGAGGATAAGTGCGCGAACGCCTTTTGGTTTTGGTCTGATTTCTTCTTGCATCAACTTGTGTACGAGCGGCAATCCGAAGGCCGCAGTTTTGCCTGTACCTGTTTGTGCAAGGCCCATGACATCATGGCCTTCCATGACGAGTGGAATAGCTTGCTCCTGAATTGGAGTAGGGGTTTCGTACCCAACAGCTGTAATTGATTCAAGAAGCTTTGGCGTTAAGCCAAGGTCTGTAAAATTAGTCAAAATAATATTCTTTCTTGAAAATGCATAGCGCGGATAGCGTTAGCACTTCATAAGTCACAACACAGCCACGATGTGGATGCCATCGGTAGCATGTTATAGCGGTTGCGATTAAACTCTCGTCTTGAACTGAATTGTTTTTTGACCGGCTAATCGTCAGATCCCCGCGTGAAATGGAAACTTAGATAATTCAACATTGCTTTTTGCAAATGTTGCTTGCCGTACCTTGTGCTTATCAATATTTGCCCATCTAGGGTTTTGCACATGCTGCTCACGCGGCAGCGGTCGGAATAATGGGTGTATCTGCCTGATTGACGTTAAAGTCAAGTAGTCATTGCTATTTGAATGAACGCAAAAGAATATCAAAATCTTTGGGGAGCGGCGCTTCAAATTTTATGTGTTCTTTTGTAACGGGATGCTCAAACCCTAAGAGTGCGGCATGAAGTGCTTGGCGTTTAAAGTTTTCTACGACTGTTTTTGCCTCGTCAGGAAGTGTATTTTCCTTGGTTTGGAAATGCTTCCCATAATCTTGGTCTCCGACCAATGGGTGGCCAATGTGGCTCATGTGTACTCTAATTTGGTGCGTTCGACCTGTTTCTAAGCGACATTCAACGAGCGAGCAAATTGGAAAGCCGTCTTCATCTATGCCGTATTCTGATTTTACCGTAAAATGGGTGATCGCTTCTTTAGCTTCTGTGTGGTCATCTTTTACAACAGCACGTTTTTTGCGGTTATGGGGTGAGCGAGCTAAGGGGGCATTGACGCTTCCTGTTAGTTTTTCAAATCTACCCCACACGAGTGCTAAATAATTACGTTCGAGAGGACCTGTTCGGCCATGGTCCATAAATTGGGCTGTTAGGCCTGAATGAGTTCGCTCATTTTTAGCTACTACTAAAAGGCCAGAAGTATCTTTATCTAACCGATGAACAATGCCAGGACGTCTTACGCCGCCAATGCCTGATAGCGTATCGCCGCAATGGTAGAGCAGGGCGTTGACCATTGTTCCAGTCCAATGACCAGGAGCTGGATGTACCACCATGCCTGCTGGTTTGTTTATAATCAGTAAGTGGTCGTCTTCATGATAAATTTCAAGCGGTATGTTTTCAGGTTCAGGCGTTGCTTCCTCTGGTTCTGGTACATCCATGATGACTCTATCACCAAGCTTCAAACGCTGGTTTGGTTTTTTGATTTCTTTGCCGTTTACGGTAACGCCACCATGTTTGATAATTTCTGTAACGCGGGAGCGTGAGACGTAGCTGGGCATAAAAGAAGCAATAAATGCATCTATTCTTGTGTCTATATGCTCTTCTTGGGCAATCAAGGCTTCCCCTTTGGCGTTCTCTTCGCTAACAGTCATTTGAAACTCCGCCTTGAGGGATAAAAATGGAAAATAAGATAAATGAAGATGAACCCCTAGATCCAGTCATGGAAAAAGTACGCGTTAAGATGGTTCGCTTGCTGGGTATTTCAATTGGTCTCATGTTGCTTGCGCTTATTACTGTTCTTGGAGCTGTTGTCTATAAAATTAGTCAAGGTTCTCAAGAAGCTGAGGGTGAAAGCGAGGTTAATCAATCTACGTCTTCAGAAAAAAGTATTTTGCCATTCTTAGAAAATCTTGAGGTTGATCTGCCAGAAGGTGCAAGAGTTGTTTCTTCCAGTCTTTCAAACAACAATATCATGTTAGACTTGCGTATGGTGGATGGTGGTCGTCAATTTTGGATTTTAGATTTAAGCTCTGGCAAAATCATTAGCCGCATAACGTCCAAATAATTAAGAATTTGCAGCTTTTTGAATCGCACGTATTCGCTCTGCCAAAGAAATTGTACTAGATTCTTGTGCATCGTTTTTTTGTGCGCTTGCTTTCCTTGGTGGTTTTTCTGATTTGATGATTTTATGAATTGGTGAGGATTTTCCTTCAACTTGCGCTGTCATCGCCGTGATTTGAGCTGCCATATCGTTGATACGTTCACGCAAGACTGCATTATCTTGGCGTTCGTTCGACCAATTACTATTTGCATTAGCTGATAGTAAATTGAGTTTGTCTTTTAGGTCATCTCGTTCTTTTTCGATATCTTTGACATTACGAATCTTATCTTCCATTTCAGCATTGATGCTTTGCATTGCCGCTTGAATATTCTCATTTGAGGCATCTTCTAGAAGTGCTTTCGTTTGTATGGTTTGTTTTGCAAGCTTTGCCTCAAGTTCTACGATCTTGGATTTTTCGTTAATAAGCTGTTCGTTCAAGTCCATAATGTTTGAACTATCTTCTCTATTGGATTGTCTTGAGCTGTTCAAATCACGCTCGCGAGATTCAAGCTTTTCAATTGCTTCTCGAGCTTTATCTTGGGCTTGTTTTGTGCGCTCTTTTTCAGATTCTAATTGTTCTTGGGTATTAGCTAATTCTAGGCCAATTTCTTTGTATTTTTCTAAGCTTTCGTCATTTCCAACATCTGTACCTGTTAGCGTGTTTGTTAAGCTTGCAATCTTTGAATTTTTAGCAATGATCTCGATGTTTTTTCCATCGAGTTCTTGTTGATTACCAGATAACTCTAAGCGCATGTTGCTTAATTCTTCAGATGTTTTGGCAAATTGAATTTCTAATTTTGCCTGTTTTGCAGTGGCATCTTCAAGTTGAGCTTCGCGGGAAGCTAGTGTTGCCCTTAAATCACTTGCCTTGGCATCAAGGTCATTGATTGCGCCTAAGCGATCTTTCATATCTGAATCATATTTTGCAGATTGATCACGTTTTTTGTTTATTTCGATAAGCTGAGTAGAAGCTTTTTCGCGCAACTCATCAATGCTCATTTCTAGTCGTCTAGTGCTCATTGCAAATTCAGCACGTAATTGATCTTTGTCGGCTTGGATTTCGTTGATTGATAATGGAACAGAGCTCTCAATTTTTTGACGCGTTAATTTAACCGCGCGGTTCCAAATTACGGGGGAGATCATTAGAGCAAGTAAGCCTGCTACAAAAAAACCAAGCACAAAGTAAAGAATAACTTCAAGAACCATTGAGAATCCAACGCTACATATTCAAACAGCTTGGTGAATTCCTTGCTGTATATAGATTTTATCATTTTCGCATGGGAATGTGAGAAATGCTAATTAAAGAATTTGTTAAGGTTAATTGATGGCAACGTTGTGACAATTACGCAATAAAAAAGACGCATGAATGCGCCTTTTAATAATTGTATTTTCGTATTGTTTAAAAGGGATTGATACGCGGTGTTCTACGAAGTTTTAAGTACCCAATATTGACTCCAAGACGTGCACCAACACCTGTTCTGATAGGCACTAAATGGACGCCCTTACGTGTTAAAGCAGTAACACCAACACCGCCAACCACATAAGCAGCGCCTGTTACACCAGCATAGCGCTTATATAGTGTATCAACATCAGGTAGGTGATAAACTAGCATCATTGTACGATTGCCGTCAGCGCCATAGTCCCAACCGACAGATGGGCCTTGCCAGAAGACCTTATGATCGCCCGCATTCTTTGTGTAAAGAAATCCTTCGCCGTAACGTAGTCCACCGATGAAAGCGCCACTGGCTTCTTCGCCTAATATATATCCATTTGGTTGACCATATTTAGAAAACGCTTTTTCAAAAGCGGCTGCTAAGTTTCCTGATGTCGCTCCAAAAAATTTATGCCCAGCATTGATAACTTCCTGATTAGAATAGTGGGAGCTGCTTTGTGCTTGTGCTGTTGTGTTAGTTGCTAAAAAAGTAAGTGATAGCAACATAGTTAGTAAAAGCGCATTTAGAATATGGCTAAATAAGCCAAATGTTGCGTTCTTTACGTGTTCCATGACTTTTCCTTGGCTCTTGAATTTGTTTATTGCCGATAGCTTGTCTTTTATTATTAACGAAAACCTTTTCCGAAAGGTGAATCAATCATGATCTTTTCGTGGCAATTTTAATTAATCGTTGTTGAAATACTTAGAAATCTCAATTTCATTTAGTGATTTTTATTTTTGTAGCAAAATACTGTTAATCTATTTCATGCTAATAAAAGCTGATTCGTTATGAGTGGTTCATAACAAAATGATTTTTAAGAATAATACTTCACGAGGTCTTACAGATGCAAAAATTACCTGAACTGGCCGGAATGGATTTGGCAGCACTACTTTGTTCTAGAGTTTGTCATGATGTGATCTCTCCAGTTGGTGCAATCGCAAATGGTATAGAGTTACTCGATGAGGGGACAGATGAAGAAACTGCAGAAATTGCGATGGATCTTATTAGGTCATCTGCCAAGAATGCTTCTGCAAGACTTCAATATGCTCGTATTGCTTTTGGAGCGGCTGGCTCTGCGGGTGCGCATATCGATACAGGTGATGCGGAAAGTGTTGCACGAGCTTTCTTTGATAATGAAAAGAAAACCGACATTGAATGGCATGGCGAACGTGCTTTGATGGCGAAAAATCAAGTTAAGCTCTTGCTTAATCTTGTTTTAATTGGCCTTTCCGCTATTCCGCGCGGTGGGGTAGTGAAAGTGGAAATTGAAGATCCTAATGGTTCTCCTAAGTTTCGAGTAACATCAAGCGGTGTTAAAGGGCGTGTACCACCTGCATTCCTTGATTTACTAAATGGCACTTTTGAGGAAGACCTTGATGCCCATGCTATTCAGCCTGTTTACACACTTCAACTTGCGGAGGTTTCTAAAATGGATGTTACTGCACGCCTTGAAGGTGAAGTAGTGGTGTTTGAGGCGCATATTGCGTAATTTGGCGGTTTGGCGTTAATCAAAAAATAACTGTAATTTGAATAAACACAGTTTATGCCTCTTATTTTTATTTTGAGGCCTCTCCATTAGTTTCTTTTTAAACATGACTTGATAGTCTTTGAGTAACTTTTAAAAAATGCTTTGGAGTTAAGGCATGAAAATTTTTCTGCTAGTTGATGATTCACCTGTGATCCGGAAGGTTGCAAACCGTATTTTATCGGATATGGGCTTTGTAGTCGTAGAGGCTGCTGATGGTTTTGAGGCGCTTGAAAAATGCCGTTATAATATGCCTGATGCGATTTTGATCGATTGGGATACTCCAAACATGACTGGTAATGAGTTTCTTGAACAGTTTTTTATGATTGATGGCTCTAAGGGTACGCGCATTATTTATTGTACTAGTGAAATCATGGTGCCTGAGATGACGAAAGCAAAACGTGCTGGTGCTAATGCCTTCATGATGAAGCCATTTAACCGAACGATTCTCCAAACTAAACTTAAGGAGGCTGGTATTGATATCAGAAATACAACTACTGCTGCTGCGTAGTTTTTAAATTTATGTATTAAAAAAACCCGCTAAAAGCGGGTTTTTTTATGTTTTACTTTTGACTGTAAAGATTATGCAGTTTCTAGAAGCTCTACACTATCTGGCTCACGTAGTACGTAACCACGACCCCAAACAGTTTCGATGTAATTAAGTCCATCTGCTGCTGCTGCAAGTTTCTTGCGCAATTTACAGATAAATACATCGATGATTTTAAGTTCTGGTTCGTCCATGCCGCCATATAGGTGATTAAGGAACATTTCTTTTGTAAGCGTTGTTCCCTTACGAAGTGAAAGAAGCTCAAGCATTTGATATTCTTTACCTGTTAGGTGTACGCGTTGACCTGCAACTTCAACTGTTTTTGCATCCAGGTTAACAACCAGGTCACCAGTTGTGATAACTGATTGAGCGTGTCCTTTAGAACGACGAACAATTGCATGAATACGAGCAACAAGCTCATCTTTATGGAATGGCTTAGTCATATAATCGTCTGCACCAAAACCAAGCCCGCGAACTTTATCTTCAATGCCAGCAAGGCCTGAAAGAATAAGAATTGGCGTCTTAATTTTTGAAAGTCTTAGTGTGCGTAGAACTTCGTAACCAGACATGTCTGGTAGATTAAGGTCTAGCAATATAATGTCATAGTCGTAGAGTTTGCCGAGATCGACACCTTCTTCCCCAAGATCAGTTGTGTAGACATTAAAGCTCTCTGACTTAAGCATCAACTCGATGCTTTGGGCCGTAGCGCTGTCGTCTTCAATAAGCAATACTCGCATCTTTTTCCCCTTTTGCCGCTAAGCAATTGTCTGAATCTGGCTGCCTCGTACAACTTCGATTCGACTATGGTTAATAATTAATAACCACATGCTCGTACATAATGGTTAACAAATTGTAATTCTTAAGCGCAACCCTATAAAAATGGCTTAAAAAAGTGGTGTAAAACGCTGATTTACAACGATTTACGGTATTTACTTAGGTTAACAAGTCGTCTCCAAAGGGTAAATTTTGCGAATCACCCGACTTTTTGACTACAAGTTTACTAAAGGTAACGGTGTAGTTTACTTACCCTTAAGAACCTTGGGCTATAATTAACAAGTCGGGTAAACGATTAGTTAACGTAATTGCAATTTCTTATTAATAATTGCGATTTTGTTAATTTTTTGACCCTGATGGTCTGGTGCGTATTGCCAGATCGGCATTTTTGCCAAATTGTAAGACATAGAAGAACGTCAGTTTGATGTTCTTTGCGGTTCAAGGAGTATTGAGTATGAAATCGCGTGATAACCTTCTTCGCTTGAAACATTTTCAAGTGGAAGACAAAACCCGTCAATTAGCACAAATTGACATGATGATTGCCGAATTTGAAAAAATGCATGGTGATCTTCAAGCCCAAATTAATATTGAAGAAGAAAAAGCGGGTATCACTGATACCTCGCATTTTGCATATCCAACATTTGCAAAAGCGGCTCGAGCACGCCAAGAAAATCTTGATGGGTCTATTCGTGATCTTAAAGATAAACGGGTGAATGCAGAAGCAGCGCTTATGGAAGCGGATGAAGAACTTAAAAAGGCTCAAAAGCTAGAGCAACGTGACGGTGGAACGGGTATTCTCGAAGACACTGTTGATGACTTGGCCGAAAGCCGTGCAATGATTGGCTAACAAAGCCTTCATTGTTTTATTAATACTCCTTTTGTGCCCTGTGAATTTTTAAGTTCGTGGGGCACTTGGTTTACTTGCAAGCTTTTAGTTTTTAATTGACCGTGGTATCTGGCTTGATGATTTAAACAAGCGAGGAACCTATGCACGCTTTTAGACCAGTTATTTTATTGACTGCCAGCATATGCTTTGGGCTTGGAATATCCTTGCCATTGATGCAGTTTGAAAAACTGTATTTCTTTACAGAAACCCCTTCTTTGCTTTCTATTATAGCTGGTCTTTGGTCAGATGGGGAAATCTTGCTTTCAATTGTTGTTGTTGTATTTTCAATTTTATTCCCGATCATCAAATTATTTACAGCATTTCAAGCTATATTTTTAGGTGAGACAGCAAAAGGTTGGACAGCGGCTCTTGCTAAATGGTCGATGATGGATGTGCTCTTGGTAGCGATTGCAGTTTTTGCAGCAAAAACCAGCGGGCTTGCCAATGCAATTTCACAACCTGGGCTTTGGTTCTTTGCAATCTCTGCAATTGCAGTTGCTTGTTCTGTTGCTAAATTAAACCCTGAAGCGCAGATTACTTCAAAATAACAACAGCAAAAGACGGCTAACATTTCTGATAACCGTCTAGTTTGATGTGCTCTTTATAAATCCCGTGCCTTATTTAAACGACCGGTTTATATGTTTCAGGTTTTACCCAAAACAAGACCCGTGTCTTAAGCGCGGTATTCTTGAATTCTTGTTGTACGAAGACCCGCCAAGCCATGCTCATCGATAGAGCTTTGCCAGTTCAGGAATTCTTCCACTGTTAGCGTATATCGGTCACATGCCTCTTCTAAAGACAATAGCCCTCCGCGTACAGCTGCAACAACTTCTGCTTTGCGACGGATAACCCATCGACGCGTTGAAGTTGGTGGCAAATCGGAAACAGTCAGCGGACTTCCATCCGGACCTATTACATATTTTACTCGTGGTCTTACCATATCGGTCATAATACTCACTACTCAAAAAAGGACCAATTACTACTAGAGCTAAATTACGCCACTTACCTTAAATTTTAGATAAGATGTTGGTTACAATTTGGTAAGAAAGCTTAACGCAATGAAAAGAGTTTTAATTCGCCTCCGCAATCATTGCCTGAGCACCGTTGGGTGTTTGCGCCCATACCGTTATTTTATCACCATCCTGCTTGCCATGGATGGTAAAATCTTCATGCCCAAATAGAGGAGAAGTTGCGCGGTAATTAAACGTGGTGATTTCTTTGCCTGCAATTTCTTTCGCAAGCCCCAGTAAAAGTGTTGCGGTTAAGGGGGCGTGAAATACAAGGCCATCATAACCTTCAACATCTCTGGCATAATCAACATCATAGTGAATGCGATGCCCATTAAAAGTAAGCGCTGAATAACGGAACATGGTAACTGGATCTGGAGAAATAATACGAGTAACTTGTGGTTCTTGCGGCGGGGCTGGTGGTGATATCTTTGGAGCGTCTGATTTTGGATCTTCGCGGAAAACGAGATTTTGTTTTTCAGCTATACAAAGCTCTTCGCCATCAAAGAGTTGATGTAATACAGTCACAATACAAAGCGCACCTGAGTTCCCTTTTTTTTCTGCAATTCTTTCGATGGTTGATTTTTTTGTAATTTCGGTCCCCACTAGAATAGGCTTTAGAAACTCAATATTGCCGCCTGCCCACATGCGGCGGGGTAGGGAAATTGGAGGTAGTAATCCTGTACCACCTCGTTTTGGGTGACCATCACGGCCTAATTGCGAATGTGGTTTTGCAACATTAAACCAAGCCCAATGCCAACATGGAGGCAGGGCATCTCCTTTTTTTGGAATTTGCATATCAAAAGTTGCGGCCATGAGTTCAGCTTGTCTTGCATCAATCAGTGCAATGTTTGTTTCGCTTTTGCCAAGCCAGCTTTTCCAGTCATTAGAGTTTGTCATAGTTTGCAACATTTTGTTTGTGTCAATTTTTCTCTCACAACTTTATATCGCCATTATTACTACGCAAACAATCCTGAATTTTTATGGGGCACAGTTCATGCGCAAATTTATAACAGTTGCTTCCTTTATGCTTCTGGCAGGTATCTTCATGCCTGTTGAAGAAAGCTATGCTGCAAAACAATGTGGCGGTGCCTCTTGGTATAACCTTCCTGGTAATAAAACTGCATCCGGTGAACGCATGAACCCAAAGGCTATGACGGCCGCTCACCGTAAGTATCGGTTTGGTACGAAAGTGCGTGTGACCAATCGTAGGAATGGACGTAGCGTGGTTGTTCGTATTAATGATCGTGGTCCTTTTATTCGAGGGCGCGTAATTGATTTGTCTAAAGCTGCCGCTGGTCGATTGGGTTATTTAAGCCGAGGCCATACTTCTGTTTGCATTCAAAAGGTTGGGTAATTCTACCTCCCCCTTGAGGGTAGGTTGGTGAAACGAAGTTGAAGCAAGGCGAAGCTGCGGGGGGGGGTATACGGCTTTCTACTAATTTCAGCATTCAACTTTGAGTGCATTACCCCCCCCACCCGTTCTGTCGCGTTCCGCGCCAGTCACGTGTCTCCCCTCAAGGAGGAGGCAGGCACACATAATCATCCACTCGCCCATCACTGCACGGTGTTGTATTTTCTTTCTTTTCCGAAAGCATATCCATGCTTTCGTCCGTTCACGGGCTAGCGTTTTGGCTAGTCGCCAAAGCCTTGCCTTGCCACGGAGAGATTTTTAGTCGGCCTTCCAGGAGGGAAAATACCCAAAGTCATATTATGTTCTTTAACATATTTAGATTTGTGCCAATAATTCGGCAGAGAAGCGCAAAATAAGAAATTTTAAACGCCATATTTTTTCTCACCGATAACAGCAGGCCCAATGTTCAGAGCAAAGAAGAAGGCGTTGTTCATATGGCTGTATTTTAAAAGTGGAGCGAAGCATTATGAAAACCGGCTTTGGCGCTTCAACGTTCAAAGTAAAAAAGGAAACCCAAATTGACTCATTGGCTTTATCCCGCAAATATCAAATATTATGATGTCCTTGGTGCCCTTTCCGAATCGGACACCTATTGGCCAGTGCACTCAAAAGTTATTCCTGGTGACTGTATTTTTTTCTATTTGGCAGCTCCGTATAAGCGTATCATGTTTAAATGTGAAGTGCTGGACATTGACCTTATGCAGAGTGAAGTCTTGAGTAGCATTTCTCGCTTTTTTAAAGGCCCGCCACCTGTCAAACCAACCAGTCGGAATTTCATGAAAATCATGACTAAGGAAAATTACCCTCTGGATGGTGAGGTGCAGCTTGTTTTGAGCGAACTCAAAGATCACGGCTTGAAAGGCATGTTAATGGGAGCCCGAAAACTTGAAAACGCACCTGAACTTTTAGCTTATATTCTGGATACTGCTCATGGCTTATGATGACATTGCCAATCGCCTGGCTTTGGAAGAGGGCGTTGAAATATCAACACTTATGAAATCACCCTGTCTACGTTACCGTGACGATTTTTTTGCCATGATGTTTGAATGTAAAGATGTCTTGATTATCAAAGTAGCGGCAGCGCGCGTTGATTACCTGATCGAAACGGGAGAAGGGCTTGAGTTCAATTTCACCAAAAAGAAATTCAAAGAATGGGTTATGATCCAGCTCGAGTTTGAAGATCGATATGAAGACTATATCCGTGAAGCTTTAACTTACGCGAGGTTAAAGCATAAAGTTTAGATCAGCTTACGAACTGTAGAAGTCATAACTTAATTCACATAACAGAAGCTAAATTGTTCAAACTGCAAGGAATATTCAAAAAACATACTTTTATTTGTATTTTTGATATCTAAGAACACTTTGCCGCAATAAAATAACGTAATTGTTTTGATTGCCATATTTTAATAAACGCTGGTAGATTGTTGTTGTTACGATTATTATGGGGAGTACAATTGAGGGACATCTTTATGAAAACTATTTGCGCAGCTTCTGTTATGGTTTTCTGCATTACTCAACCAGTTTATGCAGAAACGTGCCGTGAACATTTTATTCGTATATTTGCTCCCGTTGATAAATCACCAACAGCAGTGCGTACTTATAATACAGCCACTACCAATGGAGCGAATGAGCAAAAGTTTAATTTATTCTCCATTGGTAATGATCACGTTCTTTCTCAAGCACTCGTACCCGTTGCGCCCTGGTCGCTCATTCATAACAAAAAAATGTTTATTTCTAATGATGAAGGTAAGTCGTGGATCAAAGTTAGGGATTTGCCTGATAATACAACGGCTGAAGCCGCGCTTGCAGCAAAAGCAACTGCATTGGCAAAAATTGGAAATGAAGAATGTGGAACAGATACTTATGAGGGTATAGAAGCAGATACCGTTCAGGCTGATCTTGATACAACACCTGAAGCACCATTTAAAACAACTATTAAATTTTGGATGGATAAGAAAAACGGCGATATGCTCAAGTCCACCACTAACGTCAAAATGCCCGGTTCAAATTATTTTGCTACACAAATTGTAGAGCAAGCACCTGATTTGGTTTTGCCAACGCCTGAGTAGAAAATTCAAAAAACCAATCGCAGGTAATCTATATTAAGTTTGTTATTTTTAAATTTGGCAAAGTGCTATAAAGCCATCTCTTGTCTGATCCAACGTTCAAATTCTGATGCAGGTTCGCTTATTTTTTCTAGCGGTGCGGTTAGTAAATAATAGTGACCATGCGTCATGGTCTCTTTGCCAAAGGGGCGGATTAACTCGCCTTTTTCCAAGGCTGATGCGCCGGTGAATTTATCGTTTATTGCTAAGCCCAAACCAGTTCGTGCAAGCTCTGTTGCATCATGGCAGGTGCCAGCGTAGATGTGGCGGCGTGGTTGTAGTTGTTCTAAGCCTTTTGCGGCGAACCATCTGGCCCATAATGCTCCATCATCTTCATGAATGAGGGTTTGTGAGCTTAACGTTGTTGCGTCTAATTGGGGTGAGGTTTCTAACAGTGCAGGGGTGCAGACTGGAAACATTTTTAAATCTACTAAAGTGGTTGCTCTTTTTCCAGGAAAGTTAGGTTCGTTAAATACAATCGCAATGTCTGTATCAGGCAGTTGAGTTTGAGGGTTTGAGGTGATTACCTTTCTTCTTAACGTGAGGTTTGGGAAGGGTGTCAAAAATCCAGATAGTCTTGGCATCAACCATTGAGTAGCAAAAGAGGCGGGTGCTGCGACTACAAGTTCACCAGAAAAAACATCGTCTCCAAGCTGTATGCATGTCGCTGCAATGCCATGAAGGGCGGTTTGAACACTTGTTAAGAGGTTTTGCCCATCTGATGTTAGGGTTAGATTTCGCCCTGTACGTTGGAAGAGTTTTAACTCGAGATTTTCTTCTAAAGATTTTACTTGATGACTTACGGCACTTTGGGTCACGTTTAGTTCTGCTGCAGCACGCGCCATATGCATGTGGCGTCTATTTTTATTTGTTTTGGGTGGTTAGAGCCTAATGGCATTTATACAATCGTACTTGTTACAATTCTTGGCGTCGAAGTTCTGATCACACTTTGGGATTTTGTTGAAGAAGATATGACGCGTAAATTGCCCGCAACAGAGCGGATAAATCACACACTGCTTGCACTTAACTATGGTGCAATTTTAGCGCTTGCTGCGCCAATACTTTATGAATGGTCCATGATGGAAAATTCTGTTACGCCCGTTCATTATGGATGGTGGAGTGTTATGGCAATAGCCTCCGCAATTGGTGTTGCCGTATTTGGCCTGCGTGATTTATTAGCAGCTAGTCGTAGTGAAAGGCTTATTCCTCCTAATGCTAAAAAGCTTACTGAAAGTATTGGTGTACGCAAGAATGCCCTGATTACTGGTGCAACTGGTTTTATTGGAACGAGATTAGTTGAAAGCCTTGTCGCGAATGATCACAAGGTGACAGTTCTAACACGTCATAAAACGAACGCTGAACATCTCAGTAATCCGGTTCAGGTTATTACTGATCTTCAGCAAATTAAAAATGATGATGCTTATGATGTTATCATCAATCTGGCGGGCGATGCTATTGCGGGCGGACTTTGGACAAAAGCAAAGCGCGAGCGTATTATCAAGTCTCGCGTCGATACAACTGCTAATTTGGTTGCGCTTATTAAGCGTCTAGATAAAAACCAGAGTGCTTGATTAATGGCTCTGCAATTGGCTGGTATGGTTTGCGTGGTGAAAAAGCGTTGGATGAAACTGCCGGCGCTGAAAACTGTTTCACGCATCATGTTTGTGAGGCTTGGGAGACACAAGCCAAGCAAGTAGAGCCGTTAGGCGTCAGACTTGTATGTATGCGTACTGGGCTTGTTTTGGGAGTGGAAGGTGGCGTGATGGCGAAATTACTGACACCTTTTGAATTTGGCCTTGGCGGAATATTTGGTACTGGTCGGCACTGGATGTCATGGATTGCACTTGATGACATGGTTCGCGCGATCGGCTTCGTGATTGCAAACAAGAATATTATTGGCCCAGTTAATATGACTGCACCAGAACCTGTAAGAAATGAGGTTTTTACAAAAGCACTTGGGCGCGCTTTAAATCGACTTACAGTTTTTCGATTGCCGGAATTTCTGCTGACAAAACTGTTAGGCGATCTTGCTCGAGAGACCATGTTAGGTGGGCAGAAAATATTGCCAAAAAAATTAGTGGAGGCTGGATTTCAATTTGATCACATTAAGCTTGAACCATATTTCAGGTTATGACGGGAGCTAATGATGTCGAGCCTATCAAACCTCTTTTAAAACATAAGACGAATGAGGTTTTGCAAAATTAACGGCATAAACATCTTGAGTCTTTGCAAGTTGGGTAACTTGAACTATAAGGCATACAAATTTCATCGGCGCTGCCTTTAACAGTCGCATGTTTGGAGAAGAAAGATGGCTACCCAAAAATTAAACTCGCTTGGTCTTCCAGGTGACCCAAAAGACTGTCGGATTGTTGTTGCAATGTCTGGCGGTGTAGATTCGTCCGTTGTTGCAGGACTTCTCGCGCGTGAAGGCTATGATGTTGTTGGTATGACGCTGCAACTTTATGATCATGGCGAAGCGGTTAAGCGCAAAGGCGCTTGTTGTGCTGGACAAGATATTCACGATGCACGCCGTGTTGCCGAGACGCTTGGTATTCCGCATTATGTCCTCGATTATGAAGATAAATTTCGCGAGCAAGTGATAAATCCGTTTATGGAAAGTTATATTGCGGGTGAGACACCCATTCCATGTATCACTTGTAATCAAACCGTTAAGTTTGCTGACCTTTTAAAAACTGCAAAAGAGCTAGGCGCTGCAGCTCTTGCGACAGGGCATTACATACGCTCGCGTTTGGCTGATCCTGAAACGGGTCGTCGTGCAATGTTCAGACCTCGAGATCATGGGCGTGATCAAAGCTACTTTCTGTTTGCTACGACACAAGACCAAGTTGATTATATTCGCTTTCCACTTGGTGATTTACCAAAGTCAGAAACACGTGAACTTGCAAAAGATTTGGGTTTAGAGATTTCGCAAAAGCCTGATAGCCAAGATATTTGTTTTGTGCCGCAGGGAAAATATTCGGACATCATCAACAAGCTTCAGCCAACGGCTGTAACTACGGGTGAAATTCAACACATCGATGGGCGCGTTCTTGGAGAGCATAAGGGCATTATTAATTTCACAGTAGGTCAACGTCGCGGCATTGGTGTTGCAACAGGCGACCCGATTTATGTTGTGCATCTGGATGCAAAAAATGCACGGGTTATCGTTGGGCCAAAAGAGGCGCTTGATACACGTAAGCTTTATCTTCGTGATGTGAATTGGCTGGGTGATGGCGCGGTTAATGATATTCCAGACGATGGTTTGGAGTTGTTTGTTAAAGTCCGCTCAACACGTCCGCCGATGGCTGCCGTGCTTTACCCACCTAATGAAGAGGGTAAGATTAGCGTTGACTTAATCGGTGGTGAAGCCGGTATTGCTCCAGGGCAAGCGTGTGTTTTTTACGAAGATGATACCGAAGATACGCGCGTGTTAGGCGGCGGCTTTATCGACCGTGCTGAACGTGAAGCT
This sequence comes from uncultured Rhizobiaceae bacterium, assembly GCA_958296345.1. GTDB lineage: Bacteria > Pseudomonadota > Alphaproteobacteria > Rhizobiales > Rhizobiaceae > JAALLB01. The sequence continues at coordinate 37,973 of CATQIJ010000017.1, forward strand.
TCTATTGAAGTGGCGCTTGATGCGGTTCTTCAACCAAGTATCGCAATCTAATGCGAATTGGTGTTGATTGGGGCGGCACTAAGCTTGAAGCAATTGCTCTGGATGATCATGGTAGCACCCTAATGCGTGAGCGCGTTGCGACGCCGCGCCATGATTATAATGCTTGCATTGATACCGTTCGCGATCTTGTTTTCAAAATTGAAGAACAAACAGAGCAGGCTGGAACGGTCGGAATTGGTATTCCGGGGACGATTTCGCCTGCGACTGGATTAGTGAAAAATGCTAATTCAACCTGGATGAATGGCAAGCCGCTTTTACAGGATATGCAAGCTGTTCTATCACGCGAAGTGCGCATCCAAAATGATGCAAACTGCTTTGCAGTCTCTGAGGCATATGACGGAGCAGGCAAGGGGGTATATATCGTTGCGGGTGTTATCCTTGGTACTGGTTGTGGGTGCGGTATTGCGATTAATGGTTCAGCGCTAGTGGGTAGACAAGGGATAGCTGGTGAGTTTGGGCATACCCCTTTAGCACCCATGTATGAGGGCGAGTTTCCTGGGAATGCTTGCTGGTGCGGGAAGCGGGGATGTTTAGAAACTTATATTTCTGGCACTGGGTTTCAGCGAGGGTATGAAATGATAATTGGCGAGCCAACACATTTTGATGCGGAAGCTATTTTAGCGCTTGAAGATACTGAAAGTACACAGGCTTATGAAGCATATTGCGATCAGTTGGCGAGAGGTTTATCGCAGCTGGTAAATATTTTTGATCCTGACGTGATCGTTTTAGGGGGCGGGATGTCTAATCATAATGCGCTTTATAAAGATGTGCCTCCATTGATGCTAAATCATGTTTTTTCGGATGATTTTATAACGCCAATTTTGAAAGCAAGGCATGGTGATTCATCTGGTGTATTGGGCGTAGCTCGGCTTTGGTAAAGTTTTTTTAAAACTAATGCGCTTCTTTGTTGACAGTAGGGCATAGCATTCCTTATATGCGCACGGTTAAAGATTTTTACTTTAACTTTAAGGTCTATAATCAATCATAGACTTAGACCAAATACCCTGTGGCGGGGTAGCTCAGGTGGTTAGAGCAGCGGAATCATAATCCGCGTGTCGGGGGTTCAAGTCCCTCTCCCGCTACCAACAAAATCAATGACTTATGTAGCGTGACATGCAAAACTGATTTTTTGACACTAAGTTTTAGAGCAAAATAATCGTAGCGCGACAAGGATATTTTCAGCTGAGGTTGTTTCTCAGGTTTCTTGAAAAGAGAAATAATATTTCTGTACCAAGCATTAATGCCATGTCAGTTTAAAGCTCGTTTGTTTTTTTAAGCAGGATAGTATCTTCTACAGTAATCGTATTCGCTTTGCGTCGTTCACCACCATTTTTTGTTAACACCTGAATGTCAGAGTTTATAATCATAGCCTTGTGTATGTCATCTGTATGAGCTGGAGTATTATTATAAATGCTCAGGTAAAAGTCCTCGGCCCTGATATTATCTCCGTTCTCTGAGACAAGTCTTGGTATATCATCATGCAATTGCTCGACAGCCTCTTGTCGGTTCTCTTCTTGGAAGAGGTACAGCGAAGCCTTCTCATTTTTTGGGTTATACGAAAGCATATTTAGCCCTGCTCTACCAAAGTGAGCTTGCTGACTACTATTTTCGTGGAGAATATTATTATAGACTTGTCTTGCACGATATGAGTTGGAAAAATGAATGAGCCAATACCTCCAGCCCTGGGGATTATGAATAGAAAATGGGCTAACAAAATGAGCGCAATGTTTGAATTGGTCGAAAATTATTTTTTCTGCAGCACCTAACCATTCACCATTACTAAGCGGTTCCTCAGAAAAGTTGAATTGATCTGCATCAATGTGTAGATGTTTTAGCCGTTTCTGAACCGCTGCAACATCTGCCTTTTGTAAGAACGCAAGTACGGATTTAATCATTATTGTATAAAATATTTCTACCGACTTATTAGAACTCATAATTTTCTGGAGCGTCATACTATCAACAATCGGTAACATATTGCCTTTGGCATCGCGGGTTACTACGCCTAATTGTTTTAATGCGTCAGCTGCTTCTTTGGGTGGCGATGCCAATTTGGCAAATGTTGCAGATAGCGCCGTACCAGCCTGACTTCCTTTCACGCCATTGTCTGTCATTACACCTGCCATGGCAGAGGTAACTTCAAGGCTTGCACCAAACGCTTTTGCAAATGGCGCTGCATATTTCATGGTCTCGCCAAGCATTTCAACATTTGTGTTTGCACGAGTTGTTACCCCGACAAAAACATCAGACAAGCGCCCCATGCCTTCAGCGGTTTTCTCAATACCAAAGGCAGAACCAACATCAGAAGAAATGTCAGATGCAGTACCAATCTCGATACGGCCAGCTTTGGCAAGCTCAAGTACCGATCGCATAGAAGCAACAATAGCGTCTGGATCAAATCCAGCCATTGCCAAGAACTCTTGTCCTTGGCTTGCCTGAAGCGCAGAAAAACTGGTCGATGCACCAAGCTCTCTTGCATTGCCTCTATCCACCCCCTCGAAAAAAGCATTGTAAGCCATGGTCAAAGCCATAATGTTGGCTGGACCTTGGTCTTTAATCACTTTAGGCGGAATATAGGGCTGAATAATTTTGGGCGTCACAGACATCAAAGCGCGTGTTCTACCGTCAAGTAAATCCATCATAGTAAAATTACCAAGATCGTTACCAGTCGGTGCGCGGACAAACTGAAAGTCCGTCACGTCCTTACCGTTAATTGAAATTGGATCAGGCATTTTGACATCGATGACTGTCGGGATTTCTGGTGTATCTGCTTTATTTTTATTCATTTTTCTGACCTGTTTAGTTGCTTGATAAAGGTGGGCGAGAGTGATGCAACTACTTCACGCCTCGCCCGGATAGCCTCCCAAGGCATCATGTATTAGCTGCGACCAAGTGCTATGCGAATAGCCTCTGTCTCATCTTCTTCATTGATACGGCATTCACCTATTTGCGCGTTGTAATAATAAACTTCCTTGCCGCCATAAACGCATCGAGCCTGAACCGGAGCAAAGTCAAAAGAGCCTTCGCTATCTTCTTCAGCTTCAAGCTCACCAAACATGTCAGCTTCTTCGGTACGCCCCCAAACTTCAACTTTCATGGTTTTTACTTCGCCCGTAAACTCGTCTGTAAACGCACCACGTATAAAGAGCTGTTGCTGATCAATGCGGCGACCATTCAACACTTTGAACAAAGCTTGCGATATGCCAGCAATCGTGAATTCAAAGTTCTTTAACATCCAGCCATGTTGAGTTTTGAGAGGCATGTTTGTGCCGCCCGGCTTGCGCTCTTTAAGGTTGCGCTTTAGCATTGGTATTTTTTGCTTGATGATTGTACCGCCAAAATCAGTAGGACCGACAAACAGTGTAAAACCATCAAGACTATCAGAGTGAGTTATAGACATCGTGTCAGCTCTTTCTTATGAGTCGGTGAATGAAGCAAACGCGTTTGAAGCTTCTGCCTGAGTTAAGAATTCTTCATAGAATTCAGGAGTGCGGTAGCCGTAGATTTCAATGGCGCGAATTAATGCCGCCTCGACAAAACGGAAGCGGTAGAAAAATACACCGCCTGCATCCACATTGATGACTTCACCAGCGACCGAGCGCCCGGTTCCATCACCAGACACTTCATGGTCACTCACCATAAAACAGTCATTGCCAATGTCAGAGATAGTGAGAGGAGCAGCTGCATTATTGTCGAAGTGATAAATACCGCGACGGCAATCAATGCTCACGTCACCGTCAGCGCCTTCGCTATTGTTGACGGTAGTAAAAGCAACGCCAACGCTTGCAAGGCCTTCGCCTTCAATTGCTGGTCCAGCAAAGCCGTCATCCAAAGCAACCATTGAGCCTTGGTAAATTGTAACGCCAGCTGCAACGCCATAAGCAATGGCTTCGCTCAGCAACTGGTTTGTTTTCTTGGTGCGTTCAGCATTTTATTATTCCTTGAAAATTTATGCTTTAATTACGCAAAGCGCGTGACCGCCTTGCCAGTTAAGGTTAGGCGGCTTTCTTGCCAGTTGTTTTGTAAGTCTCTTCAGAAAGACCAAGTGCTGAACACATAGCCTTGTCTTCAGCAGTTAGTGCACCTTCTGCCGGAATGTTCTCGTCATCGAGGCCGCTTTCCTTGGTGATATCCAGCACAGGAGACGTCTCAACAAATTTCTTGAATGCGTCTGGATCAGTCTTACAAGCTGCCAAATGATAGTCACGAGAAGCAGGTGCAATCTTTTTTTTTGATTGCATCATCAACCATTGCCTCAACATTACCCTCATCAATTTCCTTGATGCGGTTTTGAGCAATCACCAACTCACCTTTAACCTGATCGTGATCAGCACGAGGCACAAACTTCTCAAGAGAAGGTGTTTGGGCAGAGTTTAATGCCTTTTGTTTGTCGTCTTGAAGCGTAGCAACTGCATCCATAATAGTTGTGTCACTAGCTTCGGTTGCAAGACCAAGCTTGCTACAAAGCGCAATACGGTTTTCTTTGTTCATGGTAATCTCCACTTGTGTAGGGTTTTTAATTTCAATTTTGGAATGTTTTGCGCCACGCTTGTTGAGTGCTGGCATTTCAAGGTTTGGCTTGTGAGTGAGTGCTGCCGATGAAATCTCAATAACCACATTAGTAACTGGGTCGTGCCACATACAGGAGAGATAAAGCGGTACTCTTTTTGCGAGATCATGCTACTTGCACGATCAGTCCAATCTACTTGTCCCCAAATAGCCCCGCTACGCTTTTCAAGTGCCTTTATCCAGCCAGCAGCTGGATTAGCATCTTCAGGCCAGATTTCTGTTGCGTGTTCATAATCAATAACCAGCTCGCCACCATCATTTACAAAACGCTCAATAACGAGATCAGGTTGTGTGTTTGCAAACCAGCGGCCATCACGGCCATTAATTTTATCACCTGCAGGCACGAGCATAATCCACTCAGGAACGCCACCGTCCTCAGTAAAATTTAATGCGTGGGCTAGCCGTAGGTGTTTGTTTTGTGTCATGGTGATATTGAAATCATGATATGCACATGCGTTAACTTGTGATGTATGTCACAGTATAGATCACCCCAAAAATCAAAGTCACATGACTGTTTCTACTACTTCCATCCCAAACATGAATACAGCATCAAATTCAAAGGGTATTCAAAGGCTCTGGGCGCGTTTCGTGGTTTTTCTGCTTACATTTACCCAAAAGCCTCTCCTGAGCGCTCCTGCGGCGTTTTAAATGCAAGTTGATTTTTGTGATTAATGTGATATTTGTTGTGACATATCCGAACCAATCGCGACGTCGGACTTATGCGCCGGGTGGGAAGTCGCGTCCCACCGGATATATTATTCAAATCAAAACTCAAAGTTCTGTTCAATATATGCGTCTGTTGCTCGCCTGAAAGATTGTAAGTAAATCTCTTCACCATCAAGCGTCACTTTTATAATTGCCCAAAACCACTGGTCATTTATCCTACTTGCAATCTTCCAATGTAAAGGTTTGTCAGCTTGCAATATCATGCCGTCTTCCAAAACTTCTTGAACGAGATCAAAATTAAGACGTCCTGCTTCTTTGCTTTTACGGGTTTGCTTTGCAAGCGTGTGAATTGATTATTGTACTACTGGCGCGGTAGCACCAATGTGAGCTGTTCGGGCATCGCCCAATATTGCTACTGGCGCAGATAGCTTTCCAATTTCGTTTTGAGCGTCCTTTGAGAGGTCATCAAATCCAATTGCACGAGCCTTCACATTTGCTAATGCAGGCTGTTCAAGAAAACCAAGAGCAATAGTTCTGCGAGTCTGAGCTGCTTCTTCAAGCTTTGCACCAATGAGACTTGCCTCTTGAAGGCTTCATTTAGTTTGCGGCCAGCATTTACAAAGTTTAAATGCGAGATACCAGGATTAGTATGCCAACCCGGGTCAATACCATTTGGAACTTTGGTAACTTCACCTGTTCGCTTGTTTGTGTAATTTTTCAAATCAAGATCAGTTTCAGGTGACACGCCGCCAAGCCTGTCAGCTTCACTTTGAGAAATTTGACGTGCCCAACATTTACAACCCCAACCATTTGGACCAAGCCAGTGGTTCCAGTATGGATCGTCGACCCGGTAAACCTTGCCTTCTTGTGCAACGTGATGTGGCCTGTGAACCTCGGATGGCCCAAGTTGATATATCAAAAATGGCAGTGCGCGTTTAGTGCGCTGCGCCCTTTGCCAAAACCCTGCAGATCGTGCTGACCTGATATTGGATTGATAAATTACTTTCAGTCGCCTTGGGCTGCCCAATTGAGCAACAACGCCTTCACCTGTGATCGGATCAGTAACAAGAGACTTTCCCCACCACCCCATACTTTGGAGTTTTGGTTTTAACTCTTTTGCAAACTGCGAATAAGGTGTGCCATTCTTGATTGCACCACCAACAGCCTTTTTAAGCGCCACTTGCACATTAAGGCGCATTGCTTTTGCAACCGTGAAAGCCTGGACATGTTCTTGCGCCCAAACATCGCGCCAATCAAAAGAAGCGACAATCTTTGAAGAACGAACATCCCAATAAGCTTTCACATCTGCAGGTGCTTCAGGTCGTTCCCTAAAACCATCCATGACTTATCCGTTTATCCGTTCGCCAAGCCGTTAATACGCGCTTTCGCCATGGCCTTTGCCAGTGAAACTATCAGCTCATGATCTTCAGCATCGGCAAAGAGTTCATCAACACGCTCCAGGAAAGCTTCAAAGTTGTCAGCTTTGTCAGCCGCATCAAGAACTGGCGCAAGCAAGGGTGCAAAAGTCTCTTCCCACTTTGCAAGCTCTTCTTCAGTAATCTCATCGATCTCGTCATTTGGGTCCGCAGAGTTATTTAAAGCCTTTTTGTTCGCTGCTGGTTTGAGCGGCGTTGCAGCTGGTGCAGTTGTCACCGTTAGAATTTCATCATCAGCTTCAGGTTGTTCAAGACCAAGCTTTTCAAGAACCTGCTGTTGTTTAACTTTCAATCCAAGCGGAGCCAAAACCCCAAGGGCACTTGCCAAAGCTTCTGTATCTTCTGCTTCTACGACAATCAGCGTAAGCTTTGGGTACTTCTCCCGAACACCATAGTTGATGGCAATAACCTGATTAACAACATCGCGTTGCATGGTTGCTTCTGCTCGTCGTTTGTCCGCGTCACGAATATCATCGCGCACATCATCATGTACTTTTGCCTGTGCCTGTGACGAGCCATCATCTGTCGTCATAGTCTGGCCAAGCACTGCTTTTGATACTTGCTTATCCAGATAATCTGCTAGCTTGCCAAAGACTGCTTCGCCGCGTCCTGAAGTGGCATTTATGAATTCAATCTCCATCCCTTTAGGAATGATTGCAGCCGCATCACCAGCAATTGACAGCACAGCACGCAATAAGCGGCGCTTGTCTTCTTCTGAAGCAGAGCTGTCATATTTGCCAAGTCTTAGAGATATGCCGAATATCTCGCAGAACTGCATCCAGTCCTTGAGCGTATAATTCTTCATCATGAATGCAAGCGCACACAATCGTGCCAAGCCGCCACGGATGGGAAGCCCTGACTTGACCTTAGCTTTGTGGCAAATGTATTTGCCCAATGTCAGAGGTTTTAAATCCTGACCTTCCTTAGTGCAGGTGCCCAGTATCGGTTGCCATACATTGTAACTTCGCCATTGCCTTTTTTGGCGTGTAGTTGATCAGCTGCTAGCAGCCATAAAGACTTTTGTCCTTGAGACGGCCATCGAATGATTGTGCTTGGTGCTTCAACTGAACGCATGAATGCTTGGTCAAAGCTGATGCCCTTGGCGTTTTCAGTATTTCTATCTTGCCGTGCGTTGTGAATTCTGATCTCTTTATCAACAAAGTCTCGGAATAAATCTTCGTCAACAGCATGCTTGCCATAGTTATCAGGCTGGCTCGTAGGTGAATTACCTGTATATGCGCCAGAGCAGAAAGGATGCTTTGCAATCGTATCGCAAAGGTCTCTAAAGGCGCGTTCAATGGGCTTTGGTTGCCCTGAATAAGGCGTTGTCCAGTGAACATTAACACCAAGCGTAGTGAGCAAACCTTGTGACTCTTCTTCACGTATCTTGAACGGTAACGTGTCTTCATGCCGCCTGTAATCCACTTGGATTCAAACGAGCGACCGTTGTCTAAATATATTTCTTCAGGAATGCCAAACTTATCAACCATGTCACTAATGCAAAGGCGTACAGTCTCTTTGTTCTCAGAATAAGCTAGCCGCCAGCCAACAAATTTGTTTGAGTATAAGTCTTGTAGAGCGATGAGATACATACGGCCAATGGCGCCAGTATCACGAAGCTTAACAAACACGTCGTGCTTGTGACCATCCATATTAACAGCTTGCATGGCATGCATGTGAGCGCGTGTTCTACGTTGGGCTGGATAGATTGTCTTGGCAGCGTCTTTGCCGTTACGGACTAAAACTTGAACTTCACGCGGTACTTCTGCATCAAGCTTCCTACGTAGTGTTCGCGCATTCGGCATTGCGCCCCAACCACTATCTTTTGCAAGAGTTGCTACGCGGCGATAACAAGCAGAAAAACTTGGTTCTTCAGGTCTGAGAAAATCAGATTTTAAGCATTCCCATATCTGGCTACTAACCTCTGTTTTGGTTTCTCTTGGTTGTGAATAATTCGGTGCAAGTGCAGCTTTCCAATTTGTCCTGGCAACACCATTCACCAAAGACTTTCAATTGAAAATGGTAGACGCTGCGACCTCGTGTTTTTTGGCAGCAAGGCTGATTGCAGAGGTTTCACTCATTCCTGCTTTTGTGTTTGTTTCAATCTCTTGTAGAATTGACAGGCGCTTATGGCATTGAGCCTTTTGCTTTTCAGGAAGCTTCTCATATCGTAGCCAGATTTCATCTTTTACAGGCTGTGCATGATCTTGAGCTTCGGTCTGGATTTGAATGCGAGCTTGTATAGTCGGCGGCAGTAGCGAGATATGATAAAGCCAACCTCCGCCTTTCTGTTCAGTTCTGCGTGCCTTGTCAGAATTGCGCCAGCCTTGCTCAATCGCCATGCGATTAAACGAGCGTACAGTAGATGGCAACTCACCTCTATTGAAGGGTTGTATATCAGCAGGGGAGAGCCATTTATCCATTATTTACTTCCCTCGCTTAACTGGAACTGGTGAACTGCGGAGCATGGTCAATTGTTTTGCTATGCCGCGCTTTTCTTGTTCAAGACGAGCAATCTCGGCAAACCTTGCCTCGTCGCCTTCGAGCATGATCAGGCCATCATCAGAAACTGCTAAATCCCAAAGCGAGTTTTCACCTGTGACACGTACAAAAGCTTTGAAGCGAAGTAGGGAGATGTCATGGTCGTGTTTTGAAGGGCTGCAGTAGTTGTCCAACATGCCTTTTGAGAAACTATCTGAACCTAATATCCGAGCCATTTCGTTTGCAATTTCATGACGATCTAAATCATGATCACGCAAAGATGCAGACATTGCCGTTTTCATCCGTAGATGAAAGCGATCTGGGTCAATTGCTAGTACAGGTTCGCGGCTTTCATAAAGCGGCTTTCTGAACAAGTCTTTTTGCTTTGGATTGTTACTCAACATACTCTTAATCCTTGATTTTTCTTTAGCGACCAAGCCTGCATGTTCCATGAACTGCTGGCGTGTTTTTTTGTTTGCTCGATCCTATGTATCAACGAGGGTAGAGAATTGTTTTCTGACTTTGTTCGATTAACTTTTTTCTTGTCTTCAAGAACATCAATGGCGGCGGCGATATCACCTTCAACCGTGTCGATTACCTTGACTGCCTGCTTGAGTTTTTCAGGTTCAAGTTTGGCTAGCTTTAGAAGTTGTGATTGGTTGTCTGCAGCAGGCGTTCCTTGCAATTTATCGCGTAAATCTTTTGGTAAATTTTGGGCGATTGTGTTGCTGTATTGAACCGCTCTCTTGGATAACCCTAGCTTGTCGGCACATGCTGCAGAAAATCCACCTTCAGCTTCGTCTTGTATTAACTGCGCAATGTTTGCGCTGTTCTTTGGTCTGCCACCTTTTTCACTAATCTTGCCGTTCTTTTTTTCCAACTGTCTCGGTAGATTTGAACCGCATGGCGCGGTCTAGCGCTGTTAATTCATTGCGGAAAATGTTCTCTGAAACTTCAAGAATTGCGGCTTCTTCTTTGTCGGCATTCACAATGATTGCATCTATTTCTTCATCATCCCCAAGAAGCTGAATTGCGCGGTGGCGATGTGCACCTGCAACAAGTTCATATGGCTGCTTTCCATTAGGTGTTGGACGTATCAAAATCGGGGTGATTTGACCTTGTTCAACAATGGATGCCTGAATTGCCAATGCGTGGTCTTGGTCTACTTCACGTGAACGATTTTGAGGCACATGAATTTTACTAATTGGAAGGGGCTTGAAGTTACTCATTATGCGTTGGCTCCATGGTCAAAACGTACCTGCGCGATCTTACGAACTGCGACATTCAAATATGATTGATATTGTTCTTTAAGGTGAGCCACTTCGTCGGGGTCATACCTGCGTCTTGATGCAAGCCTTGTTCTGGTTAAAAGTTTAAAGTCTGAACGCTCCATCAAAAGATGACAGTCAGGGCAAACAATCGCATCATGAGACCTGCTGTTTTTACAGTTTGGCGTTGGGCAATGTTCCATTATAAGCCCTTCCTAATATCTTCTATTATTGCCAGAGCTAACCAGTAGAAAATGATTGCTGGTGAAAATGGCCATAAGAGAGAGGCAACCCAAAACTGATAATCGAGCGTTGCTAGTTCTTTTGGATCTTCTCTGGATGCAATAAGAACAACACCCAAAATCCAGAGGTAAGCACACAGGGCAATAAGCATTATTTACTCTCCTTTTTCTGCTTCACAATCTCGTCGCGGACATCATCGGCAATAAGTCGATATGTCTTTTCAAATTCAGGTCTCTTTTTGCGCCTATCAACGGTCTTTAAAGCTCGCTCAAGCATCTCTCGAGAGCGTTGTAGCTCAATTGCTAAGCGTCTCTTGGGGACAGACAATTCGTTGTGCATCACATGCTGTGCAATTTGCCGTGCAAGTGCTGCATCAAATAATTGATGCGGTGGATAAAAAATCTCTTCTTCAGATAAATGTGAGAACTGTTTTTGAACGCCCTTAACTGTGATGGCGTAGTTCTTCTCAAGTTCTGAGTTTTTAAAAGGTGGTGGAGCAGTCAGGCTTTCCTCTGGGGACGTTGGGGAAGGGTTGCCTGACTGCTCGTTGCCAGGATGCGGCGGCACTGGCAATTGAAGACTTAAAAAAGGAAAATTTGAGGTCACCTTAAAACCCCACAATCAATGAGCCAGTAATCGCGATTGCGATTATAAGGACAGCAACTTTATCAATTACGATCAGCTTAAATTCTTGTCTGTAGCGGAATATGAAATTGCCAAAGCTCATCTCTGCACCGCCACTTCTTTTTGACGTTGCCGCATGGTTGGCGGTCTGACATAATTGGCGGAAGGTTGAGGAGATAGCCGTTGACCGGTGAGCGTGTCATAACGTTCCGGCCACAAAGTGGACGGCTTCGCATCGAGAGCAGCAGCTATCGCCTCTTCCCCAGCTTTACTGGGTTCACGCATTGCATTGTATGCGCAACCAGTAGAAAGTTTATATTGTTGGTCAATTGCATGAAATGTTAAGCCAGCTTGAAAGACTAAACTTTTGATATGCGCCATGCGCTTGATCTGTTGTTGTTGTTTCTTGCTAGGCATTTTTATTCCCGTAATTGACTTGTTTGAAACCAAAGACCTTGCAAGGTCTTTTTTTGGATTGGGTAAATCCGATACAACGGGACAATGTCTAATTAATTGGATTTTGCCAATTTATAATATGAAAAAGTTGAATATATTAGATAAAATTGATGTAAAAATTAAAAAAAGCATCGAAAAATTTAGACCTAAATGGGTCGACTTGCCAAAAGAAAGAAGCCTACTGGCAAATAATATTGTTATTTATGTTGAGCAGATTGGAGGACGAAATAAAGCGTCTGAACTAATGAACTGTTCGCTAAGCTCTATTGATAATTATCGTGCAGGAATTACCACTCCTGACGCGATCGACTATTCAATTCTTGAAACTGAAGCGAAGACGATAACCCATAAACATATGGAAGATATATTGGCGCCAGGAGCGAAAAAACAGTTTGAAGTGGGAGAGGCTCTAAACAGGCTTTCATTACAACCTGAAGCCAAGCCCGATGGCTCAAAAGTGATTGATCTAATAACTGACACAGCAGAAACACAAAACATAATTGATATAGCTCGCGTTGTTTTGAGAGATATAGCAGAAGCTGCAGATCCTGATTTAATCAAGTTAGACCCAGAAGACTTTTCAAAAACCTTTGCTGAAATTTTACGCCATAGATTAGCTGTCGGTAAAAACTCAGAAAAAATCAGCAATATTATTGAATTTCAAGCTGCTCGGTTTTCGCGTCGATAATTGAGTTCAAACGTCTTAGCAGCTTATCAGGTTTTGGGCATATGAAACCGCTTTCAGGAATATCGATACCTTCAATGGTTCTATTTCTGCGCACGACTTTTTTCCATCCCATCATTTGATACCAGCGTTGAATTGGATTGTTGTCAAATGCCCATAGACAGATCGGAGAGAGCTTGAGGTGCAGTAGATATTGCACCATGACTTGCATCATAAGTGGACCAGATATCCCACCTCGCCATTCTGGCAAGATGTAAGCAGCATGCAGCTCGCTTTTGGCATCAATATCCATGTCTTTATTCTGCATACAATAACAAAAACCAACCACTTTTCCGCTTGGCGATCGTAAAACAAATAGAGCACTTCCATACTCTTTTTTTATATAAATTTCTTGCCATTGGCGTAATCTATACTCATAGGTTCTAGCATTATGAAATTTATCTGGAATGAAGGAATAGACTTCCGACCAACATTTGATGTGGATATCTGTGGTAGTACTAAGATTATGCTTTTTCGCAACTTCAATATACATGTTTTAAATCCAAATAATTTCTAGTATTGGATTATAATCTATGCACAGTGCAAGTTTGAAAGCTCAAGTAAGTTCTATAAAATTGCGTACAAGAAAAAAGCAGAAGAAGATGTTAAGTTTTTTAGTAGTATCTGTTGTTGCTGCGGTGTTTATCTCAACGATTGCTTATTTTAGCGTACAAATAATTCCTTCTGAGGTGCTGGTTCCTTATGAACTCTAGGAATATTGCTATAAATGGAAACTCTTCATTTCTTATCCAGTAAATGCGTGACCTTGTCTTGCCAACATCGATAATCTCTGTGCCTTTGAGCGGACGACTGGTATTATAAAGCTTTTGTTTTAATTCATCACACTGATGACTAAGCCTTTAGGATGATCAGCTATGATATTTCCATCAAGGTCTGTCAGTAGTGAAATACAATATACGCAGTTTTCTGGATTGTTTTTTGAGACTAAAACGGTCGGCGTTACAACAGCTGTCAGAACACCAAAAAATTCACCATCTTTATTAATGCGCAGTGCGACAGGTAGAAATGGGATGTTCGATGTTTTGCCAATAACTGATTTAGCAATAACCAGTCTACCTGACGAATGTCTTCTGGCGTCAATAAAATATTGGCGCTCTTTTAAGCTGATATTGGGGACAGGGTAATTGAAGCTGTCATATTCCAAATCACCATTTGGCTTCATAAAAATAATTGCTCTAACACCATCAAGCTCTAGGGCCATCTCATTAAATAAATCGTGTGCTTCTTTTTGTGTTAGGTTTGAGCGCTGAATAACTTCCGACAAACCTAATAGACCAATCTTTATCTTGCCGAGAATTGTTGCAGAATGTGAGCCTAGCAACTTTGTTTGTAATCGTATTTCATTATCTGTTAGCACGGAATACCGTGCAGTAGTGGTGTTGCAAAAAAATCAGCATAGCAAAGAAACTCAAACACAATAGTCTCATCTTTTGGTGTTCTCCTAGTGAGGTGTGGAGTTTTGACCATATCAGGAGAATTGAGTTTGCATACCTTGCAGTTCTAAAGCTAAATTAGAATTTCTTATGTCCAAGTAAATTGGATCATTAACCGTTAGCATAGCATCCAAATTTGTTGGTTTATAAGGGTTTTTGCTAAATAAAAATTAACTAGGACATAATGTCCAACTTGATTTTAGAAATACTTGCTGTGAATTACACTTTCTATCGATTAAGAAACAGTAGCGCTCAAATAGATTTCCTCAATAAAAACAAATCTTTCGTGCATTCTTAAAGTTGCCTTCAAATACCATTTAAGCGATCTTTGAATGTTACTTGATGATTGTTCAAAATTGTTAAAAAAGCTGCATCCACTCTAATTTCTAGTGTCAATTTTTCTAAATGCAAATTTTGATTTATCCGTCGATAAACCGTTATTATTCAACAGGTTTGAGCGTGTATTCCCATATAATCCCGTTTAATCCCGCACTCTAATACCTTCTGTCACACTACACTGAGCATGTTGAATGTCTTACAATACGCGCAGCATTCGGGCCTAAAAGATAGTCAGCAAAATCTGGTTTATGCGCACCAACGACAATAAGATTTGAGTTAGCTTTGGATGCTGCATTAAGAACTTCCTCATAGGTCTTGCCAAAAGCAATTATGTGGCGAACCTTTTTATTTGCTGCCTCGCCCAATGCATTGGTAACTTGAGCATTTAACTGTTCTTTTGCTTCTTCCATCATCTTGGCATGATGGTCTTCACTAAAAAAACTGCCCACAAGGCTTGTACCAAAATCTGGCACAACGGTAATGACATCTAGTTGAGCGTCATCAATTGCCGCCAAACGAGCAGCCTGTTTTAGAACATTAGCATCTTCTCCTGGATGACTAATATCAACGGCACAAAGTACTGAGTTGGTCATGCGTCTACTTCCGCTTCATCTTTAAACTTATGTGGATTAGATTTTTCTCTTCTACTTTGTATCCAGCCAATCAATAACAACAGTAGCAATGCTGGAATGAAGACTAGTTCTTTTGGTGATTGAGAAGAGGGTGCTTGAATGCTTTTGATTTT
>CATQIJ010000018.1 GCA_958296345.1 uncultured Rhizobiaceae bacterium
ATACCATTTTCAAGCGCGCGAAGTTGCTCTAGTTTCTCACGTTTTTCCAATGTGCTTGGTTCAAGTGAAACAAATTTTTGTAACGAACTTCTTTTATAAGCGTAAAGGCCGATGTGGTGGTAAAGAGGGCCTTCACCATGAGGGGCTGTTGCTCTTGAAAAGTAAAGTGCGCGAAGGCGTGTTTGTGAAATGGGTGTGCCAATGGCTTTTACAACATTAGGGTTGTCAATTTCAGCTTCATCTTTAATTTCTGCGGCAAGTGTTGCTATATCAACGGCTGCATTTTCCAAGGGCAAGACGCATTGACGAATAAGTTTTGGGTCAATGGCAGGTAAATCACCTTGTAGATTAATAATTGTGCCTGCTTCGCCTTCGGGGTCAATCTTTTCGACGGCCTCCCAAATGCGATCAGAGCCAGATTCGTGAGTTTCGCAGGTCATCACAGCTTTTGCACCGTGTTTTTCCACTGCATTCATAATAATTTGAGAATCGGTTGCAACAACAGGTTCTCCAATATCTGCTTCCCTGGCACGATCAATCACCTGACAAATCATGGGTTTTCCGTTTATTTCAGCCATTGGCTTGTCTGGCAAACGGGTAGAAGCCATACGTGCGGGTATAAGAATTAGTGTGTTTGTCATTTTCTATTGGATTCTCTTCAAAAACTTCGCTAATCAATCTTGCAAATAGTGTCAAAAAGTCTCACTAAACCTTTAATTGAGACGTTGTAAATGGCATGAAAACACAATAAGTTCTGGCAAATACAAACGCCACCTTTATTTATGTGGTAACTGCGCGGGTCATATCTTGTCGCAATAAGGAGTTATAAGACGATGGATTTATTTGAGTTCAATAAAATCGCAATGGCAGTTCTGGGAACTGTTTTTATTGTCATGTGCCTAAATTTTGCTGCTGATGGTTTATTTCATTCAGAAAATCCTGAACAAAAAGGCTACGCAATTGAAATGGCTGAAGCTTCAACGGGTGGGGAAACTGCACCAGCTGGTCCTGCTTATGAACCTATCTCAGCAATGCTAGCAAGTGCTGATATTGGCGCTGGTGAAAAAGTCTTCAAAAAATGCGCTGCATGTCATGATGCGAGTGCAGGAGGCAAAAACAAAGTTGGCCCAGCACTATATGAGATTGTAAACCGTAACATCGCTTCTACTGATGGGTTTTCTTATTCAGGCGCACTTAAAGAATTTGCTGCTGGTAAACAGTGGACTTACGAAGACCTAAACGGTTTTCTTTTCAAGCCTAAGGCTTACGTAAAGGGTACTTCAATGGGTTTTGGTGGTATCAAGAAGGTTGCGGATCGTGCAAACCTTGTTGCATATCTTCGCAGCCAAGCTGCAAGCCCAGCTGCACTACCTGCTGAATAAGCTTTTTTAATATTCTAGAATTTAAAGCTGGGCATTTTGCCCGGCTTTTTTGTTGCGTGAACACAAAAGTGTAAACGCTAAAAGCTTGCTTTCGTAGTCGTAGCAACTATCCTTATATTTAGAATTTTTTATAAGGATTATGTTTTGACACTACGTTTGATTTCAGTTCAATTTATTACTCTCATTACATTGTTACTTGGTGTTTCATTTGTTTATGCGGATGAGAACAAATGGCGTCATGGTGATGCGTTAATCGGAGCGTTAAAATACAGCTCAGATTTTAAGCACTACGATCATGCAAATCCTGACGCGCCAAAGGGTGGTCAATTAAAACGAACTGCATTTGGTGGCTATGACAGTTTTAATCCATTTATTGTCAGAGGTCGTACACCTGCGCAGCTTAGTTATTTTGGTGGCATCCTATATGACACAATGATGGAGCAATCACGAGATCAGGCAGGCGAGTCTTACGGATTGGTTGCCAAAGAATTTCGCAAAGCGGATGATTCATCGTGGGCAGTTTATCGTATCAATGAAAATGCTAAGTTTCATGATGGCGAACCAATTAAGCCAGAAGATGTGATTTGGTCTATGAAAGTTCTTCGTGAGAATTACCCACTTTGGGGCGGATATTTCAAAAACGTAGAATCAGTTGAAAAAACTGGGAAACATGAAGTTACTTTCAGATTTGATCAAAAAGGCAATCGCGAGTTACCTCATATTATTGGTGACTTGGTTGTCTTGCCTCAGCATTGGTGGGAAGGGATAGACGCAGACGGCAATAAGCGTGATATTTCGCAACCAACAACTGAACCACCCTTAGGTTCTGGCCCTTATAAAGTTGAAAAGTTCGAATTAGGTAAGTTTATTGAATACGAACGTGTAGCTGATTATTGGGCGCAAGAAATTCCAGTGCGCAAAGGGCGCTTTAATTTTGGCAGTATCCGCTACACATATTTTTTAAATCAAAATGCAATGTGGGAAGCTTTTAAAAAAGGTCAAATTGCTGACTATTGGATTGAATCAAAAGAAAGCCGTTGGGTGAAGGAATATAATTTCAATGCCATTGAAAAAGGCGACGTTGAAAAAATGACTTTCCCAGTTACACGTGGCCAAGTCTATGAGGGATATTTTTTCAATACCCGTTTGAACAAATTCAAAGATGTTCGTGTGAGAGAAGCCATCACGTTGATGCTTGATTTTGAAACGTTGAATAAGAACTTATTCTTCGATATTTACAAACGCACTGATAGTTTTTTTGAGGGTGGTGAGCTGGAATCTACTGACTTGCCACAAGGCCGTGAAAAAGAGATATTAGAAACTTACAAAGACAAGCTTCCAGCAGATATATTTACTAAAGAGTTTTTGCTACCTGATTACAGTAAGTCCTCAACTAAACGTAAGTTACAACGCCGTGCTTTGAGATTATTCAAGGAAGCTGGTTTTAGTTTTGATACAAATAGAAAGTTGCTTGATGCGTCTGGAAAGCCTTTCTCAATTGAATTTATTACTTTTGACCCTGAATCTGAACGTAGTACGAATTCATTCGTTGAGAGTTTAAAGAAGATCGGTATTGCAGCTTCTTTGCGGGTATTGGATACGGCTCAATTTAAATCTAGAGCGGATAATTTTGATTTTGATATGGCTTCTCTTCGTACTGCTCAATCAGCATCACCGGGTAATGAGCAGCGTGATTATTGGTCATCATCATCTGCCTCACGTTCGGGTAGCCGTAACTATGCAGGTATTAATGACCCGATGATTGATGAATTGGTGGAGCAAATTATTTTAGCGCCAAATCGCGAGGAGTTAGTTGCGCTTACACATGCGCTCGATCGAATTTTGAAATGGCGATATTATGCGGTTCCACAATGGCATAATCCTGATATTTGGTTTGCAAAGTGGCGCCATATACAAGTTCCACTTCCGCAACCTGGTTATCTCGGTGTTGATACGCTTTCATTCTGGATTGATGAGCAACAAGAAAAAGAACTAAAGCAATAATTCTTAACTCTTGAAAATGATGCAGAGCTTGCGCAAAACTGTTAAAAGTTAAGCCTAAAGCGAATCACTTCGATCGTTTTGCCAAGCTGGAGACGGGCGCTTAATGGGTGCATATATTCTGCGAAGACTGCTTTTGATGATTCCCACAATTCTGGGTATCATGGCAATTTCGTTTGCTATTATTCAATTTGCGCCCGGCGGTCCGATTGAACGTATTGCCGCCGAGCTTTCTGGCCAAGCAGCAGGGGCAACAGATGGTATTTCTGGTGGTGATGGCGGCCTTGCATCTGAAGGGCTTGATATTGGTGCAGATGCATCTTCCAAATATCGTGGTGCGCAAGGATTAGACCCTGAATTTATTGAAAAGCTCGAAAAGCAGTTTGGGTTCGATAAACCAGTGTATGAACGCTTTGCAAAAATGGTTTGGGACTTTGCTCGATTTGAATTTGGTGAGAGTTATTTTACCAGTAAGAGCGTGCTTGATTTAATCAAAGAAAAATTACCGGTCTCGATTTCACTTGGGCTTTGGATTACATTAATTTCTTATGGCATCTCGATTCCACTAGGCATTAAAAAAGCTGTTAGTCATGGTAGCAAGTTTGATATTTGGACAAGTGGTATCATTATCATTGCTTATGCAATCCCGGGTTTCTTATTTGGTATTTTCCTCATTATTGTTTTTGCTGGTGGCTCGTTTTTTGATCTCTTCCCTTTGCGTGGATTGACCTCGGATAATTTCAGTGAACTTTCTACGTTTGATAAAATTACCGATTATTTCTGGCACTTGGCTTTGCCTTTAACTGCAATGGTTTTATCTTCTTTTGCCACAACAACTTTGCTGACTAAAAATTCATTCTTAGATGAAATTGGTAAACAATATGTGCAGACAGCACGTGCTAAAGGGTTGAGTGAGAACAAAGTGCTTTACGGTCATGTTTTTCGAAATGCGATGCTGATAGTTATTGCTGGTTTTCCAGCTGCATTTATCATGTCATTCTTTACTCAGACTTTATTAATTGAAACTATTTTCTCACTAGATGGATTAGGGCTTTTAGGGTTTGAAAGTATTGTGGGTCGTGACTATCCAGTAGTTTTTGCTACCCTTTATATTTTTTCACTGATTTCGTTAGTTGTGACGCTTATCTCAGATATTATTTACACAACCATTGATCCTCGTATTGACTTTGAAGCGAGGGATGTCTGATGAGTGTTTCTGAAGACATGGGGGATATCTCAGCGCAAAAGCGTTCGTTTTTATCGCCTCTTAATCAGCGCCGTTGGCTGAATTTTAAAGCTAATCGTCGTGGGTATTGGTCGCTTTGGATATTCGCGATTTTATTTATGTTGAGTTTGTTCACGGAATTTATTGCAAATGATCGTCCAATCATTGTTTCATTTAAGGGGGAAATATACACGCCAGTATTTAATGACTATCCTGAAGATATGTTTTTGGATGACGGTTTTTTGCCGTTAACGGATTACCGTATTCCAGAGATTGAAGAAGCTTTTGCTGCTAATGGATGGGCGCTTTGGCCTTTGGTTCGCTATTCATACAATACTCCAAATAACGAGTTGCCTGAGCCTGCTCCGTCTAAGCCAAGCTGGCTCTATGATAAAGAAATTCGCTGCGCTCAATATGAAAATGGTGCATCCGATCCTAATTGCAATTTGGGTAATATGAATTGGCTTGGTACGGATAATCAGGGTAGGGATGTGCTTGCCCGTATTATTTATGGGTTTAGGATTTCCGTTGTTTTTGGTCTTATTCTAACGTTTGCATCTGCTGTCATTGGTGTTTCTGCAGGCGCAGTTCAGGGATATTTTGGCGGCCTCACTGATTTGCTGTTTCAACGCTTTATTGAAATCTGGTCAGCGCTTCCTGTGCTTTATTTGCTGCTAATTATATCCTCCGTTCTCGCCCCAGGGTTTTGGATATTGCTTGGCATCTTATTGCTATTTTCTTGGGTTGGTTTTGTCGGTGTTGTACGAGCAGAATTCTTACGCGCCCGTAATTTTGAATATGTAAATGCAGCGCGTGCCTTGGGCGTTAATACCCGTACGATTATGTGGCGACATTTATTGCCGAATGCGATGGTCGCAACGCTCACTTTTATGCCGTTCATTCTAAATGGCTCCATTACAACGCTTACGTCGCTTGATTTCCTTGGCTTCGGTTTGCCTCCTGGCTCTGCTTCAATTGGTGAGCTATTAAAGCAAGGGCAGAATAATCCTCAAGCGATATGGTTGGGTTTGTCTGGTTTCTTTATTATTTCGCTTATGTTGTCGCTTTTGATTTTTATTGGTGAAGCGACGCGTGATGCGTTTGATCCTCGTAAGACATTTGAATGAGGATGAGATGAGCGAACCAATTTTAGAAATTAAAGACTTATCGATTGCCTTCACTGTGAGTGGCAAATCTACTACGGCAGTGCATAGTTCTACTTTTGAAATCAAAAAGGGTGAGACAGTTGCGCTTGTGGGTGAGTCTGGTTCTGGTAAATCTATTTCAGCATTGTCTGTTTTAAAGCTACTCCCTGCTGCGGCGTCTTATCCGTCAGGCAAGATTTTGTTTAAGGGGCAAGATATTTTATCAGCCAGTGAAGACGAGCTTCGCAAGGTGCGTGGCAATGATATCACGATGATCTTCCAAGAGCCGATGACATCTCTTAATCCTCTTCATTCAATTGAAAAACAGATTTCAGAAATCCTTGAATTGCATAAGGGCATGTCTGGGAAAGCTGCTCGTGCACGTGTGATTGAACTCCTAACGCAAGTGGGTATTCGTGACCCTGAAACGCGGTTGAATGCTTATCCGCACCAAATGTCAGGCGGGCAACGTCAGCGCATAATGATCGCGATGGCGCTTGCAAACGAGCCTGAACTCTTGATTGCTGATGAACCCACCACTGCGCTTGATGTAACCGTGCAAGCGCAAATTCTTGAACTCCTAAAAGATTTACAAGAGAAAAACGGCCTTTCGATGCTTTTTATTACGCATGACCTTGGTATCGTTCGACGTATTGCTGATCGATGTTGTGTGATGCAAAAAGGACATATTGTTGAGCAGGGTGCGACAGAGCAAATTTTCACCAAGCCGCAACATGATTATACGAAACATTTACTTTCTGCTGAACCTAAAGGATCCCCGCCTCTTAGTGATACATCAGCACCTGTTATTCTTGAAGCCAAGGATATGAAAGTCTGGTTTCCGATTAAAAAAGGTCTGATGCGAAAGACTGTTGATCATGTAAAGGCGGTTGATGGTATTGATTTGACTTTGCGTGAAGGACAGACGCTTGGTGTGGTAGGTGAATCTGGCTCTGGTAAAACTACACTTGGTATGGCCCTGACGAGATTGATATCATCGGAAGGTGAAATCTCTTTTGTTGGGCAGGACATCAATCAATATTCATTTAAGAAGATGCGCGGTCTTCGAGACCAAATGCAGGTTGTTTTTCAAGATCCTTATGGTTCACTTAGCCCTCGAATGTCTGTTGGGGAAATTATTGCTGAAGGGTTGACCATACATAATAAAGAGCTTAACCGTGATCAACGTGATGAGATGGTTGTGAATGCGCTTCAAGAAACAGGACTTGATCCTGAAACTAGGCATCGTTATCCGCACGAATTTTCTGGCGGTCAGCGTCAACGTATCGCGATAGCGCGTGCGATCGTGCTTGAACCTAAATTTATCATGCTGGATGAACCGACTTCTGCTCTTGATATGAGTGTACAAGCGCAAGTGATTGACTTGCTACGTGATTTACAAAAACGCCACAAGCTTGCTTATATGTTTATCAGTCATGACTTGAAGGTTGTGAAAGCACTTGCCAATGAAGTAATTGTGATGCGACTTGGTAAAGTGGTTGAGCAAGGTTCTGCAAAACAGATTTTTGAAAATCCGCAAACTGATTATACAAAAGCGCTGATGGCAGCGGCATTCGATATTAAAACAAAATAGAGATTTCACTATGGATAAATCGACACTTTTTCTATCAGTTGATTTTACTGCGGCTGAGAAACTTGGCTCCATTCATGATGGACTGGATGGTCGTCCTGTTATTGATTGGTCTAAGGGTGAGCGCCCAGATAGTTTAGCGGGTATTAAATATGCGCTTGTCTGGGAATTTGATCATGATTTATTTGATCGTATGCCTGATCTTGAAGTGATTTTTTCTGCCGGCGCTGGTGTTGATAAAGTTTTATCTAATCCAGCACTTCCGCAAGGTATTCCGATTGTTCGGTTCGTTGATCATTCGCTTACAACGCGTATGAGCGAGTGGATTTGTATGCAGTGCCTTAATCATCTTCGTCAGCAAAAGCATTATGATGAAGCGCAGAAAAAAGCAGTATGGGCAGATGCACCGCAACCGCAAGCAAGTGATGTCACTATTGGCATTATGGGGCTCGGTGTTTTAGGACAAGACTCAGCGCAGAAGCTTAAAGCTCTTGGATTTAATGTTTTGGGCTGGAGCCGTACCAAAAAAGAAATGGAAGGTGTTGATTGTTATAATGAAAGCGGTCTTGATGAGTTTTTGAGCCAATGTCATTATCTTGTGGGTTTGTTGCCACTGACAGCGGGCACAACAGGTATTTTCAATAAAGGGTTATTTACAAAACTTGCAAAACATCCCGTTTTGTCGTCGCCAATTTTTATTAATGGAGGGCGAGGCAAAAGTCAGGTTGAGGTTGATATAGCAAGTTGTTTGGAAGATGGAGCACTTGGCGGGGTTTCACTAGATGTATTCGAAAACGAGCCATTAGATGCTGACAGCCCGCTTTGGCGTTTTGATAATGCTTATATCTTCCCCCACGTCGCAGCTAATTCTGACGTGATGTCATTAGGCCGTTATGTAGATGGACAGATTAAGAGACATGAGAGTGGTGAAGGGCTGGAAAACCTTGTGGATTTATCCTTAGGCTATTAAGCCCAACCCATAATCTCGCGTTTAACAATCGTTTCAATTACGTCCATGCCTTCTTTACTGTCGTTTAGACAAGGAATGTATGTGAAGTTTTCACCACCGTGTTCATGGAAAATTTCTTCACCCTCAACACCCATTTCTTCTAATGTTTCAAGACAATCAACTGAGAAGCCGGGGTTGAAAACGGCAAGATCTTTAATGCCGTCTTGAGCGAGTGCTTCAATAGTTTTGTCTGTGTAAGGCTGTAGCCATTCTTCAGGTCCGAAGCGAGATTGGAAACAGGTAAGCAAAAATTCTTCCGACCAGCCAAGTTTTTCACGAAGCAGACGGGAAGTTTTTATGCAATGGCAATGGTACGGATCACCCTTTTGGAAATAACTTAGCGGAATACCGTGATAAGAAGCGATGATTTTTTCTGGCTTTTTATCCAATGCGGCCAAAGCGGTTTCAAGCGAAGTGGCGAGTGCATCAATATAAGCTGGTTCATCATGATAGGCTGGTGCTGTCCGGATGGCTGGCATCCAGCGTTGTTTCATTAAATGCTCAAACACTTTATCGTTTACAGTCGCAGTCGTTGCAGCTGAATATTGAGGATAAAGTGGGAAAATAACGATGCGGTCACAGCCCTGTTCTTTCAGAGCGTCTAGACGTGAAGGGATTGATGGGTTGCCGTAGCGCATTGCCCAATCGACAACAATGTTATCGTTTGATTTGAAGATTTCAGTAAGTTTATCTGATTGGCTCCGAGTAAATGTGCGAAGTGGAGACTCGTCTTTTTCTGTGTTCCAAATCGTTTTATAGGCAGCGCCAGATTTTGCTGGGCGAACGTTTAAAACAATGCCGTATAAAATTGGATACCAAAGCGCTTTTGGCCATTCAATGACGCGGCTGTCTGATAAAAACTCGCGTAGATATTTATACATGTTCTTTTTGTCATAACCATCTGGTGTACCAAGGTTTACGAGTAAAACACCAACCTTGCCTATGGAGACTTTTGGGTGATCTTTTGGTAATGGGCCAACGCCAGCTTTTGTATCATTTTTTTTCAACATTAAGTTTCCACAGACAATAGTATTGATAAGACAGTTTATAGCTGTTCTAAAAATAGGGCAGTTTTGAAAATATGCAACGCGACCAAGTGGCTAATTATAATATTGTTTTAAGCAGTTAGCGATGCGCTGAATAATAGGAGGCCTAATATAAAAACAAGTGCTGCACCGCTAATCTCAATAACCCTATGAATGGTGGCAAGATTATTTTGTGCGCCTGTTATTTTTATTGCTAGATTCTTTGCTCCCACTGCAATCAATGCAAGGGTAGCAACTGTGATACCTGTGCCGATGGACATGGCGAAAGTTGATAGAATACCTGCAACGAATAACCCATTTAGAAATGCGAACGTTAATACGATGATTGCTCCTGAGCAGGGGCGTAATCCAACCGCGAGTATGGCTGACCATGCTTCTTTTGCACCGAGTTTCCCTTCAAGCATTTTTGGGTCTGCTGCATGTGAGTGACCACAGCCGCAATCATCACTATGAACATGATGTGGGTCAGGGTGGTGGTCATGATTGTGCTCATGTGCATGTGAGGGTTTCTTGAATATCTTTGTCCAGAGAAGATAAATACCTAGTAGCATCACTAGGAAATAGCTGGTTATTTCTAAAGAGCCTGCAAGGTTACTCGTTTTGATGCCTGTACCGCGCAGAAAGAGCATAATAGCACTTATAACAACCACAGCAGTGATGCCCTGTAACATCGCGGATGCAAATGAAAGCATGATACCACGCTTAGCGGCCACTTCATTTGCCAGCATATAAGATGATATTATCGCCTTACCATGGCCTGGCCCTGCTGCATGAAAAATACCATAGGCAAAACTAAGTCCAATTAAATACCAACCAGTGTTACCATCATTTTTGATCGCTTTAAGCGATGTGGTCATCGCTTTGTAAAAAGATTGTTGTTGCTGTTGAATCCAAAATAGTGTTTCAGCAAAATACCCCTCAGGCTTTATTGCTTGTTCTGAACGTCCTACTCCAAGAGAACTTTGAGCAAACGCATCTGAGTAATCCATAAGGATTATGCTAATTGAAAAGATGCAGAGTGACGCAACTAGTATGCGCTTCAGCATGTAATTTCAGCCCATGAGAAGAACTCATCACCTAGCTCAGGTTTTTCAGGGTTGCTAAAATAAGCCTCGGTCAATGTATCAGAATCACTTGCATAAAGCTCGTCATAGTTTGGAACTGTTACCTTTGCCGTGCAGGCATCTGAATTTTCTTTAAGAATGATATTCTTTTGCGCAAATTCGAACGCCACATAGTAACTTGTGTCACTAGCTGAAATTTTGAGCGGTGCTTTTTTGAAGTCGTGTGGGTTTTCTGGCTCAAGTGAGAAGAACATGATCATCTGATTGTCCTCCATGTAAGCATTTAGTTTTTCTGGTTCGTAGAAGTTGATGACTTCTTTGCCTGAGCGCATAGCTGTGTAAAAATCATATTCACTAATCGATGAATGAATAGTTTTTGTAATTTCTGCAATTTCTTTTTCGTCTAACTCACCACTGCTATCTGCGTCATAATCGAGTATCAACGTAGATGAAAAAAGCTCATCAAATCGCCAAACGTGGCGAAGCTCGGTAAACTGGCCTTTGTCATTAATGACTAGTTCCATATTTGCCTCAACAAAAACATGAGGATGGGCATTTGGAAGCAATGTACTTCCTAATAATAATGCAAGTGATGTGCCTATGATTTTAGCGCGCTTAAGGATCACGGTGATAATTCCTGAATTTCAAATCAGCCTTTAGTAAACAATAACCTCGCGGCTTTTTTTAGGCAATTCAAATTGTTGTGGCTAGTTTTTTGCCAGCAATGTTATACGTTACTTTTACTCTTTGTTTTAAACCAACGTGCTAAGAAATCTACGAATACCCGTACTTTGCCTGGTACATGTCGGCGGTGAGGATAAACTGCATAGATACCACCACCAGATGGGATTCGATCTTCAAGTAAGCTAATAAGTGCACCGCTTTTCAACTCTTCTTCAATCGAAAACTCAGGCACAAGCGTCATACCGAGCCCCGCGAGAGCTGTGCGCCTTGCCACTTCAGGACTATTAACTTCGATGGTGCCGCGAACAGGGATACTTATTTCTTGACCGTCATCATCTAAAAAGCACCAGTTTGCTCTGCGCAATAGGTTGGTGTCTACTATGCAAGGTAAGTCGCCCAAATCATTGGGTGTTTTTGGCGCGCCATGTGTTTTGATGAATTCTGGTGTCGCACATAATACAAGTCTGAAGTCAGAAAGTTTTTTGGCGATTAGCGCAGAATCTGCAAGACGTGAAATTCGAATAGCAACATCATAGCCTTCTTCCACCATATCAACCATGGCATCATCAAGGTTCATGTCGATTGTGATGTCTGGATAAGCGCTAGCAAATTCTACGATGGGTAAGCCAATTTCTAAGTCTGTTAGAGAACGCGGTGCTGAAATGCGGAGTCGCCCTTTATGGCCTTTGCCAGCTTCACGAACCGTGTCCTGTAAATCATCAACTTTTTGAAGAATTTCTAGTGCTGATTTATGAAATACTTCGCCTGCTTCTGTGAGAGAAAATTGCCTTGTCGTTCGATTAAGTAAAAGAATGCCAAGTTCGTCTTCTAACTCACGTACATATTTTGACATGAGTACCTTTGAGCGGCCAACTTTTCTTGCAGCAGCAGAGAAGCCTTGCTGTTCAACTATGTCAACAAAGGCTTGCATTCTTGTTAGTGTATCCAAGGCGAGTTCCTTAGTGAATCTATGCTAAATACCAGATTGCCCATCACTTGCGACAAACGCAATACGCAACATGTTTGTAGCACCCGGTGTGCCAAGTGGAACACCAGCAGATATGATTACACGATCTCCTGGTTTTGCAAACTTTTCACTAGCGGCAATGCGGCAAGCGCGATCTACCATATCATCCAGGTCATTTGCATCTTGAGTTACTACGCAATGCAAGCCCCAGACAATTGATAGGCGTCTTGCAGTTTTTTCAACAGGCGAGAGTGCAATAATTGGAACAGATGGTCGTTCGCGTGCGGCACGTAAACCTGTTGTCCCTGATCTTGTATAACAAACAATTGCTGATAGATTTAACGTCTCTGCTATCTGTCTGGCTGCAAGTGATATTGCATCTGCACCTGTTGGATCAGGGTCTGCACGTTGGGCAGATATAATGTCATCATAGTTTTGGTCTTGCTCGATTTGTGTGGCAATCTTATCCATCATAGAAACTGCTTCAACAGGATAATCACCTACGGCTGATTCAGCAGATAACATAATAGCGTCTGCACCTTCGAAAACGGCAGTGCCGACATCAGAGACTTCTGCTCTAGTCGGCATTGGCGTATTAATCATGGATTCTAACATTTGTGTCGCGACGACTACTGGTTTTCCAGCTTTACGACAAGCTCTGGTCATCTGCTTTTGTAGCCCAGGTACTTGTTCGATGGGAACTTCAACGCCAAGATCTCCACGCGCTACCATGATGGCATCTGAAAGTTCTATGATTTCATCTAGTTTTGTTAGAGCTTGCGGCTTTTCAATTTTTGATAAAATTCCTGCACGTCCTTTTGCAATTTTGCGAACTTCGGCAACGTCTTCTGGTCGCTGAACAAATGATATTGCAATCCAATCAACTTCTGCTGCTAGTGCCGCATCAAGATCTGCGTAATCTTTTTCAGTAAGTGAGCTAACACCTAAATCTGAATCTGGGAGGCTAACGCCTTTGCGACTAGAAAGCTTTGTCCCGCTTACAACTTCTGTCAGCGCTTCTTTGTTTGATGCCTTTATAACTTTAAGTGTTACTTTGCCATCATCAATTAATATCCGGTGACCAGGCTCTAAAGCTTCAATAATTTCTGGGTGCGGTATGTGAATACGTTTTTGTGTGCCAGCCGTTTCATCCAAATCAAGTGTGATTTGATCACCTGCTTCAACTGTGATTTTGCCATCTGCAAATTCACCCAAGCGGAGTTTTGGGCCCTGTAGATCGGCAAGAATTCCAATAGGTCTGCCTATTTCTTTTTCGACTGCACGAAGTGTAACAACAAGCTCATTTAACATCTCGTGTGATGAATGGCTCATGTTGATACGGAACAAATCTGCGCCCGCATTAAAGAGTTCTTTGATTTTTTCTTTTGTACTGGATGCAGGGCCTAAGGTAGCTAGGATTTTGGTGCGTCGTTTGCGATGCATTATGGCTGCTTTACTGTTGAGGTTGAGATTGTGATTGTTCTGTCAGGCGAACCATCCAATTGGATCTATTACCTGTGTCTATTTCAAAGAAACCAGTTTTAATATGGCCTCGTGTAAAACAATCTTGCACGCCTTCAATTTTAAATTCGCGTTCATTAGTACACAGAAAAACATCGCCGCGCCATTGGCCACCTTTGTCTGCGTCTTCTGCATAGATGTAATAGAAGCGGGAATTAAGATCACCTTCGATTAATGAACTGCAGGTTTCTGCTGGTACTTGGAACCAGCCTTCTGATAACCATTTTTCATCTTCTTTATAGCCAAGGGCTGCGCCGACTAGGCTATTAGTATCGTTGCAAATCCTAAAATCTGCTTGAGCAGATGAGGGGAATACAATTGCGCTACCAATGAGAAACACTGAAAAGGTAATGCTTAATAACAAGCTAGTGCTTAAGAGCTTTTTGAACGCCGTGATCAACATAGTGATGATGTTATTTTCCTGATTTGCGATTCATCTTTAATAGTTGTTACTTACACTTGATTCCATGTCAACAGAATGACGGTCAACTGGTGTTTTTAGAGGGTCTAGATACCCAGATTCCAACTAGAATAAATACACAGCCGATTAATTGTAAAAAATCCATTTTTTCATCAAAGAGTAACCACCCAAAAAAAGCTGCGGCAATTGCTTCAATGAAAATTACAAGCGAAGAAAATGCAGCTGTTAAGGCCGCAATTGCTATCGTCAATAAACCTTGACCGCCTGCGTGTGTTAAGATGCCAAGAGAAGCAAGCGCTGCCCAACCTCGTTTTGTGAGAGGAAAAAACTGATCGTTTGAAAGAAGTGTTACAACAAAAAGCACTATTGTAGTGACGATGGTCGAGACTAAGAAAAGGCTACTATTATTGGTGCTTCTTGTCCCTGTTCTAATTGCAATGAAATAGAAACCAAAAAACAGTGACGTTATAACGCCGTATAGATCTCCAATTAATCTTTCTGGCTCAATGCGAAAGCTTGCATTAATCAATAACCCCATACCAATTAGGCAAATTATGATTCCAATAAATGCATTTTTTGGTGGTTTTTTTTTAATAATAAATTGGAGAACAATATCACCCATACTGGCGCAAGTCCCGTTAGGAATGTTGCATTTGCCAAGGTGGTATTTAGGATTGATAAGTGCCAAAAACCAAGGTCTCCTGCAAAAAGGATGCCTGCTAATATCGCTGGTTTTGAAAAGTGTAGGGATGATTTCTTACTCTTACGGTTGGCTTCCCACTGTGCCCAGAGCACTAGTATAGGCAAAGCAAACATTACACGCCAAAAGGCACTAGCAAATGCGCCAACCTCTGCCTCGCGCACAAATACAGGTGAGAAGCCCATGATAAGGCCACCCACTAAAAGTGCGCTAAATGCGGTTGGAAATGAAAGTTGTGCATGAGTTGATTTGTTGGAAATAATGGTAACTTTCGAAAAAAGACGTGGTGTAACACTTTTGCTACTTGAAACTTTGAGGCAGATAACCTTTTTAAGAGATAGAATCTTTTGCGCAGCATTTAATTAATGCTGTTTGGCCAGATTGTGCAAGGATAATGATAATGGATGATGCAACTAAAACAGAACTTGAAGCAGCAGCTTTTAGAAGACTAGTTAGTCATTTTCGCGAGCGTAGCGATGTGCAGAATATTGATCTCATGAATTTGTCTGGCTTTTGCCGAAATTGCCTCTCTCGTTGGTATCAAGAAGCTGCCAATGAAAAAGGTCTTGATATGGATAAGCTTGAGGCACGTGAAATTATTTATGGAATGCCTTTTAATGAGTGGAAATCTCTTCACCAAACAGAAGCAACCAAAGAACAACAAGAGGCTTTTAAAAAGAGTCACTAAACTTATATATTAATGGCCTTTAAAAGCCTCGAGGAGAATTTTATGTCATCGGACCCTATGGTAGCACGAGATCAACTTAAATCGGTTGTTGAGCGTATTGAACGTCTTGAAGAAGAAAAAAAAGCAATTGCTGATGATATCCGCGATGTTTATGCGGAAGCAAAGGCAAATGGGTTTGATGCGAAAGTCCTTCGCCAAGTGGTTTCACTTCGCAAAAAAGACCTTACAGAGCGTCAAGAAGAAGAAGCAGTTCGTGATTTATATCTAGTTGCTTTAGGGATGCTACCGGAGTTTGAAGCGCAGAGTGATATTCCTGCTTCAAAAGATATCGCTGCTGAATAAAATCGGCAGCTTTATTTGAAACGCCGAAAGTCTAAAAACTCAACTGAACTTCCTGAAAAGCTGTTGGTGATTGAGCCAATTTGGTTTTGAGAAAAGCCACTTGATAGGACTGTAGAAGGTAATTCACGAAGAATATTACGTCCATAAGCAGGTGGCTGAATGTCTGCAATGTCTTTAATAGAGGCGTCTGTTGCTAGGGCCCATTTACCTGTAAGGCGTTCATCAAGGTTTGCCGTTTTAAACTCTTCCAAGCTTAAAGACTCATCGCTATTTTCTATTTTCTTCTTAGGCCTAACTGTAGGTGCTTCAATCGCCGTTGCAATTTGAGTGGTGCGTGAAGCAGGTTTGGGCACTGGGATATTGTTAGCTGCTGCAACAGTTGGCTCTTTTATATTTGCTAATGGCGTAGTTGGGGAAGGCGTTGGAATAGAAACGCCGCCTGTGCTTTTTACGCTTGGCTCTAAAGGTAATAGTGCTGTTACCAAACTTGTTTCAGCTTTTGGCTTTGTTGTCGGTATAGCTATTCCAGTAGATGATTGAATTTCAGGCTCTAGTGGCTCAATAGATGCAATTTGTTGCTCTATTGCCGATGGGGCGGAGGTAATCAAACTAGGTACATCACTTGGTTGAAGCGCTGTTGGCGGTTGGAACGGTATCTGTTCTGCCACTTGTGTTGTCGGTTTGAATGGATTTTGTTCCGCAACATTTGTAGCTGGCTGGAAAGGAATGTTTTTTGGTTTGGGTTTTTGAATATCAGTTTCAAGCGTTGCGTATACTTGTTGACGCAAGTCAGAAATTTCATTTGCTGATAGAGCTGCAACTTGAACTTCTGGTTCAGTCGCTGTTTCTGGAATAACGGTTTCAAGTGTAGGTGTATAAGATGGCCGCTGTGCAGGAACTGGAATTGCAAATGCTGTTTCTTGCAGCGGTGCTTCTTCTACTGTTTCTGTGGTAGGCTCTAAGCTTGCTACTTGTGTTTCAGTAACTTCTGGTTCTGGCGGTTTAACAATAGCAATGCGAGGCGCCGCGACTGGCACTGGAATTTGCTTCGGTGTTAATGCTGCAATTACAACCTCAGGTGTTGGCGTAGGTTCTGGGATTGCAGGAGTAGGGGGAGCAATTATAGTATCAGCTGGCTTTTTAATAGCTATTGCTGGCTTTATAGTTTTTGCTTTTACTGGTTTAGGGGCAGAAGTAGCGTCTGAAAGGCCTGCTTCTTCATCTTCACGAGAGAAAAGTTTGGCTAGGATACTTGGCTTTTTTCTAATTTCTTCTGCACTTGCAATTTTAATTTTACCTTGGCCTTTAATCGTACGCTCATACTTTACTTTAGCAACGTTATAACCAGGTAATGGTTTGCCATCAGAAGGTACGTGTAAAGTTTTGCCGCGAGGGAAAACCTTCACAAGCTGGCTGCGACTCATCCTTGGCCAATGCCTTACTCTGCCTGTATCCATATGAACAAAAGGAGAGCCAGACTTTGGATAATAGCCAACGCCGCCAATGCCTTTTCGTAATCCAATATTACGTAGCTTTCTTAAGCTCACGCCTGGGATAAAGAAATCAAGTGCATTGCCAAGTGTGTGCTGGCTTTTCTTAGCCACACCACGACCGCGTTTGCGCAGTAAGTTATTTGTGGCTGGTGAACGATAACCAGAAATGACGTGAATGTATTTTCTTGAACCTGTTTCTTTATAAACTTCCCAAATAAGATCCATCAGTTTTGGATTCATTTTAGTGGGTTCATTACGGCGCCAATCACGTAGAAATTTGTTTACTTTCCTTAAGCCGCCTTTGATGTATTTTCCGTTCTTTTTGAAAGTGATTTCAGCTTTTTCGCCTGTGTGCAGATAATAAAGCTTAAGCTTACGGGTCTCTGCATCAGCGCTGGTTATAGGAAGCGCTATAAACACAAGCATAATTGCCATTAGGCATGGGGCAATGCCTAAATTCCTTACTTTGTTGTAAGTTTTGACTAAAATAATGCTCAATCTATCCAAGTTCTAAAACTCTTCCTCGGCTATTCAGACTGGTGAAATATTAGTATCAGAATTTATTTATGGTTAACAGATATTAACAAATTCTATAGATACCGATGTTTTGTCACTAGAAATAGATTAAAAGCTGAATCCGGCAACACAATGGCAAGTTTGTGAGCAATTAAATTGATAGTAAATAAGATATTAAACTTGGATTTTGCGCAAAAACGCTAGAAACGAATCAAGAAGCTAAGAGTTCACTGTCTTCAGTGTCTTGCTCTTCAAGTCCATACTCACGCAGTTTGCGATATAGTGTAGAACGGCCAATGCCAAGTTTGCGGGCAATTTTCGACATACTTCCATTATATTTTTCGATTGCAAATTTTATGATTTCGCACTCTGCGTTTTCTAATGAAATTACATCATCCTCATGCGTTAATAGGTTAAGAGTATGTTGCGATAATGGAATGTTTATGGTTTGCGGTGGCTGGGTTGCAGTTGCGTCAATTTTTGGCGCGTCAACTACTGGAAGCTCATATTCCAATTGTGTTGCAATTTGAGGGAACTCATTGATTGTTAACTCGTTGCCCTCGCAAAGAACTACAGCACGGAATACAGCGTTTTCAAGTTGACGAATGTTTCCTGGCCAATCGAATGTACAAAGCATATCAATGGTTGAACGTTCGATGCCTTTTATGTTTGAGCGACCTTCTTCTGCAGATATACGCGCTACAAAATGGCGAAGTAATTCAGGGATATCTTCACGGCGCAAACGAAGCGGTGGAACAGTTAGTGGCAATACGCTTAAGCGGTAATATAAATCTTCTCTGAAATTTCCCTCACGTACTTCTTCTTCTAAGTTACGATTGGTGGCTGAGATAAGACGGAAATCTACTTTTACAGGTTTTGAAGAACCAACAGGATCAATCTCGCCTTCTTGAATTGCGCGTAGAAGTTTTACCTGCATATCCAAAGTTAACTCGCCAACTTCATCTAAGAATAATGTGCCGCCGTTTGCCTCTTGGAATTTACCAAGATGTTTTTCAGATGCACCTGTGAACGCACCTTTTTCGTGGCCAAATAAAATACTCTCAACTAGATTTTCTGGCAGTGCGCCACAGTTTACGGTAACAAAGCTTTTTGAAGAACGCTCGCTCATACCTTGAATGGCACGCGAGATTAGTTCTTTACCCACACCAGATTCGCCTTCAACCAAAACTGGTATGTTAGATTTGGCAGCTTTTTGAGCAATGCTTTTTACGCTCGTCATGCTTGGACTTGCGGAAATAATTTCATCGATTGTTAGCTTGCCAGCTGACGTTTTCTTTATGCGTTTGATTTCACCTTCTAGTGCACCAAGTTTTAGTGCATTTTGGATTGAAACTTTGAGGCGTTCTGGAGAAGCAGGTTTGACGACAAAATCAGTTGCACCTGCACGCATTGCATTAACGGCAGTTTCAACACCGCCTTGTGCTGTTTGTACGATTACAGGTGGCCTAATTTTGTGTGTAGATAGTGCTTCTAAAACATCCATGCCGCTCATATCAGGCATAACAAGGTCAAGGATAACAGCAGATATACGCGAAGCTTGCTTGCCAGAAAGCGCTTCCATTGCGGCTTTCCCGCCGTCAACGCAAAGTGTCTTGTATCCTAGCTTTTCGACGAGTGCTTGCAACAATCTACGTTGTACAGGTTCGTCGTCTACAATTAATACTAAGTCTGCCATCTGTCAGTTGCTTTCGCTTTATGGCATGTGAACCCACTCGCATACCGTCCCATTTTGAAGCAAATTAGCACCAATGGCTGAACAGCCGTTTAAAAGAAGTGGTTAAGCTTTGGTCATAATATTTGATAAAATTTTATTGAATTTTAGCGTGCGTTTTTACTGGCGTTAATGGGGGATAATAGATTACCAATGTTACTTATAAAATGAGGAACACCCAATGAAATCAGATGTAAACTTTTCAACTCAAAATGATGCAACTGCAGAAACTGCTTTAAATAATTTACCTGAGTGGAACCTGTCAGATTTATATCCTGGCATGGATAGTACTGAGTTCAAAGAAGACATGAGTGCTTGCAAATCAAACGCTGAAAGTTTTGAGAAAAAGTTTTCTGGTAAACTGCTTGAGACTTTAGAAGGCAACCCTCGTGACCTTGCTATGGCAATTGCTGAGTACGAGCAGATAGAAGAGCGTATGGGGCGAGTTATGTCATATGCTGGGCTTGTTTATGCAGGTGATGCGAGTGACTCAAACAATGCAAAGTTTTATGGGGATGCTCAAGAAGGTATGACAGTGGCTGGCTCCCATCTATTGTTCTTTACACTTGAGATGAACCGAATTAATGATGATCTGCTTTTTAATGCAATGAAAGAAGATGCATCGCTTGCCTATTACGAACCTTGGTTAAGTGATCTTCGTAAGGATAAGCAATATCAACTTGATGATAATCTAGAGCAATTACTTCATGAAAAATCTGTAACAGGTCGGGGTGCTTGGAATAGGCTTTTTGATGAGACGATGTCTTCACTTAGATTTAAAATTGGCGGTGAAGAGTATCCTGTTGCGACAGCACTTAATTTTTTGCAAGACACGTGCCGCAACAAACGAAAAGAAGCGGCGCAAGAGGTCTCAAAAGTTTTAAATGAGAACATCAGAACGTTTTCTTTAATCACGAACACGCTTACTAAAGACAAGGAAATTTCAGATCGCTGGCGCGGATTTGAGGACATTGCAGATAGTCGGCATTTGGCTAACCGTGTTGAACGCGAAGTTGTTGATGCATTAGTTGATGCAGTACAAGAGGCTTTCCCCAACCTCTCACATCGATATTATAATATGAAAGCAAAATGGCTTGGTCTTGAAGTGATGGAGCATTGGGATAGAAATGCTCCGCTTCCAAAAGCTGGTGAGCTGCTGATTGAATGGAGTGAGGCGCGAGATATTATCTTAGGCGCTTATTCTGGCTTTGCACCAGAAATGGCAGAGATTGCTGAGCGGTTTTTCGATAAAAACTGGATTGATGCGCCCGCACGAGCTGGTAAATCACCAGGCGCTTTTGCGCATCCAACTGTTCCATCTGTTCATCCTTACATTTTGATGAATTATCTTGGTAAGCCAAGGGATGTAATGACGTTAGCGCATGAGCTTGGGCATGGCGTGCACCAAGTTCTTGCAGGTGGGCAGGGTGCTCTAATGGCGCAAACGCCGCTGACATTAGCAGAAACAGCTAGCGTATTTGGAGAGATGCTTACGTTTAGATCTCTTTTATCTAAGTGTGAAACGGTTGCAGAACGTAAAGCGATGTTAGCTCAAAAAGTTGAGGACATGCTCAATACTGTGGTGAGGCAAATCGCTTTTTATATGTTTGAACGTAAAGTACACGAAGCAAGGAAGCAGGGTGAGTTAACTGGTGATGATTTGGGCGAGTTATGGCTTTCTATTCAATCTGAAAGCTTAGGCCCAGTGTTTCGTTTTTCAGATGATTACAAACCATATTGGGCTTATATTCCGCACTTCATCCACTCGCCATTTTATGTTTATGCCTATGCTTTTGGTGATTGTTTGGTGAACTCGCTTTATGCTGTTTATGAAAATGCAGAGAGCGGTTTTCAAGAAAAGTATTTTGAGCTTCTTAAAGCTGGCGGCACTAAGCATCATAGTGAGTTGTTAAAACCATTTGGCCTTGATGCGACAGGCCCTGATTTTTGGAAAAAAGGCCTATCTATGATTTCAGGCTTAATTGATGAATTGGAAACTCTGGAAGCTCAATCTTGACCTTGTAGTTTGGTAATCATAATATGTACTCAACGGGGAAATAAAGGTTTTTAAAAATGTCTATGCGTATAAAAAATTGGACACTTGGTGTCATCGCCGTCGGTGCAATGAGTTTTTTGGCTGCTTGCCAAAATGCCAAAGATATCGCTGGGCCGCCTGTGCTTAATGGTAATTGGGCATCTAGCGATGGTGTTTATGTGGCTCAATTGTTAAATGGGCAGTTCAAAGCTGTTGCAAATGATACTGGTAACGTGATTTCTGAAGGTAGTTATATCGCTCTTGCAGAGAATGAAATTCAGTTGAGTTGGGTAGGAAGAATATCTGGGAAGTCGAATCAAGCTGAATGTTTGAAGTCAGATCCTAATCAACTTGATTGTGTTGATGTGAATGGTAATAAATTTTCGTTGCGAAGAAGCCTGTGATATTGTTTAAAGCCCTTTATAAGAGTCGTGAAATCGTATAAACGCTCTATTTAATATTATTTGAAAAGAATTTCGGAGTTGCCAAATGGCTAAAAAAGCAAAAACAACCCAGCCTGCTAACGCAATGGATTATTCAGAGCATGAAAAAACATATGATGTTTTCATCAAATTTTCACTTTGGACAACTGCTGCATGTATAGCCGTTCTTGTTGCTATGGCATTCGGTTTCTTTGCCGGTGGTGGCTTGATTGGCGGCACATTGCTGTTTTTAGTATTGATGGTTGCTTGTTGGTTCGCCCTTTAAACTAAATTACCGCAAGTAGTTTTGTTTTATAATACATATGTTTTTTTGAATGTGACATTTTGTTTCTTGCTATAATCAAGCTGCTTTCATAACTTATCGTTCGATAGGGTGCATAGCTTTTAAGTTTATGAGACCCTACGTTTTAGTTTGTAATTGAAGGTAGCTTTATGAATATTTTTATTCCCAAAGAATCCAATTCTGTTGAGACTCGTGTTGCTGCGTCTCCAGATACTATTAAAAAATTGGTGGGATATGGATGCAAGGTAAGTGTTGAAAAAGGCGCTGGCACGTTATCTAAAATAACGGACGAAGCATTTAAGGTTGCGGGTGCATCAATTGCTTCTGCTAAATCTGCTGGCGAGGCTGATGTTGTTTTAAGGGTATTACGCCCAACACCTGCAGAAGCTAAGAAATATAAAAAAGGTGCAATTGTTCTTGCATCTATGGACCCTTACGGAAATGAAAAAGATGTTGCCGTAATGGCAAAAGCAGGTTTAAGCGCCTTTGCAATGGAGTTCATGCCTCGTATTACACGTGCACAAGTAATGGATGTATTATCTTCACAGGCTAACTTGGCCGGCTATCAAGCTGTCGTAGAAGGTGCTTCACATTATAGTCGTACGCTTCCTATGATGATGACTGCTGCGGGTACGGTTGCTGCTGCAAAATGTTTTGTTATGGGTGCTGGTGTTGCGGGTCTTCAAGCAATAGCAACAGCAAGACGACTTGGCGCGATTGTAACTGCAACTGATGTTCGTCCCGCTGCAAAAGAGCAAGTTGAGTCTCTTGGTGCAAAATTTGTGGCTGTTGAGGATGATGAGTTTAAGCAGGCTGAAACGGCAGGTGGTTATGCCAAGGAAATGTCTGCTGAGTATAAGGCTAAACAGGCCGAACTTGTTGCTAGTCACATAGCTAAGCAAGATATTGTGATCACTACTGCGCTTATTCCAGGTCGCCCTGCTCCGCGCCTCATTACAAAGGAAATGGTAAAATCTATGCAGCCTGGCTCCGTCCTTGTTGATTTGGCTGTTGAGCGTGGGGGTAATGTTGAAGGTGCTAAGGCTGGCGATGTTGTGAAAATTGATGATGTATCAATTGTTGGCTATCTTAATATGCCAGGGCGTATCGCGGCTTCCGCCTCTCTTTTATATTCAAAGAACTTATTAGCATTTCTTGAAACGATGATAGACAAAGAAACTGGTAAGCTTTCACTTAATTTAGAAGATGAATTGGTTTCAGCTACGCTACTTACGTACGGTGGTAAAATAGTTCATCCAAACTTTGCTAAAGAGGCGGTGCCTGTTTCAAAGAAAGCACCTGCCAAAAAACCATCACCAAAATCTACTGGAGTAGCGAAATGAGCGAGCCAGCACAAAAACTATATGATAACGCAGAAAGCTTAGCAGAAAGCGCCCGCAAATTAGCTGATCAAGCTGAAAG
The DNA here is from genome assembly GCA_958296345.1 of uncultured Rhizobiaceae bacterium. Lineage (GTDB taxonomy): Bacteria > Pseudomonadota > Alphaproteobacteria > Rhizobiales > Rhizobiaceae > JAALLB01. The sequence goes on from CATQIJ010000018.1 coordinate 23,711, forward strand.
TGTTGCAAATGATGTGGCAAGCGTCACGCAATTAGAGCAGGCACAAGGCCTTTCTCAAGCTGCAAGTGCTGCAACGGGTGGTGCGATTGATCCGTTTGTTTTCCAGCTTGCTATATTTGTGATGGCTATTTTCGTTGGTTATTATGTTGTTTGGTCGGTAACGCCAGCGCTTCATACGCCTTTGATGGCTGTGACGAACGCAATTTCTTCTGTAATTGTTGTGGGTGCTATTCTTGCGGTTGGTATTCAAGCTGCAGGTGCGACGGCAGCAACGCTTGGATTCATAGGATTGGTACTTGCTGCAGTTAATATTTTTGGAGGGTTCCTCGTGACCCAGCGAATGCTCGTAATGTATAAGAAGAAGGAGCGCTAAGATGGAAAATATTACAGCACTTCTTTATCTCGTCTCTGGCGTACTTTTCATTATGGCGTTACGTGGTCTTTCACACCCAGAAACATCACGTCAAGGTAATACCTATGGCATGGTTGGTATGGGTATTGCTATTCTGACAACTCTATTCTTAGCTGCCCCTACTTTCGGTGGATGGGCACTAATTATTCTAGGGTTGGTTATTGGCGGCGGTGTTGGTGCTTATTTAGCGCGAACTATTCCAATGACTTCTATGCCTCAACTTGTGGCTGGTTTTCACTCACTTGTGGGTATGGCAGCTGTCATGGTTGCGGGCGCTGCTCTTTATGCGCCAGAAGCATTTGGCATTATGGGATCTAACGGTATTAAAGCTGCTAGCTTAGTTGAAATGGTGCTTGGTGTAGCAATTGGTGCGATCACCTTTACGGGATCCGTGATTGCTTTTGCCAAACTGGATGGGCGTATGTCTGGCGCTCCAATTATGCTGCCAGCGAGGCACTTGATAAATATCGCTCTTGCCGTTGTACTTGTTGTACTTTCTATCGCATTTGTGAAAACTGAAAGCACGACGCTTTTCTGGATTATTACGCTTTTATCTTTTGTAATAGGTATTTTGCTTATCATTCCAATTGGCGGCGCTGACATGCCAGTTGTGGTTTCCATGTTGAATTCATATTCAGGTTGGGCTGCTGCAGGGATTGGTTTTACGCTTGGTAATTTGGCGCTTATTATTACGGGCGCGTTGGTTGGTTCATCAGGTGCTATTCTTTCCTACATCATGTGTAAGAGCATGAACCGTTCGTTTATCTCAGTTATTCTGGGTGGCTTTGGTGCAGATGCTGCTGCTGGACCTGCCACAGATGATGGTGTCGAGCGTAACGTAAAGCAAGGTTCTGCTGCAGATGCTGCTTTCTTAATGAAGAACGCTGGCAAAGTAATTATCGTACCTGGTTACGGAATGGCTGTTGCGCAGGCTCAGCATTCACTACGTGAACTTGGTGATATGCTAAAAGAAGAGGGTGTTGAAGTTAAATATGCAATTCACCCTGTTGCTGGTCGTATGCCAGGTCATATGAACGTACTCCTTGCAGAAGCTAACGTTTCTTATGATGAGGTTTTTGAACTTGAAGATATTAATGGTGAATTTGCACAAGCTGATGTGGTTTATGTAATTGGCGCTAATGACGTGACTAACCCTGCCGCGCGCGATGATCCGTCTTCGCCAATCTATGGAATGCCAATTTTGGATGTAGACAAAGCTACAACTTGCCTGTTCGTCAAGCGTTCGCTTAGTTCTGGTTATGCTGGCATCGACAACTCATTGTTCTACAAAGATGGAACTATGATGTTGTTAGGCGACGCAAAGAAAATGACTGAGGATATTGTTAAGTCGTTTGATTAAGTTGGGTTGGGAGTAGATATTACAGTCTCTATCCATTTGCTAACCTCAGCAATTCTTTTTGTCTTGCTTTGATTGGAATGGGTTAAAAGCCAAATTTCTCTCGCTATTTTGGGAGACGTTTTACTAATTTGTTGAAGAGATGTAATTTTATTAGCCATAATCTCTGGTAAAAGAGTTTTGCCTAGTCCTGCTTTGACGGCTTCAAGTGCAGTTTCAGAATCTTGGACTCTTATGTTTGCAATTCTTTGCCCAGATTTGCTTGCTGCCTCTGCTATCCACTGAGCTGTTGTCGTGTGAGACATGTCATCTTGATATCCAATCCAAGGTAATTGATTGCATTCTTTTGTCGTGAATTTGGAAGAAGCGTAGACGCAATAGCGCAGTTTTCCTACGCGCTTTGCTAATGTATCAATGCCGCCTTCAACGGGGCGAGCAAGACGGATGGCAATGTAAGTTTCTCTGAAGTTAAGGCTGAAGTTTCGAGCGTCTGGTATCAGGTCAATTTGCAGCCTTGGATGCGACATGAGTAGACTTCTAAGGTTTGGTGAGAGTAACCTGTTTATGATGATTGGCACGGATGTAATGCGTACATTGCCTGTGCAATCATTATTCTTGGGCCCCAACAATTCATTGAGTTTATCTGCCTCTAGCTCCATACCTTCAATGTGCGAAGCCATAGATTCACCTACTTCTGTTAATTCAAGAAGGCCATCACGTTGTCTTGTATATAATTCTTCTCCTGCAATGGATTTTAAAACAGATAACCTTCGTGATGTTGTTGTTGCATCCACTTTCATTAAGTGAGCTGCCTTTGCTAAGGTTTTTCCCCTTTTTACTGCAAGAAGGTAGCGTAAATCATTCCAATTATAATTCTGCATTATTGCAGTTTACACCTGCAATCTATCGACTTCAAGTAGCGTGATTGCAGTTTTATACTTGTCAAATCATAGGAGGTGTATCATGCAATTTGTCGTATTTTTTGAAGATCAGCCAGGTACAGGGATGGAGTTGAGGTTAAAACACATGCCAGCACATCTGAAGTTTTTAGAAAAAAATTCTGAACTTATTTCGGCAGCGGGACCGCTTAAAGAAGAAGATGATTCTTTAGCAGGTGGATTATGGTTGGTAGAAGCACAAACCAAAAATGATGTGCAAAGGCTTGTTGAAGAAGATCCCTTTTGGGCCACAGGCATGAGGAAATCCGTGCAAATTTTAGTTTGGCAGAAAGTTTTTTCTGATGGTCAGCGGTTGCTAAAATTATAATTTTGAAAGGAATAAATGCTATGGAATTACCGAAAACTCTTCTTGAGATGTCTCAAACTGATTTAACGCCTGTAAATGTCAGCGATGCCGTTTTAATCTTGATTGATATGCAAAATGAATATCTGGATGGGCCTCTTATGATTAAAGAGGCTAAACAGGCGGTATCAAATACAGCTGAAGTTCTTGCAATTGCTCGTAGAGAAAAATCGCATATTATCCATATAGCTCATAGCGGGCGCCCTGATGGTTTGTTTGATAGAAATCATCATAGGGGGCAAATTATTGATCCGTTACAGCCTGTTGAAGATGAAATTTTAATTGAAAAACAGTTGCCAAATGCGTTTGCAGGAACGCACTTGCAAAAAGTAATTGATGCGACTGGTTGTAAGGATTTATTGATTTTCGGGTTTATGACTCATATGTGTGTTAGTTCAACCGCCCGTGCAGCACTTGATTTGGGATACAGAGTAACTGTGAATGCTGAAGGATGTGCTACACGAGACCTTCCTGACGGAAGGGGAGGCGTAATGCGTTCTAACCATCTACACGAAGCTGCTTTGGTTGCATTATCTGATCGGTTTGCTGTAATTGCTAGAAATTATGTGTGGAAATAGTTTATAGGGAAGTTGGATTAACCCCGCGTACGATTAGCACCATCTTTGGCAGGTTTATAATTCCTGTTCAGGGCTACAGCACGTGAATAAGATTTAAAGGCGTTTTTACGATCGCCTTTTCGCTCTTCTATTAAACCGCGATTTGTCCAAGCTTCCGCATAGCGGTTGTTTAGATTGAGAGCCTTATTAATATCTGCCAGAGCATTTTCACTGTCATTTGTTGCAAGGTAAGATACACCGCGTGCGTTGTATGGTTCTGCTGCATCTGGTGCTAAAGAAATCGCTGCAGTAAAGTCTTGAATTGCGCGGTCATGTTGGTTGTTTGCTTGCAACATAAGCCCTCGCGAATGATATGCACGCGGATTTGTAGTACCTAATTGTATAGCGCGTTCATAATCTCTAAAAGCTTGCTGTGCCTTACCATTAAAGCGGTAGACATTACCTCGCCCAATGTAGGCATCATCGTATTGTGGATTAATTTTAAGCGCTTGGGTATAATCTTGAATGGCTTTTGCTGGATCGCCTGTTTGGCGATAAATCAATGCACGGTTTGCATAAGCTTGATAAAACCGTGTGTTTAACTGGATTGCTTTTGTAAAATCCTGGATTGCTTCACGGTTTTTGCCGGCCTGCCCATATGCGCTTCCGCGCACATTATAAGCTTCTGGAGAATTTGGATTTGCGTTCACAACGCGCGTGAGGGATGTGATATTGTTCGCTGAGCCTTGAGCTGGGTCTAAATCAACGGCAAGCTCTCTAGGGCCTGATGTTGCGCAAGCTGATAGTAATACAAGAGCGCCGAATACAGTAAATTGCTGTATTTTCTTTCTTGTATTGTACTTAGCTGTGAAGCAATTCATCTTCTGATCCCTAAATGTCTCATTCTTATAGCAAAAAGGCGAAGCTGCCTTCAAGCATACTTCGCCTTAAACTGTATTAAACTGGCAAAAAAAAAGGGCTAAATCAATTTAATTTGAAATTTAGCTATACTAATCTTCTTCATGCAAAAATCTAAAATAGATTTTTCAAGGAAAATTAGCGTCCTGTTCTGCCCATAACCATACCTTCACGCTGTGCTTTTTTACGAGCTAGCTTGCGAGTACGGCGAATTGCTTCTGCTTTTTCGCGAGCGCGTTTTTCAGATGGCTTTTCGTAGAAGTTGCGTAATTTCATTTCACGAAATACGCCTTCACGTTGAAGTTTCTTTTTTAGAGCGCGTAGCGCTTGATCAACATTGTTGTCACGTACAAGTACTTGCAAGTTTCAAATCCGTTTTGTTTGAATTTCGTTTGGCAATAATTTCTATCATCCGCAAAGGATGTCTGCCCATTAGTGAGACAAGTATCAAAAAAAGAAATGCTTGTCTAGCGCTCAAGCAGGTTTCAAGGTGAATAAATTCAAGAAATTAGCTTGTTTTTGGAGTGATTTTTGTAAAATGACCCATTTTACGGCCCGCACGCGTTTCTGCTTTGCCATAAAGATGAAGCATCGTGTCTGAATGGGATAATATTTCGGGAACTCTGTCCATGTCATCGCCAATTAGATTTTCCATAACACAATCACTATGACGGGTGGCTTTTGCTATTGGAATGCCTACTACTGCGCGGATGTGCTGTTCAAATTGTGAAACGGTACACGCAGCTTCCGTCCAATGGCCTGAGTTGTGAACGCGAGGAGCGAATTCATTGACTAATAAATTGCCATCAGGATTTACAAAAAACTCTATGCCCATAATACCAATGTAGTTGAGTTCTGTGAGTGTTTTATGGGCTATTGAAATTGCTTGTTCGCGTGTCTTTTCAGTTATATTTGCAGGTACAGTTGATGTATGAAGAATACCGTCACGATGAACGTTTTCTGCAATATCAAAAGTTTCGATTGTGCCATCTACTGAGCGGGCAGCAATAATGGATATTTCGCGAACAAAATCAATAAAGCCCTCTAATATGCAAGGCGTTTCCTGGCTTAGCTTTTTTGCCTCAGCTACAGTTTCAGGCTTGCTTACATCAACGCGGCACTGACCTTTTCCATCATAGCCAAAGCGACGTGTTTTTAAGATGCCTTTGCCGCCAGATTCTTTGAGTGCTCGGTCTAACATTTGAGGTAAAATAATATCAAACCAAGGTGCAGTCTCAATACCTAGGTTATTGAAAAATGACTTTTCAGTTACCCGGTCTTGGCTTGTTGCAAGTGCTTTTGTGTTTGGATGAACAGGTGTATTATCACTAAGCGTATCAAAGGCTTCAACTGGCACATTTTCGAACTCATAGGTGATGACTTTTGTAAGAGAAGCCAGTTTTTTTAGTGCGTCCGCATCATCGTAGGCGGCAATAATATGTTGGTCTGAAAATTCAAAAGCAGGTGGATTTGGTTGTGGATCTAAAATAACAGTTTTAAAACCAAGCTTGCCTGCTGAAATCGCCAACATTCTACCCAGTTGTCCGCCACCAACGATGCCAATGTTATCGCCTACTTGAAGCATTTACTTATCCCTCATTAACTGGCTTAAGGCCGACACTGTTAGTTTGTGTTTCACGGTACTTATCAAGGCGATCTGCTAAAGCATTATCATTTAATGCAAGAATTGAAGCTGCTAAAATTGCGGCATTCTTGGCGCCAGGAGTTCCGATTGCAAGGGTGCCTACGGGTATGCCTGCTGGCATTTGTACAATCGATAATAAGCTGTCTTGTCCTGATAATGCTTTTGATTGAATAGGTACGCCTAAAACCGGAAGTGGTGTCATGGATGCAACCATGCCAGGAAGGTGAGCAGCACCGCCGGCGCCAGCAATAACAACTTTAAAGCCATCGTCTTTTGCTGATTTAGCAAAATCAACAAGACGGTCTGGTGTGCGATGTGCCGAGACTATTCTTGCGTCATTTGAGATACCTAGTTCGATTAAGATATCGACTGCATTTTTCATGGTTTCCCAGTCAGACTGGCTTCCCATTATGATTGCTACATCGCTTTGTATATTTGTCATTTTCAGCACCGTTTTTGATTGGGCAAAACCCATTTGTGACAAGTGAAGCGCAGTCTTTAGCACCATCGATACAAAATGTGAAATGCAGAAGCTATTTTCGTCATAATTAGTTTTAACACTATTAACAGTTCCGAATGATCCAAATTCGACAAGCTTTGAAAAATGTGGTCAAGTTGACTTACCCAAAATGCGAACGGGGGCAATTTTTTAGCTTAAGAGGAGGGCTTACATGCCAGTTGAATCCCATATTAATTCTTTGAAAATACGGCACCAAGAGTTGGATCACCAACTTGAAGAAATGAAAGTAGCAAGCAGTGTTGATCAGACTGAGCTACGAAATTTGAAACAAAAAAAATTAGCCATAAAAGATAAAATTGAGCATCTTCAGTCTCAAAAACTAAATTAATAAAACCAAGCCTCGAATTTTGATAGGAACTCGGGGCTTGAATTTTGCTGTAATCCTGCGCATTCAATAGGGAATGTAAAAGGAATATGGCATATGGCAAAAGAAACAAATATTGATGAAATCAACAGGTGCAGGATTATCCTGACAGCAAGCCCTAATTCTGTGGGTGCTGAAGATTTGGCTTCAGCAGCTAATGCAGGGGATGTTGCTAGTGTTATTTTATATGCCAATGGCTGTGAGCCACATGTTTTTGAAACATACTGCAAAGATGTGACACCTCAACTTCAAGATGCCAATTGTGCTGTTCTTGTTACAGATGACACACAGGCATTTGGCAAGAGTGGTGCTGATGGACTTTTTGTTGAAAAAGAAAAACCCAATTTAGAAGATATCATCGCCCGTTTTTCGCCACAGAGTATTGTAGGATGTGGAAATATAAAAGCGCGCCATAATGCATTGGAAATTGGTGAGCTAAAACCTGATTTTATTCTTTTTGGAAAGCTGGGTGGCGATATTAGGCCAGAAGCGCATCACAAGAATATTAAAATTGCAGAATGGTGGGCTGAATTGGTCGAAATTCCTGGAATAGTCATGGGCGGCAGTGCTTTAGATAGCATCCTAGAAGTTTGCGCTACTGGCATTGATTTTGTTGCACTTGAAAAAGCTATTTTTGCTAACGGAAGCCCTTCTGAGAATATTGTAACTGCAAATGCTTTACTTGATGAACATGCACCTTCATTTGATGAGGAAGATGAGTGAAGAAATTTACCTTCAAAGTTGCGGTATTAATATTATTGGCTTCAAGTGCTTCTACTCTCTCGGCTGAAATTAAGGCTGAGGATGGTACACAGCCAATAAATGAAGAGCTTTTACAGCAGCGACTTTCAGGAGATGTCGATAAAGAGCATAAGACGCCAGACTTTGCTTATGCTGCATTTCAACGCGGTGAGTATTTAACAGCGTTTCAAATTGCATTGCCTTTAGCAGAAAGAGGTGACGCTGCTGCACAAACTTTAATCGCTGAACTTTATGAAAAAGGTTTGGGTATTGCTAAAGATACTAAAGAAGCTGCTAAATGGTATGAAATTGCCGCGAAGTCTGGCAATCGAGAAGCACAATTTGCTTATGCTTTAAAGTTAATTCAAGGCAAAGATGTACCTCGCGATAAGGCAACTGGCGAGGCTATGATGAAGAAAGCTGCAGAGGCTGGGCACGCAATAGCAATGTTTAATCATGCCAATCAAATCATTGCTAACCGTCCAACCAGTGCAGGCTATCGTTTGGCATTACCGTTTTATGAAAAAGCAGCAGAAAATCGATTAGCTGATGCTTATTATGCGTTATCAGTGATTCATAAAGAAGGTTTGACGACAGGAATTCAAGATCCTGATAAAGCGCGTAAATGGCTTGAAAAAGCTGCCCGTAGCGGCGTTGATACAGCTCAAGTTGAATTAGGTATTGCCCTTGTAAACGGAACCGATGGGCCTAAAGACATTAAGCGTGCATTTAATGTTTTGAATAATGCTGCTGTTGCAGGAAATGTAATTGCACAAAACCGCATTGCTCATATGTATTTAAGTGGCATTGGGATAAAAGCTTCACAAGTTGATGCAGCAAAGTGGCATATCTTGGCTCGAAGAGCAGGGAGATTTGATTTGACGCTCGATCAGTTTATGGAAACACTTAGCGATGAAACACGGCAAAAAGCCCTTGCACTTGCGAACAGTTGGCCAGGAAAATAAGACTGTTATTGCTCATAGCATTCACCAAGTCGAGATTTCGGGCTTGCACTGGCTCTAGTTTTGTGGTCAACCGACCACACCTCAAAAATATCTAACTTCTGGAGATGGCTCGATATAATTAGCCATTTAAGTGACACATGAGAATCAATGGTAATGAAATAAAGCCCGGCAATGTAATAGAGCATAAAAACTCACTTTGGGTTGCGGTGAAAACCAATGCAGTTAAGCCTGGTAAAGGCGGTGCTTTTAATCAAGTTGAAATGAAGAACCTATTTGATGGTTCAAAGCATAATGAACGTTTTCGCGCGACTGAGAATGTTGAGAAAATTCGCCTTGAGCAAAAAGATTATTCATTCCTTTATGCTGATGGTGACATGCTAGTTTTCATGGATGTTGATACTTACGAACAGCTCGAGCTTCAAAAAGACTTTGTTGGGGAACGTGCTGCATTCTTGCAAGATGGCATGAAAGTAACCGTTGAAAGCCATGAAGAGCGTCCGATTGGTATCAAGTTGCCAGATTATGTCACCCTAGAAATTACGGAAGCTGATCCAGTCGTTAAAGGCCAGACAGTTTCTTCATCATATAAACCTGCGGTTATGGAAAATGGCGTTAGGGTGATGGTGCCACCCTTTATTCATGCGGGTGAAAAAATCATTGTTGATACCAATGAAATTATTTATATCCGCCGCGCTGAATCTTAAAATCTAAATTTTGGAGTTGAGGCTTTGGCCCGTTCTGCCCTTTTAAACGTTATGACGAATACTGCTATGAAAGCAGGTCGCGCCTTGTCGCGTGATTTTGGTGAAGTGCAAAACTTGCAAGTGTCTAGAAAAGGCACGGGTGATTTTGTGACTAATGCTGATTTGCGTGCGGAAAAAATTATCCGTGAAGAATTGTTAGAGGCTCGCCCTGATATTGGGTTCCTCATGGAAGAGGCTGGCGAAATTAAAGGCAAAGACCCTCAGAACCGCTGGATTGTTGACCCGCTCGATGGGACTATTAATTTCATGCACGGTAACCCGCATTTTGCAATTTCTATTGCGCTTGAGCGTGAAGGTGAAATTGTTGCGGGCGTCATTTATAACCCTGCCAGAGATGACCTTTTTGTTGCTGAACGCGGGCAAGGAGCTTTTTATAATGACACGCGTTGCCGTGTTGCTGCTCGTAAAAATTTAGCAGATTGTATGGTGGCCAATCATATTCCCCATCAGGGTAGAAAAGGCCATGGACAAGCGCTTCGTGAACAGCAGATTGTTATGCGTGAAACCATGGGTGTACGGTGCACTGGTTCAACGGCTCTTGATTTAGCATATATCGCAGCAGGTCAGTTTGATGGCACTTGGCAACGTGGGCCAGAAGCATGGGATTATGCGGCTGGCATGATTATTATTCGTGAAGCGGGTGGTTATATAACTGACCTTGAGGGCGGACAAGATTTATTCGGGACCAAAACAGTTGTTGCTGGTAACGAGTTTATTCATCGTAAGCTTGGCGATGTTGTTAGAGCTGTACCAACAAAATAATATAATTCTGAAGCGCTTAACCCTTTCATTTGCCTTAGTTACAGTCTAGTTTTTCCAAATGATGATTTGTCGTATAAGATGAGCATCTTGTTAAGCTTGTACGGGAGGCAATAGCGTGGCACGGGAATACGACCCTCATAAACTATCCAATCCAAGTGTATTTTTATTCAGCATGATAATCTTCCTGATTATTGTTGGGTTTCTTGGTGCTGTTCTTTATCGGCAAATTTTAACAGCTTTTGTTACAAACCCTGGGCTTAATGGCCTTATTTTAGCTGTGCTGATTATTGGTGTTTTGCTTGCGGTTGTTCAAGTTGTTCGGCTTATCCCTGAGGTGAAATGGGTTAATAGCTTTAGGCGTGGCAATGCAGACTTAGAGACAAGTCGCGAACCTGTTTTGCTAGCACCCATGAAGGCACTGCTAGGACAGTCTGGTCAAGAGATGACAATCTCTACCAACTCCATGCGCTCAATTTTGGATTCTATTGGTAATCGTCTTGATGAGAGCCGCGATATTTCGCGTTACTTAATTGGACTTTTAGTTTTTCTTGGGCTGTTAGGTACCTTCTGGGGGCTGCTTCAAACGATTGGTTCTATCGGTGATACAGTTCAATCGCTAGACCCTAATTCTGGCAATGCTACTGATGTTTTGGATGCCCTGAAAAGTGGGTTGAAAGCACCTTTGGATGGTATGGGAACGGCATTTTCATCTTCTTTATTTGGTCTTGCTGGATCGCTTGTTTTAGGGTTTTTGGATTTGCAGGCTGGTCGTGCGCAGACGAGATTTTATACCGAGTTAGAAAACTGGCTTTCATCTGTTACTGACCTTGGTTCTGAGGGGGCATTTGCGGTAGGTGCTAATTCTGATGATATGAAGCTTCGAATTGAACAGCTTACACAAGGATTGCAGGTGCAAAACCAGAGTGGACGCTCGAACGAAGCGTTATCCAGTCTTGTTGAGAGTATTCAGCAAATGGTGAAGCATATGCGCAGTGAGCAAGAAATTACGAGGCAACAATTAACTCAACAAGAAGAACAGCAAAAAGATACTTTGATGTTGTTACGTCAGTTAAACGCTTTCTTTGAGAAAGCGTCGAAATAATAATGGCGTCAGTACGTTCCAGATACCGCGAAAGAAGTGTCAATTACTGGCCTGGTTTCGTTGATGCCTTGGCTACACTATTGCTTGCAATTATGTTTTTACTTTCGGTTTTTGTGTTGGCGCAATTCTTATTGAGTCAAGAGATTAGCGGTAAGGACGAAGTACTTAATAGACTAAATTCGCAGATTAATGAGCTGACTTCTCTGCTCGCGCTTGAGAAGGGTAATGCCCAAGATTTAGAAGATTCAATTGCAAATCTTCAATCATCTCTTACTTCTGCGGAAAGTGAACGGTCACGTTTAGAGACGCTTCTTTCGCAAGGTAATAATAATACTGCTGAAACCGATGCAAAGATTGGTGCGCTTTCTACTCAGATTGATGAAGAAAAGCAATTGAGCAAACGTGCGCTTAGTCAGGTTGAATTACTCAATCAGCAAATTTCTGCATTGCGTCGGCAGATTGCATCTTTGGAAGATGCTCTTGATGCTTCAGAAAATCAAGGTCGTGAAAGCCAGACCAAAATTGCTGATCTTGGCAAGCGTTTAAACGTTGCCCTTGCGCAGAGAGTTCAGGAGTTAAATCGTTATCGTTCAGACTTCTTTGGTCGCTTGCGTGAAATCCTTGGCGGTAGGTCTGATATTCGAATTGTCGGTGATCGCTTTGTATTCCCATCAGAAGTCTTGTTTACATCTGGGGGCGCAGAACTTAATGCGGGTGGACAGGCAGAAATGCTTAAAGTTGCTCAAGCGCTTATTCAAATTGGCTCAGAAATTCCAGATGATATCAATTGGGTTTTGCGCGTTGATGGGCATACGGATAACGTGCCGCTAATTGGTACGGGGCGTATTCGTGATAACTGGGAACTTTCTTCTAATCGTGCGACATCAGTTGTGCGTTTCTTTATATCTCAAGGCATCCCAGCTAAGCGATTGGTTGCCGCTGGATTTGGTGAGTTTCAACCTTTGAATGCAGAAGATAGTGATGAAGCACGGTCACAAAATCGCAGGATTGAACTTAAGCTTACAGAAAGGTAGTGGTTGAGGTCGTCGGTGTAGTCATCCTTGGAGATGAAACTTTTTGCCTTTCATTTATCAGGTGCGTGCCTGCAAAGGAAGATTTAAAACTCCAAAGACCGCGATAAGAAATGATATGCTCGAAGCAATTGTACGGGATTGATTCCAAAACTGCCAAGTTGGCGAATAATCCAGCCAAATTTGTTGAGCTGCCGTAATTTCATTTGGGATTTTAACTGTTGCTAAGGCTTCATTCATAGGCACGTTAACAACCATTGTCGGAATAAGTCTAAAGAAAAAGTATACGGCAAAGCTAGCTGCGAACAAAATAGCACTTTTCTTAAATTTTTGAATCCAAAACACGCTTGCCGTTAAAGCAAGTAATATTGGTGTTCCAAAAAAAAAGCTGGCGCAAAAACACCATTACGCACTGACCCATTCAATGCCTGCATTGCTTGAATAGCAACGATGTTAGAACCAATATTAAAGTGATAGTTCGCATTGTTTGTTCCTTTGTTTCCGTACACTTCATTACGTATTTACTATTTACGTAATGAAGTGTACGGTTATTGTCAAGAGAAGTTTGGATACGATAATGCGTGATGAGAAAAAGAAGCTTAGACATGAGGCGATTACTAAAGCGGCCTATAAGCTGCTAGCGGTTAAAGGGTACGATGGCACATCGATGCTCAGTATATCCAAGGCGGCGAAGGCTTCTAACGAAACCTTGTATCGTTGGTATGGGGATAAGCGCGGGCTCTTTGATGCTATGGTGCGTGATAATGCTGCTCATATAAAAGCCATTTTGGATGAGGCAATAGAAGTACAAGAAAATCCAATTGAGACTCTCACGCGAGTTTCACCGATATTACTGACAATGTTATTGGGAGAGCGGGCGATTTTGTTAAACAGGGCGGCGGCGGCTGATCCAACAGGAGAGCTTGGCGTTACAATTTCTATGGGAGGTCGTGACGTTATCCAGCCGCTTCTTGAGAGTTTAGTGATGAAAATTGAGTCACAAAACCAGGATAGTGTGAAGACCTTAACTCAATGCTATCTCGGTCTTTTGATCGGCGACCTTCAATTCAAGAGGGTCATAGGTGTGAACCCGATGCTAACCAGCACTCAAATTGAAGACCGAAGCAGCATGGCGCTTAGAGCTTTTTTTAAGCTGCTGAAAGAGGGCTAAATTCTACCGAATTGAATTAGAAGCAGTAATTGACAGTTTATTGAAACCCTTTGCTTTTAAGTCACTGCGGAAGCTAGTGTTGCAAGTCATAACTACAATGTGCTATTTATGAGCTGCTTTTCAGTAGGCATTCGATCCGCGAGAAGGGCTAAGCCCGCCTGATTTATTTAGAATATCATTCGAACCTCTTTTCAGGTCCGAGGACGCGGATACCGGACGAATTGAAAGGAGGCTGATCATGACGTTCATCTCACCCCCTGTATCTCCAAATATAGAAAACCTTCAAAACGCGCAAAGACGCTGCTTAAGTCAGTAAAAATGGTGATCAAGACGCACTAAATATGGTTGGGCCATACTTTGGTAATCCAAGTGATATAAGTCTACAACAAGCGCAACTTGTTATGGCTAGGTCTTATGGGTTCTCTAGCTGGAATAAACTAAAGAAACATATCTTGGACGGTAACTTAGAAGCACCTAGTTCTGATCAACTCGCTAGCCAATTTATTGATTTGGTGACTGTCGCTTATGGTGCGGTGCCTAATTTTGGACCCAAACGTTTTACGCAAGCGCAAGAGCTACTGAATAAACACCCAGATATACAAAAAGAAAATATTTATACGGCTGCTGCTATAGGTGATGTGCAGCAAATTAATTTTTGGTTAGATCAAAATCCAAAGCTTATTAATCAAAAAGGCGGTTTCTTTAACTGGGAACCAATTATGTATGCAGCCTATGGCGGCTTACCAGGTTCTTCAACATTTGATGCAGGGATGACACTACTGGAACGCGGTGCTGATCCAGATGCATATTATATGTGGGGCGGGCAATATAAGTTCACTGCTCTAACTGGCATTTTTGCTCATGGTGAAGGTGGCCCTATAAATCAACCTGAACATCCAGATTGTTTTGCATTTGCTCGCGCCATGCTTGAACACGGTGCAAATCCAAACGACAGTCAGGTAGTGTATAACCGTTGTTTCAATCCAGACAATGTTTGGTTGGAATTGTTGCTTGAATTCGGACTTTCATCAAAAGACAAAAATAACTGGCTTTTGAATGAAGATGATAAACTTGTTTCTCATCCAAGCGATCAAAAGCGGTTTTGTAGAGCGTGTTAAATTGCTGATTGAACACGGTGCTGATCTTGAAAAACTTGATGATACCTACGAGACTAGGACTAAAGATAAGACGCCTTATCAAACGGCTATGCTATTTGGGCAATCTGAAATAGCTGATTTACTTGTTGCGGCAGGTGCTAAGAAGGCACAATTATCACCAGAAGATAGTTTCCAAGTTGCTTGTCTGGCAGGGCAAACTGAACGAGCTGAGATGATCCTTAAAAACACGCCTGATTTACTTACCAAGGTAAAGCAGCGGGATATGCTGTGTGATGCGGCAACAAACGGCAATATGTCGGCTTTGAAAACGATGATTGCACTGGGTTTTGATATTAATAGTGAGCGTAATAATACAGCTTTGCATCAAGCAGCCTTCCATGGAGATGTGCCTATGATACAGCTCTTGCTAGATGCTGGGGCCGATCCCACAATTCGGGATACAGGGCATTTTCAAACGCCTCTTGGCTTTGCTCTTTATGCTGAGAATGAAGAAGTAATTGCACTGCTTGAAACTGTGGAGATGGATATTTTTACTGCCGCCGCACGTGGTAAAGCTGAAAAGATTGAAGAACTTCTTTCAGAAAATCCCTTACTTTTAAATCAGCGATTTTCTGAGATAAGGCCGGGAGATGAGCCTTGTCAGGGGGATTGGCTGACGCCTTTGGCCAATGCTGCTTTTAGTAATCAAGTAGAGGCTGCTCAGGTATTACTAGAGAAGGGCGCTGATACAAGCATCGCTAATAATGAGGGTAAGTTATTACATGATCTTGTTAGAGAACATTCCAACAAAGAGGTGTGTTCGTTAATTGAAAAATATCTGGAATGATTGTGTTGGTGGAACAGTGCTGGGCAAGCATCCACTATTAGTTATTCCCCATGCTAGAATGATATTTTATTCTAGCGTGGGGATGTGGCTAATGTCTTCATTATGAAAGACTAATTTACCTTACTTAGGCTTTGCAGCGCTTAGGATCGGATAGAATTGTGTGAACACAAAATCATCAGCTGCATTGCCTTCATGACACGCATTACATGAATCTGTTGGGAAAGCTGCGGCGGTTTCAGCATATGGTGGTGCATGATGGCCGAAGCTGTAATAGACTCATCCTCCTGGCTCATCTGGAAATCTTACAGTGTCTTTAACTGTTACTTCCAAGCCCTGAAACTCACCTTGAAAATAACCAACGCCAGATACTTCTTGAGTTGAGCCATTTTCTTCGTCGTTGTCATTTTTGCGAATAAGCACAAGCTCTTTTGCAATCTGTGTACCGTTTGCGAATGTACCTGTTTTTACCCAATGTGCAAAAGCAGTTGGCTCGATATACACATTATGGAACTCAGGGAATGGCGCTTCACCACCATTAAGGGCATTTGGTGTAAGTGGCGTGCCAATAAAAACCCATTCTCTCCAGTTAGTTGGAGCTAGAACTTTACCATCACTAGCAAACTTTGCTTCAACAATACCATCTGCTGCAGTGCTGATTGAAATGTAACCTGTAACAGCGGTCGTGGCTGTGATTGCCAGTACGACGGCTTTATATATTAATTTACGCATATTGTGCCTCCTTTTGAAGAACTTGCGATTTTGACAAAACATTACAAAGCCGATAATAGGGGAATTCGAAAAAATACTGAAATATCAATTACTTATAACTTTTATTACTTTTAGTTATTAGGCGATTGAACAAAACAAATAAAAGAGACTTCATATGGAATTTAATCAAGTCAGGTATTTTCTTGCGGTTGCTGAACATTTAAACTTCACAAATGCTGCAAATATTTGTGCTGTTTCACAGCCTGCATTGTCAAAAGCCATTAAGAAGCTCGAAGACACGCTGGGGGTGATTTGTTTGTGCGAAACACAAGCGATGTTGAGCTCACAGAGTTTGGCAAAACAATGCGTATTCATTTTGATCGGATTGAAGAGTCTCGCTGGATTGCTAAGCAAGCAGCAAAAACCGCTTTGTCTACCGGTGTAGAGAATTTGCAAATAGGGGTAATGTGTACAATTAATCCTGATCGATTTACAAAATTCCTAAAAGGATTTACCGAGCAATATCCCCATATTGGATTCACATTGCATGATGTGACTGGACCTATGATACCAGAACTTTTGTTACAGGGAAAATTGCATTGCGTATTTTGTGCAAGAGCTCAGCTGTTAGATTATCGATTTACTGGGAGCACATTATATTCAGAAAATATGGGGATCGGTTTTCCAAAAGGGCATCGTTTTGAAAGCATGAAAAGCGTTTCACTATATGATATCGTCGAAGAAAACTATATTGATCGCCTTCACTGCGAATTTAGAACTGATTTTATAGAATTAACTAAAGCCAGCGGCGTGGAGCTGAATGTTATTGTTAACTCTGAGAGAGAAGACTGGATAAATGACTTAATAAGAGATGGTCTTGGCGTTAGCATTCTTCCAGAGAGCTCATCAAAATTATGCGGTTTTCGAAATGTGAAAGAATTTAAAGTTAAGCGGGACGTTGAATTGGTAATCGCAAATCACGCCGTATCTATCTCATCTGTCGTTGATTTTTCAGCTTACGCTACAAGTTTTGATTGGTCTTGAATCTATTTCTTGTAGCTTTGATTTACCCCTCACCAAACTGCAACTTAGCAAGCCTTGCATAAACGCCTTTTTTCTTGGTCAGTGCTTTGTGAGTGCCTTCTTCTATGATTTTACCTTCGTCCATTACAAGAATGCGGTCTGCTTTTAGCACGGTTGCAAGGCGGTGGGCGATGATGAGGGTTGTTCGACCTTTCATGAGATGATCTAGCGCGTCTTGGACTAGCTTTTCGCTTTCAGCATCCAGAGCACTTGTTGCTTCATCTAGGAGCAATACTGGCGCATCTTTAAGGATTGCTCTGGCGATTGCGAGGCGTTGCCTCTGCCCCCCTGAGAGCGTTACGCCGCGTTCACCTAATATTGTTTCATAACCATCTGGCATTTTCTCAATGAAGTCATGTGCATTAGCGGCTTTTGCTGCAGCTATTACAGTATCTCTTGTCGCATTTGGTCTGCCATAAGAGATGTTATCAGCCGCACTTGATGCAAAGATCATGGTGTCTTGTGGTACAAGTGCAATTTGTGAACGGAAGTCATCTTCGGTTAGGTTTTTTATATCGATGTTATCAAGTTTAACTTCGCCTTTGGCCGGATCGTAAAACCTTAAGAGCAGCGCAAAGAGTGTGCTTTTCCCAGCCCCTGAAGGACCAACGATTGCTAAAGTCTCGCCCGGTTTAATTACCATAGAAAGACCTTCAAGGGTGGGTTGTTCTGGTCTTGTTGGATAGTTGAAGGATACATCCTTGAATGTGATTTGACCCTTAGCTGGCCTTGTAAGTTCAACTGGATTAGTTGGAGTTGTGATCGCAGATTTTGTGCCCAATAATTCAATCAAACGTTCTGTTGAACCTGCCGCTTGTGAAAGTTCTCCCCAGACTTCCGAAAGCGCGCCCATCGCGCTGCCTGCTATCATAGCATAAAGCAAAAACTGCCCCAGTGTTCCACCGGTTGTAATTCCCGCAAGTACATCATTTGCACCAATCCAAAGGACGGCTACGATGCTTGAAAAAATTAAAAATATTGCAAATCCAGTTAGGATTGCCCGAGTGCGTATAGCAAGACGAGCAGCATCAAAGGCAAAATCAACAGCTCCTGAAAACCTGTTGCGGACGAGGCTTCCGTTGGTGAAAGCCTGCATGGTGCGAACTGCAGAGATGGATTCTGATGCGTATGCTGTGGCATCAGCTAATGTATCTTGTGCTTCTCTAGAGCGCTTACGTACTTTGCGTCCGAAACCGACGATTGGTAAGACGATTAGCGGAATTGCGGCTATTACGATTAATGATAGGCGCGGTGATGTGTAGACCATCATAATCAAGGCGCCGATGCCAAGAATGCTATTGCGCAGTGCCATTGAGGCTGTAGCCCCGACAGCTGATTTGATTTGTGTTGTATCTGCGGTTAATCGAGAAACGATTTCACCTGAGTGTGATTTGTCAAAAAATTCAGGGCTTAAGCGCGTAACATTTGCAAAGACATCATTTCGAAGGTCCGCAACGATGCGTTCGCCAATCCAGATGACAAAATAATACCGGCAAGAGCTAGCAAGCGCTAATACAGCGGCGATCATGATTAGAACTGAGAAATAATTATTCACCAAAGCAGGGTCGCTGTCTGAAAATCCATTATCTATCACACGGCGAACTGCCATTGGTAGTGTCAGTGTGGTAACTGCCGCTAAAAGTAGAAAGTAAAGTGCAAAAGCGACTTGGATTTTGTATTTTAGAATGTATGGAAAAAGCTTTGCTAATGGATGCAAAGAGGATCTTTTATCGGTCTTTTTAGATTCTGTTGTCATTGAGGTTAAACTACACTTGTCTCTTAATCGATTTTGATGTAAGCCAACGCCAACGAAGGCTGTGGCATACTTATGGTATATTCATTGTCAGACAATAAATTTCAAGTTTAGATTGGTGAAAATGCGTAAATAGCGCATGCCAACGTAAAATACAGGACGAGATAACATGAAAAAAGATGTTCATCCGGATTATCACACCATTAAAGTCGTTATGACTGATGGAACAGAATTCGAAACACGCACAACTTGGGGTGCAGCAGGCGATACAATGAACCTTGATATTGACCCTACATCTCACCCAGCATGGACTGGTGGCAATCAGCAACTTATGGACCGTGGTGGCCGTGTTGCTCGCTTTAAGAAAAAATATGAAGGTCTTGGTATCTAATTTCCAGGAATTCATTTTTGAATATGAAAACCCAGCCGATGTGCTGGGTTTTTTATTATCTTTTTTCGAATTGCCTATCCATGATGACGTGCGTGTTTGTACCCTCACTCGTTCGATTCCTCTGAACGGCGTTACATAATTTATTAGCGAACAAACCTTTGGTTTGCTTCGCTAAAGCACAACTGCGAGGACTGAATAACCATTCAAAAAGCCCTATGTGCTGGGCGTTCAGCCCTCACGCGGAGATTTGATGTCAGTGTTGAGCTGCTCAGGCACACTATCTCAACAAAGCCTCTTAGATGATTTCGCATCCGTAAGCGACCCAAGTCCCGCCACCCTTTGATACATTAAAATATCAATCCAAGTGATAGATATGGCTACCGCCGCTCCGCTTTCAACAAGACATAAAACGATGGTTGTGCGTTCTACCGTTGTGCATCTTGCTGATGAAAGAAGTATGCGCGAAGTTTGGAAAGCGGGGAAAAGTTTTGATGGGAAATTTTTATTTTAATCAAGGACAACTATTGGTCAGAAGCAGACTAGGTTGGGAAATGTTCCAATGGCAGTTATGAGCCCAAGGCAGTCATTGTTATTTCGCGCTGCGAACGCACGCAGCGCGAAAATCGCTGCAAGTGCTCGATGTCGGGTGCTACTATGCGGAGGCGAAACCAGTCGTTCATGCCTCGTGCAGCGAAGTCTCCGGTAGGAATTCACAGGTTGCGGACTTTTCCGACCTTCAGGGTGCCTTGTTAAATGTCGGCTAGTGCCAATTTGAAACTGGTTGGATGCAGTATACAATCGCTTCATCGGTCCGCGCGACTGGCATTCATTACCACTTGATATGCATCGCCTCTGGTCCCCAAGCATCGGGAAGTGCTAAGCCATCCTTGAACGGATCGTCAGGGTCTAATGCAAGTTGGCTCATGCCATAGGTCCAGCACCGTCCGCTGACGTTCGGGAGAGCCGCGGTTTTTCCATCAACTTCCGTCTCGCCTGTCAGACTGACCCTGAATCTGGAGCCAATGATAGAAACCGTAGTCATTTCTTCGCCGACCGCAAGATCATCGCGTTTGTGAAGGATAGCGGAAATGGCGGAGCTGCCAGTACCGCAAGGGGATCGATCAACGCGACCTGGCCAAAGCGTGCAGCAAGTACGCACAGTATTCGCATCCAGCCTTTCGACAAATATAGCATAGGCGATGTGATCAATGGAGGGAATTTCCGGGTGTTGTACATCAAAGGCGGCGTTTGCAGCCTCTTTTAGGACCATGCCTGCACGGACCAGATCAGCGGTATGTTCGGGGGTGATACTTATACCCAGTTGTCCAACGTCAACGACTGCGTAGAAAACGCCTTCAAATGTGATGTCAAAAGTAACTTCGCCCCATTCTTTTGTGGTAACGGTTTGATCCAGTGCGTCGACGAAAGAAGGTATCATATCAAGCGAGACACGTTCGCATTTGCCATCTTTACACTCAGCTGTCGCGGTCACAATCCCTGCTGGCGCCTCAAGGCGTAACACGGTTTTGGGTTCCTTCATTTCGATCATGCCTGTTTCCAGCAAGGCATTTGCGACGCACATAGTGTTGGCACCTGACATGGGATGTGCTTCATCCGCTTGCAGCACGATAAATCCCGCATCCGCAGATGGGTCACAGGGAGGTATCGTCAGATTGACAGTTTGATTCACCGCGCCGCGCGGTTCAAGGCAAACGAACCGACGCAGGGTGTCATCAACCTTGTTAATATAGTCCATCTTTTCGGTCATCGTTTTTCCTGGGATGTCGTAAATCCCGGATGTGACAACTTTTCCGACTTCGCCTTCGTAATGCACATCAAGCAATTGCAACGTTTTTGTCCAGCGCAATAGGTATCCCCTTTGCTGCTTGAATTTGTCGTTGGGGCTTCGCCACAATCAAGATTCTGCAACGTTCCAATTCGATACTAATTCGCAGTTTGTTGTATTTGACAATATCGCGCCTGGGAAAAGTATACTTTTCACCAGAAAAATTTGTGGGATCACATGTTCCTAGAACCGGACATTCGCGCGTGATGCAGCACTGATGAAGTAGCTATGCCTGTGAAACCCGACATTGCCAAGGGCGGTACAATCCCATTGCCGGCACGGTGCTGGTGACTGCGTTTGGAGGGTTGATCGGAGGGCAAATTATGCCAAGAGTCCAACTTCCCGCAACAACCCCGAAACGCAGAGCCTGGAACAAGGGGCGGATCATCGGTCAAAAACGGCCATTGCTGCCAAAACAGGTCTGGGCGATCCGGGCAAGGCTCGAGCTGGCGGGTTATCTCCGCGATCTGGCTTTGTTCAACTATGCGCTATAAGTGGACATTTGTGCTGTCGCAGAGAACTCACCGTTTGTCCGCGTCTGGATTGTCGGAATGGGCTGCGGCGAAAATACAGTCTCGAATCGGGCCAAAACCAAGCCGGTCAATGACCGGTCTGACGACAATCGCTGCGCAGCAGCGATCACGGTGCCGCACCTGCAAGCAATAGCTGCGTCAGCAATAGAGGCGTGAGCAAAAGGCGAGTTTGTCCGCATAGTTGCCGTTCAGCATCAAAAAAATTGAACGGCATCTTGGGTCAGCAGCAGACCTTGGGATATTTATTTTGCGAACTTCTTTGCTCCTGCAACGCAAAATATTACAGCTAAGCAAACTAAACTCATTACCAATGTAATTTCTTCTCCAAGTAATAGAGCTGAAAGTGCCAGACCTAGAAACGGTTGTATGAGCTGGAGTTGCCCAACAGTTGCAACGCCGCCTTGTGCAAGGCCGCGATACCAAAAGACAAAGCCAATTAACATGCTGAATAATGATACATAGGCGAGTGCAAACCAAGCTGGCTTTCCTATGTTAGAAAATGTTGGTGGCATGAAATAAATAGCTAGCGGTAACATGAAAGGAAGCGATAGGAGTAATGCCCAAGAGATTACCTGCCATCCTCCTAAGGTTCTAGAAAGTTTACCACCTTCTGCATACCCAAGCCCGCAAGCAATGATTGCAGCGACCATATATAAGTCACCAATCCATGATCCTGAGTAGTCTTGTGTAAGTGCAAACCCTGCAACAAGTGTACTTCCTAGAATTGAGAAAACCCAAAATGCGGGGCGTGGTCTATCGCCTGCACGTAGTACGCCAAAAATTGCTGTGGCTAACGGCAGCAGGCCAATAAAGACAACCGAGTGTGCTGATGTAATATGTTGTAACGCCAGCGCGGTTAAGAGCGGAAAACCGATAACGACGCCTATTGAAACAATAAATAAGGATAGAAGATTATCTTTAGTAGGGCGTTTTTGAGGAATGAGTGTCAAAAGCGCGACTGCAAGGAAACCTGCGATTGTTGCGCGTATGACAGTTAGAAACAAAGGGTCGAAATCTGCAACGGCAATACGTGTTGCTGGTAATGATGCACTAAATATTGCAACGCCAATAAACCCGTTTATCCATCCATTTTTTTCGATATCCATCAAGTGTGCCTTATCCTAAATATGTAGCAAGCAATAGATTAAAGCTAAGGCAAAGAACCAAACCTTTATTTCAGTATAGCCAGTTGTCAGGGGGTAATTTCCATTGTTTTTAGAAAAGGTTACTATCATTATTCAACGATAATGACCTTTCCAGTGTTGGCGCCTTCGACGCTTTTTGTGAAGGCAAGGCCAACACGCTTTGCTGATACAGGTTCATGACCAGGAAACCATTCTCCATATTTTTCAACCGAAACAACAAGTAGCCCAGGGCTGACAAAATTAATTCTTAAATCACGTGGCATCTCGATTGCAGCACTTGTAACGAAGCCGCTTAAGGCGGCATTTGCTGTTGCTGCTCCGCAACCCATTTTAATTGGATCTCGATCTAATACGCCGCTTGTTAAGGTGAACGAGCCTTGGTCTTTTATTTTATTTAGGCCTGCTAAAACAAGGTTTACCTGGCCCATGACTTTTTACTGTAATCCCAACATGAAAGTTTCTTGGGTGTATTCAGATAGTGAGCAAAAATGAACGTCACCTGCAGCGGATACAACTGCATCAACTTCTCCAGCTTTATCATACATTGCATCAATTGAAGCTCTATTCGTTAGATCGACATAAATGTCACCACTGGAGCGACCTGCTGTGATTATTTCATGTCGCTTGCCGAGCTCATTGTAAACGGCTTTGCCTATGTCACCTTCAGAACCGACTATAATAATTTTCATTATTTTTCCTCCAAAATATTTTCGTATAGCTGTAATTTTGCGGCAAGAATTTTTGCGCAATTATTAAGGGATGCCTTTTGAAGTTCTAGGTTGTGAGAATGTTTTAGTAATACCTCTTTGCGTTCAGAAACGGTCTTATTACCTTGTTTATAAAGGTCAGCGAAGTATTTCATTCGCTTTAGTGACATGCCTGTTTCTCTTAGCGATGAAAGGAGAATTAGCCACTCGATATTTTCAGGTGAGAAACGTCGATGACCATCTGTCCCACGGTTTATTGGTGGGAGCAGGTTGGATTTTTCGTAAAACCTAATTGTATGAACACTTAGTCCGGATTTATGAGCAGCTTCTGAAATAAGCATGGTTTTCCCTGAGTTTTATAAACTTAGGGTAAGTTACCAGCTTAGAGTAACTCTAAGTCAAGGCTGAATTTGGTATGGATTTGTTAGTGAAGAACTTTAGAAACTCGCTACTGCCGAGTGGCACCAAATGCTGTTGAGAGTAAATCAATTTGCTGACTTACTGCGTTGACGTGTTTCACTTCTTCTTTGGGTGCTTGGTGACCGTAAAGTTCTGCGTCCAATGTCATGACGCGGTTTTGTAGAGCAAGAGAGCGCGTTACAAGTTCAATAAAATCTACAGGTAAATCATTCCAAGCATGGTTTTGCGAGCTATCATTTTGTTCTTCTAGCTTGATTTTCTTTTTTTCTTCCAGAATTTGATCTCTGGACATTTCGCCTTCGTTTACAGCGCGCTGAAGTAATAACCATGAGGCTAATTGCATGAGACGTGTTGTAAGGCGCATGGATTCTGAGCCATAAAGCATGGCAGAAGCACGAGGAAGACCTTTCGCATTATTGCGACCTGGGCCATCAAGATAAGCAGCGCTCTCTTCAACTAAAGACATTCCGCCTTGAAATAATTTCTTGAATTTATCCGAATGAGCGAACTTTTCGGCTAGGTTTACAGTATTCGACACGCAACTAATCCCTGCTGTATTTTACTAAAATTTAACCTAATCTATAAAGGTTTTGCCGTAAAGCTAGACGTTTAGAACTAGGTTAATATCAACAGGGTGCAAAAATAGTGCCAAATTTTGCTTGCAATTTGGTCAAAAAAAAGAGCCGTTAAGAACGGCTCTGAAAAGTTAACAGGGAGGCATCAGATTTGATCAAAAATCTAAATCTGATCACCAGAAAAATTCTGGTACTTCATTAATGTCCTATAAACCTTAATTTCTAGTTAATAGTCATAAAACGGCTAGAGATATGGCTATTTCAGGGCTTTAACCTAGGATTTGAACAAAGCTGCTGCTGCTGAGAGATGCTCGCTTTTTTCTGATTTTGCTGTTTTCAGCCGGTTTATCTCTGTTTCTAAAGCCTCAATGGTCTCGCTAATTTCATCTATGGAGAGTTCTGAAAGATCTTGGCCAATTGTGTATTTTGCAATTCTCTTAGCTTTATCTTCTTCCTCATTCATTTTGGCACACTTTCTTTATTTTGTTTGCAAGCATCATTGTAAAAGAGTATAAGCAATTAACTTTCATGACAATGTAATCCTCTTTCCCGCAAGGGAGCCACCCAAAACTCGGGCCGGCACACAGGGGAAGTTTAACTTGAGGAGATTTTAAATGGCTACACCACTAATGCCCAAAGCAACCGCTGTTTGGTTGGTTGATAATACATCGCTGACTTTTGATCAGATTGCTACATTCTGTGCACTGCATCCCTTAGAGGTGAGGGCAATTGCTGATGGAGAAAGTGCTCAAGGCATTAAAGGCATGGACCCTATTACAGGAGGCCAGTTGAGCCGTGATGAACTAGAGGCAGCGCAAGAAAATCCTCATCATAAATTGAAGGTTGCTGTTTCAAAAGTAATCGTGCCGCCATTAAAGAAAAAAGGCCCACGTTATACGCCATTATCAAAGCGCCAAGATCGCCCGAATGCTATTTTATGGCTTGTTCGTAGTCATCCTGAGCTTAAAGATGCTCAGATTATCCGCCTTGTTGGTACAACCAAGACAACTATCGGCGCTATTAAAGAGCGTACACATTGGAACTCTGCAAACTTGCAACCAATGGATCCTGTTACGCTTGGTCTTTGTACGCAGATTGCTTTGGATGCTGAAGTTACTAAAGCTGCAAAATGGGCACCTGCTAAACCAGAGCCTGTTGAAGGTGAAGGCGTTGATACAATTCAATCGGCAGAAGAAACGCAGAATTACAATATTGATACAACACGTCCAGCGCCTGTTGAAGAAGAAAAAATCAGTGCTGATGATGTGTTTGCTAACTTCCAAAAGAAAGATGATAGCGAGGAAAGCTAAGTCTTTGTTTTGTCGCACTTTGTTATCGTTTGCGTGATTCCACGCAAACGCAAAGGGCTATAATTTGGAATATAAGAATGAAGAAGGGATGCAAATTGCGTCCCTTTTTTGTGTGTTGGTTTATGCTGTGGAAAAAATGCTAAGTTATATTTTTAACGCTTTTTTTGAGTCTAGAGTCACGGTTACTTTTCTGTGCATGAATGTTGGCTTTGCTTAACACACAGCAACTAGATGAGGGTCTAGTTAATAGCTTTGCGCAAGAGAGCAGTGATGCTATTGTTTTATTTATGAAGATACGTGATGAAATTCTTGGCGACGAAGAAGCAATATATGAGCTGACCAAGCTCGCCTTTATGTCAGTTGATATGAGTGATGGTAGGGAGCCTGAGATCGTTGATGGCATTCGAAAGAGTGGAGACCTTACCCTATCACTTATCGCAATAGACGAAGATGAGATCGTTGGTCACGTCGCTTTTTCTCCGGTGATCATATCTGTTCTGCGGGACAATGGTATGGCCTTGGCCCCATTTCGGTTCACCCACAACGGCAACGCGCAGGTATAGGCGCACAGCTAATCGAGGAGGGATTAGAGGCTTCGCTCACTTGATGCCTCCGGATGTGTCCTCCTAGGTGATCCAATCTTTTATAGTCGTTTCGGTTTCAAATCTTCGGGGGATCTTACATATGGCGAGATTCCTAAAGAATACGTGCAAGCACTTGCATTCAAAACCAAGCTGGCTAGAGGCGAAGTGCGATTTGCGCCCGCCTTTGAAGGTTAGTCAATTCCGTACTAGTGCAATCAACTAAAACCCAGCACCGCAGGATATTCTAATCATCCAGCGGAACGGTATAATTCAAGCCTAAACGTCCGCCGTCTGCGTAGATTGTTTGACCTGTCACATAGCTTGCATCGTTAGATGCTAAGAAGGCTGCGATGCTGGCGATTTCTGATGGGTCGCCGATTCTACGCATTGGGGTGCGGGATAGAACGCGTGCTTGAGCTTCTGGATCATTTGCAACGCTTTCAAGCATTTTTGTCATGATTGAGCCTGGCCCAATTGCATTTACCCGAATGCCGTATTTTGCCAATGAGAGCGAAGCAACTTTTGTGAGTTGATTTACACCGCCTTTTGAAATTGAATAGGGAACTTGGTTCGCAATTGCAAAAACTGCGTTGACGGAAGACATATTAATAATGCTGCCTGGTTTACCGCCTTCTTCAACGTGTTTGACCATATGTTTGGCTGCTGCTTGTGAACAAAGGAATGAACCTTTTAGATTTACGGACATTACGTGGTCGAAGTCTTCTTCGGAGATCTCCAGAAAATCACCACCTGATACAATGCCTGCATTGTTAACGAGCACATCAATATGACCATATTCATCAATTGCACCCGCAATTAGATTATGAACATCAAGACGTTCGGCGACGTTGCAGTGGACATAAGAAACAGTACCAATCTTGCGTAATTTTTGTTCCGCTTTTTGACCCGCTTTGTCATCAATATCGGCAATGATAACTTTTGCTTTTTCCCTTAAAAACCGCTCAGCAATCGCATAACCGATGCCTTGTGAACCACCGGTGATGACTGCAATCTTATTTTCTAATGTCATGCAATTAAGCTTTCTGCTGGTCTAAAACTTCTTTGATTTCGCCCAGTATAGCAGGATCGTCAATTGTTGCAGGCATTTTCCATTCTAGACCGTCTGCAATTTTTTGCATGGTTGAACGTAGGATTTTACCAGAGCGAGTCTTTGGTAGTCGTTTTACTACAAGCGATTGTTTGAAAGCTGCAACTGGGCCAATTTTCTCGCGAACCAATTTTACGACTTCTTTTTTAATGTCGTCGTGGTCACGGTCAACGCCCGCATTAAGCACCAAGAAACCACAAGGGCTTTGGCCTTTCATGCCATCTGCAATACCAACAACGGCACATTCAGCTACATCTTTATGGGTGGCTACAACTTCTTCCATGCCGCCCGTTGAAAGCCTATGGCCTGCAACGTTAATAATGTCGTCTGTGCGAGCCATTATGAAAAGATAGCCATCTTCATCGATGAAACCTGCGTCT
Source organism: uncultured Rhizobiaceae bacterium (assembly GCA_958296345.1). GTDB lineage: Bacteria > Pseudomonadota > Alphaproteobacteria > Rhizobiales > Rhizobiaceae > JAALLB01. The sequence continues at coordinate 51,809 of CATQIJ010000018.1, forward strand.
GATGTTTGAAAATAGCCTTTGAATTCATCTAGATATGCACTCTTAAAGCGCTCTTCTGCATTCCAAAGCGTTGGCAAACAACCGGGTGGAAGTGGCATCTTTACAACGATATTGCCGAGTTCTCCAGCAGGTAACGGATTACCTTCATCATCCAAGACGTCCATTGCGTAACCAGGCATTGGAACGGTAGGAGATCCATATTTAACTGGAAGTTGACCAAGACCCATTGGGTTGCCTGCGATAGTCCAGCCTGTTTCTGTTTGCCACCAATGATCAATTACTGGAACGCCGAGTTTATCTTCTGCCCAGTGAATGGTGGTTGGGTCAGCGCGTTCGCCGGCTAAGAACAAGTTCCTAAAATGTGACAAGTTGTATTTCTTGATAAACTCGCCTTCAGGATCTTGGCCTTTGATTGCTCTAAATGCCGTTGGAGCTGTGAACAGAGTTTCAACTTTATGTTCTTCTATGACCCGCCAGAAAGTTCCTGCATCTGGTGTACCAACTGGTTTGCCTTCGAACAGAATACTCGTGGCACCTTGAAGCAGTGGCCCATAAACGATGTATGAATGGCCAACAACCCAACCCACATCGAGGCTGCCCAAAAGACTTGCCCTGGGTCAACATCGTAGATTGCTTTCATGGTCCATTTTATTGCAACCATGTTGCCGCCATTATCTCGAATAACACCTTTTGGTTGGCCAGTCGTTCCTGAAGTGTAAAGTACGTATAAAGGATCAGTTGCTAAGACTGGTTCGCAAGGTAAAGTGTCAGCTTCTTTGCGCGCATTTGCCATTTCAGTTGCATAGTCAAAATCACGTCCTTCAACCAAATCGCATGACTGTTGCTCACGTTGCAGAACTAGTGTTGCTTTTGGTTTCGAAGTTGAAAGTCTAATTGCTTCGTCTAGCAAAGGCTTATATTCAACGACGCGGTTTGGCTCGATGCCGCAGGATGCTGAAATTATAAATTTTGGTTCAGAATCATCAATGCGTGTTGCAAGTTCTGCTGCTGCAAAACCACCAAATACGACTGAATGAACAGCGCCGATACGCGCACAAGCAAGCATTGCAACCGCTGCTTCAGGGATCATTGGCATATAGATGATGACGCGATCACCTTTGCCAACGCCATGACTTTTCATGACATTACCAAGAGCCATTGTTTCAATTAGCAGATCACGGTAGGTGAGTGTTCTTTTGCTGTCAGTGATTGGGCTGTCATAGATGATAGCTGGTTGGTCCGCACGTCCATTTTCAACATGACGGTCAACACAGTTATAACATGTGTTACAGGTCGCACCTGTGAACCATCTGCCATAAACGCCTTCATCTGCATCAAAAGTTTTTGTTGCTGGTGTAAACCAATCAATTTCTTTAGCAGCTTCTGCCCAAAAACCTTCAGGGTCATTTTGCCAGCTTTGATAAGTTTCAGCGTATTTCGATGTCATGTTTTTTTCCTCCAGCCATGTATTTCATGGCAATTTTGTCTTGGGGAAGTCTAAGCAAATAAATGAAGCCGAGTCTATTGCAACGATAGTTTACTGGTTTTGCAAATCTGCAATGTATTCAGCAAGCTCTTCGGCCCATTCATCGTAACCTTTGGTTGATGCATGAAAGCCATCTTCTGAAAAATTTTCGCGTACAGGTTTCCACTTTGCAGCAGGAAATAACGCACCTCGTTCATAGCAAAGCTCACTACCCATTTTTCTTAAAATGCGCGAACGGATGCCTATGATTTTATTGAGCGGAGAGGGGAGTAGCGGGATTTGTTCAATGTCAATTATGCCAGACCAAATTACTTTTGCACCTGGGAATTTGAATTTAACGCATATAACAACCCGCCAAACTCTTTTTTAAAACGGCTTGCCGTATGGAAGTTTTTTGAATCATTCGTTCCAACGTTGATTATAATATAATCATAACTTGCTTGCTCAAGATGAGGCACTACAAATCGCGTAATTCTCCTGCAGTTGCGGAGTTGTTTCCGAAAGATTGGATGGTAATCGAGCGGCCAGTTTTTTGCGCCAAAATATATGGTGTTCTACCTGCTACGCATTCTTTAAAATCAGTAACACCAACACCTGCTACTGATGAGTCGCCTATAAACAATAAGTTTAAAGGCTTACCTTTGCCTTTTACCTCAACAAAAGGAATTTGTTCTGGGGGTGCCATGCGCATTGATTGTTTACGCACACGCAAGCCTTGGAAGATGTAAACCGGCAATGCGAGCCATGAGAAGAGTATTTCAGAAGGTGTAACCATAATTAGCGTTTAATAATAACTTTTACGTTTAGGTCAATAAAATATTTATTTTTTGAGTCTGAATTTTTCATGACAACCACTGCAACTTTTTGCAGCGAGTTGAAATTGAGTTTTAACCTCATTCTGGTCCATGGAGCTCGTTGCAATACCTGCAAGCTTTCCAGCATCGTTACCAAGCTTGTCTGCTATTTTAATAAAATCATCCCACTCAACCCAAATAGCTGGCAAAGCTTCACTTGGCATTTCGAGCGAATCTGTTGGGAATTGTTCTGATATTTGGTTCGCATGGTTTTGGATATTCAATGCAGATGCAGAAAGTGTAAGAGCATTAAACTCTCCGTTCTTCATCATGGCTCCTATGATTTTCATATTCTTTGCAATATCGCTCATTGCATCCATGCGTTGTTTGATTACGCCCTTAGCACCAGAGTGTGCATAGGCTAAGCCACTAAAGATAAGAGCAGCTATCAGGATAACTGTTTTCAGGCTTGATAGGGGTTTCATATAGGTTTCTTCCAAAGTGAAATGAGAATTAATGGCAAGCTTTGCCCAATGCTTTGAGACGCCAATAATTATAAGGGAGTGGGGTGATAAAACCTGCGAACAACATAAATGGCAGTACCCACCAGGTCAGCTTTGCGCCACCTGTTAAAAATACATCAACCGTGTTCATCGCAACTTCCATAGAGATCATGGAAATTAAAGACATGCCAATTGCTGTTTTAAAGGCGAGTTTTAAAATCATTTGGCGCGATAAAATAATTGTTTCTAATAGAATTGATGTTAGTAGCCCGTTGACAATTGCTAACGTCATGATCGCGATTGTTGGCCAGGGAATGCCTGTTAATTGAAAGAATAAAATTGTTCCCATATCACCAATTGAACAACCAAGAAGACACCATAATGTATTGATGGAGGCACGGTTCCAAGTGTGTTTGCAGCTCCAGTTAATGCCGCTGACTGATTGTAATAGAGCCGTCATTTTTATGCTTTCAATTGACTATAGACAAGGACATTGTAATGCTTCCACTAACTGGAAGGTCAAGCAGGTGATTAAATGAATATAGGTGCTGTTTCAAAAGCTGCGGAATTACCAACTAAAACCGTGCGTTATTACGCAGATATTGGTTTGGTTGTGCCAAGTGGTAGGTCTCAAAATGGCTATCGTGTTTACGATGAAGCAGAAGTTCGCAAACTTGTATTTGTCAGGCGAGCAAGAAGTTTTGGCTTTTCAGTGGATGAATGTAGAGAGCTGTTGGGTCTATACCAAGATGACGGGCGCTCAAGTAGAGATGTTAAAAAAATTACACTTCAACGGATTGCTGAAATAGAGCAAAAAATGGCGGAGCTTCAATCCTTGCATAGCGAACTAACTCACCTTGCAAATTCCTGTCTGGGCGATGGTAGGCCAAATTGCCCGATTTTAAGCGGGTTATCTGTGTAGGAGAGATGATGCAATTAGTAACTGTTATAAACTCTTTTTGTATCTTTCTGAGAGGGTATCGTCCAAACCGTTAGTAGTGAAGCTAATCCTGTGCAGCCAGCTATCATGAGTGCCAGTTGATAATTGCCTGACAATTCGTATAGATAACCGGCAAGTATAGGGCCTATTAACCCTGCAATGCCCTATGCCGTAAAAATACGGCCATAAATTTTTATGCCATCTGCAGAACCAAAAAGTGCTCCTACAACCGCCGGGTATGCTGCAATGATTGCACCATAAGAAAATCCAATGATTGCAAGGCAAGACAAAACCAATAATCCGCTGTCAAAGAATGCTAGCAAGAAAAGACCGACACTTGAAAGGGTAGGGAATATTATAAGAACCTGTTTGATGGGTAGCTTGTCTGCAAGGTTGCCGCCCATGAGACTACCGACCATATTAAAGATCGCAATTATAATAGGTGCTAGTAATACTCGCTGGTCATCAAGACCACTTGCACGAGTAATCCCCGTTGCATGACCTATTGCTATCAAACCAGCGGCAACTGCTGTTCCATAGCCAATCCAAAGTTTGATGATGAGAATTTTATGAGAGGAATTATCTTCATTCTCTAAAGGGGATGTAAGCTTTAGTTTTGTATTTGCCATCGCCAATAGTCCGCAGCAAATTGGAATAACTAAGACAAGACAGATCGCTAGTCCTTGCATTGCACCAGCAAAGCCATTGTTGGTTAGAAGCATATTGAAAAATAGTGGTGAGATAACTGCGCCAAGGGCATAGCAGGCGGTAATGATGCCCATGGCAAGCCCCTTCCATTGCGGATTTGCCTGAGCTGATATTTGCAAGGTAAATCCATATCCAAGGCCGTTGGCAACTCCAAACAACAAACTGTATTCCAGCCAGACGATTGGTAGGCTGCTTGCAGCACTCGCTAACGCACAGCCTGTTGCCCCAAGAATACAGATAAATGCCACAAGCAATGGCGGGCGTAAACGTGCGTAAATGTGATGGCCAAACAAGACGCTTAATGTTAGAAAACCAAGTGCTAGGGAATAGGTCGCACTAACCATTGACCGTGATGCGTGAAAGGAATTTTCCAAAGGCTCTAGAAACACAGAAAACGAATGAATTGAACCCAGTATCAACATCAAAATCATGCCTGCGCATAAAACCAAAATACCATTACGTTGGAATTTCTGGGGCACCTTATGAACCTTGCTTTGATAATCACAAAATAAATTTGCTTACGGACAGTGTTATACAAGATAGCAGAGAAATGGATATGTGTCTGTTTTTGGTTTTGGGAAATGTTGGCTAATGGCTGTTGCTGATCCAAAGCGGTAATTTAGTTTTCGATACCTTGTGTCAATTATAAACTTTAACGGACATTGCTATGCAATGTATTTTTATTTATTTGTTACAATGTCGAGAAAGAACGCAAGTTTTAAAATTCGTAGAAATATTAAAGTTAATAGAAAGTTAATAGATTGAGTGGTTTCATATGCTTTCAGAAGTTCTTGGCGTTAATTGGGATAAAGCATTTCGTGCAAGCCCATACTGGCTTCGTTTTGAATTAGGTGGAGAAATATTAAGAAACACAAAGCAACCTGTTCCAAGATTTATTCAAGCTTTTAGCAGAGCTCAAACTGTTGCAAACAAATTGTTTTCGCAATCGACGCTTATCACAGCAGTATTATCTGCATGTGCAGAATCTCATAACGACCTATATGCACCAAGTGCTGATCCATTTAGCTCACTAAAATCCTTGGGTTTTCAGTCTGAAGTTCCCTGGTGTAGCTGGTCAGCCCCTTTTGATCCTGACGATGAAGAAAGTATTCAACTTAACTGGCGTGCTGTTGATCTTAGCGACATGTTAATGCGAGACACACTTATATGGACATCAATTGTTTATGAAATGGCAATCGACCCCTAAAGCACCAGTTGTTTCATATTTTGTCGATTTCGATGCAGGTTTGCTGCTACACGTCTATGACGATAGGGGTATGGATGTTCATGCACGTGACCGTAAAACAATCGAACCACTCTATTATGAGTTCGATGAGTGGCTATTGGATTATGACCGTCCAAGAATGAATGCAATATTCGAAGCAAACTAGCTTATAATGGACTCTAAGCAGACCTTAGAGTATTTTTAGATTTAGTCGCTTCTGGCACAATGTAGACGTCACACTTATCTAGATGCCTACGCTTAAACAACCTCACCAGCCACAACGGCGCTTGCCCAGGCCCATTGGAAATTATAGCCGCCTAGCCAGCCTGTAACATCTACTGCTTCGCCAATTGCATATAGGCCTTTGACCTTTTTGCTTTCCATGGTTTTGGAAGAGAGCTCATCTGTTGAGATGCCGCCGATGGTTACTTCTGCTTTTGCGAAGCCTTCTGTTCCGTTGGGGTTAAACTGCCAGTTTGCCAGCATTTGTTCTGATTGGGTTAGCTGTGCATTTTTGCAATCGCCTAAGTCTTTATTACTTTGAACGGGAAGTTTTTTGCATAAAACCTCTGCAAGGCGATCTGGGAGTTGCTGAGAGATAGCTGTTTCGAAATTGATGTTGGGGCGGGCTTCTTTGAAGTCGATCAACCAGCCTGGTTTTTGTTCTGGCATGAAGTTGATTGAAACTGCTTCGCCGTGTTTCCAATAAGATGAAATTTGTAAAATGGCGGGGCCAGATAACCCCTTATAGGTGAAGAGAGAAGCTTCTTGAAATTGTGTCTTACCGCATTTTGCGATTATATCTGTTGCGATGCCTGAAAGCTCAGTGAACAGCGCCTCATCCTTGCCAAGAGTAAAGGGGACAAGCGCTGGCTTTGGTTCAACGACTTTCATCTTGAATTGTCTTGCTAGATCATAGGCAAATCCCGTTGCGCCCATTTTGGGAATGGATGGCCCGCCTGTTGCAATTACCAAAGACTTTGCTTGATACGTGCCGCTGTTCGTTTCAACCGTGAAAATTTCATCTGCGTGCGAGACGCTTTTAATCTCTTTGTTTAGTTTTAAATCGACTTTGCCTTTTTCGCATTCATCCAAAAGCATGGAGACAATTTGCTTAGCGGAGACATCGCAGAAGAGTTGTCCGAGCGTCTTTTCATGCCAGTTAATATTATAGCGATCGACAAGCTTGATGAAGTCTTGCGGCTTGTATCGAGCAAGCGCAGATTTAGCGAAATGTGGGTTTTTACTGAGGTAATTTTTGTGAGTGGTTTTTGAATTGGTGAAATTGCACCGACCGCCACCAGAGATCAGAATTTTCTTGCCAGGGCTATCTGCATGATCGACTAACAAAACCTTACGTCCGCGCTGGCCAGCGGTTGCAGCACACATCAAGCCTGCCCCACCTGCGCCTAGAATAATTGTGTCGTAATGTTCTGATTTCACGCGTTTCATTTCCAATAAAAAAGCCCAGCATAATTGCTGGGCTGAATATAATCTATATTTGTTTAGGCTTTAAGCACCAGCAATTGAATTGCCCTTGCTGCCAAGAACTTCAAAAGCTTCTTGCAATCTGCTTACCATTGTTTCTTCGCCAGCGCGCAGAACTTTTCTCGGATCGTAAGTTGATTTGTTTGGCTTGCCTGTTTCAGGATCAATCTGATTTTCATAAGCAGTTGGGTTTTTTTGCATGTTTGTATGCACACCGTTAGAGAACGCAAATTGTGTGTCTGTGTCGATGTTCATTTTGAACACGCCGTAACCAATTGCTTCTTTGATGTCTGCTTCATCTGAACCAGAACCACCGTGGAAAACAAAGTCACATGGGTTGCTTACGCCGTCGCCCAATTGCGCTTCTACATGATCCTGACATGCTTTTAGAATCTTTGGCTGTAGTGTTACATTACCCGGCTTATAAACGCCGTGGACGTTGCCGAATGCAGCAGCTACTGAGAAATGACCCAAGCCCTGCAGCTCTTGGTATGCATACCAAACATCTTCCGGGGTTGTGTAAAGCTTAGAAGAGTCTGATAAATCGTCAGAACCAACGCCATCCTCTTCACCGCCAGTGACACCGAGTTCAATCTCAAGGCTGATGTTTAGTTTGTCTAGTTTCTGAAGGTATTCTTTACAAGTTGCAACGTTTGCTTCTGGTAGCTCTTCGGATAAATCAAGCATATGGCTTGAGAAAAGCGACTTACCGTTTGCTGCATGAAATTTTGCATTTTGTTCGATGAGTGAATCAATCCAAGGGAGTAATTTTCTGTTTGCGTGGTCTGTGTGTAGAACAACGCAAATGCCGTAATGCTCTGCAAGGTAATGCACGTGTTGGGCTGCAGATACTGCACCCATTACCATTCCGTCATGTGCTGATGGAATGCCTTTACCTGCATAAAACCCAGCGCCGCCATTTGATAGCTGGATAATTACATCGGACTTTGCTTGAGCCGCTGCTTCCATCACTGCATTGATTGTATTCGTGCCAGAAATATTAACAGCAGGCATTGCATATTTGCCTTCTTTACAAGCTGCAACTAGTTCCGTGTATTCTGCTCCGGTAACAACACCTGGTTTCATGATTTTTCCTTGGAATTAATGTGTTATAAAATTTTGGCTACTTTAATGACTATGGGTAAAATAATCAATTAGCCCAGAAAACTGTTCAGTGCTTTTTAAAAGGGCTGGTTAATGAATTCCAGCCCTTCAAATGAGAAGAATTAAGCCTTTAAGACGCTCACGCCTGGTAAGTCTTTACCTTCCATCCATTCAAGAAATGCTCCGCCTGCTGTTGAAACGTAGGTGAAATCTTTTGAGGCATCTGCGTGGTTTAGTGCTGCGACTGTGTCTCCGCCGCCACCAACAGATACAAGATTGCCTTCGCGTGTTTGTTTACCGGCAGCTTTTGCGACAAGAACTGTTGCGATATCAAAAGGTTCAATTTCAAAAGCACCCAATGGGCCATTCCAGATGAGTGTTTTTGAAGTTTTGATTTTTGAAATGATGTATTCAACAGTCATCTGTCCTGCATCAAGGATCATTTTGTCTGCTGGGCATTGTGTTACTGGTATGTTTGCATTTGCAGCATTTGCGGCAAATTCACCAGCTACAACAACATCTTCTGGTAAGATAATCTCGCAGTTTTCTTTTTCAGCTTTTGCAAGAATTTCACGTGCAGTGTCACCAAGCTCATGCTCGCAAAGTGATTTACCGACATCTACGCCTTGTGCTGCAAGGAATGTATTTGCCATGCCGCCGCCAATAACCAAGCGATCAACTTTGCCAACAAGATTTCCAAGTAGGTCTAGTTTAGTTGAAACTTTTGCACCGCCTACGATTGCAATAACTGGGCGTTCTGGTTCGCCAAGGCCTGCTTCTAAGGCTTCAAGTTCAGCTTGCATGGTGCGACCTGCAACGGCTTTCATGTGACGTGCTACACCTTCAGTTGATGCATGCGCGCGGTGACTTGCTGAAAATGCATCAGAGACGAACAGATCGCCATTCTTTGCTAAATCAGCTGCAAAAGCATCGTCGTTTTTCTCTTCGCCTTCATGGAAGCGTGTGTTTTCTAATAAAGTCACATCACCATCATGCATCGGGTTTATTGCAGCTTCCGCCATAGGACCAATGCAATCGGTTGAGAATGAAACAGGTTTACCTATCATATCTGAAAGTGTCGTGACGACGGGCGCTAGTGACATTTCCGGATTGATTTTACCATTTGGGCGGCCAAAATGAGCTAGTAGAATAACTTTACCGCCTTTTTCTGAAATCTCACCGATTGTAGGTAAAATGCGCAGAATGCGGGTTGCATCGGTTACCTGACCGTCTGCCATCGGGACGTTTAGATCGACGCGGACCAGAACGCGTTTGCCTGAAACTTCGACGTCATCAAGGGTTTTGAAACTAGGCATAAAAGATATCTCTCACTGATAAGGAATTTACTGCTTGTTACTTAGCAGAAGTCACAATCTTCTCAAGTGATTAGGTAAAAACTTAACTCTTGGTTAACCACAAATTTTATTAAGTGTCCTTAAGTCATGGGGGTCCATTATGATTCGAAATACTGTAATATTTTCTGCTGCACTTTTTGTTATGTCTAGTTGTGCAAGTAATAATAATTTTAAAACTACGCAAACATTTGCACCAGCTAAATTTCAGGTTGCAGATGTTTACGTCAATATGGCTGGCGGAATTGAAAATTCAAACCGCGTTCGTAAGTTAATGAAGAATGCAGGTGCTAATACTGCAAATGTTTATAATGATACGATGCAATCTGCACGATCTATTTACCCACTAGAAATTGAAGTGACCGAACTTAATTATCGCAATCCGAAAGCATCGGCTACTTCGGGCGACCGCACGTATATTCGATATACAGCGACATTGCGCGAAGAAGCATCTGGGGCAGTTTATAGAGCTTTGCCTGTAACGTATTATCACGTCTCAGCTGGCTTATTAGAGAGTTCTGAAGCAAAGCAAAATGCTGAAAAAAACATGATTAGACTTTCCATCAAAAATGCATTTGCACGTTTATACGGCCTGGAAAGTGTATCACAAAATGTTCAAACACCTTTTACAACCAATGATATTTTTGCGTCACCTGAAGCGGTTTCTGCAAAGCCTGTTGTTACTCGTGCCAAACCAATTGTTGCAAAGCCCATAACGCCTGCTCCAACAGCTGCGCCAGTTACGACAACGCCAGAAGTGATTGTTGCACCGGATGAAGCTATCATTGAGAGCACGACCACAGAGGATGGCGTAACTGTGCTTAAGTGCGCTGTTTGTTAATTAGTATTTAGGTTGCTTATTTTCTGGCGGCGCTAAAAGTCTTCGCCCGCTTTATCAATGCCAACGCCAGTTCCAATACCTGAACTTAATCCATCATCATTTTGTTCATACATCTTTTGAATCTGCTTATCGCGCCTAATGCTTTTGCGAAACATCCACGAAAGCAAAAAGGCCACCGCGATGATAATCAAAGCGATGGCCAGAAAGATTGTGATGGTGTCCATCTAAGCTTGAGCTAGATGAGTTTACCCATAGCAACCGCTGTATCTGACATGCGGTTTGAGAAACCCCACTCGTTGTCGTACCAAGTTAGGATGCGAACAAGATTGCCATCTAGCACTGTTGTTTGATCTTGAGCAAAGTTTGATGAATGTGGGTCGTGATTGAAGTCGATTGAAACCAATGGCTGCGTTACAAAATCAAGGATGCCATTAAGTTCGCCTTCTGCGGCTGCTTTAATCGCACCATTTACTTCCTCAACAGTTACATCGCGCTTAGGTACGAATTTCAAATCCACAACAGATACATTTGGTGTCGGTACGCGGATTGATGAACCGTCAAGCTTACCAGCTAGATCTGGCAACACTAGGCCAACTGCTTTTGCAGCGCCTGTTGATGTTGGAATCATAGACATTGCCGCTGCACGTGCGCGGTAAAGGTCTGAGTGCATTGTGTCCAATGTTGGTTGGTCGCCTGTATATGAGTGGATTGTTGTCATATAGCCTTTTTCAATGCCGAACGCTTTGTTCAAGACATAAGCAACAGGTGCCAAGCAGTTTGTTGTACAAGATGCGTTTGAAACAACTAGATCATCGCTTGTTAGGATGTCGTGGTTCACGCCATATACGATTGTTGGAATGTCTGAACCACCTGGAGCAGAAATCAAAACGCGCTTAGAACCGTTCTCAAGGTGTTGGCTAGCTTTTTCTTTGCTTGCGAAAAAACCAGTACATTCCATTGCGATATCTACATCTGACCATGGGAGTTCTTTTGGGTCGCGAATAGCTGTTACGCGGATTGGACCTTGGCCTACATCCATTGTGTCACCGTTAACCGTCATAGTGCCTGGAAATTTGCCATGCACTGAATCGTAACGCATTAGGTGTGCGTTTGTTTCAACTGGACCAAGGTCGTTGATTGCAACAACTTGAATGTCTGTGCGACCAGATTCCATAATTGCGCGAAGAACATTACGGCCAATTCGGCCAAATCCGTTAATACCGACTTTTAAAGTCATTTTGTTTTCTCCAGTATTTTACGCGAAGCTTATTCGCTTGCGTCTTCAAGTTTTGCATTTGCAGCTTCTACAACCGCATCTGCCGTTATGCCAAAATGTTCGAACAATTGCGAAGCTGGCGCAGATGCACCAAACCCGTTCATGCCAACGAAAGTTCCATCTGAACCAATGAAGCGTTCCCAACCTTGTTTGATTGCAGCTTCAACCGCAATCTTAACAGGTGCGTCGCCAATGATTGATTTTTGATAATCACTGGATTGAGCTTCGAATAATTCAAAACAAGGAACAGATACAACGCGTGTTGGTGTGCCTGCTTCTTCGAGTTGAGTTTGTGCTGCTAAAGCCAATTCAACTTCTGAGCCAGAGGCAAAGATTGTTACGCTTGCATCATTAGACGCTTCTGACAATTCATAAGCGCCTTTTGCACAAAGGTTGTCTTCAGTAAATTCAGTGCGAACTGTAGGAAGTCCCTGACGCGTTAGTGCGATTGCACTAGGTGTCTTTTGTGCTTCCATTGCAATCTGCCAACATTCTGCTGTTTCAACAGTATCTGCTGGGCGGAATACATATAGGTTTGGTATCGCACGAAGCGCTGCCATGTGCTCAACAGGTTGGTGTGTTGGACCATCTTCGCCAAGACCGATGGAATCATGCGTTAGAACATGAATGACACGAATGCCCATAAGAGCTGCTAGACGAATGGATGGGCGGCAATAATCTGAGAAGATCAAGAAGCCACCTGAGTATGGTATTAAACCACCATGAAGCGCCATGCCGTTCATAGCTGCGGCCATGCCGTGTTCGCGAATGCCGTAATGGATAAAGCGACCAGAGTAATCAGCAGCTGATAAAATTTCCGTTTGGCTGGTTTTGGTGTTGTTAGAACCTGTTAAATCAGCAGAGCCACCAACTGTTTCTGGCACAACGCCATTGATTACTTCTAGGACAGCTTGAGAAGATTGGCGTGTTGCCATCTTCGGTTTGTCTTTGGCAAGTTGCTTCTTCATTTTAAGAATAGCATCGCCAAGATCAGATGAAACATCACCGCGGATACGGCGTTCAAATTCACCTTTAAGTTCTGGCTCAATATCTTCGTAGCGTTTTTCCCAAGCCTTGTGTTCTTTGCAACACGTAAGACCAGCAATGCGCCAATCATCGAGAATTTCTGCAGGTACTTTGAAAGGTTCAGCTTCCCAACCCAGAGCTTTTCTCGTGAGAGCAATTTCTTCATCCCCCAAAGGAGCGCCATGTGCTTTTGATTTACCAGAAACATTTGGTGAGCCAAAACCAATGGTTGTTTTACATGAAATCATTGTCGGCTTGTCGCTCTTATGAGCTTTTTCGATAGCTTCGCCAATTTCATCATGGTTATGACCATCGATGTGAATGGTATTCCAGCCAGATGCTTTAAAACGTGCAATCTGGTCTGTTGAGTCTGTCATCGAGATTGGGCCGTCGATTGAGATAGAGTTGTTATCCCAGAAAACAATCAACTTATTGAGTTTCAGATGACCAGCAAGTGTAATCGCTTCTTGGCTGATGCCTTCCATTAAACATCCGTCGCCTGCTAGGCAATATGTGAAGTGGTTGCTTAAATCATCACCAAAATCGGCGTTCATTTTACGCTCAGCAATTGCCATACCTACTGCATTACCAATACCCTGACCCAATGGGCCAGTTGTGGTCTCGATACCAGCCGCATGGCCATATTCTGGGTGGCCGGCAGTTTTTGAGCCGAGTTGGCGGAAGTTTTTGATCTGATCAATGTCGATGTCTTCATATCCCAAAAGATAAAGCAGGGAATAAAGCAACATTGAGCCGTGGCCTGCAGATAAGACAAAACGGTCTCTGTCTGGCCAATGCGGATGTTTCGCATCAAAACTCATGTATTTCGTGAATAATACAGTAACAATGTCAGCTGCGCCCATTGGAAGGCCAGGGTGGCCTGAGTTTGCTGCTTGTACTGCGTCGATTGAGAGAAAACGAATGGCGTTTGCCATATCGTTAGAGGAATTCTTCTTGTTCATGCTATCTCGCAGGATAAGAATGTCAGGGATGGTAATTTAGTACCCAATTTAAAGGCAAAAGAAGGCATTACCTAGCTCGGGCGAACACTTAGCATTTGCGGCGTAAGAGTCAATGGAGCCAAGTGGGCTACTTGGGGGCAAAATATCAATTATTATAGCAATATGTGAATAGTTCGTCTGGGGGTAACCATAATCTATGATTGACGTTTACTTCGAGTATTGCCTAATAATAATCGCCTAAGTGCTTGTGATGGCGATGATTCGTAACTTATTGAGCATGGGTATTGGGGTGATTTTCTTGCAGATGTCTGATTTTGTTAGATTTCTGGATTAATTAGTAAAGGTAATGAGTACAGATGCCCGATAATAATCCGCTTGCTGATGCGTTTTCAAAGCTGAATTCTGCCCTGGATCGTTTAGATAAAGCTGTTGATGCTAGAGTAGAACGTGAGTCTGTACTCGGTGATGCAGAGGCTGAAGTTCAACGTATGGGCTCAGATCGTGCCCGATTAGCTGAATCACTTGATTCGGCTCAAGAACGCGCTCAACAGCTTGAACATGTTAACAAGGAAGTCTCTCGCCGCCTTGTTGATGCCATGGAATCAATACGTGGTGTCGTTGAACAAAAGCAGATTTAGGAGTTAGGCAATTGCCAAGCGTAAATGTAACCATCAACGGTAAAAATTACCGAATGGCTTGTGATGAAGGGCAAGAAGACCATCTTCTTGCGCTTGCAGCAAAGTTTGATGGTTATGTGGATCAATTAAAAGGATCTTTTGGTGAGATTGGTGATCAGCGCTTGACCGTGATGGCTGGCGTTATGGTTACGGATAAAATTGATGAGCTTGAAGAAAAGCTATCCAAGCTTGAAGCAGAACTTACTAAAGTCAAAGAGAGTAAAACAATTGCTTCGCGTGAAAAACAAGCTGGCGATGATGATCTAGCAAAAGGTATCACTGACGCTGCCAAGAAAATTGAACAATTGAGTTTAAAATTGGCAGGTAGTGCTAGTTAAATGAATTACCTAATGACATTCGTCTTACCCAAGCCTATATAGAGTTCAGCGCTACTGCTTGGTTCGATAAGACATACTTATTCCTGGGGCCTTACGCATTCCTTAGGGAGCTGTTCCTGATTAGGCTCGTGGGTCTTTTCATACGGCGCCCACCTACATAGTAGGTTTCCCGGATTGTCGACTGTCTACCGGCCGTGGTGGTGCGCTACTTTATAAATTTAAGCCGAAGAACTCTCCATGGATTGTCAAGAACATAAAGCAAAGCTTCGTAATGTTTCATTGGCGAGGCGTGATGCGCTACCTGGCGATGTTCGTATTGAAAAATCACTTGAGGCAACTGCGCACGGCGAAAAGCATATTGAGTTTGATGCGGGTACGGTTATCTCGGGCTTTTTTCCGATAAGATCAGAAATTGACCCACGACCTTTGATGGATGAGTTTCGCAAACTAGGCGCAAGATTATGTTTGCCCATTGTCCAAGACAAGACCACGATTGTATTTCGTGAGTTAGTGCGGGGTGCAGAGCTTGTTGATACGGGTTTTGGTACGTGTGGGCCAAGTGAAGATGCGGAAGTGCTTGATCCTTCGCTTTTGATTATGCCGTTATCTGTTTTTGATCATCATGGCGGACGCATTGGCTATGGGGCAGGTCATTATGACCGTGCCATTTCCAAGATTATCGATAAGGGTATCAAGCCTCGGTTAATTGGTATGGCATTTGATTGTCAGCATGAAGAGCGCGTTCCTGTTGAACCACATGACCAACCGCTGGATGCCATGCTCACTGAGAGTGGGTTTTATCCTGCAAAAGGTATTTAATATGAGACTTCTTTTTTTGGGTGATATGGTTGGCAAAGTTGGCCGTGAGGCGGTTTACGATAAATTACCTGGGCTTGTAGAGAGCCAAAAGGCAGATTTCGTTATCGTCAACGGCGAGAATGCAGCCAATGGTTTTGGTATCACAGAAAAGATTTATCAGGCTACGCTTGATGCGGGCGCCGATGTTGTGACCACGGGTAATCATGTTTGGGACCAAAAAGAAGCCATTGGTTTAGCTGACCGCGAAGATCGTTTTTTACGCCCTGCAAATTTCCCTGCCGGTACTGCTGGGCGCGGTGCTTTTGTCTATGAGGCAAAAAATGGCGCGCGTATCATGGTGATGAATATCATGGGTCGCGTCTTCATGCATCCTGATTTGGATTGCCCTTTTACCAGTGTTGAAAAACATCTGGAAGGCGCAGAAATGGGTGGGGCAGTCGATGCTATCTTTATTGATTTTCACGCGGAAGCCACATCTGAAAAACAATGCTTTGCGCATTTTGTCGATGGTAAAGTTTCTGCTGTCGTTGGAACACATACCCATGTGCCAACGGCTGATTATCAAATCTTAAACGGCGGTACGGCCTATATGTCAGACGCAGGCATGTGCGGCGATTATGACTCGTCACTCGGCATGGAAAAAGAAGAGCCGATCAATCGCTTTACGACAAAAATGAATAAAAATCGTTTCGAGCCAGCAACCGGTGAAGCAACGCTTTCAGGCGTGGGTATCGAGATTGATGATAAAACTGGATTGGCATTGTCGATCAAGCCGTTAAGGCTTGGGCCAAGGTTGGATGAAGTTTTGCCTTGGTGAGCAGGGAATAGCTGCTGCTGACCCAGAGTAGTCATAGGGGGGTCTGAACTGAACGACGGCTATGCTGACTTAACAGTTAGAACGTGTCGAGACGCATACCCCGTTTATGGCATTCCGTTTATTGGTAATTTATGGCATATTTGAATGCTCAATTTATTGCCAAAAGTTTTTCGACCACGGTATGAAGGATTGAGTTTTTTTGTAGTGGTTTCATGGTTGTTATTGTTAGATTTCGCGGCAGGTATACTTTTTCATAACATACAGCAACAAGGCTTCCGGCATCAATCTGCTTTCTGACTAGATTTTCATGGCCAATCAGAATTCCGGCTCCGTTTTTGCATTCCTCCAACGCAAGAGAGTAAAGCGTAAATTCAGGCCCACTCTTGTTGAGGTTTTCATGTGAGGCTATTTCTGAAAGCCATGTTTTCCAATCATCTTTCCAAGTTAGATCATGAAGAAAAACTTCATTTTTCAAATCACTTAGCGCGTGTACTCGTCTCGCCACTGCTGGTGACGCGACAGGAAATATAGCATCCCGACTAATGATGGTCGTATTACTTAAAACTTCTCCTGTTTGATAAAATATTGCCAAATCAAATGGCTCACGAATTAGATTAGGTTTTTGTTCTAGTGCGCTCACTGAAATTGATGCATCTGGCATCGTTGCACGTATTTCTGGCAATCGGGGTGATAGCCAAAGTTGAGCGACACTCGGTAAGGCAGCAATACGAACTTCAAATGGTGCTGCACTGGTTCTAAGTTTTTGGACAGCCTCGCCAAGCTGATCGAACGCTAGGTTGAAATCTGTATGAACACTGGCACCAAGGAGGGCAGCTCTACACCCTGTGGATTACGTTTCAAAAGTTTTTCACCTGCCCAAGCTTCCAATGATTTCAAATGTTGTGCCACTGCTGCTGGTGTTACGCAAAGTTCATCCGCTGCGGCTGAAATGCTTGTCAACCTTGCTACTGCTTCGAATGCTCTCAATGCATTTAAGGACGGCATTTTTGGTCGTGGTGGAGATATAGACATAATTACCCATAGAATTTCTACGCCTAATTTATAGCAAATCTAGTTTGCAATATCCACCACTGTTTGTTTTCTTCAAGCGATAACAAAAGGAGATTGATATGACAGCTTTGGAAAACCGCACATGGGTACCACAAAAGTGCGAAACCTATATTCACAATATTGCTGCTGATACTGCTAGGTCGGATGCAATCAAAACAGCAGGTCGTATTGATGGATTAATAACGCGTAACCGTGAAATTCACGAGGATGAATGCTTCAACTTAAATCCTGCAACAAATGTAATGAACCCAAAAGCTGAAAGAGCGTTGGCATCAGGATTAGGGTCACGGCCATCTCTTGGATATCCGGGAGACAAATATGAGATGGGTCTTGAGGCAATCGAAGAAATTGAAGTGATTTGTGCAGAACTTTGTGCGGAAGTATTTCATGCAAAATATGCAGAAATTCGAGTAGCATCTGGTGCCTTGTCAAATCTATATGCATTCATGGCAACTTGCCAGCCAGGTGATGCGATCATTGTCCCTCCTGCCTCCATTGGAGGGCATGTTACGCATCATCAATCAGGATGCGCTGGGCTATACGGACTGTAAATTCACGAAGCGCCTGTCAATGCAGACGGTTATACGATTGATGTGGAGGCATTATGTAAGCTAGCAAAAAATGTAAAGCCAAAGCTCATTACAATTGGAGGCAGTTTAAATCTATTTCCGCATCCGGTTGGCGAAATTCGCTCGATTGCTGATGAAGTTGCTGCAAAAGTGCTTTTTGATGCAGCTCATCAATGCGGCATTATTGCAGGTGAAGCATGGCCAAACCCGCTAAAAGAAGGCGCTCATATCATGACAATGAGTACATATAAGAGTTTAGCAGGGCCGGCTGGCGGTCTTATTGTGACATGTGAGGCTAATCTCGCAGAGCGTCTGGATGCAGTAGCCTTTCCTGGAATGACGGCGAATTTCGATGCGGCAAAATCAGCGGCCTTAGCCATTAAATGCTGGATTGGAAAGTGCATGGCGCAGCTTATGCTAAATTAATGGTGGATGTATCAAAAAGTCTTGCTAAGGAACTAGATTCGATTGGTGTCCCTGTGTTTGCTAAGGATCGTAATTTTACATCTTCACACCAGTTTGCCATTGAATCCGCCACATTTGTAGGTGGTCAGACAGCATCCAAAACGCTACGACAGTCAGGATTACTTGCATGTGGAATTGGTCTCCCTATTGACCCAGTTGAAGGTGATCTGAACGGATTACGGATTGGTACACCAGAGCTTGTGCGTTGGGGTGTAACAGAAGAGCATACAAAGACACTCGCAGACTTAATTGCAAGAGGACTTTCTACAAATGACCCAAAGTTGCTCGCTACAGAAGTTGCAAACATGCGATCTCAGTTCAACAAGATGCAATTCATTTGTTAGTAGGAATTAAGGATATGCATCCTCTCAATCAATTTATGACTAATGCCAGAGGATATTCCCGTCCAATTGTGTTTTTTATATTGGGTGCGATGTTTGCTTTGCTTTGGTTTTGGACAGACGAAAATCATATCGGGTGGCTAAACTATGGTTGTTTAGTTGGCTCGTTATTTTATTCCTCATTGGGTGCTTTAGCCACGTATAAAAGCTTCAAATGATATAACTATAACTCGGAAACTCGGTTTAAAGCAGACATTAGGCCATATCTAAACTTGGTCACTTCTAGCACATACTCGCAGTTAGTAATATTACTTCCTAAACCGCCACTTTCTTGCCTCGCCACATAATAAACAGTCCTGATAAAACGATGAGTGCGCAACCGACTATCATTGCTAGGCTAAGTTTTTCATTGAATAATAAAATGCCGATTGAGACGCCAAATAAAAGTCGAGTATATCTGAATGGCGTTACAGCAGAGACTTCACCGGTTCTCATTGCTTTCATAAGGCTAGTATAAGCAATCACTCCGAATGAGACTGCTCCCAGCAAATAGAGTGAGGTAATTAAATCAGGAAAGATAAAACTTTTGCCATCCCATAGAGAAAATAAAGCACCTGATACAATGACGCATAAAAATCCATAAAAGCCTAGGATAGAAGAACTAAGGGACGAAGGTGCTGCACGGCTTGCAAGGTCACGCCCAGCTAGGCCTAACATGCCGATTACAGCTAGGATTGAAAGGATAGAAAAACTGTCTGTTCCTGGTTGTAATACGATAAGAACACCCAGTAGTCCTATGAAAATTGCAGCCCATCTTCTCCATCCTACTTTTTCTTTAAAGATCAAAGCAGCGCCTGCCACCACGACAATTGGCGTTGCTTGCAAGATTGCGGTTGCTGAGGATAGGGGAGTTAATGCAAGGGCTAAAATATAAAATAAACGTCCGACTGTTTCAAATATAACGCGGAACCTCATTGGCTTTGATGTGACTTCGGGGGAGTAAAGTTTTTTATTGTTATATTTGGTAATCAGGGCAAAAATAATTGTCCCTGCAATGCCAAAAATAATGAGCACTTGCCCAACTGGAAGTGTTTGGGAGGCTGCTTTTAAAAACATATCCTCAACCGCAAAAGTTGCCATGGCAAGCACCATCCATAGGCTGCCGATAAAATTAGCACGTGCGTTGTTTGAGGAGTATGTAGCCAAGAACGTTCCAATGATATTTTTGTGTTGGAGAGTGTACTTTATGAAAGTGACATAATAGCCTGATGCTACAATAAGCAATAGATGAAATTTATTCTTGATAACAAATGCTTTAGGAAAATTAAATGAAGACCGTGAACATAGGCGAGCTCGAAATTGCATATTACGAATATGGCCCTTTAGATGGTCGCCCCGTCATTCTCCTTCATGGTTTTCCCTATGATGCAAGAGCATATGATGATGTCGCTGAGTATTTAGCACTCAATAAAATGCTTTGTTTTGTGCCCTATTTGCGAGGTTATGGCCCAACAAAGTTTTTCAATAGCGATACTTTTCGATCTGGGAACAGGCAGCACTTGCGCAGGATCTTATCTCTTTTATGGATGCGCTTTCTATCTCTAAAGCTGTATTAGGTGGTTACGATTGGGGCGGGCGGGCTGCCTGTATTGTCGCTACATTATGGCCTGATCGGGTTAAAGGTTTGGTTAGCTGCGGGAAGGGATATAATATACAGAATATTCCAAACGCTTGGATGCCTGCACCTGCCGATGAAGAGATGCGGTATTGGTACATGTATTATTTTCATACTCGTCGCGGTGAGGCAGGTCTTACCCAAAATCGTAAAGAGTTGTGCCGACACATATGGGAAATCTGGTCGCCGACATGGGGCTTTGATGAAGCAACCTATAATGAAACTGCGAAGTCCTTTGCAAACCCAGATTTTGTTGACATCGTAATTCACTCTTACCGACATCGTTTTGGTGGTTTGGATGGTGATCCAAAGCTTGATGAAATTGAAAATAAGCTAGCTGAGCAACCCCATATTTCTGTGCCTACAGTTGTTTTGCAAGGTGGCGATGATGGGGTTGATCCACCTTCAGTTGAAGATTTTGATCGATCATATTTCACAGGAAAATATAAACGGATCGTCACTAAGGGTGTTGGGCATAATTATCCTCAAGAAGCTCCTAGGGTGTTTGCAGATGCAGTGCTTTCATTGCTCTAAATAGATCTGAAAAATTACTTTGAACTATTAATATCCCTCTCGCACTCTCATGCATGTTGGGTTATGAAGCTTCATGTCAAAAATTGATTCTTTATTCGTTACCCGTCTTTATCGTGCTCGCCTGTCTGAATTAGGCAAGGCGATTAATGTTGATGAACTTGAAACTACCTGCTTGTCTATCTCAGAAGATGATGAAGCGGGGCAGGATTGGTGTGAGAAAAACGATTTTCCAGGCTATACGAGCTATGCTTCTTTGGCTGACCTTAGCTGGCGGTTTTCGATCTTTAAAGCGCTGGTGAAATCAATTGATAAACATGTGGCCGAATTTGCCAAGGATCTGGAATTTAATTTAGATGGCAAGAAGCTAAAGTTGGATTCTATGTGGATTAACATTTTGCCTGAGGGCTGTATTCACACCTCTCATTTGCATCCTCATAGCGTCATCAGCGGAACGACTTATGTCGCCATGCCTAAAGGCGCTAGTGCGATCAAATTTGAAGACCCGCGCCACGCGATGATGATGGCAGCACCACCGCGCAAGGTTAAAGCACGTGATGAGATGCGCAGTTTTATCTATGTCGAACCTGATGTGGGCGACGTTTTACTTTGGGAAAGCTGGTTACGCCATGAAGTGCCGATGAATATGGCTGAAGAAGAACGCATTAGCGTTAGCTTTAATTACGGCTGGGAATAACCTTTGAAACATTGCGGTATAGATTTTGGTACGTCTAATTCAGCCATTAGCGTCAGGCATGAGGCTGGCTATGAGTTGGTTGAGCTTGAGCAAGGTAATAAAACAACGCCTAGTGCGCTTTATTATCCATTTGATGGCGGAGATATGTTGCTGGGGCGTGAGGCTATTTCTGAATATGTGGCTTACGGAGAAGGACGGTTGTTGCGCGGGTTAAAAAGCCTGCTTGGATCTGCGACGTATGATATGCAAACCAGAGCTGGCCGCAAGATTGTAAAGTTCAATGAAGCCATTGGGTATATTATTTCGCATCTGAAAAACTCAGCTGAAGTTGTTACGCAAAGTGACATTGATAGTGTTGTACTAGGTAGGCCCGTGCAGTTTGTTGGGTCTGGTGATGCGATAAATGAAACTGCACTTTCAAGGCTAACTTCGATTGCTCAAGATGTTGGTTTTAAGAATATAGAGTTTCAATATGAACCCATCGCTGCGGCGTTAAGTTATGAACGTACGATAGAAAAAGAGCAGATTGTGCTGGTGGTTGATATCGGTGGGGGTACGTCAGATTTCTCTGTGATTAGGTGTAGACCTGATGCAGATAAAACCTTGAACAGAAAAGATGATGTGCTGGCTAATTGGGGCGTGCGGATTGGTGGCACGAATTTAGACGTGCAACTTAATTTAATCTCTGCAATGAAACTACTTGGCTATGAAAGCAAGCTCAAATCAGATTTTGGCAATACGATTTCAGAAGTGCCGCCTAGTTTGTTTATTGATTTATCAACATGGCACAAAATTATTTTTGCTTATGAGCCAAAAAAACATACGCCTAGCAGAAGACTTACTTCGACAATCGCTTGATAAGCCACTTTTACAGCGGTTGGTCGATGTGATGGAAGAGCGATTAGCCCACCAAATTTGCGCAACGGTTGAAGCTGCAAAAATTGGACTGAGTGATGCAGATGAACAGACCCTTAATCTAGGCTTTATCGAAACAGGTTTAAACACGAATATATCTCGCCATGATTTTGAGACGAGTGTTGAAAATATCATGGATAAAATTTCTGTCGCACTCAAGGAAGTGACAACTGCTGCCAACATAAGCGCTGAGCAAATAGACACCATCATGTTAACAGGCGGTGCATCAAGCACGCCCGTTTTGATTAAAACAGTGTCTGATGTTTTTCCAAATGCGAATTTAGTGCAACACCGCTCAATGGATGCAGTCGCGCAAGGGCTGGGTATTCATGCGGGACGGGTTTTTGGGTGAGGGCGCTCGGTTCTCTCAAGTTCACTCATATTGTGCTTTCTTGCAAGTTATTGGCATAAGTTAATTGAGCAAAAGAAATGCGGAAAAATGTACGACCCAAAAGGCAATGGTAAAGAAAAAATATTAAGTCTGTGCAGTTCAACGAGATTGAACCACCAAGCCATTTGCGTGGGATTGTCCATCGATTTTTAGAACTTAATACAGACGGTGCTCTACCCGATGATTATCGATTCCATGCATTGCCTGATGCATGTACGTATATTGTGTTTGAGCAACTGGAAACAAAAATTGCAGGGGTTTGTAAGTTGCAAGCTTCTTCAGAAGAGCTTAACTTGGGCAAGATGTTTCACTATGTAAACATTCGGTTTTTGCCTGGCGTATGGCAGGGAGACCGCAGCCAAGTTACCCACGGTATGATAGACACGCCATATTTAGGAGACCTACCCCTGATTGATATAAATCAGAGACTTTCTAAACAAGGCCTTGTAAATAAGCAGTTGGTTTTGTCTGAGTTTGTAGAAAGTTTGGTCGATAGTAAACTGGTTGTAGCTAATCTGGTCACCGAAAAGATTTTTGAAAACCTTGAGGATATTCATAGTGTTGCAGATATGGCAGCCGTTTGTGAAATGTCGACTCGTCAATTACAACGAACACTTAAACGTTCAACTGGGTTTGCCCCACATGACTTTCTTAAAGTGCTGCGTTTACAACAAACTTTGAGTGGTAAAGACTCTTCGTCTTACGCAGACCAGTCGCATTTTATGAAACTGTATTGGGAAGCAAGCTGGAAGAAATCGTTGACCCAACAGGTGAATCACAAATGATGAGTTTCCCTGCAGATATGAATTCATACGGAGCAGGTGGCGCATTAACAAAATCAAAATACGCTTCTCCAGGTGTAGGCGGCACCATCGTATATTTTTCTGTAGAGGACACCGCAGAACCAGAGTCACGCGTTGCGGATGCTGGCGGAACGGTTATTAGGCCAAAATTCTCAATTGGCGAGTTTGGCTGGATAACATTGTGCCAAGATACTGAGGGTAATATGTTTGGGTTGAATTCTATGAAATACAATTTCCTTTTTAGAATTGAATTAAGACCGCATGGACAGTCCAAGAGGCTGCCCATGCTGCGTTTGGTATTGAAACTTGATGACACCTATTGGCCAGAAGCCGACGGTGATTTCTAATTATCTAGGTTGAATATAACGTCCATATACCCATCCATTGATAAGACCTCCTTCGCCTGTGTCGCGAACAATTTGGCACCATTCGTAACGTACAAGTTTTCGTATTTCCAATTTAGACAGTGTGGCAGTATTCCTAATGTCAATATCATTAGTACATGTTCCAGTTAAGGAAACTGTCGTATTATTGTCTATTAATGCACCCACAACACGAGAGTTCTTAGTGGGTTGCTTGCGCACCTTGAGAACATCGTTCCATTCAAGGTTTACAGTTTCCCAAGGAATGAATGTAGATGCATTTACTTTCTGTGTCATGTGCGGCAAAAACATTACAGTGGAAGCTAATACGGCACTTACTGCGATACTTAAGCAAGAGGATTTAATCATAATCTTATTCCTTTAATTCAAGAGGTATTCAGAGAGTTGTGCACGAAAAATACAAACCTAACCGCCAAGTTTAATTTTGCAGGATGCCTTAAGTGGCGCCCACTTGCTCATAGTTTTGCCGTACTTATCGCCAATCAAAATACGATATTCGGCATCAATTTTGTGATGGACATCAAAGGTTTTTGAGAAGCTTGCCATATAAAGGCCGTTAGCCCCTTTTTTGGATTGAAGTGCGTATGGACCGCTAACCATGCCGCCTTTACGAACAATCATGTACTGTAATATTCCTGCCTTGTTGGTGAAAACTCAGCCAGACATTTTAGCAGAGGTTGGACAAACATTCACAATCGGGCTTTTGATTGCAAGTTGAGCTTTAGTGACTTTAAACTTCTGCTCTTGAGGGACGAGCAGATTACCTGCAGATACAGTGGATATGGTTGCCGCTGTTATAACTCCAGCAAGTACAATAATCTTCTTCAACATTGGTTTTCTCCAGTTAGTTTTTGATGATGAAGGAATAGAAGGTTTTGAAAGCCAAGGATGTGTAAGATATCACAGTGTAATCACGTGCTTGTTATCGATAGGAATCAAGAGATTATAAAGATGCAAGTCAGAAACAGATATAAACAAAATGGCTACGCAAATAATTTACGCCTCCATATGAGCCCACTTTACCTGCTACAATGCGTTTGTTTTCTTTGGCTTTAGCATATACGTGCAATAAGAATTTATGATTTTTTGTTTTTACTGATTTATGACCATTCTTATAAGCAATCACTAAAATTGGAGTAGTATCGATGCCATCAGGCTGAATTTTTACTTTCTCAATCCAGTCCTTTGCCATTGCATTATTTGAAATCATCAAGATTGCTGATAGAGCCAACAAGGTTTTTGAAATTTTATTCGTGCACATAGTTTATCTCTCTATTTTTTACAGTTAATAGCTAAACAAGTGAGGCAGAGCCCATCTTTCCAAGCCGACGAGAGATAAATATATCCGATCACAGATACGTGATGTGCCAGATGACACATGTAGAACATCGTCACCGGCAATCTATCTTAAAAAGCTCTTTGTTCCGTGGAGTGAATGACAGTAGAGCGGTAAGGATTTAGTTTCGGGCTATATCCCTTCTAGAAGGCTGACCCGCGCGATTTATCCTGTGAGGTGGTTCACTAAATCTCTGCGTGGGCTGCTCAAACGAGCGTCTTAAAATTATAACTTGATTGGCGTTTATTTGTGCAACCTGCGAGTTTGTTTTTGCCAAGCAATGCTGAGCCGGTGGGGGTATGTGCTTGAGTTGAGGCATGTGATCCCCCTCTTGTTATTTCTAATAACTTAGCAAAGCTAAGCCAAAGAAATAACTTTCTCCCCCTCAAGGAGGGAGAACAGAAGTTTAATCAGAATCGGGGTGCATTTGGTTTACCCACTAGACGTATCGCCTATCGTTTTTTATAAGCTTTCCAAGAGAAACAACAAATGACAGGAGTGTGCCGTGGCAGGCCATTCAAAATTTAAGAATATTCAGCACCGCAAAGGTCGCCAAGATGCGATCCGTTCTAAGATGTTTTCGCGTCTTTCTAAGGAAATCACCGTTGCGGTGAAAATGGGTGCAGGTGTAATGGATCCTGATATGAACCCGCGTCTTCGTTTGGCGATTCAAAATGCCAAAGGTCAATCTATGCCGAAGGATAATATCCAACGTGCGGTGACAAAAGGTGCTGGTGCTGGCGGTGAAGACTATGAAGAAATTCGCTATGAAGGCTATGGCCCTGGCGGTGTTGCGATTGTGGTTGAAGCGCTGACGGATAATAAAAACCGCTCAGCATCAAACATTCGTTCTGCTTTCACTAAGAACGGTGGGCAAATGGGTGAGTCTGGTTCTGTTGCTTTCATGTTTGATCGTATGGGCGAGATTACTTACAAGCCTGATACGGGTTCAGAAGACGACATGATGGAAGCTGCGATTGAAGCAGGGGCTGATGATGTTACGTCTGATGAAGATGGTCACGTTATACTTTGTGAGTTTGATTCATTTGGTGAAGTAACCAAAAATCTTGAAGAAGCATTAGGCGAAGCTGAGAGTGTTAAATCTACTTGGAAGCCTCAAAACAATACGTCTGTGGATGAAGATAAAGCTGGTACATTGCTCAAGCTTCTTGATGCTTTGGATGAAGATGATGACGTTCAGAATGTTTATTCTAACTTTGATATTTCTGATGAAGTGATGGCGAAGCTTTCAGCTGAATAAGGCTTTTTGAGTATCGCATTTTCTTATCTTTTTGGATGCTCCAAAAAGGAAAAAGCTATCTGCTGAGTAAGGCATCTAGTAGCGGTAACGATGTTATCGCTGCTATTAAAATCATTATGAATGCGACGCGGCGATAAGTTGCGTCGCTTGCACCAGAAAAAAACTCGTGCCAATTTGAATGCCGATGAAATATCCTGGCACACAAAGTAATCCCCGCACGATCCCTTCCATGGTATAAAGATCGGCGAATATGTAGCCGACGATGACGATCAAATCTGTCAGGAATAAATAGTAAATCATATTAGCGCGAACTGTGATCGCTTTAGCAGCTCCTGCAAGCCAGTAGACTAAAACGGCTGGGCCAGGCAGAGCGGCGGCCGCACCCATAAAGCCACCAACCCCGCCAAAAGAGAATGATACAGGGCTAGTACGTGGGCCTTTGTATTTCCAACCAGACCACAAAATTGAAACGGCGACTAAAATACTGACTGAAATAAACCAACGAAGTGCAGTGGCGTCACCCGTGACCAGAAGCCAGATGCCAAGCGGTGCTAAAACAGCATACCCGATGATGACAGGGATAAGCTCTTTCCAGTTCACATCGCGACGCGCACTCCATACGAGTGTCACGGTTGGAATAGCATCCATGATTGTGATCATTATCAATGCCATTTGGGGGCCAAAGAATGCCGCAGTTGATGGGCCAATAATCATGCCAGAGCCAAAGCCTGAAAAGCCATGTACGATGCCAGTGATAAACACGACAGCTAAGACAATCTGCATATTAGGCTGGGATAAGTAGGTGAGGGCTAGTTCCAAGAAAAAATCGCTTGTTCAGATGATATGACCAAGACTAGCAATGAAGGAGTTGGAAAGCGATGTCCAATTAAATTGGATGTTAGAACCAGAAGAATAAGATAGTTTGGCGGAGATTTCCCCGCCAACACTATATCATGTATATTTACTTACGTTTGATAGTAGGTGTTTTGTCTTTTGTTGGCTTTTCAATTTTAAGGTTTTTTATTTTACCATCAAAAGTGCTTGTCGCTTCAGAAGCTTTTTGGCTTTTGTAATCTGTAGGCCAGCTGAAGACGCAATCTGACATGTTCATCGCGCTTGCGCTTGTTGGAGCAAGGGCAATTAGTGTTGCAGTTGTTAGGGCGATAAGTTTTGCGTGCGTATTCATGATGTCTTCCTTTCTTTGGGGACACCTTGAATTTAGTAATCTATGTAGGAATATTCTCGCCGAGTTCGAAAATGGCTAATCTTTTTCAGAAATGATCGGCTTTTTTCAAAATCGGCTAGTGGCAAAATTATGCAGGAGAGAAGGAGCGTTTTCGATATTCAGAAGGGCTTTCATCAACGATATCTTTAAAGGCACGGTTGAAAGGGCCGAGCGATGCATAGCCAACTTCATAGGCGATGGTGATAACAGGAACGTCAGCTTTTATGGGGGCAGCGAGTACTTCGCAGGCTGCACCAATGCGGTGCTCGTTTACAAAAGCTGCAAATTTGCGAATGGTAAGCCCTTCCTCGCGCCAGATATCTTCTTTCATCGAAGCTTGTAATTTGGTGAGAAGGGCTATCTCTGCGGGTGCAAGAGCGTCGGGTTGTTTCATTGCGAAGTTTTGCGGCAAAGCCCAGACATGTTCACGAACTTTTAGCGCCCAATAAGCAAATATGATTGTAAGGATTAAGAATACACTGGCTTTGAAAATATAATACCAATCGGGGAGACCGAAATTACCATAATACCAATGAAGCGAAGTAAATGCGATGCCAGCGAATGCCGCACCGCCCATGAACCAAATGCGGAACATACAACGTGCAAACACTAGATCGTGTTTTCTGGTAGCGATAGCAACATACAATAAATAGGCGAAGATGATCAGTGAAGTTAGGTGGCAAATAATACTAAATGTTGGGTGAATTACGCTCATGAAATGAGTAGGCATGGAAACTGAAACGAATATAAGTTGCCATGGTTGTATTTCAAAATTATCTTCGAACAGCTCTAATAAACCCCATGCAATGAATATAGGGCTTGTCGCAAGTAATGCTGTTGCAACAAGATGCCATGTTGTGGAGAGTTCCATCATTTTCATGGAGAGCATTGAAGTTGCAATAAACATTCCAATACAGGAAAGTAAAAACGCTAAGGTTGAAATTGTCTTGCGAGAAATGGGTCTGATACTGGCAAAGTGAATTGCCAATAAAGAACACACGCCAATGCAGGCAGATCGTATCACTAGATCAATTGTTTCAACCATCGTATTTCTCACTTCGTTTCAATCTAATGTAATATGTCATGAAAACTTTTACAAAATGAAAATGAAATTGTTGAATGTTTCCGTTTTGTTCACTTTTTACGTGCAAGGGTGTTTGGATTGATTTAAGGTTGTTTTATGCAAAATGCGATTCGAATAATTGGGATAGACCCTGGCTTGCGCAATATTGGGTGGGGTGTTGTGGACTCGTTGGGTTCATCACTTTCCTACGTGGCTGCAGGGACTGTTCGTTCTGATGTAAAAGCAGATTTGGCTTCAAGGCTTTGTCAATTGCATGATGGATTGAGTGAAATACTTCACCAACACATGCCGCATGAAGCCGCAGTTGAGGAGACCTTTGTTAATAAAGGTGCTCAGGCTACTTTAAAACTGGGGCAGGCTCGAGGCATTGCTATGTTAGTGCCAGCGCGTTCTGGGTTGCCAGTTTCAGAATATGCACCCAATGCAATAAAGAAAACTGTGATTGGTGTCGGTCACGGTGATAAAAAGCAAGTTAAGATGATGGTCAATATGCTTTTGCCGAAAGCAAAATACGATTCTGATGATGCGGCGGATGCTTTGGCCATTGCCATTTGTCATGCGCACCAACGCGGCCATATGGAAATGAAGATTGCAGCATCATTCTAATTTAAAACATACACCGTATGATGGTTCCGAACCTTTATTCAAAATTGGTCTTCGGCCCTTTGTGAGTGAAAATTGGTTGGATTTTGACGATACGTTTGATGCGTTTATGCATGAGAAGAAGCGACTGCTGAATGAAATCCCTGAAAAAGTTTTTCAGGCAGAAGATGATACATTGGATGTGCAAACAGAAGTTCTTGAATTAATTTCTAAGCACCTTGACGAACATAGTTTGTCGTTCGAGAAACAAGACGCATCACTGCCACCACTTTTACAAGCAGCCATGATGGTACAAGAAGATTTGGTCATCATGCGTAAGAGTAATGAAGGTTGGCGGTTGGTTGCTGGTTCGGTTTGTTTTCCATCTTCTTGGTCTTTGCAAGAAAAACTGGGCAAGCCGCTTCATGATGTCCATGCACCTGTGCCTGACTTTAATAAAGGCTCGCGTAACGCTAATATGATTGAGCGGATATTTGATAATCTTCAATTAGATCATCCTGTCGAACGTTTTAACTGGTCTGTATATAATGATGATGCGCTTTATCATGATGATCGTTCTAGTGAACACATGAACCAGCAAAGTAAATGTTTTTTACGTGTTGAACGTCAGACATTAACTAAGCTACCAAAGAGTGAGGACATTCTTTTTACAATTCGAATTTATATTGATCCGTTTGATGCACTTAAAGCTCGCGACGATAAAAATTCGATTGCAAAAGGTTTTATTGAACTCCTTCAAATGATGAAACCTGCTGAGCTTAGCTACAAAGGGTTGGACGAAGGGCGCGATATTCTGGTATCACGATTACAGAAATTGGTGGATGCGGCATGATTGGAAAACTTAAAGGTATTTTGGATTCTATTGGGGATGATACAATCATTATTGATGTGAACGGTGTTGGCTATGAGGTGCATTGTTCTGCTCGCACACTTGGCAGTCTGCCTTCCATTGGTGAGCTGTGCTCGATGGCGATTGAAACCCATGTGCGCGAAACTGAAATTAAACTCTTTGGCTTTGCAAATGAAATGGAGCGTGATTGGTTCAAGCTTTTACAAAGCGTGCAGGGCGTAGGCGCAAAAGTGGCTCTTGCTATTCAATCAACACATTCAGCTGGTGATTTAGCCTCTGCCATTGCGCTGCAAGATAAAGCAATGGTGGCGCATGCACCTGGTGTCGGCCCAAAAGTTGCACAACGTATTGTGCTTGAACTTAAAAACAAAGTGCCAGCGTATTCTGGCGAAGCCGCTGCCGAAATGGGCTTGTCCCATGATATTGGCGACGGTGTTGCATCCAACGCTGTGCAAGATGCTGTATCTGCGCTTGGCAATTTGGGGTATTCATCTCAGCAAGCGGCGGGGGCTGTTTCATCAGCATTAGCAAAAGCTGGTGAAGATGCAGATAGCGCTACGCTTATTCGTATGGGCTTGAAGGAATTGGCTGGATGAGTGAAGAACGCATTATACATCCTGAAAAACAAGGTGACGATACCATTGCAGATATTGATGTTGCCATGCGTCCGCAATCGCTTGATGATTTTGTTGGGCAGGCGGCAGCTAGAGCTAATCTGAAGGTATTTATCGAAGCGGCCAAGAAGCGCGGCGAAGCGCTGGATCATGTTCTTTTTGTGGGACCTCCAGGGCTTGGCAAGACAACGCTTGCACAAATTATGGCTAAAGAATTAGGTGTTAATTTTCGTTCAACTTCAGGGCCAGTGATCGCAAAGGCAGGCGATCTTGCAGCATTACTGACAAATCTTGAAGACCGTGATGTTTTATTCATTGATGAAATTCATCGTCTTAGCCCTGCGGTAGAAGAAATTTTATATCCTGCGATGGAAGATTATCAGCTTGATCTGATTATTGGTGAAGGCCCTGCAGCACGATCTGTTAAAATTGATTTGGCGAAGTTTACACTTGTTGCGGCGACTACTCGTCTTGGGCTTTTAACAACGCCCTTGCGTGATCGCTTTGGTATTCCTGTTCGGCTGAATTTTTATGAGCCAGAAGAATTAGAACTGATCGTCAAACGTGGTGCACGGATTATGGGTCTGCCATTGGCTGATGATGGCGCACGTGAAATTGCCAATCGTGCTAGAGGAACGCCGCGTATTGCAGGTCGTTTATTGCGCCGTGTTAGAGACTTTGCAATTGTGGCTGATGCTCCAGAAGTTACTTCAAAGATTGCCGATGAAGCATTATTGCGTTTGGAAGTCGATTCCATTGGTTTGGATGAATTAGACCGAAGATATCTAAATCAAATTGCAAGAAATTTTGGCGGAGGTCCAGTAGGAATTGAAACCATTGCAGCAGCCTTATCTGAACCACGCGATGCAATTGAAGATATCATTGAACCGTTCTTAATTCAGCAAGGTTTTATCCAGAGAACACCCCGAGGCCGTGTTATGACAGAACGCGCTTGGAAACATTTAGGTCTAGCAACACCGAAGAATTTAGCCGCAACTCAAAAGAGTTTGTTTGAAGATGAGTAACCTGATTTGCACATAAACTCCTAATTCCCTGCCATAAAACTTTGCATAGAATTGATACCTGATTAGTAGTTTAAATTACTTCAGGATGGTTTTATGTTTACTCGCAGACGATTTATGAAATTGATGGGGTGTGGAGCTATTGGTTCTCTTGCGCTTGGTAGTTATGCTTTTGCGATTGAGCCGCTTTATAGTTTGAAAACAACTTACTATCGACCACAACTTCCTAACTGGCCTGATGATCTTAATTTACGAATTGCTGTTATTGCAGATATTCATGCTTGTAAGCCGTG
>CATQIJ010000019.1 GCA_958296345.1 uncultured Rhizobiaceae bacterium
CAGAAATGCGCAAGCTGATGAATGATCCAGCGCATGTCGATAGTATTCTGGCAGATGGTGCTGACAGAGCAAGATTGATTGCTCAAGAAACAATGAAGGAAGTCCGTGAGATTTTGGCTTCCTTGGTTGAGCCGTGTGGTGTAAGTTGCATTTTTATAGAGGAAACATGGTGCGCAAATGGTAAGTAAAAGATTAATCCGTGAAGAAGGCCATAAACGCAAATTTTTATGCGTGGTGGACGATTCTTCTGAATGCGACCGGGCAGTTCTTTATGCTGAAAGAAGAGCGACGAATACTGGCGGCAACCTAGAGTTGCTATATGTTTCTGAACCTGAAGCTTTTCAGCACTGGTTGGGTGTTGAAGAAATCATGAAGGAAGAAGCTCGTGAAGCAGGCGAAGCAGTTCTTGAAAAATATGCTCAATATAGCCGTGAACATGGCAGCATTGATCCGGAGTTGATTTACCGTGAAGGTAAAAAATACGAAGAACTTCTGACTTTGATAGAAGAAGATCAGGATATTGCGGTTTTAGTACTTGCGGCGGGTGAAAGCGCTGAAGGTCCAGGACCATTAGTTAGTGCTCTTGCAAACAATGGTGCAGCATTTTCAATTCCGGTGATCGTTGTTCCGTGCAACATGACCGACGAAGAGATCGAGAGTGTTACTTGATTAGTTGAGCATTAATGCTTACTTTGGAACCATTCTAATTTCTTATTTTAATATTTGTGCTCGGAGAAGCGTAAGATGTTTATTCAGACAGAAGCCACACCAAATCCAGCAACTTTGAAATTCCTGCCAGGTGTTCAAGTGATGCCATCTGGTTCTGCCGATTTTAGAACACAAGAAGATGCTGAGAAGTCTCCTTTGGCTAAACAACTATTTACAATTCCCGGTGTTTCTGGCGTTTTCTTCGGCTTTGATTTTATCTCTGTGACCCGCGAAAGAGATGAGAGTAGTGGGTTGATTGGCAGCATTTAAAACCAGCTGTTCTAGGCACAATCATGGAGCATTTTGTTACGGGTAAACCTGTAATGGATGAGGGAACTTCAGGTGCGGATGCTGGTGAAGAAGATTTTGCAGAAGAAGATCTTCAAATTGTAAATACGATTAAAGAGCTCCTTGATACGCGTGTGCGTCCTGCGGTTGCCCAAGACGGCGGCGATATAACATTCCATGGCTTTAGAGATGGTATTGTTTATCTACACATGAAGGGCGCTTGTGCTGGCTGTCCATCATCAACAGCGACGCTTAAACACGGCATTCAAAATCTTTTGAAACATTTCATTCCAGAAGTTCAAGAAGTAATGCCAGTCGGCGTTCAACTTTAAGCAGGTAAATTGAAACTACTCGCCATTGATACATCCGCACATATTTGCTCAGCTTGTGTATTTGATACGAAGTTGCAAATAGTTCTAGCTAAAGAGTCTCGTGATATTGGCCGAGGCCATGCCGAAGTTTTGATGGAGCTTATTGAAAATTGCCTTACAGAATCAAACACGGCTTATAAAGAATTAGGCCGTATTGGTGTTACAATTGGGCCAGGTAGTTTTACCGGCGTGCGTGTTGGTATGTCTGTAGCGAGAGGGTTTGGTCTTTCGCTTAATATTCCTGTTGTCGGGATCTCTACACTGGATGTTTGCGAGGCAAGCGCACGAGAGCTTGGGTATCAAGGTGAGCTTGTTAGTCTATTAGATGCCAAGCGTGGTGAGCTTTATTGCAAAATTTCGGGACAAAGCGCTGTCGTGGCTAGTTATTTAGACATTGCGCAGGCAATTTCAGGAAATAAAGTCTCATTATGCGGCTCTGGCGCAGCTATTTTAAATGAAGCTTGTCAAAAAAACCTGCCAATTATTCATGCAGACACAGCATTTGAAATAGCACTTATTGTAAAACTAGCGTCGCAAAAACCCAAGCCTGAAAAACCTCCCGAGCCTTTATACTTACGCTCAGCAGACGCCAAGGTACAGGTTGGTTTCGCGTTGGAACGTGTGTGATGTTCTCTATATTTAACGCATTTATGAAAGGATCTTCTTCAAAACCTGACTTGTTAATTCAACCTGCAGAAAAGTCTGATTTGTCTAGGCTTGCACAAATTCATGCTGCTAGCTTTAGCCATGCTTGGAGTGATGGTGAGCTTGAAAAAATGTTCAGCAATGAAAACTATCTTTGCTTGGTCGCTCATCCTCCAAAAACTTCTAAAAGCGAACCATATGGCTTTGTCTTTGTACGAAGTATTTTGGACGAAGCTGAGATAATTACAATTGCTACAGACCCAACTTTACGACGTAAGGGCGTTGCTATAAAACTTATGCAGGCGGTAATTCGAAAGCTGGAGTTTGATCGCAAACAAAAGCTCTTTTTAGAAGTCGATGAAACAAATGAAGCAGCTATAAAATTGTATAAGAATCTCAGATTTCAGAAGGTTGGTGAGCGTGAAGGTTACTATTCAAGTCCAAATTCTGAATTAGCAAAAAAAATCCAAAGCGCTTGTCATGCAGCTTGAACTTGGCTAGGCGGATATCTATTCAAAAGAATTAAGGGTGTTGAAATGTCTCTAGAAAAAAGATGCACCGAAAAAGGCTTACGGATGACGGGGCAACGCCGTGTTATTGCAAAAGTTCTTGAAGACGCATCTGATCACCCTGATGTAGAAGATCTTTATAAGCGCGCGTCAAAGATTGATAGTCACATTTCAATAGCAACAGTTTACCGCACAGTGAAATTGCTTGAAGAAACGGGCATGTTGGAACGTCATGAATTTCGTGATGGACGTGCACGATACGAAATTGTTCCAGAAAATCATCACGATCATTTAATTGACTTGAAAACTGGCAAAGTTATTGAATTCACCAATGAAGAAATCGAGAGACTCCAAGAAAAAATTGCTAATGAGTTGGGGTATAAATTGGTAGATCATCGGTTGGAACTTTATGGTATTCCGCTAGATAAAAAACCTAATGACAAATGATAGCGCACTTACGTCTTTATATCGCAATTTTTATTTTGGCTGCAGTAACGATATTTCTAATACCTATACAATGGATAGCTATTAAGCTTAGGTTAAAGATAGCAAAAAAGCTTCCAATGTGGTGGCATAAAATTGCTACAAAGCTTGTAGGATTAAACATACGGATCACGGGGAATATTCCTGACGCAAGGCCCATGATGATTGTTTCTAATCATATTTCATGGATGGACATCCCAGTATTGGGTAGCGTGATGGAACTTTCTTTCATTGCAAAAAATGAAGTCAATGAAATGCCTGGAGCAAATTTATTATCGCGCCTTCAACGAACTATATTTGTGGTGCGTGAAGCAAAACGAAAAGCTGGGCAACAGGCTCAACAAATAACCAGAAGAATGTTGGATGGCGACGCGGTGGTTCTTTTTGGGGAGGGCACAACCCATGACGGTAATCGTATTGGCCAATTCAAGAGTGCATTATTAGGAGCCGCGCAATTTTCTCTTGCTGATGATGCGGTGGATAGCGTTCTGATTCAGCCAGTCTCAATTGCTTACACACGGCTTCACGGTATGCCAATGGGTAGATATACGCGTGCGAAAGCTGCCTGGTATGGGGATATGAGAATTGGGAGTCACGTGATAAACATCATGTTGCAAAGTGCTTGGGATGTTGAAGTTATATTTGGAAAACCTATAGTTTTTGACGAAAATTCAAATCGTAGACAAGTGACGAAAGAAATTCAGTCGCAAGTTCGGAATAATTTCTTGAACACACTTCATGATCGCCAAAGCAGTGAGAAGATTGATATTGTTAATGCTGAATAGAAGAACTTTCTTTCAATTCGAGTGAAAAAGCATTAGAACGCAAAAATCCTATTCATAATGAGACCTAAAAAATGGTTGAAAAGCTCGAAGAGCCAAAAAAGGTTTTTGTAAAAACCTACGGCTGCCAAATGAACGTCTATGATTCAAACCGCATGGAAGATGCGCTTGAACAAGATGGCTATGAACGCACAAGCGATATGGCAGATGCTGATCTTGTGCTTCTAAATACATGCCACATTCGTGAAAAAGCTGCTGAAAAAGTATATTCAGAAGTGGCCGTATTCGTAAGATTAAAGAAAAAAGAGCAGATACGAATAGACCAATGACCATTGGTGTTACGGGCTGCGTTGCGCAGGCTGAAGGTTCTGAAATCATGAAGCGCGCAAAGGCAGTTGACCTTGTTGCGGGCCCACAAACGTATCATCGTATTGCAGATATTGTTCATCGCGCAGAACAAGGCCAGCGCCCTGTAGAAACTGAATTTGAAATCGAAGAAAAATTTGCAAAACTACCTGCGGCAACCGCCAAACAAGTTCAAGCACGTGGTGTTGCCTCATTTTTAACGGTTCAAGAGGGATGTGATAAATTCTGTACGTTCTGCGTAGTTCCATATACGCGCGGTGCAGAAGTCTCTCGAACAGCAAAACAAATCGTTGATGAAGCCCAAGGCATGATTGACGCAGGTGTTCGCGAAGTGACCTTGCTGGGTCAGAATGTAAACGCTTGGCATGGCGAAGGTTTCGATGGGCGTGAATGGGGGCTTGGTGAGCTTTTGCATGAGCTTGCAAAAATTAAGGGCATGGAGCGGTTGCGTTATACAACCAGCCATCCAGTAGATATGGATGAAAGCCTCATAAATGCACACCGCGAATTAGATTGTTTGATGCCTTATTTGCATCTTCCAGTACAAGCAGGTTCCGATAAAATTCTCAAGGCTATGAACCGCCACCATACGGTTGAAGATTATATGCATATTATTGATCGTATGCGTGAAGTATCACCTGATATGGCAATTTCAGGTGACTTTATAGTTGGCTTCCCCGGTGAAACCGAAGAAGATTTTGAAGAGACTTTAAACGTTGTTCGCAAAGTAAAATATGCTTCGGCATTTTCATTTAAATATTCAACCCGCCCAGGTACTCCGGGTGCTGATATGAAAAACCAAGTCCCTGAAGATGTTAAATCTGAGCGCCTCCAACGATTACAAGCGCTTTTGAACCAACAGCAAGAAGAGTTTAATCAAACTTGCGTTGGTAGAAAAATGGATATTTTGCTTGAGAAAAAAGGTCGGCGTGCTGGTCAGTTAATTGGTCGCTCGCCTTGGCTTCAATCTGTGATTGTTGATGAAAGCCTTGGCAATCCCGGTGATATCGTTCATGTTGAAATTACTGAAGCTGCACCAAACAGCTTAAACGCAGTTCTCGCTCAAAAGGAGCAATGATTGACTACAAATAAAGAGCAGTCAGCAGAATTCGAACACATAGCACTTGAATTTAAAGACAACACATTAGCGACACAGCTTTTTGGGCAATTTGATCAACATCTAGCCATGATTGAACAGCAGCTTAATATTGAAGCTGTTGCGCGCGGTAATCAAGTTAATCTTAAGGGCGAAAGCACTGCAATCAGACAAGCCCGTGTTGCTCTTGAGCATTTATACGCTCGTTTAGAAGCAGGCGATGGTATTGAAACAGGTGATGTCGATGGCGCTATAAGAATGGCTGCAGCGGATAATCAACTCTCACTTCCGGGAACTGAAAAAACTTCAATATTGTTGATGGCCAAGATAGGTACGCGCAAAAAAGTTATTCAAGCTAGAACACCAACACAAGATGCATACATTCGTGCCATGGATCGTTCTGAACTTGTGTTTGGCGTTGGCCCTGCTGGTACGGGTAAAACGTATTTAGCAGTTGCTTACGCAGCAGCTCTTTTAGAGCGTGGTGCAATTGATAGAATTATACTTTCACGTCCTGCGGTCGAAGCAGGTGAGCGTTTAGGGTTTCTGCCCGGTGATATGAAGGATAAGGTCGATCCTTATCTACGGCCACTTTATGACGCGCTTTATGATATGATACCGGGAGAACAAGTAGAGCGTGCACTCACAGCAGGTACAATTGAAATTGCACCTCTCGCCTTTATGCGTGGTAGAACTTTGTCAAACGCAGCGGTTATTCTGGATGAAGCGCAGAACACAACTTCTATGCAAATGAAAATGTTTCTAACGCGTTTGGGTGAAAATTCACGCATGATTATAACAGGTGATCCTAGTCAAGTTGATTTGCCACGGGGTGTGAAATCAGGGCTAGTAGAGGCGCTTGATCTCTTAGGCGGCATTAAAGGTATTTCAAAAATCAGATTCAGCTCAAAAGATGTTGTGCGCCATAGATTAGTCGCAGAAATCGTCAGCGCTTATGACGATTTCCTGCGCAAAAAGAAAAAG
The DNA here is from genome assembly GCA_958296345.1 of uncultured Rhizobiaceae bacterium. Classification (GTDB taxonomy): domain Bacteria; phylum Pseudomonadota; class Alphaproteobacteria; order Rhizobiales; family Rhizobiaceae; genus JAALLB01. The sequence goes on from CATQIJ010000019.1 coordinate 6,233, forward strand.
TCTGATGATACCAAAGATTGATCTGACGCTTGAGGATGATGTTTCAATCGATGAAACGGTTTTTCTCGCGCGAGTGATAAACATACTCACCGAAACAGTTGAGCTTGCGCACCTAAAGTTTCCAAAAGAAGCTGAACTTAGCCTTGTTTTGGCTGGTGATAAGACTCTTCAGACGTTAAACCAGCAATGGCGAGAAAAAGATAAGCCAACAAATGTACTTTCATTCCCGGGCGAAGATATAGCGGTAGGTGAAGAAGCTGGCATGATGTTAGGTGATATCGTTGTTTCACTTGAAACGACAAAGCGTGAAGCTGCTCTTGAAAACAAGACTTTTGAAGACCATCTAAGTCATCTGGTTATTCATGGTTTTTTACATCTTTTTGGTTATGATCATGAAACAGACGAAGAGGCTATCCAAATGGAAGGCCTTGAAACAAAAATTTTGAATGAACTTGGCATTGCCAACCCTTATGAAGATGAACAAATCTAATGAGTGAAAACACTCAAATACCTGAAGAAAAAGAAAACGCAGATACTGGCGTTGAGGATCCGTTAGAATCGGGGAAATCACTTGTTACCATCGAAGAAGCTAGTGGTAAGGGTAAGGTTGAATATTTATTCTCTTGGGTTTACGGAATTTTTGGCCGCAAAAAACATGGTGCTACCAATCGAGAAGATTTGGAAGATGCCCTTTCTGAAGGGCAAGGAATTGCAGCAGGTTTCTCACTTGATGAGCGCAACATGCTCACCAGTATTCTTCGGCTTAGAGATGTTCGTGTTGAAGAACTTATGGTTCCACGAGCAGATATTATTGCAGTCACAGAAGATATTACGCTTGCAGAACTGCTGAAGCTCTTTGAAGAGTCTGGTCACTCAAGAATGCCTGTTTATGGCGAAACTATGGATGATCCTAAAGGCATGGTGCATATCCGTGATGTGGTTGCTCATATTACTAAGACCTCTTCTCTTTCAAAAGCAGAAGCATCCAAAAGGCGGTCTAAACTGCCTGCCAACCTTGATCTTAAAAAAGTTAGCCTTTCCAAGCCGATCTCAAGTCTAAAATTACTACGTGAAGTCATGTTTGTTCCGCCATCTATGGGCGCACGTGAGCTTATGGCTAGAATGCAAGCTGACCGTATGCAAATCGCTTTAGTCATTGATGAATACGGTGGTACGGATGGTCTTGTAACGTTAGAAGATATCGTTGAAGAAATTGTAGGCGAAATTGAAGACGAGCATGATGGTGAAGAAATGCTCATTCAAGATGAAGGTGATGGCACTTTCATTTGTGATGCAAAAGCAGAGCTGGATGACGTTCGTGAGTTGTTAGGCGCTGATTTTGCTTTTGGTGAGCACGAAGATGACGTCGATACGATTGGCGGCTTAATTTTTGATATTACGGGCCGTGTCCCTGTGCGCGGTGAGGTTATTAGTAATAATGGTTTTGAATTCCATGTTTTGGAAGCTGATCCGCGTAGAATTAAGCGTGTGAAGCTTGTAAAGCCCTCGCGGCGGCGCGCTAAACGCAGTTAATTCCTTTGGCGAACAATAAAAGAGCTGATTCCCATTTCCATTAGTATCGTTTAAGTATAGTGCGGGGGTGCTTATTGATTCGAATTTCATATAAGGGATTTTAGGGGAAGCATTATAACACGCGTCATTTCAAACATTGAGAACCTAGCTGGATGGTTCATTCTTCTATCTGGATGGCAACGCAATGGTGTTTCTGTGCTTGCAGGTATTGTGTCTGCACTCGCTATGCCGCCATTCGATTTGGTATTCCTTCTTTTTGCAACCTTCCCCATTCTCGTATGGCTTATGGATGGTGCAGCAAGTGACCCATCAACAGGCTTGCTTTCAAAGCTATGGGATGGATTTAAACCAGGGTTTTTCTTTGGGTTTGGGTACTTCTTTGCCGGACTTTGGTGGATAGGTAGTGCCTTCCTTGTTGAATCAGAAGATTTTCTATGGGCATTGCCTATTGCAATCGTTGCTGTGCCATTTGCATTGGCGCTATTTTGGGGCGGCGCAACTGCACTTGCCAGAGTATTTTGGTCAGGAGGTGCAGGGCGTCTCTTCATGCTGGCTGCAAGTTTTACCTTATTTGAATATTTGCGTGGGTTTATTGCAACAGGTCTACCATGGAATCCGATTAGTGGAGCCGCATTCTTTACGCCAGTAATGATGCAGTCAGCATCAGTAACTGGTATTTATGGTATGACCGCATTTGCGGCATTTGCTTTTTCAACGGCTGGAATTATTGTGCCTGGAGTTGGTAATCAAAGTAGGGCTAGAAAATTTACTTTAATCGTTTCAGCCTTTTTTGTACTTACACATGTGGGTTATGGAGTATGGCGACTACAGGAAGCAAAGTCTGAGTATGTTTCAAAAGTTGAGCTTCGCCTTGTTCAACCAAATATTGATCAACGTTATAAATTTGACAAAGAAAAAGAAGCTGAGAACTTTCAAGCTTATATGGATCTATCAGTATCTCCAGGCAAAGATGGTAAAAATGGCCTTGCCGGAACAACGCATTTAATTTGGCCTGAATCTGTTTTCCCTTATTTATTAACCCAGCGACGTGATGCCTTGGCAGCCATTGGTTCAATGTTGCCAGAAGGAACCAGCCTTCTAACTGGTGCTGCACGTGCAGAGGCGGCAACATCCGGCAGTGAAGGGTTTGTTTTTAATTCTGTTTATGTAATCGATCACCAAGGTGAAATTGTATCCGCAGCAGATAAAACACATCTTGTTCCGTTTGGGGAATATGTCCCTTTTCAAGGCATAGTTGGTACACTTGGTATAGAACAATTAGCAAATCAAGATGGTGGCTTTGAGCCTGGCAGCTCAAGAAAATTACTTTCAACAGGCATTGGCCCAAAGATTCTTCCATTAATTTGTTATGAAATAATTTTCTCAGGAAGTCTTTGGAATAAAGAAGAAAGACCAGGCTGGATTGTTAATTTAACCAATGATGCATGGTTTGGAAATACACCTGGTCCATACCAACACCTTAGGCAATCTGTTTTAAGAGGCGTTGAGGAAGGTCTTCCAGTTGTTCGCGTTGCCAATTCTGGTATTTCAGGAGTTTATGATGCTTACGGCCGCGTTGTTCAAGAACTGGAATTAGGACAAGCTGGCATTATTGATTCAAAACTCCCTAAGGCTTTAGAGCCTACCTTGTTTAAGACTTGGAATGGAAAACTTCATTGGGTAGTTTTTGGGTTATTTTTTCTCTTGGGGATTTTTTCTCTAAGAAAATTTAACACTTAAGCCCATTTAGAATTGCTTACGTAGTTAGATTATATGTATTTTCATTCTTAGATAAAAATTAAAGGTCACTTTTTTAGAAAATAATTGTTTGCAAGTTAAACAGTTTTCTCACTAGGCGGGTTATTAGAATAAAATGGCTGGTATAAAAAAAACACCAAATCCAATTGATATTCATGTTGGCGCAAGAGTTCGTTTAAGACGTAACATGCTTGGTTTCAGCCAAGAAAAACTTGGTGAGAGTTTAGGAATAACCTTCCAGCAAATTCAGAAATACGAAAAAGGTTCCAATAGAATTGGGGCTAGCAGGCTTCAAAAACTCTCTGAAGTACTAAAAACGCCCGTCTCATTTTTCTTTGAAGATGCTCCAAACCCAACATTAAATGCAGAAGGTGGTTTTGCAGAAGACGAATCACCGAACTATGTCGTAGATTTTTTATCGTCTTCCGAAGGTATTCAATTAAATAAAGCTTTTTCGAATATTAAAGATCCAAAAGTACGGAAAAAAATTATAGATCTTGTGCGTTCGCTTGCAGATGAAGAAGAATAATGAGCTTCATGCAGGATTCATTAAAACAAATTCTTGACCTTTTCGCTTAAGACGACAATAAACGCTTAAGTTTTTATACATATAAAGCAATCTTTATATCATTCTTGGAGAAAATTAATGGCACGTCAAAATTATCTTTTTACTAGTGAGTCAGTTTCAGAGGGACACCCTGATAAAGTCTGCGATCGAATTTCAGATGAAATCGTGGATTTGATTTATAAAGAAGCAGGCAAAACAGGCATGGATTTATGGGACGTGCGTGTTGCTTGCGAAACGCTTACCACAACTAACCGTGTCGTTATTGCTGGTGAAGTTCGCCTGCCAGATACACTTTGCAAAAAAGACAAAGAAGGCAATATAGTAAAGGATGCGGCTGGAAATCCAGTTGTCGCACCTGGACGCTTCCGTTCAGCTGCACGTCGCGCAATCCGTGATATTGGTTATGAGCAAGATGGTTTTCACCATAAAACTGCAAAAATTGATGTATTGCTTCATGGGCAGTCTGCACACATTGCCCAAGGTGTTGATAATTCCGCTGATAAGCAAGGTGAAGAAGGCGCTGGCGACCAAGGCATTATGTTTGGTTATGCTTGTACCGAAACACCTGATTTGATGCCTGCGCCAATTTACTACAGCCACAAAATTCTAGAACTTATGGCAAAAGCACGTAAGTCAGGTGAAGGTGAGGCGGCAAAACTTGGCCCTGATGCAAAATCACAAATCACAATCAGATATGAAGATGGCAAGCCAAAAGAAGTAGCAAGCATTGTTGTTTCTACTCAACATATGGATGAAAGCTGGGATTCAGCAAAAGTTCGCCAAGTAATTGAGCCATATATTCATGAAGCGCTGGACGGTAATCTTTCGATTGCGGATGATTGTGATTGGTACATCAACCCAACAGGTAAATTCGTAATTGGCGGGCCTGATGGCGATGCTGGTCTTACAGGTCGTAAAATCATTGTGGATACATATGGCGGTGCTGCACCGCATGGCGGTGGCGCGTTTTCTGGCAAAGACACAACAAAAGTTGACCGTTCAGCTGCTTATGCTGCACGTTATTTGGCAAAAAACATTGTTTCAGCAAAGCTAGCTGATAAATGTACCATTCAAATTTCATATGCAATTGGTGTTGCCCAACCGCTTTCAATTTATGCGGACACGCACGGCACAGGCAAAGTTGCAGATGCAAAACTTGAAGATGCAATCAGAGCTTGTATGGATCTGTCTCCAACAGGCATTCGCAAGCATCTTGATTTGAACAAGCCAATTTATGCGCAAACATCTGCTTATGGTCATTTCGGCCGTAAAGCAACACGTAAAGGTGCTTTCTCATGGGAGAAAATCGACCTTACAAAAGCGCTTAAAGAAGCCATCAAAGCTGCTTAATCAAAGTGGGTGAAGAACAACATCCTTTCCGCCGCTCGGAAGCTTTTTTCGGGCGGCGGAAGGCTAAGAACCTCTCTATTCCTCAGCAAAAACTGCTAGATGAGCTTCTTCCAAAGTTGAAGTTTGATGTGGAAGCGCCAAGCATTGAAAATCTGGCCAACGCTTTCCCGCACAATCCTAAGAAAATTGTTTTAGAAAGCGGTTTTGGCGGCGGTGAACACCTCATTCATCAAGCAAGAACCAATCCAGACATTGGCTATATTGGCGTCGAACCATTTGTTAATTCAATGGCAAAAGCGCTGAGCGCAATTGAAGAACATAACATTCAAAACATCCGCCTATATGATGAAGATGCAACCGAGCTTCTAGATTGGCTTCCTGAGGGATGTATTGACCGTGTTGATCTTCTTTATCCTGATCCATGGCCGAAAAAGAAACATTGGAAGCGGCGTTTTGTAAGTCAGAAAAACCTAACGCGCTTTGCTCGCGTTTTAAAAGATGATGGAATTTTCCATTTTGCGTCTGACATTGATACTTATATCAATTGGACACTTAATCATTGCGACGAACACCCAAGTTTCGAATGGCAAGCTCAATCTGCAAATGATTGGCACACACCATACGAAAATTGGACAAGGACTCGTTACGAAGCAAAAGCAATCCGTGAAGATCGAACGCCTTGTTATTTGAGGTTCTCTAAGAAATAATACCCAAGAGGCGAGGAGTGGCTTTAGCCACGTCAGAGAAACAAATTATGTCCGAAGAACATGACCGAGCAATGATGGAAAACCTTTATTGGTGGGGTGTTCCAACTTTATTTCGTACAGACCATAAAACAGATCCATCAGGTTTGGATGTAGCGCTTGTTGGGGTTCCTCATAGTGGGGGAAATGGGACTACGGAACGCGACCAGCATTTAGGCCCACGTGCGCTTCGTAATGTTTCGGCTGTTCAGCGGCGTGTCCATATGAATTTCGGAATTGATCCGTGGAAGATGCTAGAAATAGCAGACCTTGGTGATGTGCCTTTTCCGGAAGCTAATGACAATGAAGCAAGCATTCAACGCATTACAGATTTTTATCAAACTATCGATAAGGCAGGAGCACGGCCAATTTCTGTTGGCGGCGACCATTCAATAACAGGCGGTATTCTTCAAGCACTTGGCGGCAAGGGAACTAACATTGCCAAGGGTGAGAAAATAGCGCTTCTTCATATGGATGCGCATACGGATGTTTTTACTTCAGTCGACCATTTTCTAGGCGCCAAGAAAAGCGCTGCTCATTGGGGCGCGTACTTAGCAGACCAAGGCCATATTGATCCAACTAAAAGTGTTCAGATTGGTTTGCGTGGAAACCCAAGAACTTTAGATTGGCTACAGGGTAGCTATGATTACGGTTATAACGTCGTGACCATGGCTGAATATCGCGCTAAAGCGTTGGAGCATTGGGTGGAAATGATCCCTGATGTCATTGGCGATACGCCTTTATACATTACGTTTGATCTTGATTGCTTAGATCCTACGATTGCCCCGAGCGTATCTAATCTTGAACCCGGCGAACAAGGCTTTTTGATGGGCGAGACCATAGCATTGCTACGTTCTGTACGCGGGCTTAATATCATAGGCGGTGATATCGCCTGTATGATGCCAACTAAGGACAGTCGAAATCAAATCACAGCATTATCTGCTGGTAGCGTGATGTTTGAAATGATTTCATTGATCGCGGATAAACTGGGTAAGTCTTAGCTGTAGTGAGGGCCGCGCATTTGCGCTATTGCTTTTCTGACACGATTCCAATCTTTCGCATCGACGCCTTGTCCTTTTTCCTCTAGCTCTTGGGCGTTTCTCGCCGCCTCAAATTCCGCTTTGTCTCCATGCGCATGATATAGTCTTTGGGCGCAATCATGAATTTCAACTGCATTCATTATTCTGCTCCTTACAATATATTGAATTCGTACAATAACATTCAAAAGTGGCAATATCTTGCAATATTCAAGCGGTTGGTCATGGATGAGGCAACTAAGTCTTTAGGGATTTGCAGAGAATCCTCTATACTTATTCTCATGAATAAAATTAGCATCACCAATACAATCGTCATTGAGGAAGATGAACTGCAAGAAAAATTTGTTCGCTCCAGCGGCCCTGGCGGTCAGAATGTCAATAAAGTTTCATCAGCAGTTCAAGTACGCTTTAACGTACAAAATTCTTCATCTTTACCTCAATATGTGAAGTCAAAAATTTTAAATAGCGGTGATAGTCGCTTAACTAAAGATGGCGAATTTGTCTTGATTGCAGAAAGCTTCCGCACACAAGAAGCAAATCGAAAAGATGCCGTCGACCGCTTAAAAGAAATTATCCGCAAAGCTTCTTTTATTCCGAAGAAGCGTATCCCAACTAGGCCAACCCTTGGTTCTAAAAAGCGTAGACTTGAAAGCAAAGCTAAACGCGGTACGATTAAAAAAACTCGAAGTAGCAAAATTAATTTGGATTGATGAAACAATGAAATTCCTAGCTATAAGCCTGTTCATTGCTCTGGCGTTTAATAATAGTGCGTGTGCCCAAGAAAAGGCAAAACAATATGAAATTGCAAAGCCCCCATCCTGCGTCAATAACCTTGGTGAGCCAGTTGAGTTTCGCGAACGCGTCGGCGGACGCTTACAAGTTGCAGCCGGTATGGCGAATAGGGATGGTAAAAAACAGCCCTTTGTTCTTCGAATGAATTACGCTTTTTCACCGCCAGAGTTTCAAAGCTTCATTGACCATCATGAATGCGCCCACCATCAAACGGGTGACGTTGACCGCCCACATCCACCTCGTAATGGCCCTGAGCATCTCATGAATGAAAGCATTAGCGACTGTATTGCGATCATGTTTTTGCGTGACGAACAGGCATATGATGAAACAAAACTAAATGCTGTCGAAAATGCAATGCGTAAGGATATGGTAAAAATCGGGTTCCCCGAAATCAGCATTTCAAGCCGCATTTCCAATATGAAAAATTGCTACAAGAAAGAGGATGGCTCTGCTGAATTTATCAAAATTATAGAGCAAAGAAGAGCTGAAATAATCAAGAAGCTGGCATTTGTTGAGTAGCACAATGAATACCACCACCGACTTCTCCAAGTGCATCAACATTTAAAGTAATAATCTCACGGTCTTTATAATGTTTTTTTTAAAGTGTCGATTGCGATTGCATCGGCTTCTTTATCACCAAACTGTGCAGCGATCACAGCTCCATTACAAGCATAATAATTTGCATAGGATGCCACGAACTCACAGCCTTTGATGCGTCTTTTATTAGGCTCAGGAATAACTTCAACATCAAGACCGCTTGCTACAAGCTTATCATGAGTTTCAATTGCTGCTTTATGAAAAGGATCTTTTAAATATGGCTTGTCAGGTAGGTTGATTAAGACCCGCCCTTTACTTGTAAATCTTGCCAAACTGTCAATGTGGTAATCTGTAATATCTTCGCCATAAACACCCTTTGTCCAAATCATATGTTCAGCACCATAGGCCTTTAGAAGATGAGCCTCAATTTCGTCGCGAGAAAGGCCTGGATTACGGTTCTTATTAACCCAGGAACTCTCATGTGCCATTAATAGTCCGTGCCCGTCATGCTCAATGCCGCCAGCCTCACCTATCAAGCCACTTGCTATTAGCGGAACTCCTAAACGTTCAGCTACAAGCTTTGCAATTTGTCCGTCTCGTTTATGAACCTGTTTATTGCCCCAACCGTTAAACTGAAGATGGCTTACAGCGAGTTTTTCATTTTCTTGTTTCGCAAAAAGTGGGCCTGAATCTCTGCACCATAAATCTTCGGTTGGTATGTCCCAGAGTTCTACTTTCGAAGATAAAAGCTTGCGAGCTTTCGCATGGTCTTCTTTTGCCGCTAGTAGAATAACAGGTTCAAATTCTGCAATCGAATTTGCAATATCAGCGATAGTACCTTGAAGCACATCAAGGAAAATACGACCTGGATGAACACGCCTGTTTACAGGCCACTGCATAAACGTAAGTTCATGGCGATCCTCTTCAGGCGGAACATGTAAAACCGTTGCTGAATTTGCCATGCTTACTTCACCTGAAAAACTTGCAAGGCCAAGTGCACCGCTTCCTTGAACAAATGTTCTACGTTGCATTATATAATTCCTTATCCAACCATTCTTGAATTGCTTTGCCGAGCTATCAAAACTTCTTCGGCAACCAGTTCAGCAGTTGCTGCAGATAATGTCCAGCCAAGGTGACCATGGCCAGTGTTATAGAAAACACGTGATTTTTTGCCAGCACCTACTTTTGGTAGCATGTTTGGCATCATTGGGCGAAGCCCTGCCCATGGCGTTGCATACTCAGTCGAAACCTTAGGAAAAAGTTTCTCGCACCATTTTGTGAGCGGCTTGATGCGATCATCACGAATATCAAGATTATAGCCGTTGAACTCAACAGTCCCTGCAATACGAAAACGATCTTTGCCCAAGCGACTAGTTACAACTTTAGCTTTATCATCAAGAAGACTAACCCAAGGCGCTGCGCTCTGGCTTTCCGCATCATTTAAGTGAACCGTAATCGAATAGCCTTTTACTGGATAAATATTGACGCGGTCACCAAGTTGAGCAGCTAGATCACGGCTTTGAACACCGGCACAGACGACGACCCCATCATATTGGTTTTGGACACGGGTATTGTCATCGTCCTTCCAATGCACTTCAACGCCTTCATCTGCGTGTTTCAGCGTTTCTACCTTACATCCATAATGAAACTCAACGCCGCGTTTTTTACAAGCCTTAGAAAGGCCACTTGCGTACGAGTGAATGTCACCTGTGAAATCGCTAACGGTATATATTCCACCTATAAAATTTTGTGTAAGTGCCGGTTCAAGCTTGCGAATTTCATCGACGTTTACTTCGCGGCGATCAAGTCCGCCAGCGGCAAGTAGCTCATTTACTTTTCGTGCATGAGTGAATTCTTTTTCATCATCATAAACATGAAGTATGCCTCGATCTTCACATGAAAAATCAAAGCCTTCTTTTTCCGCATGACCTTTAAGATGTTCACGAGCACCAATCGCAAGTTCAACTGTTTTGATCGTATTATTTTTATAACCTGGAATATTGGCCATGAACTCTGTCATCCATGAGATCTTGTGCCAACTAGGCTTTGGGTTAACAAGTAGAGGCGCACCTGGTTCAAACATCCATTTGATACCTTTAAATACGGTTGCCCAACGGCTCCAAGTTTCAGCATTGGAGGCAGATAATTGTCCGCCATTTGCAAATGAAGTTTCCATCGCGGCATAGCGATTGCGATCAAAGACGGTGACTTCGAAGCCTCGTTCTAAAAGTGAGTAAGCAGTTGTGATGCCAGTAATACCAGCTCCAATGACAGCAATTTTGCGCATAGTCTTGGTTCCTTTCGACAGTTCGCGTTATCCAGCAAAGCGCTGGGACGTTCCCATCTGTCTTGAAACCTGAGAGCTTGTAACAGAGCTCACTCTGTTATTTCTCCTTCGGTGGACGAACATTTGCTCATCACTCTCCAGATTGTCCTAGGGCAAATTAGCCCAAAATATGCAGTTCTTTTGCCTGAGAGTTTACGGGCGTTGCTCCTTCGGCGCTGAACTCTTAGTTCAGTCTCTCCTGCACATCTATTAAGACAAGAGCTCTTTGCCAGAAATTAATAAAAACTGCAAGCTAGTTCAGAACACTTGCAAACACATCAATTTGAGCGTATATATCATTCAAATTCTCCGTATCATTCGCGAGAGTGGGCGCTACCCAGCACCCGCTCTTTTTTAATGTCTAAACGGAAAGCAAGAAACTAAAAGGAAATATAGCTGCCCATGTCGGACGCGCGTATCATTGTTGAAACTGGAGCTGAGGCTAAAGTTGCAAACATCATTGAGCCAGAAATCGAAGATTTGGGCTACAGGCTTGTGCGCGTAAAACTGTCAAATATAAATGGCGCTACCTTGCAGATTATGGCTGAACGCCCTGATGGAACAATGAATGTTGCAGGCTGCGAAGAAGTATCACGCGCAATATCGCCTATACTCGATATTGAAGATCCGATTAGTCAGGCATATCATTTAGAGATTTCGTCACCTGGCATTGATCGTCCGCTTGTACGTCTTTCTGACTTTGTTACTTGGGCTGGTCATACTTCCAAACTTGAAACGCATCAGATTGTTAATGGTCGCAAGCGTTACAAAGGAATGATTTTGTCTGTTGAGGGCAATGATATTACCTTCCGTCGCGAAGCGCCAAATGAAGGCGAAGAACCAAATTTTATCTTGCCGATTGGTGAAATTAAAGATGCAAAATTGGTGATGACAGATGGTCTTATCATCGAAGCTTTAAAGCGTGATAAATCATTACGAGAAGCAAATGAGATTGAGGATGAAGAAGAGTCTTCATCGTCAGAAAATTAGAAAACGAAAATTGCATAGATTTTTTAAAGAAAATATATGCAGCACTTAATATCAGTCCGCTATAGGCGGATGGTCAAAGGAGAGTGTCATGGCAGTTAGTGCTAACAGGTTAGAATTGTTGCAAATCGCAGATGCGGTTGCTCGTGAAAAAGCGATTGATAAAGAAATCGTAATTTCTGCGATGGCTAACGCTATCGAAAAGGCAGCAAAGTCGCGTTACGGTCAAGAAACCAACATTCATGTGAACGTTGATACAAAAACTGGCGACATAAACTTGAAGCGCTTACTTGAGGTTGTTGAGGTAGTTGAAGATCATACAACGCAAATTTCAATCGAGCTTGCTCGCGATAAAGAGCCGACAATTGAGCTCGGTGATTTTCTTTCTGATCCGCTTCCGCCAATGGATTTTGGCCGTATTGCTGCGCAATCTGCGAAGCAAGTGATCGTACAGCAAGTTCGTGATGCTGAGCGAGATCGCCAGTTTGCAGAATACCAAGACCGCGTCGGTGAGATTATCAACGGTACTGTAAAGCGTGTTGAATACGGAAATGTAATTGTTGACCTTGGCAAAGGTGAGGCAATCATTCGCCGTGACGAAACAATTCCTCGCGAAAACTTCCGCTATGGAGACCGTGTTCGTGCGTATCTTTATGATGTTCGCCGCGAACAACGTGGGCCACAAATCTTTTTATCGCGTACACACCCACAATTCATGTCAAAGCTCTTCACCATGGAAGTGCCTGAAATTTATGATGGTGTGATTGAACTTAAATCAGTTGCTCGTGATCCAGGTTCGCGTGCAAAGATTGCAGTTATTTCAAATGACTCAGCGATTGATCCAGTTGGTGCGTGTGTTGGTATGCGCGGCTCTCGTGTGCAGGCTGTTGTTGGCGAGCTTCAAGGCGAGAAAATCGATATTATTCCTTGGTCGCCTGAGCCAGCGAGCTTCATTGTTAATGCTCTACAGCCAGCCGAAGTTGCTAAAGTGGTTCTTGACGAAGACGCAGAGCGCATTGAAGTTGTTGTTCCAGATGATCAGCTTTCTCTTGCGATTGGTCGTCGTGGTCAAAACGTACGCCTTGCCTCTCAACTAACCGGCTGGGATATTGATATTATGACTGAAGAAGATGAAAGTACTCGTCGCCAGTCAGAATTCGAAACAAGTGCAAAAGTATTTACTGATGCGCTTAATGTTGATGAGATGGTAGCTCAACTTCTTGCTTCTGAAGGTTTCTCTTCGTTGGAAGAGGTTGCTTACGTAGACATGCTTGAAATTGCATCTATTGAAGGCTTCGATGATGACACTGCTGTTGAACTTCAGGCACGAGCAAAAGAATTTATTGAGAAGCAAGAAACAGCTCTTGATGATGAGCGTAAAAAACTTGGTGTTGCTGACGAGTTACGTGAAATCGATGGTCTTACCGTTCCGATGCTCGTAACGCTTGGTAAAGATGACATTAAAACAATGGAAGATTTTGCTGGCTGTGCTGCAGATGATTTAATTGGTTGGAGTGAGCGTAAAGACGGTGAAACAACGCGTTTCCCTGGAACACTAGAAGAGTATAAAATCTCACGCGTAGATGCAGACGCAATGGTTATGCAGGCGCGTGTTAAAGCTGGTTGGGTTACGGAAGAAGAGCTTGCTGCTGCAAATGCTGAGCCAGAACCAGAAGTTGAAGAAGCAACTGAAGAGGAAACAAAAAAACCAGGGCGTATTTTCTAATACAAAGGAAATAGTCACAGGAAGTAAAATTGGCGCAAGACATGAACCCGCGTACCTGCATAGTGACAAGAGCAGAAAAATCTCCAGATGAGATGATCCGCTTTGTCGTAGGACCAGAAAATCAGGTGTTTCCTGATTTGAAGCGAAAGTTACCAGGGCGCGGTGTTTGGGTAACAGCGACACGAAAAGTATTGGAAGAGGCTGTTTCTAAGAAACTTTTTGCTCGTGGTTTTAAAGATAAAGTTCAGGCAGATGAAAACTTGCCTCAATTGGTAGAAGATTTATTACGCCAAACAGCTCTGCAAGCATTGGCAATGGCTAAGAAAGCCGGACTTGTTGCTACAGGTCAGGCAAAAGCAGAAGCGATGATTAGAGATGGTGCTTCATTAGCCTTGCTACAGGCAAGCGATGCAGGTACTGACGGAGTGAAAAAGCTAGCTGCGGCTTTAAAGGCGCAGAAGGTTTATGAAGAACGAGAAATAATGTTGATTAATGAATTTACTAGCGAAGAGTTGGATAAAACATTAAATGGCACTAATACAATGTATGTGGCACTCCTAAAGGGTGGCGCATCTAAAAAACTGGTAAAACTGATGAATCGATTGATGAATTATAAAGCACAAGCAGCTTAAAATGCGTCGATTAAAACAAAATACTGGATTTTGTATGATATAAAGTCCAAAAAGCCCAAATAGGCTACTGATAAGGTAAAGCATGAGCGAGAACGAAGGCGAAAGCCCCAAAGAGAAAAAAACACTAACACTGCGAGGTAGTGGTATCTCGCAAGGTACAGTGCGTCAAAATTTCTCTCATGGACGTACAAAATCTGTTGTGGTTGAAACGCGTAAGCGCCGAATTACAAAACCTGGTGAAGCACCTGTCGCGGATGCAGCCCCTGCTCAAACAGCGCCTGCTGCTCCTGCGCCAGTGATACCGACGCCTAAACCTGCAGTTGAAATGCCAGCTTCTAATCTTTCAAAGAACGAAATGGAAGCTCGCACTAGAGCGCTTGAAGAAGCAAAAGCTCGTGAATCAATCGATCGTGAAAAAGCTGAAGCTGATAATAAACGTCGTGCTGAAGAAGATGCGACTCGTGCTGCATCAAAAGCTGATGAAGAAAAGAATAAAGCTGAAGAAGAAGAGCGCCTTGCTGCCGAACGTGCAGAAGCTGAGCGCATTGCTGCGGCTGATGCCTCTGCAGTAGCTGCGCAAGGTGAAGAGGGAGCAATTTCAAAACCTGCACCACGCGAAGAGCCAAAGCAAAAAGAGCTTAAGCCTTTTGAACGCAAAAAGCCGGAAGAGCCTGCTAAACCATCACGCGCCAAAGGCGATGATGATCGTCGTAAAACAAAACTTACGCTTACAAATGCATTAGATGAAGACCGTGGCAAACGTGGCCCATCTCTCGCGGCTCTTAAGCGTCGTCAAGAAAAAGCAAAACGTGCAGCCCAGCAATCTGGTCCTCGTGAAAAAGTATCTCGCGAAGTGCAATTACCCGAAACGATTACTATTCAGGAACTTGCAAACCGTATGTCTGAACGCTCAGTTGATGTAATTAAGCATCTGATGCAAGAAGGACAGATGATGAAGCCTGGCGACATCATCGATGCAGATACCGCAGAATTAATTGCAAGTGAATTTGGCCACACAGTAAGACGTGTATCTGATAGTGATATTGAAGATGGTATTTTTGATGCACCAGATAACGATGCAGACCTAGAGTCTCGTCCACCAGTTGTGACAATCATGGGTCACGTTGACCATGGTAAAACATCTCTACTTGATGCACTACGTAATGCGAATGTTGTTTCTGGTGAAGCAGGTGGTATCACGCAGCATATTGGCGCTTACCAAGTTGAGCATGATGGCCAGTTGATTTCATTCATTGATACACCTGGACACGAAGCCTTTACATCGATGCGTGCTCGTGGTGCGCAAATTACTGATATTGCAATTCTTGTTGTTGCTGCTGACGATAGCGTAATGCCGCAAACAATTGAATCAATTAATCACGCAAAAGCTGCTGAAGTTCCTATTATTGTTGCAATCAACAAAATGGACAGACCGGGTGCAGATGCAAACAAAGTGAAAACTGAATTGCTTCAACATGAAGTCTTCGTTGAAGACATGGGCGGTGACGTTCTAGCTGTTGAAGTATCTGCGCTTAAAGGTACAAACCTTGATAAGCTTTTAGAAGCTATTACGCTTCAATCTGAATTACTTGACTTAAAAGCAAATCCAGATCGCCCAGGCGAAGGTTCTGTTATCGAAGCTAAACTTGATAAAGGCCGTGGCCCAGTAGCTACTGTTCTTATTAGCCGTGGAACACTAAACATCGGTGATATTATTGTTGCTGGTGATGAGTGGGGCAAGGTTCGTGCTATTGTAAACGATCAAGGCGAGCAGCTTAAACACGCAACACCATCAATGCCAGTTGAAGTATTGGGCCTTAATGGTGCACCATCAGCAGGTGACCGTATTGGGGTTGTAGAAAACGAAGCGCGTGCTCGTGAAATTTCACAATACCGCCATCGTCTATCGCGCGAAAAAGCAGTTGCACGCGCAGCAGGCTCTCGTGGCTCACTAGAGCAAATGATGACGCAGCTTCAAACATCAGAGCTAAGCGAAGCTGCTCTTGTGTTAAAAGCTGATGTTCAAGGTTCTTCTGAAGCAATTCAACAAGCTCTTGAAAAAATGAACACTGATGAAGTTGCTGCACGCATCGTTCATTCTGGCGTTGGTGCAATTACAGAATCAGATGTTGCCCTTGCTGTTGCATCTAATGCGCCAATCCTAGCGTTTAATGTTCGTGCAAATAAACAAGCACGCGATGCAGCAGAAGCTGAAGGTATTGAAATTCGTTACTATTCAATCATCTACGATCTAGTTGATGATATGAAAAACGTTATGTCTGGTATGCTTGCTCCTGAACGTCGTGAAACATTCTTGGGTTATGCAGAAATTCTTGAAGTCTTCAACGTATCGAAAGTCGGCAAGGTTGCTGGTTGTCGTATTACAGAAGGTAAAGTTGAGCGTGGGAATGGCGTTCGCCTTCTACGCGATAATGTTGTTATCCATGAAGGCGACCTATCAACGCTTAAGCGCTTCAAAGATGAAGTGTCTGAAGTTCAAGGTGGCCAAGAATGTGGTATGGCATTTGAAAACTATCAAGACATGCGTAAAGGTGACGTCATTGAGTGCTTCCGTGTAGAGCACATCGAACGCTCGCTTTAAGCGCTAAAATTTAACACCACACCTTTGCGGTCCTATTCCGCAAGGGTGAAAGGGTAAAAATGAACGTAAGTTTTTCATATAAGTATTCTGATTATGCAGCCTTAACTAAGGCAATGGAGAAGCATGAGAAGTTTGCAAAATATTCATGGATTGCACTTTATTTAGTAATATTTGCAAATTTTGCTGCCAGTGCGGTTTTTATCTATATAACGCTGTCCAATTATAGAATGCTCGAATTGATACATTTCGCCAATGCAGCATTAGGCGTGTTTTTAATATTAGTTTTTTATGTTCTTAAACCTTTGTATCTAAGGCGATATTATAAAAAACAGATGATTGATGGAAAAGAAATTCGACTCAATTTTTCTGAAAAGGATATGAAAGTTGACATGCCAGCATTTACTGGCATTCACAACTGGGAAGCAATCATACGAGCTGATGAAGAGCCGGAACATTTTCTTCTTTGGATAAACAAAGTGCAAGCTTACTGCGTGCCTAAACGAGGCTTTGCAAGTGCTCTAGATATTGAAGAATTTAAAACGCTTGTAGTTAGCAAGGTTGAAAATCAGGAACTAATAAAATGAGTAAATTTTCGGGCACTGGCCCATCACAACGACAGTTGCGTGTGGGGGAGAATGTACGTCATGCGTTGACGCAGCTATTGCAGCGCGGTGAAATACAAGACGATGTTTTGCAACGCACTGTAATCTCAATTTCAGAAGTGTCTATGTCACCTGATTTAAAAATCGCGACTTGTTATATTTCGCCATTGGGCGGTGGAGATTCAAAACCGATTATCAAAGCGCTCGCAACAAACGCAAAATTTATTCGTGGTAAGGTATCTCCGATGCTTAACCAGATGAAATACATGCCTGAGTTTCGTTTTCGAGAAGACACAAGTTTTGATAATTATTCAAAGATTGATGCACTGCTTCATTCACCAAAAGTCCAGCGCGATCTAGATGAAGATGGAGATGATGAAACATGAGCCGCCAACGCAAGAAAAAAGGCCGCCCAATCTCTGGTTGGGTAATATTAGATAAGCCGGTTGGTATTGGTTCGACACAGTGTGTTTCAAAAATTAAATGGCTCTACCAAGCTGCAAAAGCAGGTCATGCAGGTACGTTAGATCCGCTAGCTTCCGGCATGTTGCCGCTTGCTTTGGGAGAGGCAACCCGAACAGTTCCTTTTATTATGGACGGTCAAAAGACCTATCGGTTTACTGTAACTTGGGGTGCGGAAACTAATACAGATGACTTGGCTGGTGAAGTTACCAATAAGTCGGATGAACGTCCTAGCAAAGATGATATATTAGCACTTCTGCCAAATTACACCGGTGAAATCGAGCAAGTTCCGCCACAATTTTCTGCTGTAAAAATTGACGGTGAACGCGCATATAAACGTGCCCGTGATGGCGAAGAGATGGAAATAAAATCTCGTATTGTTAAAATTGAAAGGCTTGCTTTAGTTGAGTCTACTAATGATACTGCAATATTCGAAGTGCTTTGCGGAAAGGGTACTTATGTGCGCGCATTAGCACGTGACATGGGACGTGACCTAAAATGTTATGGCCACATCACAGAACTACGAAGAACATCTGTTGCGCCATTCTTAGAAGAAGATCTAATCTCGCTCGAAGATTTAATTGCTATGGAAGGCGAAATCGAAAAACTTGATGGTGAGCTTTGTACAACGGGTACAGCACTTGATAATATTTTAGAAGCTCCCGTCACAAAGGAACAGGTGCATCGTCTGCGTCTAGGCAACGCAATAGTTTTACGAGGACGCGATGCTATTGCTCAGGCGGATGAAGCCTTTGCATCTAATGGCGATGAGCTAATCGCAATAGGCGAAGTTGATCGTGGTCAGTTTAAGCCCAAAAGAGTGTTTCAGCACTCTTTTGTTTAATTATGGGCTTAAGCAAAAGCAGGATTTGCTTCGTTACCGCGTTTAAACATTGTTTCCAAAATTTCATTATTGAAGTTTTCAGGCATCTGATCACCAGAAGCAAACATATAAAGCGCAGCTTTTGCAATTGCATCTAATGTTGAAAACACCAGCGATATTATGAATGTATAAATCACAGCAATTATAATAAAAACCATGCTCAAAGCTGGGGAAAATTCAGCCGTATAAACCGCCAAGATAATCATAGCTAAAGTGGGTATTGCTGCTGGATAACCAAGAACAGATAGGTCAACTTCAAGAGTGAGAGCTTCACCCCAATTCTTTTTTACTAATTGACCTGAGCGTTTGAGTGCATCAATAGCACCTTTTTCTTCTGCAACGATTACAGGGATTGCAAAGAAACTTGCCACACGCCAACCAAGGCCAAGTACACCGCTTAATAAACTGCCCAAGAAGTTATTACGTCCTTTAACCATGCGAAGTAACAGACCGACAGTCGCAGCTAACATTGACCAAGTGAAAATTTGGGGTAGACGCTTCCAAGCTATATGAAAGCCATCAGCTAGCACAGGATCATCACCACACAGACGAATAAATGCACAAGTCACTAATCCAGTATTAAAAAAGTTAGGATCAAATAGATGATGTATGAAGGTACAATTGTTATCAATGCATATTGTAGCAATATCGATAAGCTGAACATATGATTGATATCAACATGCGTTGCTTCTGACGGGCCAAAATAACCGCTTGCCCAAATTGGATATCCGATTAATCCAAAGACAATAATTGTCGTTAAGGTGCTTAAAGCTGGAAACATCAACATTTCCTTATCCAGCATTAATACGCGCCAACATTCTTTGGCTAATTTCCAACTGTTTTCTACTTTTTCAAACATAAAAACCCTCCATGTTATATGTAGTTATACATCAAAGAGTTTTCAGAATTCTTGGCTTTCATGGTTTCTGCTTTGTTAATCACTATGGATGTAGGGCACTTGTGCACATGATTGGGTTCTTGGTTTGCTTATTAAAATATTGCAACTACCCTAGCAAAAAATATTGATATCAGTTCAGGATTTCTTCTTGAGCCGTAAACACATATTGCTTGTCAGCAACCTCAACATTTGGTGGCACTTTTGAATTTTCAAAAATATCATAGCCTTGTTTTAGGTTATGCCAAAAACTCATCCATTGATTGTCTTTATGCTTCTCCATATTTTCTTCATTCATGCGAAAAGGAAACAGATGTGTTCTAAAAAAAGGTTGCCCTGAATTAAGGGCTGCCTTAGCAACCAAATAAATCTCTTCTATATTCTTGTCACTCATTGCATAATATCCAATTGATACACAATCACCATGCACCATCAGATAACTACCCGTACGCTCGTGTGATTGATCGTATTTATTTGGAAATCCAACATTAAACGATAAATGATAAGTACTATTTGGATTCATATGCTTTGGGGTTACATAATAAAATCCTTCGGGCGATTGATGGTCCCCTTCTTTAAGTTTAGGGCCAAGCAAACCAGAAAAATTACAAATGGGATAGTTTTTAAAAAGCTCGAACTGATCATTTGTTTTAACCCATAGCTCTAGTTCAGACGTTTCCTTGAAAATTCGAATGAATATAGGTTGGCCAAGTTCCATTCCTTTTGCAGAAAACTGTGCTTTAAGCTCTGGAATAACCCTTTCTTTGATAGAGGGTAAATCAGCTGCAAAAGTTTGATGATGAAACGTGGTCATAAACAAACATAGTAGTATTAAGTGTTTTAAATTTTGCATTTATAAAACTAAGGTCACCCATAAATATCAACAATCTAGGCACACAAAAATAAGACTTTGTTATTAATATGTCTGAGTGTCATTTTAAATAAGTTCAAGATTGAATTAAATGAATATTTTTGGAAAAAATGGGTGTAATAAAAGACTAGCAATTAAACTCATTTTCCCCTATATGAAGCCCAAGAACGAGCTTAACGGCTCGTTTCTTATATTCTGGCCTATTCCCAAAAAGTGGCAACCGGTTTTTGGATCAAGAATATGCCTTATTAAATGGCCCTTGCTAGACGACATCTTGGCAGTGGGCGACGATTAAAATACGAAAGCCAATAGGTTTTCTACAATAGAAAGAAATGTCGATGTCGATTACTCCAGAGCGTAAAGAGGAGCTCATTAAAGAATATGCTACAAAATCAGGTGATACTGGTTCTCCAGAAGTTCAAGTTGCGATCCTAACGGAACGCATCAAAAATCTGACAGACCACTTTAAAGGCCATAAAAAAGATAACCACTCACGTCGTGGTCTTCTGAAAATGGTTTCTCAACGTCGTCGTCTTCTTGACTATACAAGAGCAAAAGACGAAGAGCGTTATAAGTCACTTATCACTAGTCTCGGCATCCGCCGATAAAGAATTCCGGCGCAGGCTTTATCTAGTCTGCGCCGTTTTCGTTTCTTAAGGCTTCAACCGTGTGACCTTAAAAAACGCTATATGAAACTGGCTCGAATATTGGGCAGGATTACAAGCGGTTTATTTCCAAAAAATCAAAACCCCTTGTTGTCTTGCCCTTAAACAAAAAAGCCAAAATTTCACACGGCAAAATGGACTGCACTAAAGAAGAGATGCAGGTCCCATGTATGTTATTAAGGACAATATATGTTTGAACATCATTTAGTAGAAATCGAATGGGGCGGCCGTCCGCTAACCATCGAAACAGGTAAAATCGCACGCCAAGCAGATGGTTGCGTGCTCGTTACTTATGGCGAAACAACTGTCATGTGTGCAGTTGTATCTGATACAGCACCAAAACCTGGTATGGATTTTTTCCCACTCACAGTGAACTACATCGAAAAAGCTTATGCGGCTGGTAAAATTCCAGGTGGCTTCTTTAAACGTGAAGCACGTCCGTCTGAAAACGAAACATTGGTATGTCGTCTAATCGACCGCCCAATTCGTCCGCTTTTTGCAAAAGGCTACAAGAACGACACACAAGTAACCTGTATGGTTATTTCGCACGATCTTGAAAACAACCCGGACATCGTTGCAATGATTGCTACATCAGCAGCACTTGCAATTTCTGGCGTTCCTTTCCAAGGCCCAATCGGCGGCGCTCGTGTTGGTCTAATCGATGGCGATTATGTACTTAACCCGAACATCGACGAAATGGACGAGTCTGATCTTGATCTGGTTGTTGCAGGTACACGCGATGCGGTTCTTATGGTGGAATCAGAAGCTAAGATTCTTTCAGAAGAAGTTATGCTTGGCGCTGTAATGTTTGGTCATGAAGAATTTCAGCCAGTGATCGATGCTGTTGCGCAACTAGCAGAAAAAGCTGCTAAGCCAATGCGTGAGCATGTTCCTACTGACAATTCTGCTTTCTCCAAAAAAGTTGTAAAGCTTGTCGGTAAAGACATCGAAAAAGCATACAAAATATCAGATAAGCAAGATCGTTATGTGGCGCTTGATGCTGCTAAAGCAAAAGCAAAGGAAGAATTCCTTACAGAAGAATCTACTTCAGATGAAGCGAACGTTCTTGGTGAAGTATTCAAAGGCGTACAAGCTGACGTTGTTCGTGGATCAATCATCAAAACAGGTAAACGTATTGATGGTCGCGATCTTTCAACTGTTCGCCAGATCGTCGCTGAAGTTGGCGTTCTTCCACGCACACACGGTTCTGCCGTGTTTACACGTGGTGAAACACAGGCACTTGTTGTTGCAACATTAGGTACATCAGATGATGAGCAAATGATTGACGCACTAACAGGTACGTATAAAGAAAACTTCATGCTGCATTATAACTTCCCACCATATTCTGTTGGTGAGACTGGTCGCATAGGTTTCACTAGCCGCCGCGAAGTTGGCCATGGTAAATTAGCTTGGCGTGCAGTACGTGCAGTTCTTCCTACAAAAGAAGAATTCCCTTACACACTTCGCGCAGTTTCAGAAATCACTGAGTCTAATGGTTCGTCTTCAATGGCATCTGTTTGTGGCACATCACTTGCGTTCATGGACGCAGGCGTTCCGCTTAAAGCGCCAGTTGCAGGTATTGCAATGGGCTTGATTAAAGAAGGCGACGACTTTGCCGTTCTTTCAGACATCCTAGGTGATGAAGATCATCTTGGTGACATGGACTTTAAAGTTGCAGGTACTGCAGAGGGCCTTACATCGCTTCAAATGGATATCAAAATCACTGGTATCACAGAAGAGATTATGAAAGTTGCACTTGAGCAAGCTAAAGGTGGCCGTGAGACTATCCTTGCTGAAATGGCAAATGCATTGACTGAAGGTCGTGCTGAGCTTGGTGAATTTGCACCGCGCATCGAGAGCTTTAAAATCCCAACGGATAAAATCCGTGAAGTGATTGGTTCTGGTGGTAAAGTTATCCGCGAAATCGTTGAAAAAACGGGCGCTAAAGTTTCAATCGAAGACGATGGCACTGTTAAAGTTGCATCATCTTCTGCAAAAGAAATTGACGCAGCGGTTACTTGGATTCGTTCAATCACGGATGACCCAGAAGTTGGCGTAATCTATGAAGGTACTGTTGTGAAGACTGTAGACTTCGGCGCATTCGTAAACTTCTTTGGCGCAAAAGATGGCCTAGTGCATATTTCACAACTAGCTAACGAACGTGTTGCAAAAACAACAGACGTTACCAAAGAAGGTGAAAAAGTTTGGGTTAAGCTAATGGGCTTTGATGACCGTGGTAAAGTTCGCCTTTCTATGAAAGTTGTTGATCAGGAAACTGGTAAGGAAATCGTAGAAGAAAAAGACGAAGACTAAATCGTCTGTGAAATAGATTTTGAAAAAGGCCGGAATCATCCGGCCTTTTTTATGTTAAGGACTAACTATGAAGCCTGATTATAAAGACGCACTTATTCTTGCCCTTGATCGCGGCATTGCAGAACCACTCGGGTTGTGGCGCATGTATAACGCTATGCAGTTGCAAGATTTAGAAGATGGCTGGAAGCAAGTTCTCAAGTGTGAGCAGGCATTAAGACCCGAGTTTATCAAACTAGATCGTGCTGGATGTTCAGTAGTTCCGCAGTTTGAAGATGCTGAAAAATCCTCTGGTGCAATTATTTTGCT
Source organism: uncultured Rhizobiaceae bacterium (assembly GCA_958296345.1). Taxonomy (GTDB): domain Bacteria; phylum Pseudomonadota; class Alphaproteobacteria; order Rhizobiales; family Rhizobiaceae; genus JAALLB01. The sequence continues at coordinate 29,821 of CATQIJ010000019.1, forward strand.
TGGCCGTAACCGTAAGGTAAACGAAGCTAATATCATTAGAGCATGGAATGCATGTGATGAAGGTGCGCAGATCATAGTTGCGGGCGATAAAACCGCAGGCGTGGGTTCAGCACGCAAATGGATTTCGCAGAAAACTGAAATCGCTGATAGCTTTTCTAAACATCATGCCGTTGTATTTTGGTTCATAAAAAAAGATGACATATGGGCAGAGCCTGATTTAATAAAAGAAGTCGAGGGCTATCATCTTGCTGAGGGCATGTTCTCTAGTGATGGCCCTTATAAAGGCTCAATATTACTGGCGGAACATTTTGACAAACGCCTTGGTGGTCCAGTCACAGATTTAGGCTGTGGTTGGGGTTATCTCTCAAATGAACTTTTAAAACGAACCACAAAAGTTACGGAGCTGGCACTTTATGAAGCCGATTATCATGCGCTAGAAGCTGCTAAGAAAAACGTTCAACAGTATGAAGGTTTAACGCCAACATTCCATTGGTGTGATCTGACAACTGAATATAAAAAGAAACCATACCAGTGGGTCATCATGAATCCACCTTTCCATACAGCGCGCTCTGCTGATCCTGAACTAGGCAAGCGCTTCATCCAAGTAGCAGCTTCAACACTGCCATCAGGCGGGCGGTTGCTTATGGTAGCAAACAGAAATCTTCCTTACGAAGATACGCTTTCAAAAGTATTTAGGCATTTTAAAGTTCTACAAGAGCGCGATGGCTTTAAGGTGATTGAGGCGGTTAAGTAATAAAAAAGCCCCATCCAATTTTTAAATGGATGAGGCCATAAGTTATTTAGCTAGTCTGCACTAACTAACCATCCATAGAGTTAAGCTCTTCAAGCTTCGGCATAGAGACTGTCGAATAGCCTGAATCCACAAAGTGAATTTCACCTGTCACGCCTGATGATAAATCAGAAAGAAGATAAAGTCCGGAGCCACCAACCTCTGAAATATCTACTGTACGACGAAGCGGTGAATTGCGTTTTTGATAATTAAACATCGAGCGTGCATCCGAAACACCAGCACCTGCTAGCGTTCTAACTGGACCCGCAGAAATTGCATTTACGCGAATGCCTTGTGGACCATAGTCATTTGCAAGATAACGAACACTGGCTTCAAGGGCTGCTTTTGCAACACCCATAACGTTATAGTTAGGCATCACACGGGATGCGCCACCATAGGTGAGCGTAAGCATCGAGCCGCCTTCATTCATCATAGAGGCTGCACGTTTTGCAATTTCAGTAAACGAGAAACATGAGATTACCATCGTGCGTGAAAAGTTTTCACGCGTGGTGTCTGCATACATGCCTTTAAGTTCGTTTTTGTCAGAAAATGCAATCGCATGAACAAGAAAATCTATCTTGCCCCATTCTTTTTTAAGTGTATCAAAAACAGCATCAACAGAAGCAATATCTTCAACATCACAATCTAACAGCAAGTTTGAACCAACACTATCAGCTAGTGGTTTAACACGTTTACCAAAGCCATCACCTTGATAAGTAAATGCAAGTTCTGCACCTTGATCAGCGAGTTGTTTAGCAATTCCCCAAGCAATCGAGTGGTTGTTTGCAACACCCATCACAAGTCCGCGTTTGCCTTTCATTAAGTCACCCATAAATCAGTTCCTTAACCGTTATAGCGCTGTAGCGCGAGTGTTGCGTTTGTGCCACCAAAGCCGAATGAATTCGAAATGACAGTATTTAGTTTTGCATTATCAACACGCTTACGAATAATATTGATATCTTCAAATTCAGGATCAAGCTCTTCGATGTGCGCACTTTCTGCTATGAAATCATTGTTCATCATCAACATGCAGTAAATCGCTTCTTGCACGCCAGTAGCACCAAGCGAGTGTCCCGTTAGAGATTTGGTTGCAGAAATCGGCGGGCATTTTTCACCAAAGACTTCGCGGATTGCACCAATCTCTTTTGCGTCGCCCACAGGTGTCGAAGTGCCGTGTGGGTTGATATAGTCAACAGGGTCATTAACGGTTGCAAGTGCCATTTGCATACAACGAACAGCCCCCTCACCTGATGGTGCGACCATATCTGACCCATCAGATGTTGCGCCGTAGCCTATAATTTCACCATAGATTTTAGCGCCGCGCGCTTTTGCGTGTTCAAGTTCTTCCAGAACAACAACACCAGCACCACCAGCAATCACAAAACCATCACGATTAGCATCATAAGCACGTGAGGCTTTTGAAGGTGTATCGTTAAATTTAGATGACATCGCGCCCATCGCATCAAAGAGATTTGACATAGACCAATCAAGATCTTCTGAGCCACCAGCAAAAATAATATCTTGCTTGCCCATTTGAATGGTCTCGTAAGCATTGCCCACGCAATGGTTTGAAGTCGCGCAGGCAGAGGTGATTGAATAGTTCACGCCTTTAATCTCAAACTGAGTTCCAAGAACCGCAGAAGCAGTTGAACTCATAGCCTTTGGAACAGCTGTTGGTCCAATACGCTTTGGACCTTTTTCTCGGGTAATATCTGCAGCTTCAAAATCGTCTTAGTAGAAGGCCCACCAGAACCCATGATAATACCAGTGCGCGGATTAATAACGTCACCAGTTTCAAGGCCCGCATCTTGGATAGCTTGTTCCATTGCTATGTAATTCCAAGCTGTGCCTTTAGCTATAAAACGTGCTGTTCGGCGGTCAAGCACTTCAAACGGGTCAAGATCAGGTGCGCCTTGCACCTGACAGCGGAAACCATATTTTACATGGTCTTCAGCAGTTTTAATGCCTGACTTTGCTGCACGAAGAGAGCTAAGCACTTCTTGGGTATTATTTCCGATAGATGAGACAATGCCCATGCCTGTGACGACAACGCGTTTCATGTGTTCGTTCCTTTAACTTAACGTTTAAGAGGCTTTTTCTTTTGATAGACCCACTTTAAGATCTTTGGCAGTATAGATAACTTCGCCATCAGCTTTTAACCAGCCATCGGCTATACCTAATACAAGACGCCCGTGCATGATGCGCTTGAAATCTATCCCGTATTCTACCAATTTAGTTTTAGGCGTTACCATGCCTTTAAACTTAACTTCGCCAGTTGATAAAGCCATTCCGTAACCTTCACCACCAGACCAACCTAGATAGAAACCTGTAAGTTGCCACATGGCATCAAGTCCAAGGCAACCAGGCATGATTTCATTTCCAATAAAGTGGCATGGGAAAAACCACGCATCAGGCTTTACATCAAGTTCAGCACGGATAGTACCTTTTCCATATTCGCCACCTTCTTCATCAAGGTTAGTAATGCGATCAAACATTAACATTGGTGGAGCAGGTAGTTGAGCATTGCCTTGTCCGAAAAGCTCTCCTTTTCCGCATGCAATTAATTCTTCATAGTTGTAGCTTGTTTGGCGGTCAGTCATATATGCCGTGCCTTTTTGTCATGATATTTCAATTTGCTTTGCAACTATTTAGCACATGATTTTGCCCTCTGCCAAAGAAAGAATTTCACTTTTGTGGAGAAGTTTTCTCTTAGCTAATGTTAGTTAAGTAAAATATTAACGTAAAGGTCAAAACATATGGGTTTTTGGGCTATTTTGTCCTCGCTGTGACCTATTGCGTATATTTACGCTTGGAATTATATTAATCTCAGAAAACATACTTTTATATTAGTTGGCCTTATATGTTCGATAAAGTTCAAAACCTTGATGTCACCCTGAGAGAAGCAAATTTGCGCCCAACGCGTCAAAGGGTTGATCTTGCACGCTTGCTCTTTTCCAAGGGAGAGCGTCATGTATGTGCAGAAACATTATTTGAAGAAGCACGTGTTGCTGGTGTAATGGTTTCTCTTGCAACCATTTACAATACGTTGCACCAATTTACAGACAATGGATTGCTACGCGCGATTACAGTTGATTCAAGCAGAACATATTTTGATACCAACACAGGTGACCATCATCACTTTTATTTAGAGGATTCCAATGAACTGGTGGATATGCCAGGTGGTTTTGTAAAAGTTGATAATCTTCCAAAGCCGCCAGAAGGGCTTGCGATCAGCAGTGTTGATGTGGTGGTCAGAGTACGCTCTGCTTCAAAAAGCTAATTATTCTTCGATAAGTTCATCTGGGTAAACACCCCAGATGCTAGACTTACTTACATATCCGTCTTGTTTGCCAAATGTTAAATGGCAGAATTTTTCAGCACAAAAGTCAACTTTAGCTACAACGCCCGGTTCAATCCGCGCTAGTGTAGAAGACGCTGGGTCAGACTTAGACATTAAGCTTGCCAAGCCTTTTTTCTTATCACTTTCCCATGGGTTTATGATAGCCGTGCGCTTGCCTGAAAGCAGAGAGTGCAACATCCAACCTTCATTTCCTTCTGCGTCACGAATTTTACGCCAATTATCAAATTCCTGAATAATTTCCATCGGCAGGCCTTTTTTAACGTACAGCCAAGCAACTTGGTATTTTGATCCAGGGCCAACTCTCATGTTTGCTTTGCCAGACTTTAAGCTAACAAACCGAGGAATAGGGAGGCCAGTTTTGCCTGTTGTCGTAGATTGAGCGTTAGTAACCTCAATAGAAATTGGCAAAATCAGAAAGCTGGCTGTCAGTGTGCATAAAAATGATTTTGAAATTAGCTTAGACAAATTCACCAGTTTTCTCCTAGTATTTCTTGTAAACGAAATTCTTGCTTTAGTATTGCCAGTACGGCCTTATAAATATATCAAATACCTTGGTATTCTAAGAGCGTTAATACCACGTCAACATTTGGCTTTAAGTCATCATCGGAATTGAAAAATGAGTAAAAAGAAACCTGTCGTTATTGTAACACGTAAATTACCAGATTCTGTCGAAACGAGGATGCGAGAGTTATTTATAACTACCTTGAATCTAAAAGACATTGCTTTGACTAAAGAGCAACTGGTAGATGCTATTCAAAAAGCAGACGTTTTGGTGCCAACCGTAACAGATAATATTGACGCAGACTTAATTGAAAAAGCTGGGCCACAACTTAAGTTAATTGCAAATTTTGGTAACGGTGTTGACAATATTGATGTTGCCGCTGCTGCTAAAAAAGGAATTGCGGTTACAAACACGCCTAATGTTCTGACTGAAGACACCGCTGATATGGCTATGGGCTTGATGATTGCTGTTTCGAGGCGGTTTGTAGAAGGAGCTCAAGCGATTAATAAAGATGAGTGGCACGGGTGGTCACCAACTTGGATGCTGGGTAATCGTATTTGGGGCAAACGCCTCGGTATTATTGGCATGGGTAGAATTGGCACAGCTGTTGCAAGGCGAGCAAAGGCATTTGGCCTCTCAATTCATTATCATAACCGCAATCAAGCTAATACCGCAGTTGAAGATGAACTTGAGGCAACCTATTGGGATGATCTGGATCAGATGCTACCTCGCGTTGATTTTCTTTCAATTAATTGTCCATATACATCTGAAACATTTCATATGCTTTCTCAAGAACGCTTAGCATTGATGCAGCCAGGTTCAGTCATTATCAATACAGCGCGCGGTGAAGTGATTGACGAAAAATCACTTATTCTTGCAATCTCACATGGCAAAATTGCTGGCGCTGGGTTGGACGTGTTTGAAAACGAACCTGCTGTTAGTGACGATCTTAAGGCGTTGGTGAAAAAGGGTAAAGTTGTCGTTTTGCCTCGTATGGGTTCTGCTACCAAAGAGGGTCGCGTCGAGATGGGCGACCGCGTTTTGATTAACATCAGAACATGGGCTGATAGCCATCGTCCGCCAGATCGTGTTTTGCCAAGTGAAGCTTAAGTTTAGAGTAAAGATATGAAAACGATTACCTTTGGCTCTGCAATGATTGATATCATTACGGTTATTAGTTCAGAATCCATTGAGCAGATTTCACTATCAAACTCTAATCAGCAATATTTACTTGTAGAGCCGGGTCGTAAAGTTGAGGCAGAAACAATTACTCGTCATATTGGCGGTGGTGCGCTTAACACGGCTATTTGTTTTACGAAACTTGGGTGCGAAGCAAGTCCAGTTGTTAAGATGGGTGATGATGTTCCAAGGGACTACATCGTCAAAAATTGCATTGACCACGGTTTGGATATGGGGCGTGTTTTGATTGATGATAGTCAATCCACTGGCTCAGCCGTAATGATTGCCAGTCATGAAAAAAAACGCTGCAATTTTTACCCAGCGCGGCGCTAATACATCGCTTGTCCAATCTGACTTAAAAAAAATAAAAATATCAGAAGCAGATATTGTTCATGCAGCACCGCTTAGTGGGCATCAGCAAACATGCTCCCTGAAATTTCAATATTAGCCAAAGAAGCAGGTGCTTTTTTCTCATCTAATCCTGGAATTAGACAAATCACTAAACGCGCAAATACAGTTTTAACTGCGGCTAAGAATATGTCTTTAATTTCCATCAATAAGGTTGAAGCTGCGGCGCTGGTTCCTTGTCTTTCTGCAATTGATTCAAATCTTGATTGGGGAACGCCTGCAAAGAGCGACCCAGTCATTCACTCTCAAGGTGGGGAAATTTGCCTAAAGAAATTCTGTGAAACGCTTCATTCGCATGGGCCAGAGCATGTTTTGATTACACATGGTGCTAAAGGTGCTTATTTATTCGATGGCAAGACCCTTCACCATCAAGAAGTCATTCCAGCAAAAGTTGCAGGAACTGCGGGAGCTGGCGACTCGTTTGTCTCAACACTTGCTTGGGGTCTAAGATCAGGTCACGGAGCAAAACAAGCGCTATTACAAGCAGCACATAATGCTTCTTCGGTAGTGTCGTTTGTAAATACAACAGATGGATTATTGAACGCAGATGAATTAATTATACGGGCTTCATCTTGAGCATGCCGAAAGCTTAAACCCCCGTTGAGCCAAACCACCAGAGCCACGATCGGTTTCGCCAGCAAGCGAACTTTCAGTAATTTCAACTTGTATTACAGGTGCAATCACCATTTGAGCGATGCGCATTCCGCGTTCTATTTTGAATGTCTTTTCACCGTGATTTATTAAAAGCACCATTACTTCACCGCGATAATCCACGTCAATTGTGCCTGGAGTGTTTAGACAAGTAATCCCATTTTTATAGGCTAGACCAGAACGGGGGCGGATTTGCCCTTCGTGGCCTTTTGGTATTTCCATAACGAGACCCGTTGGCACAAGAATACGCTTGCTTATTTTTAAAATCAGCGGCTCATTTTCAGGAACAGCTGCACGTAAGTCCATGCCTGCTGCATCTTGCGTTTCATACGAGGGAAGTTCCAGCCCCTCAGCGTGAGGCATTCTAATTAAGTTTAATGTACTCATCTTGGATCATACGCAAATTCTAGGCGGTTGCCGCCTGGTTTATTAATGAAAAAATGTACTTTTGGTCCTGCACCTGAAAACTCTGGTGAGCATTCAACATTCACACCAGGCCAGTCTTTAATTTTAGCAAACGCATCGTTCAGTGCTTCTTCGGTAGGGATTTTAAAAGCTACGTGATGCAGGCCAATATTGGTTTTGCGATTAAAACTTATAGGCGTATCTGTTTGAGCTTGCCAAATGGTCAGCACTGAATTTCCATCAGAAATAAACTTTGATGGATAATCAGGTTTTCCGCCAACCTCTTTCCAGCCTAGGCATTCGGTAAAAAAAGAAATCGTTTTATCCAAGTCAGAAACAGTTAAGCTAAGGTGGTCAATTCCAAGAGTAAGTGGGGTCATAGAATGCTCCATTTCGTGAATGATTATATGTCTACTGTTTCAATGATGAAATGTTTAATAATCTCATCGACAAGTTTTTGCGCTACGCCACTCTTGTCCATTTCAGGCCAATCTTCAATGCCAGAGTTGCTTAATCGTTTCACTGTGTTCTTGTCGCCGCCCATAACGCCACCTTCAGGCGAAACATCGTTAGCAATAATCCAATCAGCGTTTTTACTTTTCAGTTTAGCCTTTGCGTGTTTTTCAAGGTTTTCTGTTTCAGCAGCAAAGCCAACAAGAAGCGCAGGGCGTTTTTTATGATGGCCAAGGCCTTTTAGAATGTCTGGATTTTCCGTTAGCTTGAGTGAAGAAGGGCCTTTGCCATTATCTTTCTTCATCTTCTCATCAGCCTCATCAACCGAGCGCCAATCTGCAACAGCTGCCACCATCACAGCAATATCTGCTGGTAAGGCAGTTTCTACAGCCTTTTGCATTTCACGCGCCGTTTGAATATGTATGACTTCGCAATTTTGAGGCGCAGGAATGTCGACGGGCCCAGAGACCAAAATCACTTCTGCCCCTGCTTGGGCTAAGGCGTGAGCAATCGCATGACCCTGTTTGCCTGATGAACGGTTAGCGATGTAGCGCACAGGGTCAATTGGTTCATGGGTTGGGCCAGAGGTAACAATTGCACGTTTCCCAGCAAGGGGTTTTGGAGTGTTGTCAGGAACAAGTAAGTTTCCAATACTGCCGACAATCTCCATTGGTTCTGCCATGCGGCCATAGCCGGCTTCACCACTCTCAGCCATTTCACCCGCATTAGGACCAATAAAATGGATGCCGTCGCTGTGCAGTGTTTTTATATTCCGCTGCGTTGCTGGATGCGACCACATTTGAGGATTCATGGCTGGAGCAATCAGAACTGGCTTGTTCGTTGCTAATAAAACGGTTGAAGCAAGATCATTCGCGTGGCCTTGCGCCATTTTTGCCATGAGGTCAGCAGTTGCAGGAGCCACTACAATGAGGTCAGCTTCACGCGAAAGTCTGATGTGACCAATATCGTGTTCATCGTCACGATTAAAAAGCTCCGTAAAAACCTTGTCATTGGCAATCGCAGAAACGGATAACGGTGTGATAAATTCTTGTGCCGCTTTTGTCATAACAGGGCGAACTAAAGCGCCGCATTCTCGTAATCTGCGAATTAGATTAAGGCATTTATAAGCTGCGATGCCGCCCCCTATAATAAGAAGAATACGCTTATTTTTCAGGTTTAAAGAGTGTAAACTTACATCCTGTTCTTGATGAAGACTTGCTGGCTGAGGTTTTAATTCAGCAGGGGGGGTGTTTTTTTGCATCGCCAAGAAGCAGCCGTGCTTCTTCCTCCATAGAGTTTCCATTTTTCGCCGCCCGTTCCCGAAGCGCTTGCTTGGTTTTTTCGTCTAAATTTCGTATCGTAATGCTGGCCATTATACGTCCATGTGATTGCATTGATATCAAATATAGTAATAAAATGATTGCATTGCGGTCAATACAAAAGTCTTGTATTTGCCACAATTTACGTGTAATGCGTATGTACCTGATATTTTGCCGAACTACTGACTAGTCTTGCGCATTCATAAATTGAACCGCGCCTACCACGATTACTTCCCAAAATTGACGACAACGACGCTTTCACTCAATACCGAGTGTAACGTTTTATTTAAAAAGGAAAATACTCGTGACTAATGGCACAGTAAAATTTTATAACGACCAAAAAGGTTTTGGTTTCATTCAACCTGAAGACGGCGGAACAGACGTATTCGTACATGCTACAGCTCTAGAGCGTGCAGGCATGTCAGGTCTTTCTGAAGGCCAAAAAGTTGCTTTCACAACAGCTGTAGACCAACGTTCAGGCAAAACAGCAGTGGACACAATCCAAGCTGCATAATTCTTCTTTTGAAGATTAAGAGACGATCAAGGGTGGCTTTGCTGCCCTTTTTTATTGAATAATTTCCCCTTCTCCCACAAGGGGAGAGGAAAAGTCGTGTGTTTACATTCATTCGCCCATTGCTGAACTGTGGTGTCCATTTTTCCTTTTCCGATTAGGCATCTGCCTTATCGTCCGTTCACGGGCAAGCGTTTTGGCTAAACGCCAAAGTCTTACCCTGCTACGGAGGGAGCACAAACATGCGGATTCCTCAGTTTAGAACCTCTAATGTTTATAGTTGTGGCTCTCAACTGAGAACTCCACGCAGAGATTTTGAGTACCGCCTCACGGGATAAATCGCGCGGGATCAGTCTTCGAGGTGAGATTGCGCCCGACACGCAACCATGACCGTTTTCATTTCATCTCACCATGTTCAAACAGTTCCCCATCCAAACACCCAAGAACAACAACGCACCGCTCTGCTTTCGCTCATTCCACGGAACACGTCGGTCATGAGCCGCCGTTTGCCGAAACAAGTAATACAAGGATTATGGAGCTAGTATGGAAAGTGGGGAAAAGTTTTTTGGGAAATTATTTATTCAATGGCAGTTATGTGCCAGAAGCTACAAAGTTTAGAAAATGCCTTATGGCCGTAAAGAGCCCTACCTCACCATTAATGAGAACGACAAGAAAGTTCGTCCGGGAACAGTGAGTATTCTTGTGGCGATATAACAAGATCGGAACCCAATTTGGGTAATTCTGCAGCCATTAGTGCTTTCAATTTTTCACTGGTTATTCGTCTTTTTACACCCAGAATTATTATAGTTCTTTGAAGTAATTCTTCAGTTGTATTTTCCTCGGTTGGACTCTCGTTATATCCAAAGGAACAAGAATAGATTGTTTTTTTGGCTTCACCTTTCGGCTTCACCGTTC
>CATQIJ010000020.1 GCA_958296345.1 uncultured Rhizobiaceae bacterium
CCTACGCGCTGAAGGCAATCAGGGCGATTTACACCAGCTACCGAAACCTTGATCAGAACCTCATTCTTGCTAAGTTTAGGAATTGGGCGTTCACAAATTTGCAAAACCGCTGGTCCACCTGGTGCTAATATTTCCACCGCTTGCATAATTTGTGATGCCGTCATTTTTACATTCCTTAAATTCGAATTTGTTTGTTCATGGTGTTAAATAAATATTTATGGTAGGGAACTTAGAATTGTTACTTGCCGAATGGCATCCTTATGATATTAGTGATTTTATCGGACAGGGTTCCCGGTCGGATAGTAGGCTGATTTTATCCCAGCCGTCTACGCATTAAAATAAGTCGTAGGCAGTCGCTTTCCAACCCAAAATTCACGTAATATTATTGATGAATATATAATTGGAACCGACTTAATGAACAAGCATTTCTCATCAGATGAGCCAAAACGCGGCAAAGGGAAAAAATCTCACCATACAAAAGGGCGTCAACTCGACGAAGACGAAGCTTCGCTTGCTGAAGTTGATGCACTAATTGGTGAAGGTGAGCGCAAGCGTGACCTGTTGATTGAGTATCTACATCTAATTCAGGATAAATATTCTTGTCTAGAAGCGCGTCACATGCGTGCACTTGCCGAGACAATGAAAATCTCTATGGCAGAAGTCTACGAAGTTGCTTCATTCTACGATCATTTTGATATCGTAAAGGAAGGTGAAGCTAAGCCTGCACCAGTAACAATTCGCGTATGTGATTCCCTTTCTTGTATGATGGCTGGCGCTGAAACGCTTATTTCAAATTAGAATCTGGCGCTGATGAAGAAAAAGTCCGTATTATGCGCGCTCCTTGCATGGGTGGCTGTGATGTTGCACCTGCGGCACGCGTGGGTGATAAAGAGGTTGGTAATGTTACTGTTGAAAGCTTGCTTGCATTAGCAGCTTCAGGCTCTACCAACAAAGAAATTCCTGCTGATATTCCTGATTACGTTGAGCTTGAAGCCTATAAATCTGAAGGCGGCTATGCAATTTGGGATAAAGTAAAGTCTGGCGCGATTGAATTTGACGCTATGCTCGATCTTCTAAAAGACTCAGGCCTTCGTGGTCTTGGCGGTGCTGGCTTCCCATCTCACATGAAATGGAAGTTTGTACGTGGCTATGAAGGCCCACGCCTCATGACTATCAACGGTGATGAGGGCGAACCGGGTACATTCAAAGACCGCTATTACCTTGAGCGTGATCCGCACCGTATGTTTGAAGGTGCATTAATAGCTGCTCATTATGTCGAAGCAGAGCGCGTCTATGTTTACATGCGCGATGAATATCCAGCGGTTCTGGAAATTCTACGCCGTGAAATTGCAGCACTAGAAGATGCTGGTGTTTGTGAAAAAGGCTTTATTGAACTTCGTCGTGGCGCGGGCGCATATATTTGTGGTGAAGAATCAGCGATGATTGAATCGATTGAAGGTAAGCGCGGAATACCGCGTCATCGTCCGCCTTTTATTGCACAAGTAGGCGTGTTCGGACGTCCAACGCTTAATCACAACGTAGAAACGCTTTTCTGGCTCCGTGACATCATAGACAAAGGCGCTGATTGGTTTGCTTCACAAGGTAAAGAAAATCACCCAGGCCCGCGTTCATGGTCAGTCTCAGGCCGCGTTAATAAACCGGGCGTAGTGCTGGCTCCTGCTGGTGTTACGATCCGTGAACTAATAGACGATTATTGCGGCGGTATGGAAGACGGTCACACGTTTAAGGCTTACTACCCAGGTGGTGCATCAGGTGGTGTATTACCAGCAAGTATGGATGGTCTTGCACTAGACTTTGGTGAACCTTTAGCATCCTTGGTTCATTCGTCGGTTCGCACGCTGTTGTTGTGCTTTCAGATCAAGACAATATCAAAGGCGCAGTGCTAAACACACTTCAATTCTTCAAACATGAATCATGTGGGCAATGCACACCATGTCGGGGTGGCACAGAAAAAATGGTTGCGATGCTACAAAAAGGTGGAACATTAGATGAGGATGCAATCGCTGACTTAGAAACTGTCATGCGTGATGCTTCAATCTGTGGGCTAGGGCAGGCAGCGCCAACCCAGTTCGCCATTTACTAACACATTTTAGAGATGACCTTTAGGGAGAAAAAATAATGCCAGCATTTATGGTAGGACGCGTAGACGTCACAGACGCAGACAAGTGGAAAGAATATGCAGCAGCAGCTGGCCCAACGGTTGCCGCGCATGGAGGCACTTATATCGCCCGTGGTGGCGCAATTGAAGGTCTTGAAAATTTTGAAGATGAAGGCAAGCGCGTCGTAATCCTTCAATTCCCAGATATGGATACAGCAAGAGCTTGGTACGCTTCGGAAGAATATCAAGCAGCAAAAGCAAAGCGTGAAGGTGCAGGCTATGCGCGTTTTACGCTGGTTGAAGGTTATGAAGGTTAATTAGGCTTTTTGAATTAAGTACCGTTTTGTAGAGAGACAGAAGAAATGACTGACCAAATTAAGTTCACCTTAGATGGCAAAACCGTAACAGCTTCCAAAGATGAAACCATCTGGGAAGTTGCAAAACGTGAGGGAACCCGTATTCCGCACCTTTGTCATTTGGATAAGCCTGGTTATCGTTCAGATGGTAACTGCCGTGCTTGTATGGTCGAAATTGAAGGCGAGAGGGTTCTTGCTGCTTCTTGTGTGCGTAATGTAACCGAAGGTCTTGTTGTAAAAACAGAAACAGACCGCGCAGATAAGTCTCGTAAGATGGTCTTTGAAATGTTGGCAGCAGACATGCGCCCTCGTGAAGAAAGTCCAGATGATCAGTCTGATTTTTGGCTTTGGTCAGAAAGCATGGGCATTACGGGATCAGACCGTTTTGAAAGCAAATTTGATGCAGGTCAGCATGTTGAATTTGATATTTCAAACCCTGCAATAGCAGTAAACATGGATGCTTGTATTGCTTGTAATGCCTGTGTTCGTGCATGTCGTGAAGTACAAGTAAACGATGTTATCGGTATGGGTGAACGTGGTTCTCATTCAGTTCCTGTGTTTGATTTAGCTGATCCTATGGGTAATTCGACTTGTGTAACTTGTGGTGAATGTGTTCAGGCATGTCCAACAGGTGCATTGTACGAAAAAACTTTGATGGATGATTCGAATAAAAAACGTGAAATCAAAGAGTTCGACAAGGTAGTTGATTCAGTTTGTCCATTCTGTGGTGTGGGCTGCCAGACGACAATGGCAGTAAAAGACAATAAAATTGTTCAAGTTGATGGTCGCAATGGCCCAGCAAATGAAAACCGTTTGTGCGTAAAGGTCGCTTTGGCTATGATTACGCCATGAGCGAAGAACGCTTAACCAAACCGCTTATCCGCCGTGATGATGCACCAAAGGCTGGCGATATGGACATGCGTTTCATGAAGACGTCAGATATATTCCGCGAGGCAACTTGGGAAGAAGCAATGGAAAAGGCTGCTGGAGGCCTTAAGAAAATTTCTGATGAACGTGGCGGCGGCGCATTAGCAGGTTTTGGTTCCGCAAAAGGATCTAACGAAGAAGCTTATTTGTTCCAAAAATTTATTCGTCAGGGCTTCGGTACAAACAACGTCGATCACTGTACACGTCTATGTCACGCATCTTCGGTTGCCGCACTCCTTGAGGGCGTTGGTTCTGGCGCAGTTTCAGCACCATTTACGGACTCTATGAAATCAGATTGTATGATCGTCATTGGTGCGCGACCTGCGCAAAATCACCCAGTTGCTGCTACTTATCTCAAGCAAGCTGCTAAAAAGGGTAAGAAACTCATCATCATGGACCCTCGGGTCAAGATTTAATGCGCCATGCAACGCATCCAATGCAGTTTAAGCCTGGTACAGATGTTGCAATGTTAAATGCGCTTATCCATGTGATTATTGAAGAAAACTTATATGATGAACAATATATTCAGGCAAACGCATCTGGCTTTGATGCGCTGAAGGAAAAGGTTAAAGACTTCTCCCCAGAAGCTGTGAGCGAAGTTTGTGGCATTGAAGCGGATGTGTTGCGTGATGTTGCCAGAGTTTATGCTACTTCTGAGCGTTCAATCATCTTTTGGGGAATGGGTGTTTCTCAACATACGCACGGTACAGATAATGCCCGTTGTTTGATCGCGCTTGCATTGATTACAGGCCAAGTAGGGCGTGAAGGCACTGGCCTTCATCCATTACGCGGTCAAAACAATGTACAAGGAGCATCAGATGCGGGGCTTATCCCGATGATGTATCCAGATTATCGTTTGGTTGAAAATGTTGATATTCGCGGTGAGATGGAAGATTTTTGGGGCAGGCCGCTTGATCCTAAGCGCGGTCTGACCGTTGTAGAAATCATGGATGCAATCCACGATGACGAGATTTCAGGCATGTATGTAATGGGTGAAAATCCTGCCATGTCAGACCCGGATCAAGTTCATGCCCGTGGTGCTTTGGCTAAATTGGACCATCTGGTTGTACAGGATATATTCTTAACAGAAACTTGCTGGCACGCAGATGTTGTATTACCAGCTTCTGCTCATGCAGAAAAGCTTGGTACATTCACCAATACAAACCGTCAGGTGCAAATTGGCCGACCTGCGCTTGATCCGCCAGGTGAGGCGCGTCAAGATTGGGAACTTATCGTTGAGCTTGCAAACCGTGTTGGCCTTGATTGGAAATATGATGGTGTAGGCGAAGTTTACACAGAAATGGCTTCCGTCATGAAATCGCTAAACTTTGTAACTTGGGAACGTCTCAATGAAGAAGATGTTCTTTGTTACCCAATTGATGAGCCAGGTGGCTTTGGTAATGAAGTTATTTTCACCAATGGATTTCCTACGCCAGATGGCAGAGGCAAAATAGTACCTACCGATCTGCTTGCACCTGATGAAGTGCCAGATGAAGAATTTCCAATGGTGCTTACAACTGGTCGCTTGTTAGAGCATTGGCATACAGGTGCTATGACGAGGCGTTCTGCAGTATTAGATGAGCTAGAACCAGAAGGCATTGCGTCTATGAATGGTTTCATGATTGAAAAACTTGGTCTGCAAGCAGGACAAATGATCGAAGTTGCAACGCGTCGCGGAACTATTCAAGCAATTCTGAGACAAGACCGTGATGTAGCTGATAACATGGTATTCATTCCTTTCTGCTTTAATGAATCACCAGCAAACCGACTAACCAATCCGCAACTTGATCCATTTGGTAAAATCCCAGAGTTTAAGTACTGTGCGGCTAAGGTTGGCGCGATTGCGCAAAAGGAAGCGGCTGAATAATCAGCCGTTTTAATTCGGCACACTAAAATACTACTTTATGACTGTTGCCATTAGGCCAACAGGGTAATAAACCTGTTTTCAAGATTCAAACTTGACTGAGAACAGGTAACTTATCCAATGAACATTCACGAATATCAGGCTAAAGCACTTTTGAAAGAATATGGCGCACCAGTAGCAGCTGGCGTTCCAATCATGACAGAAGCAGATGTTGATGCAGCCATTGATGCACTTCCTGGCCCACTTTACGTTGTAAAAAGCCAAATTCACGCAGGTGGTCGCGGCAAGGGTAAGTTCAAAGAACTACCAGAAGATGCAAAAGGCGGCGTTCGTTTAGCGTTTAATCCTGATGAAGTACGTAGCCATGTAAAAGAAATGCTCGGCAATACGCTTGTAACAAAACAAACCGGCCCTGCTGGTAAGCAAGTTAACCGTTTGTACCTCGAAGATGGCGCTGACATTGACCGCGAACTTTATTTATCAGTTCTCGTTGATCGTGAAACTGGCCTTGTATCATTTGTTGCTTCTACAGAAGGTGGTATGGACATTGAGGCTGTTGCAGAAGAAACGCCTGAACTTATCGAAACAATTGGCATTGATCCAGAAGCAGGTTGCACACCAGCTGATGTTGCAAAACTAGTTTCAGCTTTTAAAATTGATGGCGATGCTGCTAAAGACGCGGAAACACTTTTCCCGCTACTCTATAATGCATTTGTCGAAAAAGACATGAGCCTGCTTGAAGTTAACCCGCTTATCGTCATGACAGACGGCCATCTTCGTGTGCTTGATGCCAAGATGTCATTCGACGGCAATGCAGAATTCCGCCACCCAGAATTAGCAGAACTTCGCGACCTTTCAGAAGAAGATGCAAAAGAAATCGAAGCATCAAAATTTGATTTAGCTTACATCGCTCTAGACGGTGATATCGGTTGTATGGTGAACGGTGCAGGTCTTGCTATGGCAACAATGGACATCATTAAACTTTATGGTGCAGAGCCTGCTAACTTCCTAGATGTTGGTGGTGGAGCAACTGTTGAAAAAGTAACTGCAGCTTTTAAAATCATTACCTCTGACCCACAGGTTAAAGGTATTCTGGTAAATATCTTCGGCGGCATTATGCGCTGTGATGTTATTGCAGAAGGCGTTGTAACTGCCGTTAAAGACGTAGGCCTTAAAGTTCCACTAGTCGTACGCCTTGAAGGTACAAAGGTTGAAGAAGGCAAAAAGATTATTAATGAAAGCGGTCTTGATGTTGTTGCCGCCGATGATCTTGATGATGCAGCTCAAAAGATTGTTAAGGCAGTTAAGGGGTAGTGTTCTTTATGGAACATCCATTCAATGCAAGCGAATTAAAAGGTTGAGCTGAGTAATGAACATCATCCGAAAAATCACAACCGCTGCTTTTGGTATAGCAATGCTGGCAACTTCAGTTGTTGCTCAACAACAATCAGAAGTGCCTGTATCAACGACTGATCCGGTCTTCTTGTTTAACCGTGCTTGTTATGCGCAAGTACCTGTTGTTAAAAACATTGTGGACATGTCTACACGCTTTGCTTGGGAGCAAATGGGTGGGGAAGATTTGAAGCGGTTTACAACGCTTGAAGAACCAGATTTCCTTGAAGGTTGGGACGTGCGTTTGTCAAAGCGCCTTTACCGCCTTGGAGTTGTGCAATCTAAACCAAGTGAGACTTTCAACAAAAACTACCCTGAGTTCAAAGAGGGTACAGTAACTGCCTGTACACTCATCTTGGACGGGGAAGATGATGCGGATATCATTCTTGGGCGTATGAATACTCTTGTTGGTAAAGAACCAATAAGTTCAGACATACCAGATGGCGAATTGCTAACAACCGCATGGGCTGGCGGTAATGAAGACTTCAAGGTTTTTGTATTTTTCAAGTCCGGCAAACAAAACCGCGCAAACCTATTAAACGTAACCATTCTTTCAAAAGAACGAATTTAACAAACATAAAAACTTCCATTTAGGGAACATATAAAATGTCTATTCTTATTGACCGTGATACTAAAATTCTTGTCCAAGGCCTTACAGGTAAAACGGGCTCATTCCATACAGAACAAGCTTTGGCTTATTACGGAACACAAATGGTTGGCGGCACGCATCCTAAAAAGGGCGGCGAAGACTGGGCAAGTAGCAACGGCGAAAGCCTGCCTATCTTTTCAACGGTTGCAGAAGGTAAAGAACGTACAGGCGCAAATGCTTCTGTTGTTTATGTGCCACCTGCAGGTGCTGCAGGCGCAATTTTAGAAGCAATTGAGGCTGAAATTCCGTTGATCATCTGTATTACAGAAGGTGTCCCAGTAATGGACATGGTAAAGGTTAAGGCTAAGTTGGAAAAATCAAATTCACGTCTTATCGGTCCTAACTGTCCTGGCATCTTAACTCCTGAACAGTGTAAAATCGGTATCATGCCAGGTTCAATCTTCAAAAAAGGTTCTGTTGGTGTTGTATCTCGTTCAGGTACTCTGACATATGAAGCAGTATTCCAAACATCAAATGCTGGCCTTGGTCAAACAACTGCAGTTGGTATTGGCGGCGATCCAGTTAAAGGTACAGAGTTTATCGACATGCTGGAAATGTTCCTTGCTGATGATGAAACTGAATCAATCATCATGATTGGTGAAATTGGCGGCTTAGCAGAAGAAGAAGCGGCGCAGTTTATTGCTGATGAAGCTAAAAAGGGCCGTTCAAAACCAATGGCTGGTTTTATTGCAGGTCGCACAGCGCCTCCAGGTCGTACAATGGGTCACGCAGGTGCTGTTATTTCTGGTGGTAAAGGCGGCGCAGAAGACAAGATTGATGCCATGGAAGCTGCTGGAATTAAAGTATCTCCATCCCCTGCAAAGCTTGGTGAAACACTCCTTGCTGCTCTGGGTAAGTAGAACTACCCAAAAATACCTACTGAGTTTTAAAATAATATTGCGCAACCTGTTAAACCAACCGTTTAACGGGTTGCGCTTATTTATTTGGTCTACTATGACACAGCTATCATAAGCCTACTTTTAGCGGAGATATTCTGTAATGGATAAGTGGATCTATACCTTTGGCAATGGAAGTGCAGAAGGTGAGTCTAGCATGAAAGAACTCTTAGGCGGGAAGGGTGCAAACCTTGCCGAAATGAGTTCTCTTGGTTTGCCTGTTCCTCCAGGTTTTACGATTACCACTGAAGCATGTAATTGGTATTATAAAAACGGCGAAGAATATCCAAAAGAATTGGCTGACCAAATGGTCGCCGCTCTTTCTACAATCGAGCAGGCAACAAACCGTAAGTTTGGTGATCCTTCAACGCCGCTTCTCGTGTCAGTTCGTTCAGGCGCGCGTGCATCTATGCCAGGCATGATGGATACAGTGCTCAACCTTGGTCTTAATGATCAAACGGTTGAGGCTATGGCTGTTGAAGCGAATGATGCCCGTTTTGCCTATGATAGCTACCGTCGTTTTATCCAAATGTATTCAGATGTTGTGCTGGGAGTAGACCATGGTGTTTTTGAAGACATACTAGAAGATGCAAAAGATAATAATGGCTACAGCCAAGATACTGATCTTACAGCAGAAGACTGGAAAGAGGTTGTTAAAGGCTACCTGAAAAGTGTCGAGCAAGAGCTTGGCAAACCTTTTCCGCAAGATCCACAAGAGCAACTTTGGGGTGCTATTGGTGCTGTCTTTGCTTCTTGGATGAATGCACGGGCTAACACATACCGCAGGTTACATAATATTCCAGTTGAATGGGGAACAGCGGTAAACGTACAAGCTATGGTCTTTGGAAACATGGGTGATAGTTCTGCAACAGGGGTTGCTTTCACACGTAACCCATCAACAGGCGAGAATAAACTCTACGGCGAGTTTCTTGTAAATGCACAGGGTGAAGACGTTGTTGCGGGCATTCGCACACCACAAGATTTAACAGAAGAAGCAAGAATTGGCGCTGGATCAGAAATGCCTTCACTTGAAGCATTGATGCCAGAAGCTTTTGCAGAGTTTGTTGAAACAGCAGATAAGCTTGAACAGCATTATCGCGATATGCAGGACCTTGAGTTTACCATCGAAAAAGGCAAGCTTTGGATGTTGCAAACTCGAGCAGGCAAACGCACGGCAAAAGCTGCATTACGCACAGCCGTTGAAATGGCAAATGAAGGTCTGATTACAAAAGAAGAGGCTATCCTTCGTGTTGAGCCTTCTTCGCTAGATCAGTTACTTCATCCAACAATTGACCCAAGCGCTGAAAAAACAATTATCGGTAACGGTCTTCCTGCTTCACCGGGTGCAGCAACAGGTCAAATCGTTTTTAATTCAGAAGATGCAGAAAAACTAAAAAGTGAAGGTACGCCAACTATCCTTGTTCGTACTGAAACAAGCCCAGAAGATATTCATGGTATGCACGCTGCTGAAGGTATTCTAACAGCGCGCGGCGGTATGACATCACACGCAGCTGTTGTGGCGCGTGGTATGGGTAAACCATGTGTCTCAGGTGCAGGCGGCATTCGAATTGATTATGCGGCAGGTGAATTGCGTGTTCCAGGTCATACATTCACAAAAGGCGATATTCTAACAATTGATGGTTCAACAGGGCAGGTTCTACTTGGAGCAGTTGCAATGCAACGGCCGGAACTTTCAGGTTCGTTCGGCCATTTGATGGAATGGGCTGACGAACTTCGCCGCATGGATGTTCGCACTAATGCAGAAACGCCAACAGATGCAAAATCTGCACGTTCCTTTGGTGCAGAAGGTATTGGCCTTTGTCGTACAGAACATATGTTCTTTGATGGCGAACGTATCATCGCTGCCCGTGAGATGATTTTGTCCGAGACAGAAGAAGATCGACGCAAAGCACTTGCTAAATTGCTTCCAATGCAGCGTTCAGATTTTATCGAACTATTTGAGATTATGGCTGGTTTGCCTGTTACAATTCGTTTACTTGATCCGCCGCTTCATGAGTTCTTGCCTCATACAGACAAAGACATCGAAGAAGTAGCTCAAGCAATGGGTGTTGATGCAGAAGTCTTGCGCCGTCGTAATGTAGCGCTGCAAGAATCAAACCCAATGTTAGGGCATAGAGGCTGTCGTTTGGCCGTGACATATCCTGAGATTGCTGAGATGCAAGTTCGTGCAATTATTGAAGCAGCGATTGAGGCTGGCAAAAAGGCCGGTAAAGCTGTTGTTCCTGAAATCATGGTTCCGCTTGTTGGTATGACAGCAGAGCTTGATTACGTAAAAGAGCGCATTGATGCCGTTGTAAAAGATATTACTGAAGAGACTGGTGAGACTGTAGAATATATGGTCGGTACTATGATCGAACTTCCTCGTGCAGCACTGCGTGCACAAGAAATAGCAAAAGCTGCTGAGTTCTTCTCGTTTGGCACAAATGATCTAACGCAAACAACCTTTGGTATTTCGCGCGATGACGCTCAGATGTTCCTGACAACATATGAAGCAAAAGGCATTATCAAACGAGATCCATTTGTCTCTCTTGATGTGCATGGTGTTGGTGAACTCGTAAGGATAGCTGCTGAAAAAGGACGTTCAACACGAGATAATATCAAACTTGGTATTTGTGGTGAGCATGGCGGTGATCCAGATTCAATTGAGTTCTGTGAATCCATCAACCTTGATTATGTTTCCTGTTCACCATTCCGCGTTCCAATTGCGCGATTGGCTGCAGCACAATCTGCAATCAGAAACAAAAGCAAATAAAGAGAGCAGGGGTTAAACTAATCCTAGCTCATTTGCTATTTTAAACAGGGCGGCGGCATTTCCTCCGCCCGTTTTTTCACGAATAGCCAAACGATGACTCTCTACGGTGCGAACTGAAATTTTCAATTTTTCTGCAATCACCTTATTTGTGTCTCCAAGTGCAATTGCTGCAAGAACCTCACTCTCGCGTTCAGAGAGTTTGTAGTTATTTACCGTCTTATCAACTTCATTTGAGCGAGTATCAAACGCCTGAGCAACTTTTGAACCAAGGTATGTACCGCCGTTATAAACAGCATTTACAGCTACCATCATTTCTTCACGTGATATGTCTTTTAGCAAATATCCTTTTGCACCAATACGTAAAGCTTCGTGTATGTATTCAGGGTTGTCATAAACTGACAGAAAGATAATCTTACTATCAGGCGAGACAGAAAGAATTTTCTTTGCAACTTCAAGGCCTGTCATTCCTGGCATAGATATGTCTAGGAATATAATATCTGGTTTTAAAGTTTGTGCTTTTTGAAAGGCAGAAATACCATTATCTGCCTCGCCACATATTTCCATATTTTCTGAGATGCTAAGTCGGGCAACTAACCCTTCGCGCACAAGATCATGATCATCAGCTATAAGAATTTTAATCTTGGTCACTTGTTTCTGTCCCTTTATTTGCTGAGTTGCCATTTAGAAAGACGTCCAGAGTAAGCCCTTTTGATTTGTCTTCTGTTAGCTTGAAAGTTCCATTGTGACTCGAAATCCGTTCTTCCATATTTCTTAGCCCCATACCCTTGCGAGAGTTTGGGTTTTGTTTCTTAATTGCCCCAATACCGTCATCCGTAATCCTCATTTTTACACCTTGATTTATTTTGTTGAGCTCAATTTCAACAAATTTTGCTTGAGAGTGCTTTGCAATATTAGCAAGTGCTTCCTGAGCGACGCGGTACAGGCTTGTCTTTTCTCTATCATCAAGAACGTTTCCAACATGCTGAGTTTTAACATTTGTTTTAATGCCAGTTTGAGTTTCAAAATCTGAACCAAGACTCTTAATCGCTGCAGCCAGACCAACGTCATCTAAGACAGAAGGTCTAAGCGCAATTGAAATGCGTCGTATCTCAGAAATTGCCGTAAGTATAGTTTCCATAGACTTCTCGATAGGTGCTTGAATTGCAGGAAACTTTGATGCCTTTTCAGCCGCCACATCTAGGCTATAGCGTGCTGAAACTAATAGTTGTGATATGCCATCATGGAGATCTGTAGAAACACGCTTACGTTCATTTTCTTGTGCGTCAACTATTTCTGAAGCTAACTCCTTCAAACGTGCATCAGCAAAACGTTGCTCTGAGAAGCGCACAAATGCAAGTAGAACGCTGGTCAAGGCAATGGCGCCAATGGCCAGTGAAATCAAAACTAATCTCGTTTGTTTAACATTTGTATCGAGTTCATTTTGGATTTGACCAATCTGAGCATTTACATCATCAAGATAAATTCCAGAACCAATAACCCAATCCCAGTTTTCTAAGTAAACAGATTGGCCAATTTTTGCGGCAATCTCACCCGTAGAGGGTTTGTTCCAATTGTATTGGTAAAGCTCTCCAGCTTTCCTGTTTGCTTCAAGGGCTTCACCCATCAGTAGTTGTGACTCTTTTCCATAAGCAATGAATTTTTCGCGCCCTTCTAATTCTTCAAGTAACGGATTGTCCAAAACGCCACCATCACTCATAGAAATAAAGAAGTAACCATCCTTACCAAATGTGATCCGAGTGATAACATCTGCAACCTGTTTTTGAGCTTGAAGTCGCGAAACATTATCCCATTGATAAAATGGATCAACAGCAGCACGAGTAAGTTTTATGTAGTTTTGTAATTCAGTTTGCTTAGATTGAATAATCATTTTTTCAACCGCTTTACCTTGTGCTTCAGCAAGGCTCTTGGATTGAGAATCAATCAATATAAGGGCAGCAAGCGATATCAAAATAATAGGCAAGATCGTAATTGTAAGTAACTTAGTTCGAAAAGTCATAAACCCAGCTTTGCAAAATTAAATAGCGTAGAGATCACAACCTACAAAAGTTCATACAACCTAGCCAAGTAAAATTTAAAGGGTAGTCCCGTCAGTCAGTAGAACTACTGACTGAATTGAGTACTTGCACGGATTGCTAAAAAAATGTCTATTAAGTATCAGAACTCCTCAAGGGTGGGAGATTTCTGAATAATTTAGTACCCTTATTATAATTGGCACTATATTCCGTGTGTTAATAAAAGAAAATCTGGAGGAGAATCCATATGGATCGTCGTAAATTTTTAACGGGTACTGCAGTCGCAGGTGCAGCAACACTTGCAGCACCAGCAGTAGCGCAATCAACAACAGACATGGTTATTGTTTCTACTTGGCCTCGTGACTTCCCAGGTCTCGGTCTACCAGCGCAGCGTCTTGCTGCTCGCATT
Organism: uncultured Rhizobiaceae bacterium; assembly: GCA_958296345.1. Classification (GTDB taxonomy): domain Bacteria; phylum Pseudomonadota; class Alphaproteobacteria; order Rhizobiales; family Rhizobiaceae; genus JAALLB01. The sequence continues at coordinate 13,419 of CATQIJ010000020.1, forward strand.
GGTGAACTAACTGAAGGTCGCATTAATGTTCAATATTTCGCTGCTGGCGAACGTGTTGGTGCATTTGACTCATTTGACGAAGTAGCTTCTGGCAATGCGCAAGCATATATTGCTGCTGACTATTACTGGAAAGGCAAGCACCCAGGTTGGGCTGCATTTACAGCTATTCCATTCGGTTTCACATACACAGAAATGGACGCATGGATTAAATACGCAGGCGGCCAAGAACTTTGGGATGAAATCGCTGGCGAATTTGGCCTTAAGAACTTTGCTTGTGGTAACACTGGCGTTCAAATGGGCGGTTGGTTCAACAAAGAGATCGAATCTGCAGATGACCTAAAAGGTCTTAAAATGCGTATTCCAGGTCTTGGTGGCGACGTAATGGCAAAACTTGGTGCTTCACCAGTTTCACTTCCAGGTGGTCAAATTTATGAAAACCTTGTTTCTGGCGCTATTGATGCAACAGAGTGGGTTGGTCCATACAATGACTTCTTTATGAAGTTCTACGAAGCTGCAAAGTACTACTACTTCCCAGGTATGCATGAGCCAGGCGCTCAGCTTGCAATGGGTATGAATGCTGAGTTCTGGGGCAAATTGTCTAAAACAGACCAAGCAATCATCCAAGCAGCATGTAACGAAGAAAATGCACGTACAATGGCTGAGACAAACGCTAACAATGGTGAATACCTACAGCGTCTTGTTAATGACCACGGCGTACAGCTTCGTGAATTTAACGACGATGTATATGATTCATTCGGTTCAGCTGCGGAAGAAGTTCTTGAAGAAGCACGTGATCACTCAGCGCTTTCTAAGAAAATCTACGATAGCGTTACTTCAAAACGTGCAGAACTTGGTAAATGGAACGCTCTTTCAGACGTTTCATACGTACTTAAGCGTAACCGCGTTCTGGGTATTGAATAAATTACAAATTAAACGGGGCATTTATGCCCCGTTTTACTTTGCCAGCTTATGGCAACCGATATCATTCTTTGGGGAGAGAGAATCTTGTCATCTGACAATTCGTCAATAGTGCCGTCACAAGGTATGAAATCCACATATATCACAAAGCTTTTCGGGTGGGGAATGCTCTCACTAATGGCTGTTTATGTAATCAATAATTTTCTAACTTTTGGCGCAGGACTTCCTGGCGCAAATAAGGTTTTTAGTGAAAGCGCTAGCGCCGTTTCGTGGCTGCAGGCCTTAGCTTATTTAGTAGTAATCATCGCAATTATATTTTGGCTGAAACAACGTGACGATAAAACACTTCGCGAGGACAGCCTAACAATTTCAAATTTCAATACAATTTTAATTCGTTGTGCATTTTGGGTCGTTTTGATCGTTGGTGTTGTTGATATGACAATCTCATTCATGCGTGTAGAAGGTTTTCTATCAGGCGTTGTTGGTGAAGACCTATCATCCCAACTGGGAAAATCTCAATTCAGAGGACTCTACGTTCATATGCCTTTGATGCTGCTTGGGATTGTTTTGGGATTTTTCACAAGAACATTAGGCTTTACTTGGCTTACAATCTTAATTGTAGGTGCTGAACTTCTAATCGTTATTACACGTTTCATCTTTTCATACGAACAGGCATTTATGGCTGATTTGGTGCGTTTTTGGTATGGAGCGCTTTTCTTATTTGCCAGTGCCTACACGTTGCTTGAAGAAGGCCATGTCCGTGTAGACGTTTTTTATGCAGGGTTTAAAAGTAAAACTAAAGGCATGGTCAATGCATTAGGGACCATCTTCTTAGGTCTAACATTATGCTGGACGATTCTTATTATTGGTATGGGTCGCAAAGCCTCGGTTATCAACAGTCCGATCTTTAATTTTGAAGTTACGCAATCAGGCTTCGGCATGTATGTAAAATATATGATGGCAGGGTTCTTAGGCGTTTTTGCAATTTCAATGATGATTCAGTTCGTAGCTTATTTAATGGATGCCGTTGCAGATTATCGTGAAGATCCAAACAAAATAACTCCAGCAGCACCAGGGGCTCACTAACATGGAATTGCTCTTTCTTCTTCTTTTGGTTTTGCTTATGGCTGTGGCTCTTGGTTCTGGTTATCCAGTTGCATTTGCTTTGCCAGGGTCAGCAATTATTTCTATTTCGTTAGCTGCCTTATGTGGCTATCTGTTTACGGGCAATGTTGACTCATATTTTGCTCAAGGTGGGCCAGGGCAGTGGCTTAGTGCAGGGGTTACAAACCTTCGCGGGGTTTATTGGGAGCCTGAACGAGATACCCTGATAGCCATTCCACTATTTATTTTCATGGGTATTATGCTGCAGCGCTCAAAGATTGCTGAAGATCTTCTAATCACGATGGCACAGTTGTTCGGACCTGTACCAGGCGGTCTTGGTATTTCTGTTGTGTTTGTGGGTGCATTGCTAGCTGCAACTACAGGTATTGTGGGGGCTACTGTTGTAGCAATGGGGTTGATTTCATTACCAGCAATGCTGCGTAATAATTATTCGCCATCTCTTGCAACAGGAACAATTGCCGCCGCAGGAACTCTCGGCCAAATTATTCCACCATCTATCGTTTTAATTATCTTGGCTGACCAGCTTTCAAGTGCCGCCGACCAAGCAGGAACGGCACGCAAGGCTTTATTCAAAGAAAATACTGGCGAACTCTCTATGCCGTCAGTTTTCGATGTAGGCTCTACCAGTGCAGGTGAAATGTTCTTGGGAGCATTTGTTCCTGGAATGGTTCTTGTTGTGCTCTATATGCTCTACATCTTGGTTTATGCCTTTTTTAATCCAAAGGCGGCGCCGGCAGTGCGCTATGACGGAAGCTTTAATTTTGTATTCTGGCGTAAAGTATTTCTTATTCTCATTCCACCATTAGCGCTTATTTTCTTAGTGCTTGGTTCAATTATTACAGGCGTTGCTACCGTAAACCAAGCTGGCGCTATTGGCGCTGCAGGCGCTTTGGTTATGGCAGGGTACCGTCTACATGAAGGCAATAAAAATGCATATTTGCCAGCGCTCATTGCAATTGGCTCAATCGTCGTAATTGGTTTAGTGGTTGCGAATTTCAATACAAACATAAAGAACATTACAACTAGCACAGATCAGTTAGGCGTAACGATTGCATGTATCGCAGTATTTACATTGCTTTCATCACTCATGTGGAGTGGGTGGCGTGTGTTCAAAATAGAAAACACATTGCGTAGTGTGATGGTGGAAACAGCTAAGACCACTTCACTTGTCTTTATCATTCTCCTGGGTGCGGCAATGCTAACAGCTGCATTTCGTGCCTTTGGCGGCGAAGAGTTGGTTAAACATTTCCTTGAAGGCTTGCCAGGCGGTTTCTGGACGAAGTTCATCATTGTGATGGCTGTGATATTTATTCTTGGTTTTTTCCTTGATTTCATTGAGATTGCAGTGGTTGTTGTGCCGATTGTTGCACCAATATTACTCTCTGATCCGTCTGCAAATATTACTGCAGTATGGCTTGGTGTGATGATTGGTTTAAACATTCAAACATCCTTCCTAACGCCGCCGTTTGGGTTTGCATTGTTTTACCTAAGAGGCGTTGCGCCAGCGACCGTTAAAACACTTGCAATGTATAAAGGTGTAATTGCATTCATTGGCTTGCAAATTGCAGCGCTCGTAATTGTTGGACTTTATCCAAGCTTGGTGAATTACCTACCGAATAGATCATTGCTATTATCTGAAACTGCACCGCCACCACGTAATCCACAAATTCAGTATTGTGTAGAAAAATATGTTACTCAGCAGTTTGATGAGAATGGTGAGAAAATTAATAATGCAATCAGCATAGCAAGTACGATTGATGTAAGTAATTTACCAAAGAAACTTTCAAAAGACTTTAGTAAAAGCATAAAGCAAGCTAGCGAAGTTGAGGCACTCCTCATTAATGCAAACAAGGCAGAGGGTGTTATAGAAGAAGCTTCGATAGCTTATCGTCCATTACATGAAAATGTTCGTGAAACTCAACGTGATATACGTTTCCATGCAACAGAAATAAAAGAACTTAAAACACGTTCAAGTAAATTACGCGGTGATGAAAATATTTCTAAGCGTGACGCAATCGCCGAAGAAATCAAAATTCTTGAAGGTGAAATGGCTGAGTTAGAAAAACTCATTCCAAGTGAGTGGGACGAAAAACGTAAAGAGTTTGTAGCATTACTAAAAGACGAAACCAAACTTCGCACTCAGTACCGTAGAGCCGCAGATGGTTCTTATGAGCCTGTGAGAGACTTAATGTTAACACTTGAGAGTACTGGTCAATTTGTTGAGTTGGGCGAAGGCTTAAAAGGACTTGCTGCTCGTATTGAAGCAGAAGAACCATTATCAATGGTTTCTGAGGTTCAAGCCATGGAAAAATCTTTTGGTAATGTTGACGAGCCTAGCGATGTCAAAAAAGCATTATCAAAAGTGCGCAGAGCATTGAAAGCTAAAACTCCTAACAAAGAAAAAGCACTTTCTGAGCTACAAAAAGCAATCTCTGCTTTCGATGATGAAACAGATTGGCGCTCGCAAGCTGCAAGCGATGACTTGTTGCCAAAGGTGAAGTCTTATGAAGCAGCAATTAACGGTACTCTTGGATTAAGATTGCAAGATAAAATGCCGCGCGATCTTGGACTGTTTATTGCAAGCTGTAATTCTGGTCACAGAGATGTTTCGCTTAACTTCTAAGACTTAGATAAGTTGACATTGGTGAAGATAAAAAACAAACCAAAGCTACCGCAACTAATTTTAGTTGCGGTAGCTTTGGTTTTTTATGGTTAGTGTATCGATAAAAAATCTACTCAGCAGAATTTTTAAGAATCGGCGGAAGTAATAGATGTGCATCATCTTAAGTTAGAAGCTTCAGTTAGGTTTGTTATGTTAAGAAAGTAAGTTTTGATTGAGGCTGTCGATGAATAGCTTGATAAGTAGATAATATGGGGGGTAAAATAATGGTGGGTGATGACGGGATCGAACCGCCGACCTACTCGGTGTAAACGAGTTGCTCTCCCAGCTGAGCTAATCACCCATTATTAGTGACAAAAAACAGCGCCAAAGCGCTGATATTTTCTGTGTCATCCATTTTAACCTCTGGAAGGAAAAAATGGCGCGAGTGACGAGACTTGAACTCGCGACCCTCGGCGTGACAGGCCGATACTCTAACCAACTGAGCTACACCCGCGTATGTTTCGCAAATCATTGCGTAACGTTCGAATGGATTACGGTTTAGCGAGCGTCAAGTCAAGCATGATAATGCGTTATTTGTAAAAATATTATACTATCGTTATTCTAAGCATAATGACGTGGGTTTTGACTTGCGATTTAAGGCGATGTGCGATACCCCAACGTTAAGGAATAATAGTGTTTCGTTTGAGCCATTTTAAACGGAACAAGCAAACAGGAGACAAATTCCGTGGAACTTGTTTTACAGGAATACCTACCCGTTATAATTTTCATGGCATTATGCCTAGTTATTGGTGTTGCTCTCGCAGTAGCGCCATTTTTAGTAGCCTATAGAGCCCCAGATGCAGAAAAGCTATCTGCTTACGAGTGTGGGTTTAATGCTTTTGATGATTCTCGCATGAAATTTGATGTTCGATTTTATCTTGTGGCAATTCTTTTTATTATTTTTGACCTAGAAGTAGCCTTCTTGTTTCCTTGGGCAGTAAGTTTTGGCTCATTAGGTTGGATGGGGTTCATATCAATGATGCTCTTTCTAGGGATTTTGACAATCGGCTTTATTTACGAATGGAAGAAGGGTGCTCTTGAGTGGGACTGAGTCTCAATTTATAAAGAAGCACAATTTACGGATAGTTTTATGAGCGACGGCACAACAACACTTATTGCACAGCAATCCAAAGGCATTCTTGACCCAAAAACAGGTCAGCCAATTGGTAGTGACAATCCTTATTTCATGGAAATCAATAATGAACTCGCCGACAAAGGCTTCATTGTTACTTCTACAGATGATCTGATAAACTGGGCGCGCACAGGATCGCTGATGTGGATGACCTTTGGTCTAGCGTGCTGCGCGGTAGAAATGATGCACATGGCGATGCCACGTTATGATGCAGAGCGTTTTGGTATTGCTCCTCGTGCTTCTCCGCGTCAATCAGATGTAATGATTGTTGCGGGTACACTTACAAACAAAATGGCACCAGCGCTTCGTAAAGTTTACGATCAAATGCCAGAGCCACGTTATGTAATTTCTATGGGCTCATGTGCAAATGGTGGTGGTTACTATCATTATTCATATTCAGTGGTACGTGGTTGTGACCGTATTGTACCTGTTGATATTTATGTTCCAGGTTGCCCGCCAACTGCGGAAGCTCTTTTGTATGGCGTTATGCTTCTACAAAAGAAAATCCGTCGTACTGGCACGATTGAGCGATAGGGGCAGATAATGAGCGATGCACAAGAACAAATTGAAGTAAATCCGCTGGACACTCTTGCATCTGTGATTTCTTCGGAAGCTTCAAGCCATATCAATCGTATTAGCAATGATTATGGCGAGCTAACACTCCACACTACGGGCGATGATATCGTCGCGTTAATGCGTTTTTTGCGTGATGATAACCGTACACAGTTTGTTTCTTTCATAGATGTTTGCGGTGTGGACTATCCTGGTAATGAAAAACGCTTTGAAGTCGTTTATCATTTACTTAGCCCCAAGCATAATACACGTGTTCGCATCAAACTATCTACCGATGAAGGAACACCTATTCCAAGCATTACAGCGATTTACCCAGGTGCTGATTGGTTTGAGCGCGAAGCTTACGATATGTACGGAATTTTGTTCACAGGCCACCCAGACCTTCGCCGTATTCTTACAGACTATGGTTTTGACGGGCATCCATTGCGCAAAGACTTCCCGCTTACAGGCTATGTTGAAGTGCGCTACGATGACGAAGCAAAACGTGTGGTTTATGAGCCTGTTGAATTGCGTCAAGAGTTCCGTGATTTTGATTATGAGAGCCCTTGGGAAGGTGTTGATTATATCCTTCCAGGTGATGAAAAAGGTAACGTGTGATTATGGCTACCATTTTTGGGATATTTATAGCTAAGTTATTAAGCCCTATAGGTGGCCTTATATCGTTAATATTAGGAGTTTTTATTAAGCAAAAGCACGTTTTTATTTGGGGACCTCTTGCGGTGCAACTGTGTCAGAGATAATTTTATTGAACACACAATACACACGGCAATTCAATTTGGGGATTTTCGTAATTAGAGTCTTTGCCTTTTTAGTCTGGACTGCAATAGGGCACTATGGTGTTAGACGCTTGTTTGTAAAAGAGATCGCTAAATGACTGAACATAACGTCAGAAACTTTAATATTAACTTTGGTCCGCAGCATCCTGCAGCACACGGCGTTTTGCGCCTTGTCCTTGAGCTTGATGGTGAGGTTGTAGCGCGTGTTGATCCGCATATTGGTTTACTGCATCGCGGTACGGAAAGCTGATTGAATATAAGACCTACCTTCAGGCAATTCCATATTTTGATCGCCTCGATTATGTCGCCCCAATGAACCAAGAGCACGCTTTTGCAATGGCCGTTGAAAAACTTGCTGGTATTGAAGTTCCTCGTCGTGGGCAATTGATTCGTGTTCTATATTCAGAGATTGGTCGTATTCTTTCTCATCTATTGAATATCACGACACAAGCTATGGACGTTGGTGCGCTCACACCACCGCTTTGGGGCTTTGAAGAACGTGAAAAACTAATGATCTTCTATGAGCGCGTATGTGGTGCTCGTCTTCATGCTGCTTACTTCCGTCCAGGTGGTGTTCACCAAGATCTTCCAGATGGTCTTTTAGATGACATTAATGATTGGTGTGATCCATTCTTAAAAGTGGTTGATGATATTGACCAACTCTTAACTGACAACAGAATTTTCAAACAACGTAACGTTGATATTGGTATTGTTAGTTTAGATGATGCATGGGCTTGGGGATTCTCTGGCGTCATGGTTCGTGGCTCAGGTGCTGCCTGGGATTTACGCAAGTCTCAACCTTACGAGTGTTACGACGAGATGGAATTTGATATTCCTGTTGGCAAAAACTGCGATAACTACGATCGCTATCTCATTCGCATGGAAGAGATGCGCCAATCAGTTCGTATCATGAAGCAATGTATTACTAAGATGCGTGAGCCAGAAGGACAGGGGCCTATATCATCTACAGATGGTAAGGTTGTTCCTCCAAAGCGCGATGAAATGAAGCGTTCTATGGAAGCTCTTATTCATCACTTCAAACTCTACACTGAAGGTGACAAAGTACCAGAAGGCGAAGTTTACTGTTCGGTTGAGGCACCAAAAGGTGAGTTTGGCGTATTCCTAGTTTCAGATGGTTCTAATAAACCATACCGCTGCAAACTTCGCGCACCAGGTTATGCGCATTTGCAAGCCATGGACTTCATGTGTCGTGGTCATTTACTAGCAGATGTGTCAGCCATTCTTGGTTCTCTCGATATTGTATTTGGTGAGGTTGATCGGTGAGGAAATTTGGGAGCTCGATTCTGATTGCTATGGTCGCTACAGCCTGTTCATCTACTGAATTTGGGCCGAATAAGCTAACTCAGCAAGATAAAAGTAACCAACAATTAGCTGTTCAAAATATCATGTGTGAGTTTGAGCCCCATCCAGAGGGAGAGGGCAAACAATCTCCTTGTGCTCACCTGATTGAGCACCGTTTGTTATTAGGTAAGTTTTTTGCACCACTTTTACCACGCGGTATGAAAGAGGCAGAACAAAACCGTGGCCGCCGAGTTACAACAAAGTTTATTGTTGAAGCAGCGGCTAAAATCCAACAATGCCGTAAGGTTTCATTGGAAAATACTATTAATGTAATTCGTGACGTTAAAATCGCGGGCGGAACATATCTGGTTAAAGGTACATCACCTTTGTCTCAAGAAAACTCTTCCTGCTTTTTAACACCAGTACAAGAAGGCTTATAAGTAATGTCCGTTCGTCGTTTGGCTGAAGATAATGTGCAACCAGCAAAGTTCGCATTTAGCCGTTCTAATGCATCGGTTGTAAAAGGCTGGATTAAAAAATATCCAAAAGACCGTAAGGCTTCTGCTGTCATACCTTTGCTTATGATTGCTCAGGAGCAAGACGGCTGGGTAACAAAAGCATCCATAGAGCATATAGCTGAAATGCTTGAAATGCCTTATATCCGTGTATTGGAAGTTGCAACTTTTTATACGCAATTTATGCTTCAGCCTGTTGGTACGAAAGCTC
>CATQIJ010000021.1 GCA_958296345.1 uncultured Rhizobiaceae bacterium
TATGGTGATTTTGAAAATCCTAAAGAATTTAAAAAGGATGAAATTTTCAGAATTATATCCTGCATTTTCCATCCACGCAGGAGCCCATTCAACAATCATTTTCAGATTATCGTTTTGTTCAATCAGTTTACGGCATCCTTCAAGCACTGCCACTTCATCACCTTGAACATCACATTTGATAAAGTGCTACTTGCCTTTGGAGTTGCCATGCTGTGAGAGAAGGTTATCTATTGTGTCGATTGGTATCGATATCTTTTGAGATCTTGATTGAATGATTTGGACGCAACGCCTGAGTTCACGAAATCCTCTGTCATATGAAATTCAGTAACGCCAGACTTGCACCAACAGCTGCGCCAATAACCGTTACATTACTAAAGTTTTCAGATTATCTTCAAGCTTTGGCAAAATTCCAGGATGAGCCTTCTATTGAAAAAAAACTTTCCATCATTTTTAACTATTGAAGCTGCTAGAACAGAAAGGAAACCAAAATTGGCACCAATATCCAAAAATACCTCACCTTCTTTTAGATGCTTGGAAATCACACTTAAGGTGGTTGGTTCAAATCTGTATAAATTTTTTCGATTGATTCAGGTATTTGTATGAAATTATCGTCAATAACTTGAACTTTAGAAAGTTTCATTTTTTACTCCAATTTCGAACACCTATTTCGCATATCATCTTCTCAACTATCCTCAATAAGTTTTAAAATGAAATCTGAGTTCCATCATCTCGGTCGAAATCATTTCTATACTTATCTAACAATTTTCAAGAATTGTGCTTACTGGGCAAGTAATGAATCGCATTTTATCAATCGCCCCTTGACGTTTTAAAAGTGATAACTTCTGAAAACCCTTTCTCCTTAGCAAGCTGACAAAGGCCTACATCGTCCATATCTATGCTCGATGTATTAGCTAGGTCATAGTCCGGGAAGCCATAGTATGGGGTTATATCACAGTCAGTAGAAAGGGGGGCAAACCACGTAGCATGGTATGGATGTGATTGCTGGTAATGCAAAAGACTGCACCCAACATATTTCGTTTTGCTTCCAAAATTCAGTAAATTGAGGGCTGACATGAGTTATCAATTTAACATTTTCACCTGAGCGTGCTGCTTGATTTGATAATTCATTTTGCCTATCATTGTTTAATTTACGATTGCATTTGATGCGCTTTCTTTTTCGGCGTCATAATTCGATACGTCTTTAGAAACGATATTTGGTTGAATAGTTTGTTTGGCACTGCCCAAACATCTTTTTCTACTAATGTGGCAACCGAGAATACTACATTACGGCACATGCTTGCTTGCCAATAGACCAATTTTGAAGAAAATTATTGGAGCACCAAGAGTGCCAATAAGGGTTAAGCAAATCCACATAACCAGGGTTTGAGAAATAACCTGGCAGCACCAGCAGGCAATGCTAAAATCATGCTGCTTGAAATAGCTGCTGTTGCCATAATCCCGAGAGTATAAACAAACATCTTTAGTTTTGTAGATTGGATAGGCGTTTTGACGACCAATAAGAAAACCAGAGCAAAAAAGATAAGATGAAAAATTGCATCTTCACCCAATTTTTTACATAATGAAACAGTGAAAACCCAAAGGGAGAGTCAGCACTGCTAGCGCTTAAGCTTTCTGGAGAAGTAATGCTGGCAAGGGGCATGATAAAAAGGGACTAATGCAATCAAAAATGTCAGCAATACTTTCTTAGCAGAAATGCCGCCATGAAATGTTACCATAACGCGGCGCCCGTAAAAAACAGCGCCCGTAGAAATTTTTTGCGAGCCCACTTATGAGTACCGATAAAATAGGCAAACGCCGAGTAAAACCGTGTCTGTTTTTGTTGTTGCTTTAAATATCCAAGCGTAAAGCAAGGGTATGGCTAACATCATAACAATGAGGCTTAGAATGTAAGATTCTGATGCAAAATAAGCTCGGATGGCTCAACTTAGCAAAAAAGATTGGCATAGCGAGAAAAAGTATTGTTCCAGGGGATGCTTAAGAGCGGTTCCAGTGAGCTGGACGGAGTTGTAAGCAGAAAAAGTTGTTATTGCTAAAAGTAAGGGAACTGCAGTAATATATATAGGGCGCATAAACTGAGAGATAATCCAACTTAACCCAAGTAGATAAGCCTCCTATGAGGCGATGGCTTAGAACAAGATAGTTTAAGGGAGTTATTCCATCCAGACCAGTACTAGCTACATGGGTTTCAGAATCATATTACTTATAGCGGAATGGAACATTATATCTTGGCCATTTGACCAACGATAAGCTAGCTCCTTTCCAAAAGGTGTAATATAGCCTCTCGCATAAATAAGCATGGACATTGTTAGCGCAAAAATAAGCAGCCATAAAATGTCCTGTTTTTCTTTAGCCTATTTATAAAACACCAAGATAACCAACATAAAACGCTTAGGATTAGTACATCTAAAAATGAAGAAACCCATTTTTCAGGTAATATTAATGTTGCTAAATAAGGAGAAAATAAAAGAAATATAAAAGAAAGGAAGGTGCTGCTAATATATATAGCAGAAGCACTATTTTCTTGCCCCTTCATCACGCTTGGCCAGAGAAACGGAGCCCATAAAAGGCAAAGGCCGTAGCCAAGAATTCTATATAAGCCTGTAATAATAAAAAGGCTTCTGGCCATGTAGAAAGTGGTAGTCGAGCCGACCATAACAACGTTGTAATCATACACATCGCCAAGCTAAAAAATAACGTAATTGTAATTTTAGATTGTAGAGGTTTACTGTTCGTCGAAGTGTGAGTTGTGGTCAAAATACTCTCAAAAATTTAAGATTGAATTTAAATGGAACATAAGTTATTTTTTAACTTAAAAAATTACATGATGTAATGAACGTCAAGTCTTTATTCTAGTTAGAAATATGTTTTCATGAGAGTCCTAGTAACCGTGGGTGTGGTTTTATCGGTTCAGCACTCTGCCGACATTTAGTCCATAATCCCAGCTTTTCTATTTATAATCTTGATGCGCTACATATGCTGCAAATGTTCAGTCGTTAAAATCTATTGATGGTAAATCCAATTACAATTTTATCGAACGAAACATTTGCGATAGAGATTTAGTCAGCCAAATTTTAGAGCAAAATAAAATAGAAGGCATTATTCACTTGGCTGCTGAAAGTCATGTTTGACCGGTCAATTGATAGCCCTGATGCTTTTAAAAACTAATATTATGGGTACATATACCTTACTGAAGCGGCTCGCAGCTATCTTGATAAGGCGGACAGAAGTAATTCAAAAGAATTTACTATTCTTCATGTTTCGACGATGAGTTTTTGGGGATTTAGAAGAAGAGGATCCTGCTTTTACAGAAACTACAGCATACGCACCCTCATCACCATATTCAGCATCCAAAGCTCATCTGATCATTTGGTTAGAGCGTGGGGCGAACTTTCAATTTGCCAATAAAGATTACGAATTGCAGTAATAATTATGGGCCATATCAATTCCCTGAAAAATTGATTCCGCTGATGATTATTGAAGCGTTGAATGGCAATGCACTGCCTGTTTATGGCAAGGGCTTGAATATTCGAGATTGGGTTGCATGTTGATGACCATGTCAAAGCTTTGGAAAGAGTTTTTTATCGAAGGAAAACTTGGTCCAAACTTATAATATTGGTGGAAATGCTGAACGTAGAAATGTTGATATTGTGAAAACAATCTGCACGGTGTTGGAAAACTCAAGCCGCGTAGTGATGCGCAGTCGTATAGCAAGCAGATTGCTTTTGTAACAGATAGGCTAGGGCACGATAAACGGTACGCTATCAATGCTGAAAAAATAGCAACCGAACTAAACTGGCAGCCGAGTTATTCTTTTGAAGATGGACTTCAAGATACCATAAAATGGTATCTTGAAAACCAACATTGGTGGGAAGCATTTCTTGCGGGAAGAGAAAAATGAATATTTCTAACAGAGTAGGCGTCATTCTTGCTGGTGGTTTAGGAACACGTTTGCATCCTTTGACCCTACGACATCAAAACAGTTGCTGCCTGTTTATGACAAGCCGATGATCTATTATTCTCTCAGTACTTTATTACTGGCAGGGATACGTGAAATCGTATTGATATCTTCGCCGCAAGCACTACCACAGTTCAAGAGCTTGTTTGGTGATGGAAGTAATTGGGGTATTAAATTAAGCTATATTGAGAAGGCAAACCCTAATGGTATTGCTGAGGCTCTTCTGCTTGCAGAAAATAGCATTGAAGGAAAACCAAGTGTATTGATGCTTGGTGATAATATTTTCTATGGCAATGCGCTGACACAGTTTTTGCATCAAGCTGATCGTATTGAGAAAGGTGCAACTGTATTTTCTTATCGAGTTAGTGATCCACAAAGTTACGGAATTGTTGCGTTGGATAACCAAGGTAAAGCCACATCAATTGAGGAAAAGCCAAAAGAGCCTAAGTCAAATTTAGCGGTTACAGGGTTATATTTTTATGACGAACAAGCTTTGCAAATTGCTAAGAGAGTAACTCCAAGCGCCCGAGGTGAGTTGGAGATTACAGTTGTAAATCAAGCTTACCTTGAAAAAGGCGATTTACATGTCCAGACACTTTATCGTGGTTTTGCTTGGTTTGATGCAGGAACGATTGATGACTTAATGGGAGCTGCAGATTTTGTTAGGCAGATTGAAAAGCGACAAGGGCAGAAGATTTGTTGCCCAGAAGAAATTTGCTTAAATAACGGTTGGATTACGCCTGCTAATTTAGAGCAAAAAATTTCCAAACAAAAGCCAAGTGATTATAATAAGTATGTCATAAGTGTAATCAGTGATTATATGGATAAAAATCAGGGTCATAATTAATCAATGACTACCAACCAACCTAATCTAATTAAGTTCAATGTGCCCAATCTTGTTGGAACAGAAATCGAAGCTATTGAGCAAGCACTCGCTAATAATACCCTTCAGGGTGATGGGGTATTTACAAAAAGCTGTCAGGATTGGTTTTCTAAAAGCTTTCCTGTTCTAGCGCGCTAATGACCCCTTCTTGTACGTTAGCTCTTGAACTTGCAACGCTCATTTCGAATTTTAAAATTGGTGATGAGGTTTTAGTTCCTGATTTTACATTTGTGACCACAGCACAATCGGTCGCCCTTCGTGGCGCTACTCCAGTATTATGTGATGTTCGTAGTGATACTCTAAATATAGATGAAAGCCGCCTTGAGGAGGCACTTACGGCTAAAACGAAGGCAATCATGCCAATTCATTATGCAGGTATTTCAGCTGAAATGGACAGGATCAATAATTTTGCTAAAGAGCATAATTTACTGGTGATTGAGGATGCTGCTCAAGCAATTGGATGCTCATATAAACAGCAGCCGCTAGAAAGCTTGAGTGATATGGCAGCTTTTAGTTTTCATGCGACGAAAAATATTCAGTGCGGCGAAGGTGGTATGTTAGCTATCAACAATGCTGACTATGTGAACCCAGCTATAATTGCATGGGAAAAGGGCACTGACCGTAGGAAATTTACTGAAGGACGAGTGGAGAAATATCAATGGCAAGCTTTAGGCAGTAGTTTTCTAGCAAGTGAAATTTCTGCTGCAATGTTAAGTGTGCAACTTGATAATGAAGCGGTAACTAACCAAACGCGACTGGAAATCTGGAATAGATATTACGAAGCTTTTGCTGCAGCTGAACAAAGAGGAGTGGTTACGCGTCCTGGATTGCCAAAGCATATTCAACATAATGGCCATCTCTTTTATCTCATTTTGCCTGACGTAAATGTGCGTAAAAGAATGATGGTTTTTCTAAAAGAACAAGGAATTGAAACAACTTTTCACTACACACCTCTGCATCAAAGTGAAGGTGGGAAAAAGTACTGTAAGCTTGGTATGACATTAGATAATGCAGCGGATCTTCCACATAGGTTACTACGTCTTCCCTTATATCCAGGCTTGCAAATTAGTGAGCAAGAAAAAATTATTGAATGTGTAAACCAATTTTTGGTGACGTTATAATGGTTGTTAAAAAAGAAGTTTTAAACAGCCAAATATTAATTGGCTCTTCAAATGATTTCCAATCGTTTGTGAACGAATTTACTTCTCTTGAGTTTAATAAAAAACTCACGGTTAATAGCGATTTATCCAAAGAGCAAGTTAAGCAAAAGTTGGATATTTATTTGCAAGAAATGATGCATGGCTATCATTTTGTTTCACAACATTTGCCAAAAGGGCAATTACTATTTTGGAAGTTGGCGCAGGCCTGGGATTGCTTTCAATATATCTTAAGCGACTTGGATATGAGGTTGTTGCATTAGAGCCTGCAAATATAGGATTTGGTTTTTTTGATATAACAAAAAAAGAAATTTGGAAGGCAGTCGGTAGTAATATTCCTGTACTAAATGAAAATATGGCTGAAGAATTAACCCCAGAAAAAGATGGGAAATTCGATTTTATTTTTTCTGTAAACGTTATGGAGCATATTAACGACATAGAAGCCGCAACCGCTGCAATAATTTCTGTACTCAAACCTAATGGTCTTTGTGTTAATTCGTGCCCGAATTATCTAGTGCCGTACGAACCACATTATGCCCTTCCGATGATCCCTTTTGCGTACTCGTTAACGCGAAAATTATTCGATAAAAAAATATCGCAACAGCCAGATGTTTGGGAGAGTTTGAATTTTATTAATTGGTTTACTGTTCGTAAAATGGCTAATGAAAATAATTGCAACGTAGTTTTTGAAAAAAGAGCTTATATACAAAGCTTTCGTTCGGTTGGGTAATGATGAAATATTTATGGCACGACACCAAAATGGGCTGGCTGCAATGATATATAAATTTCTGAAGGCAACTCACACTTTAAAACTATTGAGATTTTTACCCGTGGTTTTGCACCCCAATGATTTTCACATATCGTAAAAAATAAGCCAATCAGATCGCTCGTTTTATCTGATAATAGCCCGGTAAAATTTACATATATAAGGCAATTAAGCTAATGCCACCTACAATCATGGCACAACCTAACATTTGAACAAGGCTAAAGCTTTCTCCCAACATTACATAGCTTCCTGCCATTATTAGAGGGTAAGAAAGTGCGCCAAAAGCAAATGCTATTCCAAGTGGAATGCGTGAAATAACAAAATACCAAGTAAATGCTGTTACAACTAACAATAAGCCAGCAAGCCACATCCATGGGTCTTTAATAATACCAATCATATAGGCTAATAATTTACTTGAAGCTGGCATTTCTCCGTGTATTGCGTTGAAACGAAGTTTTATAATTAATTGAACGCCCGAAACGCCTATTATTGCAAGAATTAAAAGAACAAACTTAAATAGCATCGACATTCCTAGTTGTAACGTTTAGCGATATCGTCATACTACGCAAAAAATAATTATTCTAGTATTATACAACTAACATTATAATATTCTAAGTCAGTTTTCTAATAATGAGTCAAAAAAACTATTATTTCTTGGTGGCGGTTACGCAGATAAATCGCTGATTAAAGCGTCAAAAGAATTAGGCTTCTATACAATTACTTGTAATAGCAATCTTAATGATTCAGGACATGAAATAGCTGATTTATCATATTGTGTAGATTATTCAGATATAGATGCAGTGTTGCTACTTGTCGAAAAACATAATATCGATTTTATATTCCCTGGATGTAATGACTTTGCTGCTGTTACTGCATCAACTGTATCAGAAAAGTATGGCCTTATTGGTAACGACAGTACAAAGAATTGTCTTGCTATTCATCATAAAAATAAATTCAGAAACCTGCTCAGTGAACATGACTTGCCAGCCCCAAACATAGCAATTTTAGAAAACAGTCAGGGTGTTACAGCAAAATGCGCTAAGCTTAAATTCCCTGTTATGGTGAAGCCGGTTGATCTTACGGGTGGCAAGGGGATTGTTAAGGTCTCTCATAAAGATGAACTGGCTGAGGCGGTAAAAGCTGCATTTTCTATTACGCGACAAAATACAATTGTTGTTGAATAATACATTGATGGAAGCCATCATAGTGTTAGCTGTATCATAAAAGATAGCACAGTCATTTTTAGCTTTGCTGCTAATGAATATTTTATAAAAACCCGTATTTGGTTGCTGGTGCTTATGCTTGTGAAGATCAGGCTTGTTGGCATGTTATGGATGCGTTGAAGCAACTTACTCAACTTGCAATTGACCTTGAATTACAAGATGGACTGATACATGCGCAGTATATAGCTGGTGACGACAATCAAACTTATCTTTTGGATGTTTGTAGGCGTCCACCAGGAGACTTCTTCGTTGATTTAGTTTCACAAGCTAAAGGTGTTGATTATTGCAAGTTAATTATTGGCACTAGCTTTAACTGCCTTGATAGTAATGAGGCTTCAATGTTGTCTGATACTTGTGATGCTCAACCTGTTGTTAGGCACTGTTGCATGCCAGATAGAAATGGTGTCTTTGATAATTTAGAGTTAAGCGATACCTTATCGAAAGCAATGACAATCAATAATGTATTAATAGAACCAAATCATCGTATTGATTATTTTGAAGTTCAGAAAACTAACATTGTGTTGGGTCAATTTTGTACTTTTAATGAGCTGCATGAAACTGTTAAATGTATAAACAATCATGCGATTGTGAGGATGAAAGATGATGCAATTACTTGAAAATAAAACGTGCATCATTACCGGTGCTTCTCGCGGTATAGGACAGGCAATTGCAAAGTTGTTTTATAACAATGGTGCCAACGTCGCATTATGCTCTAGATCCTTGGATGGTTTAGGCGAGGGTTTTGAAGACTTATTTGTAGATACATCACGTGTCTTTTGTTCAAATATTGATGTTTCACAAAAAGACCAATGCCAAGTTTTTGTAGAAGCTGTCAAAGAAAAATTTGGCGGGATTGATGTTTTAATTAATTGTGCTGGTATTATTACTCGTGAACCCACATTGGAATTGTCACAAGAGATATGGCAAAAAGTACTTGATACAAATCTAAATGGAACTTTTTATATGTCGCAGTTGGTTTTTGCCAGATATGCAGAAAAAGAAAACTGGTAGCATTGTTAATATAGCCTCTCAAATGGCGCACATGCCACATCCAGGTGCTGCACCTAGCTACGAGTGCTCTAAAGCTGCTATTATCGCGCTTACTCGACATTTGGCTTTAGAATTTGGTCAAGATAACATCAGGGTCAATGCAATTTCTCCAGGGTCTATAGAAACTGGATTGCAAAAAGATATGCCACAGGATGTCTGGCAAGAAATAAAGAAAAACATACCTCTTGGTCGTTTAGGGCATGTGGATGAGGCTGCCCAAACTGCATTATTTTTAGCAAGTGATATGTCTTCTTACACAACCGGATCAGTGCTTTATGTTACTGGCGGCTCATTGATGAATTAGGGTTTAACTTGTCTTCTACAAATAAAAATATCGATATTGAAATATCAGTTGTTAGCCCTGTTTATGGTAGAGAGCTTGATCTTGCTGGATTATGCTCAAAACTAGTTTCTACGTTCGAGAAAATTGGCGTTACATATGAGATAATCTTAGTAAATGATGGTTCACCAGATAATGCTTTGGATGTGATAAAAGAGCTTGGCAAAAAAATTGCCATATAAAAGGTATAAACCTGTCACGTAATTTTGGGCAACATTATGCTATCACTGCCGGGCTTGATCATGCAAAAGGTGCTTGGACGGTTGTTGTGGATTACGATGGGCAAGATGAGCCAGCCGACATAAAAGCATTCTACGATGTAATCACAGACGATGTTGATATGATTATTGGGCGTAAAGAAAAGCGTATGGATGCATTTTTGAACAGAGTTACTTCTGTGCTGTATTATAAAATACTAAAATTTATAACTGGCATTTCGCACGACACACGGGTTTCAAGTTTTGGATTATATTCAAGAAAACTTATAGATGCAATTCTGTCATATCGCGAAGGTTTTCGTTCATTTGGATTGTTTGTGCATCTGGTTGGTTTTGAAAAGAAGTATGTAGAAGTTTCACATGGAAAAAGATATAGAGGAAATTCGAGTTATAGCTTCTTTTCTAGAGTGGATTTAGCGATAAACTCTATTGTTGCTCATTCTGACAAACCTTTGAAGTTTTCAATTCTTCTAGGTTTAATGGCAACTATTTTAGCTATTTTTTACGCAGCTTATCTGGTTGCCGTCTTTTTTGCCTATGATATTGCGATGAGTGGTTTTACAACAATCATCGTATCAATGCTTCTTTTATTCGGGTTGCAATTTATCTTGCTTGGTGTTGTTGGTCTATATGTGGGGCGTGCATTTAACGAAACTAAACGACGCCCATTATATCATATAAAAGATGTCAGAAATTTTGTTGAATAAATTGATGCTTTTATTTGGGTTATTAAAATTATAAAAAGAATTTTCTATTGATGAATATATTTATATATAGATAATTTAGCCATTGAGTTGTTCATGAAACATTCTGAAAATAAATTGCTTAAGAATTTTTGTATTATAAAAAACTGTATGTAAAATGACGAAAGAATTTATAAAGCGGTGCCTACGTTTAAAAATGTTCATATTTTTGAGCCTGACACAGACAACATTTCTAACGTTGAAAAAAATGTTGGGCAGTTAGAAAATGTTGTTATTCATCAGCAAGGGTTGTCTGATGAAGCTAAAACGCTTTCATTCACATCCGATGGCTCTTCTTCTCATTTTTCAGAGGACGGTGATATAAAGATAAAAGTTGGTCCTTTGGATGATATTGATACGGGGCTAATAACTTTCCTCAAGATGGACATCGAAGGTGCTGAAAAAACAGCTATCATAGGCGCTCAGAATAAAATCAGGAATGATAAACCAAAACTTGCAATTTGCGTATATCATTTAGCAGATGATTTTTGGCTGATACCAGAACTGGTTCTTTCTATACAGCCAGAATATAATATGTATCTACGCCATTATACAGAAGGCTTAACTGAGACAGTGATGTATTTTATTCCAAAATAAATTATCGTTTTAATGTCATAAAAAAATGAGCATATGGAATTCTCAGCATATCCACTGTTGTAGCTACCTTTATATCACTAAAGCAATTTGGAACTAACTCTTTGTATGCTTCAGCCATGCGTATGTGCTTGCCGCTATCCATTTTCTTAATTAATCGCGCAATTAAATTTTGTTTGTCATGGAAGACAGGGTCAATTGTTATTACTTGCCCACCTTCACTGAGTATATTTGAAACTGCTGTTAACAGTTCAATGCTTTCTTCGTCGTCTAAGTGATGAAGCAAGCCAAAAGCTATTACAAAATCAAATTTTTTGCTGCTTTTTGCTAAGGTACGAACATCTTTGACTTCATATTGGAACTTATCACTTCCCCATTTTTCAGTCGCTTGCCGAATGTGTTCTGCGTTCCAGTCTAATCCTAGATAGTAATCACACTCCTTAAACCATGGAGCCCAAATTCCGGGCCCGCAGCCAACTTCAAGAATTCGCTTACCATTCACATCTGGAAAAAATCGCTTTTAATTTGATCTCGAACTTCGTCCCCTCCTAAAAGGTTTTGAAAAAAAGCATAAAACTTTGGAAGTGTTATTAGTTTGTATATTCCAGTTGTTTTTTCAGCCATTTAAAAGTCCAAAGTAAGAAAGGGTAAGATTCATGAATGCATCGATATCAGTATTTAAATCATTGTTAAGCCATTGAATTAAATGATGAACAAAATTGGAGTTGAACCAGTATCGCCTGCAAACTCAATGAGGAATTGGCGTCAAAGCTCATCCTAATGGGCGTAAAATATAAGGGCTCAATAAGTATATTTACTCAAGAACTGAATATGACGGTGAATGTTAACTTTAGTTCAATTATTGGAAGATTCCTTGCAAGTCAAGTTCCGCTGAAATAAGAGTACTACAAATATATTTCTGTGATGTCAGAGTTTTAGAATTCTGCACTAGATTCCCAAATTACAAGAACTTTAGAGGTAATGATGAGCTTATATGCAACCTATTTAGACGAAGTTGAAACGCGGAAAATGCAGGGGCTTAATCCTAAGCCGATTGAAGACGGTACACTTGTTAAAGAGCTTGTTTCTCAAATAAAAGATCTTGGAAATGTTCATCGGAAAGATTCTCTACATTACTTTATTTATAACACATTACCGGGCACAACGAGTGCGGCGGAGGTGAAGGCTAAATTTCTTAAAGAAATTATTCTTGGTGAAGCAGCAGTTGAAGAAATTTCTCCTACGTTCGCTTTTGAATTGCTATCGCACATGAAAGGCGGACCATCTGTTGAGGTTCTGCTTGATCTAGCATTGGGAAATGATGTTGGAATTGCCAAGCAGGCATGTGCTGTTCTTAAAACACAAGTGTTCCTCTACGAAGCTGATACGGATCGTATTAAAAAATCTTATGCCGATGGTAATGCAAATGCCAAAGACTTGCTGGAAAGCTACGCAAATGCTGAGTTCTTTACTAAGCTGCCAGAGATCGAAGAAGAGATTAAAGTAGTTACTTACATTGCGGCAGAAGGTGATATTTCAACTGATTTATTATCACCTGGCAATCAGGCACATTCACGATCTGACCGTGAATTGCATGGTAAATGTATGATCACACCTGAAGCGCAGAGCGAAATCCAGGACCTACAAAAGCAGCACCCAGATAAACGTGTCATGCTGATCGCGGAAAAAGGGACTATGGGTGTGGGCTCTTCACGTATGTCGGGCGTTAACAATGTGGCTTTGTGGACTGGTAAAAAAGCAAGCCCATATGTCCCGTTCGTAAATATTGCTCCAGTTGTTGCTGGAACGAATGGAATTTCTCCAATCTTCCTTACTACCGTAGGCGTGACTGGCGGTATCGGTATTGATCTGAATAACTGGTCAAAGAAGCTCGATTCAGATGGTAATCCAATTCTGAATAATGATGATAGTCCAATTCTGGAGCAACAATATTCCGTTGATACTGGAACTGTTCTTACGATCAACACCAAAGAAGGAATGCTTTATGATGAAGAGGCCAGCCAGCAACTTGTAGATGTATCATCGGCATTCACTCCTCAAAAGGTTGAATTTATGAAGGCTGGCGGTTCGTACGCGATTGTCTTTGGTAAGAAGCTACAGAATTTTGCTGCACAAACTCTTGGTGTTGAGTTAAAACCTGTATTTGCGTCGTCTAGAGAAATTTCTCATGAAGGACAGGGGCTTACTGCTGTTGAAAAAATATTTAATCGGAATGCCGTGGGTGTTGCAGAAGGCAATGTGTTACATGCGGGTTCTGATGTAAGAGTAAAAGTGAACATTGTTGGCTCACAGGATACGACTGGTCTTATGACTTCTCAGGAACTTGAAGCCATGGCGGCGACAGTGATATCGCCAAAGGTCGATGGTGCTTATCAATCTGGTTGTCATACTGCGTCAGTATGGGATTTAAAAGCACAGGCTAACATTCCTAAACTTATGAAGTTTATGAATAAGTTCGGCCTGATAACCGCACGTGATCCAAAAGATGTTTATCATGCAATGACTGATGTGATTCACAAGGTTCTTAATGATATAACAGTTGACGACTGGGCTATTATTATAGGCGGCGACTCACATACCCGAATGTCAAAAGGCGTTGCTTTTGGAGCAGATTCCGGAACTGTTGCTTTAGCACTTGCTACTGGTGAGGCTACTATGCCAATTCCTGAATCTGTAAAAGTGACATTCAAGGGCGCGATGGCTGAACATATGGATTTCCGTGATGTTGTTCATGCGACGCAAGCTCAAATGCTGAAGCAGTTCGGAGATAATGTTTTCCAAGGTAGAATAATAGAGGTGCATCTAGGTACTCTATTGGCTGACCAAGCATTTACATTCACAGACTGGACTGCAGAAATGAAGGCGAAAGCTTCTATATGTATTTCAGAAGATGAAACACTAATACAATCATTAGAGATTGCTAAAAGCCGAATTCAGATCATGATTGATAAAGGCATGGATAATGACATCAATATGCTTCGTGGCTTGATCAAGATTGCAGATACTCGAATTGCAGAAATCCAATCTGGTGAAAAACCAGCATTAATGCCGGACGATAATGCAAAATACTTTGAGGAAGTGGTTGTTGACCTTGACGAAATCAGCGAACCAATGATCGCTGATCCAGACGTGAATAATATTGACGTTTCAAAACGCTATACTCATGACACGATACGTCCGATTTCTTATTATAATGCAGACAAGAAAGTAGACCTTGGCTTTGTTGGTTCGTGTATGGTGCATAAGGGGGATATGAAAATTGTTGCCCAGATGCTGAAGAACCTTGAAAAACAATCTGGTAGCATTGAATTCAAAGCTCCATTGGTTGTTGCAGCTCCAACTTACAACATCATTGATGAATTGAAAGAAGAAGGTGACTGGGCCGTATTACAAAAATACTCTGGCTTTGAATTTGACGATATTGACCCAAAAAATGAAGCAAGAAAAGAATACGAAAACATTCTTTATCTGGAGCGCCCTGGGTGTAACCTGTGTATGGGTAATCAAGAGAAAGCCGAAAAAGGTGATACAGTGCTAGCGACATCCACGCGGTTGTTTCAGGGCCGTGTAGTGGAAGACTCAGAAGACAAAAAAAGGGGAATCTTTACTAGCTTCCACCCCAGTTGTTGTCTTGTCAGCAATTCTCGGTCGCACACCTACTCTAGAAGAATACAAAGCGTCTGTGGAAGGAATTGACCTCACGAAGTTTGCTCCTCCACTACAAAAGCCTCAAGGTGCTCGATCCACTCATTATTGATCGTAGGGATACATAGCAACTGTATAGTTGATAATATTAGCTCATCCGTCACCTTGAAAAAAGGTGTCGGATGCATTTCGTTGAGATCTCATAGAACCTCAATTGCTCTCGTTTTCCAAAACGACCGCCGCTCGGCATACTATTGATAATTCAGTACTCATTTCACTGTGTGATTAGTGAAATGGTGGGCGATACTGGGATTGAACCAGTGACCCCTACAATGTCAATGTAGTGCTCTCCCGCTGAGCTAATCGCCCATTTTGCGTGATTTGATTTCACGCGAAGTGGTTTTGTGCATACACCATAAAGAGTTGGTGTCGTCAATCATCTTAATTCGTTTGTGGTCGAATTTGTTAGGCGGCAACTAACATTTTTTCAACTTCGTTTACGAGATCACGAAGATGGAAAGGTTTTGAAAGTACTTTTGCGTCTTTTGGTGCATCAGAATCGGGGTTGAGTGCAACTGCTGCAAAGCCTGTGATAAACATCACTTTCATGTCTGGATCAATTTCTGTTGCGCGGCGGGCAAGTTCAATGCCGTCCATTTCTGGCATAACGATATCTGTTAAGAGTAAATTGAAAGGTTCTTCACGTAAGCGGTTGTATGCGCTAGCGCCATTATCAAATGCCACAACGTTATAACCAGCTGTATCAAGCGCTTTTTCAAGGAAACGGCGCATATCGTTGTCATCTTCTGCAAGTAATATTTTTGTCATGGGTTTTTATATTTTCCATAGAAGCCAAGATTTCGGACATTTCACACTATTTTAGTAAACATGAGGTGAATGCTCTGCAAATTTGTGTATAAATGTTAGTGAATTTTTTGATTTTAGTTTCTAACTTTGGACAATTGATGACATTTGGCTTTGATCCTGTATCTAATCCTGCTTTTGAGGTTTTCGAACCTGAAAACCATAACACGCCTTTTGTTATAAACTCTCCACATAGCGGGCGAGTTTATCCTCCCTCATTTCTTGAACAATCCAGACTTGGAAATTTGTCTGTTCGAAAATCAGAAGATTTTTTGGTTGATATGCTTGTCTCAGGCGGTGTCGTTCAGGGTATGCCGATGTTAAGAGCTAATTTTCCACGTGCATTTTTGGATGTTAATCGCGAGCCTTACGAACTTGACCCCAATATGTTTGAGGGTAAATTACCAGATTATATAAACTCACGCTCTATTAGGGTTTCTAGTGGGCTGGGAACAATTGCGAAGATTGTCGCTGAGGGGGAGCAAATTTACGCAGGTAAAATTGCTGCAGAAGACGGCCTTTCGAGAATTGAGAACATTTACAGACCCTATCATGCAAGTTTGAGGCGTTTACTTACAAAAACCCATGTGAAATTTGGATGCTCTGTTTTGATAGACTGTCATTCTATGCCGTCCAGTGCGGGCCAAGTTTCATATCATACAAGACCAGATTTTGTTTTGGGTGATCGCTTTGGAAGTTCTTGTAGTGCCAGCATTACGCATACCGCTAAAAACCTGCTTCAGCAGATGGGGTATAATGTGGAAGTAAACAAACCCTATGCGGGCGGGTTTATTACGGAACATTATGGTAGGCCGCATAACGGGCTTCATGCTCTTCAAATTGAGATTAATCGCGGTCTATACATGGACGAAATCCGAATGTTGCCAAATTCAAGCTTTGATGAATTTGCGAATGATATAACGGTCTTTTTCAAACAACTATCAGGCTTAAATTGGGATGACCTATATGGCACCCAACCATTAGCTGCGGAATAATGATGCCAATTAATGCCACTGAACTTACTAGTTTTTTTCAATGAGCTTTGCGATCTAGCGCAAGAAGAGACCTTAAGTAGGTTTCGAAAGCCGATTGATATTACAAATAAATTAAGCGACGGATTTGACCCTGTTACACAAGCCGATAAAGCTGCGGAGCAAGTTATTCGAAATCGTATTTTAGAGCGGTTTAGTGATCATGGGGTCTTGGGCGAAGAATTTGGCGCGTCTAATTCAGGGGCTGAGTATCAGTGGATTATCGACCCAATAGATGGAACCAAGGCTTTTATTTCTGGATTGCCCACGTGGGGAGCTTTAATTGGGCTTTATAAAGCTGGTAAGCCATATGCAGGGATTATGCATCAGCCCTTTACGGGTGAGCGGTATGTTTGTGATGGTGATATAAGCGTTCTTCATCATCAAAATGAAGAACGCACGCTGACAACTTCTCAAGTCGAAAAAGTATCTGATGCTATTTTAATGACAACATCTCCTGCGCTCTTTAGCAAAGATGAGTATGCCAGCTATTTGAATGTTGAAGTTGCATGTAAGTTGCCGCGCTATGGAACGGATTGTTACGCATATTGCTTGCTTGCGTCTGGTCATGTTGATTTGGTTATTGAAGCTGGTCTGAACGCTTATGATATTGCTGCTTTAATACCGATAGTAGAGCGAGCAGGGGGCATCTTTACGAATTGGCGCGGTGATAGTCCTGCAAAAGGTGGGCAGGTGCTCGTTGCAGCCAATGAAAAACTTCATGCGGAGGCGTTGGAGCTTTTATCTTGCTAGAAAGCATTTTATTTAATCTAGTCTAGTTATTTGGTTTTTGATCAGACAAGGGCATCGGCTTGGGTTTTCAAATTGTTAAATGTTTTGTTGTGCTAAATGGCTGGTACGTAGACTAAGTTCCCATGAGACCTGAATAACCTAAGGGCTGGTTCTGACCCAAATCGGACGTTCAAATTTTTATCCTGAATGATTGCTTTTCGGACATTGTTTTAGAATAACTTAATATTGATATTCTGAAGCCAGAAATACCAATAAAATTGTCACGAGAATATTCATCACTGTGTGGGGTATAATGGATGCCCAAACTGAATTTGTTCTAAATTGCAGCCATCCAAATATGAGTCCAGGAATGAATAATAATATTGGAGCTTGAATCCCACTTATCATATGCATTGAACACCAAATTACGTTTGTAACAACTATACCTTTAATGTCGGAAGAAAAATAATTCGATATTCTACTTTGTAGATGGCCACGAAAAAACACTTCCTCTAGAAAAGGCGCGACAAGAATTACAAAGAAAATGAAAAATATGTTGCTTGATGCTAATTTCGTAGCAGATCCGATGTAATCTAACTCAAAGGCAAAATAAAGAAGATAACCAATAATCACATTAACAACAAACGCAACGATGCCTAACATGAGTCCTAAAAAAATCGAATTTTCTTTTAGGCTAAAATCTGCAATTTTTGCTAGATTAGAAATAAAATTTTTGAAATTACGCAAAATTCAACTCATTTATAAAATCTTGAAAATAGAATTCCCCGTTTATAATTTGAATTAGAAGAAATAATCAATTGCATTGAATTATTTTATAAATTCTTGCTCGCTTAGAAATTCTAAATACACATTAGAAATAAAAATTTGCCTAGATGTAATCTTTAATACAAACTTTTCCTGTTGTATTTATCATGAAAGGAATTTTAAATGTGTGATAACGGAGCAGCTGGTGCAGGTACAGGCGCTGGAATTGGTGGAGGTATTGGTGCTGCCGTTGGTATTGGTCTTGATATCGGACAAGCTGCTGGTACTGGAGCAAGCAACAGCGGTGGAATGGTTTATGAAAATGCTAATTGGCGAGGTAGATAGATTAAATTTCCTCACTGATATTATTTCAGGTAATATAAGAGTATAAATTTTGGTTGATAAATCAAATTTCCTAAGCCCCTTGAAATGCGAGGGGCTTAGTGAAGCAAAAAATGTTCAAAAGCAATTTTTTACTGAAATCCATATTGAACTACCTAAGTTTAGAGAAGACCTCTTAGAATCTTCTTACAAGGATGACTCCTATTGCTTTCTTCATAACAGTGCTAATGAAGTTGTCGCTCTTGTAATATGGCAAGTTAGCAATTGCACGAGTAAATTAGTCGGCCAGCACGTAGATAAAATTACTTCGGGTGGAAATCACTTAATTATAACAGATATATATTCTACCCCTGAGTTATCAATTTCGGATTTGTTCGATAGTCTAGAAAGCTGGCAGTATCATACATTTGAGTCAGGATATATGGCTTGGAGTAATAAGGATGGCTTTATTACAAATCTATCAAAAATATGGGGCAACAATCCCAAAATATATGCACAGAATTTAAAAGCTGAACTTGTTTATGGTTTGGGTTACAAGAATAAAAATATAGGCCTCGTACATTTTAATATTATTGACGCAATCGAATTAAGTTTTTTCGTCGAAATAAATTACACTGGTTGCTCTATCAGTGACTCAATTTACAAAACCGCTGATTTAATAGTCAAGATTCCTACATCAACTATATCAATATTGCTATTTGAACAGGAAAATATTGATATTAGATCATTTAGGGCAATAAAACCATTACGATTGAGGGTAATTCAAATTTATGGATTCAGATCTTTACAGCACTTCAACGACCAAAGCAAAAATCTTTAGAAAGGTTTAAAGTAGCTGAGAATCAAAATTATGAAGATATTAAAATACCGCGTGTGCCTTTAAGTGGTGCGGAAAAATATCTTGAAAATGGAACCCCATCACATCTAGTAATTTTTACCGGTCTTCAAAACATTTGGAAAGACATTGGTAACAAACCTCAGGCTTTAGAACAGAGTTATGGTGAATGTGTACTTCCCCAATATGATGGTTTGAAATTCAAAGAGGTCTTAAGAAAAATCTTTGATGAAAGAGATGCATTTAATTACGCATTTGGTGTCAATCTACCATTAGGTATGGAGACAAATTATCCGTTTCCGCTACCCAAACGATATAACTTGATTCCTCCACAATTATGGATGGGGAAAACTAAAAATAAGAATGAGGCAACAACAAAACTTCATCGAGATGTGGGCGATGGATATCTTGGGCAAATAATTGGGAGAAAAAAATTAATTTTGTATTCCCCCAATCAGCACGAAGCATTGTACCCTGTACGAGGCTACAATAATTTCCAACCATGTTTGGTCGACTGTGATAATCCTGATTTTAAAAGTACCCGAAGTTTGAACTTGCTACTTCACATGAAGTGATTCTGCACCCCGGCGAGATGTTGTATCAGCCTGCAAGTTGGTTTCATTGTGTATACCTACTTGACGACTTCACTATGTCAGTCAGTTTTTTTTGAAGCTATATAGCACAGCATAATGTCCCTAAGCACAAACAAAAATATTCCAGCTAAGCTATCATGGTTCACAAAATCAACTTTTAAGTTTACTCCCCTATTATTAGAGTTGACCATAATTGCAATCGTTGTTCGCCTTATTGGTATGATACAATCATTTGTTTTTCAAACACTTATAGATAGGGTCATACCGTTTCAACGATTTGATAGCTTGCAGCTCATCTTATTTATATTAATTGGTGCCACAGTTTTTTCAACTCTTCTTGGCGCAGCATCAGGGTACCTCGGCGTATTTATGGCGAATAGGCTTACATCGGAGTTAGGGCAGCGTATCTATGATCATGTTTTTAAGATACCATTGTTAAAGTTACAAAAATGGCAAATAGGTGAGTTTCTTGCTCGAATACAAGAAATTGACACGGTTCGTGTATTTTTGACTGGCACTGTAACTAGCATAATCTTAGATCTGATTTTTATCGTTGTCTATATTATTGCCTTACTATCAATTAGCCCCTTCCTCACAATGATAGTAGTCATAATGCTGCCATTACAAATAGTTGTTTTTGGTATTATTGGCCCTTTTTTAAGAGCGAGAATGCAAGACGAATTTTATGCAGGGTCAATACACCAAGCACGTTTTGTTGAGATATTATCAAACATCGTAACGGTAAAATCTACAAACTCTGAAATTTTACATCGAGATCGAGTTTCTCAAACTTTATCAGAAAGCTTGAGTAAAAACTTTTTAGTAGAAAAATTAAATATTCTAAATAGCTCCTCAGCAGAAATATTCAGGAACTTATCAATCATCTTAATCATCTATTTTGGTTCGTCCTTAGTGTTTGAAAACACCATCACATTGGGACAATTGATTGCTTTTCATTTACTTGCCCAAAATGTTTCGACACCAATTTTTGGGTTATCTAAAATTTGGGAACAGTGGCAAGGTTTCCGTATTGCTCGATTTAGACTAGGTGATTTATTGAACGAAGATTCTGAATTCCAAGAAACAAAAAACAATTTGGTAATAACAGAACTCACTTCATTCCATGCTGAAAATATATCTTTTGCATACGACGGCACTCATAAAACTTTAAATACTATATCCATGAGCTTTGAACTAAACAAAGTTAATGTAATTGTGGGCGATTCTTGGTGTGGAAAGTCAACGCTAGCAAAAGTATTGTCTGGTTTATACCCTAGTGAGACTGGCGCAGTGTTTTTGAACAAGCATAATATACAAAATTACGACCCCCGGTATGTAAGAAATATTGTTTCATATGTTCCACAAGAACCAACTTTATTCTCAGGTACAATAAAAGATAACTTATTGATGGCCAACTCTAAAGCCTCAGATGAATTTATCGACGAAGTGTTAGTAATGAGTTCAGCAATAGAACTAAAAGAAAATTTACCCCACGGTTTAGAAACTTTCGTGGGTGAGCGTGGTTCATTACTTTCTGGAGGTCAAAGGCAAAGGATTTCATTAGCTTGTTCATTGCTCAGTGATCCACATATTTTGATACTTGATGAACCAACAAGTTCTTTAGATGAAGCTTCCGCAACTCAAATCATGAATCAGCTCGCTCAATTAGCAAGCACAAAATTGATTATCGTCATTACACATCGTCCTGATTTAATTCAATCTGATCGAACAATCTTTAATCTAAATACTGGTAAGGAAGAGTTACTATTGGATGAATAAATCTACAATATCATCACCGACAATAAGACTCACAGCCTGGTTGTTTGTAATTCTGTTTATTGCAATTGTTGTTGGCAGTTGGTTTGCTAAGGTTGAAATTGTAGCTCGCGGTGCAGGAAGAATTGTTCCCACCGGGCGCATACAAGCAATACAGTCTCAATTCTCTGGTAAAATTAACGAAGTACTAGTAACTGAAGGTTCTTACGTCAAAGCAGGAGAGACACTTGTTTATCTTGAATCAGTCCAACAAGAGGCAGAACTTGATCAACTAAAGGCGGAATTCAATAGAGAAATTTTAGCGCTCAATGCGGCAGAATCCATCTTAAAACCTTTAGAAAATTCAGACCCAACAGATAATGGTTTTGTTGAAATGGGCAAATCATATTTACTTGAAGCTTCCAACAATTACAAAACCGTCAATAGTGCTAAATTAGAAATACTAGTTACTTCAACTTTATCAGCAATTCGTGCCCGAGTTGCTGAGATTGATGCTAAATTCCAGAGATATGAAAAAGCTATCAGTACTCAGGGTGCTCGTATTACTTGGATTGAACGCGAACTTAAATTGGTATCAGAGCGCAATTCTTCAGCTGAAGCTTTGTATAAGAGCGGTACAATTACTCGGCTTGAATATTTAGATAGAACAAGAGTTACCCAAGACGTCCAAAAGGAATTTGAGATTGCAAACAAACAAAAGGATGAGTTTGAGGCACTAAAAATTGAGGCTCGAACTCAAAGAGATAGTATTATAAGTGGGGCATTAACAAAATACCACTCAGATTTTTTTCAAGCCCAAACTGCTGTAGATAAATTGTCTGCCAAAATTAAAGCGAGTAGCAGTAAGTTGGAAAATACAAAGATTGTTTCTCCAATTGATGGGTGCACTGATAATCTGAAAATTTTACAAATGGAGCTTTTGTTAATGCTGGTAAAATAATTATGTCGATAGTCCCGACAAATACACCGTTAGAAGTTGAAGCTTATTTTGAAAACCGTGATGCAGGTTTTCTAGCTCTTGGGCAAAAAGCAGTTATAAAACTTGACTCGTTTCCAGCTGAACGTTTTGGAGCATTAAATGGCACAATTACATTTGTGAGCAAGGATGCCCGTAAAATTCCACCAGAAAGCAAATGGGTCTATGCAACTAGAATCGATATGCAGGCAAACTCCATTAAATTCGGAAAAAAACTCATTACTTATCGTCTGGTATGACAGGAACAGTTGATGTAATTATCGGCAAACGTCGGTTGCTGTCTTATTTTTTTGAACCAATTATTAAATCAATACAAAATGGGCTTAAAGAACAATGAACAGGACTCTAAATTGAAAACTTTTACTTGGGGTAAACTGAGGCATGCAACTGCAAGTGATGTTCCATGTCTTGAAAAAGCACTTCGAAAACAGGACGTAGAAGAAATAACATACTATTGCGAATTGCCAGTTCATGAAATTTTACAACAAAGTTTTCAAAACTCTAAACAGTGCATTACACTTGAAAAACCAAATGGTGGAATAGCAGCTATGAGTGGTGTTGGTTGGACAAACAATCCACGAGTTGGAAGAATATGGCTCCTTTCCTCAGACTATATTTATGAGCATCGAGAAAAGTTTGGTATTCAAACGAAAAAGATAATAAATTATTGGATGGATGGTCATGATGTAATTTTCAACCATGTTCATGACAAGAACATACAATCATTCAGATGGTTGGAATGGTTAGGGTTTACGCCAACAGACCACTTGCCAAGTGTTGGTTCACACAGCCAACCTTTCACAGAATTTTCTAAATTTCGAAACGAGGATACAAAAAAATATATCTAGAAAAAGAATGGCCACATAGAGGTATTTTAGATTACCTAGATTAGCCCTAAATAATTTGCCTGCTTTGGATTCAATGCAGACATCCATGTCTTATTGAAACTTGGTCGCTTCTGGCCAACACCTGCCGTTGAGTAAAAATAAATATTATTCACAAAAAACTTATCCCCGCCTCAAACTCCTCCTGCATAATCCTCATATCAGCAAGATGCACAACTATTGGACTTAAGCCATTGTTTGATGTCTTGTTGAAAGCGGAGCGGTCGTAGCTTTATTTATCACTTGGAGTAGATGGTAACATCTGCAGGGTGGCGGAACTAAGGCGACTTACGGGTACGAAATTACCTAAGAGGCTTTGTCGGAACGGTGTGCCTGAGTAGTCCGATACTGACATCAAATCTCCTCGTGAGGGCTGTATGCCCAGCACATAGGGTCTTTTTTGGTTATCAGCCCTCACTGTTGTGCTTTAGCGAAGCAACGCCTTTTGCGTTGTTCGCATTATTATGTGGCGAACAAACCAGAAGGGTTTGCTTCGCTGGTTTTTCGAAAGCGTATCCACGCTTTCGACCCTCTGTCGACGGCGCTACGCTTGTCTGTCGAGCAGTGGTTCACGGGTTGGCACAATGGCTAGTCGCCATTGTTGACCCTGCCACGGAGGGAAGGAGTTCCCATATTACCACCGTTCAGAGATGGGCGCGTGAGCGTATAAACACGCCCGTCATCCTTGGGGAGTGCTAGGGTGAAGTATAATCATGCGTGATGTTCTGTGAGATTGCCATCACATCAAAATGGGAGAATGTAAAAACTTATGCGTCAGAGCCTGGAATAAACGAATCAAATGCTGCAAGAAGTTGCTCTCTGAAAATATCACGTTCTTGGAGCAATTCATGATTTGCGCCATCAATTGTGAGTGATTTTCCTGAGCGCAATTTTCGGCCAAAATGTTTAATTGCTCTATTAGAAACAATTTTATCATTACCAGCACTGATAAGAAGCGTAGGAATACTGATTTGTTTGCAAAAATCGATATCATTCACTTCTTCCATAATACGAGTGGCAGCATAAACCCAGGCAGCCGTTGGCCCACCAATGGTGAGTTCTGGAAACTCTTTTTGGAATTTTTTATTTCTTTCAAATCGCTGAGGGTCTGAAGTATGAATGTTGCCTTCAAATTTTTGGTTCTCACCTGCTGATTTATTGCCCGACATATAAACCTCACCTAACCCAAACATACAAAGTGTGCCAGTGAGAATTTTTACAAAAGAAGCAGAAATAGGCAGCTTTCCTAAGCCAAGAAAAGGTGTCGCCAACACCATTCTACGAACTGTGTTGGATAGTTTTGGGGCAGAGAGAAGAGAGATTAATGCGCCGGTTGAATGTGCAAGGATATAATAAGGTGCCTTGCAATCTGGCAGGGCAACATTATTCATGATTGTTTCTAGATCAATTGTGTATTCGTTAAAATCATCAACATAACCGCGTCTTTTGTCTTCAAGAATTCGGCTTGAGCCACCTTGTCCACGCCAATCAAAACTGACGACTTCAAACCCACGCTGACGTAAATCATTCACAGTTTCATAGGTTCGTTCGATGTATTCTGAACGACCGTGCAATAACAAAACCGTCCCTAAAGCCGGCTTCTTGTTTGCCTTCCATCTGGCATATCGTAACTCTAAGCCATCGGAGGTTTCTACTTTGCCAGAGATAGCACCTTGCGGCATAGGGTTATAAGTTGGATTTTTGAGTAGCACTTTATTTACGGGTCCAATTCTTGAATTCTTCTCTCTCAATACCCAAATTATTAGTAGGACGCCAGATGGGTCCTGATAAATATGCCGCTGCCCATTATGGGAGAGGCAAAAGAAATGGCAATTATGCCAATAAAACGCAAACGTCGCTTCAAGGAGGACAAATTCATGCGTAATTTTGATTATTCACCCCTATACCGTTCAACAGTAGGCTTTGATCGTCTTTTTTCACTGCTAGATAATGTTAGCAATCCAGAAACTGCTCCAGCATATCCACCTTATAATATTGAGCGAACTGGTGAAGATAGCTACCGTATTTCTATGGCAGTTGCAGGCTTTGCAGAAGATGATCTATCTATTGAGGCAAAGCAAAATTTGCTTACGGTAACTGCTGACCGCGGTGAAGAGGAAAAGTCTGAAAATGAAGTTCTATTCCGCGGTATTGCGGCTCGTTCATTTGAGCGTAGGTTTCAGCTTGCGGATCATGTAGAAGTGAAAGATGCTAGTCTTGAAAACGGTTTACTTCACATCGATCTTATTCGTGAAATCCCAGAGGCGATGAAGCCTAGGAAGATTTCAATTGGAAATACAAACAAACAGATCGAAGCCAAGAAAATAAAGAAAGCAGCATAAGCTTTATTTATTAAACCTCCCAAGAGTAAGCTGAAGGGCATTCATTTAGAATGCCCTTTTTTATACGTTGATTATTTCAGCTAGTTCATCGATGTTTTTTTGCTTTGTAGCAAAACTGGCAACTAATCGATAAACTTGCTCACTGTCTGATATTTCTTTTTCCATGCCTTTTGGTGTGGGGAAGGGATGGAAACGAGCGCCTTTATCAAGCCAGATTTTAGCTTTAGTTTTATCAGCAATGAAAAAAACTTGGTTGGAGTCGCTTGGCCAAGCTAGGCGAACCTGGTTTGAGTTACGTATGGCTTGCTCCAATTGAGCACCCATTGCATTTGAATGTGATGCTAGTTTTAACCAAAGGTCATTTTCTAGGTAAGCTTCTAATTGGGCGCTAATGAATCTGGTTTTTGAAAACAAATGACCAGAACGCTTCCGGATAAATTGGAAATGAGAGAATAAATCACGATTGAAAACAACTAAAGCTTCGGCGCACCAACATCCATTTTTTGTAGCGCCAAAGGAAACCATGTCAACGCCGCGCTTCCATGTCATTTCTGCGGGTGAGCAGCCAAGTTTTACTAGCCCATTTGCAAATCGAGCGCCATCCATATGAAGTGGGATATTGTATTCTTTTGCGACCTTAGATAGTTCTGAGATCTCATCTAAGCTATAAACACTTCCAGCCTCAGTCGCTTGGGTAATCGTTACCATGGTAGCCTGGCCGAGATGATTAAACTTTTGCGGATATTCGCTAGCTGTTTTTCTCAGTTGGTCTGGCTCGATTTTACAATGGTCTCCACCAACAAGGGCAAGTCTACCCCCGCCCGACAAAAATTCAGGCGCGCTTCCTTCACTTGCGGCAACGTGTGCTTCATTATGGCAGAAAACAACTCCACCTGGCTTCATTGTTGCAGCAATTGCAAGAGAGTTTGCTGCAGTTCCTGTACCTACAAAAAATACTGCACACTCAGTTTCAAATGTCTCATTGAAGCGGTTCTCAATAGATTTATCAAGGTCGCTATCACCATAGGCAACTGCAAGACCTTGCGAATGTCGCATGAGAGCTTCAGAAAATTTCTGGTGCGGCGCCCGACCAATTATCACTTCCAAAAATCATGACTATCTCCCACTAATATGAAAAGCTACATTATCTAAGAGCGCTATTAAAACAAGAAATAAAGATGACCCAGTTTCTGTAAATAAAAACTGAGCCGAATTGATTTGGAAGATATTTTTGCTCAACTGCCCCATGCGTCATATAGGTCAATTTTATTTCTTGCCTCTATGAGGATTTTTGGCATTAATACATCTAGAAGGGTCAGTAATGCTGTCCTTTTGTGGATTCATGCTTAGTGTTGAGTGTTTAGGTTTGCCCTTAGCTTCAACTTGAAAGCACTGTAAATGGTGTTACATCATTAGTATGCATAATATTTGACGTATTCTGATGCCTTTTTTAGGGTGTTTTTTCAGTTGGAGTTAAGCCTGTGACAAAAGAAAATAATGATATTTCCCATGTTAAGCAACAAAGCCTCTTTGTAGGTTCGCCAACTGCTCCTAAAAAACAGGGTCTTTACGATCCTAAAAATGAAAAAGATGCTTGTGGTGTTGGATTTGTTGCCAACATGAAGGGTGAGAAAACACACTCAATTATCAAGGATGGTCTGCAGATATTAGAAAACCTCGAGCACCGGGGCGCTGTTGGAGCTGATCCATTGGTGGGGGATGGTGCAGGTTTACTCGTACAGATACCGCATGATTATTATGATGAAGTATGCGATTTTGAATTACCAGCTGCAGGGCAGTATGGTGTTGCGCAAGTCTTTATGCCGTCAGATTTGGGAACACTTGAAGAAACTCAAAAGATTCTAATTGAGGGCTTTGAAGCAGAAGGCATGAAGCTCTTGGGTATTCGTGAACTTGAAGTTGATAATTCAGCTCTTTCACAAGATCCGACCATTATGGCAACAGAGCCAGTTCATAAGCAGTTTTTTGTAACATCAGATATAGCGGCTAAAGATGAAGACGCTTTTGAGCGTAAGCTTTATCAAACACGTAAGGTTATTTCGAAAAAGATTTTTGCGAACACTGATGCGCGTGAAAGTGGATTTTATATTGTCTCTTTCTCAGCTCGTACGATCGTTTATAAAGGAATGTTTCTAGCTGACCAACTTGGCCCTTATTACAAAGACCTGAGCGACCCAAGATTTAAATCTGCTCTTGCCCTCGTTCATCAACGCTTT
Source organism: uncultured Rhizobiaceae bacterium (assembly GCA_958296345.1). Classification (GTDB taxonomy): domain Bacteria; phylum Pseudomonadota; class Alphaproteobacteria; order Rhizobiales; family Rhizobiaceae; genus JAALLB01. Next base: position 27,994 of record CATQIJ010000021.1, read on the forward strand.
TCTACCAATACTTTCCCTTCGTGGAAACTTGCCCATCCATACCGTATGGTTGCCCACAATGGTGAGATAAATACATTGCGCGGTAATGTAAATTGGATGGCTGCTCGCCAAGCTTCTGTTTCAACACCGCTTTTTGGTGAGGATATCACTAAGCTTTGGCCGATCTCTTATGAAGGGCAGTCTGATACAGCTTGTTTTGATAATGCGTTGGAATTTCTAACCCAAGGTGGTTATTCGCTTTCTCACGCTGTCATGATGCTAATCCCAGAAGCATGGGCTGGTAATCCTCTTATGAACCAAGAGCGCCGTGCATTTTATGAATACCATGCCGCTCTTATGGAGCCTTGGGATGGACCAGCTGCCGTTGCTTTCACAGATGGACGCCAAATTGGTGCTACGCTTGATCGTAATGGACTGCGTCCTGCACGGTATATTGTTACTAAAGATGACCGTGTTATTATGTCGTCTGAATCTGGTGTTCTGCCGATTGAAGAAAAAGATATTGTTACTAAATGGCGTTTGCAGCCCGGTAAAATGCTTTTGATTGACCTTGAAAAGGCAAGATTGTTTCTGATGAAGAGATTAAAGAAGAGCTTGCTTCTCAAAATCCATATCAAAAATGGTTGGATAAAAGTCAGATTGTACTCGAAGACTTGCCTGTTCCAGCACGATTGAGTGCTGAGAATCGTACGCCACTTTTAGATCGTCAGCAAGCATTTGGTTATACACAAGAAGACGTAAAGCTCTTGATGGTGCCTATGGCGACGACTGGCCAGGAAGCACTTGGTTCTATGGGGACTGATACACCAATTTCTGCTTTGTCGGAAAAGCCAAAGCTTCTTTATACGTATTTTAAACAACTCTTTGCGCAGGTGACTAATCCTCCAATAGATCCAATACGCGAAGAATCTGTTATGAGCTTAGTCTCGCTTATTGGACCAAGGCCAAACCTATTTGACCTTGAAGGCTTATCTGAGCAAAAAAGATTGGAAGTTCGTCAACCGATTTTGACAAACCATGATCTTGAAAAAATTCGCGAGATTGGCGACATCGGTGACAATCAATTTATGACGCAAACGCTGGACATTACTTATAATGTTGAGCGCGGCTCGGAAGCGATGGAAGAAGCTCTTGAGACTTTATGTAGTAAAGCAGAAAAAGCGGTGGGTAATGGCTATAACATTATTATTCTGTCTGACCGTCAGCTAAGCGCTCAACGAATTGGCATTCCTGCTCTTTTAGCAACTGCTGCTGTTCATAATTACCTTATTCGTAAAGGCCTTCGAACATCTGTTGGTCTAGTAGTTGAGTCTGGAGAGCCGCGTGAAATTCATCATTTTTGTGTTCTTGCAGGCTATGGCGCTGAAGCGATAAATCCATATCTGGTGTTTGAAACTTTAAGTGACATGCATGCAAATGGTGAATTACCTGACGAAGTTGATGCAGTAGAAGTTGTTGAGCGCTACATAAAAGCTATTGATAAAGGCATTCTCAAAGTGATGTCCAAGATGGGGATATCAACATATCAATCATATTGCGGAGCGCAGATTTTTGATGCGGTGGGACTTTCTTCAAAGTTAATTGAAAAATATTTCTTTGGAACTTCTTCTATGATTGAAGGGGTTGGTCTTTCTGAAATTGCAATTGAAACAATGAACAGACACAAGTCTGCATTTGGTGATAATCATGTGCTTTCAAACTCATTAGATATTGGCGGTGAATATGCTTATCGAATGCGTGGTGAAGCACATTCTTGGAGCCCAAATAATATCGCAAAATTGCAACATGCAGTTCGAGGTAAATCAGCTGCTAGCTATCAAGAGTTCGCTGATGATGTGAACCGTGTATCTGAGCAACATGCAACTATTCGCGGTTTATTTAATATCAAATCGGCTGAAGAGTCTGGTCGTAAACCTGTCGATGTTTCACAGGTTGAGCCAGCTTCTAAAATTGTAAAACGTTTTTCTACAGGTGCTATGTCGTTTGGTTCTATCTCAAGAGAATCTCACGCAACACTTGCTGTCGCTATGAACGAAATGGGCGGTAAATCTAATACAGGTGAGGGCGGTGAAGAACCTGATCGTTACCTGCCATTGCAAAACGGCGAACCAAATCCTGAACGTTCTGCGATAAAACAAGTTGCGTCTGGCCGATTTGGTGTGACTACTGAGTATCTTGTAAATTCAGACATGATCCAGATTAAAGTTGCTCAAGGCGCTAAGCCTGGCGAAGGTGGTCAATTACCTGGCCATAAGGTTGATGCAGTTATTGCTAAGACACGTCACTCTACGCCTGGTGTTGGTTTGATCTCTCCACCGCCACACCATGATATCTATTCAATCGAAGATTTAGCGCAACTGATTTATGATTTGAAAAACGTAAACGAACGCGCAGATATTTCTGTTAAGCTTGTTGCTGAGATTGGCGTTGGTACAGTTGCTGCTGGTGTTGCAAAAGCGCGTGCGGATCACGTTACAATTTCTGGTTATGATGGTGGTACAGGTGCTTCACCGCTTACGTCTTTAAAACATGCAGGTAGTCCTTGGGAGCTTGGTCTCGCTGAAACACAACAGACATTAGTTCTGAATAAACTTCGCTCGCGTATTAAACTACAAGTTGATGGCGGTTTGAAAACAGGGCGTGATGTTATCGTTGGTGCTTTGCTTGGGGCAGATGAATTTGGTTTCTCAACAGCACCGCTTATTGCAGCTGGTTGTTTAATGATGCGCAAATGTCACCTTAACACATGCCCAGTTGGTATTGCGACACAAGATCCTGTTTTGCGTAAACGCTTTAAGGTACGCCAGAACACGTGATTAATTATTTCTTTTTTGTAGCTGAAGAAGTTCGTCAACTAATGGCGCAAATGGGCTTCACAAAGTTTGATGACCTTATTGGTGAAAGTGATCTGCTTGAAAAGAGCGGTATGCTTGATCATTGGAAAGGTAAAGGGCTTGATTTTTCTCGTATCTTCCACAAGCCAGAAGCAGACAAGCAAGAGATTTTTCAAACAAAACTTCAAAAGCACCCTATTGATACAATCCTTGACCGTAAGCTGATTGAAGAAGCAAAACCTGCTCTACAAGATGGCACACCTGTGATGATTGAAACAGATATATCAAATGCTGATCGTTCGGCAGGTGCAATGCTTTCTGGTAAGCTAGCTGAAAAATATGGCTATGAAGGTTTACCTGATGATACAATTGCAGTGTCACTAAAAGGAACTGCCGGTCAAAGCTTTGCAGCCTTCCTTGCAAAAGGTATTTCTTTTGACCTTCAGGGCGATGGTAATGACTATGTTGGTAAAGGCTTATCAGGTGGTCGCATTGTTATTCGTCCAGCAGAAGATTCCACGCTTAAAGCTGAAGAGTCTATCATTGTTGGCAATACCGTTCTTTATGGCGCGGTTTCGGGCGAATGTTATTTCTGTGGCGTAGCAGGCGAGCGTTTTGCGGTTCGTAATTCTGGCGCGGTTGCTGTTGTTGAAGGCGTGGGTGATCACGGTTGTGAATATATGACAGGCGGTGTTGTGGTTGTGCTAGGAAACACAGGTCGTAACTTTGCTGCTGGCATGTCTGGCGGCGTTGCTTATGTTATGGATACATCAGGCACATTTGAAAAACGTTGCAACATGGCGATGGTCGAACTTGAGCCAGTACCAGAAGAAGATGAGCTTTTAGAAAAGCTTCATCACCATGGTGGTGACCTTGATCATAAAGGCCGTGTAGATATTACGTCAGATATGACACGCCATGACCAAGAGCGTTTGTTCCAATTAATAACAAGCCACATGCATTATACGGGCTCAACACGCGCCAAGGAAATTTTAGACGATTGGGAAACTTATCGCTCAAAGTTTGTAAAAGTAATGCCAGTAGAATATCGCCGCGCACTAACCGAAATGGAAAACATGCGTCTTGGTAAAGTGGCTGCGGAGTAGGAAAATATTATGGGTAAAGTTACAGGATTTCTTGAAATAGATCGTCAGGTACAAAAGTACCGTCCAGCGTCTGATCGGGTTCGTCATTTTGGTGAGTTTACGATTCCTATGAGCGATGATGAAGTAATTAAGCAAGCTGCACGTTGTATGGATTGCGGTATTCCTTATTGCCATGGCGATACAGGCTGTCCTGTTCATAACCAAATTCCTGACTGGAATGATTTGATCTATTCTGGTGAATGGGAAGCTGCAGTTGCCGATCTTCATTCAACAAATAACTTTCCTGAATTTACAGGCCGCATTTGTCCTGCTCCTTGCGAAGAAGCTTGTACGCTTAATCTTGAGGATGAGCCTGTTGCGATTAAAACGGTTGAGCAAGCCATTGCTGATAAAGCC
>CATQIJ010000022.1 GCA_958296345.1 uncultured Rhizobiaceae bacterium
AATTCACGCGCCATACGTTCATGCGATTAATAAAATCAAAAAAGAACGTAATGCAGTAATTCTTGCCCACAATTATATGACACCTGAAATTTTTCACTGTGTGGCTGATGTTGCTGGCGATAGCCTGCAATTGGCGATGGAAGCTGAGAAAGTGGATGCAGATATCATCATTCAATGTGGTGTGCATTTTATGGCGGAAACTTCAAAGCTTCTTAGCCCAGAAAAGACAGTGCTTATCCCAGACATGAAAGCTGGTTGTTCGCTAGCTGAGTCTCTTACGGGCGAAGATGTTCGCCTTTTGCGTGAAGCTAACCCTAGCGTTCCGATTGTGACTTACGTGAATACATCTGCGGATGTTAAAGCCGAGAGTGATATTTGTTGTACGTCTTCTAATGCGGTGCGCGTTGTAGAGAGCTTTGAGAGCGATACGATTCTACTTATTCCAGATGAGTATCTTGCGCAGAACGTTGCGAAGCTTACAAAGAAGAAAATTTTGACTTGGAAAGGTCATTGTGAAGTGCATGAGCGTTTCACACCAGAAGAACTTCTTGCTTATAAAGAAGCTGATCCTGCAATTCAGATCGTTGCTCATCCTGAGTGTCCGCCAGAAGTCGTTGATGTGGCAGATTTTTCTGGCTCGACATCAGGTATGATTGATTTTGCTATTGGCCAAAAGCCTGGTTCTAAAGTTCTGCTAGTAACAGAATGCTCTATGGCTTCTAATATTCAAGAACAAGCAAAGGGTGTTGAATTTATCAAGCCATGTAACCTTTGCCCGCACATGAAGCGTATTACCTTGCCAAATATTCTAGAGGCGCTTGTTTATATGCGTGAAGAAGTTGTCGTTGACCTTGTTATGGCCGAAAAAGCAAAACATGCAGTTCAGCGAATGGTGGACTTGAAGACTAACTAAGTTTTGAGAATTGATATCTAAGTGAGTGACAATCAAGACGATTTGTTTCCAACACTTCCGATGCAGACAGCTGATGATATTGTTATTATTGGTGGTGGTTTGGCGGGGCTTTTTTGTGCGCTAAAAATGGCGCCTCGTCCTGTAACGGTTTTAGCTGCTGCGCCTATTGGTACGGGTGCTTCATCCGCATGGGCGCAGGCTGGTATCGCGGCTTCTGTGATGCCGGGTGATACCGTTGAAAAGCATGTTGAAGATACGCTAATTGCTGGTGCTGGTATTGTTGATGAGAAGATTGCACGATTGATGGCTGGTGAAGCTGCTGATCGTGTGCTGGATCTTGTAGAATACGGAGTACCGTTTGACCGTGACCTAGAGGGAAAGCTAACAGCGTCTCGTGAAGCCGCGCATTCAGAACGCCGTGTGGTTGGTGTTCAAGGTGATCGCGCTGGTAAAGCGATTATGGAAGCACTGGTTGCCACTGTTCATGCAACGCCTTCTATTCGGTTGTTAGAAGGCTTTGTCGCAGAAGAATTACTAAGCGAAGGTAAAAAGGTTGTTGGTCTTTTAGCGCGCGGTGATCGAGGAACAAACCCGCATCGTGTCGAACTTAAAACTAACGCTATTATCATGGCATCAGGTGGTGTGGGAGCACTTTATGAAGTAACGACTAATCCGACACAGGCTCGTGGCGGTGGTACAGGTATGGCGGCGCGAGCTGGAGCGGTTGTTGCTGATCCTGAATTTGTTCAATTCCATCCTACTGCTCTTAATGTTGGTAAAGATCCTGCGCCATTAGCAACAGAAGCACTTCGGGGTGAGGGGTGTACTTTGCATAATGACGCGGGTGAACGGTTTATGCTTAAGGTGCATAAAGATGCTGAGCTTGCACCGCGCGATGTGGTGGCAAAGGCAATCTTTGATGAAGTAACTGCAGGTCGCGGTGCATGGTTAGACGCACGCGAAGCTGTTGGCGAACATTTTGCGAAAGAGTTTCCTACTGTTTATCAATATTGCCAAGATGCTGGGATTAATCCTGTAACAGACCTTATTCCTGTTATTCCAGCAGCGCATTATCATATGGGCGGTATCTTTGTAGATGCCGATGGGCGTTCTTCGCTTGATGGATTATATGCCTGCGGGGAGGCGACCTCTACAGGTGCACATGGCGCTAATCGTTTGGCATCTAATTCATTGCTTGAGGCAGTCGTTTTTGCTGGCCGTATCGCTGAAAATATTCTTCTGCATTATCCTGCGGGTCACATAAACAAGATTACCGAACGTCCGAGCGGTGAAAGCGAAGAGCATAATGATACACCGCTCATGCCGAGACTACGTTCGCTTATGTCTAAATATGTGGGCGTTTCACGTACGGATGAGGGATTACGCAAGGCAATTTTTGAAATAAATCAAATAGAAATAGAAAATAGGTCGTTTCGTTTTCGTAATGCGCTGACAACGGCGAAGCTTGCGGCAGTATGTGCGCTCATGCGTGAAGAGAGCAGGGGCGGGCATCAACGTAGTGATTTTCCTGAAGAAATGGTTGAATGGAAAAAACGCTCGTTCATTACGCTAGCTTACGCAAATAAGATTGCGGGTAAAGTTTTGGATGGAACGTATGAGTAAGTTAAAGTCGCATCTTTCACCCATTTTAATTCGTAAAGCAGTTGATGAAGCGCTGCTTGAAGATTTAGGTCGCGCTGGTGATATTACGACTAATGCGACTATTCCTGATGACGCAAGTGCAACATGCGTTTTAGCATCACGCGAAGATGGTATTGTTTCAGGCATGGGATTGGCGAGAGCAGCTTTTGCAGCGATTGATCCTGAGTTAAAATTCAATGCACTGGTTGTAGATTGCGATGAGATTAAAAAGGGCGAAAAGCTCGCCGAGATAATAGGTAATGCTCGAGCAATTTTAAGCGCGGAGCGTGTGGCACTAAATTATCTTATGCGTATGTCTGGCATTGCAACTTATACGGCAGAGTTTGCTAGTGAGATTTCTCATACGAATGCTCAGGTTTGTTGCACTCGTAAAACAATTCCTGGGCACCGTGCCTTTGATAAATACTCCGTCAAATGCGGTGGTGGTTCCAATCATCGTTTTGGTCTTGATGATGCGATTTTGATCAAGGATAATCATATTGCTGTTGCGGGAGGCGTGGCGCTAGCGATTAATAGAGCAAGAGATTTTGCTGGGCATTTGGTTAAGGTTGAGATTGAGGTTGATACGCTAGAACAATTTGCTGAAGCTTTAGAAGCTAAGCCTGATGTGGTGCTGTTAGACAATATGAGCAATGCGCAACTTTTTGAAGCAGTTGCAATGAACGTCAAAGACAATGGTGGCTCCGTTAAGCTAGAAGCATCTGGCAATGTGAATATCAAAACGATAAAAGCCATTGCAGAGACGGGCGTTGATTATATCTCAACGTCTAAAATTACTATGGCAGCGCCAACGTTAGATGTTGGGTTGGATATAGCGATTAAGTGAGGTTTTGATGTCGAATAACAAAAACTCCAAAGACTCCAAGCTTCACGGCATCTCAAAATACCACGAGCTTGATTTAAAAACGGATGCCTCAGAACAGCTGAATGAAGTTTATTCCAACTGGGCTGACAGTTATGATGATGACAACGATAGCAAGCTGAAAACAGTTTCGCAGCCTAATACTGTTGCGATGTTGATGCGCCATTGTAGTACTAAGCAGCCACGAATTTTTGACGTTGGTTGTGGCACGGGTATCGTTGGTCAACATTTACAAGCAAATGGCTTCACGAACTTTGATGGTACTGATCCATCCTTAGAAATGATGGAGCATGCGCGTAATCGCGGCTATGCTAACCTCTTAAAACTTATTCCGGGTGAACCGCTTCCAACAGCGGATAATACATATGACGCTAGCCTGTGTGTAGGCGTTTTTACGCATGGTCATTTAGGGCCAGAAGGTTTTCTAGAACTTATCCGCGTGACGAAACCGAATGGCTTAATCTGTTTCACTGTTAATGAAGGCGTGTGGGATAGTGAAGGTTTTGAAGCAGCGATAGAGCAACATTCAGAGGCAGATGAGTGGGAGGTTCTGGAAATGACCAAGCAAGATTATATGGTCAATGAAGGTGTGCAGGCATGGTATGTTGCGGTGAGGGTGTTGGGGTAGTTGGAAATTTAACATCAAAATGATGGTTATTAATTATAATTGGTAGCCTTTAAGTAATGATGAGCCCACGCTTTGTAATCTCATTTTTAATTAGCTTTATTTGTTCTTTAATAGAAATTTTAACTTTCGAGGTAACTTCTAAGTCTTCATTTGCCATTGCAGGGATATCAGGCCTTTGTGCTTGGAAAGCGTTCATTGCAACTTCTCTATCATGGAATAATTGAATGATTTGTGGTTTAAATAAAGCTAAAATAGAGCTTATTAAACGATTGACAGGATAAGAAGGTCTTGCGTGAGAAACATCAAATTGATTTAAAATTTTGACTAAATCCTCTATTGAATAATTAGCTTCCTGAGCTGACCAATGATTAATGGTAAACAAATATTCCGACTCACCTAATTCATTTGATGAAATTGCAACCAAGTGACAATGGGTACGATACTCATCTAGATGTTCGCCAGTAACTGCAGGTTTAACAGCCTTAATATTTTCAGGTATGCCTGCTTCAAGTATATAAGTATGAAAATGGCCATACTCAGTTGGTCGATCTGCATGACAATGAAAATAATACTGGCTTCCTGTCTCATAGTCTTGAACAGTTTCTTCTGGGTATTCTACCTCGCTATCAAGTCTCTCCACACCGCGTAGTAACTCAGTTATTGGTGTATCGCCTGTTTTTGCAAGGATAGAGTACCAATGAGTAACTTCCGTTCCCGCCTGAAAGATTTCTTTTAGTTGCGCATCACTCATACTACACAAGGTAAATTGATCTTGGTTCGTATCGGATTGAATGTTCATGACGACCTCAGTTTAAGTATGGTTAAGCTGAAATGTACTTCATCAATTTTAAAAAATAGCTAATTTAAAAAAATCAGGGCTACTAACAAGAGCAGCCCTGATTCAGAATTGTTTAGTTAGATTAGTAGTCTCTATGGTTTGATGAATTGCTGTTTTGGCCAAATTTTACAGTATTACCATTGTTGCTATAATCAACATTTTGGCTTTGATTACTAATTTGACTAAGCAATTTATGCACTTGGCTAATAACTTGGTCCAAATTATCTATTCCACTATAGCCACCACTAATGTTGTTAACACCTTTATTAACATGTGAAGCAGAAGCTCCACCACCAATGTTTTTACTATTATCACCCAGCTTTCCAAGTAATTGTTGAAGAAGTTGTACAACTTCTTTCAAGAGAACTGTATATCAGCATTAGCCCCACTGCTCTGACCAGAACTAATTGCCTGGGTTGAGCCATGTCCGCTTGCAGATGGGCAAATCGCTATCTGAGGTGTATGGCGTTGTTGAATAGCAGTTGTATGAACTTTTGATGGTGTAGTGGCGCCAGTCTTCGGTGGACAAGATGTCTTTGGAGGACAAGCCTTTTTAGGCGGGCATGCAGCCTTTGGAGGGCAACCTTTCTTAGGTGGACAGGCAGCCTTTGGAGGGTAACCTTTCTTAGGTGGACAAGCGGCCTTCGGAGGACAACCTTTCTTGGCAGCAGTGTTTTGGTCACCTTTCATTTCATTTGCTTTTGAAGAAAATAAATTTTGTTTTTGTAAATCTTGTTTTTGATTCATCCCGCCATTCTGTTGATTAGCGGAGTGCCCACTTGTACCCAAGTTATTAATTTTTGATATAGTCATTATTCCCAGCTCCATTATTGAGGTTTTCCCCGCACAGAGTGTTAGCCAAGAATATATTGCTGTAAATTTAGGTAGAATGCGCAATTTGGTGCTTTCTTTACGTAAAGAAATACGTAGTTACTGAGATACCAAGCGTATAAAAAGCGAACGGTTTCTCTTGTTCTCTACCAGTGCTTATTGAGCAAGTTATACAGTTGCCTTAGGTATAAGTTTAGATTTTCGACTACCTGTGAGTAGTGAATTGTGAAGTCTCGTATTCATTAAAATTGGACGTCTGTTATGGATTAGAAGTATGTATTGAGTGAATAGTTTAATATTTTAACTTTGCGCTCACACCTCCTATTCAACTCCGTTCAAAGATCATCAGAAACTCATCGCCTTCAAACTTGCTACCTGCCTCATATTCTAAATCAGGAAATGCTGGTGATGTTGCGCCTAGTCTTTCTGCAAACTTTGCGTCGTCGCCTACCCACCTTATTGATACAACGCGGCGCCTGATGTCTGATGCATTTGCGGGGGCGCCGTGTAGGGGTTTAAAAGAAAAAGCAACTGCGTCTCCTGGTTCTACTGCCCAGCCGATGATGTCTAGATCTTCACGGTTGTTATCTATATCTGGTACATCTTCTGAAGTATCGTTTTCAAATAATGGCGTTCCATCAAAGCGTGTTGGTCTAAAATCTTTGTTCCAATTGTTAGATCCAGCAATATATTCAATTGTTCGATCGCGCGGGATTGGATCAAGAGGCACCCAGAAAGATACGGTTTGTTCTCCTTCAACCAAATAATAAGGTTGGTCTTGATGCCATGGGGGGTTGACGGAGTTGCCAGGTTCTTTAACCAGAATATGGTCATGAAAAATTCTTGCAGTTTTGGATTGCATTAGGGTTGCTGCAATTTCTGACATCACTGAATTTTTCACCAAAGAACGATAGCCATCAAATTGGTTCCATACGACGTAGTCTTGGAAAAAAGGTGCACTGCCGTCATCGGGTCTGTAGGTGCGTTCACGCAAGACGGGTTGGCTTTGTTTTCTTCAATAGCTGCTCGAATGCTTTCGACGTGATCCTTGAAAACTCCCTTTAATAGTAGGGCGCCATTTTTTTTAAAGCCTTCAATTTGTTTGTCTGTAATATGGTTGGTCATTTTGTTTGCTCAAGAAAAAATTTCAGAAATGTTTGATTGCGTTTTAGTTGGATGTTTTTTTATCGTAGATTAAATAAAGCTTATGATTATGGTCATTTATAAAAGATGCATCCCAACCAATGTTTATTTTTTCGACAAGACCCTTGTTTAAGCTATTAAGATAAGTCCATTCTGGTAATAATGCTATTCCTTCACCATTCAAAACTATATCAAGAATTTTGCAGGTGTCGCTGCATATAAAGCTAGGGGTTTTTTCAATAACTTGCCATTTTTTTTCAGAATATGCGTGCCAGGGCAAAACACCTCCACATCTACCATAGCAGATTGCCTTATGATGAATAATGTCACTCCAGTTTTTTGGTCTTCCGTGGGCTTTGATGTATTCTGGGGATGCAATAATTGCCATTTTGTGGTGGTCAATTACGTTGGCAATTAAGTTTTCTGGCGGATTGGAAGTAGGGCGTATAGCAAAATCTATTCTGTCTTTCATTACGTCATGAACATTATCTGTAACTAATGACTCAATTATAATTTCTGGATGAATTTTGCGAAACTTCTCCATTATTGGGTAAAGATGTATGTTGGCATAGCTTGGGAGTGCGGAGATTTTTAGTTTGCCTTTTGGCCGTGATGAAGTTTGCAGAGCGATTTGATCCGCGAGTTCAAAGTCATTAACTGCGCTCTCTATTTGTTTATAATATGTAGCACCAATGTCTGTTAGCGATAAATGCCGGGTCGATCGTTTTATTAATTCGACGCCTAGATTTTGTTCCAAGTCTTTCACACGGCGGGATATTGTGGAAACTGGCAAGTTTAAGAGCCTAGCCGTTTTTGAAAAACTGCCTGTATCTGCAACTTTCATAAAGTATTTTGCTGCTGTGAGTTTATCCATCTTTGTCCAAACTGTAAAAAATTGCCTTACTTTTGCAGATATAGCAAATAAGCGTCCAACATTTTACTACTGAAGTAAAACCATTTCTTATGTATGGAGCATATAGCTTAGCGATAGGCTGGGGCATTCACTGATAGCAGATCCGAACTTTTGGGGCACTGCTATCAGTGATGTTTCTCATCACTAAAAATTTAGACTTGCAATCAGCTTCCAATTTTTAGACCAGGCGCTGGGCGTTCTCTTAAAATCTCACTTCTAAATCGAAATAGTGCTGCGGGGCGCTCGCCAGTTGATCTTTCGCTAGCGCCAGTTGGTTCTACAAGTTCTGCGCTTTCAACCAGTCGTCTGAAGTTTTGTTTGTGTACAGCACGGCCAAAGATGCTTTCTACGGTTTGTTGCAAATTGTATAAGGTGAAGACTTCTGGCATGAGTTCGAAAATCACGGGGCGATATTTTAATTTGCCTCTAAGTCTCGCGATTGCGGTTGCTAGAATACGTCGGTGATCGTCAACCATTGCTGTGCTTGGTATAATATTTGCGTTTTCCTTTGTTAGCCTACCATCCACCACAGCCTCCGTTAAAAGGCCTGCCGCATACATCATTTCATACCGCTCTAAGACTAACTCATCATCCCAAGATGATTCTTCTAGTCCAAATGAAATTCGTATGCGTGATAGAGGATCAAGGCCTCTGATTACTCTATTTATACGGGCAGGGTGCGCCGCCCATTCTAGTAGATGAGGTATAATTATTTCATCAAGTAGAGCAGGGCGGCCATCACGCCAGTCCTCCCAAGGAAAGAAGTCATACCAAGTTCTTAATTTTTCATTGGCTAATTTAATTCCTGAGTTCTGATCTGCACTAAAGCGTGACAAAGCAAGATAACCTACGGATACTACGTGTGGGCTTTGATCGCCTGCCACGGGTATGCGGCCACGATCACCAAATGTGTAGAGTTGCTCGACGTACCCTGGTTTGACGCCTGTTTGTGCTTCTGCCAGCTCACGTAGGCCTTCTTCCATTGTGCGGTGTTTGCTTGGGTCAAACTTGCCGTAGGGAAGTGCATCATTAACGCCTATGGCTTGGAGAATAGCAGGTGTGTTATCAACGATAGCAACAATAACAGCGTTTAGGCCTATCTCTATGATTTGTTCAGGCATTGTTTTTTCGTTTACGTTCTATTTTTTCAAATGCTTTTAGCATTTCATTCTGTGCGTCTTGTGCGCCTAGAGGTATGAAGTTGAACATGTCAGTTGAAAAGCCTCTTGGCGTTCCAAAAAACTCTATAGCTTCATTCCGCTCAAAACCTGCGAGTTCTATTGCTTCAAAATACGCAGAAATAGAGTCTGCGCGCTTTATCTTCTTTTTGAGTTTTTCAGGTGTTACTGGCACCAGAGAATAACGCCGATGAATTGCTTCTTGAAGACGTGCTTCTACCAGTTTGTAATCGCCACCCAAAACAGCTTTAAACGGTGATATCATGTCGCCTACAACATATTCTGGCCCGTCATGTAGAAGTGCAATTAGCTCTTCATCAGGTGTGGATTTTGACTCTAGCTTACAGAAAATCTGCCATACAATTACTGAGTGTTGCGCAACGCTAAATGCGTGGTCTCCAGAGGTTTGACCATTCCAACGTGCAACACGTGCAAGGCCATGTGTTATGTCATCAATTTCGATATCAAGTGGTGATGGTTCAAGTAAGTCGAGACGCCTGCCTGATAACATCCGTTGCCAAGCGCGGACTTCTTTTTCCTTTGCAGGCATTATTTATTCTCCGACATAATGAATTTTACCCATGTTGGAAGCTCCGTCTTGAGTAGTGTTTTATCTGCCAAAACCATTTCTGCTTTAGCAATTCTATCTAAGCGTAGCATTGCTAAACCCTCATTCTCAACAGCACTACCAAGTGTTCCTGCAGGCTTTCCATCTGCGGTAATAGGAGTGCCAGAAGAAGGTAGTTTATCAGCGCTTTTTACAATAATAATGCGTTTTTTTGCGGTTCCGCGATGCTGCATTCTTGAGACAACTTCTTGGCCTACGTAACATCCCTTTTTAAAATCCACACCGCCAAACTGATCCATCAATGTCTCGTGCGGGTAGGCATCGCCATATTCAAAGTCATGGCCACCTTCAGGAATGCCATTTGCAATTCTGTGAGCTACATAATCAGCTTCTTCACCACTTTGTGAATGTGCCGAATAGTCTCTGACGCCCATTTCTTCTAGGCGAGGGTCTTGGATGCATAAATTTGATAACGGAATTTTTTCGTCCCAAAGCGCTAACACCTTGATCTCAGGTTTCGCTTCAATTGTTACTTTGGCTCGCAATCGGTAGAAGGTTAGACGTTTGATAAAGTCAACGGCAAGGTCACTAAGGATATCCAATAGATATCCATTCTCGGTTTTAATTAGGAAGAAATCAAAAAGAATTTTGCCTTGCGGAGTTAATAATGCACCAAAAGAGGTTTGCCCTTCTGATAGCTCTATAACTTTACAAGTCAGTATATTATCAAGAAAGCTTTCAGCTTCATCGCCTGATATTTCTATAAGCGAACGATCATTAAGATGTGCAAATTTCAAAATTTAGTCTCCAGCAATAAAGAAAGTCCAGCGTCCAGACGGTGTAATACCTGCCCTATAAAATATATAGCCGCCAAAGTCTTTCATGTCTTGGAAATCACCAAAGGTGACAATGCGGAATAACTCAACCATTTGTGGGTCTGTCAACTTATCTAAGGGGTAGGCAAAGAAGTATGGCCATACATATAATTCTCTGTCCGTGCCTTTATCAAGGTGGACGTAACCAGCTTCTAAGATTTCTTCTAAAATAGCTAGTATTTCATGGCCATTTGTGTCGCCAGCTTCTTTTCTTAGATGGTCAATTGGGTCTCCATCAATACCGCCTAATGATAGCATTGTCATAGAGCCGCCTGTGCCAATAAAGGCTCGAAGTTTTTCTATGTCGCCAGATTTTGTTGCCTCTAAGATTAGTTGGTGCATACGCCTTGTAGGGAAGGGAAGTGCTTCGAGATCATAGGAGATTTCTGGTAGCTCTTCTTCTTGAGTTGAGGCAGGGATTTGGTCTGCATAATCTTCTGTTGCAGTGGTTGGGTGTTCTGAACTTATTTCAGGTTTATCCGCTTCTTGGCTACTCACATAAGCTTTTGTTTGCAATATTAGAAATACTGCCAAGAGGATTTTTCTGAAGTGTTTTAGAAGATTTATCATTGTGTCCATCCTACACGGTTTTAAAGTGTATTGCGAGAATGGAGTTTAAAAAAGGTTTGTCACCTGATTATTGAAGTGTGCGTTGAACAGGTAAAATTCCAAGTTCATCCATGTTTTTGAAGTGACTAATGAGTTTTGAGGCTTCTTCCATGTCTTTTTCATTTGCCAATCGCTCAATTGCTTCTTGAACGAAAACTTCAACAATTAGTTCAGTGCCAAGGTTTTCAGCTTGAATATCCGCCCATATGTCAGAAAAATACTCTTTTGCCAAAGCTCTTTTTTCTTGATCGATGAGATCGTCTAGATTTTCTGGAATGTTAGAAGTGCTCAACGTGCCAAACCCTGTATTTGTATCCTGAAGATGATTGCGACATTTTTTTCAATAAATCATCGGGTTCAGTAAATATGTTTTAACAAATGGTTAACGGCCGTAGCGTGTTGGGATTTCTCCAGAAAGCTTAATGCCTTCAGCAATGTATCTATTATTTGCTTCAATTGCCGCGTTAGTACATTCGCGATAAGTTTCTTGAAACCCACGGAAGCCATGGTTGAAATTTGCGATCATCTGCGCTTTTCGTTCATCTGTTGGCTCCTCATCTTTGATCACATCAACCATTGCTTGGCGCCATTTTGAACCTTCTTGGCGCCGCATAATTCACGTAAATAATGAAGTGAACCTAATACTTCAGATAAACGCAACATTTGAGATTCGTAAGCAGGTGGAAGTGTTGTTATTTTTGGGGGTTCAATGGCTAGTTGCTCATTATTTTCATCCGCCGTTTGCGCGTAGACTTGCGCAGTTCGCAAGTAAAGCGATGGTAACGGAATATGGATTTCAAAAAGAGTTTAAAGCTTAGGTTCATTGTTCTTTTACATAAGGTTTTTTATTGGTGGAATATGAAGGAATAATGCGTGGTTTGCAATCATCATGCTCTAAAATGGTTACTTTAAGCTGTTTCATATGACTGAAGAATTTCTAAAATAAAATCTGGTGTTTCTGGCGTTGTAAGTAGATCAGCCATTTCGGGTATTGTGTACCAGCCGATATCATCTGCATCATCAAGTGCTACTGGTGTTCCTGTAAAATCGCTTGTTATAAATGTAGCAAGTACATAGTGAAACTTTACCTTACCATTATCATCGAGAGTTATGCGATCATGTATTTTTGCGAAAGAAAGTTTATTGGCAGTTAAATTCGTTTCTTCTTTAAGTTCTCGAAGTGCGGCTTCTTCTAATGTTTCACCTATTTCCTGCGATCCGCCCGGTAGCGACCAATGACCTTTATATGGCTCTTTTCCTCGTTTTATGAGCAGTATTTTGTCATTTTCGAGAACTAAGATGCTAGCACCTGTGTTTGGTTTAAGTGGCATTAGCAGAATCCTTGGTTAATTAGAAAAAATGAATGCAATTTACGTAAGAGTTATACTATATAACTAGTTCAATGTTTTTATGTTGAGAAATATATATGTGTGGTCGGTTCTCGTTATTGGCAAGCCCAGAAGAGCTTTGCAATAATTTTAATATGGATGAGCTTGGTGTCTTTCCGCCGAGGTATAATATCGCGCCAACACAACCCATTTTAACTGTAGGTATTGGACCAACGAGTGAACGGGCAGCTCAGCTTGTGCGGTGGGGATTAATCCGCACTGGGTAAAAGATCCAAATGATTTTACGCTTATTATCAATGCTCGGGTCAGAAACCGCCAACACAAAAGCTTCTTTAAAACTGCTATGCGTCACCGCCGCGTTCTTATTCCAGCAACCGGTTTTTATGAATGGCATCGCCCAGAAAATAAAAAGCAACCAAAGCAGGCTTATTGGATAAGACCAGCTGATGGCGGAATAATTTGTTTTGCTGGTCTTGTTGAAACTTGGATGGGTAAAGATGGCAGTGAGATGGATTCAGGCTGCATCCTTACCACTCAATCGAATGAACAAATTGGCAATATTCACCACCGTATGCCTGTCATCATAAAGCCTAATGATTTTGAACGATGGCTTGATTGTAAGACACAAGAACCTCGTGATGTCGGCGATTTGATGCAAGGGGTTGAAGATGGTTTTTTTGAAGTGATTGCCGTAAGTGACCGCGTTAATAAAGTTGCGAATGTAGGCCCAGACATTCAAGAGCCGGGTTTAGCGGAGCCAATAGCTCCAAAAGTGGCTTCCAAAAAGCTTAAGCAGGATACTAGCCAAATGGATTTATTTTAATGTTGCTTGGATTTACTATGGGCTTTGCGCTTGGTGCTTCTCTTATTATTGCGATAGGAGCACAAAATGCCTTCATTTTAAGACAAGGGATCCTGCGTAAACATGTGTTTATTCTTTGTTTGATTTGCGCGGTTTCTGATGCGTTATTGATCGCGATAGGGGGTGCAGGAATTGGTGCTATCATAAAAAGCTCACCAAATTTGCTAATTACTATTCGCCTTGCAAGGGGCTGTTTTTTTACTTTGGTATGCATGGGTTGCCATCAAACGCGCCATGAATCCAGAAGCTCTTAGCTCACACCAAAATGGTGTAGGAAGTTTGAAAGTTGCCATTGGCACATGTTTGGCTTTACTTTTCTCAATCCGCACGTTTATGTTGATACAGTTTTATTAGTTGGTGCATCAGCACCGCATGGGGGAACGGCAAAACTAGCTTATGGTATTGGCGCTATTCTTGCTTCATTCGTTTGGTTTTTTTTCTCTTGGTTACGGAGCAAGGTTGCTAGAGCCTCTTTTTAAAAAGCCTAAGGCATGGCAAGTGCTTGATACTATGATTGCAATCGTCATGTTATTGATTGCATCAAGCTTGATCTATCCACTTCTGACTTGACGCGGAAGCGCTTTCGTTTATTACTTAATCTATGGACACGACCTTAATCATGTCTTCATTCAAGACCTGCATTATTAAGTGCATTATTAACTAGCGATTCGCTGGTCTGGTCGTTCATGCTTTTTCTAAAATTTGAAACGTCCCAGACCAAGGGATAACTTTATTTGAATTTTGAGAAATTATGTCTGAATTAAAACTGTATAATACACTGACCCGCCAAAAAGAAGTCTTCGTTCCAGAAGATGAGAAGAACGTTCGCATGTATGTTTGTGGGCCGACGGTTTATGACTTTGCCCATATTGGTAATGCGCGTCCTGTAATTGTGTTTGATGTTTTATACCGTTTGCTACGTCATAAATATGGTGCGGAACATGTGACTTATGTACGGAACATCACAGATGTTGATGATAAGATAAATGCCCGTGCGCTTCGTGATTATCCCGAGCTTCCTCTTAATGAAGCTATCCGAATTGTTACTGAAAAAACTGCCTCACAATTTCATGCCGATGTGAAAGCGCTTGGGTGTTTAGAGCCAAGCCATGAGCCAAGAGCGACTGATCATATTGACGGGATGGTTTCAATTATCCAAACGCTGTTGGATAAAGATCATGCTTATATTGCAGAGGGTGCGCAGGGAAAAGAAGTGCTTTTCCGTGTGAGCTCTATGGAGCAATATGGCGCGTTATCCAATAGGCTTGGTAAGCTCGATGAGCAACAAGAGGGTGCGCGAGTGGCAGTTGAAAGTCACAAGGAAAATGCTGGTGATTTTGTACTTTGGAAACAGTCCAAGGATGATGAACCTGGTTGGACTGGCATGTTCAATGGTAAAAAAATTCATGGCCGCCCCGGTTGGCACATTGAATGTTCTGCAATGTCGGAAGCATTTCTAGGTAAGACGTTTGATATTCACGGCGGTGGGTTGGATTTAATCTTCCCACACCATGAAAATGAAATAGCCCAAAGCTGTTGCGCCCACGGTACGGATAAAATGGCATCGGTCTGGATGCATAATGGTTACGTGCAAGTCGAAGGCAAGAAGATGTCCAAGTCGGTTGGAAATTTTGTGACTATACATGACTTGCTGCATACGGATAAATTTGGTGGACGTAGTTGGCCGGGTGAGGTTCTGCGTCTTGCAATGCTGATGACGCATTATCGTGAGCCGATTGATTTTAGCGTGAAGCGGTTGGAAGAGGCGGAGAATATTATTGCTAAGCTTCATCGGCGTGTTGATGAAGTTGATCTTGGAAGTGCAATGGATCTTGTTCCTGCGCTTTTGGATGATATTAATTCCTCTGAATTCATTTCGAGGTTAAATAGCCTTTCAGGGAATCAATTACTCGTTGCTTTAGAACTTGTTGGTATAAAGTTTTCTAAAGTTAAGATGAACCTAGATGACACTTCGATTAATGCAGCAATCACAGAACGACTTGGCCATTTTGTAGAAAAAAACTTCGCAGAAGCAGATCGTATTCGCGATGAGCTTTTAGAGCAGGGCATTCAACTTAAAGATGGTAAGGATCCTGAGACGGGTGAACGGGTTACGACTTGGGAGGTGAAGCGGTGAGGTGCTTTACCCCCACCCACTCTGACGCTAAAGCGTCAATCGTGTGCCTCCCCACAAGGAGGAGGCTGGCCTTGGGGCAAAAATGTGCAACTTGCAGCCTCCTCCTTGTGGGGAGGCGGGCGAAACGCAGTGAGCCGGTGGGGGTAACGCCCTTGCTTTCAGACAAGTAGGTTTAATTATGTCACCGTCCTCTATTTCAAAACAAACCATTACGTATGCCAAAGCAATGCGGAAAGACATGACTAAAGGTGAGTTGAAATTATGGACTGAGTTGAGAAAGTTGAAAGAGCTTGGCTTTCATGTTCGCAAGCAGGTTCCTATTGGTTCGTACATAGCTGACTTTGTCATCATGAAGGAAAGATTAGTGGTAGAAGTTGATGGTTCACAACATCAAGAGCCAAAGCAAGTGGCACATGATAAGAAGCGTGACGAGTGGCTTAAGTCTGAAGGCTTTAAAGTTCTTCGTTTTAATGCAGGTGAAGTCGATGAAACTTTACCGGGCTGCGTTGAGGAAATTATGAAGGAATTGGGGGAATTATGACTAAAGAACCGATCACGGGTGGATGCCAATGCGGTGCTGTTCGCTTTGCAGGTGATAATTTTGGACGTGCATCCATTTGCCATTGCCGCATGTGCCAAAAAGCCTTTGGCAATTTCTATGCGCCATTGGTGAAGCTTCATGGTTTGGTTTGGGCAAGAGGGAATGTCAAAACCTTTGCAAGTTCGAATAAGGTAAAACGCGGATTTTGCGCAGACTGCGGAACACCGCTCACTTTTGATTATGGTGATGGTGTGGAAGTGGCGATTAGCGCTCTTGATAAGCCAGAAGAAGCAACGCCCTCCATTCAAGTCAATCCAGCAGATAAATTATCCTATACGGATTATTTGCATGAGTTGCCTGTTCGGGGCTTGTCCGGTGAGCCAGATGCTTCTGCCTTCATTAAAGGTATTATAAATTACCAGCACCCAGATCACGATACCAAGGACTGGAAGGCCGAGGGCACCAAATGATCAAACAACGCATATACCTATTCGACACGACACTCCGCGATGGGCAGCAAACGCCAGGTGTTGACTTCTCTGTTCAGGACAAAATCGTCATAGCGGAAATGCTAGATGAACTGGGTATTGATTTTGTTGAGGGCGGTTATCCGGGGGCTAATCCTACGGATACTGAACTCTTCTCGACAAAACGCACAAAGAATGCAGGTTTTGTCGGCTTTGGCATGACGAAGCGCCCCGGTGTTTCAGCTTCTAATGATCCAGGGCTCGCTTCACTTTTGCAGTCTGAGACTGATGCGATTTGTTTTGTCGCGAAGGCTTGGGACTATCATGTGAAGGTAGCGCTTGGCACGACGAATGATGAAAATCTTGAATGTATCACACAGTCGGTTAAGGCCGTTGTTGATGCTGACCGTATGGCGATGGTAGATTGTGAGCATTTCTTTGATGGGTATAAAGCTAATCCTGGGTATGCGCTTGAATGTGCGAAAGCTGCTTATGATGCAGGCGCGCGCTGGGTTGTGCTTTGCGATACGAATGGCGGTACACAACCGCATGAGGTTGAAGCAATTGTAGCTGAGGTAAAGAAGCTTATTCCGGGCGACCATGTTGGTATTCATGCGCATGATGATACGGGGCAGGCGGTTGCGAATTCTCTTGCAGCTGTGCGGGCAGGCGCGCGACAAATTCAGGGAACGCTTAACGGTATTGGCGAACGTTGTGGCAATGCAAATCTCATCGCGATCATTCCAACATTGGCACTTAAAGAGGCTTATGCGGAAAAATATGAAACTGGAATTGGTTCAGAAAGGCTTGCTGATCTAACACATGTTTCACATAAGTTTGACGAATTGTTAAATCGAGCGCCAGACCATCAGGCTGCTTATGTTGGGTCATCGGCATTTGCGACGAAGGCAGGCATTCATGCTTCTGCTATTTTGAAAGAGCCTGAGACTTATGAGCACGTAAAGCCTGAAAGTGTCGGCAATCATCGCCGCCTTATGGTTTCTGACCAAGGGGGAAAATCAAACTTCATCGATATGCTTTCTAAACGCGGTGTTGAGGTTGATAAGAATAACCCAAATTTGGATGCACTTATTTCTATCGTCAAAGAAAAAGAAGCTACAGGTTTTGCTTATGAAGCAGCGGATGCGAGCTTTGAACTTCTTGCACGTAGGCATTTAGGTACTGTTCCGAAGTTCTTTGCGATTGATAGTTTTAAAGTGCAAGTCGAACGCAGGTTTAACGCGATAGGCGAAGTGATTACAGTTTCCGAAGCCGTTGTGAAGCTGTCGATTGACGGTGAAAGCTTTCTTTCTGTTGCGGAAGGACAAGGCCCTGTTAATGCGTTAGATAATGCACTTCGCAAAGACCTTGGAAAATATCAAGCACAAATTGATGATCTAGAACTTATTGATTATAAAGTAAGAATTCTGAACGGTGGTACGGAAGCTATTACGCGGGTTTTGATTGATTCAATTGACCGCGAGGGTGATCGTTGGACGACAGTCGGTGTTTCTGACAACATAATAGATGCGTCTTTTCAAGCTTTAATCGACTCGATCAATTATAAATTGATGCGGGCTGGTGTGGAGTGAGTGAAAACCAAACTGCCGATGAACAAACATCACGCGCAGGGTTTTTCTTCGCGCTTTTTGCTTTCTTAATTTGGGGATGTCTTGCCTTATATTGGAAGGCTACTTCTCATGTCGACGCGGTGGAAGTGACTGTTCATCGGGTGGTTTGGTCTTTGCCTGTTGCTGGGGTGATCTTGTGGTTTATGGGGCGGACAAATGACATTTTGCCAACGCTTAAATCGCCTCGTAAGTTAGGTATTCTATTTTTTACATCACTTTTGATTAGCTTTAATTGGGGCATTTTTATTTGGGCGATATCGGTTGATCGCACATTAGAAGCGGCTATGGCTTATTACATTAATCCATTGATGAGTGTTGCCATGGGGGTTGTGTTTTTGCGTGAACGTTTTAACCGGCTGCAGCTTGTCGCGATTTTACTGGCGCTTTTGGTTGTGATTGTTTTAACAGTTATGCAAGGCGTGCTGCCTTGGATTAGCCTGTCACTTGCTCTCACATTTGCGCTTTATGGATTAATTCGAAAGACTGTAGATGTAGGGCCGACACAAGGGTTTTTAGTTGAGGTCATTCTTATTTACCCAATTGCTTTAGCTTACATGATTTGGCTTATTTATCATGGACAGCTTGCATTTGGTAGCACTGGTGATTTGGATATCTTTTTACTGATGTGTGCAGGGCCAGCGACGGCTGTGCCGCTTATTCTTTATGCCAATGGCGCAAAGCGTCTGCGACTATCTACCATTGGAATGATGCAATATATTGCGCCTACTATGATTTTCTTCATTGGGATATTTATTTTTGGCGAAGAACTTAAACGCTCGCAGGTGATTGCATTTATTTTGATTTGGCTAGCGCTGGCTATTTATTCTTGGTCGCTTTTTCAAATGAACTCTAAGCAAAAGAAATCTGCTTAATCAGAGTTTGTTTGCAATATTTTTACGACGTCTTGCGCTTGTTCAATCACAATTGGCTGAACTTTGTTTGCTGTATGAATAAAGCCTGCGGTTTTCATATGTTCGATTAACTCAAGCATAGGGTTCCAAAAACCATTTGTATTTAGAAATGCAATTGGTTTTTCGTGTCTGCCTAATTGTGCCCACGTAATAATCTCTACGATTTCCTCTAGAGTTCCAATGCCGCCTGGTAAAGCTATGAAAGCATCAGATTCTTCAAACATCTTTTGCTTTCGCTCGTGCATGTTTTTTGTAATGACAATTTCAAGCTTATTAGCAGAGCGATCCCATTCACCTTCTTTTGGTAATAAGAAGTCAGGGATAATGCCGAAGACTTCGCCGCCATTATCTTGTACTGATTTTGAAATTGCACCCATGATACCGCGCGAGCCGCCGCCGTAGACTAGGCGGATATTGTTTTCAGCTAGCTTTGCACCAAGCGCTATCGCTGCCTCTTTAAACTCGGGCTCGTTACCCGGTTGCGAACCGCAATATATACAAATAGATTTGATTTGCGTCATTATAGGGTTCCTTTATCATATATGGTATATATTCATGATGTGAATATGCCCGAATCATAGGCACTAGAAATTACCAGAGTATATCGTGTAGCAGGGACAATACATGGCAAAAAGTTTAACTCCAATATTTTTTACAACTTGCGGCGTGGTTGTTGCTGGCGTAGTAGGCTACGCTGTAATTGATCCAATTGATAAGCCTGCTAAAGCACCTATTATTATTGCAGAAAAATCATCTGAAAGTGTGGAAGAAGTTAAAGAAGAAATAGCAGTTGAAGAGCAGGAAGTTGCAAAGCTGAATATTATTGAAGTGGTTGAGCCAAAAAAAGCTGATCCTATTAAACCTAAATTTGATCTTGTTCGAGTTGAAAAAGATGGCAGTACTGTTGTTGCAGGACAGGGGCCAGGTAATCACGTTGTCGAGCTAATGGATGGTGATAATAAACTTGCGGAAACAACTATTAATTCAACAGGTGAGTTTGTCTTCATTTTAGATACTCCACTTGAAGTTGGGTCGCATGAGCTATTTTTACGCGTCGTACCAAAAGTTGGCGATAAAGTTTTGTCATCCTCATTTGCTTTTGTCGATGTGCCAAAACCAAGTACAATTGGTGAGGTGACTGTTTTATTAGCAGAGGCTGGTAAGCCTAGTCAGGTGTTGCAAAAACCAGAGCAAGTTCCTAATCCAGTCGAAATTGCTAAGGTAGAAGAGCCTGAAATTACAGCTGTTATTCCTGAAGTGGAGAATACGGATAAAGTTGCAAGCGCAGTAGCCCAGAGCTCAGTTACATTAGCAAAGCCAGAAGTGAATTCTGAAGCTGATAATCAAGTTGCATCTGTTTCAGCTTCACCAATTGTAGAAAGCAAATTAGCACCTGTTCTAATTGAAGCAGCTGATGTGGAAGCTGGAAAAATATTTATTGCAGGAACGGGAGAGCCGCGCACTACGATTAATATTTATCTAGAAAATAAACTCATTGGTTCAACGCGTGTTTCAGACAATGGTGCTTTTTTGTTTGAAGCTAATAAGGATATTAAAGCAGGTAGGCATAATATTCGTGCTGACATGATAAAGGGAAGCGGTGTCGATGTTTTGGCTAGAGCAGAGGTGACTCTGGTTCATGAGCCAAAGATTGCTAAAGTCGAAAAGCCAGTAGAGCCTGAGCCAATGGTTAAAGCTGTTCCAGAGCAAATTGAAGCCGCAGAAGTTGAGCCAGAGTTAAGTGTTGAACCACAAGTGAATCTTGTAGAGAACGCGAAGCCAGAAGAAGAAGTTTTAGTTCAAGCAGAGACAAAACCAGAGTTGCTCGAGGCTTATAAGAAAGAAATTAAATCAGGAAGTGCCGTTATCATTCGTCGTGGGGATAATCTTTGGACGGTTGCCAGGCGTAACTATGGTGCTGGGATTCGTTATACAACGATATTTGATGCTAACCGTGATCAAGTTAGAGACCCTGATAGAATTTACCCAGGCCAAGTGTTGAAAGTGCCTGATGAGGCTCAAAGTGTTGAGTAGAAAATCATTGTTTGACTTCATCGGTATTTGCCGATAAAGAGCTTGAATGATATCACCAAAACAAAAACATTGTTGCTTTGCTTCGACTGAAAAAATGGCTGATGCGCTAAAGGCGCTTGGACATCCTGTAAGATTACGCATGGTGCAGGAGCTAACAGAATTTCAAAGCTGTTGTTGTGCTGACCTTTGTGCATGTTTTCCTCAGTCACAGGCAACTATCTCTCAGCATCTTTCTGTATTGAAAGACGCTGGAATTATTAGCTATGAAAAGCACGGTAATAAATCATGTTTTTCTCTTAATCACGATGTCTTGCAAGAAATCCAAACTGCGATGAATGCTCTTGTAATTCATAAAACTTCAGGGGCGCAGCGTGAGCAATAAGACTATTCCAAACAAGCCTTTTGTCGATGCAGGCCGTGGCGGCATGAAGGGGACTTTGATAAATCTTTGGCCTTATATGTGGCCAAGTGATCGGCCTGATTTAAAAAGACGGGTTTTATACGCAGCAATTTTAATGGTCATTGGGAAGGCTATTACTGTTCTTATTCCGTATTTTTACAAGCTTGCAACGGATGCGCTTACGGGTGATTTGGACGTCAATGGTAGTATTCGGGATTGGCTGCCGTATTTGTTGCTTACCCCTGTCATGCTTGTTGTTCTTTATAATATTGGCCGTGTTGTCTCTGTCGGGTTTAACCAGTGGCGTGATGCGCTTTTTGCCAGTGTTGGACAACATGCCGTCAAAGAGCTTTCGGCAATTGTTTTCAGACATCTACATGCACTGAGCCTAAGATATCATCTTCAAAGGCGCACAGGTGGACTTACGAGGGTTGTTGAGCGTGGAACAAAGGGCATTGAAGCAATTGTGAGGTTTTCAATTTTAAGTGGCCTGCCAACAATCCTTGAGTTTGCGTTTATGGCGATTGTCATTTGGTATTGGTTTGATTGGCGCTATGTTGCTGTCATTTCAATTATGATATGGGCCTATGTTTGGTTCACGATACGTGCCTCTGATTGGCGTATAAATATTCGCCGTGACATGAATGATAACGATACAGAAGCCAATTCCAAAGCCATTGATTCATTGCTTAATTTTGAAACAGTAAAATACTTCGGCAATGAAGGTCTAGAAGCTAATAGATTTGGGCAATCAATGGCGCGTTATGAAAAAGCAGCGACAAAAGTTTGGACATCGCTTGCTTGGTTAAATTTTGGTCAAACGATAATTATGGGGCTTGGGATGGCCTCGTGTATGTTGCTTTCGGTTTATGCTGTGCAGGCTGGAGAACAGACGCTTGGTGACTTTGTAATGATCAACGCACTGTTGATGCAATTGTTCGTGCCGCTAAATTTCATTGGTTTTATCTACCGTGAAATTCGTCAAGGCTTTGCTGACTTAGAAGAAATGTTCAAGCTACTCGGTGTTGAACAAGAAATTCAAGATAAACCAAATTCGACTGAGATGAAGGTTAGTGAAGGGGCAATCAAGTTTGAGGATGTTTCTTTTCATTATGATGAAGATAGAAAGATTTTGAAGAATGTTTCCTTTGATGTGCCAGCAGGTAAGACCGTAGCAATTGTTGGACCATCTGGCGCTGGTAAATCTACTGTTTCTCGATTGATGTTCAGGTTTTACGACGTAATTGAAGGTGCAATTCGTATTGATGGGCAAGATTTGCGCGATGCTAAACAAAAAAGCTTGCGTGATAGCATTGGCATGGTGCCACAAGATACAGTCCTGTTTAATGAAACCATTGCTTATAACATTCGCTACGGTCGACCTGATGCAACAGATGCAGAGGTTGAGCAAGCTGCGGAAATGGCACAAATTGGCGATTTCATTCGTTCGCTACCACAAGGTTTTAAAACTGAAGTTGGTGAGCGCGGCTTGAAACTTTCAGGCGGTGAAAAGCAACGGGTTGCAATTGCCAGAACTTTATTAAAAGCGCCTCCTATTTTGATTTTAGATGAAGCAACTTCTGCCCTTGATACACAAACTGAACGTGAAATTCAGGCAGCTCTTGATGTGGTTTCTCAAGACCGCACAACGCTTGTGATTGCACATAGGCTTTCTACGGTTGTGTCTGCTGATGAAATCCTTGTGCTTCAAGCTGGTGAGGTCGTTGAGCGTGGTACTCATAAATCCTTGTTAAAGCAAAAGGGGCTTTATGAAAAAATGTGGAGCCGTCAACGTGAAGCAACTGAAGCTGAAGAAAAGTTAAGAGCGGTACGTGAGGGTGACGACTTGGGTATTTTAACGCGCAAATAAGTGAGCAATGATTGAGTTGAAATCATAAACCTGATAGCAGTCAGGAAACTATATGCGGGAAAATTATGAGCCTTATTACTTCTATTAAAAATGCTTTACCTCCAGTTCATCCTGAAGGCTATAAATTCATTGCGATTTTCGCTGTTATAACCCTTTTAATTGGTTGGTTTTGGTCGCCGTTATTTTATTTAGGTCTTGCCCTTACTATTTGGTGTGCACTCTTTTTTCGAGATCCAAAACGTGTGACGCCAATTAGTGATGAGTTAGTAATCAGCCCTGCAGATGGGAAAGTTTCTCATGTTGGTAAAGTCATCCCGCCAAAAGAATTGGAACTTGGTGATAAGCCATTGCTTCGTGTTTCTGTTTTTATGAATGTTTTTAATTGTCATGTGAACCGTGCACCTATGAAGGGCAAGATTGAACGTATTGTCTATAAAAAGGGAAGCTTTTTAAATGCTGAACTTGATAAGGCTTCAGATGAAAATGAACGTAACAGTCTTGTAATTGCTTCAGAACAGGGTGAAATTGCGGTTGTTCAAATTGCAGGCCTTGTCGCTCGGCGTATTGTTTGTTGGGCTGAACAAAAAGACGAAATTGATCAAGGTGAGCGCTTTGGTTTGATACGTTTTGGTTCACGCCTAGATGTTTATCTGCCTGAAACGGCTCATGCTAGTGTATCTGTTGGGCAAACTGCGGTAGCTGGCGAAACAATTTTGGCGCGTTTTGATAGTGATGTAACTATACCGCTTATCAGAACAAGTTAAAAGGAACGGGCACACGCATGGAAAATCCATTTCCTCCATTTGATCCAGATGGCGATGATCAGGAAACCCCTCCTACAGAAGACACTACAGTTCGTCTTCGTGATATTCCATTGCGTGCAATTTTCCCAAATCTTTTAACGCTGCTGGCAATTTGTTCTGGGTTGACCTCTATTCGTTTTGCGATTGAAGGGAGGATCGAGCTTGCTGTAGCTGCTATTATCCTTGCTGGTATTTTGGACGGTATCGATGGGCGTGTCGCGCGATTTTTAAAATCAACTAGCAGGTTTGGCGCGGAGATGGATAGCCTTGCTGATTTTGTAAACTTTGGTGTAGCTCCCGCAATGCTATTATACTTTACATTATTACATGAGGCGCGTTCAATTGGTTGGATTGCTGCTTTGATTTATGCAAGTTGCGCTTGTCTCCGGTTAGCGCGTTTTAATGTAATGTTAGATAACCCACATGCACCTGAGTGGCTTACACGGTTCTTTACTGGCGTTCCTGCTCCTGCAGGTGCAGTTGTGGCACTTCTACCTGTCTATCTGCTGTTGATTGGTGTTGAAGAGACAGAAGGTTATGCATGGCTTGCGACAGGGTTCACCTTAATAAGTAGCTTCTTTATGGTGTCTAACGTACCAACATTTTCCGGTAAAAATATCACGGCAAAAATTCGCCGTGATATTGTTTTGCCTGTCATGATAATCGCAGTTTTCTTAGCAGCACTTTTATTTAGCTATCCATGGATTATGCTAACGGTGATCGCTTTATTTTACCTAGCTTCAATTCCATTTTCGATGCGAAATTGGGGTAGATATAATGCAAAATACTCTGCCAAAACTTAACTAGTTTTATTCAGCCGCTTCTAACATCTCATCAGGTGATGATTTTGAAGTTTTTGACCTAGCCGATTTCTTTATTGGCGCTTTTTTCTTTTTAGGCATTTGCGTCACATTGGAAGCTGCAATTGCTGCTTCATCATCTTCTACCGCTATCTCTTCTGTTTGCGAAACAGCTACTCTCTTTCTTGAAAACAGATTCACGATATTTGTTGGTAGGGTCAACATAACTGGAATTAGAATTAACGTAAGCAAAGTTGAGAAGGCTAAGCCAGAGATAATTGCTGTTGAAAGTTGCACCCACCAAATTGCTGTAATTGAACCGACCGTGATGGTTTGAGCAAAGAAGTTTAGGTTTATGGATAGAGCCATTGGTACAAGGCCCATAATCGTTGTGACGGTTGTCAGCATAATAGGGCGCATACGTTGGGCAGAGGTTTTTAATACTGCGTCATGAACCGAAGCACCTTCTTCGCGCAGTCGGTTATAGGTATCAATCAAGACAATCGCATTGTTAACAACAATACCAGCAAGCGCAATGACGCCTGTTCCTGTCATGATAATAGAGAATTTTTGCCCTGTTAGCATCATACCTATTAATACACCAATGACGGCAAGGATAACGGTCGATAGGGTGAGGAATGTTTGGTAGAATGAGTTATACTGAGTGACCAAAATAATAAACATTAAGAAGAGGGCTGCAGCACCTGCTTTTGCAAGAAATTCCCCAGACTCTTTTTGTTCTTCATCAGCACCACGGAATTTTAAGAAGATATTCTCTTTCCATTCCTGTTCATCAATCCAAGTTTGTATTTCCTTCACTTTATCATCTGGCGTTAAGCCCTCTGCCTTTAATGAAGCTAATAGGTTCGCTTTGATGTCCATTGCATAGAGGCCATCGCGGCGTTTTATTGATGTAACTTTTTGCTTTGCTTCCATCTTAATGAAATTAGAAATTGGGACTTGCCCATTGGCTGTACGAAGACGTAATTCACTTAGCCTATCAAGCGCGCGTTGCTCCTCAGGAAGACGGACGCGGATATCAATGGAATCATCTGAATCATCAGGGTTTGATGTGCCAATAAGAGTGCCGTTAGTAATAAGTTGTATCATCGCGCCAACGGTTGGAATGCTCGCGTTGTAGCGACCCGCTTCTTCGCGATCTACAGTAAGTTGCCAATCGATACCTGGAAGAGGGCGGTCATCTTCAACTTCTTGAAGATCGTTCATTGTGTCCAGCTTTTCACGAACTCTGGTGATTGCTGCAACCATATCTTCATAGTTGGTTGACTTGACCTCAAGGCGAACATCTTTGCCTGTTGGTGGGCCACCTTCAAGTTTGCGTAGTTCTATTTTAATGCCTGGAATATTTGCAGTGCGTTCTCTAATTTCAGCAAATATTTCTACAGCTCTACGTCGATCAGAATAATTTGCAAGTTCAATTGTTATGCTGCCAACAACATCTGCTGGTAAATCTTGTGGCTGACTTGGATCAACGCCGCCACCACCACCGCCGCCTGGTGCGGTCACCGTCATTACGATGTTGTCTATGCCTCTGACTTTAAGAACTTGGTTCTCAACATCAATCGATAAATCGCGAATGTCTTTGCCAGATAAATTGCCACGCGCAGAGATGAAAAGTAACGCGATGTCTGGCTCTTCATCAACGAAGAACTCAACGCCTTTAGCGTTTTGCGAAAACAGAGTAATTGTTGCGTATGTGATTGCGCCTGCAATTACGAGGATAACAAGGTTGCCCGTAATTCCTTTTGTAATTGAATGAAGGAACCAGAGATAATATCCAGTAAGGCCTTTGACTTTTGATACATCGATTGCTTCTTTTGACGATAGCATTCTTGCTGTTTCGTCAATTTCTATGACACGTTTACTTTGAGCGCCAGCAAACTTTCCTGCAATCTTATAAGTAATGACTGCCGCAAGAATGCCGCCCGCCAATGCTGTCATCCATTGTATGCCATTAAGAGGTGAGCCAATTGTAGAGAAGAAGCTGTTGTAAAGTGCTGGCGCTAGCATGTGGTAACCAACGAAGCCGCACGCAATACCAACAAACAGCGTTTTTAATACTCGGCTATTATGATCAGCAAATGCGCCTAGTTGTGCAAAGGCTACACCCATTGTTGGAGGAATATCAAAGCAGTTAAGAGCGATGCTGATAAAACGATGATCACCATGATCGGCAAGTAGCTCATGAACTCACCTGGTACACCTGGCCAAAGTAGAAGTGGCAAGAAGGCTGCAAGCGTTGTCGCTGTTGAAGAGACGACAGGCCAGAACATTAGCTTTGCGGCGCGAGGGTAGGCGTCTTTTGCTGGCATTCCTTCGGCAATTTTTCGGTTGGCATATTCTGTTACAACAATGGCGCCGTCAACGAGCATACCAACGGTTAAAACCATCCCGAACATAACCATCATATTAACGGTTAAGCCAACAGCAGATAGAATTAAGAAACCAACCATAAAGGATGCTGGAATGGATATTCCGACGAGAATGCCTGAACCAATGCCAAGTGAGGCAACGATAACAATCATTACCAATGCAATTGCTGTCATGATTGCTGATTGTAGTGAACCAAGAACTTCGAAGATGAAATTCGACTGATCGATCATATATGTAACTTTGATTGTGCTTGGCCAATCTTTGGTAAAGCCATCAACAATTTCGCGAACTTCTTTATTGTTCGCAATAATGTTTGTACCGATGCGTTTTACAACTTCAATCGACATGGCAGGTTTGCCATTCACTCGGGTATAGCTGGAAGCATCTTTAAAGTTACGTCTGATGTCGGCTACTTCTCCAAGCGTTACAACACCTTCGCCATTTTGCTTAATTGGGATTGAATAAACATCTTGTGCATTTTCAACGAGGCCAGGGACTTCCAAATTAAAACGAGCGTTCCCATCGTCAATAAAGCCAGCAGGAACAAGGCGGTTATATTGCGCAACAGCGGTTAATAGCTCTTCTTGTGTAATGTCATATGACTCAAGCTTTGTAAGGTCTAAAAGAACTTCGATTTGCTCTTCACGTGTACCGCGTAAATTTGCTTCACGAACAGAAGATATCGCTTCAATTTCGTCCTGCAGTTTTTTTGCATGAGTAAAGAGTGTTCGCTCCGGTACATTTCCTGAAAGGGTGACAATAATAGTTGGCTGAAGCGCTAGATTGGTTGGAAAAATAGCTGGCTCTTCTGCATCTGTTGGTAGTTCTGCTTTTGCCAGATTTACTTTATCTCTAATGTCAGCAAGCACTTTGTCTTTGTCAGAACCAATATTAAACTCAAGAATGATTGCTGCATGACTTTGAGAGGCAATCGAGGTTATCTCTTTTAAACCTTCAAGCGCCCGTAGTTCTGTTTCCATAGGGCGCACGAGTAAGCGTTCCGAATCGTCAGGCGACACACCTTGTTGGGTGATTGAAACATAGTAGACGGGTACATCAATATCGGGATTAGCCTCTTTTGGAATGTTGATGTAAGTCAGCAAGCCAGCCACAACCATGACTACCATCATGGTTAGAACTGTACGGGGTCTGCTTAGAATTGTATCGAGCATCCCAATCATCCCTGAACTCCTGAAATGATGTTGTTATCCAGAACAGGTTCTACTTGTTCACCTGAAATGACGTATTCCTGACCCATTGTAATGACACGAATGCCAGAGTTTAATCCTTCAACCCAAAACCCACTCTTTGTTTGTGAGAGTATTTTGACCGCTTTGAATTCAACTTTATCTTCAGTATTAATTGCTTTTACGCCGAGCGTTCCGTCGTCACTTAACGTAAGCCACGACGGCGAAATTCTAAATGCTGAAGTCTCTTCAAGTTGTATTGATGCACTTGCAGTTAGGCCGCCTTGAATTTTATCTTCTGCGTTATCCAAACGAATATCAGTTAAGAAGGTGCGGGTTTGTGGATCAGCAGACGGCGCAATATAGGTTATTGTTCCAACTGTTGTCTTGCCTGTTACAAGTTCTACTTGAGCTTTCATACCGGGTTTCACAGAATTGATATCGGTTTCTGATAATTGGCCTGTAAAAAACATCGGGTCGCGATCAACCAAGGTCACACATGTGCCCCCCATCGCTAAGACATCGCCGGGCTCAGCGATGGGGTCTTGGACAATACCTGCTGCGCTGGTTCTTATTTCTGTATATGATAGTTCAAGTTCTGCGAGGTGCAATTGTGCTTTGGCTGCATTTAAATCAAATTGAATTTCACGGAGTCTTGCGTCTGTTGCAAAGCCTTTTTTACTGAGCTTTTTGTTTGCTTCATGGTCAGCTTCCATTTGTGCAAGGCGTGCTTTTGCACTTTCCAAGCTTGCTTCACGGGCACCTCGTGCAATTACACAAACTAGTTGGTTCATTTGAACGTAATCACCACGGCTAACCAAGCGTTTTTCTAAAATGCCGCTAGTTTCTGCTCTAACAGGCACAATTGCATCTTCTTTTGTTCGCCCACGCAACGTAATTGTTTTTGATCTATTCTCAGGATTGAGCGATACATAGCTAACTTTGAAACGTTCATTTGAGGTTTCAAGGTTGCGCTCGGCAATAGGTTTTGCGCCATTAGCTTCAGCGCCTTGGCCGCCCTACTTCTATATCACCATAATACATCCATACGCCTATTATGGCTGTAATTAGGACTGCCGCAAAATGGGAGCCTTTTATTGTGAATGTCATACCTTCAAACCTTGTTCATTTAACCTTGGGGAGGGGAGGCATTATTTTTGTAATTTTATTCAGCTGCTTCATCAAGTTTTGCTGTTTTACCAGCCATTGCAATTAAACTATCGCGGTTGTTTCTTAAAAACTCTAGATCAGCACCTTTCACGTGCATTCCATAGCTTGTTATCCATTGTGTAGCTGGGTGGTCGCATTCAGATCTTAAGCCAGAAATCATATTTACAAGGCTTTCCATCTCGCCAATGCGTTTATCAATCGCTTTTGTAATAATCTCTGGAGAGGTTAAGTCAGCGCACATTGCAACTAGAAGAAACTCTGACTTAAATTTGTCGATAGCTGGGGGTGATGAAAGAGTTTGGATGAACTCTTCTCTGCCTTTTGTCGTGATTGAAAAAACTTTTTTGTCTGGTCTGCCGCTTTGTGATTCTGAGCGTCCAAGCACGAGTCCATCTGCTTCTAGTTTTGCTAAAGTTGGATAGATAGAACCGTAGCTAATATCAACAAAATAGCTGAACGAGCCTTCTTGTGATTGCTTTTTAATTTCGTAACCACTTGCATCTTCGAAATTTAAAATAGCTAAATGAGTGTTTGAGTATTCATATAAAATCCAATTACCTTAGCAAAACGAGCTATATGCTAATAATATATATGCATTTTTGCTATATGCTATTTCGATATATATTAATTAGACATAAATGTGAAGTTTTTATGCTTTATTTTATGTGAAACGTTGTCGCATAATTTTTCTTGCATAATAATTTAAAATTACCTACTACTAGATAGGTAGGCTGTTGGCAGTTAAAAGCCGTAAAATAGAACTAAAGGAAAATCCCATGATTGGTTACACAACAATTGGTGTAAAGACATCGAAGCTTCTAAGAAATTTTATTGCGACTTATTTGATTCAAAAGTTCAAATAGATGCAGGTCGTATTGCAATGATTGGCAAATCGGCAAAAGAGCCAATGGTTGCAGTATGTACCCCTTTCAATAAGGAAGCGCCTAGCTGCGGAAATGGTTCTACGATTGCGTTTCCCCAAGAATCTAAAGCAGCTGTTGATGCGATGCACGCTAAAGCTCTTTCATTAGGTGCAACAGATGATGGCGCGCCAGGTCAGCGTATCGAGGATGTTTTTTATGGCGCATATGCAAAAGACCTCGATGGTAATAAGCTGGCATTCTACATATTTGGCTAAGCAATTACTCATAATGAGAATTAAATATCAACTGGGTCTGTTTTACAGCCCAGTTTTTTATATCACCAATGCTTTTGCTCTAGCGTAATCAATTTTACCAGACCCCAATAGGGGGATACTGTTTACAACTTCAATAGCACTAGGTGCGAGTAAA
Organism: uncultured Rhizobiaceae bacterium; assembly: GCA_958296345.1. Lineage (GTDB taxonomy): Bacteria > Pseudomonadota > Alphaproteobacteria > Rhizobiales > Rhizobiaceae > JAALLB01. Next base: position 30,869 of record CATQIJ010000022.1, read on the forward strand.
TCTGAGTGTCCGTGCTTTCTGATGGCTTTTAAGAGCTGCGCACGCTCTAAATCTACAGATGTTGTTATCAGTACGATTTTCTCGCCTTTTCTTTTGTCTGGAATTGATACGACAGCATGATCATCATCAGGTGCTATGGATTTACTAGGCTTTCTATCAAGGTGAGGGAAATCATCTCTCCTGCAATTTTTGCAAAGCGTTTTACGCGACCTTTTATGGCTACAAAACCGTCTTTGTCGATATCAACAATATCACCGGTGTCATGCCAATCCGTTTCGCGCGGCTGCAAAATACCAGGTTGGTCTGCTTTCATATAACCCAGCATTAGGTTCGGGTCTTTGATGATAAGTTTTCCGCCATCTACAATTCCATCAACATTTTCAAGCTTTGCTTCAATTCCAGGAAGAAGCTTGCCAACCGTACCTGCTTTCTTTTCTTCTATTGTGTTAACGGCTAGAACAGGCGCTGCTTCCGTCATGCCAAAACCTTCTAATACATCAACTTCAAAACGTTTCTTCCATGTTTCCATGGTTTCAAGTTTTACAGGTTCAGCTCCTGCCACAACCATGCGCAGTGATGAAAAATCCTCATCCTTTGCCATGCGAGCATAGCCGCCTAAAAAGGTGTCGGTGCCAAACAGAATTGTTGATTTAGTTTTAGAGACTGCTTTTGGAGTGATTTTTATAATGAAGTGGTGAAGGGTATAGGAATAACTTTACCCCATAAATAAGTGGTAGCATCATCCCGCCAGTTAAGCCTAAAGAGTGAAAAACTGGAAGTGCGCTAAACACCTTGTCTTTTGTTTGTGAGAACTTAATTCGTGAGCCTACTTGGGCAATGTTTGCTAGAATATTTGTATGAGAAAGTACAACACCTTTTGGTAAGCCTTCAGAATCTGACGTAAATAAAATAACTGCAGGATCATTTGAGGTTGTCTCGGTTAATGGCGTTTTCGCCGTAAGTGCAGATATAATTTTATTGAAGAAGTTCACGCTCTCTCTTACTTCTTCTAGCCAGATGAATTTTAGTCCAGCAGCTTCCATTGCTTTGACATGCTCATGGAGGTCGCCTTTTTCTATAAAAGCGCGTGAGGAAATAATTCTTTTAACAGCTGCTGTTTCACAGGCTGATACAATAGTTGATGGGCCTGCACTGTAGTTTAACATAGCTGGAATGCAGCCTAGTGATTGCAAGGCTAGTAAAGTTACTACGCCGCCTGCTGCATTGGGTAAAAGAACGCCGACCGCTTCCTGTGCCTTTAAATGGGGTCTAAATTTTCTGGCAAGTACATTAGCGCCAATGAGTAATTTTTTATAAGTGAGGCTACCGCCTGTTGCATCTTTAAGTATAGGAGTTGATGAACTGTACTTACGACTTGAATCTACAAAAGCTTCAAAAAGCGTCTTGCCTTCAAATTCAGATTTAAACTCAGTCATGCTTTCTCCTCCAGCTATCAATATCACAACTGAAGGTTAAGGTTTCAAGTATGAAAACTTATTTACGAAATGCGCTGTGTTCATGGTCATAAATTTGACCGTTCTGAGTAACGTCACTTGAAACCAATGCCAGTAAGCTTGCTGATATTTCAGATGGATGGGCAATAGTATCTGGATCTTCTCCAGGTATTGCTTGCGCACGTAGGGCTGTGCGCATGGGCCAGTATTGAGCATATTAACGCGCAATCCAGTCTTCTCGCACTCGGAACTCCAAGTCTTAACCAAAGTTCGCAAGGCAGATTGTGATGCAGTGAAGGGACCCCAGAATGGTTTGCACTTATCAGGCGCATTCGCTGTCATGAAGATTGCACGAGCATTTTCAGCTTGCCTAATAATCCTGAAGTTGAGCGCATAAGGCGGTAATTTGCTGTTACATTTAGTTTCATAACTTTGTCGAAAGCTTTTGGATCCATGTGCTCAAGCGGAGATAGATCGCCAAGTACGCCTGCGTTTGAAACAAGTATATCTAATTTACCCCAACGCTCATGAATGGATGCGCCTAGACGGTCAATTGCATCAAAGTCTGTTAAGTCCAACGGAACTAAGGTTGCAGAGCCGCCTGCTTGTTGAATTTCATCATCTAATTCTTCTAGGCCGCCAACGGTTCTTGCAATTGCAATCACATGGGCGCCAGCTTTTGCAAGCGTTAACGCGCAATGATAGCCAATGCCGCGTGATGCACCGGTTACTAACGCTATTTTTCCTTCAAGAGATTTCATAATTAGGTGTTTGCTTCTGATAATAATGATAGATTTGAAATATTGTCGCGGTCTTCGTGGTCGGTTAGCGCCGTTGGATACTCACCGGAAAAACATGCATCGCAATATTGCGGGCTGTCATTATCACGGCTCGCTTCGCCTGCTGCACGGTAAAGGCCGTCTAGAGAGATAAAACCTAGTGAGTCTACGCGAATGAAGTCTTGCATCTCTTCAATCGACATGCGTGATGCTAAAAGCTTATGGCTTTCAGGTGTGTCTACGCCATAAAAGCAAGATGCTCGTGTTGGTGGGCTAGCAATGCGCATGTGTACTGAAGAGGCACCGGCATCTCGTACCATTTGAACTATTTTTTGCGAGGTTGTTCCACGTACAATGGAGTCATCAACTAGAATAACACGTTTGCCTTCAAGCATGTGTTTGTTAGCGTTATGTTTAAGCTTCACACCCATGTGACGGATTGAGTCTGAGGGCTGAATGAAAGTTCTGCCAACGTAGTGATTTCGAATGATGCCAAGCTCAAATGGAACCAGCCCCTTGGGCATAACCAATTGCAGCTGGTACGCCTGAGTCAGGAACGGGTACAACGATATCAGCGTCTGCTGGCGATTCTTTTGCTAATTCAACGCCAATTTGTTTGCGAATATCATAGACGCTATTGCCCTCAATAACTGAGTCTGGACGGGCGAAATAGACATATTCAAAGATACAAAAACGTTTTTTTGCTTCATCAAATGGGCGCAAGCTTTTGATGCCGCGATCTGTAATAATGACCAACTCACCTGGATCAATATCACGAACAAAACGTGCGCCTATAATATCTAGTGCACAGGTTTCAGATGCCAGAATGTATGATCCATCCAAATCTCCTAGAACGAGAGGGCGCACGCCAAGCTTATCACGGCAGCCGATCAGTTTTTTGTTTGTAAGGCCAACAAATGAGAATGCACCTTCAAGTCTGCGAAGTGCTTCTTGTAGGCGATCAACAAACATCGTCTCTTTGCCCATGGCAATAAGATGAAGGACTGTTTCTGTGTCTGAGGTCGATTGGAATATTGCGCCAGCTTTTTGGAGTTCTAAGCGCAATGTCATTGCATTCGTAATGTTTCCGTTATGCGCAACCGCAAAGCCACCACCAGAAAATTCTGCAAAGAATGGCTGGACGTTACGCATCTCATCGCCGCCAGTAGTTGAATAGCGCGTATGGCCAATCGCGCGGTGACCATCTAGGCGATCAATGACGCTTTTTTTGGTGAAGGTATCACTGATTAGACCCATGTGACGTTCAGCATGAAATTGTTGCCCGTCAAAAGAAACGATACCTGCGCCTTCTTGTCCGCGATGCTGCAGTGCATGTAAGCCTAGAGTTGTTAGGGTCGCTGCATCTTCATTATTGAAAATACCAAATACTCCACATTCTTCGCGGAGCTTATCATCATCAAGAAATGACATTTAGACCTCTTTCAAGGAGTTGTTGGGTCAGGATTTAAGAGTCTTGACCTTCAGGTTTAGGCTCAGTGCCAATGCCCAGTTTTTCGAATAAGAATGAGCTAGGGTCGTCTGGAATAGATTCAATAATGCTTTGGCCAACGGAATCGATCATTGTTTTTGACTTGGCTTCAGTGACCCAAGTTGGAACTTGTTCTGAAATCAGAAATTCTGCAAACATCGTCAATACGGTAACAAGTAAAAACCCTCTGAATGCACCAAAGATAAACCCTAGTGTTCTATCTAAAGCACCAATTCGGCTATCGACGATAAGGTCAGCAATTTTGATGGTGATAAGGCTTACTATGATCAATGCTATAACAAAGATAATGGCGCCAGCTACGATGAGTGGCAAAATTTCGTTGCTGGTGATTGAAGCTGTGTAACCAGCCACGAAAGGAGCTAATGATTTGTGGAATAGAAATGCCAAGATGAGTGCTACTACCCATGAACCAATGGAAAGTACTTCTCTGGAGAAGCCGCGCACCATGGCTAGCAGGCCTGAAACCAGCATTAAAAAGATTAAAATAATGTCCAGCAATTCGATCGGCATCGTGGACTAACCCCTGTATTTATTGTGTTGGTTGACGATTAGCCCGAATTGCAAAGTTTTTCTAGTCCTAAGACAGTTTTTCAGACCTTTCTTTCATAGATGAGATTTTAACTGCTAATTCTGTCAATTCCTTGATGTGATCTATCTTCATTCCACTTTTTTTTGTGTCGTCATCACTGGCGGTGGAGGCGGATGCTTGGTTAAAGCCTAGTTTGCCTGCTTCTTTGAGGCGTTGAGGTGCATGGGCTACGGGTCTGGTTGAGCCAGAAAGACTTATCTCACCAAAATATACGCTGTCTTTGGGTAGTGCTGCGCAGCAAAGAGATGATAAAAGTGCTGCGGCAACAGCAAGGTCTGCGGCAGGCTCTAATATTTTATAACCACCAGCGACATTGAGATAGACATCATATTGACCAAGCTTTACACCGCAATGGGCTTCCAAAACGGCTAAAACCATTGATAGTCTTGATGTATCCCAACCAATGACCGCGCGGCGCGGCGTGCCGAGGGATGATTGTGCGACCAAGGCCTGGATTTCTACAAGAACAGGGCGTCTGCCGTCCATGCCAGCAAAGACTGCCGCGCCGGGGGAGGTTGCGTTGCGTTCACCCAGAAAGAGTTCAGATGGATTACGCACTTCACGCAGGCCCTTGTCTGACATTTCAAAAACGCCGATTTCATCTGTTGGGCCAAAGCGGTTTTTGACATTGCGAAGAATACGGTAATGATGTCCGCCTTCACCTTCAAAATACAAAACCGCATCGACCATGTGTTCGACGACACGAGGCCCAGCGATTTGACCATCTTTGGTGACGTGCCCGACGAGTACGACACAGGTGCCTGATTTTTTTGCGTAACGAATCATAGCTTGGGCGGCAGAGCGTACTTGCGTCACTGTGCCGGGGGCAGAATCGGCAAGGTCAGTCCAGAGTGTTTGAATAGAGTCCAATATAAGAAGTGCAGGTGGTTCGTCGTTTTCTAGTGTTGCGATGATGTTTTCGATGCTGGTTTCAGCCGCAAGACCGACGTTGGGCTCAATTGCGTTGAGGCGAAGCGCGCGCATACGGATTTGTGCCACGGCTTCCTCACCAGAAACATAGACGACCTTATGGCCTTGTTTGGCAATGGCGGCTGAGGCTTGCATGAGAAGGGTTGATTTACCGATACCCGGATCGCCGCCAACTAAAAGTGCAGAGCCTTTAACGAACCCGCCGCCCGTAACACGGTCTAATTCGGGAATGCCAGAGACAATGCGCGGTGCCTGTTCGCTTTCACCTGCGAGCGAGACCAGTTGAACCGGTGTACCCTTGCGCATCTGTTTGCCCGGATTAGCGGCAATGCCCGTGGTAGGATTATCCTCCACCAAAGAGTTCCACTCGCCACAACCATCGCACTTACCAGACCACTGGCCATAAGAACTGCCACAAGATTGGCAGACAAATTGAGTTTTAGATTTCGCCAAGGTGAGATGCTCGCAAGATAAATATGTTTGTTCTTATTATGTTCTTATTATGTTCTTATTTGGTTTTGGATGGTTTGGCAAGGGGGAAACCAAGTTAAGTGCTATTCAGGGTTGGTTTTAATCCACTGTCTAACAGGTTCCATTATCTCTTCGAGCTTTGGTTTATAATGAGGAAGCGCTTCTATATTAAAAATATCCAAAACACCAATAGAGTTTTTGAATATGCTTTTGTCAGCTATCAGAGAGTCTGATTTTCCTTCTGGTGGTGTTACCAAGTATTCTAACCCAACTAAAACTGGTGGAGCGCATCCACCAATGTAACCATTATATGAAATTGCGTAATCATTTTTGCTTACGTTACTTTTCAGTATCTCAATTGGTTTAAAATATACTTTTATATAATGTAAGTTTTTGAATTCTTGCGAGTTTAAATCAGGCAATTCCAATATTTCAGTTTTATAAGCTAGGCCGCGAAATATATGTTTTTTATTTTTAAGTTTGTCTGTTGATTTTTCTTGAATAATTTTGCCATCACTATCTACTTTGTATGGCTTGCTACAAGCTTGAGCTAATGCTGGACTTAAAATGGAACATAATAATACTGTAGTGAAAAATGTTTTCAAAGAATTATCCTTAGTTAAGTATAAGAATCTTATATTGAAAAAATATGGTTAGTTTATGTAGTCCCGTACATAACGCCCACCCAAACTTGTCAGCAACTCATACCCTATCGTGCCACACGCTCTTGCTGCATCATCAACCATGATATTCTTCCCAAACAGCTCCACCCATTTTGCCTGTTCCAAAATTTGGCTTGGTACGTCGGTTACGTCTACCGTAATTAAGTCCATGGAGACGCGGCCTAGGATTGGGCATAGATAGCCTTCTAACCAGACGTTTGCGCCTTTTGGTTTTGCTTCTCGCAAGGGTACGCTTACACCTGATAGTGCGCGGTGAAAGCCGTCTGCGTAGCCGCCTGAGATGGTGGCTATTTTGGTTGGGCGGGTGAGGGTAGCTTCTGCGCCATAGCCGACTTTTTCGCCTGCTTTGGCATGACGAATTTGTAGGATGCGGGATTGGGCGGTGACGACTGGCTGCATCGGGTTTGGTACATCGTTTAATGCTTCGCCGCCATAGAGCGCTACACCTGGTCTCGTTAGATTGTAATGGAAGTCAGGACGCGCGAGTGTTGCGGCACTGTTGGAAAATGAGTGTTCTAAATTACTGAATTCGCTTGTACATTTCTGAAAATTTTCGTGCTGAAGCGTGTTGTGTTCGTGATCTGGATCATCTGCGCAGGCTAAGTGAGACATCAGTACTTTAGTGTTTAGCTTTGAAAGTTTTGACGTGTCTTGTGAAAGCCCAATGGCTTCTTCTACGTCTAATCCCAAGCGGTTCATGCCTGTGTCTACGTGCAGTGCGCAAGCGTTGGCTTCTCCGTGTGTTGCCCAAAGGGCTACTTGATCGACGTTGCCCAAAACAGGTGAGAGATTGTTGGTTTTAATCACCTCTAATGTATCCGCAAATATGCCATTTAAAATGAAAATTCTTGCGTTGGGTGAAGCTGCTCTTACGCGCTCGCCCTCTTCTGCCATGGCAACGAAGAAAGTCTTGCAACCCGCCTTGGTTAATGCGGTTGCAACAGGTTCAATGCCAAGGCCGTATGCGTTGGCTTTTATGACAGTGGAGCATTCAGCTTGGCTTGATAGGCCTTTTAGCTTGAGCCAGTTTTGGACAAGCGCGTTTAGGTCGATGGTTAAGCGAGGTGCGGTAGACATTGTCAGTTATTATTCCATGCGTTCTGGCAGATGATCTTCTTCTGCAATGTCGGAGAATCGAGTGAATTCGCCTTGGAAGCCTAGTTGTGCTGTGCCTGTTGGGCCGTGACGTTGTTTGGCGATGATGACTTCAGCGCGGCCTCTTGAACGATCATATTTTTCTTTCCACTTCATCCACGGTTCTGTGCCTTCTTCTGGCTCACTGTTTTGAAGATAGTATTCTTCGCGGTACACAAAGAGCACTACATCCGCATCCTGCTCGATTGAACCTGATTCACGAAGGTCTGCAAGTTGAGGGCGCTTGTCTTCTCGGTTTTCTACTTGGCGTGAAAGCTGGGAGAGGGCGATGATTGGGGTGGCTAGTTCTTTTGCTAAAGCTTTGAGGCCTGTGGTGATTTCTGTTACTTCTTGCACACGGTTTCCCGCGTTTTTGCCTGAACCTTGCATCAGCTGAATATAGTCGATGATGAGCACGTCTAGGCCTTTTTGGCGTTTTAGGCGCCTAGCACGTGCTGCCAATTGTGCAATGGAAATACCGCCTGTTTCATCAATATAAAGGGGGGTCTTTGATAGTTCGTTGGCGCAAATTGTAAGTTTGCCAAAATCAGCTTCTGTGATTTCACCGCGTCTGATTTTGCTTGAAGAGACTTCCGCTTGTTCAGAGATAATACGTGTTGCTAGCTGTTCTGATGACATCTCGAGTGAGAAGAAGCCAACCACACCGCCATCCAGTGCTGAAGGGGAGCCATCTGCTTCCACATCGCCTTTATAGTTGTTGGCAATGTTAAAGGCGATGTTGGTAGCAAGTGATGTTTTGCCCATGGCTGGGCGTCCAGCCAGGACTATTAAGTCTGAAGGTTGTAATCCGCCCATTCGTGCATCTAATGCGCTAATATCGGTTGCGATGCCTGAGAGGCCACCATCCCTTTGGTAAGCTGCAGCTGCCATATCAAGCGCAATGTTCATGGCATTGCCAAATGTACTAAAGCCCGCGTCACTGCCACCTTTTTCTGCCAAATCAAATAAACGGCGCTCTGCTTCTTCGATCTGGTCTGAGGGCGAGTTTTCAATAGGAGCATCGTAGGCGATGTTCACCATGTCTTCACCGATGGCAATCAAATTACGGCGTGTGGCTAAGTCAAAGATTGAACGGCCATAATCTTCTGCATTGATGATGGTTGTTGCTTCTGCTGCAAGGCGTGCAAGATATTGCGCGATGGACATGTCGCCAACTTTTTCATTTGCTGGCAAGAATGTTTTTATCGTAACAGGATTAGCGGTTTTATTAGCGCGGATCATTTCTTCTGCAACACGATAAACTTCATCGTGAATGGGTTCATTGAAATGAGTGTGTTTTAAAAAGTCAGAGACGCGGTAGTAAGCATCGTTATTTACAAGTATTGCACCCAGTAAGGCTTGCTCAACCTCAATATTATGAGGAGCAGTGCGATAGCTTGTTTCTTGCTCTGCACCTATTCTTGGAATTGCGCCTGCCATTTATATTCCCCGATATTTTAAAGTCTTTCCGATAAGGTTTTTACGTAGAAAGCTGTAGGTTTCAATGGAAAAATATAAAAAACTCGGTTGTTACCGTTCTCCACATTGATCCACAGGAGATGAAAAATATTTTTGGTCTGATTGACGCAGTATATATGATTCTGTGCTTGCAATGTTCGAATAAAAAAGGCGCGAAGGTTACCCTTCGCGCCTTATGATTCTTGAAGTTAGAAGAAATTAAGCGTTGTTTTCTTCGTCAGATGCTTCTTCAGCTGCAACTTCTGCATCATCTTCGTTTTCAAAGACTTCTGTTAGATCAACATCATCACCTTCGTAATCAACAGCTTCATGCTCAAACTGCTCATCGCGGCCTGTAAGGCTTTCACCAGCTGCTTGACGCTCAGCTTCGTCTTCTGAACGGGCAACGTTTACAGAAATTGTAGCTTCAACTTCAGGGTGAAGAATGATTGTAAGATCATGTAGGCCAATTACTTTAATTGGCGTTGGCATGTTGACTTGGTTACGAGAAACTTTGAAGCCGTTTTCTTCTAGTGCCGCTGCAACGTCACGTGTTGAAACTGAACCGTAAAGCTGACCTGTTTGGCCTGCAGAACGGATAAGCATGTATGTGTTGCCATCAAGGTTTTCTTTGATCTTGTCAGCATCAGCCTTGCGTTCGTCATTGCGTTTTTCAAGGTCTGCACGTTGAGTTTCATAAAGTGCTCTGTTTGAATTGTTTGCACGTAGTGCTTTGCCTTGTGGCAATAGAAAGTTACGAGCGTAGCCAGTTTTAACGGTGACTTCGTCGCCCATTTGGCCAAGCTTAGCGATGCGTTCTAGTAGAATTACTTGCATTTGATTTTTCCTTTCAAGAAAATTTCTATCCCGAGTTTGGCGGGGTGTTTGTTTGATTAGTTGATTGGTTAAAGGTTCGCAGTATACCGCTTATCGAGAAGAGGTAGATTACTGGGTACAAAAAGAAGATTGCTCCATAGGCTGCTATAACAAGTGCGATGCCTGCTGGATTCCCACGAGCTCGTTTGTGTAGGTTTGCAAGGCCAAGCAACGAAAATGCCATTAAGAAGATGCCAGCGATGATAAGCATAAAGAATTTAGCAATTCCGCTGAACATAAATGATAAAATCAAGGCAATGAGCATGATTGCAACTGCAATTTTCGGTAATCCTGCATCTACTGCTATATCATCTTTAGGGCGTGGCATCATGTTTGATGCGCGGCAAACGATTGCTGCTAGCTGTAAATTTACAATGTGAACGATTAGCCAAATGCCAGCAAAGAAAAAGGGCAGTATGGCGAACACTGTCATTGTCAGGGTTTTTGTTTGTTCTTCAGTAAGTGGTTGTGCAGGCGGGTTGGCTTCTAGTGCTTTACCCATGGCGTCTGATAAAAGAGGCGTTAAATCTTCGGTGGTGTAACCTGATATAGCGCCTAAAATGATTAGGCCGAGTGAAAGCACAAAGCAAAGATTGAAAAATAGACGAGATAATGGATACCATTCCATTGCACCATCAGTTTCTTGCGCCAAATTTGCTTGGTGAGCGATTAGTGATGCTGGAATTGTAAAAGCAACGCCAAGAACAATAGCAGTTTGTGGGTTGACCATGATTGCGGTGATCATGATTGCAAGAATAGAAGATGCAACGCCTACGGTTGTGCCTTGAGAAAGGGCTGCAATGTAAATCGGGAAAGCGGCAATCAACATAAGCGGTGATGCACCTGCGCCAACCCCATATGAAGCCATAACGCAGAGCGCAGAGGTAAGTCCTGCTGCAATAGATATGAGTATGGCCTTTGGGCTCATGTTCATGTCGCTGTCCTGTTTTTCGGCTT
>CATQIJ010000023.1 GCA_958296345.1 uncultured Rhizobiaceae bacterium
ACCTTTGATGAAGATGATCTTGATAAGGCTGAGATTTACTTCAAGTCTAAAGGCCGTCCAACTGAATGGGTAGAACGTGCGTATCAAGAGCGCACATTATTGACTTCTGATAACATGGGCATTCCATTAGAGTTCTACCATAAGATGGATAGATTAGAGCCAATTCATCAGAAATACGCACTTTATCGCGGTGTTAAACCCCTTCGAATTGATCACTTCAATTGTTTCTCTTCTGATGTTGACGCATCAGTTGAATTTTATAGTGATTTTGTTTTTAGGGTTACAGAATTCACTGAAGATGAAGAAAGCAAAAAGCTTTGGGCAGCATGGATGCATCGCAAGGGTGGTGTGCATGATATGGCGTTCACAAATGGGAATGGGCCCCGAATGCACCACGTTGCTTTTTGGGTTCCAACACCATTAAATATTATTGACTTATTAGATCTGATGGCAACTACAGGCCATGTTGATAAAATTGAACGTGGCCCTGGTAGGCACGGTATTTCTAATGCTTTCTTCCTCTACATTCTTGACCCCGATGGTCACCGCATTGAAATTTACTGCTCTGATTACCAGACGGTTGATCCTGATCTTGAGCCAATCAAATGGGACCTTACAGATCCACAACGTCAAACCCTTTGGGGCGCGCCAGCACCTGAGAGCTGGTTCAAGCACGGTACGAAATTTGTAGGTGTAGAAACAAAAGATTCTGCTATTAAGGCAAGCCCGATTATTGCACCATAACGATAAGCTGTATTGATGGTTTTGAGATAGTAAAAGAACCAATTTTAAGTTTGTTTTCTTTCAGGTGAGGCAATTCGATACCGCGCGTGAATACGTAATGATGTCACAACAAGTAATAAAAGAAGTATGGGAAAACTAAAATGAAATATGCAACGTATTCCGTAAGCGATCAAACGTTCTATGGTGCGGTAACCGATGAGGGTATGATTGAGCTAGGCTCTCATTTTCCTCAATGGTCAACCTTGCTTGATGTTATTCAAGCTGGCGAACTAACAAGCCTTGCTAAAGCGGCTGCCGATAAAGCAGTAACCCACACAGACTTTCAATATGAAATGGTACTTCCAAATGCTCCGCGTATTTTATGTGTTGGTGTAAACTTTCCTGACCGCAATGCTGAATATAAAGATGGCAGTGAACTTCCAAAGTACATGTCATTGTTTCCACGGTTTGCAAGTGGATTCACAGGCCATGAGCGCCCTCTTGTTAGGCCGCCAGAAAATCATACCTTAGATTATGAAGGGGAGGTTGCAATCGTTATAGGTAAGTCTGGACGCCGCATTAAACAAGCAGATGCTTATGATCATATTGCAGCGATAACACTTTGCAATGAAGGCACGATTAGAGATTGGGTACGTCACGCAAAGTTTAATGTAACCCAAGGTAAAAACTGGGATCATTCAGGCTCTATTGGCCCTTGGCTTGTGCCGTTCACAGATGCAAAGCAATTGGATGATGCGCATATTATTACACGTGTGAATGGCGAGGTTCGTCAAGACGATGTTTTGAGTCGTATGATGTTCCTAATTCGTCGCGAGATTGAATATATCTCAACGTTTATGACCCTTCAGCCTGGTGATATAATTATTACTGGAACGCCAACTGGAGCAGGTGCAAGATTTGATCCGCCTCGTTATTTAGCGCCAGGAGATATTATTGAGATTGAAGTTGAAGGTATAGGTACTTTGCGTAATGGCGTAGAGGACGAAGCAGTATGACACCACAAGATTATAAAGCCGCTGCTGAAGATTTAATAAATGCAGAAAAAACGTGCACTCAAATTGGCCTACTCACACGCAAGCATCCTGAGATAGGCATGGATGACGCCTATGCAATTCAGAATGCCATATACGAAACAAAATTGGCTGATGGTCAAAAAGTAATTGGTTGGAAAATCGGACTTACTTCAAAAGCAATGCAATATGCTTTGAATATTGATATTCCCGATAGTGGTATTTTGTTTGATGATATGTTATTCGCTCATGGTGCAACTATACCTGCTGGTAGGTTTATACAACCCCGCATTGAAGCTGAAATCGCTTTTGTGATGAAGCACTCTTTGGGCGGAAGTGACATTACCCGTGCTGATGTAATTGCAGCAACAGATTTTGTTGCGCCATCCATCGAGATTTTGGACACCCGGATTTTGCGTGTTGACCCTGATACAGGTGAAGCTCGAAAGGTGTTTGATACGATTAGCGATAATGCCGCAAATGCTGGTATTGTACTTGGTAATCAAAAACATGCCATTGACGCGTTTGATCTCAGATGGGTTGGGGCGATCACCTCAAGAAATGATGAGGTTGAAGAAACTGGATTGGGAGCAGGCGTTCTAAATGATCCTGTAGAAAGCGTTTTATGGCTAGCCCGCCGAATGGCGCAATATGGTCAGCAAATAGAGCCAGGGCAAATCATTTTATCTGGTAGTTTCATACGGCCTGTAGAGTGTCCGCCTGGGTCAAAAATCACTGCAGATTTTGGCAGCTTTGGTCGTGTAGATATTTCATTTGAATAAGGGTTTATAAAATGCAATTTCATCTGAACGGGTTCAAACCGGGAAATTATCAAGTTCCTGATGCCGCTAGAAAGCCATACCCTAACCCGCCAATTGAGGATCTGCCTGGTGAAGTGGACGTGCTTATCGTTGGCACCGGCCCAGCAGGTCTGACAATGGCGCGGCAGATGTCCGAGTTTACTGATATAAAAACATGCATTGTAGACATGACACCTGGTCCATTGTTGTTTGGACGTGCGGACGGAATTTCGTGTCGTACAATAGAAATCATGGAAGCTTTTAACAGTAGCGAAATGGTAGTCAAAGAAACCTATCAGCTGAAGCAAAACACGTTCTGGGAGCCAGACGTCGAACACCCCGAAAACATCAAACGCACCCACAAGATCGCTGATGCACGCGCTGGATTGTCTGAATTTACGCACGGCATTGTCAATCAAGCGCGCCTACACGAGTTGTTGTTAGATGGTATGGTGAACTCGGTCACCAATCTGCGCCCACACTATAGTCGTGAATTGGTTGATTTAGAGGTTGATGAAAGGCTTACTCAGGATCTGGATGCATATCCGATTACGGCGACATTTAAACGATCTGACAAAGACGGCGCGGGCAAGATCGAAACCATAAAGGCGCGTTTTGCCGTGGGCAGCGACGGTGGCAGAAGTCGCGTTCGCAAAAGCCTAGACATCGCGCTTGAAGGCGATTCCGCTGATAAGGCTTGGGGCGTTATGGACATCCTGCTCAACACGGATTTTCCGGACAGCCGCGTTAAAAGCTTTATCCAATCAAAAGACCATGGCGCCGTCATGACAATCCCGCGCGAGGGTGGCTACCTCATCCGGTTCTATGTCGAGCTGGACCTGATTGATAAAGATAAGCGCGCTTCGGACATCAAGCTAACCGAGCATGACCTCATCGCTAAAGCGCAGAAAATTTCCATCCTTATAAACTTGATGTTAAAGAAGTGGCGTGGTGGTCAATCTACTCAGTGGGCCAACGCCTCGCTGATCGTTTCGACAACCGCCCAATGGAAAGTTCGGAAGATATTATTCCGCGCGCTTTTGTGTCTGGCGATGCCTGTCACACTCACAGCCCCAAAGGTGGTTGGGGCTTGAACACCTCATTGCTGGACACCTTCAATCTGGGTTGGAAAATGGCGGCCGTTCTCCAAGGTAGAAGCGATCCCAAGTTGCTCAGCACCTACAGTACAGAACGGCGTAAAGTTGCTCGACAATTAATTGATGCTGACAAAGAGCTTTCAAAACTGGTGGCAACTAGGCCAACTGCAGGCGATGGATCGCAGAAGGCCAAAGTCGACACGGCCAAAATAGAAGCCTTTATGAAACGTCAAAGTGGCTTTGTGAGTGGAACATCTATCGAGTATTTCCCATCCTACATCTGCACTGGCCAAGAAAACCAGCAATTGGCAACTGGATATAAGATCGGCCAACGGTTCCATTCGGCAGAGGCGGCACGGGTGGCTGATGGTAGAAGCCAGCATTTAGGCCATCTAGTCAAAGCCGACGGCCGCTGGCGTATCTTCTTGTTTGGTGACAATCAAGATCCGACATAGACGTCATCCACGGCGTATCAATTCGTTGATTTTTTGGCTAATTCTGCTTCTTCTCCTATTCAGAAGTACACGCCTAAGGGCTGCGACATTGACTCGGTTATTGACACCTACGCTGTCTTTCAATAGCAGGATTTGTCAATGCATGATCTGCCTGACTACTTGTGGCCAGCAAAGGGTAAGTACGGCCTGCGGGACTATGAAAAAGTATTCCAAGCCCAAAATGGCAACGACATTTACGATCTTCGCGGCATTGATCGCAGTAGTGGCTGCGTTGTGATTGTAAGGCCCGATCAGCATATAGCCTCTATCTTACCTCTAACAGCGCATGAGGAACTTTCGAAGTTCTTTGATGTCTTCATGATTGAGCAAACATAAAATAGGGCAAGTTCAGTTTGCTTGTGACTGACTGGCGCTGCTATCAGTCTAGTGCGAACCAGTCTTAAATAGCTATTTTACTGTTTTATGGGAGCTTACTGAGAAATTCATTTATTTATGACAACCACGCTCCCGCATCGGCAACCTTGTCAAATTTGAAATTGGCATTTCGCAGTTTTGCCATCTTTGAGTGACGTTGAGAAGGATAAGACCTTCATCTAATAAGGCAACAACAGTGCAAAGCGATCTTCAACCAATTCTAGGAATCGGACTGCAACGCGTGAGGGTTCACGCAGTGCAGGCAAAAGTAAATCGTAACGAAATGGCTGTTCTGGATATAATGGGCGGGTTACTATTTTTTCTGCGCTGGCAAAATTGGCAGCGGTTACGGGTTCAATGATCGAAACTCCTGTACCACTGGCTACTAATTCACAGATAGAAGCCGATAGTTGAGCTTCTGCGACAATTCTAGGGCGCGCATTACCTGATGCGAAAAAAGTATCAGTTTCAGATCGCGTTGCGATTTCAGCGCCAAGTGCAACAAATGGTATTTTGTGAAAGTCGGCAGGTTCCAATCGTTCTTTATTAGCCAAAGGATGGCCTATTGGAAGAACGGCTTGCATTGGCGAAGTAAAGATTGGCCTTGAGTTTACTGCAGGATGATTTGAGTCCAGCGCTGCGAAACCTAGGTCGAACTGCTGGGAGCTTAGGTGTTGAAGTAC
Source organism: uncultured Rhizobiaceae bacterium (assembly GCA_958296345.1). Lineage (GTDB taxonomy): Bacteria > Pseudomonadota > Alphaproteobacteria > Rhizobiales > Rhizobiaceae > JAALLB01. Next base: position 5,204 of record CATQIJ010000023.1, read on the forward strand.
TGCCTTCGAGCTTCTCGCGCGAAGAGAGACTGTGATTCCAGGTTCTGATTCAATGAATGTAGCGATCACATCCGGCAAAAATTTCAGCGCCAATGCTGGCATTCCGGCAATCATCAAACTCCCTTGGCGGAAGTCCCTAATATCCTCAATAACTCTGGAAATCTCGGCTAATCCAACAAAGGACCTTTCAACTTCTTCGTAAAGCGAAAGTGCTTCAGATGTAGGGATCAATTGACGTCCCTGCCTTTCAAATAACTTGAAACCCGTAAAGCTCTCAAGATCAGAGATCATTCTGCTTATTGATGGCTGAGTTGAATTGAGAACGCCAGCAGCAGTTGTGACCTTTCCAGATTTTATCACGGCCCGAAAAGCTTCTAGTTGACGATGTGTGAAGCGATCTGTCACAATATATATCACAAACGTATAGTTTAAGAAAAAAAATAGAATTATTCATATGCATTTAGATGTGTCAAGTTTCTTATGGGAGAGACTGAATGGCAATTGAAATGTCAAAAATCACGATTATCGGCGGTGGCGTTGTAGGCTTGTCCGTTGCGCTTGGTCTTTTGCAAGCTGGAAGAATGGTAACCGTCTTGGACGGAACCGATAATGATCTACGCGCTTCCCAAGGAAATTTCGGCCTTATTTGGCTGCAGGGTAAAGGTGCGGAATTTGCGCCTTATGCCAAATGGACACGTGAAGCTGTCAGTGCATGGTCCGGCTTCGCTGAGAAAATAGAAGATTTGTCTGGTGAAAATCTAGCCTTGGAACAATATGGTGGATTTGAGTTTTTTACTGATGAAAAAGAATTCTCAGACTTCACCGCTTCGTTGAAACGACAAAAAACCCATCTAGGGGGGCGAATTGTTCACGAATATATCAGTGGGGATGATCTGCGTCGAACCTACCCAGGGATTGGAGGCGGTGTTGTTGGCGCCACCTATTGCAAGCTTGATGGTCATGTGAATCCTTTACGCTTACTCAAGGCACTCAGATCTGCAGTTGTTCGGCTGGGTGGTCAGATAGTAACGGATGCAAAAGTACATACCATTAGCCCGGCAACGGGAGGCGGCTTCGATCTGTTGTTACAAAAGGGGGATAAGTTAGGTGCAGAGAAAATTATTCTATGCGCTGGTCTTGGAAATGCACAGCTTTCTTCACAACTTGGGTTTGTAACTCAGGTTCGCCCCCCAACGCGGTGAATTGCTAATCACGGAAAAGCTTGCAGAGCGATTACCATTTCTTTCTAGCACGATACGTCAAGTCGAAGAAGGCGGTATACAGATTGGCGGCACAAAAGCTGACGCTGGGTTAGATGACCGTGAAACGCTCAATGTGATTGCTGAACTAGCATTACATGCAGTGACTGTATTTCCAGCTCTTAAAGATGTTAGGGTTCTGCGGGCTTGGGGGGCTTTGCGAGTAATGTCGCCAGACGGATACCCTGTTTATGCGCAGTCACCCTTGCATGAGGGTGCATACCTTGTGACATGCCATAGCGGTGTAACGCTCGCACCGTTGCACGCAACAGCACTGGTTGATTGGCTTGAAAGCAAATCTACAGCGCCAAATTTGGAGGGATTTGATGAAAATCGCTTCACGCTTTCTCAAGCGGCCTGAGAATTTGGCAACTATCAAAATGTCAATTGATGGCGAGGTCGTTGAGGTTCATGAAGGCGACTCGGTTGCCGCAACGCTACTGGCCAATTCTGGGGACGCTTCAAGACTGAGTGCAATGAATACGCCGCGCACCGCATTTTGCATGATGGGTGTATGTTTTGAGTGTTTAGTCGAAGTGGATGGCCACCCAAATGTTCAGGGATGTATGATCTCTGCCCAAGATGGGATGATTATACGTCGTCAAAATGGTAATCGAACGTTTTTTGGAGGCCGCGCATAATGCATAAAACCGATCTCATCATTATCGGTGCAGGACCCGCAGGTATGGCGGCAGCTGCAACTGCAGCTAATAGTGGCGCACAAGTCCTGTTACTAGGTGAACAAAGGCAGGCTGGTGGGCAAATTTATCGTAATGTTGGTGACCAAAAAACAAACCCAGAATACCTTGGAAAAGAATATGCAAATGGGAAAGTGCTGGTCGATGCGCTGGATAATAAAAATATTAAAACTGAATTTGGAGCCACCGTTTGGCGCATAGATGACGGGAGTGACGTTGTTTGGTCCTGTGATGGGGAAAGTCAAAGAAATACTGCACCTCATATTCTTTTAGCAGGTGGCGCACAGGAGCGGCCAATGCCATTTCCTGGATGGACCAACCCTGGTGTAATGTCAGTTGGAGCGGCACAAATATTGATGAAAAGTTCCAGCCTTTTGCCTCGCAATGCCATTTTAGCTGGGTCCGGACCGCTTTTGTATCTAATCGCGACACAGCTAATTGACGCGGGAGCACCGCCGCAAGCATTGGTGGAAACTCAGAATAGTTCCATGATGTTAATGGCTTCTAGGTTTTTGCCGCGCGCATTAATATCAACTTCAACTTTGTTTAAGGGACTTGGCCTTATTGTCAAAATTCGTGCAGCTGGCGTTCGTCGCTTTGTTAGTGCCACTGATTTTCGTGCTGAAAACACTCGCGATGGTAATGTGGATTTTTCCTTCATAGTGAAAGGTCGTGAGCATACATTGTTAACTCCGCTGCTCTTGACACACCAAGGCATAGTTCCTTCAACACACATAAGCCGATCTGTGGGCGTAGAACACAAGTAGAATGCAGCGCAGAGCGCGTATCAACCTAGAGTGGATGAATGGGGTCAGACAGATATTTCAGGCATTCATATTGCTGGTGACGGCTCGGGAATTGGTGGAGCGGAAGTCGCAGAAGCCGCCGGCCATTTGACCGCAAACAACATCTTATTGCAACTTGGAAAATTTACCACTGAAACGCGAAATGAAAAATCTATCGGTTATAGAAAGACACTTTCGCGCGCTCAAGCAATTCGACCTTTTCTAGATGCTGCTTATGCACCTAAGTCCGAATTTAGCTCTCCACCAGACGATACAATCGTTTGCCGATGTGAAGAAGTTACCGCAGGAGAGATTCGCAAATCTATCAGCGGCGGGGCAAACGGAGTGCGCCAAGTGAAAACTGCAGCACGAGCAGGTATGGGGCCATGCCAAGGCCGAATGTGCGAGTTGACAATTCGCGGTATTTTGGTTTCATGTGGAATAGAACCAAACCCTCCGCGTGCTCGCACCCCAGTCAAACCAATAAAACTTGGCGAACTTGCAGCTCTTTCAACAGAACAAAAGGCATAAACATGACAGTCACATCTGCATTGAAAGTGGAGAATTTACACAAAAGTTTCGGCAATCATGAAGTCATAAAAGGCGTTTCTCTTGAAGCTCAAAAAGGTGATGTAATCGCAATTCTTGGGGCTTCCGGGGCAGGGAAAAGCACGTTTTTGCGCTGTATCAATCTCCTTGAAACGCCCAATTCTGGTGATGTTTATCTAGCCGGCGAAAAAATGCGCATGAAACAAAACCGCCATGGAGAAACAATACCTGAGGACATTCGGCAAGTGGAGCGAATGCGAACCCGTCTTGCGATGGTGTTCCAGGGATTTAACCTCTGGTCGCACATGACTGTAATGGAAAATATCTTGGAAGGACCGCTTTATGTACAAAAAATTGCAAAGGCTGAAGCGGTTGAAAAAGCAGAAGCACTTCTAGAAAAGGTAGGACTTTCTGATCGAGTAGACTATTATCCTGCTCATCTTTCAGGAGGGCAGCAGCAGCGCGTAGCAATCGCTCGTGCTCTGGCGATGGACCCTGACGTGATGTTATTCGACGAACCGACATCAGCACTCGATCCTGAACTTGTTGGCGAAGTTTTAGCAGTCATGCGAGATCTTGCTGAGGAGGGGCGCACCATGCTGGTTGTTACGCATGAAATGGGTTTCGCACGCGACGTCTCGTCCAAGACAGTATTTCTTCACAAAGGTGAAATCTGTGAAGAAGGCTCACCAGCTAAATTATTCACCAAACCTGCAACCGATCAGTTCAAGGCTTTTTTAGCTCGTATAAACTGACAAGACTAATACATGAAGGAGATTATCATGAAACTTACTACAATATTCGCGATTGCTGCTACTTTTGGAGCGGCATTTACAACTTCAACATTTGCTCAAGACAAGTTGCGCATCGGTGTTGAAGGTGCTTATCCGCCATTCTCGTCAAAAGAGTCTGACGGCACTCTCGTTGGCTTTGATATTGAAATCGCCAATGCACTTTGCGCGCAAATGAAACGCGAGTGTGAACTTGTGGAACAAGACTGGGATGGAATGATTCCAGCTTTGAAAGCAAAAAAGTTTGATGCGATTGTTGCTTCAATGTCTATTACAGAAGAGCGCAAACGCCAGATCGATTTTTCTGAAAAATATTACCAGACGCCAGCTCGCGTAGTAGCAAAAAAAGATGCTGGATTTGAAGCAACAGCCGAAGGACTTTTTGGAAAACGCATAGGCGTTCAGCGTGGCGCGACTCACCAATGTTATGCTGAAAAAACATATCCTGGAGCAGAAATTGTGCTTTACGGAACTCAAGAAGAAGTCTTCAGTGATCTGGTTCTTGGCCGAATTGATGTTCAATTATCCGATTCATTAATTGCTCAAGAAAGCTTTCTTTCTAAAGACAATGGCAAAGACTTTGCTTTCTTAGGTGGCGACCAAATTGATGTGCCATGCTATGGTGAGGGCGTCGGCATTGCTGTTCGTAAGAACGAAGAAGAGCTCCGCGATGGGATTAGTGCTGCCATTCTAGCTATTCGTGCGGATGGTACATATGCAAAAATCAACGGAAAGTATTTCCCGTTTGATATTTATGGTGCACTTCCTAATTCAAACTAAAATTAACCTATGGAGCCGCCAAGCGCGGCTCCAAATTTGCAACTGAAGGACTGAGCATGGAGCTAATTCTCGAGTACCAATCACAGCTCTTGGCTGGCACATTGATGACTATTAAACTTGCTCTGGTTTCTCTGATAATTTCTGTCCTTTTAGGGCTTCTTGGCGCTTGGGCAAAGCTGTCGGGCAATCGCGTAGCGCAGAAAACTGCTGATGTTTACACAACAGTGGTTCGCGGCATTCCTGATTTGGTTTTAATCATGCTTGTTTTTTACGGAGGTCAGGTAACCATCAATGCCATTGGCGAGATGTCTGGTCTTTGGGGGTATTTGGAAATCAGCCAATTTATTGCTGGTGTAGGAACCATCGGCGTAATCTTTGGTGCATATTTCACCGAGACGTTTCGCGGCGCAATCATGGCAATCCCGCGCGGGCAAATTGAGGCAGGGATTAGCTGCGGAATGCCACGCCTACTAATTTTCAGTCATATTATATGGCCGCAAATGGTGCGTTACGCCCTTCCAGGGTTCACCAATAACTGGTTAGTTCAATTAAAGACGACAGCACTTGTTTCGGTAATCGGATTGCAAGACCTTGTTTACAATGCTTTCACTGCAGGGCGTTCTACAGGGCAACTTTTTACCTTCATGGCCGCCGCACTCTTTATTTATTTAATTCTAACGGCCATCTCAGACATAGCTTTGCGCGCGCTTGATAGGCACTATAGTCGCGGTGTTGTGAGGGCCTGACATGGAAAATTTTCTCTCCTACATTCCTCTTGACATATCCTTGATTGTTGAGAATTTTGACCGCTTTCTTTATGGCGTTTGGATGACCTTGAACCTGACCGTTCTCGCGTTAATTGTCGGTGGGTTGTTGGCAGTTCCAATGGCAATTGCACGAGCGTCCTCCCATCCAATTTTCAATCCGATCGTGTGGGCATACACATACATTTTTCGCGGCACGCCTCTTCTGGTTCAAACTTATCTAATTTATTTCGGCTTGGGTCAATTTGAAGCAATCCGCCAAAGTTGGTTGTGGGACCCAATTCTTTCGTCAGCATGGTGGTGTGCATTTATTGCATTTACTCTTAATACAGCAGCCTATTCTACAGAGCTTCTTCGAGGCGCGATAATCGATACACCCAAGGGGGAAGTCGAAGCAGCTATTGCTACAGGACACTCATATCGAAGCAGAATGCGACGCATTATTTTGCCTTCAGCTTTTCGGCGGGCAATTCCAGCATACTCAAATGAAGTTATATTCATGCTACACGGCTCAGTCGTAGCGAGCACAATCACATTACAGGATATTCTTGGGGTGGGACGTTGGTTGAATGGGCGTTTCTATCTTGCTTATGAAGGTTTCATAACAGCGGCTTTCCTATACTTCCTTATCGTACTTTGCATTACTTGGATTTTTCGCTGGCTGGAACGCCGCTATTTAGGGCATTTAACGCGTAGAGAAATCACCGAAACAGATATCGAAATTCTATCAGAGGGAAGCACGAGATGACTTCGCAAAAATGTATTCTCGTTGGCACGCGATGGATAGCGGCAAAAGGCGGTTGGGCTGTCTTATGGGGCCAAGTGCTTGTAGAACAGTACGATAAGGAAGTATAGGAAAGCCGCTGTTATGAAACCTTCATAAGCAAGATAGAAACGCCCATTCAACCAACGTCCCACCCCAAGAATATCCTGTAATATGATTGTGCTCGATACAGTTATTATATCTCGCAACAGATAAAGCCAATGAATCAAACTCTGATAACATGGATATAAGTCATGGAAATGAATCAGGAAAACCCAAACCTGATAAGCAGTTGATCACGCTCATCGCAAAAGCACATGTTAGTCAGTTTTGTCGTTGTAGCTTCGAGTTCTACCAAAAAGAACCGTAGCGGCAAAAAGAGCCTCGGGAGACTTATGCATATAATGCCCGAGTATCGTCTCCAAACTTAGTATCTCCGCTACGGTAATAAGAGATATATCCTACTAAGCTGGGGAAATAACAGCATTAATTGCTAGGGGTATAAGGCTACTCAGTTTGCTTGTAACTGACTGGCGGACTGACAGTCTCGGTGCGAACCAGTCAAATAGTCATTTCCCTGTTCTATGGGAATTTACAGGGAAATTTCATGATTGTTATCATTTTTCCTCTCTACTATCGGAAACTACCACATGATTACAGAATGTTATCCATGGATTCTTTATTGCAAGTAACAGGGAATTAAATTTCGAGAACAGCGATTTATAGCAAGTTAGTAGGGAAGGTGTTTTTGAGTGGGGATGGCCACTTTTGATCCATATTGGAAACATCATTTAATGCTAATGCGTTTACCATGCAGAGAAACCTATCGGACAAAGTACCGTGCTAAATGTCTGCTTTTCGAAGTTGCCATCAAGCCTTGAATAGCTATTAAGTGTTCAACCGCCTCATTGGTTGAGGCTTTAACCCAGCATAAGGCAGGGTAGTTGGTGGAGATAAAGTATCTTATGACTAAAGCGGTGATGAGTTGATCTGAGTACAATGTTATCTTCCAAACAAGGAGGACATGAATATGCGAAGATTTGTACTGACACTCGCTATGTTTATTATGACAAATATTAGCCATGCCGAAATGCCAGTAACAATCGAAGATAATTTTGGTGTTCTCAATCCTCAAGATACTGGCGTTCAAATGTTAAAACGCAAGATTGAGATGGGAGTTACAGACTCTGTTACTTGCGCTTTAGGATATAACGTCACTAAATATACCAACCAAAAACTTGCACGTAAGTTCTCAAGACAATGCGCAGAAGCAGGTTACACCAAGGCAATGACTTGGATGAGCCATCGAGAAGACAACGGTCTGGGTGGTGACTACAACCCCGACGCTGCTGCCAAATGGGATCGCCGCGCCTCTCAGGCCGGTGACACGGTTGGGAAGTTTAATCACGGATTGAATTTAATGCGAGGGCATGGCATTGCCAAGGATGAAGTTGCAGGTCGCAGCTTTATAGATCAAGCTGCCAAGGATGGGTTAGCAATTGCCAAGCGTCTGAAAGGTGCAGATTATGATCTGGATGAAGTCACTCCTGATAGTGACAACTGGAAATATGCACCATTCTATTAGGCGACCAGTTAGTTATGACCTATCGCTCATTGTACTAAATAGTTAAATTTCTACTTGCTCTTTATATAAATTCACACCACCCTTTTGACTTAATCAGTGGAGGAGTGAAAACATGTGTGTAGTGATAGACTTACATTTGACGGCTAAAGACCGTGAAAATTACGATAAATTGCACGCAACTTTAACAGCGATATTACCTGACACGGCTGCCTATAAAGGCGCTGAGCTGATATCTTGTTCCGCAGATGAAAAAAATATGCCGTTTATTGTGCACGAAGTTTGGGAAAGCCTTGCTCATCAACAAGCCCATCTTGGTTGGCGCCAAGAGCGAGGAGAAATTGATGCGCTCGTTTCTATGTTAGGTAAACCACCTGAATTTATTGAGCGAGAACATCTCAAATTTGCTTAGTTCAGATATTCAATACTGTACTAAAGTGCAGGCCAAAATCATGCCTATGAACTATAAAGCCCTTGACCAATCAATTCGATTAGAAAAATATGGCCTATGGCTTCACGGTTCTGGATCACATTAAAATTCATTAGCATATTCTTTTTGATTGCTGGTTTTCAGTGTGTTTCTGCTTCAAGCAATCAAGCGTTTGCCCAAACTTTAAATAGAGAGCAGGCTTTTTCGTATTTAAGGCCCCCTTATGATATTGGCGAGGAAATTAAGCCTGGTGTATGGGAGTTAATAAATCTTTATAGCCGGGTTGCGGGATATGGTTTTGAAACAGAACAGCTTGCCCCATTACCTGGATTTTCAGGTGCGGTAATTAATCTGTTCGTTCAGGTGACACTTGAAGGTAAGTTTATAAATGCAGAGATAATTACCCATAACGAACCTATTTTTGTCTCAGGCCTTAGTGAAGCGTTGTTTCATAATTTTGTAACGCAATATCGTGGTCTATCTATTACTGATACGCTTGTTGTTGGCGTGCCTTACGGTGGAAAGAGTAAAGGCAGCTCGCTGATTTATTTAGATGGTGTTACAAAAGCTACTGCGAGTGTTCGTATTGCGCATGAAACTATTCTGGCTGCATCTTTTGCCATTGCACGCGAAAAAATGGCAGGGATAGCTGCAAGACAGCCAACCCGACCTGATCCTGATTATGTAGAAGAGCTGGATTGGGTTTCTCTTGTTGAGCAAGGATTAGCGAAACGAAAGCTCGTTACCAATGCAGATGTGCAAAAAGCTTTCAACGATAGTACTTGGGAAGATGATGATGCAGAGGCTGCTGACTTCCCTGATGAACCTTATCTTGATTTATGGGTGGTTGATCTAGGCCCAGCATCAATTGCAAAAGCTGTCTTATCCAAAGATAGTTTTGAAGAACTTGAGCGGTTCAAAGAAATATCAGACAATGATGAGCCCATTTTAGTGATTGATGCTGGAAGACATGGTTTAGTTGGGCCTGATTTTATACGAAATACCAGTCCTGATTTAATTTTTGCCAAACAAAATAAATTCCCGGTTGCTCTACGTGATGCAGACCTTGATGTCGAACTTGCAAACGGGGTGCCAGGCGAAGTGGCAATGATTTTGCGTACAGATCGTAGGCTTGGATTTGACCCAACACAAGAGTGGCAATTATCTGTACGTGCAATACGCGAGCATGGTGTGTTCCAGCCAGAAATTGGAACGCGCGATTTTACAATCTCGCATATGACTGATGAACGGTTTTTCAAGACAGATACCGTTGAGGCACCTGCGCCACCTTGGCGACAAGCCATTGAGCAACGCGCTCCAGATTTAGCTGCACTTTCTATTGGTCTAATTGGTTTATATTGGTTGATGCTTGGGCGTATGCAATGGTTTGCATCCTTGCCTAATTATACTTCTATTCGCTTCACAATTCTTGCGATTGTTATTGGTTTTATAGGCTGGTGGGGGCAGGGACAATTGTCAATCGCGACCGTGCTTGGTGTAATACGCAGTTTATTTCAAGGCCAGAGCCTTGAATTTTTAGCCTATGATCCGTTTTCGCTGTTGATTTGGGCGGCGGTTATTATCTCATTTATCTTATGGGGGCGAGGATTATTTTGCGGCTGGCTATGCCCTTTTGGTGCAATGCAGGAGTTTGCAAGTAAGCTTGGTGAGATGATCGGAATTAAGCAAATTCGCGTACCAGAAAAGCTTGATTATTGGCTCCGCTATACTAAATATCTTGTTCTGGCAGGAATGCTGTACGCCGCATTTGCTGCACCTGCGCTTAATGATAAGCTTATAGAAATAGAGCCTTTCAAGACGGCAATAACCGTCTACTTCGTACGGGAGTGGTACTATGTTGCTTATGCCGTTGGCTTGTTGATTTTAAGCATGTTTATTTTCAAAGGCTTTTGTAGATATGTTTGCCCGCTTGGTGCTGTAATGGCTATCGGAGGGTTATTACGAATTCAAAAATGGATACCTAGACGCATAGAATGCGGAAGTCCTTGTCAGCTTTGCAAGGTAAGTTGTGACTATAATGCAATTAAGAAAACTGGCGAAATCAGGTATGATGAATGTTTCCAATGTCTTGATTGCGTGACCATACACGATAGCGATGAGCAATGTGTGCCTTTGGTTCTTGCAGCAAAAGGCACAAAGCTAAAGTCTAGTGGGTTAGGTCAACCGATACTGCAACTTGTGAAGGCAGGCGCAAAATGACCAACTTTAATAGACGGCGGTTTATAAAAATTACAGCTGCTACCAGTACGGCTGCTCTTATTCCTCAAAGTGTATATTCATCTGCAGCAAGTGAACCTGTTGTTTGGAGTGGTATTGTGCTTGGGGCAGAAGCTTCTATCAAGGTTTATGGCAATAAGTCTGATACGCAAACTGCAATCAATGCTGCTTTAAAAATTATAAAAAAACACGAAAAACAGCTTTCGATTTACAATCCGAATTCTAGTATTTCACGACTAAATCAACATAGTTTTTTGGAGCTACAAAGAGACGACGGCCCTTCAATATCTTCATTAGTGGAGCAATCAAAATTAATTAATCAATTCACAGATGGCCTGTTTGATCCAACCATTCAGCCTTTGTTTGAAGTTTACGCAAAAGCTCAAGGGTATCCTGCACAAATTAATTTGGAAAAAGCCAAAGCTTTGGTTGGTATTATAAAAGTTGATACGTCAATTACTAACCAAATTTCATTTGCGCAAAAAGGCATGGCGCTTACGCTTAATGGTATTGCTCAAGGGTTTATTACAGACCAAGTACGACAGGAACTTGATCTGTTTGGCTATAAACACGCGTTGATAAATATTGGTGAATATAGCGCTGGTGACGAAAACGCGCTCATAGGCATTGCAGATGCCGAAGGTGAAGTTTTTGATATTGCTACTATACGTAATCAGGCAATAGCAACCTCATCTCCATCAGGATATAGTTTCCCCGATGGAACAAGTCATATTTTTCATCCAGATGGGAAAAAGCATATTGCAAAATGGGATACCGTAAGTGTCATTGCCAAGTATGCTACACACGCCGATGGGTATTCAACCGCATTGGCTTTAACAAGAGATACCAAACTTGCTCAAAGACTAGTGACAGATCAAATTATTCAGCGAGTTATTTTAAAAGATATAAATGGTGAAGTTCATCACATTGGATAATTAGACTTGCTTACCAATTTGGTTTTGTAAACGTAAGTCCGTGCTTTTTGAAAATGGCCTCCATACGTCCATCATTAATAGCAGCAACAACTGCATCATCAACGGCGTAACCTAACGGCCTCCAGCGAAAATTAGTAGCCAGAGAAAGCGTCCACTTTCCAATGGCAAGGCCGGGAAGAGGCGGCGTATGGACAGCAAGCTTTTTAGTTAACCCATGCTCTAATTGTCCTAGAGGACCCATAACTGCTTTCACCTCGCCGACGTCCAACGCTATCATGGCTTCTTTTGTGCTTTTATAACGTTTCATTTTTGGAATTAATTGCCCGCCAAAAACACTAGAAAGATAGAAGTCCGAAATAGTATCATTTTCAACGCCAACTTCATCAAACCGAAAATAGGCGGGGACTGGGCCACCATCTTCATATTCTTTTTTTGCATAAGCGATGGCTATTGTTTCATTAAAGTATTGTCCGCCTAAAACAACTTGCTCATTACGGCAAACAAGCTCACGATTATATGGTATATGCATCATCACATTGGAAACGGCACCGCCAACGATACCACCTTTCCAAACATGATTGCGCAAATCGGCATCAACGTTTTCGCCTGCCGCAGCTTCATAAAACCGAGCTTCAACGCCAAGTTCTTTTGCAATTAAATATGCAACATCAATATCAACACCAACTAACTTGCCATCTTTTAGATAGGAGTAGGAGGGAAGTCTGTATAGACAGCAAATCGCATCCAGCCTTGCTCTTGAAGGTCATCCAGGCTCTTACCTAATATATCACGCCCAGTATTTTGCGGTTTGCGATAATGCCCAAACCAAACTTAACATTTTCACAATTGTTTGCTTGAGCTTGCGCGGGTGACATAAAAAAATATTGCCCAAAGACGCTGATAAACGTCAATAAGGCAATACAAGTTAGGCGATAGATAAATGAGCTCATTTACTTATTGTGCAGCTGAAAGACCGACGGTCAAGGCTTCCACTGCATTAGATAAATCTGCATCTTTTCCAGTTAAATAAGTCACTGCTCGTGATGCAGCTGAATCCGCGATAGGGGCTTCAGAGCCAGTCTCAATAGATTTAGCAATTTTATCCATCTCAGCAACCAACGGTGTAATTTCTGTGGCTACATCGCTCAAGCTTTTACCATCAGCAATATAACTTTTAAGTTGGTCGCGAATTTCTTTTAAGCGTGTAGCATAATCATCCAAAGCACCATCATCAGGGCGTGTTTCAATATAAGTTCTAATTGCCCAAGCAGCTTTTGGCCTAACAGTTCACCAAAAGCTGGCATCTTAGTTGTACCATTTTGAGTGTAACCTAATTGATAGCGCTCCAGATACCATTCATCCCCGTCAATATTGGCTTCAAGATATCGAAGGTCAGGTGCAAGCCCTCCTGAAATTACTTCCAAGCCGTGGCACCTAGCACAGTTTTGATTGTACCCAGATGCACCAATTTTAATCGCTGCTGCCCATTCTTTGCTGGCAGGGTCGCGCCAAGGGTTTTCTTCGAGCCAATCTTCGCCAATATCAGGAAGTTCTGCAGTATCAACTGCTTGTGGTGTTACATCACCGTGGGCGTTGACATAATTAAGTGAAACGGAAGCCATTCCTGCTGTCGTAAGGCTTAAAAAAAGCAATGCATATTTATTGAAACGCATTTCATCCTCCAATGAATTTTGACAAACCTAAGCGATAGAATGATGGCAAGCAACTGTACTTAAGAACAGTATGCCGACCGGATTAATATGCTTGCAAAATTCGCCTCTTTTATGATTGTATTTGAAGCGTGGAATATGGAGGAAGTTAATGTTTTTGCGAGTTGTTTGTTTTGTGCTGTGCTTTTGCATGTATATAGTACAGCCTCGCGCAGAAGAAAATATCAACATTGGATACCTTGAACAGGTAGTTCCAAGGCCTCCAATACTTTCTAACTTAGACGAAGTGCCTGAAGATGAGGGTTTAGCTGGTGCTCAGGTTGGTCTTGTTGATAATTCGACTACTGGTAAGTTTCTGGGGCATAATTACAAACTTGAAAGCCGAATTGTAAAAGAAGATGAAGATGTTTTAAGCGCTGCCAAAGAATTGCTTTCGCTAAGTCCTTATCTTTTACTAAATGCACCTATGAAGAGCATTCTAGAAATAAGCAAATTACCTGAAGCTGAAAATGCAATCCTTTTTAATGTAAGTTCACTTGATGCAAATTTGAGAGATGAAGCTTGTAGTCTCAATTTATTTCATACAATGCCATCTCGAAATATGTTGTCAGATGCCCTTGCGCAGTTTGCTGTAAAAAAACGTTGGTCTAAGTGGTCACTCATTCATGGTGTTCATGAAACAGATCGTGCCTATCTTTTAGCCTTTAAAAAATCTGCAAATAAGTTTGGCCTTGAAATAGTAGACAAAAAAGAATGGGCTTTTGATGCTGATATGCGCCGAAATGCTGCAAAAGAAGTTCCGCTTTTCACACAAGATATGCCAGACCATGATATGTTAATCATTGCAGATGAACTTGGTGATTTCGGGCGTTATGTAATTTATAATACTTGGATACCAAGACCAGTTGCAGGATCAGAAGGTGTTATCCCCTCTTCTTGGAGTGCTTCTGTTGAACAACATGGTGCTGCACAATTACAAAGTCGATTTAAAAAAGCAAAAAACCGACTGATGCGATCAATTGATTATGCTGCATGGGCTGCAGTTAGAACCATTGGAGAATCTGTCACACGAACAGACACATCAGATGTGATGAAAATTAGAGACTATATGCTCTCAGATGAATTTGCATTAGGTGGTTTTAAAGGTAGGCCTTTAACCTATAGAAAATGGAATGGGCAAATGCGCCAACCTATCCCGCTTTCTCATTCAAGAGCGGTGGTTGCCATGGCGCCTCTTGAGGGTTTTTTACACCAACGTAACGAACTGGATACCTTAGGACTTGATAAACAAGAATCTTCTTGCACTGCATTTACGGAATAAGACATGCGATTAATCACTTTACTCACTCTATCACTTCTATCCACGTCTGTATTGGCAGATGAGATTTGGGTAACCAATGAAAAAGACGATACCGTTAGTATTATCGATGTTGAAACTGAAGAAGTCATTCGAACGATTGAAGTCGGTGAGCGTCCGCGTGGAATTATATTTGCGCATGACTACTCAGTTGTTTTTGTATGCGCCTCTGATAGCGATACAGTCCAAGTCATAGACCCAAAAACAGGCAAGGTTCTGCACGAACTTCCTTCTGGTGAAGACCCCGAGCAATTCGTACTTCATCCAAATAACAAGCTTTTATATATAGCGAATGAAGATGATGCCATTACAACTGTTGTCGATGTTGAATCACGTAAAGTCATAGCGCAAATTGATGTGGGAATAGAGCCAGAAGGTATGGCTGTTTCACCCGATGGTAAGACAGTTATTACAACCTCTGAAACGACCAACATGGCGCATTGGATTGATACGGAAACACAAAAAATTGTGGCAAACTCACTAGTGGATCAACGCCCAAGACACGCTGAGTTCGCGCATGATGGCTCTGAACTTTGGGTTAGTGCAGAGATTGGTGGAACGATAACAGTTTTTGATACAGAAACCAAAAAAGAAAAAGCAAAGATTAGCTTCGAGATATCTGGAATTCACCGGGATAAAATTCAACCTGTAGGTTTTGAAAAAACGAAAGATGGCAAGTATGTATTTGTAGCGCTTGGCCCTTCAAATCACGTTGCTGTGGTTGATCCTAAAACATACACGGTACTAGATTATATATTGGTTGGAAGACGTGTTTGGCATATGGCTTTTAACGCTGATGAAACAAAGCTTTTCACAACCAATGGCGTATCTGGTGATGTAACAATCATCGATGTCGATAGTTTGAAGGCAACAAAAAGTATTAAGGTAGGCAGATTCCCATGGGGTGCTGCATTTAGACCAACTTCAGGATAGGAAAAAAATGAAAACTCTTCTTTTAATTACGACTTTTATATTTGGTTTCTCGACACTTGCATACGCTGATGGTTTTGGGCAGGCAGGTGTTTTATCAAAAAAGAACCGTGGTGAGATACCTGAATTGACGCTTTCTTCTGGCGAACCTCTGCTCAAAGAAAAGCAGATTAAACTACAATCTGGTAAATATTACGAACTAGAAATTACAGCCGATGGAAGTCAGGAGTTAGCACTTGCTGGTGCTGATTTTTTTCGAGCTATCTGGATAGACGAAATCGTAATTGAAGGCATAGAGATTAGGCCACTTGGTGTCGATAGTCTTGAGTTTGATGAAGCTGGCACTGTAGAAATTAGTTTCCTTGCAATCAAGCCTGGAGCTTACAGTTTTGGCGTACCAGGGAGTGACTTACAAAAAGTGGAGATAATTATCGAGTGAGTGAAGGTTTAGAAGTTCAAGGACTATCCCATTTTTATGGTAGTAAAAAAGCTCTAAATGATATTAGTTTTTCTGTACATAAGGGTACATTTTGTGCGCTGCTTGGTCCCAATGGCGCTGGTAAGTCTACACTCTTCGCATTGCTTACAAGACTGTTTGTTCCCTCATCTGGTGAAATAAATATCTCTGGTGAAAATCTTCTAAAAAATCCACGACATACCTTATCAAAAATAGGAGTAGTTTTTCAACAACCTACATTAGATTTGGATTTGTCAGTTTATCAAAACCTAACTTATGCAGCAGCTTTGCAAGGACTATCAGGCTTAGAAGCTAGCCAAAATATTCATGATGCCTTGACGCAACTTGGTATGCAGGAAAGAGCAGGAGAAAAAGTGAGGGGGCTAAATGGTGGTCATCGACGCAGAATGGAAATTGCCAGAGCTTTAATACATAAACCAGAAGTTCTTTTACTTGATGAGGCAACAGTTGGACTTGATGCGCAAACCAGAAGCATGATTACAAGCTACGCACATCAGCTTGTAGAGAAAGAAGGGCTAACTGTATTATGGGCGACACATTTAGTTGATGAAGTTTTGCCAGATGATCAATTGATCATTTTACATAATGGTATCGTATTAAAAAACGATATTTGTAAAAAGATTACTGGCAAGAAATCGTTAGGCAAGACCTTCGCGGAGCTCATAGAAAGCCATTCATCATGAAACATACAATTACCAGCACTTGGGCGATTATAAAACGTGAAGCCCTGCGGTTTGTTTCGCAGCGAGGCCGTTTCATTGCTTCACTTGTACGCCCATTAGTTTGGTTGATTGTTTTTGCTGCAGGCTTTCGTGCAGCACTTGGCCTTTCTATTACACCGCCTTACGAAACGTATATAACCTACGAAGTCTATATCGTTCCTGGTTTATGCGGCATGGTTCAGCTTTTTAATGGAATGCAATCTTCTTTGAGCTTAGTTTATGATCGTGAAATGGGTTCAATGCGATTGCTTCTAACCAGCCCTATCCCGCGATGGTGGTTGCTTTTTTCAAAGCTACTTGCAGGAACATTGGTTTCAATTATCCAAGTGTACTGTTTTTTAACGCTAGCTGCCATAGCTGGGATCACATTCCCAGTTTATGGATACTTATTGGCTTTGCCAGTTTTACTATTAAACGGATTAATGCTTGGTGCTTTAGGGCTTTTCCTTTCTGCAACTATCAAGCAGTTAGAGAATTTTGCAGGCGTAATGAATTTTGTTATTTTCCCAATGTTCTTTTTATCTACAGCGCTTTATCCGCTTTGGAAGATGGCAGAAGCGTCAGTTTTGTTGAGAGATATTTGCGCATGGAATCCATTTTCTCATGCGGTAGAAATGCTGAGATTTGCTTTGTATGGTCAGTTTAATAGTCTTACATTTGTTGTTGTTTTACTATCCTTAGCAGTCTTTTTTCTTGCAAGCGTATTGGGCTACGATCCAGTCAGAAGTGGCCTCGCCCGAAAGGCCAAGTAGAATACTGCTCTAATTTATGGTATTTATGCAGTATGAAAAAATTGCTTATTTCTTTGTTCCTGAATGTATTAGTTTCATCTCCCTCTATTGCTGTTGATGAATTTGATACTACTGGTGGCGAGTTAAATCCTGATGAAATGTCCATCAGTAAATCCCTAGAAAAAGCATCGCGCGGTGATGTGAATATGGTGATTTGTGCGCAGGGTTATTTCATGGTCAAAAAAGGAGATCATGAAAAAGCACGTATGCTTTTCGAAGAATGCGCAAAACAAGGCTGGACAGGTACTATGACCTGGATGTCTTATATGGCGCAAAATGGTCTGGGAGCAGATGAAGACCCTGAAGCTGCTGCAGAATGGGATAAAAAAGCTGCCGAATTAGGAGATCCTATCGGTATGTTCAATCACGGTTTAGATTTGCTTCGTGGTTATGGCGTTGAACAAAACGATGTGTTGGGCAGAGCCTATGTAGATAGAGCTGCTAAACAAGGCGTAAAGGCTGCAAAGCAATTACAAGCTGGTGATTACGATCCTGAAGTCGTAACGCCTGATGCAGATAGCTGGAAATTTGAGAAGAGACTTTATTAAGTTTATTCAATGATAAGCTTAGGTAACCAATGACTTTCTGGCTCGGCTGGTTCTAAATCATATTCTTCGACAGGTCTTAAGTTGCCTTTTTCTGGTGGTGCAGAAAGCTTGTCCATATCAATTTCATTTAAACGGCCAACAATTTTATTACCCTCAACTTCCATCTGGTAATAAACACCATTCCACATATTAATCCCGTACTCCGTTGAGCCTTTCCAAATGAACATCAGGTCGTATTCTAGATCAGTTAAGTCGTCTTCTGTAACCGTTTTTTTAATTTCATAGGGGTAGGCGACACGGCACCAATATTTTATCGTCCCCTCGAAGCACTTAAAGGGGCGCATGGAAAGAAAGTGTTCACTGAAAGTCTCATCCTTCCAAGAAATTTTATATGTTGATGAGTCATTTTTTTTTACAAAAGTAATTTCACCAACGATGTGTTCTTTGCCAGATATCTCAACTAACTTAATGTTTTTTTGCCCATTAAGCGTTTCGCCATTTGCGTTATTTAGCGTGCATACGGATATAAATGCAGCAAATATTAAGCTTGTTTTTCTCATGACGTATACCTCTTTTTTTATGCTACCCGTTTTTTTTGGCACTTCGCCAACGTGTACCAAGGTACAGGTTCGTACCAATTGCTAGTCAAGAATTCTTAAGCTACCATTCTTGAAATGGTGGGAGTCCGTTTAAGAAATAATTCGTTACATTCTATGGAGGAAGAAATGAAAAAGCTAATTATTGCAGGTTTTGCTGCAGCGTTGACAATGTCAACAGCTATGGCTGAAGGGGTAACAGAAGCTGATCTAGCTAATGATACCGCAACAACAACAAGTATTTTAACAAATGGTATGGGTCGTCATTTACAACGCCATTCACCATTAACAACGTTAAACAAAGATAATATCAAAAATCTTTTGCCTGCATGGGCATTCTCTCTTGGAGGAGAAAAGCAACGTGGGCAAGAAGCACAGCCAATTATTCATGATGGATTGATGTTTGTTACGGGTTCATATTCTCGTATGTATGCGATTGATGTAAAGACTGGCAAAGAAGTTTGGCAATATGATGCACGTTTACCAGAAGGTATTTTACCTTGCTGCGATGTTGTGAATCGTGGCGCTGCAATCTATGGTGATAAAGTTTACTTTGGAACGCTTGATGCACGTATTGTAGCTTTGGATGCAAAAACTGGTAAAGTGGCTTGGCGCAAAAAACTTGGCGACTATAAAGCTGGTTATTCTTATACCGCAGCGCCAATAATCGTAAATGGCCTTGTCGTTACGGGTAACTCTGGCGGTGAATTTGGTATTGTTGGTGAAGTGCAAGCACGTGATGCCGAAACTGGTGATCTTGTATGGACACGCCCTGTTATCGAAGGCCATATGGGTACATTGAACGGTAATGAAACTACCATGACAGGTACGCTTAACGCCACTTGGCCTGGTGATCTTTGGAAAACAGGTGGCGGTGCTACTTGGCTTGGCGGCTCATATGACGCTGATACCAATACACTTATCTTTGGAACTAGTAATCCTGCGCCTTGGAATTCGTGGCTTCGTGCGGCAGGTAAGCCAGAAGGTACAGAAGGTGACAACCTTTACGCAGCCAGCCGTTTGGGTATCGACCCAGCAACTGGCGAAATCAAATGGCATTTTCAAACAACACCGCGTGAAGGCTGGGACTTTGACGGTGTAAACGAAGTTGTTGCATACACCGATCGTACAGGAAACAAGCGCTTTGCCACTGCAGATCGTAATGGTTTCTTCTATGTTCTTAATCGTGAAGATGGTAAATTCGTTTCTGCTACCCCATTTGTAAAGAACATCACATGGGCAAAAGGTATTGATGAAAATGGCCGCCCAATGTTTAATGAAGATAATCGTCCTGGCGACCCATCAGCTGCTGCTGATGGCAAGAAAGGCGAAACAGTCTTCGCAGTACCTTCCTTCCTTGGTGGTAAAAACTGGATGCCAATGTCCCACTCTCCCAAGACTGGTAACTTCTATGTTCCATCTAACGAATGGGGTATGGATATCTGGAATGAGCCTGTAACTTACAAAAAAGGCGCAGCTTATCTAGGTTCTGGTTTTACCATCAAGCCGATTTTTGAAGATCACATTGGATCTCTTAAGGCTATTAATCCTGATACAGGTGAAATCAAATGGGAGTATAAGAATAATGCCCCACTTTGGGCTGGCGTCATGACGACAGCTGGCGGACTTGTCTTTACTGGCACACCTGAAGGTGAATTCCTCGCGTTTGATGATGAAACTGGTGAGAAACTTTGGTCATTCCAAACGGGCTCTGGGATTGTTGGTCAACCAGTTACCTGGGAACAAGATGGTGAACAATATGTCTCCGTCATGTCTGGTTGGGGTGGCGCTGTTCCGTTATGGGGTGGTGAAGTTGCAAAGAAAGTAAACTACCTTAATCAAGGTGGAACGCTTTGGACTTTCAAGCTTCCTAAACAGCTTGCATCCGCAAACTAAAAAGCCTTAGGGGCCTGGAGGCTTTACTTTCAGGCCCTAATCCTTTCTACTTAAGTTGATTGGCATTCAATCATGTATGCAAAAAAAAACAAGTCGAATGGGCAGACTTAGTGTCAAGATTTCTAATAATAGATGACCATCCTTTATTCAGAGAAGCGCTTCATAGTGCTGTTCAAATTGCCTATGACAAATCCGAAATTATCGAGACATCTTCACTATCAGAAGCCCTAGACGTTTTGCAAACTCAAGAACCTTTTGATCTTGCTCTTTTAGATTTGAAAATACCAGATACGGTTGGCTTTGAAGGGTTATTAGAAATACGTACTTTGTATCCGCGTTTGCCGATCGTTGTTGTTTCTGGGCATGAGGATAATGAAATTATACAAACGGCTCTTTCTTATGGAACAGCAGGTTTTATTCCTAAATCAACTAAGAAGGATGAGCTAACATCAGCAATTAAAGCTGTTATGAACGGGCACATTTTTCTTCCCAAAAATTATCATGAGCCTTCTGAAAAAAATACACCTGATCATGAAGAGCAAGCTCAAATTCTTGCTAAATTTAAATCGTTTACTCCTCAACAGTTGCGTGTGATCAACATGATTCGCGATGGTCTTCTAAATAAGCAAATTGCTTTTGAACTAAAGGTTGGTGAAACGACGGTTAAAGCGCATGTTTCTGAGATTTTGAAGAAACTTGAAGTCAACAACCGAACCCAAGCTGCCATGGAAATTTCAAAACTCTATACTAATGGCTTTGGAAATTTATTCGACAGCGAAACATAATTCTATTCATTAAATATATGGCTCATCAAAGCCCGCAGTTGCGCAGGCTTGATGGGTTTATGCATAAGCTCAATACCCATTTGTTTGACGCTTTTATGAATTGCTTTTGTAGGGTCGGCTGTAATGATGAGAGCTGGAATTTCTTGATTCAGATAGTCACGGGCCGATTGAATAGCAACTGTACCAAGGTCACCATCATTCAAATGCTGATCAGCTAGAATTAGGTTTGGAACCCAATCTGTATCACTTAATTTTGAAAT